>CP047152.1:687500-1962913 GCA_041879295.1 Pseudomonas putida | reverse complement strand
ATTCCGCCCTACAAGGCTGACGACCAGGATGTGGTCGTCGAACTGAACAACCGTTTTGGCGCCGAAGCATTCGTCGCCCAGGAGACCCGCACCGGCATGCCCGTGCTGTGGGTAAAACGCGCCCAGCTCAAAGAGGTGCTCAGTTTCCTGCGCGGCGTCGCCAAGCCTTACAGCATGCTGTACGACCTGCATGGCGTCGACGAGCGCCTGCGCACCCAGCGCCGTGGCCTGCCAGCCGCCGATTTCAGCGTGTTCTACCACCTGTTGTCGATCGAGCGTAACAGCGATGTGATGATCAAGGTGTCGCTCAGCGAAGGCGACCTGAACCTGCCGACCGTGACGGGCATCTGGCCAAACGCCAACTGGTACGAGCGCGAAGTCTGGGACATGTTCGGCATCGACTTTGCCGGCCACCCGCACCTCAGCCGCATCATGATGCCGCCGACCTGGGAAGGTCACCCGCTGCGCAAGGACTACCCTGCCCGTGCGACCGAGTTCGACCCCTACAGCCTGACCCTGGCCAAGCAGCAGCTTGAAGAGGAATCGGCACGTTTCAACCCGGAAGCCTGGGGCATGAAGCGTCAGGGCGCCAACGAGGACTACATGTTCCTCAACCTCGGCCCCAACCACCCTTCGGCGCACGGTGCGTTCCGTATCGTCCTGCAGCTGGACGGTGAAGAGATCGTCGACTGCGTACCGGACATCGGCTACCACCACCGTGGCGCCGAGAAAATGGCCGAGCGCCAGTCCTGGCACAGCTTCATCCCCTATACCGACCGTATCGATTACCTCGGCGGGGTGATGAACAACCTGCCGTACGTGCTTGCGGTCGAGAAGCTGGCCGGCATCCAGGTGCCGCAGAAGGTCGACGTGATTCGCATCATGCTGGCCGAGTTCTTCCGCATCACCAGCCAC
The DNA here is from genome assembly GCA_041879295.1 of Pseudomonas putida. Lineage (NCBI taxonomy): Bacteria > Pseudomonadati > Pseudomonadota > Gammaproteobacteria > Pseudomonadales > Pseudomonadaceae > Pseudomonas > Pseudomonas putida. The sequence goes on along the minus strand of CP047152.1, from coordinate 1,961,998 downwards.
CTGCTGTTCCTGGGCACCTACATCCAGGACGTCGGCGCCATGACTCCGGTGTTCTTCACCTTCACCGACCGCCAGCGCGCCTACACCGTGATCGAAGCGATCACCGGTTTCCGCCTGCACCCGGCCTGGTACCGCATCGGTGGCGTCGCCCACGACCTGCCACGTGGCTGGGACAAGCTGGTCAAGGACTTTGTCGAGTGGCTGCCCAAGCGCCTCGACGAATACACCAAGGCCGCCCTGCAAAACAGCATCCTCAAGGGCCGTACCATCGGCGTTGCCGCGTACAACACCAAGGAAGCGCTGGAATGGGGCACCACCGGTGCCGGCCTGCGCGCCACCGGTTGCAACTTCGACCTGCGTAAAGCCCGCCCTTACTCCGGCTACGAAAACTTCGAATTCGAAGTACCGCTGGCCCACAACGGCGATGCCTATGATCGCTGCATGGTCCGTGTCGAGGAGATGCGTCAGAGTATCCGCATCATCGATCAGTGCCTGCGCAACATGCCGGAAGGCCCGTACAAGGCGGATCACCCGCTGACCACGCCGCCTCCGAAAGAGCGCACCCTGCAGCATATCGAAACCCTGATCACGCACTTCCTGCAAGTCTCGTGGGGCCCGGTCATGCCGGCCAACGAGTCGTTCCAGATGATCGAGGCGACCAAGGGCATCAACAGTTACTACCTGACGAGCGATGGCGGCACCATGAGCTACCGCACCCGGATCCGTACCCCGAGCTACCCGCACCTGCAGCAGATCCCATCGGTGATCAAAGGCAGCATGGTCGCCGACCTCATTGCGTACCTGGGCAGTATCGACTTCGTTATGGCTGACGTGGACCGCTAAGCATGAACAGCACGCTTATCCAGACAGACCGTTTCGCCCTGAGCGAAACCGAGCGCTCGGCCATCGAGCACGAAATGCATCACTACGAGGACCCGCGCGCGGCGTCCATCGAAGCCCTGAAGATCGTCCAGAAGGAGCGTGGCTGGGTGCCGGACGGCGCCATCCACGCCATCGGCGAAGTGCTGGGCATTCCGGCCAGCGACGTCGAGGGTGTCGCCACCTTCTACAGCCAGATTTTCCGCCAGCCGGTCGGCCGCCACATCATCCGCGTGTGCGACAGCATGGTCTGCTACATCGGCGGCCATGAGTCGGTGGTCAGCCAGATCCAGAGCGAGCTGGGCATCGGCCTCGGCCAGACCACCGCCGACGGTCGCTTCACCCTGCTGCCCGTGTGCTGCCTGGGCAACTGCGACAAGGCACCGGCCCTGATGATCGACGATGACACCTTTGGCGATGTGCAGCCGGCTGGCGTTTCCAAACTGCTGGAGGGTTACGTATGACCATTACTTCCTTCGGCCCGGCCAACCGCATCGCGCGCTCGGCCGAAACCCACCCGCTGACCTGGCGCCTGCGTGACGACGGCGAGCCGGTCTGGCTGGCCGAGTACGAATCGAAGAACGGCTACGCTGCAGCCCGCAAGGCGCTGGCGCAGATGTCCGCCGACGATATCGTGCAAAGCGTCAAGGACTCCGGCCTCAAGGGCCGTGGCGGTGCAGGCTTCCCCACTGGTGTGAAGTGGGGCCTGATGCCCAAAGACGAATCCATGAACATCCGCTACCTGCTGTGCAACGCGGACGAAATGGAGCCGAACACCTGGAAGGACCGCATGCTGATGGAGCAACAGCCCCATCTGCTGGTCGAGGGCATGCTGATCAGCGCCCGCGCACTGAAGGCCTATCGTGGCTACATCTTCCTGCGTGGCGAATACACCACCGCAGCGAAAAACCTCAACCGCGCCATCGATGAAGCCAAGGCCGCCGGCCTGCTGGGCAAGAACATCCTGGGCAGCGGTTTCGATTTCGAGCTGTTCGTGCACACCGGTGCCGGCCGCTACATCTGCGGTGAAGAAACCGCGCTGATCAACTCGCTGGAAGGCCGCCGCGCCAACCCGCGCTCCAAGCCGCCCTTCCCTGCCGCCGTTGGCGTGTGGGGCAAGCCGACCTGCGTGAACAACGTCGAAACCCTGTGCAACGTCCCGGCCATCGTCGCCAACGGCAACGACTGGTACAAGTCGCTGGCCCGCGAAGGCAGCGAAGACCATGGCACCAAGCTGATGGGCTTCTCCGGCAAGGTGAAGAACCCAGGCCTGTGGGAGCTGCCATTCGGCGTTACCGCGCGCGAACTGTTCGAAGACTACGCCGGTGGAATGCGCGATGGCTTCAAGCTCAAGTGCTGGCAGCCAGGCGGCGCCGGTACCGGCTTCCTGCTGCCCGAGCACCTCGACGCGCAAATGTACGCCGGTGGCATCGCCAAGGTCGGCACCCGTATGGGTACTGGCCTGGCCATGGCGGTCGACGACAGCATCAACATGGTGTCGCTGCTGCGCAACATGGAAGAGTTCTTCGCCCGCGAATCGTGCGGCTGGTGTACCCCATGCCGTGACGGCCTGCCGTGGAGCGTGAAGATGCTGCGCGCACTGGAAAAAGGCCAGGGCCGCGCCGAAGACATCGAGACGCTGCTGGGGCTGGTCAACTTCCTCGGCCCAGGCCGTACCTTCTGTGCTCACGCACCGGGTGCCGTCGAGCCGCTGGGCAGTGCCATCAAATACTTCCGCTCGGAGTTCGAGGCCGGTGTGGCGCCAGAAAGCGCTGCAACCCTGCGCCCGGACCTGGCGAAGCCGATCGTGGTCGGCGCATAACAAGATGATTAGGCGGGTGGTCCGTGCCACTCGCCAGCTTACCGGCAGGCCCGAGCAATCGAGGCGTGTCGCAAGCTCACCGATTTCCATTAGCCACGCCCGCTCACGCGGGCCAACGAAGAACTTTGAACAATGGCCACTATCCACGTAGACGGCAAAGCGCTCGAAGTCAACGGTGCAGACAACCTGTTACAGGCATGTCTGTCACTCGGCCTCGACATCCCTTATTTCTGCTGGCACCCGGCGCTTGGTAGCGTTGGTGCCTGCCGGCAGTGCGCAGTCAAGCAGTACACCGACGAGAACGACACCCGTGGTCGTATCGTCATGTCCTGCATGACCCCTGCTTCCGACGGCACCTGGATCTCCATCGACGATGAAGAGTCGAAGGCGTTCCGCGCCAGCGTCGTCGAATGGCTGATGACCAACCACCCGCACGACTGCCCGGTGTGCGAGGAAGGCGGTCACTGCCACCTGCAGGACATGACGGTAATGACCGGCCACAACGAGCGCCGCTACCGTTTCACCAAGCGTACCCACCAGAACCAGGACCTCGGCCCGTTCATCGCCCATGAGATGAACCGCTGCATCGCCTGCTACCGCTGCGTGCGCTACTACAAGGACTACGCCGGTGGTACCGACCTGGGCGTCTACGGCGCCCACGACAACGTGTACTTCGGCCGCGTCGAAGACGGCGTGCTGGAAAGCGAGTTCTCCGGCAACCTGACCGAGGTCTGCCCGACCGGCGTATTCACCGACAAGACCCACTCCGAGCGCTACAACCGCAAGTGGGACATGCAGTTCGCCCCAAGCATCTGCCATGGCTGCTCCAGTGGCTGCAACATCAGCCCGGGTGAGCGCTACGGCGAACTGCGCCGTATCGAAAACCGCTTCAACGGTTCGGTCAACCAGTACTTCCTGTGCGACCGCGGCCGCTTCGGCTACGGCTACGTCAACCGCAAGGACCGCCCGCGCCAGCCACAACTGGCCGACGGCACCAAGCTGGGCCTGGACGCCGCCCTGGACAAGGCCGCCGACCTGCTGCGCGGCCGTACCATCGTCGGTATCGGCTCGCCACGCGCCAGCCTCGAAAGCAACTACGGCCTGCGTGAGCTGGTCGGCGCCGAGTACTTCTACTCGGGCATGGAAGCTGGCGAACTGGCCCGCGTACGCCTGGCACTGAACGTGCTGAACAACAGTCCGCTGCCAGTACCGACCCTGCGCGACATCGAAGACCACGACGCCGTGTTCGTGCTCGGTGAAGACCTGACCCAGACCGCTGCCCGCGTTGCCCTGGCCGTACGCCAGGCCACCAAAGGCAAGGCCGAGGCCATGGCCGAAGCGATGAAAGTGCAGCCTTGGCTCGACGCTGCTGTGAAGAACATTGGCCAGCACGCGCTGTACCCACTGTTCATCGCGTCCCTGGCTGAAACCAAGCTGGACGACGTCGCCGAAGAATGCGTCCACGCTGCGCCGGCCGACCTGGCCCGCATCGGTTTCGCCGTGGCCCACGCCATCGACCCGAGCGCCCCTGCCGTCGCCGGCCTGGACGACGAAGCCAAGGCCCTGGCCCAGCGCATCGCCGACGCCCTGGTCGCCGCCAAGCGCCCACTGGTCGTTGCCGGTACGTCGCTGGCCGACCCAGCTCTGATCGAAGCCGCCGCTAACATCGCCAAGGCCCTGAAGCTGCGCGAGAAAAACGGCTCGCTGAGCCTGGTGGTACCTGAGGCCAACAGCCTTGGCCTGGCCATGCTCGGTGGCGAGTCGGTCGATGCCGCGCTGGACGCGGTCATCAGCGGCAAGGCCGATGCCATCGTGGTGCTGGAAAACGACCTGTACGCCCGCGTACCGGCCGCCAAGGTCGATGCAGCCCTGGCTGCGGCCAAGGTGGTGATCGTTGCCGACCACTCCAAAACTGCCACCGTCGACCGCGCCCACCTGGTGCTGCCGGCCGCCTCGTTCGCCGAGGGTGACGGTACCCTGGTCAGCCAGGAAGGCCGTGCCCAGCGCTTCTTCCAGGTGTTCGACCCGCAGTACCTGGACAGCAGCATCCAGATCCACGAAGGCTGGCGCTGGATGCACGCCCTGCGTGCCACCCTGCTGAACAAGCCGGTCGACTGGACCCAGCTGGACCACGTCACCAGCGCCTGCGCCGAAGCCGCTCCGCAACTGGCCGGCATCGTCAACGCCGCGCCAAGCGCTGCGTTCCGCATCAAGGGCATGAAGCTGGCCCGTGAGCCGCTGCGCTACTCCGGCCGCACCGCGATGCGCGCCAACATCAGCGTGCACGAGCCACGCACCCCGCAAGACAAGGACACCGCGTTCGCCTTCTCCATGGAAGGCTACTCGGGTTCGGCCGAACCGCGCCAGCAGGTGCCGTTCGCCTGGTCGCCGGGCTGGAACTCGCCGCAAGCCTGGAACAAGTTCCAGGACGAGGTCGGTGGCCACCTGCGTGCCGGTGACCCGGGCGTGCGCCTGATCGAATCGCAAGGCGACCGCCTGAACTGGTTCAACGCTATTCCGGGTGCCTTCAACCCGGCCCGTGGCACCTGGACTGCCGTGCCGTTCTTCCACCTGTTCGGCAGCGAAGAAAGCTCCTCGCGCGCCGCTCCGGTTCAAGAACGCATCCCGGCTGCCTACGTGGCCCTGGCCAAGTCCGAAGCCGACCGCCTGGGCGTCAACGAGGGTGCCCTGCTGAGCCTGAACGTCGCCGGTGTGGCCCTGCGCCTGCCGCTGCGTATCAATGAAGAGCTGGGCGCAGGCCTGGTCGCGTTGCCGAAAGGCCTGGCTGGCATTCCGCCTGCCATCTTCGGTGCATCCGTCGAAGGTCTGCAGGAGGCAGCACAATGAGCTGGTTCACCCCCGAAGTGATCGATGTGATCCTCACCGTGCTGCGGGCCATCGTGGTCCTGCTGGCGGTGGTGGTCTGCGGCGCGCTGCTCAGCTTCGTCGAGCGGCGCCTGCTGGGCTGGTGGCAGGACCGTTACGGTCCGAACCGCGTTGGCCCGTTCGGCATGTTCCAGATCGCTGCCGACATGCTGAAGATGTTCTTCAAGGAAGACTGGAACCCGCCCTTCGTCGACCGCGTGATCTTCACCCTGGCACCGGTAGTGGCCATGAGCGCCCTGCTGATCGCCTTCGTGGTCATCCCGATCACCCCGACCTGGGGCGTTGCCGACCTGAACATCGGCCTGCTGTTCTTCTTCGCCATGGCCGGCCTGTCGGTCTACGCGGTGCTGTTCGCCGGCTGGTCGTCGAACAACAAGTACGCCTTGCTGGGCAGCTTGCGTGCTTCGGCACAGACCGTGTCGTACGAAGTGTTCCTGGGCCTGGCGCTGATGGGCGTGGTGGTGCAGGTGGGCTCGTTCAACATGCGCGACATCGTTGAGTATCAGGCGCAGAACCTGTGGTTCATCATTCCGCAGTTCTTCGGCTTCTGCACCTTCTTCATCGCTGGCGTCGCCGTGACTCACCGTCACCCGTTCGACCAGCCGGAAGCAGAACAGGAACTGGCCGACGGCTACCACATCGAGTATGCCGGCATGAAGTGGGGCATGTTCTTCGTCGGTGAGTACATCGGCATCATCCTCATCTCGGCGCTGCTGGTAACCCTGTTCTTCGGTGGCTGGCACGGCCCGTTCGGCATCCTGCCGCAACTGTCGTTCCTGTGGTTCGCCCTGAAGACCGCGTTCTTCATCATGCTGTTCATCCTGCTGCGCGCCTCGATCCCGCGCCCACGCTATGACCAGGTGATGGACTTCAGCTGGAAGTTCTGCCTGCCGCTGACCCTGATCAATTTGCTGGTGACCGCTGCGATCGTGCTCTACAACACGCCAGCCGTCGCGGCCCAGTGAGGATTTGACCCATGTTCAAGTATATCGGCGACATCGTTAAGGGCACCGGCACCCAGCTGCGCAGCCTGGCAATGGTGTTCTCCCACGGGTTTCGTAAGCGCGACACCCTGCAGTACCCCGAAGAACCCGTGTACCTGCCGCCGCGTTACCGCGGCCGCATCGTCCTCACCCGCGACCCCGATGGCGAGGAGCGCTGCGTAGCGTGCAACCTCTGCGCGGTGGCCTGCCCGGTCGGCTGCATTTCGCTGCAGAAGGCCGAGACAGAGGACGGCCGCTGGTACCCGGAGTTCTTCCGCATCAACTTCTCGCGTTGCATTTTCTGCGGCCTGTGTGAAGAAGCGTGCCCGACCACCGCGATCCAGCTGACTCCGGATTTCGAAATGGCCGAGTTCAAGCGTCAGGACCTGGTGTACGAGAAAGAAGATCTGCTGATCTCCGGCCCCGGCAAGAACCCTGACTACAACTTCTACCGTGTTGCGGGTATGGCAATCGCTGGCAAGCCGAAGGGCTCTGCACAGAACGAAGCCGAGCCGATCAACGTGAAGAGCTTGCTCCCATAAGGACAGAAAGATGGAATTCGCTTTCTACTTCGCAGCCGGGATCGCCGTGGTCTCCACCCTTCGGGTGGTTACTGGCACCAACCCCGTGCACGCCTTGCTTTACCTGATCATTTCGCTGATTTCCGTGGCCATGATCTTCTTCGCCCTGGGTGCGCCGTTTGCCGGCGCCCTGGAAGTGATCGCCTACGCCGGCGCCATCATGGTGCTGTTCGTGTTCGTGGTGATGATGCTCAACCTCGGGCCGGCTTCGGTCGCCCAGGAACGGGGCTGGCTCAAGCCCGGTATCTGGGCCGGGCCGGTAATCCTCGGCACCCTGCTGCTGGCGGAGCTGCTGTACGTGCTGTTCGTCACCCCGAGTGGCGCCGGCATCAGCGGTACCACCGTGGGCCCGAAAGCCGTGGGCATCAGCCTGTTCGGCCCTTACCTGCTGGTGGTCGAACTGGCGTCGATGCTGCTGCTGGCTGCAGCCGTCACCGCCTTCCACCTGGGCCGCAACGAGGCGAAGGAGTAAATCATGGGTGCTATCCCTCTCGAGCATGGTCTGGCGGTCGCCGGCATCCTGTTCTGCTTAGGTCTGGTTGGCCTGATGGTCCGCCGCAACATCCTCTTCGTGCTCATGAGCCTGGAAGTCATGATGAACGCCTCTGCCCTGGCGTTCGTCGTCGCCGGTGCCCGTTGGGTCCAGCCCGACGGCCAGGTGATGTTCATTCTGGTGATCAGCCTGGCAGCCGCCGAGGCCAGCATTGGCCTGGCCATCCTGCTGCAGCTGTATCGCCGCTTCCACACTCTCGACATCGATGCTGCCAGTGAGATGCGCGGATGAACCTTCTCTTCCTGACTTTCGTCTTTCCCCTCATCGGCTTCCTGCTGCTGTCGTTCTCGCGCGGACGGTTCTCGGAGAACCTGTCCGCCCTGATCGGCGTCGGCTCGGTAGGCCTGTCGGCCGCCACGGCCGCTTACGTCATCTGGCAGTTCAACGTCGCCCCGCCTGAGGGCGGCGCGTACAGCCAGCTGCTGTGGCAGTGGATGTCGGTGGATGGCTTCGCGCCGAACTTCACCCTGTACCTGGACGGCCTGTCGGTCACCATGCTCGGCGTAGTGACCGGTGTCGGTTTCCTGATCCACCTGTTCGCGTCCTGGTACATGCGTGGCGAAGCCGGCTACTCGCGCTTCTTCTCGTACACCAACCTGTTCATCGCCAGCATGCTGTTCCTGATCCTCGGCGATAACCTGCTGTTCATCTACTTCGGCTGGGAAGGCGTGGGCCTGTGCTCGTACCTGTTGATCGGTTTCTACTACAGCAACCGCAACAACGGTAACGCGGCACTCAAGGCATTCATCGTCACCCGTATCGGCGACGTGTTCATGGCCATCGGCCTGTTCATCCTGTTCGCCCAGCTGGGCACGCTGAACGTGCAGGAACTGCTGGTGCTGGCACCGCAGAAGTTCCAGGCTGGCGACACCTGGATGGTTCTGGCAACACTGATGCTGCTGGGTGGCGCGGTGGGTAAATCGGCCCAGCTGCCACTGCAGACCTGGCTGGCCGACGCGATGGCGGGCCCGACCCCGGTTTCGGCACTGATCCACGCCGCTACCATGGTAACCGCGGGCGTGTACCTGATCGCCCGTACCAACGGCCTGTTCCTGCTGGCGCCAGACATCCTGCACCTGGTAGGTGTGGTCGGTGGCGTGACCCTGGTACTGGCCGGCTTCGCCGCGCTGGTACAGACCGACATCAAGCGTATCCTCGCCTACTCGACCATGAGCCAGATCGGCTACATGTTCCTGGCCCTGGGCGTGGGTGCCTGGGACGCGGCAATCTTCCACCTGATGACCCACGCCTTCTTCAAGGCCCTGCTGTTCCTTGCCTCCGGCGCGGTGATCGTTGCCTGCCACCACGAGCAGAACATCTTCAAGATGGGCGGCCTGTGGAAGAAACTGCCGCTGGCCTACGCCAGCTTCGTGGTCGGTGGCGCTGCCCTGGCGGCCCTGCCGATCGTGACCGTGGGCTTCTACTCCAAGGACGAGATCCTCTGGGAAGCCTTCGCCAGCGGCAACACCGGCCTGCTGTATGCCGGCCTGGTTGGCGCGTTCATGACCTCGCTGTACACCTTCCGCCTGATCTTCATCGCCTTCCACGGCGAAGCCAAGACCGAAGCCCACGCGGGCCACGGCATCAGCCACTGGCTGCCGCTGGGCGTGCTGATCGTGCTGTCGACCTTCGTTGGCGCCTGGATCACCCCACCGCTGGCGGGTGTGCTGCCGGAAAGCGCCGGCCATGCCGGTGGCGAAGCCAAGCACGCACTGGAGATCACCTCGGGTGCCATCGCCATCGCCGGTATCCTGCTGGCCGCCCTGCTGTTCCTGGGCAAGCGCCGCTTCGTCAGCGCCGTCGCCAACAGTGGCGTCGGTCGCGTCCTGTCGGCCTGGTGGTTCGCTGCCTGGGGCTTCGACTGGATCTACGACAAGCTTTTCGTCAAACCGTACCTGCTGATCAGCCACATCCTGCGCAAGGACCCGGTTGACCGCACCATCGGCCTGATTCCTCGGATGGCCCGTGGCGGCCACGTTGCCATGAGCAAGACCGAGACTGGCCAACTGCGCTGGTACACCGCCTCTATCGCCGTGGGTGCCGTGCTGGTGCTCGGTGCTGTGGTAGTGGCTGCGGTATGACTATGAATCTTGCGACTTTGCCAAAGGAAACCAACCCGTCATGATTTTGCCTTGGCTGATCCTGATCCCCTTCATCGGCGGCTTCCTGTGCTGGCTGGGTGAGCGCTTCGGCGCCACCCTGCCGCGCTGGATCGCGCTGCTGACCATGTCCCTGCTGCTTGGCATCGGCCTGTGGCTGTGGGGTACCGGCGACTACACCCTTGCGCCCGCCCCGGGCGCCGAACCGGCCTGGGCCCTGGAATACAAAGTCCAGTGGATCCAGCGCTTCGGCATCAGCATCCACCTGGCCCTTGACGGCCTGTCGCTGCTGATGATCCTGCTCACCGGCCTGCTCGGTGTGCTGTCGGTACTGTGTTCCTGGAAAGAGATCCAGCGCCACGTCGGCTTCTTCCACCTCAACCTGATGTGGATCCTCGGCGGCGTGGTCGGTGTGTTCCTGGCCCTGGACCTGTTCCTGTTCTTCTTCTTCTGGGAAATGATGCTGGTGCCGATGTACTTCCTCATCGCGCTCTGGGGTCACAGCTCGGCAGACGGCAAGAAGACCCGGATCTACGCGGCGACCAAGTTCTTCATCTTCACCCAGGCCAGCGGCCTGATCATGCTGGTAGCGATCCTGGGCCTGGTGCTGGTCAACTACAACACCACTGGCGTGCTCACCTTCAACTACAGCGACCTGCTCAAGGCCGAGCTGCCACCCGGTATCGAGTACCTGCTGATGCTGGGCTTCTTCATCGCCTTCGCGGTGAAGCTGCCGGTGGTGCCGTTCCACTCCTGGCTGCCTGACGCTCACGCCCAGGCACCGACCGCAGGTTCGGTGGACCTGGCGGGTATCTTGCTGAAGACTGCAGCCTACGGCCTGCTGCGCTTCGCCCTGCCGCTGTTCCCGAACGCCTCGGCCGAGTTCGCGCCGATCGCCATGACCCTGGGCCTGATCGGTATCTTCTACGGTGCCTTCCTGGCCTTCGCACAAACCGACATCAAGCGCCTGATCGCCTTCTCCAGCGTCTCGCACATGGGCTTCGTGCTGATCGGTATCTACTCCGGCAGCCAGCAGGCCCTGCAAGGTGCAGTGATCCAGATGCTGGCCCACGGCCTTTCGGCTGCGGCGCTGTTCATCCTGTCCGGTCAGCTGTACGAGCGCCTGCACACCCGTGACATGCGTCAGATGGGTGGCCTGTGGCACCGCATCGCTTACCTGCCGGCCATCAGCCTGTTCTTCGCAGCGGCATCGCTGGGCCTGCCAGGCACCGGCAACTTCGTCGGCGAGTTCCTGATCCTGATCGGCAGCTTCGTGCACGTACCATGGATCACCGTGATTGCCACCACCGGCCTGGTGTTCGGTTCGGTGTACTCGCTGATCATGATCCACCGCGCCTACTTTGGCCCGGCCAAGGCCGACACCGTGCTGGCCGGCATGGACGGTCGCGAACTGATCATGGTTCTGGGTCTGGCGGTATTGCTGATCCTACTGGGCGTGTATCCGCAGCCGTTCCTCGACACCTCTGCCGCCACCATGAGTGGTGTGCAGCAGTGGCTCGGATCCGCTTTCACTCAACTCGCTTCGGCCCGGTAAGAGCGCTATGGAATTCACCACTCAACACTTCATCGCATTGGCGCCGATGCTGATCACCACCATCACCACGGTGGTGGTGATGCTGGCGATCGCCTGGAAGCGCAACCACTCGCAGACCTTCCTGCTGTCCACCGTGGGGCTGAACCTGGCCCTGCTGTCGATCTTGCCGGCGCTGAAGGTCGCGCCGCTGGCAGTCACCTCGCTGATCACCATCGACAAGTTCGCCTGCCTGTACATGGCGATCATCCTTATAGCGACGCTGGCCTGCGTCACCCTCGCCCACGCCTACCTCGGCGAAGGCTCCAAGGGTTTCCCGGGCAACCGTGAAGAACTGTACCTGTTGCTGCTGATGTCGGCCCTCGGTGGCCTGGTGCTGGTCAGCGCCAACCACCTGGCGGGCCTGTTCATCGGCCTGGAGCTGCTGTCGGTACCGGTTTACGGCCTGGTGGCATATGCCTTCTTCAACAAGCGATCGCTGGAAGCCGGTATCAAGTACATGGTGCTGTCGGCCGCAGGCTCGGCTTTCCTGCTGTTCGGCATGGCCCTGCTGTACGCCGACGCCGGCAGCCTGAGCTTCGACCAGATCGGCAAGGCCCTGGCTACCACCAGCATGCCAAGCCTGGTGGCCCAGCTGGGCCTGGGCATGATGCTGGTCGGCCTGGCCTTCAAGCTGTCGCTGGTACCGTTCCATCTGTGGACCCCGGACGTGTACGAAGGCGCTCCGGCGCCGGTCGCCGCGTTCCTGGCAACCGCCAGCAAGGTGGCAGTATTCGCCGTTGTCGTACGCCTGTTCATGCTCTCCCCTGCTGCCAGCAGCGGCGTGCTCAGCACCGTACTGGCGGTGATTGCCGTAGCCTCGATCCTGATTGGCAACCTGCTGGCGCTGACCCAGAGCAACCTCAAGCGTCTGCTGGGTTACTCGTCCATCGCCCACTTCGGTTACCTGGTCATCGCGTTGGTCGCCAGCAAGGGCCTGGCCCTGGAAGCCATGGGCGTGTACCTGGTCACCTACGTGATCACCAGCCTGGGCGCCTTCGGCGTCATCACCCTGATGTCCTCGCCATACGGTGGCCGTGACGCCGATGCACTGTACGAGTACCGTGGCCTGTTCTGGCGCCGCCCGTACCTGACTGCGGTACTGACCGTGATGATGCTGTCGCTGGCAGGTATCCCGCTGACCGCCGGCTTCATCGGCAAGTTCTACATCATCGCTACCGGCGTCGAATCGCACCTGTGGTGGCTGGTCGGTGCGCTGGTGATCGGTAGCGCCATCGGCGTTTACTACTACCTGCGCGTCATGGTTACCCTGTACCTGGTCGAGCCGAACCTGCGCCGTCACGACGCCCCGCTGAAGTGGGAACAACGCACCGGCGGCGTCATGCTGCTGGCTATCGCCATTCTCGCTTTCGTACTTGGCGTGTACCCGCAGCCCCTGCTGGACCTGGTTCAGCAAGCGGGCCTGCAACTGATCGGTTGATCACCCCGGCAGCCCCAGTAACAGAAAACACCCCGCCTAGGCGGGGTGTTTTTTTATCTGCACCTTTTGTTACCTGCTCCCAATGGTGCCTCACTCACTCGGGCTGCCTTGGCCTGCACCCGGCAAAGCGGCCTTGCGCAAATCACCATTGGCCGAAGGCAGGTACACTTCCGGGTTGGGCATGCCGCTGGGAGAAAGTTCATGGGTCATTTCGAATTCAGCGCGTACTGACCATCCACACGCCTCGGTGGTGCATTGCAAATAAGCGATTCGCAGGAAAATATGGCGCCCTTCGCTAGTACGTATACGCATCCGGCTGTGGCAATGCGGGCAAACCAGCTTGTAAGTACTCACGGCAAGTACCTGCTAGCATTGCCCAGGCTAGCCTGTGTGTCAGTATTGGCTGCAACTGTGGGTGTATTCTTCAATTTGGTGGTTCTCACTGCAGAAGTGCTCCTTAAAACGCAGGGCTGTATTCATAACGAGTAGTTTAAGCCCATGGAATATCATTAAACCAGTCATGGATATTTGTTATGAGTACTCACGGACTTGCTGCGGTGCTCACGCGCCTTAAGCTTCTCACTGATGCACAAACTGATGCCGAGTTGTCACGTGCGCTGTCGGTCAGCCCGCAAACGCTGAGCAGCTGGAAGGTTCGCGAAAGCATTCCTTACTCACTTTGCATAGACATTGCCAAAAAGTATGCATGCTCACTGGACTGGCTATTGCTGGGCCAAGCCGAGCACAACGCCGCCGCCCCAAGTGATGCGGGCTGGGAGTGCGACATGCTCGAACGGCTACGCACGCTCTCGCCCAGCGATCGTCAGGCCATCCTGCTGCTTATCAAGGACAAGCAGCGCATCCAGCAGTTGGAACAGCAACTGAGTGAGCTCGGCGGCGCAGCCAGAGCCTAACCTCGACGGCGCCAGCGCTGGATAAGTTCGCGTGGGTCGAGTGTATCCAGCCAGACCATGACCTTGAGGCTGATGGGGATCACCACCACAGCGGCCACGAATGCCGCCATGCCCCGGCTCAGCAAAGGCACCAATGACGAAACCAGTGGCTCGAACAAATGGCCCACGCCCACGGTCACGAATAGCAGCAGCAGTTTCTTGGCCAGTGTCAGGCGCCTGGCCTCACTCGTGATCAATCGATCGCGTGCCGCGCTCACCAACAATGCTCCCAGTAGCGCGGCGAACAGCACATCGCCATCCACACCCAGGAACGCCACCAATGCTGGGGCCAGGCTGTCGAAAACAGATACCTCAGGCATGGGCCTGCCCTCCGCGCGGAACAGGCAGGCAGGTGGTTGAACCCAGGCTATACATGACCGCCGCTTCGACAAAACGGATGTAGCACACCCGCAAGGCACGCCCATGATCATGCCCGGCTACATCATCGAGGCGCTTGTAACCCCGCTCTCGCAGTACTGACCGCCAGCGGGCGAATTCGCGTGCTGCCTCGATAGCAGCGCAGCGCGCGGCCACTTCCAAAGCAGCTTCACTGACAGACCGCGGCAGTTGCAGGTGCTCCCGCAACCTGCACAAATCCACCCGCGGCCAGAACGGGTCATGGCAATCGGCAAAGCGCGGTAGCCGAGGATCGTTGCTCATGCGCTACCCCCTTACTGCTCGGCCAGCATGCCGTAGCGAATGGCCTTGATCACAGCGGCCACCCGGGTAGGCACTTCAAATTTGCGCAGGATGTTGGACACGTGAAAATTCACCGTCGACTCCTTGCATTCAAGGATCTGGCCGATCTCCCAAGAGCTCTTGCCATAAGCACACCACAACAGCACTTGCTGTTCACGTGGCGTTAGACGAACCGGGGCGTCCGCCAAGGGTTGCTGCGAGTGTCGAGCGTTGTCAGTCATGTTTGAACTCCACGGGTGATTGAGCGGGGCATCACTGCCTACCTGCAGTCACCTTACGAAGCGCAGGCCACCCGCCTCCACCGCCGGGGTTTGTAAAGAACTTTCATACAAGACCGCGTGACGAAGGATGTGCACGATTTGCCGACTTTCTGCGTGCTCCAAGCCGCATTTCGCTCGTCTCAACGCCGTTGTCCATTCGCCTTTCGCCTGGAGTCGTACAATGCGTTCCGATTTACCCCTCTCATCCTGCCTCGCTCTGCTGGCGGCCCTGACTGCCACCCAGCCCGCGCTGGGGGCATCCGCGGTCGAATTGGGCCGGGTGCTGATCACCGATGAGGAGCAGAACGAGCTGACGGCAGCCGGCGAGCGCCTGCGTGAAGTACCGGGAGCCAGCAACCTGGTAGACATGCAGCGCGTGGGGCAAGGTCGCGTGGCCAGCAACCAGGACGTGCTGGCCTACCAGCCTGGGGTGTTCGCCCAATCGGCAGGCAACGATGGCATCAAGCTGTCGATACGCGGCTCGGGCATCAACCGTGCACCGGGGGCGCATGGTTCTGGCGTATACACGATGTTCGACGGCCTGCCGCTGACCGGCCCGGGCGGCACGCCTTACGAGTTGTTCGAACCGCTGTGGCTGAGCCGTGCCGAAGTGCTGCGTGGCGCCAATGGCTTTGACCAAGGCGCCCTGGCCCTGGGCGGCGCGATCAACTATGTCACCCACACCGGCTACGACGCGCCTGCACTGCAAGTGCGCTACGAGGTCGGCAGCCGCGGCTACCAGCACCGGCACATCAGTTCGGGCCAGGTGCTGGGCGATCTCGACTATTACGTGGCCCTGACCGATTCGGAATACGACGGCTACCAGGCGCACAGCAGTGGCAGCGCCAAGGGCATTGCCGCCAATGTCGGTTACCGCTTCAACCCCAACCTGGAAACCCGCTTCTACCTGCGCTACCGGGAAACTGAAAACGAACTGCCCGGGCGCCTGACCAAAGACCAGATCAAGCACCACCCGCGCGCGGCCAACCCCTCTTATCTGGCCCGCGACGACAGCCGCCCGCAGCCAGGCAGCACCTGGGTGGGTAACAAGACCACCTTCTACCTCGACGACGAGGCGCGCCTGGAAGCCGGCCTGGTCTATCACGACTACCCGATGGACCTGCGCGAGGGCCCCATGCGCCTTAAGGTCGCCTACACCGATGTCAGCGGCACACTGAACTATTTCCGCCGCGACACCCTGTTCGGCCGTGAGAGCAAGACCACCGTCGGCTGGCGTACCACCAAGCACCTGCCCAACAGCGGCGCTTCGCAATTTACCCGCAATGGCGATGTGTTCGGCGAGCGCACCCGTGACTTCACCTACCAGGGCTCGGACACCGTGCTGCATGTCGGCAACGACCTGGAACTGGTCCCCAACCTGTGGCTGAGCACCGGCCTGGCCATGATCTACACGCGCCGCGAAAGTGACGTGACCTACCCCGCCGAAGGCGGCAAGGTGAGCATGCATGACTGGGACTATGCACCCCGCCTGGGCCTGCGCTACGACATTCGCCCGGACTTGCAGGTGTACGGCAACCTGAGCCGCTCGGTAGAGCCGCCCCATCCCTGGGCCCTGATCTGGAGTGCGCCCACAGCGAACCAACCGATCGAAATGCAAAACCAGACCGCCACCACACTGGAATTGGGCACACGCGGCGAATCGGCATTGGGGCATTGGGACCTAGCGTGGTACTACTCGCAGGTTCGCCATGAATTGCTGGCGGTGGAAATCGTGCAAGGCGCCCCGGCCAAGGAATTCAACGCCAGCGCTACCGTGCACCAAGGCGTGGAAGCCGGCCTCGATAGCACCCTGTGGGAGCGCGCGGGCACTGGCAAGCTGAGCGTGCGCCAGGCCTACACCTTCAGCGACTTCCACTACCGTGATGACGACAGGTTTGGCGACAACCGTCTGCCCGGTATCCCCATGCACTACTACCAGGCCGAGCTGCGCTATGACTGGCCGAGCGGCTTCTATGCCGGGGTCAACACGCAAATGACCTCGAAGGTGCAAGTGGACTACGCCAACAGCTACCACGCGGATGAATATGCCTTGCTCGGCGCGCGCGTTGGCTGGGACTCACCGAAACAGGACTGGCAGACCTGGCTGGATCTGCGCAACCTGACCAACCAGCGCTATGCAGCGACCGTGACGCCGGCCTACAACGACGCAGGCAAGGACAATGCCCGTTCGACACCGGGCGAAGGGTTTGGCGTATACGCCGGGGTTGCCTACAGCTTCCGCTGACGGGTAGGAGCGGGTTTACCCGCGAATGCGTCGGCAAATTCAATGACGCATTCGCGGGTAAAACCGCTCCTACGGGGGGGCGCTGCACAGCATGATTCGGGGTTCAGACCGCCCTGTTCAACTTCACCCATGAAGCAAACTTGTCGACAAACGCCTGCAAGAACGGTCGCGTCTTGTCGTTGAGCTTGCCCGAATCCTCGAACAGGCTCGCCGCGCCGCCAATGTAAGCCTCGGGCATCTGCATGCAGGGCATGTCGAGAAACACCAACGACTGGCGCACCGCATGGTTGGCGCCAAAGCCCCCAATAGCCCCCGGCGACACACTCACCACCGCCGTCGGCTTGCCGCTCCAGGCACTTTGCCCGTAAGGACGCGAGCCCACATCAATGGCATTTTTCAGGCAGCCCGGCACCGAGCGGTTGTATTCCGGGGTGACGAACAGCACCGCATCACTGCGGCGGATCTCATCGCGAAAACGCTTCCAGGTCTCCGGTGGCGCCTCGGCTTCGATATCTTCGTTGTACAGCGGCAAGTCGCCAATCTCGACAATTCTCAGGGCAAGGCTGGACGGCGCCAGCTCCGAAAGTGCGCGGGCGACCTTGCGGTTGTAGGACTCCTTGCGCAAGCTACCGACGACAACTGCTACCGAATACACTTGGCTCATGGCAATTCCAACCTTTGCGGGGTAAAGAGACGTTGTAGTTATAGATGACCGTTCTCCGGCGCCTAAGTTTTTTTCCGCAGGGCGAAAACTTCCGAGGCTGTTTCACGGTCTATGCCTTCATACATTTCCTACGTAATTCAGAGGTTTCCACCCAAATGGCAGCAGTAATGGTCGGCCAATTCCACGCCCGTGACGCCGAAGGCCGCATCTACCCCGTGCACGAGTTCCAGGAATCCACCCTGCAACTCGACGGCAGCACGCTGGGCGCCCCCATCACCACCTATCGCCTGGCCATCGGCGACAAGGTCAACCACCTGGGTGATAACCGTTTCGAACTGGCACGCTCCGGCGTCGAGATCACGCGCATTCCGTGATGCAATCCACGGTGTAGCGGCCCCCTTCGTGCTGCAGGCCGTGCACATCGGCGACAAACCCGGGAAAGCCTTGGTTGAATGCTCGGGCGAATGCCAGGTAGTCAAGGATCGAGCGGGTCGCCTCGGTGAACCGCTCACCCGGCATGATCAGCGGGATGCCAGGCGGGTACGGCACCAGCATTACCGCTGCCACACGCCCCAGCAGTGCCTCGATCGGCACCGCCTCTACCTCCCCACGCACCATTTTGTCATAGGCCTGGGCCGGGCTTACCGCCACTTCCGGCAAATGGGTGAACAGCCGCTTCAGCTGTTTGGCCGTGGCATTGGCGCGATAGCAGTCATGTAACTGGTCGCACAGGTCGCGCAGGCCCATGCCCTGGTAGCGTAAGGCGTCGGCAGCCCCCACGCTCGGCAGGCAACTGCTGAGCGGGGTGTTGCCGTCATAGTGGCGCTTGAACTCCAGCAGCTCGGTGAGCAGGGTGCTCCACTTGCCCTTGGTGATGCCCATGGAAAACAGTACCAGGAAACTGTACAGGCCCGTTTTTTCCACCACCAGCCCGCGTTCCCAGAGAAACTTGCTGACTACCGCCGCCGGGATGCCGCGCGCGCCCAACACACCGTCTGCGCTCAGCCCCGGCATTACCAAGGTCACTTTCAACGGGTCGAGCAGCACATAATCGGCCGCCACTTCAGCAAACCCATGCCATTGCGCGCCGGGCTGCAGCAACCAGTCCTGCGCAGCCAGACGGGGGATGCCCTCGGCGCTTGGCGGCTGCCAGATGCTGAACCACCAGTCCTCTGCGGCAATGTGCTCACGCAGGTTGGCCAGGGCACGACGAAAACTCAACGCTTCGTCGAACATCTCCTGCAGCAGCGAGCGTCCGGCCGGCCCTTCCATCATGGTCGAAGCCACATCCAGCGAGGCGAGAATGCTGTATTGCGGCGAGGTAGAGATGTGCATCATGAACGCTTCGTTGAAACGGTCCCGGTCCAGCTGCCGCCTGGCGCCGTCCTGCACATGAATCATCGAGGCCTGGCTGAACGCCGCCAGCAGCTTGTGGGTGGAATGGGTGCTGAACACCAGCGGGCTGTCTGCCGCGCACGCGGTGCCCATGGCGTAGCGCCCGGTGAAGAAGTCGTGGAATGCGGCATAGGCAAACCAGGCCTCGTCGAAGTGCAGCACCTCGACACTGGTACCCAGGGCCTGCTTGATCAGCCCGGCGTGGTAACACAGCCCGTCGTAGGTGGAGTTGGTCACGACCGCCAGCTTGATGCGCTGCCCACGATCACGGGCAAGGGGGTTGGCCTGGATCTTCGCAGCGATCGCCTCGGGGCTGAACTCGCTGAGCGGGATCGGCCCGATGATGCCCAGTTCGTTGCGCTCCGGGCACAGGTACAGCGGGATGGCCCCCGTCATGATGATCGCGTGCACTACCGACTTGTGACAATTGCGATCCACCAGTACCAGGTCGTCACGGCCGACCATGGCGTGCCAGACAATCTTGTTGGCCGTGGAGGTGCCATTGATGACGAAGAAGGTATGGTCGGCACCGAAGTTGCGCGCCGCCCTGGCCTCGGCTTCGGCCAGTGGGCCTGTGTGGTCGAGCAGCGAACCCAGCTCCGGTACGGAAACGGACAGGTCCGAGCGCAGGGTGTTTTCCCCGAAGAACTGGTGAAAGGCTTGGCCTACCGGGCTTTTATGATAGGCCACACCGCCACCATGGCCCGGGGTGTGCCAGGAATAGTTGGACTGCGCGGTGTGCTGCACCAGTGCCTTGAAGAACGGCGGTAGCAGGCCATCGAGGTAGGTGTGTGCAGCACGCGCCACCTGGCGGGCGAGAAACGGCACGGTGTCTTCGAACAGGTAAAGGATGCCACGCAACTGGTTGAGTTCGCTCATGGCTTCGGCGGGGGCATTTTCCAAGGTCACCTGCTCGCCCAGGGCAAAGATCGGCAGGTTGGGGGCGCGCAGACGGGCCAGGCGGATCAGCTCGGCCATGTTCTGCAACAAATGGGTGTTCTCGCCAACGCCCTCGGCAGCAATCAGCATGCAGGCCAGGCCGTGGTGGGTGGCGGCGACCAGGCGTGCTTCGGCGTGGTCAGCTGCGGCGAGAATGGCAAAGCCATCCTGGCGCAGTTCCTCGGCGATGCCCCGCACGCGCTCGCCGGCAACATTGTCGGCCTTGATGGCGCGGTGGACGATGAGGATCGGGAACTTGAGGTCCTTGTACATCAGGCGGCTACCTCCGAAGGACATGGCGTCCATGTCAGGGTAGTTGACGTGCCTGCCTTGAGTGTTGGGTGTTGCTGAGATCGAGCGCCGCCCGCGCGGCGCATCGCGAGCTGCGCTCGCTCCTACGTTTGTTTCGGGCCAATTATTCCTGGGGGATTTGCGCGCGAACGCTTTGGTGTATGACTCTGTATTGCGTCGTACGAGCAAGGCGGTCGCGCGCGCCTGTCACAGGCGTTACTGGCCAATTATTCCTATGGGATATTCGCGCGAACGCCCTGGTGCATGGCTCGATATCGCGTCGTACGAGCAAGGCGGTCGCGCGCGCCTGTCACAGGCGTTACTGGCCAATTATTCCTATGGGATATTCGCGCGAACGCCCTGGTGCATGGCTCGATATCGCGTCGTACGAGCAAGGCGGTCGCGCGCGCCTGCACAGGCGTTACTGGCCAATTATTCCTATGGGATATTCGCGCGAACGCCCTGGTGCATGGCTCGATATCGCGTCGTACGAGCAAGGCGGTCGCGCGCGCCTGTCACAGGCGTTACTGGCCCGAAACAAACGTAGGAGCGAGCGCAGCTCGCGATGCGCCGCGCGGGCGGCGCTCGATCTCAGCAACACCCCACAACCCACGGCAAGCCCAGCGCCTCAACCCGCAGGTATCTCGGTCAGGGCCTGCCACAGCGAAGGCCCACCTGCCGATTTGGCAACCGCTGCCAGACGCTCGGCATGCGCCTCCAGCTCCTCGGCGCTGGCCATGATCACCCGCCCCGGGGTACGCCCGACAATCCGGCGAATCTCGCTGCCGCCAGCCCCCTGCCCGTCATCATCGGCATCTGCGCCATGGCCTGCCAGCGACAAACTGGTCTGGCCACCGGTCATGGCCAGGTAAACGTCTGCCAGCAGTTCCGAGTCGAGCAGTGCGCCGTGCAGCTCACGGCCCGAGTTATCGATGTCGTAGCGTTTGCACAGCGCATCCAGGCTGTTGCGCTGCCCTGGGTGGCGCGAACGTGCCAGCAGCAGGGTATCCAGAATAGTGCAGTGCTGCGAAATGTCAGCGCGGTCCTGCTGGCCCAGCAAGGCGAATTCGTTGTTGATGAAGCCAACGTCGAACGCCGCGTTGTGGATGACCAGCGTGGCGCCCTGGATGAAGTCGAAGAACTCTTCGGCAACATCGCCAAAGCGTGGCTTGCCAACCAGGAAGGCATCCGTGATGCCGTGAACGTTGATCGCGCCCTCGTCACTCTCGCGGTCGGGCTGCAGGTAGACGTGGAAGTGCCGCCCGGTCAGGCGCCGGCCGATGACCTCGACACAGCCGATCTCGATGATCCGGTGGCCTTCGCCAACCGGCATACCCGTGGTTTCGGTATCGAGAATGACGAACCGTTTATCTTGCTGCTGCTCCACGCGGGCGCTCCAACTTGCATCCGTTACAAAGGCCGCGATTGTACCCCAGCTCAACGCTGGGCGCGCACCTCATCGACCCCACGGTTGGCCAGCTGGTCGGCGCGTTCGTTGCCGGGGTGGCCGATATGGCCGCGCACCCACTTCCAGGTCACCTTGTGGCGGTTGACCTGCTCATCGAGCTGCTGCCACAGGTCGGCATTCTTCACCGGCTCTTTGGCCGCCGTCTTCCAGCCGCGCTTCTTCCAGTTGACCATCCACTCGTTGATGCCCTTCATCACGTACTGCGAGTCGGTGGTCAGTACCACCTCGCATTCACGCTTGAGCGACATCAGGCCCTGGATCGCGGCCATCAGCTCCATGCGGTTGTTGGTGGTCTCACGCTCGCCGCCCCATAGTTCCTTCTCGACGCCCTTGTAGATCATCAGCACGCCCCAGCCACCCGGGCCAGGGTTGCCCTTGCAGGCACCATCAGTAAACATCTCGACGCTATCGCTCATGTACCACTCTTGAATTCAGTGCTTGTCAGTTTCGGGGTTGGCTGCGGTGCGGTTGACTTTCGCCAGTGGCAGCGGCAGCAGCTTGCCCATTGGCTCGCGGCGTTCCGGCCGCAATGGCCGCAGGCCCACCACCATCTTGCGCGCCACCAGCAGGTACACCCCGCCACCGAAGCCCTGCCAGCCGCCGGCCAGTCGTTCCCAGCCTTCAAGGCGTTGCTGCCAGGCCGGTGAGGCAAGCGGCGGACGATAGCACCCGAAGCGGCGTTTCTCCAGCGCGAAGCCCAGCAGGTTGAGCCAGTCGCCCACCCGTGACGGCGAGATGCAGCGCGCCTTGCGCAGAGCATCGTGACTGAAGAAATGGCGCATGCCCCAGCTGCTCCACGGGTTGATCCCCACGATCAGCAGGTGCCCGCCCGGGCGCACGGCACTGGCGGCCTCGCGCAGCAGGCCATGGGGCGACAGACAGAAGTCCAGCCCATGCTGCAGCACCACCACATCGGCAGCGTGCTCGCTCAACGGCCAGGCCTGCTCTTCGCAGACAATCTCCACCCCCGGCAACGGCGCACCAAGGCGCACGTTACGCTGCACCTGGGGGGCTCTGGGCGGTGGCTCGGCGCAAGGCCCGTAATGTACGAGATAACCGCCAAAGAAGCGCCCGAGCTCTTCTTCCAGCAGTTTGTCCTCCTCCATGAGCATCAGTTGGCCGAGTGGGCCATTGAACCACTCACGGGCCAGGCTGATCAGCTCGACCCAGTCCGGGTCGGCCTGAGCAAAGGCTTGGTCGGTCATTGCGCTCTCCCTCGAAGGTTCTCCCACCGCGCCATCGCGGCTAAGATGCCCTCATGTGCCACGCTAGGCGAATCGGATCCGCACCATGATACAGATCGATGCTCTCCCCGCTTTCTCCGACAACTACATCTGGTTGTTACAGGATACTGCCAAACGCCGTTGTGCGGTGGTCGACCCGGGCGATGCCGGCCCGGTGGAACGCTGGCTGGCTGCCAACCCCGAGTGGGTGCTGAGCGACATCCTCGTCACCCACCACCACAATGACCACGTCGGCGGGGTGGAACGGCTCAGGCAATTGACCGGTGCACGGGTCTGTGGCCCGGCCAACGAGCGCATTCCCGGCCGCGACCTGGCACTGGACGAAGGCGACAGGGTCGACGTGCTGGGTGTGACATTCCAGGTACTGGCAGTACCCGGCCACACCCTGGGGCATATCGCCTTCTTCAGCGACCAGCCAGCAACGCCCGTCCTGTTCAGTGGCGACACCCTGTTCGCCGCCGGTTGCGGACGCATGTTCGAGGGTACACCCGAACAGATGCAGCCCGCCCTCGCCCGCCTGGCGGCCCTGCCAGCGCAGACAGAAGTGTACTGCGCCCACGAATACACCCTCAGCAACCTGCGCTTCGCCAAAGCTGTAGAGCCGAGCAATCCGCACGTTCAGCAACGGTTTGAGGACGTTACCCGTTTACGCGCCGAAAATCGCATCAGCCTGCCCTCAACGATTGGCCTGGAGCGCCTGACCAACCCCTTTCTGCGCACCTCTGAAACATTAGTTAAACAAAAAGCAGACGAATGGAAGGGACATTCAAACACCTCGCATGTCGCTGTTTTTGCTGCCTTGAGGTCTTGGAAGGACAGCTTCTGATAACCGCAAGATATATCGCAAGTGAGGGTCAAAGGTTGACCGGGGCCGGAGCGGTTTCTAGAATCGCCGAAATTTTTCGCCCGGATACCTGTGTCAGCCGATGTCTTCCCGTAGCCGCAGAACCTCTCATTCCGTCGCCCTGACGCGCCTGGCCCAAATCAGTGCGCTGGCCTTGGCAGCCACGCTGGTGGGCTGCCAGAGCACCCGTCAGCTCGACGAATCCGATAGCGTTCGCGCGCACAACTACCAGGCGCGGATCAAACACAAACCTTCCCCGCTGCTGGTCAAACCGGCCCAGCAGGCACCGCAGGATGTCTGGGAGCGCATGCGCCAGGGCTTCGCCCTGCAGGACAGCATCGATGTCAACCCACGCATCGAGCAGCAGCGTTTGTGGTTCGCCAGCAACCCGTCCTTCATAGAAAGCGCCGGGGAACGTGGCAGCCTCTACCTGCACTACATTGTCGAGCGCCTTGAAGAACGCGACATGCCGCTGGAGCTGGCACTGCTGCCCGCCATCGAAAGCGCCTACAACCCCATGGCCTACTCACGCGCCAGCGCTGCCGGCATGTGGCAGTTCATGCCGGCTACCGGTCGTCACTTCAACCTGCGCCAGACCAATTTCTATGACGGCCGCCGCGATGTCACCGCGTCGACCAACGCCGCGCTGGATTACCTGACCCGCCTGCACGACATGTTCAACGGCGACTGGCTGTTGGCCCTGGCGGCCTACAATGCCGGCGAAGGCACCGTCAGCCGAGCCATCGAGCGCAACGAAAAGCTCGGCCTGCCGACCGACTACTGGAACCTGCCGCTGCCACAGGAAACCCGCGATTACGTGCCCAAGTTGCTGGCGCTGTCGCAGGTGGTGTCCACGCCAGAAGCCTATGGCATCAATCTCACCCCGATCGCCAACGAACCGTACTTCGAAGCGGTGGCGATCAAAGATCGCCTGGACCTTACCCGGGTCGCGGCCTTCGCCAACATCGACGAGGACGAGCTGATCCAGCTCAACCCGGCATTCAAGAAGCGCATGACTGTCGATGGCCCGAAACAGCTGCTGGTGCCCACCGCCAAGGCGCAGTTGCTCAGTGCCAGCCTGTCCAACCTCAACCCCGAGCAGCTGGTCAGCCTGCAACCACCGAAAGCAGCGTTTGCCAGGGCTGTGGCCGAAGCCAAGGCACCGGTGGCGGCACGCAGCTACCGGGTCAAGCGTGGCGATAACCTGAGCGTCATCGCCAGGGCCAACCGCGTATCGGTCAAGGACATCAAGCGCTGGAACCGCTTGTCCGGCAACAGTCTGCGCGCTGGCCAGGTTCTGGCCCTGCGTGGTGGCAGTGCTCCGAGCGCCGCCGGCAACCGGGTCGCAGCATCCGGAAAGCGCTCCACCAAATACAAGGTGCGCAAGGGCGACTCCCTGTACCTGGTGGCCAAGCGCTTCAATGTGGAAATGAAGCACCTCAAGCGCTGGAACCCACGCAGCGGCCACGCCCTCAAGCCAGGCCAGACACTGACCGTCTACGTCGGGCATTGAGTCGTTACAGGGGCTGCTTTGCAGCCATTCGCGGGCACGCCCGCTCCCACAGGTTTTTCACAGCCTTGAAAGCCAGTGCCGTACCTGTGGGAGCGGGCGTGCCCGCGAATGGGCCTGAAAACCCAGCCACTGGAAAACCCCAGCCCCTCTCTTTTTCCAATCCCACCAAGCTGTTACTGTACTCGATCAAAGCCCAACGCCTCTGGATCGGATGCCGACTTGATACGTCCCCTCCTGCTGTCACTCAGCCTGGCCTTGAGCTTTCCCGCAGCCGCGATGGTGAGCGAAAGCCACGGATACGCGCAGTTCGGCACGCTCAAGTACCCAGCCACCTTCACCCACTTCGACTGGGTCAACCCGCAAGCGCCCAAGGGCGGCACATTGCGGGCCATGGCTTTTGGCACCTTCGACACACTCAACCCCTACACCTTCAAGGGGTCGAGCCCGATTACCACGCCCAACTTCCAGCAGTACGGCATCAGCGAGCTGAACGAGCCACTGATGGTAGGCACCGGCCAATACGACCCGTCTGGTGACGAGCCGACCTCCAGCTACGGCCTGATCGCCCGCTCGGTGGAATACAGCGAGGACCGCAGCTGGGTGGTGTTCAACCTGCGCCCGGAGGCCCGCTGGCATGACGGCCAGCCGATCACCTCGGCTGACGTGGCCTTCTCCTACCGCACGCTGCTCAAGGATGGCCACCCGATCTACCGCACCAACCTGCAGGAAGTGCAGCGGGTAGATATCCTCGGCCCGCTACGCATCCGCTTCGTGTTCAAACGCGCCGGCAACCCGCTGCTGATTCTGCGTCTGGGCGAAATGCCTGTGCTGCCTAAACACTACTGGCAGAAGCGCGACTTCAAGGCCACCACCTTCGAGCCCCCGTTGGGCAGTGGCCCCTACCGCATCACCCAGGTACAACCCGGGCGACGACTGGTGTTCGAACGGGTGAAGAACTACTGGGGCAAAGACCTGGCGGTCAACCGTGGCAAGTACAATTTCAATCGGGTGGAATACGAGTTCTATCGCGACGCCACGGTGGCCTTCGAAGCATTCAAGGCCGGCGAGTTCGACATCTATATCGAGCACCAGGCAAAAAACTGGGCCAACGGTTACAACTTCCCTGCCGTGCGCCGGGGTGAAGTGATCAAGGCACAAATCCCGCACAGTATCCCCACGCAAACACAGGGCCTGTTCATGAACAGCCGCCGGGCCGCGTTCAGCGACCCGCGGGTACGCCAGGCACTGGGGCTGATGCTGGACTTCGAGTGGACCAACCGCGCGCTGTTCAGCAGCGCCTACCGCCGCTCGACCAGCTACTACCCCAACAGCGAGTTCGCCGCCAGCGGCCTGCCCACCGGCAAGGAGTGGCTGCTGCTGGCGCCGTTCCGTGACCAGTTGCCCGCCAAGCTGTTCAGCGAACCCTACAAGGTCAGCCACACCGATGGCCGGGGTATCAGCCGCCAGACCCTGCGCCAGGCCCTGGGCCTGCTCGCCGAGGCCGGCTGGAAACTGCACGGCCAGCGCCTGGTCAACAGCAAGGGCCAGCAATTACGCATGGAACTGCTGCTGGTAAACCCCAACCTTGAACGCATCCTGCAACCTTATGTCGAAAACCTGTCCAGCATCGGCATCGATGCGCGCTTGCGTACCGTGGACCGCGCCCAGTACAAACAACGCCTGGACCAGTTCGATTTCGACATGATTCTGATGACACTGAACCAGACCCTGAGCCCCGGCCTCGAACAGTGGCTGTACTTCCATTCCAGCCAGGCCACGACAAAGGGCAGCAAGAACTATGCTGGGGTCAAGGACCCGGTAGTCGACCACCTGCTCGACACCCTGCTCGCCGCCCGTACCCGCGATGACCAGGTCGCCGCTGCCCGCGCCCTGGACCGCGTGCTTTCATGGCACTACTACATGATCCCCAACTGGTACCTCGACAACCATCGCCTGGCCTACCGCAACCGGTTCGCCTTCGTCACCACGCCGCCCTACACCCTTGGGCTGAACAGCTGGTGGATCAAGACTTCGGAGAAAGCCCAATGACGCCAACGCACCGTCTGCGCCGGCTGGCAGGCAGCCTGTTGCTCGCCTGCCTGAGCCTTCCCGCGCTGGCCGCACCGCAGCACGCGCTCACCCTTTACGATGAGCCACCCAAGTACCCCGCCGACTTCAAGCACTTCGACTACGTCAACCCGGATGCGCCCAAGGGGGGCACCTTCCGCCAGTCCAGCTTCGGCGGCTTCGACAGCCTCAACCCGTTCATCAACAAAGGCGTGGCGGCCGAGAACATCGGCATTATCTACGACACCCTGATGCGCCAGAGCCAGGATGAACCGTTCACCGAATACGGCCTGGTGGCCGGCAAGATCGAAAAGGCTCCGGACAACAGCTGGGTGCGCTTCTACCTGCGCCCCGAAGCGCGCTTCCATGACGGCCATCCGATGCGCGCCGACGACGTGGTGTTCACGTTCAACGCCCTGATCAAGGACGGCGCCCCGCTGTACCGCCAGTACTACGCCGACGTTGCCGAAGTGGTCGCCGAAGACCCGCTGAAGGTGCTGTTCAAGTTCAAGCACACCAACAACCGCGAACTGCCGCTGATTCTCGGCCAGTTGCCGGTATTGCCCAAGCACTGGTACGAAAACCGCGAATTCAACCGCGGCAACCTGGAGATCCCGCTGGGCAGCGGCCCGTACAAGGTCGCCAAGGTCAAGGCCGGGCGCTCGGTGCGCTACGAGCGGGTCAAGGACTACTGGGCCAAGGACCTGCCGATCAACCGGGGCTTCTACAACTTCGATGTCATGACCTTCGACTCCTACCGCGACACCACCGTCGCCCTTCAAGCACTCAAGGCCGGGGCGTTCGACTATGCCCTGGAAGTCAGCGCAAAGAACTGGGCCACCGCCTACGACGTGCCTGCCGTGCGCGAGGGTCGCCTGATCAAGGAGGAGCTGCCCAACGGCAACCCCACCGGCATGCAGGGTTTCATCTTCAACATCCGCCGCCCGGTGTTCCAGGATGTTCGCGTGCGCCAGGCACTGAGCCTGCTGCTGGACTACGAGTGGACCAACAAACAGCTGTTCAACGGCGCCTATACCCGCACCAGCAGCTACTTCGACAACTCGGAAATGGCCGCCCACGGACTGCCCAGCCCCAACGAGCTCAAAATCCTCGAACCACTGCGCGGCAAAGTGCCCGAGCAAGTGTTTACCGAGGTCTTCCACAACCCGGTCAGTGACGGCAGCGGCATGATCCGCGAGCAACAGCGCCAGGCCTACAAGTTGTTGCAAGACGCGGGCTGGAAAATCGTCGACGACAAGATGGTCGACGCCCAAGGCAAGCCGGTAAGCATCGAATTCCTGCTGGCGCAGACCGAGTTCGAGCGCATCCTGCTGCCCTTCAAACGCAACCTTGCCGACCTCGGTATCGAGTTGAACATCCGCCGGGTCGACGTTTCGCAATACATCACCCGCCTGCGTTCTCGGGACTACGACATGATCGTCGGCGGTTATCCGCAGTCCAATTCGCCGGGCAACGAACAGCGCGAGTTCTGGTCCAGTGCCGCCGCCGACAACCCCGGCAGCCGCAACTTCATCGGCCTGCGCGACCCGGCCATTGACCAGTTGGTGGAACAGCTGATCAACGCCGACTCGCGCCAGAGCCTGATCGACCACTGCCGCGCCCTCGACCGCGTGTTGCTGTGGGGCTACTACGTGATCCCCAACTGGCACATCAAGACCTGGCGTGTGGCCTACTGGAACCACATCGGCCACCCGAACGTGTCGCCCAAGTACGACATCGGCATCGACACCTGGTGGATCAAGCCCGAGGTAACTCCGGCGGTCAGCGAAGACCCTGTGGACGAGGCCAACTGAGATGCTGGCCTACATCCTGCGCCGCCTGCTGCTGATCATTCCGACCCTGTTCGGCATCCTCATCATCAACTTCATCATCGTCCAGGCCGCCCCCGGTGGCCCGGTCGAGCAGATGATCGCCAAGCTCGAAGGCTTCGAAGGCGCCACCAGCCGCATTGCAGGTGGCGGCGCCGAGGTTTCCGTGGCCGGCTCCAACTACCGCGGCGCCCAGGGCCTGGACCCGGCGCTGATCGCTGAAATCGAGCGCATGTACGGCTTCGACAAGTCGCCACCCGAACGCTTGTGGATCATGATCAAGAACTACGCCCGGCTGGACTTCGGCGACAGTTTCTTCCGCGATGCCAAGGTGATCGACCTGATCGCCGAGAAGATGCCGGTTTCGATCTCGCTGGGGCTGTGGAGCACGCTGATCATGTACCTGGTGTCGATCCCGCTGGGGATCGCCAAGGCCGTGCGCCACGGCAGCCACTTCGACGTGTGGACCAGCTCGGCGATCATCGTCGGCTACGCCATCCCGGCGTTCCTGTTCGCCATCCTGCTGATCGTGCTGTTCGCCGGTGGCAGCTACTTCGACTGGTTCCCGCTGCGTGGCCTCACCTCCAACAACTTCGACGAACTGAGCACCACCGGCAAGGTGCTGGACTACTTCTGGCACCTGGTACTGCCGATCACCGCACTGGTCATCGGTAACTTCGCCACCATGACCCTGCTGACCAAGAACAGCTTCCTCGACGAGATCAACAAACAGTACGTGGTCACCGCCAAGGCCAAGGGCCTGAGCCGATCACGGGTGCTGTACGGCCACGTGTTCCGCAACGCCATGCTGCTGGTGATCGCCGGCTTCCCTTCGGCGTTCATCGGCATCTTCTTCACCGGCTCCTTGCTGATCGAGGTGATCTTCAGCCTCGACGGCCTGGGCCTGATGAGTTTTGAAGCGGCCATCAACCGCGACTACCCGGTGGTCTTCGGTACCCTGTTCATCTTCACCCTGCTAGGGCTGGTGGTGAAACTGATCGGCGACCTGACCTACACCCTGGTCGATCCACGCATCGACTTTGCCAGCCGGGAGCACTGAAATGGCCTTGTCCCCCCTCAACCGCCGGCGCTTCGAGCGTTTCAAGGCCAACCGCCGTGGCTGGTGGTCACTGTGGCTGTTCCTGATTCTGTTCGGGCTGAGCCTGGGCGCCGAGCTGATCGCCAACGACAAACCGATCGCCGTACGTTACGACGGCGAATGGTACTTCCCGGCGTTCAAGCGCTACCCGGAAACCACCTTCGGCGGCGAATTCCCGCTGGAAGCCAACTACAAGAGCCCCTACATCCGCGAGCTGCTGGCGAAGAAAGACAGTTTCGTGCTGTGGGCGCCCATCCCGTTCAGCTACCAGAGCATCAACTATGACCTGCGTGTCCCCGCCCCTGCCCCACCTTCGGCGGACAACTGGCTGGGCACCGACGACCAGGGCCGCGACGTGCTGGCACGGGTGATCTACGGCTTCCGCATTTCGGTTCTGTTTGCCCTCACCTTGACCGTGGCCAGCTCCATTATCGGCGTCATCGCCGGCGCCCTGCAGGGGTTCTACGGTGGCTGGGTCGACCTGACCGGGCAACGCTTTCTGGAAATCTGGTCCGGCCTACCTGTGCTGTACCTGCTGATCATCCTGGCCAGCTTCGTGCAGCCCAACTTCTGGTGGCTGCTGGGCATCATGTTGCTGTTCTCGTGGATGAGCCTGGTGGACGTGGTACGCGCCGAGTTCCTGCGCGGACGCAATCTGGAATACGTGCGCGCCGCCCGCGCGCTGGGCATGCGCAACGGCGCGATCATGTACCGGCACATTCTGCCTAATGCCATGATCTCGACCATGACCTTCATGCCGTTCATTCTCACCGGCGCCATCGGCACCCTCACAGCCCTGGACTTCCTCGGCTTCGGCCTGCCTGCCGGTTCGCCTTCCTTGGGCGAGCTGGTGGCGCAGGGCAAGTCCAACCTGCAGGCCCCGTGGCTGGGTATCAGCGCCTTTGCCGTGCTGGCGCTGATGCTGAGCCTGCTGGTGTTCATCGGCGAATCCGCCCGCGATGCCTTCGACCCGAGGAAGTGACATGAGTGAACAGAACCTGATCGAAGTGCGGAACCTGGCCGTAGAATTCGTGACCGGGGACCAGGTCAACCGGGTGGTGGGCGGCGTCAGCTTCGATATCCGCAAAGGCGAGACACTGGCTCTGGTGGGCGAAAGTGGCTCGGGTAAATCGGTCACCGCACACTCGATTTTGCGCCTGCTGCCCTACCCCCTGGCCCGCCACCCCAGCGGCAGCATCCACTACGAAGGCAAGGACTTGCTGCAGCAGAACGAGAAGACCCTGCAACGCATTCGCGGTAACCGCATTGCGATGATCTTCCAGGAGCCGATGACCTCGCTCAACCCGCTGCATTGCATCGAGAAGCAGATCAACGAAATCCTCCTGCTGCACAAGGGCCTGACCGGCAAGGAAGCGACTGCGCGCACGCTGGAGCTGCTGGATATGGTCGGCATTCCCGAGCCGCACAAGCGCCTCAAGGCCCTGCCCCACGAGTTGTCGGGCGGACAGCGCCAGCGGGTAATGATCGCCATGGCGCTGGCCAACGAGCCCGAGCTGCTGATTGCCGACGAGCCGACCACGGCGCTGGATGTGACCGTGCAGTTGAAGATTCTCGAACTGCTCAAGGAACTGCAGGCGCGGCTGGGCATGGCCCTGTTGCTGATCAGCCATGACCTGAACCTGGTGCGACGCATCGCCCATCGTGTGTGTGTGATGCAGCACGGGCAGATCGTGGAGCAGGCCGAATGCGCCACGCTGTTCAGCGCCCCGCAGCACCACTACACGCAGATGCTCATCAATGCCGAGCCCAGCGGGCTGCCGGCGCACAACCCGGTGGGCGCGCCGTTGCTGGAGGTGGATGAGCTCAAGGTCTGGTTCCCGATCAAGAAGGGCTTTCTGCAGCGCACGGTCGATCATGTGAAGGCGGTGGACGGGGTCAACTTCAGCTTGCCCCAGGGCCAGACGCTGGGCATTGTTGGCGAATCCGGGTCGGGCAAGTCCACATTGGGCCTGGCCATCTTGCGGCTGATCTCCAGCCAAGGCGGCATTCGCTTTCATGGGCAGAACCTCGAAGGGCTTAACCAGAAAGCGGTGCGCCCCCTGCGGCGCGAGATGCAGGTAGTGTTCCAGGATCCGTTTGGCAGCCTGAGCCCGCGCATGTGCGTGGCGGACATTGTGGGTGAAGGGTTGCGCATTCACGGCATTGGCACCGCGCAGGAACAGGAAGCGGCGATTATCGCGGCCCTGGAGGAAGTAGGCCTGGACCCACGCACGCGGCATCGCTACCCCCATGAGTTCTCTGGTGGGCAGCGCCAGCGCATTGCCATTGCCCGGGCGCTGGTGTTGAAGCCAGCGCTGATTCTGCTGGATGAACCCACGTCGGCACTTGACCGCACCGTGCAGCGGCAGGTAGTGGAATTGCTGCGTAACCTGCAGCAAAAGTACAACCTGACGTACCTGTTCATCAGCCATGACCTGGCGGTGGTCAAGGCGCTGAGCCACCAGTTGATGGTGATCAAGCATGGGCAGGTGGTGGAGCAAGGGGATGCGCAGGCGATCTTCCATGCGCCGCAGCATCCGTATACCCGGCAGTTGCTGGAGGCGGCGTTTTTGGAGGTTGAGGGTTCGTAGGGAATGGGTGGGTGTTCGCCTTGGTTCTTGCGGTGTTGCGGAGATCGAGCGCCGCCCGCGCGGCGCATCGCGAGCAAGCTCGCTCCTACATTTGTTTCGGGCCAGTATCGCCTGTGCCTGCGCGCGCGACCGCCTTGTTTGTTCCCCACGATGTCGAGTTGAGCGCCAAGGGGACGCGCGCGTCTGCCCCAGGAATAATTGGCCCGAAACAAATGTAGGAGCGAGCTTGCTCGCGATGCGCCGCGCGGGCGGCGCTCGATCTACGCAACACCACAAAAACCAAGGCAGGCGCCTTGCCGCCCTGACGCAATGCAGCAGTGATCAATTTTTCTGACAATAATCGTCTTCCATCATCAGCCGGATCGGGCATAAATTCTCCACCGTCACCTCCCAGTACCAACGGTAGAGCCCATGTCCAGCCCCCAACCCCAGCCCGCTTCCCCCGCCCTGGCCACCCTGATCCAGCGCTCCGGCCTGCCCAGCCCAACGCTGAGCGAAGCCCAGGCACACGCTGTGCTGCAGGCCCACTACGGCCTTGCCGGCAACCTGTCGCTACTGGGCAGCCAGCAAGACCTGAACTTTCGCGTGGTCACGCCGCAAGGTGGCTATGTGCTGAAGGCCTGCCACGGCAGCTATGCCCAGCTGGAGCTTGAAGCCCAGCACGCCGCCCTGGCCTTCCTGCGCGATCAAGGCTTGCCGGTACCCGCCGTGCGCTCAGCCCACAACGGCATGGGGCTGCTGGAACTGGACATCGACGCGCAACCACTGCGCCTGCGCCTGCTCGATTACATCGAAGGCCAACCGCTGACCCGCCTCAAGCACATGGAGCCACGCCTGATGGCCGAGCTGGGCGGGCTCTGTGCAAAGCTGGACAAGGCGCTTGCCCATTTCGACCACCCAGGCCTTGCGCGCACCTTGCAATGGGACCCGCAGCATGCCGGGGCACTGATCGATCACCTGCTGCCGGTGCTGCAGGACAGCGGGCTACGCGCCCGCATCGAACACGCCACGCGACAGGCCAACGAGCGCTTGATGCCGCTGGTCGATCAACTGCCCAGTCAGGCCGTGCACCTGGACATCACCGACGACAACACCGTGTGGGCCCGTGATGCCCAGCGTCAGTGGCAACTGCAAGGCGTGATCGATTTTGGCGACCTGCTGCGCACCTGGCGTATCGCCGACCTGTCGGTGACCTGCGCTGCGCTGTTGCACCACGCCGAGGGCGACCCGCTGCGCATCCTCCCAGCCGTGCAGGCCTACCAGGCGCTCAACCCGCTGACCGAGGCCGAACTGCGCGCCCTGTGGCCGCTGGTACTGAACCGCGCTGCCGTACTGGTGCTGAGCAGCGAACAACAGCTAGCCGTCGACCCGGGCAACCAGTACACCCGCGACAACATTGCCCACGAATGGGAAATTTTCGACACGGCCACCGCCGTGCCTTTCGCCCTGATGGAGGCGGCCATTCTGCAGGCTGCGGGCCTGCAACCCGCGGCGCCGGACTTGAACGGCTGCGCCCCCCTGCTCCCCGAGCTGGCCGGGCAGGCTGTCACACGGGTGGACCTGGGGGTACTCAGCGAACACTTCGAGGCCGGTAACTGGGAACAACCCGGTTACGACCAGCAACTGCTGACCTCGCAAGCCGCACCGGCCTGCAGCCTGCACGGGCAATATCGCCTGTCGCAAACCCATATCGACCGCCCCGAAGAGCCAGCCACCTGCGCCCTTGGCGTCGAGCTGCATGTGCCCAACGGCAGCCCTGTGCAAGCGCCAGCAGCCGGCACCTGGCAGCGTCATGGCGACGGCCGTGGCTGTCTGCGCACCGTGCACTGGGCTTTGTGGCTGCAAGGCCTGGAAGACGCACCGGCAGACGGCCAGGCCGTGGAAAAAGGCCAGCCCCTGGGCAGCAGCGGCAGTATCCTCAGCGTACAACTGTGCCTGGATAACAGCATCCAGCCCCCCTTCTTCGCCACGCCGTCACAGGCTGCTGCGTGGCTGGCCCTGTGCCCGTCGCCAGCCACATTATTGGGTTTCGATTGCGATGCCGAGCCGCTACCTGATCCGCAAGCCCTGCTGGCCCGCCGCGATGCCAGCTTCGCCCGCTCGCAGAAGCACTACTACGCGCAACCGCCGCACATTGAGCGCGGCTGGCGCAACTACCTGATCGACATGCAGGGCCGTTCCTACCTGGACATGCTCAACAACGTCGCGGTGCTGGGCCATGGCCACCCACGCATGGTTGCCGAGTCGGCGCGGCAGTGGTCACTGCTGAACACCAACTCGCGCTTCCATTACGCGGCGATCACCGAGTTCTCCGAACGCCTGCTGGACCTGGCCCCCGAAGGTTTCGACCGAGTGTTCATGGTCAACAGCGGCACCGAGGCCAACGACCTGGCGATTCGCCTGGCCTGGGCCTACAGCGGCGGGCGCGACCTGCTCAGCGTGCTGGAGGCCTACCACGGCTGGTCAGTGGCTACCGATGCCATCTCCACGTCGATCGCCGACAACCCGCAAGCCCTGGAAACCCGCCCGGACTGGGTACACCCGGTCGAAGCACCGAACACCTTCCGCGGTCGTTTCCGCGGGGCCGACAGCGCCGCCGACTACCTGCAAGACGTCGACGCCAAGCTGGCAGACCTCGACGCCCGTGGCCGTCAGCTGGCGGGCATCATCTGCGAGCCGGTGTACGGCAATGCCGGCGGTATCTCGCTGCCCGCAGGCTACCTGCGCGACGTCTATGCCAAGGTCCGCGCCCGCGGCGGGGTGTGCATCGCCGACGAAGTGCAGGTGGGTTATGGCCGCCTGGGCGAGTACTTCTGGGGCTTCGAGGAACAGGGCGTGGTTCCGGACATCATTACCATGGCCAAGGGCATGGGTAACGGCCAGCCACTGGGCGTGGTCATCACCCGTCGCGAAATCGCCGAGGCGCTGGAGGCCGAGGGCTACTTCTTTTCCTCGGCCGGAGGCAGCCCGGTCAGCTGCCGCATCGGCATGGCGGTGCTGGATGTCATGCAGGAAGAAGGCCTGTGGGACAACGCCCGCGACACCGGGCGCTACTTCAAGGCACGCTTGCAGGCGCTGGTCGACAAGCATCCGCTGGCCGGTGCGGCGCATGGTTCGGGCTTCTATCTGGGGCTGGAGCTGGTGCGCGACCGCGACACCCTGGAGCCGGCCACCGAAGAGACCATGCTGCTGTGCGACCGGTTGCGGGATCTGGGTATCTTCATGCAGCCAACTGGCGACTACCTGAACATCCTCAAGATCAAACCGCCGATGTGTACCAGCCGGGCCAGCGTGGATTACTTTGTTGATTGTATTGACCGGGTGCTGGGTGAAGGGCTGTAGGGTTTTGGGTTGGGGTGTTGGGCTTTAGAGGTTCAGCGCCTGTTAGATCGAGCGCCGCGCGGGCGGCGCTCGATCTCCCAGGCGACGCACCTCTACCGCCATACAGGCGGCGCTCGGTCTCCCAGGCGACGCACCTCTCCCACCATACCCTCAAGGCCACACCGCCCGGCATGACGTTGCGTAATGGCCGGGTGTGTTTGCCGTGGGTTTTAGGGGGTGGCAGAAATCGAGCGCCGCCCGCGCGGCGCATCGCGAGCTGCGCTCGCTCCTACGTTTGTTTCTGGCCAGTAACGCCTGTGGCAGGCGCGCGCGACCGCCTTGTTTGTACGACGCGATATCGAGCCATGCGCCAAGGCGTTCGCGCACAAATCCCACAGGAATGATTGGCCCGAAACAAACGTAGGAGCGAGCGCAGCTCGCGATGCGCCGCGCGGGCGGCGCTCGGTCTCCCAGGCGACGCACCTCTACCGCCATACAGGCGGCGCTCGATCTCACAAACACCTAATACTTCAAACCCTACCCTTCGCAATCCCATCCATTACTATTCGCTCACAACGCCCCAACATCAGGTTCACCGAACATGGCCTTCTCCAGCGACTCCCTGGCAATTTTCCTCGCAGTGCTGGACGCCGGCTCGTTCTCCGCCGCCGCCCGCAAGCTGGGCCGCGTACCTTCAGCCGTGAGCATGGCGATCGCCCAGCTTGAGGCCGAGCTGGACCTGCCGCTGTTCGACCGGGCCACGCGCAAGGCCCTGCCCACCAGCGCGGCCCTGGCCCTTGAACCCCAGGCCAGGCAGGTGATCTGCCAGCTCAACCTGCTCGACGCCCAGGCCCTGCAACTGCACCAAGGCCTGGAAAAACGCCTGACCATCGCCATGGCGCCCGAGTTGCAGACCGGCCCCTGGAACCAACCGCTGGAAATCCTCGCCCAGGCATTTCCCAGCCTGGAAGTCGAGGTACGTTCGGCCACCCAGACCGAGGCCATTCGCCTGCTGCATGACGGCAGTGTGCAATTGGCCCTGGTGTTCGAACGGCCCGGCATCGACGAGCGCGAGTCATTCCTCGAAGCCGGCAGCCAACTGCTGGTGGCCGTAGCGTCACCGCGCCATCCGGCCGGGCAGAACAGCGGTACGCCACTGCCGGAGGAGGCCTTTGCCGAACAACGGCAGATCATCGTGGCCTCGGGCAAGGCCACCGGATCGGACCCGCGCATGGTCCTGTCCCGGCGCATCTGGCTGACCGACAGCTACCTGGCCACGCTGGATCTGGTGCAGTCCGGGCTGGGCTGGGCCTACCTGCCGCAGCCATTGGTTGAACCGCTGATTGCCTCGGGCGCACTCGCCGAGGTGCGCTTCGACAATATGGCCAGCCGACTGCGCTTGTGGGTAGACATTATCTGGATCAA
Source organism: Pseudomonas putida (assembly GCA_041879295.1). Lineage (NCBI taxonomy): Bacteria > Pseudomonadati > Pseudomonadota > Gammaproteobacteria > Pseudomonadales > Pseudomonadaceae > Pseudomonas > Pseudomonas putida. The sequence goes on along the minus strand of CP047152.1, from coordinate 1,924,316 downwards.
GTCGCGCCCGTTGGGCCTGGGCGCGCGGCGCTACCTGGAAGTCATGCGCCAGCTGTTCGAGAAGGAACCCCCCAGGGCCTGATATCCCTTGTACGAGACCCTGCCCAGCAGGCGCCCGACGAACCCTTTGGGCTGTGGGAGCGGATTATGCTGTCGGCGCTACCAACCTGTACCCAACCCCCGCCTCGGTAATGATGAACCGCGGCGCCGTGGGGTCATCGCCCAGTTTCTGTCGCAGATGCCCGACCACGATCCGCAGGTAGTGGGTATCCTCCGCATGGGTAGGCCCCCAGATATCCTTGAGCAGTTGCTGCTGGGTAATCACCCGCCCGGGGTGCCCGGCCAACAGCGCCAGCAACGCATACTCCTTGCGTGTCAATGCCACCTCCACACCATCGAGCGTCACCCGCCGGAAGGCAAAATCCACCGTCAGCGGCCCAAAGCAGGCCGCCACTTCCGAGCCGCCAGCTTGTGGCACCTGGCGCAGCAAAGCCCGCACGCGCGCGAGAAACTCCTGGATACCGAACGGCTTGGTCACATAGTCATTGGCGCCACCATCCAGCGCATCGACCTTCTGCACTTCACTGGCACGCACCGACAACACCATCACCGGCACTGCACTCCATTCACGCAATTCACGCAGTACCTGCTGGCCGTCCATGTCCGGCAGCCCCAGGTCGAGCACCACCAGATCCGGCTTGCCCAGTGCCGCCTGGGCCAACCCTTCGGCACCGGTGGCTGCCTCCAGCACCTTGTAGCCTTGCGAGGCCAGGCTGATACGCAGGAACTTGCGGATCTGCGGTTCATCGTCGATGACCAACAGGGTGGCGGACTGGCTCATGGGGTTTCGCTATCGGCTTCAGGTTGAGGAGGCAGCGGCAAGCATAAAGTGATGCTGGTGCCTTGGCCATCAATGCCTTCGCCCACCAGAATCCGCCCGCCATGGGCACCGATCATGCCCTGGCAGATAGCCAGGCCCAGCCCGGTACCCTGCCCACCGCGGTCACCACGGGCGGCGGTATAGAACATGTCGAAGATCTTCTCGCGGTCGGCCACGGGAATGCCGGGGCCCTGGTCGCTGACGGTCAGGCGCAACTGGTCGTCATGCACGGCCACCTGCAGCTCAAGCCGACCATTGGCCGGCGAAAAGCGTGCGGCGTTTTCCAGCACGTTGACCAGCGCCTGCTCGATCAACGCCGCATGCACGAACAGCAATGGCAGCTCGGCCGGCACGTCCGTGTGCACACGCAGCGGCGCCAGCACCACCCGCAAGCGGTTGAGCGCACTGCCGACGATATCCGCCGGGGCCACCCAGTCGCGGGCCAGCTTGAGGCCGCCATGGCCCAGGCGGGTCATGTCCAGCAGGTTCTGGATGTAGCGATCAAGACGCTCGGCCTCGTTGCGGGTGCCTTCCAGCAACTCGCGGCGGTCTTCAGCCGGAATCGCGTCGCCCAACGCCAGCAGGCTGTCGATGCTGCCACGCATGGCGGTCAACGGCGTGCGCAAGTCATGGGATACGGAGGCCAGCAGGGCACTGCGCAGTTGCTCGGTTTCGCCGTGCAGGCGTGCGGCTTCCAACTGTTCAGCCAAGCGTGCGCGGGCCAGGGCCTGGGCCAAGGGCTGGCCAAGAGCAGTGAGCAGGCGCCTGCGAGGGTCGCTGAGCGGCCGCCCGGTGCGCGGGCGCACGCCCAGCAACGCCAGAGGCTGCTCGTCCACCGCCAACGGCCACCACCACCAGCGGCCATCGGGCAGGGTATCGCTGCCGTGGCCAGCGGCCTGCACGTGCTGCCAGGCCCAATCGGCAGCAGCCCGTTCGGTGTCGCTGAAAGTGTGGGCTTCCCCACTGGCCACTTGCAACTGGCCTTCGGCGTTGCGCTCCAGCAAGCACACCTGGGTGTCCTGCCAGCCGCCCAGGTGCTGGCCGGCAGCCTTGAATATGGCTTGGCGATCGGTGGCTACCGTCAACCGGCGAGACAGGTCGAGCAACTGGCTGGTCTGCGCCTGGGTCTCGCGCAGCGCCTGCAACTGCCGACGCTGACGCGCGGCCAGGTTGCCGGTGAGCGCAGCCATCAACAGAAAGAACACCAGCGTCAGCACATCTTCTTCGCGCTGAATGCTGAACGAGAAGTTGGGCGGTATGAACAGGAAGTCATAGACCAGGAACGACAGCGCAGCGCAGGCCAGCGCAGGTCCCAGGCTACTGCGCACCGCCACCAGCAGCACCGCCGCCAGGAACACCAGCGAGATATTGGGCAATGCGAGCACACTGGACACCGCCCAGGCCAGGCCCGCAGCCATCACGGTGGCCAGCAGCGCCAGCAGGTAATGACGCCACACCCACACCCGCCGCACCGCCGAACGCGGCGCTGGCGGCTGCACATCACGGTCCAGCACGTTGATTTCCAGGCCATGACTCTCGCGCAGCAGCCGCGCCGCCACACCGGTGCCGAACAAACGCCTGCGCAGACGGTCACGGGACTGCCCGACCAGCACCAGGCTGGCCCGCCGCTCGGCAGCATGCTGAATCAGCGTGCGGGCCACTTCACCAGCACGCAGCAGCACCACTTCCCCGCCCAGTCGCTCGGCCAGTTGCTGAGCGGCCTGCAAACGATGCCGTGCGGTTTCGTCACGTAGCCGGCCGTTGTCCACATGCACCAGGCTCCAGGGCAGGTGGCGACGCTGGGCCACGCGGCTGGCATGGCGCACCAGGCGTTCGGCCTGGTCGTCACCGTCTATGCCCACCAGCAACCGGCCGCGCAAGGCCGGCGCTTCCTGGCCGCGCTGACGATAGCCGTGGGCCAGGTCGGCATCGACCTGAGCAGCGGCGGTCTGCATGGCCAGCTCGCGCAGGGCGGTGAGGTTGGTTTGCGAAAAGAACGCATCAATGGCCGCCCGAGCCTGCTCGGGCACGTACACCTTGCCTTCACGCAGGCGTTCGAGCAGCTCTCGCGGTGGCAGGTCGATCAGCACCAGCTCGAAGGCTTCCTGCAGTACCCAGTCCGGCAGGGTCTCGCGCACCTGCACGCCGGTAATGTCGCGGACCTTGTCGTTGAGGCTTTCCAGGTGCTGGACGTTGACCGTCGTGAATACATCAATGCCAGCGGCCAACAGTTCCTGTACGTCCTGCCAACGCTTGGCGTGGCGGCTGCCGGGGGCGTTCGTGTGGGCCAGTTCGTCCACCAGGGCCAAGGCCGGCGCGGCCCGCAGCAGGCCGTCGAGGTCCATCTCCTCGAGGGTGACACCGCGATACTGGCTGCGCAGTAGAGGTTGCTGTTGAAGGCCCGCGAGCAGCACCTCGGTTTCAGCGCGGCCGTGGGTTTCGACAACGCCGGCCAGCACCTTCACGCCCTGGCGTTGCTGGGCGTGGGCGGCCTGAAGCATGGCGAAGGTCTTGCCGACGCCAGGGGCGGCGCCGAGGAACACCTTTAGCCGGCCCCGGCCATTTCGCGGGAGGTTGGCCAACAGCGCATCGGCGCGGGTGGAGTCACTCATGTTTCATCCTTCAGAAGGGACGGCGGTCGACTGATGGCCAGCTTTCCAGGCCTTCGCGGGCAAGCCCGCTCCCGCAGGAAATCGCCCACTTCGAAAGGAGCGCTGTTCCTGTGGGAGCGGGCTTGCCCGCGAAGGGCCGCAAAGCGGTCCCAGTATCAGTGGCTCAGTTGCTCAAGCGCCTGGTTCAACGCCAGCACATTGACCACCGGCGGGCCGATCAATGGGTGGAGGGTGGCCTGTTCCAGCAAGGCTTGCAAGCGCTCGACCGGCAACTGCCGTGCCGCCGCCACCCGCGGGATCTGATAGGCCAATGCCTCCGGTGGCAAGTGCGGGTCCAGGCCGCTGCCCGAGGTAGTCAGCAGCGCCTGCGGCACTGGCCCTTGCTGTGCCTGATACAACGCGGCCGCATCGCTCCTTACCCGCTCAGCCAGCGCCGGGTTGCTCGGCGACAGGTTGCTGGCGCCGCTGGCCACGGTCGCGTAGGCACCTGCCGAGGGCCGCGAGTGGAACCAGCCATCGCCCTGGAAGTCCTGGGCGATCAATGCCGAACCCCGCACCTGCCCTTGCGCATCGCGCACCAGGCTACCGTTGGCCTGGTTCGGGAAAGCGACCTGAGCAATACCGGTCACCGCCAGCGGATACAGGGCGCCAGTCACCAGGGTCATCAACAAAGCCAGGCTCAATGCCGGGCGTAGATAAGCAGTCATGGTGGCCTCCTCAGACCAGGTTCAGGGCATTGAGCAGCAGGTCGATCAGCTTGATCCCGGCAAACGGCACCACAATGCCACCCAACCCGTAGATCAACAGATTGCGCCGCAACAGGTGCGCCGCACTCACCGCCTGCACGCGCACGCCACGTAGCGCCAGCGGGATCAGCACGATGATGATCAGCGCGTTGAACACAATGGCCGACAGGATCGCGCTCTGCGGGCTGGCCAGTTGCATCAGGTTGAGTACGCCCAGTTGCGGGTAGATGGCAGCGAACAGCGCCGGCAGGATGGCGAAGTATTTGGCCACATCGTTGGCAATGGAGAATGTGGTCAGCGCACCACGGGTGACCAGCAGCTCCTTGCCGACCTGTACTACGTCCAGCAGCTTGGTAGGGTCGCTGTCCAGGTCGACCATGTTGGCGGCCTCCCGCGCAGCCTGAGTGCCATCGTTCATGGCCATGCCTACGTCAGCCTGGGCCAGCGCCGGGGCGTCGTTGGCACCGTCGCCGCACATGGCAACCAGGCGGCCGTCATTCTGCTCCTGGCGAATACGCGCCAGCTTCTTCTCGGGCGTGGCTTCGGCCAGCACGTCATCTACCCCCGCTTCGGCGGCGATGGCAGCTGCAGTCAGCGGGTTGTCGCCGGTCACCATCACCGTGCGGATGCCCAGCTTGCGCAGCTCGGCGAAGCGCTCGCGGATGCCAGGCTTGACCACATCCTTGAGGTGAATCACGCCCAGCAAGCGCTTGTCGACGCACACCAGCAACGGTGTGCCGCCACTCTGCGCAATGCGTTCGACTTCGCGGGCCAGCGCCGCCGGCATTTCCAGGCGTTGCATACCGACGAATGCCAGCACCGCATCGACGGCGCCCTTGCGGTAGCGGTGCTGCTGGAAGTCGATGCCCGACAGGCGTGTCTCGGCACTGAAGGCCACCGCTTCGAACTGCCCGGCAGGCGGCTCGACAAAGTCGTGCAACTGGCGCAGGTACTCGACAATCGACTTGCCTTCGGCGGTGTCGTCGGCCAGCGAGGCCAGCAAGGCGCCCTCCCCCAGTTCCTTGGCGGTAATGCCCGGTGCCGCATGCAGTGCGCTGCAGCGGCGGTTGCCGAAGGTGATGGTGCCGGTCTTGTCGAGCATCAGTGTATGCACGTCCCCGGCCGCCTCGACGGCGCGGCCCGAGCGGGCAATGACATTCAGCCGTACCAGCCTGTCCATGCCGGCGATGCCGATGGCCGACAGCAGGCCGCCGATGGTGGTGGGAATCAGCGTCACCAGCAGCGCGGCCAGGAAGATCAGCGGCAGGCTGCCACCCACGAAGTGGGCGAACGGCTGCAAGGTCACCACCACGATCAGGAAAATCAGGGTCAGGCCGATCAGCAGGATGTCGAGGGCGATTTCGTTCGGGGTCTTTTGCCGCTTGGCACCTTCGACCAGGGCGATCATGCGGTCCAGGGTCGACTCGCCCGGGTTGCTGGTGATGCGGATAAGCAGCCAGTCGGAGACCAGCCGCGTGTTGCCGGTCACCGCCGAGCGGTCGCCACCTGATTCGCGTATTACCGGCGCGGACTCACCGGTAATGGCGGCCTCGTTGACGGCCGCAATGCCTTCAAGTACCTCGCCGTCGCCGGGGATCATTTCGCCGGCGACCACGCGTACCACATCATCCTTGCGCAGTGCGCTGGCAGCCACCGTCTCGTAGCTGCCATCACGCTGGCGACGCTGAGCGGTCAGGCCCTGGCTGCCGGCCTTGAGGCTGTCGGCGCGGGCCTTGCCCCGGCCCTCGGCCAACGCCTCGGCGAAGTTGGCAAACAACACGGTGAACCACAGCCATAGGGCGATCTGCACCGCAACGCCGGTGCTCACACCGCCGCCGGGCGCAAAGCACAGCACGGTGGTCAGTACTGCGGTCAGGGCCACCACCAGCATTACCGGTGAGCGCTTGAGCTGACGCGGGTCGAGCTTGACGAACGCCTGCACCAGCGCCGGGCGCCACAGCGCGGCGAAGCGGGTCTGGTCCTTGGCGCTGTGCCGGCTATTCACTTCAGGAATGGGCATGTTCATGATCGGTCCTCAAAAACCCAGGCTAAGGTGTTCGGCGATTGGCCCAAGGGCCAGGGACGGCAGGAAGGTCAGGCCACCGACCAGCAGGATGGTCACCAGCAGCAAGCCGGTGAACAGCGGGCCGTGGGTGGGGAAGCTGTTCTGCCCCAGCGGCGCGCTTTTTTTCGCCGCCAGGCTGCCGGCCAACGCCAGTATCGGCAGGATGTAGCCGAAGCGGCCGATGAGCATGGCCAGGCCGATCATCAGGTTGTGATACACGGTGTTGGCACCAAAGCCGGCAAAGGCCGAGCCGTTGTTGGCCGAGCCCGAGGTGTAGGCGTACAGCAACTGGCTGAAACCATGCGCCCCCGGGTTGGTGACCGCCCCGGCCGGGCCGGGCAAGCTGGCGGCGATGGCGCCAAGTACCAGCACACCGACCGGCATCACCAGCAGCGTTGCCACCAGCAGTTGCACCTCACGGGCCTGCAGTTTCTTGCCCAGGTATTCCGGCGTGCGACCAATCATCAGCCCGGCCAGGAACACCGCGATCAGCACGAACAGCAACATGCCGTACAGCCCGGCGCCAACGCCGCCGAAGATCACCTCGCCGACCATCATGTTGACCATCGCCACCATGCCGGTCAGCGGGTTGAGGCTGTCGTGCATGGCGTTGACCGAACCGTTGGAGGCAGCGGTGGTGGTGACCGCCCACAGCACCGAACCAGTGGTGCCGAAGCGGCTTTCCTTGCCCTCCAGGGGGGCGGTCTGCTGCACCTGGGCGCTTTCCAGCGCTGGGTTCGGCTGGTGCTCGGACCACAATGCCGTGCTGCCTCCGATCAGGAACAGGGCAAGCATGCAGGCGAGGATGGCGCGGCTCTGGCGCAGGTCCTTCACGTAGTGACCGAAGGTGAACACCAAAGCCACCGGAATGAGGATGATCGACGCCACCTCGAACAGGTTGCTCCAGGCCGTAGGGTTTTCGAACGGGTGCGACGAGTTGACGCCGAAGAAGCCGCCGCCATTGGTACCCAGCTGCTTGATGGCGATCTGGCTGGCGGCCGGCCCTAACGGAATGGTCTGATCGCCACCTTGCAAGGTCAGCGCGTGGGCGTAGTCGGCAAAGGTCTGCGGTACGCCCTGCCAGACCAGCAGCAGCGCCAGCAGCACGCACAGCGGCAACAGGCCATAGAGGGTGGCACGAGTCATGTCGACCCAGAAGTTGCCCAGCGTCGTCGCACTGCGCCGGGCGATACCGCGGCACAGGGCAACCAGCACGGCCAGGCCGGTGGCAGGGCTGACAAAGTTCTGCACGGTCAGGCCAAGCATCTGGCTCAGGTAGCTGACCGACGCCTCACCGCTATAGGCCTGCCAGTTGGTATTGGTAACGAAACTGACGGCGGTGTTGAACGCCAGTGACCATTCCTGGCCAGGCAGGTGCTGTGGGTTGAGTGGCAGGTAGCCCTGCAACAGCAGCACGCTGAACAGCAGCAGGAAGCCGACCAGGTTGAACGCCAGCAGGGCCAGAGCGTATTGCCGCCAGTCCTGCTCCTGGTTGGCGTTCACACCTGCCAACCGGTAACAGCCCTGCTCGACCGGGCCCAGCACAGGCGTCAGCCAGGTACGCTGGCCCTCCATGACCTTGAAGAAGAACCGCCCAAGCCAGGGTGCCGGTAGCAGCACAATGGCGAAGAATGCCAGGAGCAAGGCGAAATCGTAACTGTGCATGGCCGCTCCCTAGCTGCGATCGGCGCGCAGCAGCGCCACCAGCAGATAAAACGCCAATGCCACTGCCAGCAGCAGTGACAGCCCGTCGAGCATGTTCATATGTGGTTCTCCCCGTGTTACGGCTTGGGCCGCTTTAGGGAAATTGTCCGAGGGAGGGGCGTAAAGGGGCGAGAGCGGGGTGTGGGGGTGGGTATAAAGAATGCGTAAAATCAGCGTTGTGGTCTGCCTGTAACGGCCTCTTCGCGGGCACGCCCGCTCTCCCACAGGCACTGCACAGCCTTCAAGGCCTGTGTGGTACCTGTGGGAGCGGGCAAGCCCGCGAAAGGGCCGTTACAGGCTTATTGTTGTGGCGGCTGCTGAGCCGCGTTACGGCTCCAGTCCAGCAACAGGCTGTAGCCGACCGCCAGCAAGGTCGGCCCGATGAACAGGCCAATGAAGCCAAAGGCAAGCAAGCCACCGAACACGCCCAGCAGCACGATCACCAGCGGCAGGTTGCCGCCACGGCTGATCAGGTAAGGCTTGAGCACGTTGTCCACGCCACTGATTACGAAGGTGCCCCAGACGCCCAGGAACACTGCCATGCCGTATTCGCCCTTCCACACCAGCCAAGCGGTGGCCGGGATCCAGGCCAGCGGCGGCCCCATGGGGATGAGGCTGAGCATGAAGGTCACCAACCCCAGCACGATCGCCCCGGGCACCCCCGCGATCAGGAAGCCGATCAGCGCCAGGATGGCCTGCGCGGCCGCCGTGCCGATCACCCCGTTGACCACCCGCTGCACGGTAGCGGCTACCAGCTCGAGGTAATACTCGGCGCGCTCGCCCATCAGCCGGTGCAGCAAGCGCAGCACGAATGCCGCCAAGCGTGGCCCGTCGCGGTAGAAGAAGAACACGAACACCAGGCTCAGGGTCAGTTCCAGCACGCCGCTGCCAATCTGTGCGCTGCGAGCCAGCAACCAGTTACCCACCTGCCCAAAGTAAGGCTTGATCGAGGCAAGCAAGGCTGCACCTTGCTGGTCAAGCGATTGCCAACCGTTGACCAGGCGCTCGCCAACGAAGGGTATGCCGCCCAGCCAGGCCGGCGCATCGGGCAGGCCGTCGACCTGCACATCACGCACAAACGCCGTAGCATCGCGAATGTGATCGGCCAGGTTGAACCCCAGCCACACCAGCGGCAGTGCCACAATCAGGATCCAGGCCGTGGTCAGCAGGCCCGCTGCCAGCGTCTCACGCCCCCCCAACAGGCGCGTGAGGAAGCGCATCAACGGCCAGCTGGCAAAGGCCAGGATGGCCCCCCACAGCAATGCCGATATGAACGGTGCCATCACCCACAGGCCAGCACCGAGCAACGCCACCAGCAGAATCTGGACCAGCAGGCGATCATTGTTAATCATGATGGTGCTCGTTCAACGGATCAGTTCAAGGTGCAGGCCGTCTGCAGGCGCACTGCCGACTTCAAGGCGGCGGCTACGCACCCCGGCCTTGACCAGCGCCTCGCGCCAGGCCTCAGCCTGGGCGCCACTGAGGCTGACGCGCAAGCTGCTGTCGAGGTTCAGGCTGCGGGCCAGCAGGTTTACCCAGGTGTCTTGCGGCGCGGCAAGGTCAGGGTAGTCAAGCTTGCCGGTGTCGAGCATTTCGCGCAGCACCGTGGCAGCGGTTGGCAGCAGCTCGCCCAGCGGGCTGTCTGCGATAAACTCTTCCACATGCAGGTAGGCACGGCGGTTGCCACGGGTAACGCTGTACAGCGCGACCAGGGTGTCGGCCTCTTCTGCCGAGCGGCGTAGCAGAATGAACGCCTGCTGCTCATCGCCACCGTTGAGGCGGGCATTGGCGAATACATCATTGGCCCACAGGCTGGCCTCACCGCAATCACGCCCCTGGCACCAGAACAACGGGTAGCCACCGTCGCGTACAAGTGCTTCGCGGGCACTGGTAAAGGCCTCACGGGCAGTACGCTCGACGGGCAATTCGTAGGTCACCGAGCTGACCTGACCGCGGCTCTCGACCTTGTCATCGACCCGCAGGCGGCCACTGATCTTGCGCAACGGGCCCATCGGGTAGACCCGCTCCTGCTCGACGGCCGGGCGTTGATCGACCACCTTGGCGTCCTGCGGTACCGGCAGGCTACCGGCCCAAAGCACGGGGCTGGCGAGCACCAGGCAGGCTGCCAGGGCAGTGCGAATGGAAACAGGCGCGCTCATTGGCGAACCAGGCGGCGTTCAGCGCCGAATTGAAGCTCCAGGATGTCTGGCAGTTGCATGGTTGTCTCCCTGTTCAACCCGCCAAGCCTCGACACTTGTCCGGTGCAAGTCAAGCAAAGCCAAAGAAGCGATTGATACAGTCTGCGACAAGGACTGCGCCCTGCGCATCGTTCAGGTGCAGGTGATGGCCGCCGGGCAGCGTCACCTGTTCAAAGGGTAGCTGCTCCAGCAACCCCGTGTGGCGTACCAGCATGCCGTCGGCAGCCACCACCAACAGCGCCGGGCAACTCACCCGCCGCACATAGGCCATGGCCTGGGCCTCGCTCAGGCGCCCCGGCGAGGGCAGGGTCAAGCGGCTGTCGCTGCGCCAGCTGTAGCCACCGGGCACCGGCATCAGGCCACGCTGGGCCAGCAGCTCGGCCGCCTCACGGCTGACCGCGACCATGCCTTTCATCCGGGCTTGCACACCGGCTTCCAATGTCGCGTACACCGACTTGCGTTTGCCATCCAGCCGCAACTGGGCTTGCAGTGCCATCCCTAAGCGCTCGCCGGCGTCCTGCTCGGCGCCGGTCGGCGGGATGACGCCGTCGATCAACGCCAGGTGACTGACCCGATCGGGCAATGCCCCGGCCAGTTGCACCGAAATGATCGCGCCCAACGAATGCCCCAGCAGGGCGAAACGCTGCCAGCCCAGTTGCTCGGCCACTCGCAGCACGTCATGGGCATAGTCGGCCAGGGCATAACCGGCGCCGAGCGGGCGGTGCTCCGAATAGCCATGGCCGGCCAGGTCCAGGGCGACGATGCGCAGCCCTTTCAGTTGCGGAGCCAGGCGGGCAAAGCTGTTGGCGTTGTCCAGCCAGCCATGCAGGGCAATCACCGGCAGCCCGTCTTCGGGGCCGAACAGGTGTGCAGCCAGTTCGATATGGCCCAGGCTCAGGCGAATCTCCTCAACGTGCGCGCTCATGCCTGGCTCCAGCGGTCGAACAGGCCCTTGATCAGGCTGGCAGTGTCGGTCGGGCGCTCCAGCGGGAACATGTGCCCACCCGGTACACTGTGGTATTCACCTTTGGGCATGCCACGCACAGCCAAAGTGTGGTGGCGACGAATGACGTTGCTACGGTTGCCGCGCACCATGGCCAGCGGCACCTGCAACTGGCGCGCGGGGGCGGGGCTGGTATGCGGGATGCTGCGGTAGATGCTGATTTCGGTCGCAGGATCGAAGCGCAACTGTAGCCCCTGCTCCACCGCCTGCAGGCCATGTTCCAAATAAGCGTCGAGGCAATCGGGATCGAAATGGCGGAACAGTGATTTGCCCGCGAAATAGTCCCGGGCGCTGTCGCGGTCGTTGAAGGTTTCGCGACGCCCCAGGGTGCGCCCGGCCGGTGTGATGCGGTCGATGAAACCAAAGCGCTTGGCTGTGCGCAGCAGCCATTGATCAGCGCGGGTGAGCACCGGAGAGTCGAGCATTACCAGCCCCCGGTAGTACTCGGGGCAGCGCAATGCTGCGTGCAGGTGCAACACGCCACCCAGCGAATGACCAACGCCCCAGACTGGCTGGTCCTGCTGCGCCAGGTGATGCAACAATTCATCGACCAGGCTTTGCCAGTTTTCGTCCACGGGAAAGCGCGGGTCATGCGCATGCTGGGCCAGGTGCTGCACCTGATAGTCCGGCGCCAGCGCTGCAAACAGCTTGCCGTAGGTGGCCGATGGGAAACCGTTGGCATGAGCGAAGAAGATCTGCTGCGACATGGCGCCTGGTCCGGAGCGGAATGATGACCCATTGTCGGCATCGCGCAGCGGTTCGGCAATGTCCATAAAGGTCATCGGCGAGGGGGATCAGGTCATGCCGAACGGTCGAAACTGCTCAACGACCGCCGCAGGCAAGCCTGCATGTAGGCCACTTGGCTCTCCAGCGCCTCGCGGGCCAGACGCTGGTCCTGGTAATCCAGTTGCAGGCGGCGCAAGGCCAGACAACTGGTTTGCAGCAGGTGCGAGACCCGCAGGCAGGCGTCCTGCAGTGTACGCAAGTCCTGTTCGCATTGTTGCCTCGCCGTGGACTCCAGCCTGGGGTTGTCGCTCACCTTGCGCATCAGGTGGTAGAACCTGGCATCGGCCGATTCGCGCAGCAGGCTGTATTGGGCGAAATCCAGCGAAGTACCTTGGTCAACCTGTTCCAGGGTGGGTTGCAGGTCCAAGGAGCGCAACAGCTCCAGCATTTCACCCCTCATTCGCCGCTCCCTGATATTTGCCGTGGGGCAACGCTAGCAAGCGATGGTGAAGCGCGACAACTGACAAAAATGCCAGTTGCCTTATCGATCATTACCCACGCCAGCATTTAGACCCGGGCGAGACAGCGGCCTGCACAAGCCATCGCAAGTTCAAGCGGGTGAGTGGATGGCCCGAAGCGTCATCAGCCCGGCCAGCGGCCAGTCACCTTCCAGCTCCGCCAGGCTGGCAGTGCTCATGGCCGCCGGCTGTTGCTTGTGACCGTGCTCCAGCGCACCTACCAGGGTACCCACCAGCGGCTGATGGCTGACCAGTAGTACATGCTCAAGCCCCAGGCGTTCGATTTCACCGATGACCTGCTGCACATCACCCTCTGGCGTCAGCCAGGGCACGGTGCGCACCGGTTCGACGAAGCCCAGGGTGTCATGTACCAGCGTGGCTGTCTGCTGGGCGCGTACGTAAGGGCTGGCGAAAATCGCCTGCAATGGCTGCCCGATCAGGCGAGCAGCACTGTGCAGCACCTGCTCGCGACCATGGGCCGTCAGCCGGCGCTCGGCGTCTGTATTGGCTCGCGGCTCAGCTTCACCGTGGCGCAGTACCCACAGCTTCACAGCTTGGGTTCCTCGTCACGCACCGGGTGGGGTGCCGGCGCCACGGCGTGCGCGGCTTCGCCTTCCGGCGCACGCGGGGCAGGCCAGTCAGCGAACGGCCATGGCTTCTGGTCGCTGTGGAAACTGCCGAAGCGGCCGATCTGTGCCAGGTACTGGCTCAGGCTGTCGCCGAAGTTCATGAGACTGGCGTTGGGCGCCCCATACACCAGTCGGTAGATCAGCTGTACCAGCACCAGGCCACCCAGCAGCACCTCGGCCAGTTGCCATACCACCAGGAACACCAGCATCCACAGCACCCGCAGGATGATCGACTCGCGCTGGGCGCGTTCGGGCGTATCGTTCATGTGTTGCTCCTTGCTCGTGTCAGAGCCGCAAGGGCTCAGTTGAAACCGCTGATGGAAATGAAATCGACATCGGTCTTGGGCTCGGCGCGCATCAGGTGCTCGATCACCTGGTTCAACGTGCGGCCTTCGAACAGGATGGCATGCAGGCCAGCGACCAGCGGCATGTACACCTGCACTTGCTGGGCTTTGGTCTTGAGCACCTTGAGCGTGTTGACACCCTCGGCCACTTCGCCCAGGCGGTTGACCGCCTCTTCCAGGCTTTGGCCCTGACCCAGTGCGTAGCCAACCTGATAGTTGCGGCTCTTGGGCGAGGAGCAGGTGACGATCAGGTCACCGACACCGGCCAGGCCGAGGAAGGTCATGGGGTTGGCGCCCTGGCTGACGGCGAAGCGGGTCATCTCGGCCAAGGCCCGGGTAATCAACATGCTCTTGGTGTTCTCGCCCATCCCCAAGGCCACCGCCATGCCGGCGATGATCGCGTAGACGTTCTTCAGTGCCCCGCCCAGTTCGACGCCGAAACGGTCGGCACTGGCGTAGACGCGGAAGGTGCGCCCATGCAGCACGGCCTGTACCTGCTGGCACAGTTTTTCGTGCTCACTGGCCACCACTGTGGCAGTCAGTGCATGTTCGGCGATTTCGCGCGCCAGGTTAGGCCCCGACAAAACGCCGATGCGCGCCTCGGGGGCGATTTCTTCGAGGATCTGGCTCATCAGCTTGAAGCTTTGCGCTTCGATGCCCTTGGTCAGGCTGACCAGGCCTTTGCCGCGCAGCAGTTCGGCATGGGGTGCCAATACGCTGCGCAAGGCACTCGATGGCAGGGCAACAAAGATCAGCTCACTGGCCTGCAGGGTGGCCAGCAGGTCGTTGACCGGCTCAACCCCATCGTGCAAGCGGATGCCCTTGAGGTAGCGCGGATTCTCGCGATTCACACGCATGGCCTCGGCCTGCGCCGGATCGCGCATCCATTGGCGCACCGGCACACCGTTTTCCGCCAGCAGGTTCGCCACGGCGGTGCCGAAGCTGCCGCCGCCCAGAACCGCAACAGGTTGCTGTTCAGTCATATCCAATCCATTAAAGCCAAAAGTTAGTGGCGACCCCGCCATTATACGGCTCGCCTGCCATGCGCCAAGGCTAGCAACGCAGATGACACTGTCATGGCCACATTGCAACAAATGCAGAAGCGAGCTTGCTCGCGATGCGCCGCGCGGGGCGGCGTTCGATTTCCGCCCCCGTGAAAGCGTCAAGACAGGCACGCTGCAAAACCGCTGCAGATCACTGGAAAATACGCCAAGGTCAGTTACCATGCCTGTTTCAATCCTGAAACAAAGGCAGCCCCGTGTTCCCTGGCACGCCCCCTTACCCGCGCCTGCTGTTATTGACCGCCCTGCTCGGCAGTCAGGCCATGGCCGACGACCTGTTCATCGACAATACCGATCTGCCACAGGTTCTGACCGCCACACGCCTGAAACAATCCCCCGCCGCTGTACCGGGCAGCATGACCGTACTCGACAGCGAACTGATTCGCGCCAGCGGTGCCCGTGACATCCCCGAACTGCTGCGTCTGGTACCGGGCATGATGATCGGCTACGGTGCCGGTAATCAACCCACGGTCAACTACCACGGCAGCAACGTCAACGACGCACGGCGCATGCAGGTACTGATCGATGGCCGCTCGGTGTATCGCGCAGGCCTGGCCACGGTGGACTGGAGCGACATCCCTTTGGCCATGGAGGATATCGAGCGCATCGAGGTATTCCGCGGGCCGAACACAGTCAGCTATGGCGCCAACGCATTGATGGCGGTGGTCAACATCCTCACCCGCCGCCCCGCTGACAGCCATGGTACGCGGCTGAAAGTGACGCGCGGCCAGGACGGCATCAACGACTTCTATGCCAGCCACGGCTTCGGCTGGGACGGCGGCGACATGCGCCTGTCGCTGTCAGGCCAACAGGACGACGGCTTCGATGAGAACCAGTTCGGCCAGGACTACCGCGACAGCCGCCGCCTTACCCGCCTCAACCTCAGCGCCAACCACAACCTGGCAGTCGACCAGACCCTGGAGTGGCAACTGGCGGCCAAGGAAGGCAGCAATCAGCGGCCCTACACCTACCAGCCAGTGTTCCAGAAGTACGAGTCCGGGAACAATGCCGACGTCAACGCCAAGGACTATGCGGGCTCGTTGCGCTGGACCAAAGACTTCAGCGCCGAACACAGCCTTTATATCCAGGGCTCAGCCCAGCATTTCGATCGCCAGCAAGTGTGGCGCGCCTGTGATGCCTTGCAGTCGTTCAGCCCCGAACTGACCCAGCTGTGGCAGTTGAACCCCGACTTTGCCGAAAAAGTGGCGCGCGGGGTTGCCTTGGGCAACCTGCCCACGACCAGCGACCCGGTGCTGAGTGCGCTCTCCGACAAAGTGCAGGCGCAATGGAAGGCCGGTGGCAGCCAGCCGGTCTGCGGCGATGTGGACCAGAGCACCCGTGAAACCCGCTATGACCTGGAAATCCAGGACACCCTGAGCCTGACCGACAGTCTGCGTCTGCTCAGTGGCATGAACTACCGCTATGACCGCGCCGACTCGCAGACCTACTTCAACGGCAGCATCGACGACCAGACCTGGCGTCTGTTCGGCCAGCTGGAATGGCGGGCCGACGAGCACTGGATACTGCAAGGTGGGGCCATGTTCGAAGACTCGCGCCTGTCTGGCAGTTCGCTGACCCCGCGCGTCGCGGTCAACTACCTGATCACCCCGCGCCACGGCCTGCGTGCGGTGTACTCCGAAGCGGTGCGCTCGCCCGACATGTTCGAGAACAACGTCAACTGGAGTTACACGGTCAAGAACCTGACCCCTAATGCATTCGGGCTGCAAAACGGTGAGTACTTCGTCAAGACCCGTGGCCCTGGCGACCTTGAACAGGAGCGCATGCGCTCGCGCGAGCTAGGCTACAACGGCTACTTCAGCGACATCGACCTGAGCCTGGATGTGAAGCTGTTCTACGACGAGATCACCGGCATGATCAGCGAGCCTCTGAGGAACAACCAGTACATCGCCAGCAACGCCAACAAGGCCCGTTTCAGCGGCAGCGAGGCGCAGATGGACTGGCGTCCCACCCTGCGCGACCGCCTGCGCCTGACCTATGCCTACGTCGATGCCTGGGCCAGCAACCCCGACGACCGCCGCCTCAGCGCCCGCAACAGCGGCTCGGCCGGGTGGATGCGCGAATGGGGTGCCGGTTGGTCGAGCGCGCTGTTCTACTACGGCGACGATGCCCTTAACCAGTACCGCTACGAGCGTCTGGACCTGCGCCTGGCAAAACGCTTTCGGGTGTATGGCAGTAACCTGGAACTGGCGGCACTGTGGCAGCAGCGCCTGGACGATGAACCGACCACTGCCGTGCAGAACCGCTACGACAGCCGTCACCGCCTGAGCGTGAGCGCGGAGCTGGAGTTCTGATGGCCCTGCTGCTGCGCTTGTTGTTGCTGTGCCTGTGGCCGTTGGGGCCTTTGTCCGCCAGCGAAATCCTGCTGGTGGGGGCTGAGGACCAGCCCGGTATCCGCAGCTTCATCGCCGCACTGGAAAGCCGCCGACCGCAAGATCACGTGCAGTTTCAGATCACCGCCAACCTGCCACGCCCAGGCAAGCTCAAAGCCGACCAACGCCTGATCCTGCTCGACAGCGCAGCACTGGAATGGCGCCTGGGGGAAACCGCCGGCCCGCCGGCACTGGTCATGCGGGTCAGCCGGGTACAGGCTGAACAGCGCCTGGGAAAGTCGCGCCCCGCGTTCCTCACACTTTTGTGGAGCGACGCACCGTTGGGACGGCAACTGCGCCTGATACGCTACTTGTTGCCGCAGGCCAGGCGCATTGGCGTGCTGTACGGCGAGCACAGCAGTTTCCTGCTGGACGAACTGCGCCATGCTGCACGGCCGCTAGGCCTGGAGATCATTGCCCAGGACTGGTCCGATCCGCGTGATAACCGCCCCCTGCAGCATCTGCTGGGCAACAGCGATGTCCTACTGGGCCTGGACGACCCTGACTTGTACAACTCCAAGACTGCAAAGAATCTGCTGTTGAGCAGTTATGGCCGGCAGATGGCGCTGATCGGCCCGAACGCCGGCTTCGTTCGCGCCGGCGCCCTGGCCAGTACCTACAGCGACCAGGACGACTGGTTGTGGGTGCTTGACCAGTTGCTCGATCAGCCGCCGACGCGCTGGCCGCGCAGCCTGTACCCCATGCGCTACGGCGTCAGTGGCAACCAGCAGGTGGCCCGTGCCCTGGGTCTGGAACCGATCGATCAGAACGCCGCCGCCAAGGCCCTGGCCGAGGGAGAACCTACCCCATGAGCAAACGCTTGAGCTGGGACATTCATACCCGCACGCAGATCATCAGCCTCGGCCCCGCCCTGTTACTGACCTTGCTCTTGATCAGCTTCTTTACCTTCGTACGCATCCAGGACCTGCGCCAGGAACTCAACCACACCGGGCAACTGATCGCCAACCAGTTGGCACCGGCGTCGGAGTACGGGGTGATTTCGGGCAACAACGAAGTGCTTGAAGGGCTGATGCGCGCCACCCTCAGCATCCCGCACGTGCGCTTTCTGGAAGTGCAGGACAGCCGCAACCACATCCTGGTGTACGTCGAGCAGTCCGACGAAAGCGCCAACCGCGCGCAACAGGTCGAGGTGTTCCAGGCGCCCATTCGCCTGCAACAAATCCGCCTGGACAACGACTTCCTGCAACAGGGCAAAACCACCCTCCCGGCCATCGGTGACGACTACCTGGGCCGGGTGATTGTCGGCATGTCCGATGACGCCTTCAGTCAGCGCCAGCAGGAAATCGTGATCAAGGCCGGGATCCTGGCGCTGTTCGCCCTGCTGTTCACCTTTTTGCTGGCACGCCGCCTGGCCCTGAGCCTGGCCAAGCCGATCAGCGACATGGGCCACGCGGTCAAGGCTATTCAGCAAGGCGAGTACAACACCCCCCTGCCGGTAGTCGACGACAGCGAGCTGGGCCACTTGGCCCGCCACATCAACAACCTGGCCAGCGCCCTGGAGCAGGCCAGTGATGAACAGAAGCAGGCCATTGCCGAACTGATCCAGGCGCGCGAGGAGGCCGAACAAGCCAACCGCGCCAAATCAGATTTCCTGGCGATGATGAGCCATGAGTTGCGCACGCCGATGAATGGCGTGCTGGGCATGCTGCAACTGCTGGAAACTACACCGCTGAGCAGTGAACAGGCCGATTACACGGCAGTGGCCAGTGAGTCCACCGGGCATTTGCTTAAGGTGATCAACGACATCCTCGATTTTTCGCGCATCGAACGCGCCGCATTGCAACTGGAACACATCGACTTCAACCTCGGCGAGCTGATCACCAGCAGTGTCCAGTCGTTCCAGCACAGCGCCCAGCAACGCGGCCTGGGCCTGCACCTGCAACTGCCGGCCGGTATCGAGCAGTTGCAGGTGAACGGCGACCCCACGCGCATCCGCCAGATCCTGCTTAACCTGGTGGGCAACGCCCTGAAGTTCACCGAACGTGGCCAAGTGCAAGTCGAGGCACGCTGGCAGGTGCTCGACCGGCAGCCGATCTGGCTGACCTGCAGCGTGCGCGACACCGGCATCGGCATCGACAGCGATCGCCTGGAAATGATGTTCGTCGCCTTCCAGCAGGCCGACAGCTCGATTTCCCGTCGTTACGGCGGCACCGGGCTGGGGTTGTCGATCGCTCGTACCTTGGCCGAGCGCATGGGCGGCAAGCTACGCGGTGAAAGCCGTGAGGGCCTGGGTTCGACCTTCACCCTGGAGATGCCGCTGGCCCTCGCCATCCCTGCCCCCATTCCGCGGACGCCGCCAACAACTGCACAAACGACGGTACCGGACAATGATAAGGTACTGCTGGTGGAGGACAATCCGGTCAACCGGAGTGTCGTAGAAGCCATGCTGCGCAGTCTGGGGGTGCCAGTGTGCACGGCCGAGGATGGCCTCGAAGCCGTCGAACTGGTCGGCCGCCAGCGCTTTGCTGCCGTACTGATGGATTGCCGCCTGCCGCACCTGGACGGCTATGAAGCCACCCGACGCATCCGCCAGTTGCCCAACGGCAAGGGGCTACCGATCATCGCCCTGACCGCCAACGCCCTGCAGGGCGACCGTGAACGTTGCATGGCCGCCGGTATGGACGATTATCTCAGCAAACCCTTGCGCCGCACCGAATTGCAGCGGGTGCTGCAGCACTGGTTACCCGGTCAGACAACCGCGACTGGCGATAAATGCTAAATTGCGGCAGTCTTAAACACTGGACAGGACCTTCATCGGACCTGAAAATAGACGTTTCAGTGCACACCTGTACTTCTTTCACCAGGTGCGCTGTGACTTTCACCACAACGCAATAGTCTACCTGTAGGCTGCCGCCTCGAAGCGCTTGGTTTTCGAGCCGGCCGGGAAGATTCATCCCCTGCCGCAGGGGGTTATTGAGGAGCTCGCATGACCAAACAACACGCCTTTACTCGGGAAGACCTGCTGCGCTGCAGTCGCGGTGAGCTGTTCGGCCCAGGTAATGCGCAACTGCCCGCGCCGAACATGCTGATGGTCGATCGCATCACCCATATCAGCGAAGAAGGCGGCAAGTACGGCAAAGGTGAGTTGGTCGCCGAGCTGGATATCAACCCGGACCTGTGGTTCTTCGCCTGCCATTTCGAAGGCGATCCGGTAATGCCGGGCTGCCTGGGCCTCGACGCCATGTGGCAGCTGGTTGGCTTCTTCCTCGGCTGGCAGGGCCTGCCGGGCCGTGGCCGCGCCCTGGGTTCGGGCGAGGTGAAATTCTTTGGCCAGGTACTGCCTGAAGCCAAGAAAGTCACGTACAACATTCACATCAAGCGCGTCCTGAAAGGCAAGCTGAACATGGCCATCGCCGATGGCTCGGTCAGCGTCGACGGCCGCGAGATCTACACTGCCGAAGGCCTGCGGGTCGGCGTGTTCACCTCCACTGACAATTTCTAAGGGTTATTCGCATGCGCCGCGTCGTTATCACTGGTCTGGGCATCGTATCGTGCCTGGGCAATGACAAAGCTACCGTCACCGAAAACCTGCGCAACAGCCGTCCGGGTATCCGTTTCAACCCGGAATACAAGGAAATGGGGCTGCGTAGCCAGGTTTCCGGGTCCATCGACCTCAACCTCGAAGAACTGATCGACCGCAAGGTTTACCGCTTCGTCGGCCACGCGGCTGCCTACGCCTACCTGGCCATGCAGGACGCGATCAAGGACTCCGGCCTGACCGAAGAGCAGGTTTCCAACCCGCGTACCGGCCTGGTGGCCGGCTCCGGCGGCGCCTCGACCCTGAACCAGATGGAAGCGCTGGACACCCTGCGTGAGAAGGGCGTCAAGCGCGTCGGCCCATATCGGGTAACCCGTACCATGGGCAGCACCGTGTCGGCATGCCTGGCCACCCCGTTCAAGATCAAGGGCATCAACTACTCGATCTCGTCGGCCTGCGCCACCTCGGCTCACTGCATCGGTACCGCACTGGAGCAGATCCAGTGGGGCAAGCAGGACATCGTCTTCGCCGGCGGTGGTGAAGAAGAGCACTGGAGCCAGTCGTTCCTGTTCGATGCCATGGGCGCCCTGTCGACCAAGCGCAACGAAACCCCGGAACTGGCCTCGCGCGCCTACGACGCTGACCGCGATGGCTTCGTCATCGCTGGCGGTGGCGGCATGGTCGTGGTCGAGGAACTGGAACACGCCCTGGCCCGCGGCGCCAAGATCTACGCCGAAATCGTTGGCTACGGTGCAACTTCCGACGGCTATGACATGGTTGCTCCTAGCGGCGAAGGCGCCATCCGCTGCATGCAGCAGGCGCTGTCCACCGTCGACACCCCGATCGACTACCTGAACACCCACGGTACCTCGACCCCGGTCGGTGACGTGGCCGAGATCAAGGGCGTGCGTGCCGTGTTCGGCGACAAGGCTCCGAAGATCAGCTCTACCAAGAGCCTGTCGGGTCACTCGCTGGGCGCTGCCGGCGTGCACGAGGCGATCTACTGCCTGCTGATGATGGAAAACAACTTCATCGCCGGCTCTGCCAACATCGACGAGCTGGATCCGGAAGTCGCCGACTTGCCAATCCTGCGTAAAACCGAAGAAAACGCCAAGATCGACACGGTCATGAGCAACAGCTTCGGCTTTGGCGGCACCAACGCCACCCTGGTGCTCAAGCGCTGGGAAGGCAAGTAAGACGCTGCTGCTGTAAATGAAAACGCCCCGACTGGTTCGGGGCGTTTTTGTTTGTGTTGCCCGCGAAGAGGCCGTCACAGGCTAATGGCGCGCCTTGGGCAGCACCGCCAGAAAGTTCTCACGGGCCACCTTGTGCGCTACCGCCTCCGGCAAGGCATCCAGAAACGGTTTGAACCCGTGCATCTGCTCCCCCAGGCTGCCAAACCGCCCTACCACATCCGAACCCAGCATGAACCGCTCCGGGAAGCGCTCGACCAATGCCAGCCATTCCTCGCGCGGCTTGCCCTTCTCGTTCAGCAGATAAGGCTGCAGCACACTCCACGACAAATCGACATACAGGTTCGGATAGTCCTCCAGCAATCGCGTCAGCACTGGCAGCAGAAAGTCCATCTGCGTCTGGTGGCGGTGTATCTCCATGCTGCTGCCCGCGTGCGCCCAGATGAATCGCGTATGCGGGTGATTGCGCAGCGGCTCTTCGATCTCCGCCAGGTACAGCGGGTTGCGCTCGCGCTTGGAAGTAAGGTTGGAATGCAGGAGCACGGGCAGGTCGCGCTCGGCCGCCAGGTAGTAGATACGCGTCATGGCTTCATTGTTGGCACGTGGCGTGTCGCCACTGGTCAGCGCTGTCAGGTCATCATGGCGGGTGAACACCTCGCCGATGCCCTGCCACAGCCCTGGGTACATATCGAGCATGCGCTCGATATGACTGACAGCGTTCTTGTCCACCGGGTTGAAACCGCTCAAAAACGGGTGAAAACGTTTGCGCTGCTCGATCGGCAGCTGCTGCAGAGCCGCAGCCACGTAGGTGTCGGTGGCGCTGTACCAGTAGGCATCAGCGTCATCACCGGCGTAGTAGCGCGGGCGTTTGGGTTCGTCTTCGTGCCATTTCTTGGCCACTGGTATTCCGGAAATCATCGACTGCTCGATACCCGCAGCATCCATGGCCTCAAGCAGGGCCGGCATGCCTTCGCTTTCCTGGAAAAAGTCCACGTAATGCAAATGGGCATCGCTGTAGCGGTAGTCGCGTGCCTGGGCCGCCTGGCTTAGACAGGCAGACAACATCACGCAGGCCAGCGCTCTGGCAATCATGGGCAGGTTCCTTCTCCGAGTATGAAAACAATAGACCGGCCGGCCAACGCGACGGTTCAGCCACAGCAGGCAAACCGTTATGCTTGAAGCACTGTCACCTCGCCTGGAGCCGTCCCATGAGCAGCCCCCTGGTCATTCACCCCCGTGCCGAATCGGTCGAGGGCCAGCCGATCCTGCGCCCGCTGCCATCGGCCCAGTGCCGCAGCGTTGGCCCGTTCGTGTTTTTCGACCACATGCTCGAAACCGACTACGCCCCGGGGCATGGCATGGACATCCGCCAGCACCCGCATATCGGCCTGTCCACCCTGACCTACCTGTTCGAAGGGGCAATCCAGCACAAGGACAGCCTGGGTTCGGACCAACACGTGCTGCCCGGCGATGTCAGCTGGATGACGGCTGGCAGCGGCGTGGCCCACGTTGAGCGCACGCCAGCGGACGCCCTGGCCCATGGCTCACGTCTTCACGGCCTGCAGGTATGGCTGGCGTCGCCGCGTGAGCATGAACAAGGGCCGGCGAGCTACAGCCATCACCCTGCGGCGAGCCTGCCGGTCAGCGACAGCCTGGGGGTGCGTATCTGCATGATTGCCGGCAGCGGGTTTTGCCTGACGTCCCCGGTACCGGTGCTGTCCCCCACCCTGTATGCCCATGTCCGGATGCAGCCGGCGACTACCCTGCTGGTGCCAGAAGAGCCTGCGCAGCGTGCGCTGTACCTGCTCGACGGTGAGCTGATGATGAATGACGAGGACGTGGCGCCGTGCAGCCTGGTGGTGCTTGCGGAGGGCGAAGCGGTGACATTGTATGCTGAAGGTGAGTGTCAGCTGGTGCTGATAGGTGGCGCACCGCTGGATGGGCCGCGGCGGATGAACTGGAATTTCGTGGCCAGCGACCCGGAACTGATCGAGCAGGCAAGGGCCAGGTGGGCTGCCGGGGATTGGCCTGCGGTGCCAGGGGAAACTTCGAGGATCGAGTTGCCTCGGTGATTGGGGCCGCTTTGCGGCCCCGTGCACTATCAGCGCTGGAACACTTCAGTCAGCAGGTTATGCATTGAGCGGAACGCCCGCTCCGAGGTCCGCCGGTCATACTGCATCTTGCCCGGTACATTGGCACTCGGGTCGGTGAACGAGTGCACCGCGCCGCCGTAACTGAGCAACTGCCAGTCCACCTTGGCTGCGTTCATCTCGTCTTCGAATGCGGGCAGTTGCTCTTTAGGCACCAATGGGTCGGAGGCACCGTGCAACACCAGCACCGAGCCCTTGATGTGCTTGGCATCTTCAGGGTTCGGCGTGTCCAAGGTCCCGTGGAACGACACTGCCGCGCGCAGATCGACGCCGCTACGGGCCAGTTCCAGGGCGCAGCAGCCACCGAAGCAGAAGCCGAAGGTGGCCACCTTGCCAGGCTCCAGCAGCGCCTTCGACTGCCCCAGCAATTGCGCCAAGGCTTCCTGCATGCGCTTGCGCAGTTCGCCACGGTCATTCTTCAGCGGCATCATCGCCACGCCTGCCTCATCGGCATTGGACGGACGCACCGATTGCCCGTAGAGGTCGGCAATCAGCACCACGTAGCCCTTCTCGGCCACTTCCTTGGCGATCCGCTCGGCACCTTCGCCAATGCCCATCCAGTTCGGCGCCATCACCAGGCCCGGACGGCCCAGCACCCCTGGCTCATAGACCAAACGGCTTTCGTAGGCCTTGCCAGACAGGTGATAAACCAGCGATTCGACGATAACTTTGCTCATCTAGCACTCCTTTGGCACTTCTCACAAAAAGGCTGCCATGAAAAAAGCCCGCCGAAGCGGGCTTTCCTATGCATCAACTCAAGCAGACAGCTCGACCAGTAGCTTGTTCAGGCGACGAACGTACGCCGCCGGGTCCTTCAGGCTGTCACCGGCCGCCAGTGCCGCCTGATCGAACAGGATGTGCGAAAGCTCGGCGAAACGGTCTTCGCTCTGCTCGTGGTCCAGCTTCTCGATCAGCGGGTGAGTCGGGTTGAACTCGAAGATCGGCTTGGACTCCGGCACTTTCTGCCCGCTGGCTTCCAGAATCTGGCGCATCTGCAGACCCAGGTCCTGCTCACCGATGGCCAGAATTGCCGGCGAGTCGGTCAGGCGGTGCGATACGCGCACTTCGGCCACGCTGTCACCCAGCGCTCCTTTCAGTCGCTCGACCAAACCTTCCTTGTCCTTGGCGACTTCTTCCTGGGCTTTCTTGTCTTCTTCCGAGTCCAGCTTGCCCAGGTCCAGGTCGCCACGGGCGATATCGACAAAGGCTTTGCCGTCGAACTCATTGAGGTAGCTCATCAGCCACTCGTCAATGCGGTCAGTCAGCAGCAGCACTTCGATGCCTTTCTTGCGGAAGACTTCCAGGTGCGGGCTGTTCTTGACCTGCGCGTACGACTCGCCGGTGAGGTAATAGATCTTGTCCTGACCTTCCTTGGCGCGGGCCAGGTAGTCGGCCAGGGCGACGTTCTGCTCGCCGCTGTCGTCCTGAGTGGACGCAAAGCGCAGCAGACCGGCGATTTTCTCCTTGTTGGCGAAGTCTTCGGCCGGGCCCTCTTTCAGCACCTGACCGAAGTTTTTCCAGAAGCCCTTGTACTGCTCGGGTTCGTTCTTCGCCAGCTTCTCCAGCATGTCCAGCACGCGCTTGGTCAGCGCGGTCTTCATCGAGTCGATGATCGGGTCTTTCTGCAGGATTTCACGCGACACGTTCAGCGACAGGTCGTTGGAATCGACCACACCCTTGATGAAGCGCAGGTACAACGGCAGGAACGACTCGGCCTGGTCCATGATGAACACACGCTGCACGTACAGCTTCAGGCCGCGCGGTGCTTCGCGCTGGTACAGGTCGAACGGCGCACGGGCCGGCACGTACAGCAGCGAGTTGTATTCGAGCTTGCCTTCGACCTTGTTGTGGCTCCAGGCCAGCGGGTTTTCGAAGTCATGGCCAATGTGCTTGTAGAACTCCTGGTACTCCTCGTCCTTCACCTCGGTGCGCGAACGGGTCCACAGGGCGCTGGCGCGGTTGACGGTCTCCCACTCCTCGGCCGGCTGTTCTTCACCTTCGGCGGCGGCCTGCTCTTTCGGCAGTTGAATCGGCAGGGCGATGTGGTCGGAGTACTTCTTGACCACGTTGCGCAGGCGCCAGCCATCGGCGAACTCCTGCTCGTCCTTCTTCAGGTGCAGGACGATACGGGTACCGCGCTGTGGTTTGTCGATGGTGGCGACTTCGAATTCGCCCTCGCCTTTCGACGACCAGTGCACACCTTCGGCCGCTGGCTGACCAGCACGGCGGCTGTACACGTCGACCTTGTCGGCAACGATGAACGCAGAGTAGAAGCCCACGCCGAACTGACCGATCAGGTGCGAGTCTTTCTTCTGGTCACCGGTGAGGTTCTTCATGAAGTCGGCAGTGCCGGACTTGGCGATGGTGCCCAGGTGGGCAATGACGTCTTCGCGGCTCATGCCGATGCCGTTGTCCTCGAGGGTCACGGTGCCGGCGTCCTTGTCGAAGCTTAGGCGAATCTTCAGGTCAGTATCGCCCTCGAACAGTTCTGGCTTGGCCAGGGCTTCGAAACGCAGCTTGTCGGCGGCATCGGAAGCGTTGGAAATCAGCTCCCGCAGGAAGATTTCCTTGTTCGAGTACAGCGAGTGAATCATGAGGTGCAGCAGTTGCTTCACCTCGGTCTGGAAGCCCAACGTTTCCTTTTGTGTTTCCACAGTCATGGTCTTCGAAACTCCGATCTGATGGCGGTGGCGCCTGGCGGCCGGTTCGGCCAGCGTTAACGGCGGATGTCATGCAGATGGGGGCTGCCCGGATGATTTCAAGGGCTTTTCCGGTTCGATCTTGAAATGCGCACGGGCCGTGGCAATCGGCGACTGTCTGTCGCCCTGCCAGGCAGTGATGGCCACGTTGGTCACCCGCCGGCCCTGGCGCCACAGCTGGCACTGGGCGTAGGTATCGCGAAAATGCCCGGCGCGCAGGTAGTCGATGGAAAAGTCGATGATCTTCGGAATGCTTGCGCTCTCGCTGTAGATCAGCAGGTACAGCGCTGCCGACAGCTCCATGAAGCCGGCGATCACGCCGCCATGGATGGCCGGTAGCAGCGGGTTGCCGATATTGTCCGGGCTGGCCGGCAAGCGGAACAACACATCATCGCCCTGACGCTCGCATTCGATGCCGATCAGCCCGGCATAGGGAATCAGCGCCAGCAATGGTCGATAGTCGCCTACCGCAT
The DNA here is from genome assembly GCA_041879295.1 of Pseudomonas putida. NCBI lineage: Bacteria > Pseudomonadati > Pseudomonadota > Gammaproteobacteria > Pseudomonadales > Pseudomonadaceae > Pseudomonas > Pseudomonas putida. The sequence goes on along the minus strand of CP047152.1, from coordinate 1,897,426 downwards.
GGGCGGCGTTGAGCTGCTGACGCACCGCGTGTGGAATCATGCGTCGCCCTCCTTCAGGCTGTCGCCGAAACGGATGCCGCCCTTGATGTCCTGGCCCAGGCGCATGAACGTGCCGACCACTTGGCAAATGGGCTGGTCGGGGTCGTCCTGGTAGGCGGTGCCACGGGTGAAGATCACGTCGCGGGTTACACGGTAGCACTGGGCGTGGCCGTAAATGTCCTTGCCCGCCTCAGCCGGGTGCATGTAGTCGATGCGCAGGTCCAACGTCGGGCACACTTCGAAGCGCGGCAGCACACACAACGTGGCCATCCCACAAGTGGTGTCCATCAGCGTGGTCAGTGCACCGCCGTGCACGGCACCGGTTTGCGGGTTGCCGACAATGGCCGGCGACCATGGCAGGACCAAGGTCATGCCGTCGCCATCGGCCTGCGCCACGCGCATCTGCAACAAATGACAATGTTTTAACGCCGAGAGAAAGCGCTCGGCCATTGCCATCAAGGTTGAATCGCTCATTGGCTGTTTCCACCGGCCGCAGGGCAGCGGCATGAATTCGTTTAAAAGTCTATATAGAACCGGACGTTATATATCTGTATTCTTCGTTGAACTTATTCCGCGTAGTGGCACTCGAAGGAACAAGTCACTTATTCCACCAAGGAGAAACATCCCCATGCGTAAACCTTTTGCTTTTGCTCTGATGCTGGCCGCTGCCATGGGCCTGGCTGCTTGCGATAAAGCGAGCGAAGACAAAGCCCAAGACGCACAGCAACACGCCGAGCAAGCCCAGGAAAAAATGGGTGAAGCTCAGGATAAGATGAACGAAGCAGCCAAGGAAAACGCTGAAGCTGCCAAAGATCAGGCCGAAGCCGAGCAGAAGGCTGCCGAAGAAGCCGCTCCGGCTACTCCGGCACCAGAAGCAGCTCCGACTTCTCCGGCGCCAGAAGCAGCTCCAGCTACTCCGGCAGAACCTGCCAAGCAGTAACTTGAGCGAACAAAAAAACCCGACAACTGTCGGGTTTTTTTGTGTTCGCAAGTTGGAGCTTAACCGTTTAAGCCGATAGTTCACTCGCCTTCGGCAACTATCACCCCCCGTCCCGTGCCGCGCAGTAAATTTTGCGGGCTGCTTCTCGTTCAAAGTACAACCCCGCGACGTGTCTCGGAGGAATTTACTTTGGCCGGAACCCTGCATGAAACGTCCCCTCTTGGCCCGTCGGGCCCTGATCACCTTATTTGGTCTGGCAACACTGCTGGCCGTGAGTGCCTGGCAGTTCATGCCGCCCAGCCACAACGGCCTGAATACCGTCACTGTCAGCCGGGGTGATATCGAGAGCAGCGTTACCGCCATCGGCACCTTGCAGCCACGCCGCTATGTAGACGTCGGCGCCCAGGCATCCGGGCAAATCCGTGCCATCAAGGTCGAGGTCGGCGACACGGTGCAAGAAGGCCAGTTGCTGGTCGAGATCGACCCGTCCACGCAACAGGCCAAGCTGGACGCGGGGCGCTACTCGATCGAGAACCTGCAGGCACAGCTGCAAGAACAACGTGCCCAGCATGAGCTGGCCCGGCAGAAGGCCCGGCGCCAGCAGAGCCTGGCGGCGGGCGGTGCCACGCGCGAAGAGGATGTGCAAACGGCGCGCGCCGAACTCAAGGCCACCCAGGCGCGCATCGACATGATCCAGGCGCAGATTCGCCAGGCCCAGGCCAGCCTGCGCAGCGACCAGGCCGAACTGGGTTACACACGCATCTATGCCCCCATGAGTGGCACCGTGGTCGCACTGGATGCCCGCGAGGGGCAGACGCTAAACGCTCAGCAGCAGACCCCGCTGATCCTGCGCATCGCCAAATTGTCACCGATGACGGTCTGGGCTGAAGTGTCGGAAGCGGACATTGGTCATGTCAAACCCGGCATGCACGCCTATTTCACCACGCTCAGCGGTGGCACCCGGCGCTGGAACAGCACTGTACGGCAGATCCTGCCGGTGCCGCCCAAGCCGCTGGAGCACGCCAACCAGGGCAGCGGCAGCCCGGCCAGCAAAAGCAATGGCCGCGTGGTGTTGTATACGGTCTTGCTGGACGTCGATAACGCCGACGGCGCCCTGATGGCGGAAATGACCACCCAGGTATTCTTCGTCGCTGACCGTGCGCACAATGTGCTGACCGCCCCGATTTCTGCGCTGAACCCAGGCAAGCAACCTGATCGCAGGCTGGCACAGGTACTGACGAAACACGGCGCCATCGAGAATCGCGAAGTACGCACCGGCATCAGTGACCGGCTGCGCGTGCAGATTCTCGAAGGGCTGGAAGAAGGAGACCACCTGCTGATCAGCCCCTTGCTCAGTGCGGGAGGGTAAATGCCAGTCCCACTGATCGAGCTGCGCGATATCCGCAAATGCTATGGCGGCGTCGATACACCGCGAATCGAGGTGTTGCGCGGCATCAACCTGAGCATTCACGCCGGTGAATTCGTCGCCATTGTCGGTACCTCTGGCTCAGGCAAGTCTACGCTGATGAACATCCTCGGCTGCCTGGACCGCCCCTCCAGTGGCGACTACCTGTTCGCGGGTGAACAGGTGGCCAGCCTGGACAGTGACGCACTCGCCTGGCTGCGGCGTGAAGCCTTCGGTTTCGTGTTCCAGGGCTATCACCTGATTGCCTCCGGCACCGCCCAGGAGAATGTCGAAATGCCGGCAATCTATGCCGGTATGCCCGCCGCCGAGCGCCACGCGCGCGCCCATGCCCTGCTCACCCGCCTGGGCCTGGCCGAACGCACCAGTAATCGCCCGCACCAGTTGTCCGGCGGCCAGCAGCAACGCGTATCTATAGCCCGCGCGCTGATGAACGGTGGCCACATCATTCTGGCAGACGAACCCACTGGCGCCCTCGACAGCCGCAGCGGTACCGAAGTCATGGCCCTGCTCGACGAACTGGCCAGCCAGGGCCATGTGGTGATCCTCATCACCCACGACCGGGAAGTCGCCGCACGAGCCAAGCGCATCATCGAAATCCGCGATGGCCAGATCATCAGCGACCAGGCCCAGCCTGAGCCACTGCCCGCTTCGCCGCCCAAGAGCGAGGTGCTGCAGGCCGTCGACCTGCGCCAGCGCCTGAACGACGGCAGCGAGCACAACGGCGCCTGGAAAGGTGAACTGCTGGACGCCGTCAAGGCGGCATGGAGGGTGATGTGGATCAACCGCTTCCGCACCGCACTGACGTTGCTGGGCATCATCATCGGCGTGGCGTCGGTGGTGGTCATGCTGGCCGTGGGTGAAGGCAGCAAGCGCCAGGTCATGGCGCAGATGGGCGCTTTCGGCTCCAACATCATCTACCTCAATGGCAAGCCACCCGCCCCCAGGGCGCCGGAAGGCATCATCACCCTGGACGACACCCGCGCCATCGCCACCCTGCCCCAGGTGCGCATGATCATGCCCGTCAATGGCGGCAAAGCCGGTGTGCGCTATGGCAACCAGGACCTGAAGCTCTATGTAGGAGGCTCCAACACCTACTTCCCGCAGATATTCAACTGGCCAGTGGCACAGGGCAGTTTCTTCACCGAGGCCGACGAAGCCGCCGGCGCGGCAGTGGCGGTGATTGGCGAAAAGACCCGGGAAAAACTGTTTGCCGACCGCAACCCGGTGGGCCAGTACATACTCATCGAGAACGCACCGTTCCAGGTCATCGGGGTACTGGCCGGCAAGGGCGCCAGTTCTGGCGACCAGGATGCCGACGCCCGAGTGATGGTGCCCTACACCACGGCCAGCGTGCGCCTGTTCGGCAACCAGGCCCCGGAATACGTGGTGATCGCCGCTGCAGATGCGCGCCAGGTGAAGCAGACCGAGCAGGTCATCGACCAGTTGCTGCTGAAACTGCACAACGGCGTACCCGACTTCGAACTGACCAACAATGCGGCCATGATCCAGGCCGAAGCCAGGACGCAGAACGCGCTGTCGCTGATGCTGGGCGCCATTGCCGCCATTTCGCTGCTGGTGGGCGGCATCGGGGTGATGAACATCATGCTGATGACCGTACGCGAGCGCACTCGGGAAATTGGTATCCGCATGGCCACCGGCGCGCGCCAGCGCGACATCTTGCGCCAGTTCCTCACCGAAGCCGTGATGCTGACCATGGTCGGCGGCGTCAGCGGCATCGCCCTGGCATTGCTGATCGGCGGCGCCCTGAGCCTGGCCCAGGTCGCCGTCGCCTTCTCGCTGCCCGCCGCCATCGGTGCCTTCGCCTGCGCCGTGGTCACCGGTATCGCATTCGGCTTCATGCCCGCCCGCAAGGCCGCCCGGCTCGATCCGGTGGCCGCCCTCACCAGCGTATGAGTACCCCAACGTTGATAAAACCCTTGCCCCTGCTCGGCGCCTGCCTGCTGCTGAGCGCCTGCGCCACCCCGGCAACGCCGCCACAACACGGCGTGCATGCCCCGGCCCGCTGGCAGGCGGCCACGCCCGAGGCCCCACCACGCCACTTGACCGGCTGGTGGCAGTCGTTCGGCAGCCCTGCACTGAACCAACTGGTGGAGCAAGCCCGCACCGACAGTTTTGAAGTCGGCGCGGCCATGGCCCGGGTTCGCCAGGCACAGGCCGATGCGGTCATTGCCGGCGGCCCCTTGCTGCCCGAAGTCACCGGGGCCGCCAATGCCAACCGCGAGCGCCTGCAGCACGGCAACGGCTACAGCCAACTGAATTCCAGCCCGACCCAGCGCACCACTCATTACCTGGATGTGGCCCTGAAGGCCAGCTATGAGGTGGACTTCTGGGGCGGCAACGCGGCAGCGCGCGAGAGCGCCCTGCACGGCCTGCAAGCCAGTGAGTTCGAGCGCGCGACTGTTGAACTGACCTTGCTCGGCAAGGTTGCCGACAGTTACATGCAGGCGCTGGCCTTCCAGCAACAAGGACATATCGCTGACCTCAACCTGATCAACGCGGAGCATGTCCTGCAACTGGTACAAACCCGCTTCGATGCAGGCTCGGCGACGGCACTGGAACTGGCCCAGCAACAAAGCCTGGTCGCCACCCAGCAGCGGCAACGTCCTCTCTACCAGCAACAAGCCCGGGAGGCCCTGATTACCCTGGCGACCCTGGTCGGGCAGCCGGTGCAGAACCTGCAACTGGGCAACACGCGCTTTGAACAGCTCAAGTGGCCCTCGATCAATGCGGGCCTGCCCAGCGAACTGATCAGCCGACGGCCGGACATCGCCAATGCCGAGGCCAAGCTGGCGGCGGCTCAGGCCAATGTGCGCGTTGCCCGTGCGGCGATGCTGCCCAAACTCAACCTGACGGTGATCGTCGGCAGCGGCAACGATCATTTCCCGGACGTCTTGCGCAACCCTTTCACCAGCCTCGCCGCAGGCCTGATCACGCCGGTGTTCGACAACGGCCGCCTGCGCGCTGAGCGCGACAAGGCGGTGGCAACCCAGGACGAACTGCTGCAGAACTACCGCGGCGCCATCCTGGCTGGTTTCGGCGATGTGGAAAAGGCCCTCAATACCCTGGACGGTATCGACCGGCAACTGCATTGGCAGGCCATCGAACTGCAACAGGCACGCAAAGCCTTCGACATCGCCGAAAGCCGCTACCAGGCAGGGGCCGAGGACCTGCTGACCGTCCTGCAAACCCAGCGCACCCTGTACCAGGCTCAGGACGAGGGTGTGCAACTGCGCCTCAAGCGGGTCATGGGCAGCATCGCCCTGTACAAGGCCCTGGGCGGCGGCTGGCAGGTCGATGGCGCTGAAGCAGGTGCCATACCCGGCGCTTAAACATCGGCAGGTGCGGTTCGTCTTTATCCATGGACAGCACCCGACAAGTCGCACTCGCCCCCTCACAGGAAGCCCTATGAACGCACCCTCTTTCAGTCTGATCCTGGCCGATGGCCGCAAAGCCAGTGCCCAGGATGAAACGCCAGAGAGCGGCAGCCTGCGCCTCGACAGCAGCGCCGCCATCCCCTACCGGGAGGTCGACAACCGCATCGTCTTCGAGCAACTTCCGCCAGCATTTCCGGCCAGCGCGATGCTGGCGGTACTGGCGACCCGTTTCTGCCACCGCAAACAATGCAACGAGGTGAATGTGCAGGTCCCTGGCGACCGGGAATTTGCCGTGCGTGCCGTACGTGAAGGCATTTTCGATCATTGGCAGGTCGACGACCAAGGCAGGCTTGCCCTGCGCTGCACCCGCCAGACCTTCTGGCAGCAACCCCTGCCATGGCTGCGTGAGCCGGCCAGCGTGCACACTGCCCCGCGTTATTGCTTCAGAGGCGAGAAACGCCACCCACAACGCCCGCCCAAACCGGCGGGCGAAGTCTATCGACGCCATCTGCCGAAGCTGAACGCCACCTTTTCACTGCGCACCATCGACCCGGTGAAGGACCTTGCAGCCTTCAACCGCTGGATGAACCTGGAGCAAGTCGCGTTCTTCTGGGAGCAGACCGGCACTCCGGAAGAACATGCGCAATACATTCGCGAAATGCTCGACGACCCGCGCGTACACCCGCTGATCGGCTGCTTCGATGACGAACCCTTCGCCTACTTCGAGGTGTACTGGTGCAAGGAAGACCGCATCGCCCCCTACTACGACGTCGCCGATTACGACCGTGGCTGGCATGTGGTGATCGGCGAGCCCAAGCACCAGGGCATCGGCAAACTGCGCGGCTGGTTCCGCTCGCTGATGCATTACATGTTCCTCGATGACCCACGCACCCAGCGGATTCTCGGCGAGCCGCGCATCGACCATACGCGCCAGATCGACTTCCTCAAGTCCCAGGGGTTCGGCCACCTGAAGGACATTCAACTGGCCCACAAGAAAGCCGCTCTGCTGCGTCTGGAGCGTGAAGCCTTCTTTGATGACCACGTCCTTTGATCCGCCTGGAGAAGACTTCCCCATGATTCGCAAACCGCTCAGCGCGCCCCGCGAGCTTGCCCAATTGCTCAAGCCGTTCTGGCCCATCGTGCTGGTGTCCATACTGTTGGGCATCCTCGGCGGCTTCAGCGTCACCACGCTGCTGGCCACCATCAACCGCGCCCTCAACAGCGAAGCAGGGCTGACCCATGCCGTGCTGTGGTTGTTTGCCGGCCTCTGCGTGCTGACCTTGCTCAGCAGCATCTTCTCCGACATGGGCACCAATTTCGTTGGCCAGAAGATCATCGCCAAACTGCGCAAGGAGTTGGGCGAAAAAGTGCTTTCGGCGCCCATCGAGCAGATCGAGCGCTATCGCAGCCACCGCCTGATCCCGGTGCTGACCCACGATATCGATACCATCAGCGATTTCTCGTTCGCCTTCGCCCCCCTGACCATTTCGCTGACGGTGACGCTGGGCTGCATGGGCTACCTGGCAACGTTGTCCGGCCCGCTGTTCCTGCTGATGCTGCTGGCATTGGGCGCCGGCATTACCGCCCAGGTCATCGCCCGCACGCGCGGCATCAAGGGGTTCAACACCGCCCGCGAGGCCGAGGACGATCTGCAGAAGCATTACAACGCAATTGCCCAGGGCGCCAAGGAGCTGCGCATACACCGGCCGCGCCGGTATCGCATGTTCACCCGACACATTCAGGGGATCAGCGAGCGGATCAGCGCCATCCAGATCAAGGCAGTCAACACCTACATCCTGGCCAAGACGTTCGGCTCGACGCTGTTCTTCATCGTCATCGGCCTGGCACTGGCCTTGCAGAGCACCTGGACAAGCGTCGATCAGGCGGCAATGACCGGCTTCGTGCTGGTGCTGCTGTACATGAAAGGCCCACTGGACCATCTGGTCAGCGTACTGCCGCTGGTCAGCAAGGCACAGGTGGCATTCCAGCGCATTGCCGAGCTGTCAGAGCAGTTTTCCTCGCCCGAACCTGACCTGCTGCTCGACGGCAAAGGCGCTCCCCGCCAGGCCATCGACAGCCTGGAGCTGCGCAATGTGCAGTACGCATTTCCGGCAGTCGAGGGCAGCACGCCGTTTCGCCTGGGCCCGGTGAACCTCACGATCAACCAGGGCGACATCGTGTTCATCGTCGGCGAGAACGGTTGTGGCAAGACCACGCTGATCAAGCTGCTGCTTGGCCTGTATGCGCCGCACAGTGGTGACATCCTGCTGGATGGTCAGCCGGTCTCGGTGCTTGACCGGGATGACTACCGACAACTGTTCACCACCATTTTCGCCGACTACTACCTGTTCGACGACGTGGTCCAGGGCGACCAGCAGATTCCCGACGATGCTACCCAATACCTGCAACGCCTGGAGATCGCGCACAAGGTCAGCGTACGCGACGGCGCCTTCACCACCACCGACCTGTCCACCGGGCAACGCAAGCGCCTGGCACTGATCAGCGCCTGGCTGGAGCAGCGCCCGGTGCTGGTGTTCGACGAGTGGGCAGCCGATCAGGACCCAACCTTCCGCCGCATCTTCTACACAGAGCTGCTGCCGGACCTCAAGCGCCTGGGCAAGACCATCATTGTCATCTCCCACGATGACCGCTACTTCGATATTGCCGACCAGCTGGTACACATGGACAGCGGCAAGGTCCGCACCGCAGCCCAGCCGGCCTGACCGGCTGCATCCCTCGCCCCAGCCAGGCCGTCGGCCGCCCTGGCCGGGGCCTGCCCACCCGCCCCGCCCCTGCGCCTGCCGGTAAATTTGCCGTGCGGCGGCTCGTTTACTGGCCATACACCTCTCCAGAGGACAGCGGCCATTCCCCGGCGAGGCCGGCCCCCATGCTGCTGTCCTTCGACTCGACTGCCACAGGGACCGCCATGCACGAATCACTGGATGCCGACTCGCTCGCTGAAGACTTGCTGGACGACGCCTTGCTCGCCCTCCTCCAGGATGAGCCGTCCGAACCCGACCGGATAGCACCACGCGAGCGCGCCGGCCCAGCCCCCCTCTCATTCGCCCAGCAGCGCCTGTGGTACCTGCAGCAGTTCAACCCGCAGAGCGCGGCGTACAACCTGCCACGGGCACTGTCACTGAAGGGTGAACTGCATGGCCAGCACTTGGCCATGGCCTTGCAGGCGGTGGTCGACCGCCATGACATCCTGCGCAGCAGGTTCGCCGAGGTCGAGGGCATACCGCAGCAGTTCGTCGAAGCCGACGCACGCCTCGAAATGCCCTGCGACGACCTGACCGCCATGCCCGCCACGCAACGCCCTCATGCATTGCAGCGGCTCATCGAAGCGGATGCGCTGGCACCGTTCGACCTCGGCAAGGCGCCCCTGATCCGGGCCCGACTGGTGAAAGTACAAGGTGACGAGCATGTGTTGCTGCTGAACATGCACCACATCGTTTCAGACGCCTGGTCCAATCCAATCCTGCTGCAGGACCTGGTGGGCGCCTATTCGCAGGCAGCCGCCCAGGGAGCCTGCAAGCTGCAACGGCCCGCCATCCAGTATGCCGATTACGCCATCTGGCAACGCCAGGCTTACCTGCAAAGTGATGCGTGCCAAGCGTCTGCCCGCTACTGGCATACCCGGCTGGGTGACGAACTGCAGCCGTTGATGTTGCCGGGTGACCTCGACCCGCGCTGCGCTGGCGTGCCGCCTGAGGGCACCAGTGCCCGCTACCATGGCCTGCAACTGGACGCCGAGGTGTTCCAGGCCCTGCTGCAGCTCAGCCGGCAGCAGGGCGTGCAACCCTTCGTCATCGCCCTGGCCGCCTGGCAGGTGCTGCTGGGCCGCTACAGCGGCCAGCGGCAATTCACCCTCGGCGTGCCCAGCGCCGGGCGCAACCGCAGCGAAACCCAGCAGCTGGTAGGTTTTTTCGTCAGCACCCAGATCTACCGCGCCGAACTCGACCCGCAGCAATCCGTGCAGACCCTGCTGCAAAACCTGCGCGAGCAGTCTATTGCGGCCCTGAGCCACAGCGACTACCCGATGGAGCTGTACCTGGAGACGCTGCAGCACAACGGCCAGGTGCTACCCACCCAGTTGTTCCAGGCGCTGTTCAACTGGCGCGTGGCCGGGACTGCCAGCGGCCCGCTGGCCCTGGGCCCCCTGCAGCTGGACTTCCTCGATACCGCCAGCGCCCAGGCCAAATGCCTGATCGGCATCGACCTTGAATACGCAGCCGACGGCCTTGGCTTCAGCCTGGAATACGACTGCAGCCAGTTCAGCCACGCCACCGTGCAACGCATGGCCCGGCACTGGCAGAACCTGCTGCTGGCCATGGCCCGGGGGCCCGAGCAACGGCTGGGCGAGCTCGACATGCTGGGCACGCCGGAGCAGCAGGCCACCTTCGCCCAGTGGAACCCGGCCCCCGCCGAGCACCTGGCCGATCAGGCCCTGCACAGCCGGATCGAGGCCCAGGTGCAGCGCACCCCCGATGCCATCGCCGTCACCTGCGAGGGCCAGGCCCTGAGCTATGCCCAGCTCAACCAGCGCGCCAACGCCCTGGCCCGGCGCCTGGTCGACGACGGGGTCGGGCCCGACGTGCTGGTCGGCCTGGCTGCCGAGCGCTCGCTGGACATGGTCGTCGGCATCTTCGCCATCCTCAAGGCCGGCGGTGCCTACGTGCCGCTGGACCCGGCCTACCCGGCCGACCGTTTGGCCTACATGATCGAAGACAGCGGCCTGCAGCGCCTGCTGGCCCAGCCCCAGGTGCTGGCTAGCCTGCCAGTGCCGGCAGGCGTGCGCGTGCTCAGCCTGGAAAGCAACGATGACTGCAGCCAGGCCGACCCGCTGGCCTGCTCGCCGGTCACGGTCAGCCCGGACAACCTCGCCTACGTGATCTACACCTCCGGCTCCACCGGCAAGCCCAAGGGGGTGCTGCTGCCGCAGCGCAACGTGCTGCGCCTGTTCACGGCCACCGACGCCGACTTCCGCTTCGGCAGCGACGACGTGTGGAGCCTGTTTCACTCCTATGCCTTCGACTTCTCGGTGTGGGAAATCTTCGGCGCCCTGCTGTACGGCGGGCGCCTGGTGATCGTGCCGCAGCACACCAGCCGCTCGCCCGAGGCCTTCTACCAGTTGCTGGCCGATGAACAGGTCACGGTGCTGAACCAGACCCCGTCGGCGTTCAAGCAACTGATGGCGGTGGCCACCACGGCCGAGCCGCAGCGGCCGCTGGCACTGCGCAGCGTGGTGTTCGGGGGCGAAGCGCTGGACGTCAACAGCCTGGCACCGTGGTTCGAACGCTTCGGCGACCGCCAGCCGCAGCTGGTGAACATGTACGGCATCACCGAAACCACCGTGCATGTCAGCTACCGGCCGCTGTCGCTGGCTGACCTGGGCAAGGCGGCCAGCAGCCCGATGGGCGTGCCGATCCCCGACCTGTCCTGGTATGTGCTCGACGGCGACCTGAACCCGGTAGCCAAAGGCTGCATCGGTGAGCTGTACGTGGGCCGCGCCGGCCTGGCACGCGGCTACCTCAAGCGCAGCGAACTGAGCGCCACGCGCTTCGTGCCGGACCCGTTCGGTGCCCCTGGCGGGCGCCTGTACCGCACCGGTGACCTGGCGCGCTACCACGCCGACGGGGTGATCGAATACGCCGGGCGCATCGACCACCAGGTGAAGATCCGCGGCTTCCGCATCGAGCTGGGCGAGATCGAAGCCCGCCTGCAGGCCCAGCCGCAGGTGCGCGAGGCCCTGGTGCTGGCCCAGGAAGGCGCGACCGGCCAGCAACTGGTGGCCTACCTGATACCCGCTGCCGAGGTAGCGCTGGAGCAGCAGGCCGGGCTGCGCGCGCAGTTGCGCGAACAGCTGAAGGAGGCGCTGCCGGACTACATGGTCCCGGCGCACCTGTTGCTGCTCGACCGGTGGCCGCTGACGGCCAACGGCAAGCTCGACCGCAAGGCCTTACCCAAGGCCGATGCCAACCTGTTGCAGCAAGCCTACAACGCTCCCCAAGGCACGCTTGAACAGGCCTTGGCCACGTTGTGGCAAACCGCGCTCAACGTCGAACGTATCAGCCGCGACGATCACTTCTTCGAACTGGGTGGCCACTCGTTGCTGGCTATCCAGCTGCTGGCCAGCATCAAGCAGGAACTGGGCCTGGCAGTGCGTATCCAGGACCTGCTCGCCTACCCCCGCATCGACCTGCTGGCCGCACATCTGGGCCGTGAGCATGCCTCTGCGAGCCCGTGCATCGTGCCCCTCAACCGCCCGGCCACACCGCTGCCTGCATTGTTCTGTATCCACCCCAGCGGCGGCATGGTCTTCAGCTATCAGCCGCTGGCCCGCTGCCTGGAGCAGCAGGCTTGCGTCTACGGCGTGCAGCACCGGGGCGGCAGCCCGGCGCCGGCCGAACAGCAGGGCTGGCAAGCAATGATCGCCGACTACACCGCACAGATCCGCCAGGCACAACCGTCCGGGCCGTACCGCCTGATGGGCTGGTCGCTGGGCGGCAGCATTGCCTGGGACATCGCCCGGCAGCTGGAACAGGCCGGCTGCGAGGTCGCATTCCTGGGGCTGGTCGATAGCACTCTGCCCGAGGCGCAGTTGAGCCGCGCCGCGTTCCCCCATCACACCCCTCGCCCAGCCCGCCACAGCGATGCACCGGGCCAGCGCGAACTGCAAGACACCGTCGAGCTGTTCGGGCTGTTGTTCCCGCAGGCCAGGCAGGCCGCCACCGAGCAGCTGCACGCCAACCCTACTCAGGACATCAAGGCGTTCTACCAGTGGGCCACGGCGCACCTGGCTGACGCTGGCACCGATGTCCAGGGCGTGCTGGCCAGTGCCAAGGCCCAGATCATGAATGCCCAGGCGTTCGACATCCACGACCAGCTGGAAGCGAGTTTCGCCGATTTCACCCTCACTCCGCTCAGGGTCAAGCCCAGCTGCTGGTGGTCGCAGGTGCACAAGAGCGCAGCACACATTCACTCCGCCGAGCAGGTCATCCGCCAGTTCTGCGCAGGGGGTGAGCTGGACGTTTCGCTGCACTCACCCTACCCACACGAAACCATGATGCTGGAGCAGCCCCTGATCGACTCGTTCATCGAGGCGTTTGGCCGTAGCTGCCCGGCACCCTGAATACCCCGTCACACCTGCCAAAAAGGAAACGTTCGCCATGAAGTGCGCCCCCTACACCGTCACCGGCCTGGCCCTTGCCCTGGCCATGGCGGCCTGCCCGCTACTCGCCCAGGCTGCCGGCAAGACCCCGGGCGAGGTCTTCCAGGATTGCAAGGCCGGCTGCCCGGAAATGGTCGTGCTGCCTGCGGGCAGTTTCGTCATGGGCACGCCGGATGACGAGCCGGGCAAGCAACCCGACGAAGGCCCGCAACATACCGTGACCTTCGCCAAACCCTTCGCCATCAGCCGCTTCCAGGTCACCGCCGGCGAGCTGGATGCCTATATCAAGGAAACCGGCGTGGTCATCAAGGACGGTGACAAACGCCCAGGGCGCCTGTGCCAGGCCAGCAAGCCTCGCTACCCGCAAGGGCCGCGCCAGCCGGCAGTGTGCGTCGATTACTACGATGTGCAGGCCTATGCGCAGTGGCTAAGCAAAAAGACCGGCCACACTTACCGCATGCTCAGCGAGGCCGAACGCGAGTACGCGGCACGGGCCGGCTCCACCGGGCCGTTTCCGTTCCCGTTCGACGAAGAAGGCGATTACCAGATCAGCAAGCATGCCAATACCTACGGCCCCAAGGACGGCTACAGCTATACCTCACCGGTTGGCAGCTACCCGCCCAATGCCTTTGGCGTCTATGACATGCACGGGAACGTGTATGAATGGGTCGCCGACTGCTACCACAAGGACTACGTCGGCGCGCCCAGCGATGGCAGTGCCTGGATGGAGGCCGACGGCGGGCTTTGCCAGGCGGCGCACATGCGCGGTAATGACTGGGGTGAAGCGCCGATCTTCTCGCGTTCGGGCAATCGCAATGATCGCGAACGCACGGTACGTGGCGACTTCCTGGGCTTTCGTGTAGCGCGGGAGCTGTGACCTGGCGCAGGCCATCTGGGCGGGGTACCCGCCAAGATGGCCTGCGTGGCCCCAGGTTCAGAACTGCGGGGTGTATTTGACCGAGAACATGAAGTTGCGAGGGTCGCCGTAATAGTTGTTGGCAGTGACGGCCGCATACGACGGAATGTAGTAGACCTTGTCGAAGATGTTGTTGAAGTTGACCGCCAGGCTGACTTCGTCGCTGACCTTGTAACCAAGGCGCGCATTCCAGATGGTGAAGCCGGGCGAATCGAACTTGCGATCGAAGGCAACGGTACTGCTCTGGCTGTTGAAACCGCCGCCGACACTGAAGCGGCTGAAGTCACCAGGCAGGGTGTAGTCCGTCCACACCTTCACCGAGTGTTTCGGCGTCCAGGTGGAGAAGATCTTGCCCTCGTTCGTGTTGTCCTTGAGGTACTTGGTGGTGTTGTAGACGTAACTGGCCGACGCTTGCAGGCCTGGCAGCACCTCACCGTTGATCTCGGCCTCAAGGCCCTGGCTACGCACTTTGCCGGACGCTTCCGAGCATCTGGACCCATCACAGATTTGCGTGACATCCTGAACCGGCACCGCTCGGTTCTCGTGGTCATAGCGGAACAGGGCAACGCTGGTATTGACCTGGCCATCGTAGAGTTCCCCCTTCAGACCGAGTTCGTAGTTGCTGCCAACGATCGGCTCGATCGTGGAGCCACCGACGCCCTTGGCACTCTGCGGGATGAAGACGTCGGCATAGCTGGCATAGGCCGACCATTGCGGGGTCAGTTCATAAACCAGCCCCACATAAGGCGTCACGACACCGTTGTTGGCCTTGGAAGCCGGGCTGTCGTACTCATGAACACCGGCCTGATAGACCTGAGAGTCGTAATCGTAGGAGTACCAGCTGGTACGCCCACCGAGGATCAGGGTCAGCGGGTCGGTCAGCTTGACGCGCCAGGTACCGTAGATACCTTTCTGCACGATCGTGTACTGGCTGTCGGTACGCGTGCCACGGGCCGCCAGGCTGTCGTAGTTCTCGAAGGGCAAGTGGTTGTCGAGATCGAAAATGTTCGCCCCGGCGCTGCGCACCACCGCCATGGTGTTGTCGCTGGTGAAGCGTGAGTAGTTACCGCCGAACACCACTTCCTGGTCGAAGCCAAACCCGTTGAAGTCGCCATCGACGAACATGTCCAGGCCGCGGCTGTGGGAGTTGAAATCGGTGGCGTAGCGCCAGTCGAACAAGCCGGACCCATCGTTGGCCAGGCCGGTCGGGGCTACCACGTAGGCGTAGGTCATTTCGTTGCGCTCGTTGATCGCCACCGCCGCGGTCTTGAACTTCCAGTGGTCGTTGAAGCGGTGCTCGAGGTCGACATACAACGCCAGCTGCTCGGTCATGCCGCGGTTCCAGTCGGAGCCGGTGAATGTCGAGCGCGACAAGCCTACGTCGCGGCCGTCACTGAAGCGCGGCAAACCGGCGACCATGGGCGTGAAACGCGTCTTGCGATCGCTGATGCCGACACCGAGGGTGGTGTCTTCAGACAGATCGAAGTCCAGCGCACCGTAGACCTTCTGTTCCCAGCCGCCCACATAGTCGATGAAAGAGTTGCGCGTATCGTAGTCGACCACCGCACGCCCACGTATGTTGCCCGCCTCGTTCAGCGGGCCGCCAACGTCCACCTGGGTGGCATAGTGGTCCCAGGAACCGGCCTGGGCGGTCAGGGTGACCGTCGGCTTGGCCTGGCCGCGCTTGCGCACGAAGTTGATCGCGCCACCGGGGCTGTTGGCCCCCTGCAGCAGCGCAGCGCCGCCACGCAGCAGTTCGACACGGTCATAGAATGCCGTGGGTTCGGTCAGGTAGCTGCCCAGCGCATAGATGCCACGGGTCATGGGCACGCCATCGTACTGCAGCGAGTCGATTTCAAAACCGCGCGAGGTGATGAAGCCGCCGGTGCCCGGGCTTTTGGCGAAGGTCATGCCTGGGGCGTTGGCCAACAGTTCCGTCAGGTCGGTGATGTTCTGGTCATCCATGCGCTTGCGGGTCATCACAGACACGCTCTGCGGAATATCCTTGAGCTTGTGTTCGCTCTTGCCGATGGTGACGCCACCGGTGGTATACGAGTTGCTGCCTTCGGTGGTCACGCCCAACGTGTTGCCCGTGATGTTGGTGGCGCCCAGTTCCAGCGCCGAGGACGCAGCGCGCTCACGCCGCACCAGGGTCAGGGTATCGCCCTCCAGGCTGTAGCTGACCGGCAAGCCGCGCAACAGCTTGGCCACTGCCGCGTCGACGGTGTAGCTGCCACGCACTTCGTTGCCACGCAGGTCGGCCATTTCCGAGGCGTTGTAGATGAACTGCACATCGGCCTGCTCACCAAGCGCACGCAAGGCGTTGGGCAGCGACTGGGCAGCGATGTCGAAGTTGACCCCCTGAGCCCAGACCTGGGCGGCCATGGGCAGCATCAATGCGGCGCCCAGCACCCCTTTACCGAGCAACGCCCGGGATGAGCGGGCGCTGATCGAGCGGGACATGCAAAGCGCCTTGGCCAATGGTTTGAACTCGAAAAATCCTGCTGGCATGGTATTTCTCTATTTATATCGGGTAATGAAATCGTCCCGCGCCCGCCAACGGCCTCCAAACGGCCGAGCTGCCCATCCTCCCCCGGGCAGATCCCGCGACAGACGCCTGACACGCAAGTCAAAACGGCTTGCCACGTGTGGCTTTCAGCGCGCTCCTACATAAGACGCATCACCCTGGAAAATCCAGAATGAGAATTTTTTGCATTAGTATCTTGCCGGCATCCTTCCACGCAATCGGCACGGCAGTACGGGGGGCAATGCAAAAGACCTCAGGGGCGGGTTGCCCGCCCCTGGGCGTGGTGAGGCTTAGCGGCTCTTTTCCAGCAGCCGGGCTTTTTCTTCAGGGCTCATGCTGTCGAGCCGCAGACGAGCCTGGGCCAATTTGAGCAACTGGCCAGGGTTGGCTTCGCGCTCGCGCAGCGCCTGGGCAAGGGTAGCAACCGTCGGGTGGTCGAAAATGACACCCGGATTGATGTCGCACTGCAGCGACTTGCGGATACCGGCCGCCAGCTTGATGACCAGCAGCGAATGCCCGCCCAGTGCAAAAAAGTCCTGCTCGATGCCCACTTGCTCCAGCCCCAGCAGTTGCGCCATGCGCTGCGCAATCACGGTTTCCAGTGCATCACGCGGGGCCAGCAGACCCGCCGCAGGTTCATTGCCCATCTGCCGCAACGCTGGCCGGTCGAGCTTGCCGTTGCCCAGGCGCGGCAACCGCGGCAATGCCTGCAGGGTACGCGGCAGCATCACCGCCGGCAGTTGCTGGCCAAGGTACTCGCGGACCGCGTCCAGGGCAGCCGCCGTGGCCTCGTCGCGCAAGCTGACATACGCGCTCAGCGCTTCTCCATCACACAACACCGCCGCCTCGACCACCTGCGGTGCGCCCGACAGCTGTGCCTCGATCTCCGCCAGCTCGATGCGGAAGCCGCGTATCTTCACCTGATGGTCGCGCCGGCCTTGCAGCTCGATAGCACCGTCCGGGCGATAGCGCGCCAGGTCGCCGGTGCGGTAAAGCCGTTCGCCTGCCACGAACGGGCTCTCGACGAAAGCCGGCTGGTCACTCTGCACGGCTTGCAGGTAGCCGCGACACACCTGCTGCCCACCGACATACAGTTCGCCCAGCATGCCGGTGACCGCCAACTGCAAGTGTTGATCCAGCACATAGACCTGGTTATTGGGCAACACCTGCGACAACCCGAGGGTGCCAGTCGGCACCGCCCGTACCGGGTGCACCATGACCCCGACCGTGGTTTCGGTCGGGCCGTAATGGTTGAACAGCTTGCAGTCCGGACGTATCTGCAACAGGCGCTGCAGCAACGCCGCGCTCGGGGCATCCCCCCCCAGAATGACGGTGGCCGGTACTGCCGGTGCCCTCGACTCCAGCAGCGCGCTCAGGTGCGATGGCACGATCTTCAGGCAGTCGATTGCCTGCTGCTCGAGGTACGCAGCAAACAGTTCGGCATCCTTCATCACCTCGTCGGCGGCCACGTGCAGTGTCGCGCCCACATACAAGGCAGCGAACAGCGTGGTATGGCCAAGGTCGGCCGACACGGTCGAGCCGAAGGCGAAGTGACGACAGTCCTCCAGCGCCAGCGTGTGGCACACGCCTGCGGTGTAGTTCAGCAGTTGCCGGTGCTCGACCACCACGCCTTTGGGGGTGCCTGTCGAGCCCGAGGTGAACAGAACATAGGCGGCATCGCTGGCGCTGGCGGCGTGCGGTTGCAGCCGTGCAGTGTCAACCGCCAGCGGGTACAGGCTGTCGAGGCTCAGCGCTTCCACGCCCTGCTCACGCAGGCTGGCCACCGCTGCCGGTTCGACCAGCACCTGCGTGGCCCCGGCCTGTGTCATCAGGCGCACCTGCCGGGCAACGGGCCAGTGCGGCTCCAGCGCCAGGTAAGCCGCGCCGACGCGCCAACAGGCCAACATCGCCACGACCCAGTCCAGCGAGCGCGGCAGTGCCAGTGCCAGCACCGCCCCGGGTTGCACGCCAGCCTGCTGCAGCGCCAGCGCCAGGCGCTGCACTGTCAGCTCCAGTTGGGCGTAACTCAGCCCCGCGTCATCTGCAATCAGCGCCAGCGCGTCGGGGGTGTCGATTGCCCACTGGCTGATCTGCGCCGCCAATGACGTCGCGCCCAGTGGCTGCGGTGCGGGGTTGATCGACAGCAGGCGCTGGCGCTCGGCTTCACCCAGCAGGTTCAACTGCCGCAGCGGGCGGTCCGGCGCCTGGACGATGCTGCGCAGCAACTCGATGTACTGCTCCAGCAGGCCTTGCATGCCGCGCGCACTGTAGCGCCCGGCCAGGTAATCCAGGCTCACGGTAATCGGTTGGTCAGCACCCGCCGCTGGGCAAATGCGCAGCTGCAGCTCAATGCCCGCCGGCAGGCGTGGCGCCAGTAGCTCGCCCTGCCAGCACAGCCCGCCGGCAACCTGCGGCGCGAGCGCCGGAGTAGTGGAAAACGCCACGGTCGGCACGGCTGTGGGCACCCATTCCGGTACCCAGTACTCCTGCCACGCCACATGCTGCTCCAGCGCGGCGCCGAGTGCTGCAAGGTGCTCGCCGAAACGGGTTTCGTCAGCCCACTGCAGGCACAACGGCAATAGCTTGCTGAACGCCCCCGCACTGTTCGCGAAGTAGTCATAATCCTGTCGCGCATCGTGCTGCCATGCGCCCAACAACCGGTTGCTGTCGCCAAGCCGGCCCAGCAAGCCCCACCAGGCCGCCTGCAGCAGCGTGTCCAGGCTGGCCTTACGGGCGTCGGCCAAGCGTTGCAACTGCCCCTGCAAGGCCAGCGGCAGATTCACCTGATGGTGTGCCTGGTGTGTCGCTGGCTGGTCCTGGCGATAGGCTGGCCAAGGCGCGCTCATGCCCTGCTCCGTTGGCATCAGGTGCCCTTGCCAGTAGCCACGGGCTGCCGCTGCATCCTCATCCTGGGCCACTTCGGCACGCCACTCCAGATACTGCCCGAAAGCTTCAGGCAGGTCTTCATCCGGCCCGGCTGGCGTGTCATACAACGCCGTCAGGTCACGGTACAGCATGGCCATGCCCGCCTCGTCGCAGGCAAAGCCCGCCACCCCCAGCCATAAATGCCACTGCCCGGCTTCGGCGGCCGGTACCAGCAACGCCTGGGCGGCTGGCAGCTGGTCGATTTCGAAGCGCTGCCGCAGCCAAGGCTCAAGCAGTGCCGGCGCATCTGCCTCGGCCTGCACTGCCAGCGTCAGGGCTGGCCGCCGGGCGCCGATGAACTGGCGCATACCGCGGTATCCCGAGGCAGTGCCCAGGCGCCCGACCAATATCGGGTGGCGCTCGACCAGGCGCCTAAGTGCCTGTCTCAGGCGCGCCGGGTCCGGCTGGCCCTGAACGCAGATCTTCAGCAGCGTCGCGGCCTGTGACCAGTCCGGGCAAGCGGGCAAGGCATCGAGCCAGTGTTGCTGGTCGACGGTCAGGGCAAAACCGATGTCGTCGGCCTGGTCTACGTAACTGTTCATTCCTCGGCCTCCTCGGTCGCCATCACCTGCGTGGCCGCAGCCGCCTCCAGCGCTGCCCGGTCGAACATGTCGCCCATCGCCACGACGATCTTGCGCGACCCCTCGTACGGGTCACGGGCATGCGCTGCCAGCATGTTGTCGACCAGGATCACGTCGCCTTTCTGCCATTGGAACCGCACGGCGCAGGCTTCATACAGCTCGCCGATCAGTTGCATGTCTTGGTCTGGGATCGACGAACCATCGCCGAAGTACACATGCCGTGGCATGCGCTCCAGGCCGAACATGGCCAGCAGGTCTTCACGCGCATCCGGCTCCAGCCAATAGATGTGGTGCAACTGCACCTGGTTGAAGAACGAGCGTGCGCCGGTGATCGGGTGCGTGATGATCGCCGGGCAACGGGTACGGGTCTGCAACTCGTCGTTGTCCAGCCAGCGCCATTCGATGCCAGCGGCACGGCAACGGGCCTCGACCTCGGCGCGGTCATCGGTGCGGAAGAAATGCTGCCATGGCACGTCGAGCTTGTCGGCGAACGTGCGCACATACAGCAGTCCTTTGTCCTCGAGGGTTTGCCGCAGTGCCTGCGGCAGCTTTTCGTACATCAGGCGGCAGTCGACCACCGGCGTGGCACCGCCGACCGGCGAAGGCTGCTCGCAATAGAACATCTGCTTGCGCGGCCAGCTGTCTTGGTGCGCACTCTCGTTATGGAACAAGATCATTTTGTTTTCCGGGTACGGCGTGGAGCGGTAGGTATTCCTGCCCCCCTCCTTCTTCGGCAGGTCACCGTATTGGCCATAAAGCCCCGGCTGGACTGCTTCGGCGAATGCTTCGAACCCCTGGATACCCTCCAGGGCAAAGCCGCGGAACAGGATGCCTGCATGCTCGCCCAGCTTGCGCTCGACCAGCGGCCGGTTGTTGCGCACCCACTCGATCAGGTCGATCGATGCGTCGCCAGGCTCGACGAGCAACGGGAACGACTGGCCTGGCACCAGCAGCGACTCGCGCACCGCAGCCCGTGGCGATGCAGCTGCAGTTGCGCCGGCAGAGCGCTTGAGGAATTTGCCCAGCTTGTCGGCCTTGCTGGCCGGGGCGCTTACCGGTGTGCTGCCGGCCAGGCCGCCACCCTGTAATGGAACGTTCATCGCTTGCCACCTCATATCCTGAACACTGACGATCTGTTCGAGCATCGCGATCCATGCGCTGACGAGTCGCTGGATATGCTCTTGCCTGAAAAGCGTTGTCGCAAACTGCCAGTTGCCACTGAGCTGCCCGGCCTCCTGTTCGATGAACAGGGCCATGTCGAACTTCGAATACAGCGCCGGGGCGGGCAGCGCCTGCACGGTAATATCGGCCAGGGCTTCGCTGCGTACGGGCAGGTTGTTCATCACGAACAGCACCTGCACCAGCGGGTTCATGCCGCGCACCCGCGGGGCGCCATGGGCCTCGACGATCATGTCGAACGGCAGGTCCTGATGCTCCAGGGCCGCGAGCAAGGTGCGCTGGGTGCCCTGCACGAAGTCACCGAAGGCCAGCCCATCACTCACCCTGGAACGCAGCGGCAACACATTGACGAAGAAGCCGATCAGGCCTTCCAGTTCGCTGTGCTGCCGGCCTGCGGTGTCGGCCCCGACCAGTACGTCATGGGCACCGCTGGTCTGGTGCATCAACCACTGGAACGCCGCCAGCAGCGTGCTGTACAGGGTCACCCCGGCCTTGGCCGCGAACTGGCCAAGCGCATCGGTCAATGTTGGCGACAGGCTGAAGTCCACCGCACCGCCGGCATGGGAGCCCTGCTCGCTGCGCGGCTGTTCCAGTGGCAGGTCAAGGCGGCCGGCATGGCCCGCCAAGGCCTGTTGCCAGTAGCTTGCCTGGCGCTGCAGCTCACCCGCCTGCTCGAGGGCCTGCTGCCACAAGGCGAAGTCTGAATACTGCAGCGGTAACGGCGCCAGAAGGTGGGTCTGCCCTGGGGCGCTGTGACGGTAGATTTCAACCAGGTCGCGGACCAGCACGCCCATCGACCAGCCGTCGGAGATGATGTGGTGCATGGCGAAGAACAGCACATGCTCCTGGTCTGCCAGGCGTGCCAGACGGCAGCGCAACAACGGTGCATGCTCCAGTGCAATCGGGGTGCTGGCGTTGGCCAGGGTGGCTTCGGCGATGCACCGTTGCTGTTCTTGGTGGCTGAACCCGGACCAGTCGTCGAGGGCGATATCCACCTCGATCTGGTCAGCAATCTGCGCCAGCGGATCACCCTCGTCGTCCTGCACGTAGGCCGTACGCAACACTTCATGTCGCTGCGCCAGCGCGTTCAGGCTGTTGCGCAACACCTCGACCTGCAGCGGCCCTTGCAGGCGCAGGGCCAATGGCATGCCGTAGGCAGCGCTGCCCCCGGACAATTGCTCGGCAACCCACAAGCGCCGCTGCATCAACGACAATGGCGCGGTGGCTTTTTTACCATGGGCCAATAGCTCGACACCGTGCGCGGTCGCAGCCTTGCCTGCGCCGCCGAGCGCTGCCAGCAGGCGCTCCAGCACCGGGTGATCGAACAGGTCACGCAAAGTCACTTGCATACCCGGCAGCTTGCGCATCCGCGATACCGCCTGGGTGGCCAGCAACGAGTGACCACCCAGCTCGAAGAAGTGGTCGCCTAGGCCCACCCGCTCAAGGCCGAGCACCTCCTGCCAGATACCCGCAACGTGCTGCTCGAGCGGGGTTTGCGGTGCCCGGTAGGCCTGCTGCAGGGCGCTGTTGTCGGGCTTGGGCAAAGCCTTGCGGTCGAGTTTGCCGTTGGCGGTCACCGGCCAGGCCTGCACCTGCAGGATGTGCGTCGGCACCATGTAGTCCGGCAGGCTGCCCTTGAGCTGCTCGCGAAGGCTGTCACGCAGTGCGGCGGCGTCCACCGCCATGCCCTGCTCCTCGGCCAGCACGTAGGCCACCAGCTGCTGGCCATGCCCGCTGTCCTGGGCCAGCACCACCGCCTCGCGCACCTGCGGGTGCTCCAGCACCCGTACCTCGATCTCACCCAGTTCGATACGCAGCCCCCGCACCTTCACCTGATGGTCGATACGCCCGCAATACTCGATCACCCCGCTGTCGCGGTAGCGCGCCAGGTCGCCGGTGCGGTACAGCCGCTGGCCGTGGCTGCCGAACGGGTCGGGCACGAAACGCTCGGCCGTCAGCGACGGGCGACGATGGTAACCACGCGCCAGCCCCTGGCCACCCAGCATCAGCTCGCCCATGGCTACCTGCGGCAGGGCTTCGAACGCCGGGCCAAGGATGTGCGTGTACAGGTTGGCGATCGGCCGGCCGATCGGCACGCTGTCACGCCCTTCGTCGACACAGGTCCAGTGGGTGACGTCGATCGCTGCCTCGGTCGGCCCGTACAGGTTGTGCAGGCGGGCACCGGGCAAGTGGCTGAACACCTGCTGCTGGGTGTCCACCGCCAGCGCCTCGCCGCTGCAGATCACCTGCCGCACGCTGTGGCAGCGCTGCAGGCCCGGCTCGCGGACGAACACCTGCAGCATCGACGGCACGAAGTGCAAGGTGGTCACCTGGTGGCGCTCGATGGTATCGATCAGGCGCTCCGGCTCGCGGTGCTCGCCCGGTGCCGCCAGGGCCAGCCGCGCACCGGTCATCAGCGGCCAGAAGAACTCCCACACCGACACGTCAAAACTGAACGGCGTCTTCTGCAACACCGTGTCGGCACTGCCCAACGCATACGCCTGCTGCATCCACGCCAGCCGGTTGTACAACGCCAGGTGGCGGTTGCCGGCGCCTTTCGGCCGCCCGGTCGAGCCGGAGGTGTAGATGACGTAGGCCAGGTTCTCCGGGTGCAGCCGGCACGCCGGCACCTGCTGCGAATAACCGCCCAGCTCGCCGGGCTGGTCCAGCAGCAGCACCTGCCCGGCAAACGCCGGCAGCTGATCGCGCAAGTGCGCCTGGGTCAGCAGCAGTTCGATGCCGCTGTCTTCGAACATGTAGGCCAGCCGCTCGGCCGGGTAGTCCGGGTCCAGCGGTACATAGGCGGCGCCGGCCTTGAGGATCGCCAGCAGGCCAACGACCATTTCCAGCGAGCGCTCGGCGGCGATACCCACCAGGCTTTCCGGGCCGACACCCTGTTCGATCAGCTTGTGCGCCCACTGGCTGGACAGCTCACTCAATGCCCGGTAGCTCATGCGCTGGTCGCCGAACAGCAGTGCCGTGGCATCCGGCTGGCGACGCGCCTGCGCCTCGAACAGCTGGTGCACGCGCCAGTCGCCGGGGTAGTCGGTGGCGGTGTCGTTAAGGTCATGCAGCACCGCTTGCGCCTGCTGCGGGTTCAGCATCGGCAACTCGCCCAACGCCGTTTCGGCGCTGCTCTCAAGCATCTGCTGCAACACCTGCAACAGGTGCTCGCCAAGTTGCCCGGCCAGCCGAGCACTGAACCGTGCCCGATCGACTTTCAACTGCAGCGACAGGTGCGTACCCAGGTTAACCACCAGCGTCAGCGGGTAGTTGGTCTGTTCGTGGTTCGCCACCTCACCAAACACCAGGCTGCTGGAGGTATCGGCCTGCAGCGCTTCGGACACCGGGTAGTTCTCGAACACCAGGATGCTGTCGAACAGCGCTTCGCCGCCCTGCCCGGCCCAGCGCTGGATATCGAACAATGGCGTGTGATCGTACTCACGCAGGGCGATGTTCAGCGCCTGCACGGTGTCCAGCCAGTCACCCAGCGCTTGCTCCGGGCGTGGGCTGGCAATGACCGGCAAGGTATTGATGAACAGGCCGATCTGTTGCTCGATGCCCTTGAGTTCGGCCGGCCGCCCAGCCGTGGTCGCACCAAAGGCGACGCAGGTCTGGCCGGTATAGCGCTGCAGCACCAGCAGCCAGGCCGCTTGCACCACGGTATTGACGGTGACCCTGCGCTCACGGGCAAAGGCGTCCAGGCAGGCGGCCTGCCGGGCATCCAGTTGCTGTGCCAGCTCGACCTGCCCCTGCCCTTCGCTCCCTGCTGCCCAGTCGCTGGCCCGGCCCAGCAACGTGGGGGCATCCAGGCATTGCAACTGTCGAGTCCAGAACGCCTGGCGGGCTGCGCCATCCTGGCGCTGCAACCAGGCAATGTAGTCACGGAAGCGCCCCGGCCCTTGCTCCGGCACGCTGCCGTGGTACCGCTGCAGCACCTCGCCCAGCAGCCGGGTATTGCTCCAGCCATCCATCAGGATGTGGTGGCTGGTGTAGATCAGGTGATAACGCTGCGCGTCGAGGCGAATCAGGGTCAGGCGCAACAGCGGCGGCCGGACCAGGTCGAAGCCGGCCGCGCGGTCTGCAGCAGCGAACGCCTCCAGCGCATCGGCAAGGTCGTCACGGCCACGCCAGTCATGCACCGCGAACGGCAATTGCGCCTCGCGCTGAATGATCTGCAACGGGCTGGCCAGCTCACCCCAGATGAAGCTGCCACGCAGCAGGTCATGGCAGTCGACTGCCGCTTGCCACGCAGCACGGAAGCGCTCGGGATCCACGCCAGTCACATCAACCCGCATCTGGTTGATGTAATCCCCGCCCTGCTGCAGCAGCGTATGGAACATCATGCCCTGCTGCATGGGCGAAAGCGGGAAGATGTCCTCGATCATCGCTGGCGGCAGCGCCAGGCTGTCGAGCTGGGCCTGGGTCAGACCAGCCAACGGAAAGTCCGAAGGGGTCATGCCAGCGTGTTCGCGCTGGCAGCAGTGCTCGACCAGGGTACGCAGCTCGTGGCTGTATTCATCGGCCAGGCGCTGTACGGTGGCGACTTCGAACATGTCGCTGCTGAAGGTCCAGCCCAGGCTCAGCTCACCGGCATAGACCTGGCCATTGAGCGTCAGCCAGTTACCCAATGGCGCGTCCAGGCTCTGCTCATCGCCTTTGGGATCTGCGCAGGGCACCAGCAGCGCCTGCTCATCGGTTGCCAGGTGGCCATCCAACTGGCCCAGATAGTTGAAGGTGATGCGCGGTACAGGCAAGGCACGCAGGCACTCACGGCTGGCAGCGTCCGCCAGGTAGCGCAGCACACCATAGCCAATGCCCTTTTCGGGCACGGCGCGCAGTTGTTCCTTGACCTGCTTGATCGACCCATCCAGCGTTGCCGCCGGGCTCAGCCGCAGCGGGAACAGGCTGGTGAACCAGCCGACCGTGCGGCCCAGGTCGAGGTTGTCGAACAGCGCTTCGCGCCCGTGCCCTTCCAGTTCGATCAGCGTCGAGGGTTCGCCGCTCCAGCGGCAGATTACCCGCGCAAGCGCAGTCAGCAGCAGGTCGTTGACCTGGGTGCGGTAAGCGGCCGGTGCCTGCTGCAACAGCTGTCGGGTCAGGGCCCCGTCCAGGTGGCTGTAGACCGTGCGGGCGTACCGGTTACTCAGGGCACCAGCGCTGTTGTCCTGCGGCAGGCTGCCGCTGGCATGGCGCAACTGCGCCTGCCAATAGCCCAGTTCGGCCTGCAACGTGTCGCTGGCGGCGTAGGCCTGCAACTGTTCGGCCCAGGCCCTGAAGGCACTGGTCTTGGCGGGCAACTGTGGCGCCTGCCCGGCCGCACATTGTTGGTAGGCCCGGTGCAAGTCCTCCAGCAGAATACGCCAGGACACCCCATCGACGACCAGATGGTGGATCGCCAGCAACAGGCGCTGACTGCCGTCCGCCAAGGTTGCCAGCACCGCGCGCAGCATCGGCCCATCGGCCAGGTTGAGGCTGCGCTGGGCCTCGGTGCCCAATGCCTTTAGCTCACCGGCATCGGCCAGTGTCGCGCACCATAGCAAAGGTGGCTGTACCGGCCCGGCAGGCCGGTAGCTGGCCTGCCATTGCCCATCAACCTCGACAAAGCTCAGGCGCAGGCTGTCGTGGTGCGTGACCAGGGCCTGCAGCGCCTGCTCCAGCGCCTGTGCTTCAAGCGCCTGCAACGGGCGGAACAGCACCGACTGGTTCCACTGCTGGCGTTCGGCAATGGCTGTGTCGAAGAAGGCATGCTGCACCGCCAGCAGCGGTGTGGGCCCGTGCAAGGGGCGCTGGTCGGCCTGTACCGTACACCCCACCTCGGCGACTGCGGCCAGGTCTTGTACCGTCTGGTGCTGGAACAGGTCCTTGGTGGTGAAGCGGATGCCCGCCTGGCGGGCGCGGCTGACCACCTGGATCGAAACGATCGAGTCGCCACCGAGGGTGAAGAAGTTGTCGCTGCGGCCGACCCGCTCCAGCTTCAGCAGGTCCTGCCAGATCGCCGCGATCTGCTGTTCCAGCGGGCCTTGCGGTGCACTGTATGCCTGCTGCAGGGCGCTGTTGTCGGGCTTGGGCAGGGCCTTGCGGTCGAGCTTGCCGTTGGCCGTCACCGGCCAGGCCTGCACCTGCAGGATGTGCGTCGGCACCATGTAGTCCGGCAGGCTGCCCTTGAGCTGTTCGCGAAGGCTGTCACGCAGTGCGGCGGCGTCCACCGCCATGCCCTGCTCCTCGGCCAGCACGTAGGCCACCAGCTGCTGGCCATGCCCGCTGTCCTGGGCCAGCACCACCGCCTCGCGCACCTGCGGGTGCTCCAGCACCCGCGCCTCGATTTCACCCAGTTCGATACGCAGCCCGCGCACCTTCACCTGATGGTCGATACGCCCGCAATACTCGATCACCCCGCTGTCGCGGTAGCGCGCCAGGTCGCCGGTGCGGTACAGCCGCTGGCCGTGGCTGCCGAACGGGTCGGGCACGAAACGCTCGGCCGTCAGCGACGGGCGACGATGGTAACCACGCGCCAGGCCCTGGCCACCGAGCATCAGCTCGCCCATGGCTACCTGCGGCAGGGCTTCGAACGCCGGGCCAAGGATGTGCGTGTACAGGTTGGCGATCGGCCGGCCGATCGGCACGCTGTCACGCCCTTCGTCGACACAGGTCCAGTGGGTGACGTCGATCGCTGCCTCGGTCGGCCCGTACAGGTTGTGCAGGCGGGCACCGGGCAAGTGGCTGAACACCTGCTGCTGGGTGTCCACCGCCAGCGCCTCGCCGCTGCAGATCACCTGCCGCACGCTGTGGCAGCGCTGCAGGCCCGGCTCGCGGACGAACACCTGCAGCATCGACGGCACGAAATGCAAGGTGGTGACCTGGTGGCGCTCGATGGTGTCGATCAGCCGCTCCGGCTCGCGGTGCTCGCCCGGTGCCGCCAGGGCCAGCCGCGCACCGGTCATCAGCGGCCAGAAGAATTCCCACACCGACACGTCAAAACTGAACGGCGTCTTCTGCAACACCGTGTCGGCACTGCCCAACGCATACGCCTGCTGCATCCACGCCAGCCGGTTGTACAACGCCAGGTGGCGGTTGCCGGCGCCTTTCGGCCGCCCGGTCGAGCCGGAGGTGTAGATGACGTAGGCCAGGTTCTCCGGGTGCAGCCGGCACGCCGGCACCTGCCGCGAGTACCCGCCCAGTTCGCCGGGCTGGTCCAGCAAAAGGACCTGCCCGGCAAACGCCGGCAACTGCTCGCGCAAGTGCGCCTGGGTCAGCAGCAGTTCGATGCCGCTGTCTTCGAACATGTAGGCCAGCCGCTCGGCCGGGTAGTCCGGGTCCAGCGGTACATAGGCGGCGCCAGCTTTAAGGATCGCCAATAGGCCAACGACCATTTCCAGCGAACGCTCGGCGGCAATACCCACCAGGCTTTCCGGGCCGACACCCTGTTCGATCAGCTTGTGCGCCCACTGGCTGGACAGCTCACTCAACGCCCGATAGCTCATGCGCTGGTCGCCGAACAGCAGTGCCGTGGCGTCCGGCTGGCGACGCGCCTGCGCCTCGAACAGCTGGTGCACGCGCCAGTCGCCGGGGTAGTCGGTGGCGGTGTCGTTAAGGTCGTGCAGTACCGCTTGCGCCTGCTGCGGGCTCAGCATCGGCAACTCGCCCACCGGCTGTTGCGGCTGGGCTACCACACTGTGCAGCAGGTGCTGCCAATGTTGCCCCATGCGCTCGACACTTGGTGCGTCGAACAGGTCGGTGGCGTAGGTCAGCGATGCCCACAGGCCATCCGCGGTCTCGACCGTGTCCAGGGTCAGGTCGAACTGGGCGTTCACTTCTTCCCACGCCAGCACTTCCACGCTCAAGCCTGGCAGCTGTGTGGCCCCTGGCAGCCGGCGCTCGGCGCTGCGGTGGTTGAACATGACCTGGAACAACGGGCTGCGGTTCAGGCTCCGTTCGACCTGCAGTGCATCCACCAACTGCTCGAAGGGCAAGTCCTGGTGCGCCTGGGCCTCCAGCGCAGTGGCCTTGACCTGCTGCAACAGGCGGGCGAACGGTTGGTGCGTATCAATGTCGGCCTTGTGCACCTGGGTATTGACGAAGAAGCCGATCAGGCCTTCGGTTTCCTTGCGCGTGCGGTTGGCGACCGGCACGCCGACGCGGATGTCCGACTGCCCGCTATAGCGGTGCAACAGGCACTGGAAGGTCGCCAGCAACAGCATGAACAGGGTCACCCCTTCGCGCCGCGCCAGTTGCCGCAGGCCATCGGCCAGTGCCGGGCTCAGTGGCAGGTCGATGCGGGCGCCACGGTAGCTGCTGTGCAACGGCCGCGGGCGGTCGCTGGGCAACGCCAGCACAGGCTGTTCACCGCCCAGCTGGGCAGTCCAGTAGGCCAGCTGGCGCTGCCGTTCGCCGCCATCCATCCATTGGCGCTGCCAGACGGCATAGTCGGCGTACTGGATCGGCAACGCCGGCAGGCTGGCAGGCTGGCCGCTGCTGTACGCGCGATACAGGTGCACCAGTTCCTGCACCATCAACGCCAGCGACCAGCCATCCGAGACAATGTGGTGCTGGGTAATCAGCAACACATGATCGTCCGGCCCCAGGCACAGCAGGCTGGCTCTCAGCAGCGGGCCCTGGGCCAGGTCGAACGGCTGGCGGATTTCTTCGGTGATACAGGTGCGCAGCCGTGCCGCCCGGTCCTCGCCGGGCGCCAGGGCCAGGGTGTGCCTGGCAATGCTCACCGGCGCGGGGGCATGGATCACTGGCGTGGTGCGCCCACAGTCAGTGGCGAAGGTGGTGCGCAGCGACTCGTGGCGCGCCACCAGCGCATCGAAGCTTTGCTGCAGGGCAGCCAGGTCCAGTGCGCCGCGCAGGTTCAGCGCAGTGGGCAGGTGATAGGCGGCACTGTCTGGCTCAAGGTGCCAAAGAAACAGCTGCCGCTCCTGGGCGAAGGACAGCGAAAGCGGCTCGGTCGGATCGCGTCGAAAAACAGGTGCCACGCTGTACAGATCGACACCTTGCTGCTTGAGCAGCACTGCCAGCGCCTTGCGTTGCTTTGCCGACAGTGTTGCTACCGATTCGATTAACTTTTGCACGCCCTTCCCCTGTCAAGAGATCAGATTTTCCAGATCTTCGGCTGATAGACGTTTGAGGGCCTCCAAGGATTTAGCCAAGGCATCGTTGACCGCCTGGGTTTGCGGCGGGGCGACTGCGATCTCGGCGCAGTAGGCTTGCAGGTCGTGGGTGGTGAACAGCGCCTTGACTGCTGTTTCCAGCTTCAACTGCTCACGCAGGCGCACGGTGACCTGGGTGGCCAGCAGCGAATGCCCGCCGAGGTCGAAGAAGTTGTCGGCAAGGCCGACCTGATCGACGTGCAGTACCTCCTGCCAGATCTGCGCCACTTGCTGCTGCAGCTCGCTCTGCGGTGCCAGGTAGGCCACCCGGGCGACACTCAGGTCGGGGGCAGGCAGCCGGTTGCGGTCAAGCTTGCCATTGGGGGTATGGGGGAAGGTCGCGACGAACGTCGTCCAGGTCGGCACCATGTACTCCGGCAACGCGCTGCGCAGTTGCCGCTTCAACGCCTCGCCCAGTGCCTCGCGCGTTTGCCCATCGTCGACCACGGCCACGTCCTGCGGCACCAGGTAAGCCACCAGTTGCTGGCCTCCAGGCCCCGGCCGGGCGACCACCGCCGCTTCGCGAATGGCGGGATGACGCGCCAGTTGTGCCTCGATTTCACCGAGTTCAATACGATAGCCACGAATCTTCACCTGCTGGTCGATTCGTCCGAGGTACTCCACCACACCATCGGCCCGATAGCGTGCCAGGTCGCCGGTACGGTACAGCCGCTCACCGTTCTCGGCGAACGGGTCGGGGACGAAACGCTCGGCGGTCAGCCCAGGCCGCTGGTAATACCCGCGCGCCAGCCCCGCCCCGCCAATCAGCAGCTCGCCGGCAACGCCAACGGGTACCGGCGCCAGGTCCTCACCCAGCAGGTAGAGCCGGGTATTGTCCAACGGCCTGCCGAGCAACGCCTGCGGCCTGGCGGGCTGCAAGCGGTGCAGCGCTGACCAGATGGTGGTTTCGGTCGGCCCGTACAGGTTCCACAACGGCCCGCCCAGGGCCAGCAGCCGCTGCGCCAGGTCATCGCTCAGCGCTTCACCGCCACATAACTTCGTGCAGCCCGCCAGCACCTCACCGCGGCCGCTGTCTAGCAGCATGCGCCAGGTCGAAGGGGTGGCCTGCAACACGGTCACCGCCTGCCGCGCGACCAGCTCCAGTACCCGCTGCGGGTCCTGTGCGGTATCCGGACCGGCCAGGACCACGCAGGCACCCTGCACCAGAGGCAGGTACACCTCCAGCCCGAAGATATCGAACGAGAACGTGGTCAACGACAACAGGCGATCGCCGGTAGCCAGCCCCGGCGCCTTGGCCATGCTGGCGATGAAGTTGACCAGGGCGCCGTGGGGCACCATCACCCCTTTTGGCCTGCCGGTGGAGCCCGAGGTGTAGATCATGTAGGCAAGGTGCTCGGCCGACAGTTGCAGCTGCGGGTTGTGCACACCGTAGGCTGCCGCGTTGCAGCCACTGCCCAGCAGGTGCTCGGGCGCCAGCAACAGGCACTGAACCGTGACCGGTATCGGCAGGCGTGCCTGTAGCGAAGGTTGGGTCAGCAGCAGCCTGATGCCGCTGTCCTCCATCATGTAGGCCAGCCGCTCGTCCGGGTAATGAGGGTCCAGCGGTACATAGGCACCCCCGGCCTTGAGCACGGCCAACAACGCGACGAGCATCTGTGGCGAGCGTTCGAGGGCCACCCCGACCTTGACGTCCGGCCCTACGCCGCCTTCGATCAGGCGCCAGGCCAGGCGGTTGGCGTGTTCGTTGAGCTGCTGGTAGCTCAGTGTCTGGTCTTCGAACTGCACCGCCGGTGCATGCGGCGTGGCATCGGCACGCTGCTCGATCAAGTGCTGAATGCAGGCGTCGGCAACCAGCACCGCCGTGTCATTCCAGGCTTGCCCGATCACGTCCAGCTCGCTGTCGCTGAGCAATGGCAACGCGGCGATTCGCTGGCCCGCGTCGGCCACGATGCCGTCCAGCAATTGCACCCAGTGCCCGGCCATGCGCGCCACGGTCGTGGCATCGAACAGATCGGTGGCGTAGTTCAAAGAAGCGCCGATCTGCCCTGGCGCTTCGAAGGTTTCCAGGGTGAGGTCAAACGGCGCGGTGCGCGTTTCACCAGGCAAAGCCTCGATACGCAGCGCTGTGTCGCTGGCGGCCTGCTGGCCATTGCCCTGGCGCTGGTGGTTGAACATGACCTGGAACAACGGGCTGTGGCTCAGGCTGCGCCCCGGCTGCAAGGCTTCGACCAGTTGTTCGAACGGCAGCTCTTGATGGGCCTGGGCGTCGCTGGCGGCCTGGCGGGCTTGCTGCAACAGCGCGCGGAAGGTCTGCTGCGGCTCGATTTGCGCGCGCAGTACCTGGGTGTTGACGAAAAACCCGATCAACCCTTCGGTTTCTACCCGGTTGCGGTTGGCGATAGGCACACCGACGCGAATGTCCTGCTGCCCGCTGTAGCGCTGCAGCAAGGCCTGGAACGCGGCCAGCAACAGCACGAACAAGGTCACCCCTTCGTGGCGGGCCAGGTCTTGCAGGCGTTGGCACAGTTCGGCCGGCAAGCTGAAGTCGTGTCGTGCGCCGCGGTAGCTCATCAGCCCCGGGCGGGGCCGATCGGTCGGCAGTTCCAGCACCGGCTGCTGGCCACCCAGTTGCGCTTGCCAATAGGCCAGCTGCCGCTCGCGTTCACCGGCCTCCATCCAGCGCCGTTGCCAGATGGCATAGTCGGCGTACTGGATGGGCAGCGGCCGAACAGCCACGGCATGCCCTCGGCAACAGGCGCTGTAACCCTGCAGCAGTTCGTCGACCATGACCTTCAGCGACCAGCCGTCAGCGGCGATGTGGTGCACCACCAGGCTGAGCACATGGTCCTCGGCCGCCAGGCGCAGCAACGCCACGCGCAACACGGGGCCGTGTTGCAGGTCGAACGGCTGCTCACGGTGGGCTTCGACGAAGGCCTGAATCTGCGCCTGCTCATCGCCCACGCCGCGCT
The DNA here is from genome assembly GCA_041879295.1 of Pseudomonas putida. NCBI lineage: Bacteria > Pseudomonadati > Pseudomonadota > Gammaproteobacteria > Pseudomonadales > Pseudomonadaceae > Pseudomonas > Pseudomonas putida. The sequence continues at coordinate 1,864,239 of CP047152.1, read as the reverse complement.
CACGGCATTCGATCGCTACCGTCAGCTGTGGGGCGATTTGCTGGCGCGGGCCACCGTCGCGGCTGTCATGGGTGAACGTGGTGCGCAAGCTCTCGTGCCGCGCCAGCAGCGTATCGAAACTGCCTTGCAAGGCCTGCAGGTTCAGCGGGCCATGCAGGCGCAGGCTGACCCCGATGTTGTAGGCAGTGCCCTGGGGCTCCATCTGCCACAGGAACCATTGGCGCTCCTGGGCAAACGACAACGGCACCACGGTGGTGTCGTCGCGCACCAGCGGAATGGGCAGGTTGGCCGGGGACACGCCTTCTTCAAGCATTTTCTGCAGGTATTGGCGACGCTTTTCCAGCGGCAGATTGATGAAGCGCTGGGCAATTTTCGTGGCGACTGCGGTGTCCATCACACCTCCTCCATTTCGTCCAGCAGAGCCGACAGCTTGCTGAGTGTTTGTGTGTCCGCCGGCGCAGATGCCTGGGCCAGCTGTTCGGCGAAGCTCGCCAGGGTCGGGTGCTGGAAAATCAGTTGCGGGGTCAGGCTCAGGCCGAGTTCCAGTTGCACCCGCGAAACCACGCTGACGGCCAGCAGCGAGTGGCCGCCCAGTTCGAAGAAGTGGTCGTCCAGGCCCACTTGCTCAAGCTTGAGCACGTCCTGCCAGATGGCTGCCAGCTGCTGTTCAAGCTCGCTACGCGGGGCGCGATAACCTTGCTGCAACAGGCTGGCATCGGCCTTGGGCAGGGCCTTGCGGTCGAGCTTGCCGTTGGCTGTCAGCGGCCACCGGTCGAGCAGCAACAGGTGCGCCGGGACCATGTAGTCCGGCAGCGCCTCCTTCAGCTGTTCGCGCAACTGCGCGCGCAGCCCGGCCTGCTGCTCCAGCGCTACCTCGGCAGCGGGTATCAGGTAGGCCACCAGCTGCTGGCCGGTCGCGCCTTCCTGGGCCAGCACCAGGGCCTCGCGCACCTGCGGCTGCGCCTGCAGACGGGATTCGATCTCGCCCAGCTCGATGCGGAAGCCGCGGATCTTCACCTGGTGGTCGATGCGCCCGGCGTATTCGATCACCCCGTCGGCGTGGTAGCGCGCCAGGTCACCGGTGCGGTACAGGCGCCCGCCAGGGGCACCGAACGGGTCCGGCACGAAGCGCGTGGCGCTCAGGTCGCTGCGCTTGAGGTAGCCGCGTGCCAGGCCGGCGCGGCCCACGTACAGCTCACCGATGCAGCCTTTGGCTACCGGGTTCAGGTCGCCGTCGAGCACATACCAGGACAGGTCGGGGATCGGCACGCCCATCGGGCTGCTGGCCGCCTTGCCCAGGTCAGCCAGCGACAGCGGCCGGTAGCTGACATGCACGGTGGTTTCGGTGATGCCGTACATGTTCACCAGCTGCGGCTGGCGGTCGCCGAAGCGTTCGAACCACGGTGCCAGGCTGTTGACGTCCAGCGCTTCGCCCCCGAACACCACGCTGCGCAGTGCCAGCGGCCGCTGCGGCTCGGCCGTGGTGGCCACCGCCATCAGTTGCTTGAACGCCGACGGGGTCTGGTTCAGCACCGTGACCTGTTCATCGGCCAGCAACTGGTAGAAGGCCTCGGGCGAGCGGCTGGTGTGCTGCGGCACGATCACCAGGCGCCCGCCGTACAGCAGGGCGCCGAAGATTTCCCACACCGAGAAGTCGAAGGCATAGGAGTGGAACAGGCTCCACACGTCGTCGCTGCCGAAGCGGAAGTCGGCGTCGGTGGCCGTGAACAGGCGCAGCACGTTGCGCTGCGGCAGCAGTACGCCCTTGGGGTTGCCGGTGGAACCGGAGGTGTAGATCACGTAGGCAAGGTTGTCCGGGCTGACCGTGACCGGTGAGCAGGCCAGCGGGTCGGCCTGGCTGCAGTCATCGTTGCTTTCCAGGCTGAGCACGCGCACGCCTGCCGGCACCGGCAGGCTGGCCAGCACCTGGGGCTGGGCCAGCACGCGCTGCAGACCGCTGTCTTCGATCATGTAGGCCAAACGGTCGGCCGGGTAGGCCGGGTCCAGCGGCACGTAGGCACCGCCGGCCTTGAGGATGGCGAAGATGCCAACGACCATGTCCAGCGAGCGCTCGGCAGCCAGGCCGACCAGCACGTCAGGCCCGACCCCGTCGTCGACCAGGCGCCGGGCCAGGGCGTTGGCGCGCTGGTTGAGCTGGGCATAGCTCAGGGCCTGGCCCTCGCAGGTGACGGCGATGGCATCGGGGGTGCGCTGCACCTGGGCCTCGATCCGGCTGTGCAGGGCCTGGTCGGCCGGGTGCTCGGCGGGGGCCGGGTTCCACTGGGCGAAGGTGGCCTGCTGCTGTTGCGCATCGAGCAGCGTCAGGCTGCCCAGCGCCTGGTGCGCCGAGGCCTCGACAATCTGCTCCAGCAACTGTCGCAGGTGCCCAGCCAGTTGCTCGACCAGTGCGGCAGCGAAGCAGCCACGGTCGTAGCCGAAGGTCACCGACAGCGTCTCGCCCTGGTTGACCGCCAGGGTCAATGGGTAGTTGGCCTGCTCATGGTTGTGCACCGCATCGAAACGCAGTCCCTCGGGTGCCGTTTGCTGGAGGATCTCCGAGACTGGGTAGTTCTCGAACACCATGATGCTGTCGAACAGCCCCTCGCCGCCGTGACCGGCCCAGCGCTGGATCTCGAACAACGGCGTGTGTTCGTGTTCACGCAATTGCAGGTTGAGGCTTTGCAACGCTTGCAGCCATTGCACCACGGGTTGTTCCGGGCGCGGGCTGGCAACCACCGGCAAGGTGTTGATGAACAGCCCGATGTGCGCTTCGACACCGCGCAGCTCGGCAGGACGGCCCGCTACGGTGACACCGAATGCGACCGCCGCCTGCCCGGTATAACGCTGCAACAGCAACAACCAGGCCCCTTGCATCAAGGTGTTGAGGGTGACCTTGTGCTGCCGGGCAAAATCGCTGAGCTGGCGGGTTTGCTGGCGATCACGCAGCAAGACAACCTGCCCCTGCCCGGCCACGTCGGCTTCGGCCAATGGCTGGCCGGTCGCCAGGCTGCGGCTGAGCAGTGTGGGCTGTTCCAGGTCCGCCAGGCGGGCTTTCCAGAACTGCTCGCTGGCCTGCGCATCCTGGCGCTGCAACCAGCCGATGTAATCGCGGTAGCGCCCTGCCGGCGCCGCTGGGCGAGGCTCGCCGCGGGCCTGGGCACCGTATTGTTCGAGTACCTCCCCCAGCAGCTGCGAATAGCTCCAACCGTCCATGAGGATGTGATGGTTGGTATCGATCAGGTGGTAGTGATCGTCGCCAATGCGGATGACCTGGATGCGTTGCAGCGGCGCTTTACCCAGGTCGAACCCGCGCAGGCGTTCGGCGTTGGCCAGCTGGTCGAGCGCGATAGTCAGCTCCCGTCGCTCGCGCCAGTCCTGGTACACCAGCGCCACGGCCAGGTGCTTGTGGATCACCTGCAACGGTTGCTGCTGGCCTTGCCACAGCACACTGGCACGCAGTACCTCGTGGCGGTCGTAGACTGCCTGCCAGGCGGCCCGTAGGCGTTCGGCATCCAGCCCCTGCACATCGGCACGCATCTGGTTGATGTAGTCACCGCTGCCTTGCTCGTACAGCGAGTGGAACAGCATGCCTTGCTGCATCGGCGACAGCGCGTAGATGTCTTCGACTTGCGCCGCCGGTACCGGCAACGTATCGAGCTGCGCCTGGCTCAGGCCCGCCAGCGGGAAGTCCGAAGGTGTCATGCCCTGTTCACCGGCCTCGTTGGCCTGCAGGCAATGCTCGACCAGGCTGCGCAGCTCGCGCCCGTAATCGTCCGCCAGGCGTTGCACGGTCTGTTCGTCGAACAGGTCGAGGCTGAACGTCCAGCCCATGCGCAGCTCGCCGCCATAGACCTGGCCATTGAGGCTGAGCCAGTTTTCCAGCGGCGCGTCAGCACTCTGTTCGGCGCCGACGCCCAGCCGGGAAGGTTGCAGCAAGGCATCGCCGGCGCCATCGAAGCTGGCGTCGAACTGCCCCAGGTAGTTGAAGGTGATACGTGGTGTTGCCAGGCCTTGCAGGGCCTGACGCTGCTCGTCACTGCCAAGGTAACGCAGCACACCGTAACCCAGGCCTTTGTTGGGGATGGCGCGCAACTGCTCCTTGACCTGCTTGATCGACGCGCCCAGCTCGCCCTCGACGCGCAGGCACACCGGGTACAGGCTGGTGAACCAGCCGACGGTTCGGCTGAGGTCAAGGTCGGCGGACAGTTCTTCGCGACCATGCCCTTCCAGCTGAATCAGCGTCGCGGCCTGGCCGCTCCAGCGACCCACCACGCGCGCCAGCGCAGTCAGCAGCAAGTCGTTGACCTGAGTACGATAGGTGGCGGGCGCCTCTTGCAGAAGCTGCCGGGTCACTTCGCGGTCGAGTTGCGTGCTGACCGTGCGCGCACGTCGGCGTTGTTGCCCGGCACCCGGGTGGTCGCAGGGCAGCTCGGCGTGGTCGTGCTGCAACTGCGCCTGCCAGTACGCCAGCTCGCTGCCAAGCCCTTCGCTGCCAGCATAGGCTTGCAACTGCCCGGCCCAGTCCCTGAGCGAACTGGTCTTGGCCGGCAGCACCACCGTTTGGCCCGCCACGCATTGACGATAAGCACGCTGCAGGTCTTCCAGCAGGATCCGCCAGGACACCCCGTCGACCAACAGGTGATGGATCACCAGCAACAAGCGCTGGCACTCGCCCGGCTGCGTTACCAGCACCGCACGCACCAGGTCGCCATTGCCCAGGCACAGGCTGGCCTGGGCCTGGTCGCACAGTGCCTCCAGCGCCTGCGCATCGGCACAGTCACGCTGCCACAACAGCGCGTGGCGCACGTGCGCTTCGCCGAAGCTGGCGCGCCAGCCCTGTTCGCTTTCGTCGAACTTCAGGCGCAAGCCGTCGTGGTGCACCACCAACTGGTGCAGGGCGTGTTCCAGCCGGTCGGCATCCAGCGGCTGCAGGGCGTCCAGCAGCACCGACTGGTTCCAGTGATGGCGCTCGGGAATAGCCAGCGCGAAGAATTCGGCCTGGGCCGGCAGCAGGTGCAGCTCACCGCTGACCGGGCCCTGGTCGATCTGCTGCTGAGCGGCACCCCGCCGAGCGACACGCGCCAGGCCCTGCACCGTCTGCTGCTCGAAAACATCTTTGGGGCTGAAGGCGATGCCGGCCTGGCGGGCGCGCCCGACCACCTGGATGGAAACGATCGAATCGCCACCCAGTTCGAAGAAGTTGTCGTCCAGCCCCACCTGCTCAAGCTTGAGCACGTCCTGCCAGATCGCGGCCAGCTGCTGCTCCAGTTCACTGCGCGGGGCAACATAGGCCTGGCGTGCCTGACTCATGTCCGGCAGCGGCAGCGCCTTGCGGTCTACCTTGCCGTTCGGCGTCAACGGCAGGCGCGCCATCAGCACCCAGTGCACGGGTACCATGTAGTCGGGCAGACGGGCTTTCAGGCTGGCTTTGAGCTGTTGCTTGAGCGCGTCGGCAGCCACCGCGTCTTCAGCCACGCAATAGGCCACCAACTGCGGCCCGTTGGCGCCAGGCTGAGCCATCACCACCGCCTCGCGTACCTGATCGCTGTCGAGCAACGCGGCTTCGATTTCGCCCAGCTCGATACGGAAACCGCGGATCTTGACCTGGTGATCGACCCGGCCGACGTACTCCAGCACGCCGTCGGCACGGCGCCGGGCCAGGTCGCCAGTGCGGTACAGGCGCTCGCCGGGCGCCCCGCAAGGGTGCGGAATAAAGGCCTGGGCGGTACGCAGTGGGTCGCCGACATAGCCACGGCCCACGCCGGTTCCTGCCACGCACAGCTCTCCGGTGACGCCCAGCGGCGCCAGCTCCAATGCGGCGTCCAGCACATACAGGCGGTTGTTGTCGGTGGGGCTGCCAATGGGCAGGTACACGCCTTGCGTGCTCGCCAGGTCGACGCGGAAGAACGCCACGTCATCGGAACATTCAGCCGGACCATAGGCATTGACCAGCCCGACATCGGGATAGCGCTGCAACCATTGACGTGCGGTTTCCGGCGCCAGCGCTTCGCCGGTGGGCAGCATCCAGCGCAGCGACGGCAGGGTAACGGCCGGGGCCTGGAACATACCCTGGATCAACGACGGCACGCTCTCGAGCACACTGATGCGCTGCTCGCGCACCTGCTGCAGCAGTGCTTCGGGATCATGCGCCAGTTCGTTCGGCATAATCTGCACACAGCCACCAAACAGTGGCGCTGCAAGGAACTGCCACACCGAAATGTCGAAGCTTTGCGACGCGGTCTGGGCGATCACGTCGTCCGGCCCTAGGCCCAGGTATGGCACCTTGCTCAGCTGGTTGTTGAGCATGCCCGCCTGCTCGACCATCACCCCTTTGGGCTGCCCGGTCGAACCCGAGGTGTAGATCACGTACGCCAGGTGCTGCGGGCCACTGTAGCGCTGCGGATCGTGCTCGGCGCTGTCAGGCCGGTCGAGGGTTTCCAGCACCAACAGCTGCGGCCGCCGTGCCTCGTCCACTGCGTGCAGCAAGGCCTCGGCCTGCGCCCGGCAAGCCTCGGTGCAGAGCAGCACCGGGGTGCGGCTCAAGGCGACGATATGGCTCAGGCGTTGTTGTGGCAGGCCAGGGTCCAGTGGCAGGTAGCCGGCGGCGGCCTTGAAGGTGCCCACCATCATGCCCAGCAGCTCAAGGCTGCGCTGCGCCAGCAAGGCCACTGGCTGGTCAGGCCCGACCCCCAGGGCAATCAGCCCATGGGCCACTCGGTTGGCAAGGCGGTTCAGCTCGCTGTAGCTGTAGTGCCGGTCGCCGCAGCGCGCAACGACCGCCTGCGGGGTACGGGCCACCTGCGCTTCGAACAGCTCGGCATAACTGTGCTGCAGCGGGTAATCGGCAGCCGTCTGGTTGACGTGCTGCAACAGCCCTTCGCGGGTGGCAGGGGCTACCAGGCAGAACGCGCCCAGGCAGCTGTCCAGCGGCAAGCTCAGGCACTGCTGCAGCACATGCTGGAAGTTGTCGGCCAGCGCAGCCAGCGCCGGGCGCTGCAGATGCTCCAGCGCATGGCTGTAGTGCAACTGCAAAGTCTGCCCTTGGCTGATCGACAGGGTCAGCGGGTAATGCGTCTGTTCGCGGCTGTAGACCTCGCCGAAGCTCAAGCCTGCCGGGGCACCCTGCTGCAGCGCTTCGGAAACGGGGTAGTTCTCGAAGACCAGGATGTTGTCGAACAAGGCCTCGCCGCCCTGCCCGCTCCAGCGCTGGATGTCGAACAGCGGGGTGTGTTCGAACTCGCGCATGGCCACGTTCTGTGCCTGCAACTGCTGCAGGAATTGCGCGAACGGCAGCTGCGGGGCCGGGCTGGCAGTGACCGGCAAGGTGTTGATGAACAGGCCCACCTGCTGCTCGATGCCCTTGAGCGCCGCCGGGCGCCCGGCAACCGTGGCCCCGAACGTGACGCTGTCCTGCCCGGTATAGCGTTGCAGCAGCAACAGCCAGGCACCCTGCAGCAAGGTGTTGAGGGTGACCTTGTGTTGGCGCGCCAGTGCCACCAGCTGCCCGGTGGTGGCGGCATCGATCACCTGCACATGCTCGGCGTAGCCCTGCCCGGCTTCGGCCTGGGCTTCGTAGGCAATGGCCTGCGCCAGCCGGGTGGGCCCTTGCAGGTCGCGCAGGCAGTCTTTCCAGAACGCTTCACCGGCAGCGGCGTCCTGCCGGCCCAGCCAGCCGATGTAATCGCTGTAACGGCTGGTGACCGGTGGCAATGCCGAGAGCTGACCGTCGCCCAGCAGGGCGTACTGGTGCAGCACTTCGCCCAACAGCTGGGAGTTGCTCCAGCCATCCATGAGGATGTGATGGCTGGTATAGAGCAAGTGCTGTCGGGCCGGACCAGTGCGCACCAGCGCCAGGCGCAGCAATGGCGCCTGGCTGAGGTCGAAGCCCTGCTGGCGCTGGTCGACTGCCAGTTGCTCGAGGGCAGCCTCAAGGCCTTCGCGCCCCTGCCAGTCGTGCACCACGAACGGCAGATCAACGTGTTTGCGTACCACCTGCAGAGCCTGCTCGTGCTCCCAGTGGAACTGCGTGCGCAGGATATCGTGGCGCTGCAGCACGGCCTCCCAGGCACGGCGGAAACGCTCGACATCCAGGCCGTCGACATCGACGCGCATCTGGTTCACGTAGTCCCCCGCCTGCTGCTCGTACAAGGCGTGGAACAGCATGCCCTGCTGCATCGGCGCCAGCGGATAAAGGTCGGCAATCTCGGCCGCGGGCACTGGCAGTTGGTCCAGCTGGGTTTGCGACAGGCGCGCCAGCGGGAAGTCGGACGGCGTTACACCACACACCCCCGGTGTGCAGCAGTGCTCGATCAACGCCTGCAACTCGCGGGTGTAATCGGCGGCCAGACGCTCAAGGGTGGCGCTATCGAACAGCTCGCGACTGAACGTCCAGCCCAGGCTCAGCTCACCGCCGTACACCTGGCCATTGAGGCTCAACAGGTTGCCCAGCGGCGCCTGCGCGTCGTGATCGGCGCCCTTGTCTTCCCTGGCCGGCACGAACAGCGCTTCGGCCTGATCGAAGCTGCCATCGAACTGGCCCAGGTAGTTGAAGGTGATTTCCGGCAGCGGTGCATGGCCCAACTGCTGGCGCGCCTCGGCGCTGCCCCATTGGCCCAGCACCCCGAAACCGATACCGTTGTCGGGAATGCTGTGCAGGTGCTGCTTGACCTGCTTCAAGGTGTGGGAACGCTCGCTGGGCACCGCCAGCTTCAGCGGGAACACCGTGGTGAACCATCCCAGTGTGCGGCTGAGGTCCAGGTCGTCGAACAGTGCTTCACGGCCATGACCTTCCAGCAGCACCGACACTTCGTCGCGCCCGGTCCAGCCTGCAATCACCCGCACCAGGGCTGCCAGCAGCAGGTCGTTGACCCGTGTGCGGTAGGCGGCCGGCGCCTCGCGCAGCAGCCGCTCGGTCCATGCCCGGTCCAGGCGGCTGTAAACCGTGTGGGCGTGGCACTGCTGATTGGCTGCGGCCAGGTCGCTGACCTGCCGACGTGGCAGTGCGGCGCGCCCCTGCAACTGCTCGCACCAGTAGCCAAGCTGGCCCTGCATGTACGCTGCATGCCCCTGCAAGCGCTTGGCCCATGCCTGCATGGAATGGCTCTTGGCGGGCAGGTTCGGCTGGTTACCCGCAAGCACGGCAGCGTAGGCCTGTTGCAGGTCCTCCAGCAGGATGCGCCATGACACCCCATCCACCACGAGGTGATGAACGACCAACAGCAAGCGCTGGCTGCCGTCCGCCAGCGTTGCCAGCAAGGCACGCAGCAATGGCCCGTTTTCCAGGTCCAGGCTGCGCTGCGCCTGCTCTACCAAGGTTTGCAACGCACCTTCGTCGGCCACCGCGGCCTGCCATAGCAGCGCCGCCTGGGCGCACTGGGCAGGGCTGCGGTAGCGCGCCTTCCAGCCGTCATCGGCGGGCGCAAAGCTCAGGCGCAAGGCATCATGGTGCTCGACCAGGGCTTGCAGGGCCTGGTCCAGGTCAGCAGCGTTCAAAGGCTGCCGTGGTTCAAGCAGGATCGACTGGTTCCAGTGGTGACGTGCCGGAATCGCCTGGGCAAAGAACAGCTGGTGCACCGGTAGCAGCACCTGCTCGCCACTGAGCGGCCCCTGGTCGGCTTGCACCTCGCATGCGCCGACCTGGGCAACGCTGGCCAGTGCGGCCACGGTCTGATGCTCGAACAGATCACGGGCACTGAACAGCAGGCCGTCCTGTCGCGCCCGACTGACCAGCTGGATCGAGATGATCGAGTCGCCCCCGAGCTCGAAGAAGTTGTCACTCACGCCCACCTGCGGGAGCTTCAGCACGCGCTGCCACAACGCGGCAAGGCGCTGCTCCAGGGCATTGCGTGGCGCCACGTAGGCCTGCTGCAGGGCGCTGAAGTCTGGTGCCGGCAGTGCTTTGCGGTCGAGCTTGCCATTGGGCAACAACGGCAGTTGCTCAAGCACCAGCCAGTGGGTCGGCAGCATGTAGTCCGGCAGGCTCTGGCGCAGCGCCGCCTTCAGCTGCTCGCGCTGCTCGGCCGGCCCGTGTGCGGCAATGCTATCGGCCAGCACCAGGTAAGCCGCCAGCTGCTTGCCGCTTGGGCCGTCCACGGCCACCACCACGGCCTCGCGCACCTCGGCACACGCCAGCAGGCACGCCTCGATTTCGCCCAGCTCGACACGGAAGCCGCGGATTTTTACCTGGTTATCGATTCGTCCCAGGTAATCGAACTGCCCGTCGGCGCGCAGGCAAACCTGGTCACCGGTGCGGTACAGACGCGCACCCTCGGTGCCAAACGGGTCGGGCACGAAGCGCTCGGCTGTCAGGCCCGGGCGCCCCAGGTAGCCGCGGGCCAGGCCGGCACCGCCCAGGTACAGCTGCCCGGCCACGCCTGCTGGCAGCAGGCCCAGGGCGGCGTCCAGCACACACGCACTGCGCTCGCCGACAGGCTGGCCGATCGGTGCATAGGCGCTGTCGCAATGATCCCCGGCGCGGGTACGCCAGACCATCGGTGTGACCACGGTCTCGGTGGGGCCGTAACCATTGATCATCACCTGAGGTTGCAGGCTTTGCTGCACCCGCTCGTACGTCGCCCGCGGCATGGCATCGCCGCCAAAGCTGTAAAGACGAACCGGCGGAGGGTTACCGGCATGCGCCGCATGCTCAGCCAGCTGTTGCAGGTAGGCCGGCGGGAATCCGGCCATGGTCACCCCATGCCGGCGTATCTCCTCGTAGGTGCGCTCGGGGCTCCACAGCTCATCGTCGCGCAGCAGCAGGCTGCCACCCATGACCAGCGAGGTCAGCCAGCGTTCATGGGCACCGTCGAAGGCAAACGACAGGAAATGCAGCTCACGGTCCGCCGGGGTCATTTCGTACCATTGGCCAGTGGCCAGGCAGTGCATGGCCAGCGGCCCGTGTGCAACCGCAACGCCTTTGGGCTGGCCGGTAGAACCCGAGGTGTAGATCACGTAGGCCAGGTTTTGTGGGCTCAATGCCACGGTGGGCGCCTGTTCGGCGCCCGGCTGTTCAACCAGTTGGTCGAGCAGCAGCGTACGAATACCGGCCTGCACGTCCAGGCCCGGCAGCACCCGGCTGTGACTGAGCAACAGGTCGATGCCGCTGTCCTGCATCATGTAGGCCAGGCGCTCTGCCGGGTACTGAGGATCAAGCGGCAGGAACGCGCCACCGGCCTTGAGAATGCCCAGCAAGCCGACAACCATGTCGAGCGAACGCTCCAGGGCGATGCCCACCAGCACGTCGGGGCCGACACCCAGCGCCCGCAGGCGATGTGCCAACTGGTTGGCCCGGGCCTCGAGCTGGCCGTAGCTCAGTTGCTGGTCGCCGACCAGCAACGCTACCGCTTGCGGTTGGCGCCGGGCCTGTTCGGCAATCAGCTGGTGAACCGCCGCCGGCGCAACCGCGAGCCCCGCCTGTTGCCAGCCCTGCAACAGGGCCGCCTGCTCCTGCGGCGCCAGCAACGGCAGCTCGCCGACAGCCTGGCCTGGGTCGGCGGCCAGGCCGCGCAGCAAATTGCACCAGTGCTCAGCCATGCGTTGCAGGGTAGCGGCTTCGAACAGCTCGGCAGCGTAGAGGAACGACACGTTGATCGCCGCGTCGGTCTCCAACGTTTCCAGGGTCAGGTCGAATTGCGCGGTGCCACCCTGCAGGGTCATTTCCTCGGCATGCAAACCTGCCAGGCTGGTGCTGCCCACCTGCTGGCCGGCAATGCTGAGGTGGTTGTACATCACCTGGAACAGCGGGTTACGGTCCAGCGAGCGTTGCGGGTTCAAGGCTTCTACCAGGCGGTCGAACGGCAGGTCCTGATGCGCCTGCCCGGCCAGTGCCGTAGCCTTGACCTGGCTGAGCAGCGCTGCGCCGCTCATCGCCGGATCGACTTCGACGCGCATGACCAGGGTATTGACGAAAAAGCCCAGGACGTTTTCCAGCTCTTGCCGGCTGCGGTTGCTCACCGGTATGCCGATGCGCACATCGGGTTGTTCGCAGTAGCGTTGCAACAACAGGGCAAAAGCGCCGAGGAACAGCTGGAACAGGGTCAGCTCATGCTCACGCGCCAACTGCCGCAAGCGCTGCGCCAGTTCGCTGTCCAGGGCGAATGCGACGCGCCCCAGACGGTGGTCTTTCAGCGCGCTGCGCGGGTGGTCGATTGGCAGTTCCAGGATGGGCTGCTCGCTTCCCAGCTGCCCGCGCCAGTAGTCCAGCTGGCGCTGGAGTTCGCCCTGGTCGAGCCAGTTCTTGTGCCAGGCGGCGTAATCGGCGTACTGGATCGGCAGCTTGGCCAATGCCGGCGCCTCGCCCCGGTGCAGGGCCTGGTACAGGGCAACGAACTCACGCACCATCACGCTCATCGAGCCACCATCGGAAATGATGTGGTGCAAGGTGACCACCAGGAACTGGTCCTGCTCGCCCAACTGCAGCACCTTGGCGCGCCACAACGGGCCGGTGCCCAGGTCGAACAGCCGCTGGGTCTCGGCCAGTACCTGAGCCTGTATGTGTGCCAGCTCGGCCGTTGCCGGCAGTCGGTCCCAGGCCAGCGGTAATTCACCCGCAGGCTGAATGCGCTGCAGCAGCACGCCATCGCGCTCGACGAACGTCGTGCGGAAGGCTTCATGGCGTTCGCAGAGGATCGCGAAGGCCTGGGTCAATGCGGCACGATCCAGTTCGCCGCGCAGGCGCACGACCATAGGTGTGTGGTAGGCGGTGCTGTGCGGCTGCATCTGCCAGAACAGCCATTGCCGCTGCTGGGCGTGCGACGCGACCAGGGGCTGGTCACGCGGCACCGCGGCGATCGGCTCGACGTGCTGCGCGCCAGCGCCCATTACCTGTTCGGCAAAGCCCTGTAGCGAGTTGCTTTCGAAAAGGCTGCGCAACGGTACGTCACGCCCCAGGATGCGCCGGACCCGGGCGATGATCTGCGTCGCCAGCAGGGAATGCCCACCCAGGGCAAAGAAGTTGTCGTCAAGCCCTACCTGGGCGACGTTCAGCACGTCCTGCCAGATCAGCGCCAGCTGCTGCTGCAAGGTGGTCTGCGGGGCACGGTAGGCCTGTGCCGGGCCTTCGTCAGGCACCGGCAAGGCACGTAAATCGAGCTTGCCGTTGAGTGTCAGTGGCATGCCGGGCAATGCCATGAAGCGGCTCGGCAGCATATAGTCCGGCAACTGCCTGGCCAGCGCCGCTTGTACTTCGGCAAGCACCTGCGGGGCATCAGACTGGCTGTCGGGGACCACGTAGGCCACGATGCGGGCCGCGCTGCCACTGCCGCGGATAACGGCCACGGCGTCGTGCACACCGGGCTGGCGCTTGAGGGTGTCGGTGATTTCACCCAGTTCGATCCGGTAACCGCGAATCTTTACCTGATGGTCGACCCGCCCCAGGTAATCGACCTGGCCGTTCGCCAGCTGCCGCGCCAGATCGCCGGTACGGTACACGCGGGTACCGGCGGCACCGAACGGGTTGGGCACAAAGCGTTCGGCCGTCATCGCCGCGCGGCGGTGATAGCCTCGCGCTACCCCTGCGCCGGCAAGATACAACTCGCCCTGGCAGCCGGTGCTCAGCGGTTGCAGCGAAGCGTCCAGCACATAAGCCTGCATGTTGGCCAACGGCCGCCCAAGCGGCGCACGCCCCGTCGCCGGTGGCGCCTCGACCGCATCAGCGAGCGCGCCCACGGTGGTTTCGGTTGGGCCGTAATGGTTGAACAGCGTGCAGTGCGGGGCCAGCTGCGCCAGTTGTGCCATCAGCCCGGCGGGGCAAGCCTCGCCGCCCAGCACCAGCGCACGCTGCGGCAGTGCCCGGGCCGGGTGCGGACCATCGAGCAATGCCTGCAGGTGGGAAGGGACGATTTTCAGCACGTCCACGGCGTGTGCGTGCATGTAGGCGGCGAAACGCTCGGCGTCCAGACTGATGTCCAGGGCAATCACATGCAGGCAGCTGCCGCTGCACAGTGCGCCGAACAGGGTGGTATGGCCAAGGTCGGCCGCCAGCGTGGAAACCACCGCCATGCTCGCGACCCGGCCCAGCGCCAGGCGCTGCAAGGCCGCCTGCACATAGTTGGCCAGGGCGCCATGGCTGATGGTGACACCCTTCGAACGCCCGGTAGAGCCCGAGGTATAGATGACATAGGCCAGGTTATCGGCATTCAGCTGTGCAGGGGGAGCCGTCGTACTGAAGCGCGCCAGTTCCTCTGCTGCCTGGTCGAGCACCAGGTAGCGCACTTGTGTGTCCTGCGGTAGACGGGGCAGCAGCGCCTGCTGGGTCAGCAGCAGTTGAACACCGCTGTCGTCGAGCATGTAGGCAAGCCGCTCTTGCGGGTATTCGGGGTCGAACGGCACATAGGCACCGCCGGCCTTGAGGATGGCCAGCAGGCCAACGATCATCTCCACCGACCGTTCGACTGCAATACCCACCAGTACCTCAGGCCCGACGCCCCACTCGATCAGTTGGTGTGCCAGCCGGTTGGCATCGGCATCGAGTTCGGCATAGCTCAGTTGCCGGTCGCCGAACACCAGTGCCGGGGCCTGCGGCTGCTGCGCCACCTGCGCGGCGAACAGCGCAAGTATGTTGTCGACGGCGAACTCGCTGGCGGCCGGTTGGCTGGCCTGCAGCAGCCGCTGCCGCTCGCCGGCACCCAGCAGCGGCAAATCGCCGATGGCCGCCAGCGGGTCGGCGGCCATGGCCTGCAACAGGTTCAGCCAATGGCTCGCCATACGTTCGATGGTGGCCGGGGCGAACAATTCGCGGGCATAGGTGAAGGCTGCCTGCACCTGGCCGTCGCGCTCCACGGTATCGAGGGTGAGCTCGAACTGGACACTGCGCTCGTGGCGCTCCAGCACGTGCAGCTCAAGGCCTGATTCGCTGCGCAAGGCGCCGATGTCGGCGACGTTCGCCTGATGGTTGTGCAACACCTGGAACAACGGCGTGTGGCTGAGGCTGCGCTCGACTTGCAGGCCTTCGACCAAACGCTCGAACGGCAAATCCTGGTGGCTCTGGGCCGCGCGGGTGGTTTCGCGGATATCGGCCAGCAATTGGGCGACGGACATCTGCGGGTCGAGCTCGGTGCGCAACACCTGGGTGTTGACGAATACGCCAATCAGCCCCTCGACTTCTTGGCGATTGCGGTTGGCAACCGGTACCCCGACACGGATGTCCTGCAGGCCACTGTAATGTTGCAAAAGCAGCTTGAAACCGGCCAACAGCACACTGAACAAGGTGACCCCTTGCTGACGCGCCAGGCCCACCAGGCGCTCGCTCAGGCCCTGTGGCACCGCGATGGGCAGGCGCTGGCCCTGGCGGCTGGCATGCAGCGGGCGCGGGTAGTCGGCAGGCAACTGCAATACCGGGTGCTGGTCGCCCAGCTTGGCCTGCCAGTAAGCCAGCTGTCGCGCCTGCTCCCCGGCCTCCAGCCAACGCCGCTGCCACAGCGCATAGTCACTGTACTGGATCGGCAACTCAGGCAGCACCGGCACCTGCCCGCGAACCAAGGCGTCGTAGCCGTGGACGAATTCCTGGATGAGCACGTTCATCGACCAGCCATCGGCGACGATATGGTGCAGGGTCAACAGCAGCACGTGCTCCTGTGCCGCCAGCTTCAACAAGCGTACGCGAAACAGCGGGCCCTGCTGGAGGTCGAAGGGCAAACCGGCTTCGTCCCGGACGGCTTGCGCTACAGCGGCGTCGCGGGCCCCGCCGGCCAGCGCCCGAAGGTCGTGTTCTTCAATGACGATGGCCGCTGGCTGCACCACTTGCACCACTTCGTCACCCTGGGTCTGGAACACAGTACGCAGGGCCTGGTGTCGCTGCAGTACCTGCTCGAACGCGCGCTGTACCGCCGAGGTGTCCAGCGCCCCTTTCAGCACCACCGCACTGGGCAGGTTGTAGGCGGCACCGTGTGGGTCCAGTTGCCACAGAAACCACATGCGCTGCTGGGCATAGGACAGTGCATGGCGATCGTCGACGGCAACGTCCGCAGGGATCGGGAATTGTGAAAAGTCGATACCCTCGCTGGCCAGGGTTTCGAGAAACAGCCGCCGCTTTTCCACCGGCAGCTCAATGAAACGGCGGGCGAGCTTCAGGGACTTCTCAACATTCATCGGGATTCATCCGTGCACATGGGTTTCGAGTAACAACTCGGCTATCCCTACGAAACGGATGGAACACCGGGAAAATTAACCCGTCACGGCCACTGGCAAAGGCAGGCTCAGCCGGGGGCCTGGGGTTTGCCATGACAGACGGTTTTCCGGTTTGCCTGCCCTCGCGCGTCATAAGGGTACCGGCGGGATTTTCCTCATACCGCGAGGGATCGACGCGCAAGCCACCCAAACCACAAGGCACCGGCCCCTATGTCCAAAAAGTCACGCTCGAAACTCTGGTTCCTGGTTCACAGCTGGCTGGCCCTGCCCATCTGGTTCTTCGTGCTGATCGTCTGCTTCACCGGCACCCTGGCAGTGGTCAGCCAGGAGCTGGTGTGGCTGGCCAAACCGGAGATACGCGCGGCGAAGCCGAGCGATGATGCGCCACTGCTGACCTACGACCAGGTGCTCAAGGCCCTGCGTGAAGCGCGCCCCGAGCTGGATGTGCAATACATCATGCGCCCGGACGAGTCGCACTTTGCGCTGCAGGTGCAGGTGGTGCAGCCGGACAACACCACCCAGAACCTCTACGTGAACCCCTATACAGGCAAGATCCAGGGCATCAGCCCCTCCTTCGACTTCCGCCAGTTCACCCGCGCCTTGCATGGCTGGTGGCTGGTGCCTTTCGGCAACGGCTACCCGTGGGGGTGGTACCTGGTCTCGCTGCTGGGCTTGCCGATGCTTGCCTCGCTGGTCACCGGCCTGGTCGTCTACAAGCGCTTCTGGAAAGGCTTTCTGAAACCTACCCTGCGCTTTCGCCAAGGTGCCCGCATCTTCTGGGGTGACTTCCATCGCCTGAGCGGTATCTGGTCGATCTGGTTCATTGCCGTGATCGCGATCACCGGCACCTGGTTCCTGATCCAGGCGTTGCTGGCCGACAACCACATCTCGATCTCAAGCCGCGACGTACCCGCGGTGGTGGCCCGCGATGACGTACCGCTGCTGCAGGCTGGCGAAGCGCCCCGGCTGGTCAGCCTGGAGCATGCCATCGAAACGGTAAAGGCGCAGATCCCCGGCTTCGAGGCATCCTTCGTGCGCCTGCCAGGCAATGCCTATGACACCTTCAACATCCGTGGCCGCGGCTGGTACCCGCTGATGTTCCAGAGCGCCAGCATCAACCCGTACACAGGCGTGGTCGCCACCTCGCACACCCTGGATGATCGCACCTCACTGGAGTTCGTCACCGAATCCATGCGCCCGTTGCACACTGGCGACTTCGGCGGGCTGTGGGTCAAGATGATCTGGTTCGTTTTTGGCCTGGTGCTGACCTTGATGGTGCTCAGCGGCCTGTTGATCTGGAGCAAGCGCACCGCACAGGCCACTGCAGCCGCACTGAAACGCAAACCCCGCAGCGCACCGACGGCTACCGCCGCGCAAGACGCCCACCTGCCGGAGACCGCCCGATGAGCCGAGCCACCACCGCCGACGCACCTTCGGCCTCACGCCGCCTGTGGCTGAAATGGCGCTTTCACCTGAACATCCTGCTGATACTCGTCCCTTTGGGGTTCATGCCCAGGTATTTTGCCGACCAGGCATTGTTCAAAGGAGAAGCCGGGCTGGGTGAGCGTGAGGCGGGTGTGGTCGCAGTAGGCCCATGGAGCCTGCGTCTGGCCGAATTCCGTGCTGCGGCGCCCCGCCAGGAAGGCCCAGCCGGGTATTTCAAGAGTTTCAGTGCGGCGCTGTGCAACCACTGTATCGGCGAAGTGAAGGCCACTTACCTGCGGGTGGGCAAGCCACGCAGCCTGCGCGCGGCCGGGAGCATTTTCTTCGGTTCACCGTACAGCATGGGCGCTTCCGTCCCGGTTCCAGCCAAGACCCGGCCCAACGCTGAACTGTGGATCACCATGGAGGGCTGGGATGGCAGCGTGCACCAGGCTTCGATTCCCCTGAGCCAGGCCTCGCCAGCGACAGTCGCCTGGCTGCAGACGCAGGCTGGCAGCCGCTAGACAACCGGGTGGCGCCCCCTGATCGGCTCAAGCGTTGCCAGCGGCGCTTTCCTTTCCCGCGTCCGTGGGGGCACTTTCAGTGGGCGTGAAGACCATCACATCCAGTACATCGGAATGGAACTCACGGCGGTACAGGATCAATACCACGCCCACACTCACCACCATGAACAGCCAGGGGCTGATGAACCAGGTCAGCATGGCCATGCCGAAATAGTACGAGCGCAGGCCGAAGTTGAACTGGTTGGCAGCCAGTGAAAGCACGCGCGCCGCGCGGGAGGCGAACGCCTTTCGCTCCAGCTCGTTGACCAGCCGCTCGCCGATCATCGGCGCCGACCCCACCAGCACAGCGGCAAAATTGTATTGGCGCATGCACCAGCTGAACGTGAAGAAGGCATAGACAAATACCATGGCCAGGCACAGCAGCTTGATCTCCGACATGCCCTGAGATGTCTGCTGAACCAGCGGCAGGTCGGCCAGCAACGACAGAGCCCGGTCGGAGGCACCGAGCACGGTGAGGATGCCAGCCAGAATGATCAGGGTGCTGGAGGCAAAGAACGAGGCGTTGCGCTCCAGATTACCGATCACGCTGGCATCGGCGATGCGGTTGTCGCGCAGCAGCATGCGGCGCATCCAGTCTTCGCGGTACAGGTGCAGCACACTGGCCAGGCAAGCGGTGTCGCGCCCCTTCCAGATCGCATAGCGGGTATAGCCACCCCAGCACAGGGCGAACCAGGCGATGGCCAGCAGGTTGTTGAGGTTGCTTTGGATGAAGTTCATGCAGGGTTACCGAAAGGGCCATGTGCCTAAAGGATAGGGACCGGATTTCGACGCTGGCAAGCGGCAAAAGGCACACCTGCACACTGGAAAATGCCTGGCCTGCTGCGAAGAGACTGTAACAGGCAACCAACGAAAAGCCCCGCATCCTTACGGATACGGGGCTCTCTTGTTTTCACCCTTGGCGCGCACCCTTCGGCTTGTGGCCGGTGCCGCCCTCAGGCTTCGACTTGTGCGGTCAGGCCAACGCCTCGCGCGGCTTGCCGAGCATGCGGTCGCAGGCCACGGCACCCGCCAGGGTCACCACCGAAGGCACCAGCCAGGCCATGCCGGCATCACTCAATGGCAGGTGCGCCATGAAGTCCGGCAACACGTGGGCAAGGCTGCTGCCCTTGATCGCATCGACCATGCCGAACAGCAGCGATACCAGCATCACGGGCGCCAGGATGCGCGTTGGCGAGTTCCACAGGTCTTTCACGAAACTCAGGCCGACCACCACGATGCACGGTGGATAGATGGCGGTGAGCACCGGGATCGAGAACATGATCAGCTTGGTCAGGCCAAGGTTGGAAATCAGCAGCGAGAAGCCGGCGAGGATCACCACCAGTGCGCGGTACGACAGCGGCAGAATCTGGCTGAAGTACTCGGCGCAGGCACAGGTCAGGCCAACTGCGGTTACCAGGCAGGCCAGCGCGATCAGCACGGCCAGGAAGCCGCTGCCCAGCGAGCCGAAGGTGTGCTGTACGTAGGCATGCAGCACCGCGGCACCGTTGGTGGCGTCAGCCGCGATATCGTGGCTGGTGGCACCCAGGCGGAACAGGCTGATATATACCAGCGCCAGGCCGACACCGGCGATCAGGCCAGCGATGATGGCGTAACGGGTGATCAGCTTCGGCGACTCCACCCCGCGCGAGCGGATGGCGTTGACGATGACGATACCGAACACCAGGGCACCCAGGGTATCCATGGTCAGGTAGCCGTCGGAGAAGCCCTTGGAGAATGCGGCAGCGGCATAGGCCGGCTGTGCGTCACCAATGGTTCCGGCTGGCAGGGCGAAGGCAGCGATGCCCAGCACCGCCAGGGCGATGATCTTCAACGGTGCCAGGAAGCGGCCTACGGTATCGAG
This sequence comes from Pseudomonas putida, assembly GCA_041879295.1. Taxonomy (NCBI): domain Bacteria; kingdom Pseudomonadati; phylum Pseudomonadota; class Gammaproteobacteria; order Pseudomonadales; family Pseudomonadaceae; genus Pseudomonas; species Pseudomonas putida. Next base: position 1,844,268 of record CP047152.1, on the reverse strand, counting down.
CAGCTTGCCTGGGTACATGGACACCGCCAGTACCACGGCGAAGTACACCAGGCTGTAGATGAACAGCGCCAGCGGGCTCTCACCGGTCAGCGGCGCAACACCCACTTCGAACGACACGGTCGCGGTACGCGGGGTGGCGAACAGCGGGCCTACCGACAGGTAGCACACGGCCGCCAGCAAGCCACCGAAGAACTTGCCAATCGGGCTGCTCAGGGCGTCCATGCCGCCACCGACCTTGGCCAGGGCGACCACGGTGATGACCGGCAGGCCGACGGCAGTCACCAGGAAGCCCAGTGCAGCCATCCATACATGCGGGCCAGACTGCAAACCGACAATAGGCGGGAAGATGATGTTGCCTGCACCCACAAAAAGCGCAAACGTCATAAAGCCAAGCGCCAGGATATCCTGGCCTTTGAGAACTTTCATTTAAGGTAGTACCACACTGCTGAAATCGGGATTCGAGAGGGGATTTCCCTTTGGATGAGGGGAAATGCTGCCCGGCTTGATAGGCCAGACCCGTTTAGCGTGTCGTTCCCTTTTGGGGTACGGGCACAGAGTGAACGCGTAATGTAACTGTTTTGTCAGTCAAACGCACTGGCACAGTGCTGCTTGTCCGATGTACGTACATGTTTGTCGTCTGTGCGACCGAGGACAGGAGGAATTATCCTCGGATTGAAACATTCGTCTGCGTGAAAATTCCTATTAAACCTATCGAAGAATCCCTATCGCCAGCACCGGCCCCTTCGCGGGTGAACCCGCTCCCACAGGTACTGCATAGCCCCCCAGGGATTGTCATCTCTCTGAGGGGGCGTGCTTACCCACGAAGAGGGCGGCATAGGCATACAGAAACCCCACATACGACAAAGGCCACCCGAAGGTGGCCTTTGTGCGCGTGGGGGGTGTAGCAGTATTACTTCTTGGCTTCCCAGCCAGTCAGCTCGGCCAGGGCCTTGCCGATGTCAGCCAGGGAACGCACGGTTTTCACACCCGCGTCCTGCAGGGCGGCGAACTTCTCGTCCGCAGTGCCCTTGCCGCCGGAGATGATGGCGCCAGCGTGGCCCATGCGCTTGCCCGCAGGTGCAGTAACACCGGCGATGTAGGAAACGACAGGCTTGGTGACGTTGGCCTTGATGTAGGCCGCAGCTTCTTCTTCAGCCGAACCGCCGATCTCACCGATCATGACGATCGCTTCGGTCTTCGGGTCTTCCTGGAACAGCTTCAGGATGTCGATGAAGTTGGAGCCCGGGATCGGGTCACCGCCGATGCCGACACAGGTCGACTGGCCGAAGCCGGCGTCGGTGGTCTGCTTCACAGCTTCGTAGGTCAGGGTGCCGGAACGCGAAACGATACCGACCTTGCCTGGCAAGTGGATGTGACCTGGCATGATGCCGATCTTGCACTCGCCCGGGGTGATGACACCTGGGCAGTTAGGGCCGATCAGGGTAACGCCCAGCTCGTCGCACTTGACCTTGGCATCCAGCATGTCCAGGGTAGGAATGCCTTCGGTGATGCAGACGATCAGCTTGATGCCGCCAAAGGCAGCTTCCAGGATCGAGTCCTTGCAGAACGGAGCCGGTACGTAGATGACCGAAGCATCAGCGCCGGTAGCTTCCACGGCTTCCTTGACGGTGTTGAACACCGGCAGGCCCAGGTGGGTGGTGCCACCCTTGCCTGGGGTTACGCCGCCGACCATCTTGGTGCCGTAGGCAATGGCCTGTTCGGAGTGGAAAGTACCCTGCGAGCCAGTGAAGCCTTGGCAGATGACTTTGGTGTCTTTATTGATCAGGACGCTCATTACTTGCCCTCCGCAGCTTTGACAACTTGTTGAGCAGCGTCGGTCAGGCTGGTTGCCGCAATGATGTTCAAACCGCTTTCTGCCAGTACTTTAGCGCCCAGTTCGGCGTTGTTGCCTTCGAGGCGAACGACAACCGGAACTTTGACGCCGACTTCTTTCACTGCACCAATGATGCCTTCGGCAATCATGTCGCAGCGAACGATGCCGCCGAAGATGTTGACCAGAACGGCCGCGACATTGCTGTCGGACAGAATGATCTTGAACGCTTCGGTTACGCGCTCTTTGGTAGCACCACCGCCAACGTCAAGGAAGTTGGCCGGCTTGCCGCCGTGCAGGTTGACGATGTCCATGGTACCCATGGCCAGGCCGGCACCGTTGACCATGCAGCCGATGTTGCCTTCAAGGGCAACGTAGTTCAGTTCGAACTTGGCAGCGTGGGCTTCACGGGCATCGTCCTGCGACGGGTCGTGGAAGGTTTTCAGCTTCGGCTGACGGTACATGGCGTTGGCGTCGATGTTGATCTTGGCATCGAGGCAGTGCAGGTCGCCATCGGCCTTGATCACCAGCGGGTTCACTTCCAGCAGCGCCAGGTCGTGATCCTTGAACAGCTTGGCCAGGCCAACGAAGATCTTGGCAAACTGTTGAACTTGCTTGCCTTCCAGGCCCAGCTGGAATGCCAGCTCGCGACCCTGGAACGGCTGAGCGCCGACCAGTGGGTCGATGGTGGCCTTGAGGATTTTCTCAGGCGTTTCGTGAGCGACTTTCTCGATGTCCACGCCACCTTCGGTGGAAGCCATGAACACGATACGGCGGCTCGAACGATCGACTACAGCGCCCAGGTACAGCTCTTTGGCGATGTCAGTGCAGGATTCGACCAGAATCTTGGAGACGGGTTGACCGTTGGCATCGGTCTGGTAGGTAACCAGATTCTTGCCCAACCACTGTGCAGCAAACGCCTTGGCGTCTTCCTTGCTGCGAACCAGCTTTACGCCGCCCGCTTTACCGCGACCACCCGCGTGAACCTGGGCTTTTACAACCCACTCGTTCCCGCCGATCTTGTCGCAGGCTTCTGCAGCTTGCTCAGGGGTATCGACTGCGAAACCCTTGGAAACTGGCAGGCCGTATTCAGCGAACAGCTGCTTACCCTGATACTCGTGAAGATTCATGCTTTTTACCGTCTTCGTTAGGTACTGCGCTTCGGCGCTGCGCCATCAGTGGCGCCGCACCACCTGTGACCGTTGACCCCGGGTTATCCCATGTGATCCGGTCCGGCGGACTTTCCGCGGTGAGTCATGCACGCAAGACTCACGACGGGCAGCCCGCCGTGGTTTCTTATAATTAACGCTTCTTACGGTTGGCCACGTGAATGGCGCCGCCATTCACCGCCAGCGCTGCTTCATGCAACGCTTCGGACAGGGTTGGATGGCTGAAGACCATCATGCCCAGATCCTCGGCACTGGTGCCGAATTCCATTGCGATTGCGCCCTGCTGCACCAGTTCGGCAGCCGATGGGCCAATCACGTGAACACCCAGAACGCGGTCGGTCTTGGCATCGGCGATGACCTTGACGAAACCACCGGTGTCGTTGGCAGCCATCGCACGGCCGCTGGCCGCGAACGGGAAGGTGCCCACGTTAACCTCAACGCCCTCGGCCTTCAAGGCCTGTTCGGTCTTGCCGACCCACGCGATTTCCGGGTGGGTGTAGATGACCGAAGGGATCAGGTCGTAGTTCATCTGGGCCTTGTGGCCCTTGATGCGCTCGACGACCATGATGCCCTCTTCCGAAGCCTTGTGGGCCAGCATCATGCCGCGTACCACGTCACCGATGGCGTACACGCCCGGAACGCTGGTGGCGCAGTAATCGTCGACGAAGATGTAACCACGCTCGTCGATGGTCACGCCGCTGTCGGAAGCCAGCAGATCGGTGGTCACCGGGCGACGGCCGACTGCGACAATCAGCTTGTCGAAGGTGATCTTCTGCTCGCCTTCGGCGTTGGTGTAGGTCACTTCGACTTCATTGCCGTTGACTTTCGAGCCGGTGACGCGAGCGCCCAGCTTGATGTCCAGGCCTTGCTTGGTCAGGGTCTTCTGGGCTTCTTTCGACACGGCGGTGTCGGCAGCCATCAGGAAGGTGTCCAGGGCTTCCAGCACGGTGACTTCAGCACCCAGGCGAGCCCATACCGAGCCCAGCTCCAGGCCGATCACGCCTGCACCGATAACGCCGAGGCGCTTCGGTACGGCCTGGAATTCCAGGGCGCCGGTGGAGTCGACGATGACGTTCTGATCGACCGGAGCCGGTGGAATGTCGATCGGGCGCGAGCCGGAAGCCAGGATCACGTTCTCGGCTTCGATGATTTCGGTGGTGCCGTCAGCCTTGGTGACTTCGACCTTCTTGCCGGCCAGCAGCTTGCCGTGGCCCTGGATCGAAGTGACGCCGTTGGCCTTGAACAGGGTGGCAACGCCACCGGTCAGGTTCTTGACGATGCCAGCCTTGCGGCCAACCATCGCGGCGACGTCCATCTTCACTTCGCCAGTGGAGATACCGTGGACGTTGAAGCTTTCTTTGGCTTCCTTGTACTTCCAGGAGCTGTCCAGCAGCGCCTTGGAAGGGATGCAACCTACGTTCAGGCAGGTGCCGCCCAGGGCCAGTTTGCCCTCGGCGTCGGTGTATTTCTCGATACAGGCAGTCTTCAGACCAAGTTGGGCAGCCTTGATGGCAGCCACATAGCCGCCAGGACCTGCACCAATCACCACTACGTCGAATTTCTGGGTCATAAAAGATTCCTTTTTAGCTTCAAGCGGCAAGCTGCAAGCCGCAAGACCAGCAGGCTTCAGCTTGAAGCTTGCGGCTTGCAGCTTACAGCTGCGCGATTAGATGTCCAGCAGCAGGCGGGACGGATCTTCCAGCAGGTTCTTGATAGTGACCAGGAAGGTTACCGCTTCCTTGCCGTCGATCAGGCGGTGATCGTACGACAGCGCCAGGTACATCATCGGGCGAATCACGACCTGGCCATTGATGGCCATCGGGCGCTGGATGATGTTGTGCATGCCGAGAATGGCGGCCTGCGGCGGGTTGACGATCGGGGTCGACATCATCGAACCGAAGGTGCCACCGTTGGTGATGGTGAAAGTGCCACCGGTCATCTCTTCGATGGCCAGTTTGCCGTCACGGGCCTTCTTGCCGAAGGTAGCGATACCGTTCTCGATTTCAGCCAGGCTCATCGACTCGGCGTTACGCAGCACCGGTACCACCAGGCCACGGTCGCTGGACACGGCAACACCGACGTCGGCGAAGCCGTGGTAGACGATGTCGTTGCCGTCGATCGAGGCGTTCACGGCCGGGAAGCGCTTCAGCGCTTCGGTAGCAGCCTTGACGAAGAACGACATGAAGCCCAGGCGCACGCCATTGTGGGTCTTCTCGAACAGGTCCTTGTACTTCGAACGCAGGGCCATGACTTCGGTCATGTCCACTTCGTTGAAGGTGGTCAGCATCGCCATGTTGGACTGGGCTTCGACCAGACGCTCGGCGATCTTGGCACGCAGGCGGGTCATCGGCACGCGCTTCTCGGTACGGTCGCCAGCAGCGACGACAACCGGGGCAGCGGCAGCAGCGGCAGGCTTGGCAGCCGGTGCAGCGGCAGGTGCCGACTTCTTGTTGGCAACAGCAGCAACCACGTCTTCCTTGGTGACGCGACCGCCTTTGCCGGTACCTGCCACGGTAGCCAGGTCGATGCCGTTTTCTTCAGCCAGCTTGCGCGCGGCCGGGGCAGCAATCGGGTCATCTTCACCGGCGTCAGCGGCAGCAGCGGCCGGAGCAGCAGCAGGAGCGGCTGCCGCGGCTGGTGCTGCGGCAGCACCGCCTTCAACGATCGAACCCAGCAGTTCGTCGGACAGGACGGTGTCGCCCTCGCCCTTGACGATATCGCCCAGCACGCCATCGGCAGTAGCCAGTACTTCCAGGACAACCTTGTCAGTCTCGATGTCGACGATCAGCTCGTCACGCTTGACGGCTTCGCCCGGCTTCTTGTGCCAGGTGGCAACGGTGCCGTCGGCAACCGATTCCGGGAAGGTTGGGGCTTTGATCTCGATAGCCATTATCTGTGTTTCCTTAAATTCGGTTTCAGGTGCGCGAAGGCGTTAGACAGTGAAGGCGTCTTGCAGCAGTTTTTCCTGCTGTTCGACGTGCTTCGAAGCGTAACCACAGGCTGGCGCGGCGGAAGCGTCGCGACCGGCGTATTCCAGGGTCAATGCCTTGTTGTGGCGGCCCAGGATACGGCGCATGTGGTGCTGGCTGCTGTACCAGGCGCCCTGGTTCATCGGCTCTTCCTGACACCAGACCGCATGCTTGAGGTTGGTGTAAGGGGCAAGGATTTCGACCAGATCGTCCTCAGGGAACGGATACAGCTGCTCGATACGCAGGATGGCGATGTCTTCGCGGCCTTCGGCACGGCGCTTTTCCAGCAGGTCGTAGTAGACCTTGCCGCTGCACAGCACCAGACGCTCGACCTTGGCCGGATCGATTGCGTCGATTTCCGGGATCACGGTCTGGAACGAGCCTTCTGCCAGGTCTTCCAGGGTCGAGATGGCCAGCTTGTGGCGCAGCAGCGACTTCGGCGTCAGGACGACCAGCGGCTTGCGCAGCGGGCGGATGACCTGGCGACGCAGCAGGTGGTAAATCTGTGCCGGCGTCGTCGGTACGCAGACCTGGATGTTGTGCTCGGCGCACAGCTGCAGGTAACGCTCCAGACGCGCGGACGAGTGCTCCGGCCCCTGCCCTTCATAGCCGTGTGGCAGCAGCATGGTCAGACCGCACAGGCGGCCCCACTTGTGCTCACCACTGGTGATGAACTGGTCGATCACCACTTGCGCACCGTTGGCGAAGTCGCCGAACTGGGCTTCCCAGATCACCAGCGCGTTCGGCATGGTGGTGGAGTAGCCGTATTCAAAGGCCAGTACCGCTTCCTCGGACAGGAACGAATCGTACAGATCGAAACGTGGCTGGCCAGGGAACAGGTTCTGCAACGGGATGTAGGTGCTGGCGTCCTTCTGGTTGTGCAGCACCGCGTGACGGTGCGAGAAGGTGCCACGGCCGATGTCCTGGCCGGTCATACGGATCGGGTGACCTTCGAACTGCAGGGTGGCGTAAGCCATGGTCTCTGCATAACCCCAGTTGATCGGCAAGCCACCGGCCTGCATCTTCTGACGGTCTTCGTAGATCTTCGACACCTGACGCTGCACCACGAAACCTTCCGGCAGCTCGAGCAGCTTGGCCGATAGGTCCTGCAGGGTCTTGAGGTCGAAACGGGTGTCGTGACGCGCGGTCCAGGCATGGCCCAGGTACGGACGCCAGTCGACGAACAGCTCGCGGTTCGGCTCCTTGACCAGGCTCTTCACCACGTGCAGGCCATTGTCCAGCGCGTTGCGGTACTCGTCGATCTTGGCCTGAGCGCGCTCGGCGTCGATGCGACCAGCCTGGATCAGCTGCTCGGCATACAGCTCACGGGTAGTGCGCTGCTTGCTGATTTGCTGGTACATCAGCGGCTGGGTGCCGTTAGGCTCGTCAGCCTCGTTGTGGCCACGGCGACGGTAGCAGACCAGGTCGATGACCACGTCACGCTTGAACTGCATGCGGTAGTCGATGGCCAGCTGGGTGACGAACAGCACGGCTTCCGGGTCATCGCCGTTCACGTGCAGGATCGGTGCCTGGATCATCTTGGCAACGTCGGTCGCGTACTCGGTGGAGCGCGCATCCAGCGGGTTGCTGATGGTGAAACCAACCTGGTTGTTGATCACGATGTGCACGGTACCGCCGGTCTTGAAACCGCGGGTCTGCGACATCTGGAAGGTTTCCATGACCACGCCCTGGCCAGCGAATGCAGCGTCGCCGTGGATCGAGATCGGCAGCACCTTGTCGCCAACGGTGTCGTTGCGGCGGTCCTGACGGGCGCGCACCGAACCTTCGACCACCGGCGATACGATTTCCAGGTGGGACGGGTTGAACGCCATGGCCAGGTGCACTTCGCCACCCGGGGTCATCACGTTCGAGGAGAAGCCCTGGTGATACTTAACGTCACCGGAGCCCAGCTCGTTCATCTTCTTGCCTTCGAACTCGTCGAACAGCTCGCGCGGGTTCTTGCCGAAGGTGTTCACCAGCACGTTCAGGCGGCCACGGTGGGCCATGCCGATCACGACCTCCTTGGCGCCGTAAGAGCCGGAACGCTGGATCATTTCATCCAGCATCGGAATCAGGCTCTCGCCGCCTTCAAGGCCGAAACGCTTGGTGCCCGGGTATTTGGTGCCCAGGTACTTTTCCAGGCCCTCACCGGCGGTCACGCGCTCGAGCAAGTGGGCCTGCACGTCAGCGGAAAACTCCGGACGGCCGCGCACGCTTTCCAGGCGCTGCTGGAACCAGCTGCGCTGCTCGGAATCGACGATGTGGGTGAATTCGGCGCCAATGGTGCGACAATATGTCTTCTGGAGTGCATCGAAGATGTCGCGTAGGCTCGCCTCCTCTTTGCCGATGAACAGGTCGCCGGCACGGAAGGTCGTATCAAGATCGGCATTGGTCAAGCCGTAGTGATTGATCGACAGGTCTACGGGCGCAGGGCGCTGCCACAACCCCAACGGGTCGAGCTTGGCAGCCTGATGGCCGCGCATACGATAGGCCTGGATCAGTCGCAGAACTTCAACCTGCTTCTTCTCGTGTTCACTGCTCACGCTCCCGGCGGAAACCGGTTGGGCGCGGCGCTGGTTCTTTGCCAGCAGTACGAAATGGTCGCGGATTGTCGAGTGCGATACATCAGTAGCGGTGCTGCCGTCGGCTGGCAACTTCTGGAAGTAAGTGCGCCACTCTTCTGGCACAGCGTTAGGGTCGTGCAGGTAGAGCTCGTAGAGCTCTTCCACATATGCAGCGTTACCACCTGAAAGGTGGGCGCTATCCCACATGCGCTGCATCACGCTTTCTTGCATGCTTGGTCACCCTCGATTAGGGGACTGATCGGCGAGAGCCACAGCAAACCTGGAAAAGTCCGAAAACAGCGACTGAACCACGCCACCTGGATCCTGCTGATTTTCCGGGTACCAGCCCGGAAAGCCCCTGCTGGTCTCATATCTTCATAGGTAATGAACGCGGGCTTTGTGGGCCCTTGTTCGGGTTTTACCTCAGTGCGGGCTCACCACCCGCACCTCGGCTTACTGCAGGTACAACGCTTTGTATCAGGTGCCACTTTGCAGCAGCATGTTACGTACGTGACCGATTGCCTTGGTCGGGTTCAGACCTTTCGGGCAAACGTTTACGCAGTTCATGATCCCGCGGCAGCGGAATACGCTGAACGGGTCATCCAGGGACGCCAGGCGCTCCTGAGTCTTGGTATCGCGGCTGTCGGCAAGGAAGCGGTAAGCTTGCAGCAGTGCTGCCGGGCCCAGGAACTTGTCCGGGTTCCACCAGAACGACGGGCAGGAAGTCGAGCAGCAAGCGCACAGGATGCACTCGTACAGGCCGTCCAGCTTGTCACGGTCTTCCGGCGACTGCAGGCGCTCGATGGCCGGTGCCGGGGTGTCGTTCTGCAGGAACGGCTTCACCTTCTCGTACTGCTTGTAGAAGATGCTCATATCGACCACCAGGTCACGAATGACCGGCAGGCCTGGCAGCGGACGCAGAACCAGCTTGCCGCCCTTCACAACCGCCGACAGCGGGGTGATGCAGGCCAGGCCGTTCTTGCCGTTCATGTTCATGCCATCGGAACCGCAAACGCCTTCACGGCAGGAGCGACGGTACGAGAAACCCTCGTCCTTTTCCTTGATCAGTGCCAATACATCCAGCACCATCAGGTCCTTGCCGCCGGTATCGACGTCGAACGACTCCATTTTTGGCGCCGAGTCGGTGTCCGGGTTGTAACGATAAACTTCGACTTTCAACATAGCAGCCACCCTTAGTAAGTCCGGACTTTTGGTTCGAAGGCTGGAACAGTCTTCGGCGCAAAGTTGACGCCGCGCTTGGCAACGCGCTTCTCACCCGGGTAGTACAGGGTGTGGCACAGCCAGTTTTCGTCGTCACGGTCTTCGAAGTCTTCACGGGCGTGAGCGCCGCGGGACTCTTTACGGGCTTCCGCCGCGATGGCGGTAGCTTCGGCAACTTCCAGCAGGTTCTGCAGCTCCAGCGCTTCGATACGCGCGGTGTTGAAGGCCTGGGACTTGTCGTTGATCTTGACGTTGGCGATACGGTCACGCAGACCGGCCAATTGCTCGATACCCTTCTGCATGTATTCGCCAGTACGGAATACACCGAAGTAGTTCTGCATGCAGCTCTGCAGCTCGCGCTTCAGGCTGGCAACGTCTTCACCGCTGGTACGCTCGTTGAGCTTGTTCAGGCGGTTCAGGGCAACATCGACGTCGGTGTCGCTGGCGTCGCGGTATTCCACGCCTTCGCTCAGCGCCTTCTCCAGGTGCAGGCCGGCAGCACGGCCGAACACCACCAGGTCGAGCAGCGAGTTGCCGCCCAGGCGGTTGGCACCGTGAACCGATACGCACGCCACTTCACCTACGGCGAACAGACCCGGGATGATGTGATCCTGGCCGTCGGCGTCCATGGTAATGGCCTGGCCATGAATGTTGGTGGCAACGCCGCCCATCATGTAGTGGCAGGTTGGCACTACCGGCACCGGTGCGACCACAGGGTCGACGTGGGCGAAGGTCTTGGACAGTTCGCAGATACCTGGCAGGCGGCTGTGCAGCACTTCCTCGCCCAGGTGGTCCAGCTTCAGCAGTACGTGGTCCTTGTTCGGGCCCACGCCGTTGCCGGCGATGATTTCCTTGACCATGGAACGGGCAACCACGTCGCGGCCGGCCAGGTCTTTGGCGTTCGGCGCGTAACGCTCCATGAAGCGCTCGCCGTGGGCGTTGATCAGGTAGCCACCCTCACCGCGGCAACCCTCAGTGACCAGTACACCGGCGCCGGCGATACCGGTCGGGTGGAACTGCCACATCTCGATATCCTGCACCGGCACGCCTGCACGCAGGGCCATGCCGATACCGTCACCGGTGTTGATCAGGGCGTTGGTGGTGGAAGCGTAGATACGGCCCGCACCGCCAGTGGCCAGCACAGTGGCCTTGGACTTGATGTACAGGGTTTCGCCGGTTTCGATGCAGATGGCGATCACACCAACGAATGCGCCGTCCTGGTTTTTCACCAGGTCAACGGCGTAGTACTCGTTGAGGAACGTGGTGCCAGCTTTCAGGTTGCCCTGGTACAGGGTGTGCAGCAGCGCGTGACCGGTACGGTCCGAAGCGGCACAGGTACGGGCGGCCTGGCCACCTTTACCGAAGTCCTTGGACTGACCGCCGAACGGGCGCTGGTAGATGCGGCCGGTTTCGGTGCGCGAGAACGGCAGACCCATGTGGTCCAGCTCGAAGACCGCAGCCGGGCCTTCCTGACACATGTATTCGATAGCGTCCTGGTCGCCGATGTAGTCGGAACCCTTGACGGTATCGTACATGTGCCAGCGCCAGTCGTCGTTCGGGTCGGCCGAAGCGATGGCGCAGGTGATGCCGCCCTGGGCGGATACGGTGTGCGAACGGGTCGGGAAGACCTTGGTGACTACGGCAGTCTTGTGGCCGCCTTGAGCCAGTTGCAGCGCTGCGCGCATGCCGGCGCCGCCGCCACCGATGATGATGGCGTCGAAGGAAATGGTTGGAATGCTAGCCATGGATCAGATACCCCAGAGAATCTGCACACCCCAGACGAAGTAAGCGAACATCGCAACGCCGCATACCGCCTGGAACAGGAAACGAATCGCAGTTGCCGACTTGCCGAACGACATAGGCGTCAGGTAGTCGGTTGCAATGGTCCACATGCCGACCCAGGCGTGAGCGCCCAGGGCAACGAGGGCCAGCAGACTGAAGATCCGCATCGCGTTGTTGGAGAACAGACCATGCCACTGGGTGTAGTCGATGCCTGGGTGGGCGACCACGTAGCCGATCAGGAAGAGGAAGTAAGCCGCGAGAACGACCGCAGAAACGCGCTGCGCCATCCAGTCATAGAGGCCCGAACGCGACAGGTTCGTGACATTGGTTACCATACCCAAACTCCCACCAGAACGATCAGCACCACGGAGATGACGATCACGATTTTCGAGCCCAGCTTGCCGCCTTCCAGCGTCTCACCGATACCCATGTCCATGATCAGGTGTCGAACACCTGCCACGAGGTGATAAAGCAGGGCGGACAACAGACCCCAGGTCACGAACTTGGCCAGCGGGCTGGTCAGACACGCCTTCACCTCACCGAAGCCTTCCTCGGAACCCAGCGACTTGCCCAGTGCATAAAGCATGATGGCAAGGCCGATGAACAGGATGACGCCGGAGATACGGTGCAGGATGGACGTGTACGCAGTGACGGGGAGCTTGATGGTCCTTAGGTCTAGGTTTACAGGTCGTTGGCTTTTCACGGCTTTTTTCACACTGAAGAGCCCCTAGCGAATCAGGGCAAAGTTGTTGGTAAGTGTACTGGTCAGGTACCCACCACCCAGGGAACGGCGACCCCCAGCAGTTCGGGCTTGCAAGCCCCTGGCGGTCGGGTGCCGAGTATAGACAGTTAGGCTGCTTATGACAACGTGACGGGGTAGCCCAAATAGCGCATTGCCTTTAATGAACAAAAGGCGTAAATGGGCGAGAATTTCGGGAAAAATCAGGCTTGAATGCTTGATTCAACAAGCCTTTAGGCAAATTGACATCTGAATTTATCCCTCTATAGTGGTGCGGGCCCTGCGTGGGGGGTCTGTCTGATGATTTCAAGCATTAATAGGAGGCCACATGGCTGACAAAAAAGCGCAGTTGGTCATCGAGGGCGCTGCCCCCGTCGAGCTGCCCATTTTAACCGGCACCGTTGGTCCTGATGTAATCGACGTCCGCGGGTTAGGGGCCACTGGTCACTTCACCTTCGACCCAGGTTTCATGGCGACTGCCTCGTGCGAGTCGAAGATCACCTATATTGACGGCGACAAAGGTATCCTGCTGCACCGCGGCTACCCGATCGAGCAACTCGCCGAACAGTCCGACTACCTCGAAACCTGCTACCTGCTGCTCAATGGCGAACTGCCGAATGCCGAGCAGAAGGCCCAGTTCGTCAGCACCGTCAAGAACCACACCATGGTTCACGAGCAGTTGAAGACCTTCTTCAACGGCTTCCGCCGCGACGCTCACCCGATGGCGGTGATGTGCGGCGTAGTCGGCGCCCTGTCGGCGTTCTATCACGACTCCCTGGACATCAATAACCCGCAACACCGCGAAATCTCCGCGGTGCGCCTGGTCGCCAAGATGCCGACCCTGGCTGCGATGGTTTACAAGTACTCCATGGGCCAGCCGATGATGTACCCGCGCAACGACCTGTCGTACGCGGAAAACTTCCTGCACATGATGTTCAACACCCCGTGCGAGATCAAACCGATCAGCCCGGTGCTGGCCAAGGCAATGGACCGGATCTTCATCCTCCACGCCGACCACGAGCAGAACGCCTCCACTTCCACCGTTCGTCTGGCCGGCTCGTCGGGTGCCAACCCGTTCGCCTGTATCGCCGCCGGTATCGCCGCACTGTGGGGCCCGGCCCACGGCGGTGCGAACGAAGCCGTACTGACCATGCTCGATGAAATCGGTGATGTTTCGAACATCGACAAATTCATCGCCAAGGCCAAGGACAAGAACGACCCGTTCAAGCTGATGGGCTTCGGTCACCGCGTGTACAAGAACCGCGACCCGCGCGCCACCGTGATGAAGCAGACCTGCGACGAAGTCCTGCGCGAACTGGGCATCAAGAACGACCCGCAGCTGGAACTGGCCATGCGCCTGGAAGAGATCGCCCTCACCGATCCGTATTTCATCGAGCGCTCGCTGTACCCGAACGTCGACTTCTACTCGGGGATCATCCTCAAGGCAATCGGCATTCCAACCAGCATGTTCACCGTGATCTTCGCCCTGGCACGTACCGTGGGCTGGATCTCGCACTGGAAAGAAATGCTCTCCAGCCCGTACAAGATCGGCCGTCCGCGCCAGCTGTACACCGGCGAGCAAAAGCGCGACCTCGTTGCCCTGAAGGACCGCAAGTAAGCTTTGATAGCCGAACGCAAAAAGGCTGCCCTCGGGCAGCCTTTTTTATTGTAAACCTGCTGGTCGCAGTTCGGCCTTTGCGGAGCGGCCCTGCGTCGCGAAAGGGCTGCAAAGCAGCCCAAGCAATATTGCGCTAATCCTAAGACTCCGGGGCCGCTGCGCGCGCCCATTCGCGACGCATGGCCGCTACCACAGAGAACCGCGCGCCGCGTTAAACCTCAGTTTTTCTCAGCCCGCTCACGCAGCTCTTTCAGGGTATTGAACGGCGCATCCACCACGAACTTGTTGGCCACCATTGCCGGCACGCTGCCGCCCGGCTCGGTGTGCACCTGGTAGGTCACCTCCGTGCTGTCGCCCTTGGGCACCAGCTTCCAGAAGCCCTCAACCTTGGCCACCCGCACAAAGCCCTTCTCTTCCGGCAAATAGGTCGGCTCTTCCTTCAGGTTTCGCACCAGGCTGCCGTCCGCCTCCTTGACCGTGGTCACATGCAAAACCGAATCACGCGGCGTCACCGGCCAGGGTGTATTGAACTGGGTGTAGGTCCATGTCTGGTCACCTTCTTGCTTGAGCAATTTCTGCAACTTGCACTCATGAATCCATGCGCAGGCACCCACCACATCTTCCTGCAACGCCTGCACCTTGGCCAACGGCGCCTTGATCACGGTAACACCCTGATAGGCCTTGTACTTGGAACCGGCCACTTCGCTGAGGGATACCTTGATCCCGTCCTCGTTCTTGGCCACTTGCCAGTTTTCAGCCCAGGCCACAGGCGACAGCAGAACACCCACGCCACACAACAGTGCAATACGCTTGAACGATCTCATCATGTTTATCCTTGTTGTCGAAGATCCAGCCTGTCACGCCGCCGTCATCTGCTCCCACCAGCCAAGAATCCTGATTGCCTCGTCACGATCACTGCCGCACACCTCGGCATCCGCCTTGAAACCACCACACACCGCCGGCCGCTCAGGCTTGCCGAACAGGTCGCACAGGTTGGCGGCCGTCAGGTGCAGGCAGCGCTCACCAGCCGGCTTGCCATTGGGCATTCGCGGCATCGCAGAAGTGATGGACGGGGCGATGCAGCAGGCACCACAGCCTTCACGGCATTTCATGGCTATTCACCAAAATCAGGACTCCCTTGGAACAGAACGGGACGAACGTCCCTGGATAGTAACCGCTCAAACAGCCGTTTGAAATTACTGGCACGATGAAATCTGCCGTGACCCTGCAGTCAGTTCCTACCTATTGGCGATACTCGAAGTCGATGGCAGCCCCCTCCACGTCATGACGGCTGTCATTGCGCAGTTGCAGCTGCATCTCGTTGTTGATCAGCCGACCATTGAGCTGGAACGGGCTGTCATTGGTCTCTGGCTTTTCTGTGAACATGGGTGGCAACAAAGGCTTGCGCCGTTGGATTGGCGAAGGTGTGCCCACATTCGGCTCAAGGTTGTTGACCATATCAACTGGCAGGCTCAGGTCCAGCTTAGTCTTGGGTAATGGCTTGGCGACCGCTTTGCTGAGCGGCTTGTGCGCGGGCTTGGCTGTCGCCTTTCTTGGCACCTGCTTACCCGGAGCAGCCTGAGCCTGGGGTACCGGCTGCGCAGCCAAGGTGGGGACGACCGGGCAGCACAACGACAGAAGGCACACGATCAGAACAAAGCGGCGCAAAGCATTCATGGCAAATGGACAGACTGGCAGGAAAAATGCGTATGCTCCCTGTTCCACAGGCAGCTTGCAAGCCTTACAAAAGCGTGACCGCCGTCTCTCTGCACAACTGTTGGGCCAGCAAACCCAGCGTAATCACAGCCCGCTCGGCCTCTTTATTCCATGGAATGCCACAATTGAGCCGGACACAGTGGTTGAACTGCTCTGTGTTACTGAATATTAGCCCCGGTGCAATGCTGATGCCCTGCTCCAGCGCACGCACATGCAGCTCCTGGGTATTGACCCGACCCGGCAGGCTTACCCAAAGGATGAAGCCACCTGTCGGCCGGGTCATCTGGGTGCCCTCGGGGAAATGCTGCTGTACCGCCAACTGATAGGCACTGAGGTTCTTGCGATACTCCTGACGTATGTAGCGCAGATGCCGGTCGTAGCCGCCATTTTCCAGGTAGGCTGCCACCCCCATCTGCGTCACGCTGCAGGCCGAGTGGGTGGTAAAAGTCTGCAGGCGCTGAATCTCATCCTGGTAACGCCCGGCGATCATCCAGCCCACACGCACGCCGGGGGACAAAGTCTTGGAGAAGCTTGAACAGTAGATGACCCGATCCAGCCGGTCGAACGCCTTCAGCGCCTTGGTCTTGCCCTGCTCGAACATCAGCTCACCGTAGATGTCATCCTCGATGATCTGGATATCGAAGTCCGAGGCCAGGCGCAGCAATTGCTTTTGCCGTTCCTCCGGAACAGTGCCACCAAGTGGATTGCTCAAGCGCGCAGTCAGCACCAACGCCTTGATCGACCACTGGTTAGCCGCCAGTTGCAAGGCTTCGAGGCTGATACCGGTGGACGGGTCACTGGGGATTTCGATCACTTTCAAGCCCAGCAGGTCCGCCAGCTGCAGCAAGCCGTAATAGGTCGGCGACTCGGCGGCGATCAAGTCACCTGGGCGGGTCAGCACCCGCAGCGACATCTGCAGGGCGTCGACACACCCATGGGTCACGATCACTTCGCGCGGGTCGACCAGCACGCCGGCATCGCGCATGCGTATGGCGATCTGCCTGCGCAGCGGCTCGAAACCGGGGCTGAACATGTAGCTGAAGGCGCGCGGACTATGGAAGCGCGTTACCTTGGCGATTTGCTGATGCAAGGCGCGCACTGGCAGGTAGTCGACATGCGGCACTGCAGCACCAAACGGGAACACACCATCGCGACGCGCCTCAGTCAGCACCTGCTGGATGATGCTGGCACGCGTGACCAGGCCGGGGCGCTCCACCCGGGCGATGTCCGGGGTTTGCGCAGTCAAGGCAGGGGTTTGGTGAACGTAATAGCCAGACTGCGGCCGCGCCCGGATAAGCCCTTGGTCCTCAAGATTGGCATAGGCCTGCAGCACCGTGGCATGGCTGACATTGAGCTGGGCGCTCATCTTGCGCACGGAGGGTACCCGCTCGCCTGGCTGGTAGACACCGCGACGGATATCATCGGCCAGTTGCTGGGCGATACGCTGGTACAGCAGCAGGTTGGTCATGTCGACATGCTCGTTGTTCTTGTACAGGTCACAGACGGTAGAGGATACCGTAACAGTTGCAAAGTGTACTGGGACAGATTGCAACATAGTCGACAATACAACAGCGTGACAGCTATCGAAACGATTAAACCGACATAAAGCGGGCCGCAAAGCGGCCCTTTCCACAAGACTCAGCGCGCTGGCGCGAGCCGCCCCTTGTCATCGGAGAATACGATCTCCACCCGACGGTTCTGCGCCCTGCCCCGCTCCGAAGCATTGGCCTCGATCGGGTACTGGTCGCCATAGCCTTCAACCTGCAGGCGTTTTTCGTCGATGCCCAGGTCCACCAGCATGTCGGCCACGGACTGCGCCCGGTCGCGCGACAGCTTAAGGTTGTCCTCGCCCGCGCCCGTGCTGTCGGTATAGCCCTCGATACGCACTACCCGGCGCGGGTTGAGCTGCAGGAACTGCACCAGCTTGAGCACAGTCCGGCTGGCCGAGTTCTTCAGGTCGGCACTGCCGGTATCGAACAGCACATCGCCCAAGGTCATCACCAGGCCACGGTCGGCCTGCTCCGAAGCCAACGCGGCAATCTGCGATTCGACCCACTGTCCCTGCTGCTGCACGCTGGCCAGCTTGGCCTCACGCAAAGCCAGCTGCAGGCGCTGGCGCTCCAGGTCGAGCTTGGCCTGGCGTTCCTGGTTCAGCGCCAGCTTGGCATGTTCGCGGGCAATCTCGCTGTAGCGCTGACTGAGGTAAGCATAATGCCGCACATCAGAACCGGTGCCGATGTAGCTGGACAAGCGCTCGGCGCGAGCCAGCGATTCGCCTGCGCGAATCACGTCGCGCGGCGCGCTGCGCAGCACGTCGGAATCATCTTTGACCCCCTGGAAGGCGACAGTGGCCTCATCCAGCGCGGCACTGCTGCGCTGGCTGGCGCAACCTTGCAAACCTGCCGTCAGCGCCAACAGTACCAGTGCAGCCAAAGGCGTACGACGGATCATGGCTGCACCTCCAGTTGCTTGCGCAAGCGCTTGACCCGCGACTGCAGCACCTGCAGCTGCTCTTCGCTCTTCTGGTTCAGCACCTGGGCCTCGGCCAGGCGCGCATCCAGCTCGGCTTGCTCGGCGCGCATGCGCGCATCGCGGTAGTCCTGGGTGAGCATGTTGGCCTTGGCGCGGGCCAGCTTGTCTTCAGCCAGTTTCAGCGCTTCGACCTGCCCGGTGGCGCCGACGGCCTTGGCCTGGTCCAGTGCTTGTTCGGAAATGCGCATCTGCTCGTCAGGGGCCGGATCATTGGCGCAGCCAGCCAGGCCGAGCACGGCCAGGGCAAGGATTAGTGGTTGGGTTCTCACGCAATCTTCCTAGTGTTTGGGGGCGTCCGCCGGCACCTGCAACTGCGCTTTCCAGCGCTCGAGATTACGTTGCAGCACAGCTTCGGATGCACCAGAGATCGGCAATTCTGTCAGTTTTTTTGCCAATTGCCCACGCAACCAGCTGTCATTGCACGCCGAGTTATGCGACAGCGCCAGGTACAGGCCCGGCCTGTCCACCGGCAAGCCGCGGGCTATCAGGTCATTGCTCATGCCCAGGCTCTGGGCCATGGCCATACCGGAGTAACGTCCAGCCAGCACATAGTCCACCTGGCCGAGTACCAGTTTCTGGAACGCCTGGGTCAGGTTCTGCGCCGGCACCAGCTTGAGCTGGGCCTTGGCAAACGCAGTAAAGGCCGGGGTCAGGCGCGCACGGTCGGACAAGCTGCCCTGGTATCTGGTCAGATCGGCCGGGCCATCAAAGATCACCGCTGCATCATGGCGGGTCCACACCAGGTACTCATTGAGCTGCAACGGCGGATGGATGTAGTCCAGCGCGGTCAGTTGCTCCACCTGCATAGGGGTGTCGAGCAGCAGGTCCATGCGCCCACTGCGCACCTCTTCCAGCGCCTGGTCACGGCGACCGGCACTCAGCACCTCGACCTTCACACCCAGCTCGCCGGCCACCTGGCGCAACAGGTCGACGTTGGCGCCGATCAGGTGCCTTGGGTCTTTCGGGTCTTGCCAGGAATAGGGCGGCGCATCAGGGCTGCCGGTCGCCACCAGGCGCTCGCATTTGCCTGCCGCCATCGCCAGTGGCGGCAGCAACAGCGCCACGCATGCCAGCACCCTGCCCGTTCCGCGCAACGTCATGCCTCACTCCTCAACCCATAAAAAAACCCGACCCTCAAAGCGAGGGCCGGGTTCTTTATAAGTGAAGCAGCCGGATCAGACCAGCTTTTCCAGCTCTGGAACCGCTTCGAACAGGTCAGCGACCAGGCCGTAGTCGGCCACCTGGAAGATCGGCGCTTCTTCGTCCTTGTTGATCGCAACGATCACTTTGGAGTCTTTCATGCCGGCCAGGTGCTGGATCGCGCCGGAGATACCGACGGCGATGTACAGCTGTGGCGCAACGATCTTGCCGGTCTGGCCGACCTGCATGTCGTTCGGCACGAAGCCTGCGTCGACTGCGGCGCGCGAGGCACCGACAGCCGCGCCGAGCTTGTCGGCCAGGCTGTACAGGTGCTTGAAGTTGTCACCGTTGCCCATGCCACGGCCGCCGGAAACGACGATTTTGGCAGCGGTGAGCTCTGGGCGGTCGGACTTGGCCAGTTCTTCGCCAACGAAAGCCGAAATGCCGGCGCTGTGTGCAGCGCCAACAGCTTCGACGGCAGCAGAACCACCTTCGGCGGCCACGGCGTCGAAGCCGGTGGTACGCACGGTGATCACCTTGATGGCCGCGCTCGATTGCACGGTGGCGATGGCGTTACCCGCGTAGATCGGGCGCTTGAAGGTGTCGGCGGACTCGACCGAGATGATCTCGGAGATCTGGTCCACGTCCAGCAGCGCGGCCACACGCGGCAGGATGTTCTTGCCGTTGGTGGTAGCCGGGGCCAGCACGTGGCTGTAACCCTTGGCCAGCTCGACGATCAGCGGCGCGACGTTTTCCGGCAGCACGTGGGCGTAGGCCGCGTTGTCGGCAACCAGCACCTTGGCCACGCCAGCGATCTTGGCAGCAGATTCGGCAACGCCACCGACGTTCTGGCCTGCGACCAGCACGTGCACATCACCACCGATCTTGGCGGCTGCGGCGACAGTGTTCAGGGTGGCCGGGGCTACGGCACCGTTCTCGTATTCAGCGACAACCAGGATAGTCATTTAGATTACCTTCGCTTCGTTCTTCAGCTTCTCGACCAGTTCGGCCACCGATTTGACCTTGATGCCAGCGCTGCGGGCAGCCGGGGCTTCAACCTTCACGGTCTTGTTGGTGGAGGCGAGGGAAACGCCCAGCGCGTCTGGAGTAACAGTCTCCAGCGGCTTCTTCTTGGCCTTCATGATGTTCGGCAGCGACGCGTAGCGTGGCTCGTTCAGGCGCAGGTCGGTGGTGACGATGGCTGGCAGGTTCAGTGCAACGGTCTGCAGGCCGCCATCGATTTCACGGGTGACATTCAGCTTGTCGCCAGCGACTTCGACCTTGGACGCGAAGGTACCCTGGGCGAAGCCTGTCAACGCAGCCAGCATCTGGCCGGTCTGGTTGTTGTCACTGTCGATGGCCTGCTTGCCGAGGATGACCAGCTGCGGCTGCTCCTTGTCGACAACGGCCTTCAGCGCCTTGGCCACAGCCAGGGAGTTCAGTTCGTCAGCGGCTTCTACCAGGATGGCACGGTCGGCACCCAGAGCCAGGGCAGTACGCAGCTGCTCCTGGGCAGTGGTCGGGCCGACGGAAACGACGACGATCTCGGTCGCAACGCCTTTTTCTTTCAGGCGTACGGCTTCTTCCACGGCGATTTCGCAGA
The DNA here is from genome assembly GCA_041879295.1 of Pseudomonas putida. Taxonomy (NCBI): domain Bacteria; kingdom Pseudomonadati; phylum Pseudomonadota; class Gammaproteobacteria; order Pseudomonadales; family Pseudomonadaceae; genus Pseudomonas; species Pseudomonas putida. The sequence continues at coordinate 1,823,384 of CP047152.1, read as the reverse complement.
AGGGGTTCATGGACATCTTGACGTTAGCAAGGTCGACGCCGGAGTTGTCCGCTTTGACGCGAACCTTGACGTTGTAGTCGACCACTCGTTTGACAGCTACAAGAACCTTCATGGATTCCTCGTTACTCTCCGGTGAATAGATAGTCGCCTGGGGCAGAGCCCTGCGATGCGCGTGGGTACAAGGGCACCTCTAAAAACGTATCGGGAGGCAGCAATTTCACAGTGACCGAACAGTCTTGTTCGGACTCTTGCGACAAATCCTCGCGGGTCATTTTCTGTCGTGGCGTGTAAACTCCACTACAAACCGGCCTAAGCCCGCAAAACCCTGCTCCACACCTGGTCTTTAGAGGTGTACCTGCGCCCGGCTGCAAGCCTACGGCGAACGTAAAACCGCTCGTATCTTGACCGTAACACCCATTCCGGTCAATACGGCAAATCGGTCACCCTCCAGCCGCGTTCCTGTGATTTTACTGGCCTGCGGCAAATTCAAACAAACGTTTGTATTGGACCCGCCAAGTGGTGTAGATATAATGCGCGGCCAAGACAAAACGGTGTAGTCCGTCATTTGCCCAGCTACAGTTCCGCCGTTGCGTAGAACCGCTGCGAATGCCCCGCACCCATAAGACAAAGCAACAGCACGAGCCTTGATGAGTAGGAGAGAACCAGTGGAACGCGAATACATGGAATTCGACGTGGTCATCGTCGGCGCCGGCCCGGCGGGCCTGTCCGCCGCCTGCCGCCTGAAGCAGAAGGCCGCCGAAGCCGGTAGCGAAATCAGCGTCTGCGTGGTGGAGAAAGGCTCTGAAGTCGGCGCCCACATCCTCTCTGGCGCGGTGTTCGAGCCTCGCGCCCTGAACGAGCTGTTCCCCGACTGGAAAGAACTCGGCGCACCGCTCAATACCGAAGTGAAGCGCGACGACATCTACGTGCTCAAGGATGCCGGCAGCGCGACCAAGGTGCCTGACCTGTTCGTACCCAAGACCATGCACAACCATGGCAACTACATCATCTCGCTGGGCAACCTGTGCCGCTGGCTGGCCCAGCAGGCCGAGAACCTCGGTGTGGAGATCTACCCGGGCTTCGCCGCCCAGGAAGCGCTGTTCGACGACAACGGCGTGGTCCGCGGCATCGTTACCGGCGACCTTGGTGTCGACCGGGAGGGCAACCCCAAGGACGGCCTGTACACCCCAGGTATGGAACTGCGCGCCAAGTACACCCTGTTCGCCGAAGGCTGCCGTGGCCATATCGGCAAACAGCTGATCAAGCGCTTCAACCTCGACAGCGAGTCCGACGTCCAGCACTACGGCATCGGCCTGAAGGAAATCTGGGAAATCGACCCGGCCAAGCACGAACAGGGCCTGGTGGTGCACACCGCCGGCTGGCCGCTGGACGTGGTGGCCAAGGAAAACACCGGTGGCTCGTTCCTTTATCACCTGGAAAACAACCAGGTGGTGGTCGGCCTGATCGTTGACCTGTCCTACGCCAACCCATACCTGTCGCCGTTCGACGAGTTCCAGCGCCTCAAGCACCACCCGGTGATCAGCCAGTACCTCGAAGGCGGCAAGCGCATCAGCTACGGCGCCCGCGCCTTGGCCAAGGGCGGCATCAACTCGCTGCCGAAAATGGTCTTCAATGGTGGCGCGCTGATCGGTTGCGACCTGGGCACCATGAACGTGGCCAAGATCAAGGGCAGCCATACCGCGATGAAGTCCGGCATGCTCGCCGCCGAAGCAGTGGCCGACGCATTGATCGCCGGTGGCGAAGGCGGCGATCAATTGAACAGCTATGTCAGCGCCTTCAAGGCCAGCTGGCTGCACGAAGAACTGTTCGCCAGCCGCAACTTCGGCCCGGCCATGCACAAGTTCGGCCCGCTGTTGGGCGCGGCGTTCAACTATGTCGACCAGAACTGGTTCGGTGGCAAACTGCCGTTCACCCTGCACGACACCAAGCCGGACTATGCCTGCCTCAAGCTGGCCGCCGACTCGAAAAAGATCGACTACCCGAAACCGGACGGCAAGCTCAGCTTCGACAAGCTCAGCTCGGTATTCCTCTCCAGCACCAACCACGAAGAGGAACAACCCTGCCACCTGAAGCTGACCGATCCGAGCGTACCGATCGCCAGCAACCTGCCGCTGTACGACGAGCCTGCCCAGCGTTACTGCCCGGCAGGCGTGTACGAAGTGGTCACCCAGGAAGACGGCAACAAGCGTTTCCAGATCAACGCGCAAAACTGCGTGCACTGCAAGACCTGCGACATCAAGGACCCGGCCCAGAACATCACCTGGGTCACCCCTGAAGGCGCTGGCGGGCCGAACTACCCGAACATGTAAGGCCCCTGCCCTTGCGGCAACAAAAAGCCCCCGGTCCTCATGGGCCGGGGGCTTTTTGTTGTGAGTATGCGTCTGGACCTACGAGGTGTTCGCCGTGAGAGGTTCAGCGCCTATCAGATCGAGCGCCGCCCGCGCGGCGCATCGCGAGCAAGCTCGCTCCTACATCTGTTCGAGCCAGTCCATCCTGTGCCAGGCGCGCGCGACCGCCTTGTTTGTACGACGCGATATCGAGCCATGCACCAGGGCGTTCGCGCGCAAATCCCACAGGCATAATTGGCCCGGAACAAATGTAGGAGCGCATCGCGAGCAAGCTCGCTCCTACATCTGTTTCGAGCCAGTCCATCCTGTGCCAGGCGCGCGCGACCGCCTTGTTTGTACAACGCGATATCGAGCCATGCGCCAGGGCGTTCGCGCGCAAATCCCACAGGCATAATTGGCCCGGAACAAATGTAGGAGCGCATCGCGAGCAAGCTCGCTCCTACATCTGTTTCGAGCCAGTCCATCCTGTGCCAGGCGCGCGCGACCGCCTTGTTTGTACGACGCGATATCGAGCCATGCGCCAGGGCGTTCGCGCGCAAATCCCACAGGCATAATTGGCCCGGAACAAATGTAGGAGCGAGCTTGCTCGCGATGCGCCGCGCGGGCGGCGCTCGGTGCAAGCCTTGCTACACAACCCAAGACATGCACCTGCTCATTTGTCGCCACACATGACCGGCATCGGCTCCGCAGCAAACACCAATGGCTCACGACGCCCGAAATACAAGGCCGTCAGCAGCCCCACCGCGCCCATGATCAGACAAAACCCGACACACACCCATGGGCTCCACGGCATCAGCGCAATCAGTGCCAGCGGCGTGGTACTGGCCCACACTGCGTAGGCCACGTTGTAGGTGAAGGAAATGCCCGATACACGGATTTGCGCCGGGAACAGCCCTACCATTACCGAGGGCACCACCCCCACCACGCCACAACTCAACCCCGCCAGCGCATAGGCCAGCCAGGTCATGCCCCACTGCCCCACCAGGCTGGCGTACAACGTGCCGATACCCAGCGGAAGCAACAGGCTATACAGCATCAGCGCGCGCCAGGCACCCACACGGTCGACCAGCAGCCCGGCCAGCACGCAGCCAATGTTGAGGAAGACGATGCCCACACTGCTGAGGGCGAAGGTGTGCCCGGCACTCATGCCGAAGCGCTGCTGCATCACTGTCGGGGTGATCACCACCAGCACCACCACCGCCGAGGTCAGCACACAGGTCAGCAACGCGGCAGGGATCAACGCCCGGCGGTGCTCGCCCAGCACTCGCCGCAGCGGAAATGCCACAGGTTGCTCCTGGCGCGCGCGCAGGGCGAGAAACACCGGTGTTTCACTGAGCCAACGGCGTAGCCACACACCAATTACACCGAACACCCCACCCAACAGGAACGGGTAGCGCCAGGCGTAATCGAGGATTTCCTGCGGGGTGAACAGTTGCGCCAGCAAGGTTGCGGTCAGCGCCCCCAGCAGGTAGCCGAAGGTCAGCCCGGCCTGCAGAAAGCCCAAGGCATAGCCGCGCCGCCCGCTGGGCGCGTGCTCGGCAACGAACGTCCAGGCGCTTGGCACTTCACCGCCTACGGCAGCACCCTGGAGGATGCGCAAGGCCAAGAGTATCAGCGGGGCGGCATAGCCGATGTCGGCATAGGTCGGCATCACCCCGATCAACAGGCACGGCAATGCCATCATCAGGATGCTCAGGCTGAAGACCCGCTTGCGCCCCAGATGGTCGGCAAAGTGCGCCATCAGGATGCCGCCCAGCGGCCGCGCCAGATAGCCGGTGACGAAAATGCCGAAGCTTTGCAGCAGGCGTAGCCATTCGGGCATCTCGGGAGGGAAGAACAGTTGGCTGAGGGTCAGCGCGAAGAACACGAAAATGATGAAGTCGTAGATTTCCAGCGCGCCACCCAGCGCCGCCAGGCCCAGGGTCCGATGGTCGCCGCGGCTGAACCGGGGCGGGCGAGCGGTATCGATGGCAGTCATGGCAGGGTCCGCAGATCGGCAAAGGGCAAGAGCATAACAAATAGCTGCCCCATTGCCCCGCCTGCGGCACCGCTAGCGGTTGAACACCGTATGCGCGAAGTTGGCTCGCGGTCGTGGCCGCGCTGTACTGGCCGCCAGGGTGCTCGGCAGCGGTAGCTTGCCGACCAGCATCGGTGCGTCGATGATTGCCATGAACGTCTCCAGCGCCTCGTTATCGGGCACCTGTGGCAGGCTCAGGCTGACCGCCTGGCGCTCGGTCTGCGGCACTGCTGGCACTTTCAACTGGCTGGAATGGTAAAGCAGGGCGTGCTGGATCTGTGTGCTGACGCGGCAGAAGCGTTCCAGGTCTACTCCGCAATGGCTGGCCAGCTCGATATTGCCCAGCAACAGGTGGAAGGGCTGCAAGGCGCACTGCACCAGGCGCTGCAGCTCCTCGAAGCTATCCACTGGGGCTATCCGGTAATAGCCCAAACCATTGAGCAACCGTTCCAGCTGCAGGCGCTGGCACGGGTGTGCATCGGCGATGAGAATGCGCAGAGTCTTGTTTGCCATGGTCGGACCTGGGCCATTAGGTAATGGGCACGCTCCATGACCATACTGCGCCAGTAACGGCTACTGCCAAGGCCATGTACGGCAACGGTCTTATCTGATAGAAGTCGGGAAAGCCGCATAAATCAAGTGATTGACTGACGGAATTTGCATTTGCCTTTAACCTGGCAATCAGGATTCCCATTGCCGCATGCGCACCCGGCAGTGCTTCATGGCATTGACGATGTGCTTTTCCACCAGGCTACGCGAAATGCCCAGCCGCTCGGCGATCTGCAGATGGGACAGGCCTTCGATCTTGCGCAGCAGGAAGCATTCGCGGCAGGGGCCGCTCAGTTCGTCCAGTGCCCGCTGCATGAGGGCCAGGCGCTGGTTGAGCTGCAGTTCCTGCGCCAGCGCCGGCACATGACAGCCCTCATCACTGTCAAGTATCTCCAGCGGTTCGGCCTGACGCACCAGATGGCGACGATGGCGGTCGACCACCAGGTTCAGGGCGATACGGTAAAGGAAAGCGCGCGGATGCTCGATCTGCCCGTTGTCCGTTCGCTCCAGTACCCGCAGGTAGGCATCGTGGGCAACATCCTCTGCCGCCTGACGGTTACCCAGGCGCGCGGACAGGAAACTCACCAATTCACGATAGTAACGTTCCACAAACACACCTGGAATCGTCCTGCACACCCACGACGGGGCAGATGCAGAACTGAGTGATATCAGCGTGCGATCTTACAAAATATAATGATTCTCAGCAACGCACACCTGCGCTAGGCCCACTGTCAGCCCGATGCCCGCACGACCTTGAGATTGCGGGCATACCAGGGGCGCTGCGGCACCCGTGGTCGCAGCCGGGCAAAGAGGTCTTCATTGCCATAAATGATGCGCAACGCCAGCTTCATGGTTTCCGGGTCCATCTCGACGCTTCGACCAGGTCGCAGGCCCGGCACCGTGGAACAGCCATGGGTATCGGGACCTAGCCACGGGTCAGCCACCTCTACCCAACGCCCGGGTGCGAACCAGGGCACACCATTCACCTGCAAGCGGCGGATCTCGCCCGGGTGAACCCGCTCGTGGGCGCGGAACCAGTCGTCGACTCGGTCGTCGATCCACCCATGAAAATGCCAGAACACCGGGTTTACATGTGACGAGAACGGGTCGCCAAGAAAATCGTTACGTGCTTCAAACCAGCGCTCAGCAAAATCCCCCGGGGTACGTGCTGCGGGCACCGGCATACCGTTGGACGGGTCGCGCGGCACCGCCGCCCACCGCATGTGCAACCAGTCATGCAGGCCCAGTTCCAGCTCTGAGCCGAACTGCCCCAAGGTCAGCTTGCTCAGATATTCCGGATCACTGTACCGCGACTCCCAGACCTGAAAGTTGCCATGGAAGGTATCCGGGCTTTTGATGTCGCGTACCCACTGGGTGTACTCCTGGTCGTCATGGGCCAGCCAGGTCGGTGGCAAGGCATTGCCGTCGTAGTTGTCGAAGTAACGGGCGAAACCGACGCGGTCACGCTCGAGCTCCGGCTGAGGCAGCGGGAACCGCGTCCACGAGGGCAGGTCCTGCAGGGCCCTGGCACTGCCGAGCATGTGCCGGTGCATGAACAGGAAGTCTTCTCCGGAACCGTTGCGATCCTTGTGCCTGCCACGCGCATCACGCTCCTGGCCCCGCGGCCCGGGTTGCCAGCCCAGACCACGCAGGGCGGATTGCTTGTCCTCTTCCAGCTTGTGCCACTTGTCCCGCGATGCGTGCCATAACTGGTGAAACAGCCGGTGCTCCGGCGAAATGAGCCAAGCCAGCAACTGTGGCGACAGCGGCGTACGTTCGCGAGCCTCCGGGAAAGGCCGCTTCAAGGCCAGGAAGCCATTGTCCAGAACAGGCAGAGACAGGGCGCGGTCCAGGGCCGAGATACGACCATTGAGCGTTGCCGGCCCGGCATTGCCATAGGCGCCCCAGACCTCATCGAGCACCACATGGCATTCATAGCGCGCACGCCCTGCACCGGGCTCGGTTGAAAACAGCCGCCAGCGCAACGTCCCGGGCTTGTCCGTCAGCAAGTCACCCATGACCCGATAACGTGGTTCCTGCTCACTGCGCAAGCGATCGGCGGTGTCCAGGTAACCTCGCAGCCCCCGGCCATTGCTGGCGACATCCAGAAACAGTTCCAGCTCCCCGTCGGGCATACCCAGCAGTTGGGCATCCTTGCCATGTGCAGTCCAGCGCCAGATGCCCCGCAGGATGTCGCCCAGCTGTTGCAGGCGGGTATCGGCCAACTCGACAACAGCCTCGCCAGGCGTTTCCGGAAACGCCTCGGCATCCCGCTGGCGCTGCACATACAGCGCACCGGGCACCGCCACGCCCGTCAATGCCACAGCGGCGATGAACCCGCGTCGAGAAATCGTCATTGCAACTACCTGTGCGTTCATAGCGGCCATGGAGCACGGCCCGTCCAAGGCTAGAACGTTGTACCTGCGCAGAAATTTAACGCCTCGGCCGGGCCGGCTAAATTTCCTCTGTGTCGACTCGTTCACCCCAGGTAGCGGCGGCCTCTGTGCCCTCCCTCGACGGCGAACCTACTGAGACCAAGATGACGACACCACGCTGGAAAAAAGCCCTGTACATCAGCCTGGCTGCGGCAGCCGCCGCGGGTGCCGGTCTGGCTGCCTGGTACCATTTCGCGGCCCCTGGCGGCTACCCCCGGGAGGTCGTTCGTCAAGCCAACGACTTACAGGAGCGCATCATCTCGTTCGACAGCCATGTCACCTTGCCGTTGGACTTCGGCAACGAAGGCAGCGAAGCCGACAAGGACGGGCCGGGCCGCTTCGACCTGGCCAAGGCTGCCCAAGGGCGGTTGTCTGGCGCGGCGCTGACCATCTTTGCCTGGCCCGAATCCTGGACGGGCGCAAACAGCCCGCATCGCCCCACGCCAGGTTTCGTCGAGGCCGCCCGCCACACCCAGGAGGTGCGCTACAACGCCATCACCGCGATGGTGCGCGACTTCCCCGAACGTGTCGCCATCGCCTACACCCCGCAGGACATGCGGCGCTTGCACGGCGAAGGCAAGTTCGCGGTGTTCCTGAGCATGCTCAATGCGTATGCGCTGGGGGACGATATCGACCAGCTCGACCGCTGGGCGGCACGCGGGGTGCGTATGTTCGGCTTCAGCTACGTCGGCAACAATAGCTGGGCCGACTCATCTCGCCCCTTGCCGTTCTTCAATGACACTGTCGATGCGCTGGAGGGTCTGTCCCCCATCGGCAAGCGCGCCGTACAGCGGCTCAATGACCTGGGCGTGATCATCGATGTCTCGCAGATGTCCAGCAAGGCGCTGAACCAGGTCATTCAGCTCAGCCGTACTCCGGTGGTGGCGTCGCACTCGGCACCACGGGCCATGGTCGATATCAACCGCAACCTGTCCGACAAGGAAATGCAGTTGATCAAGGAAGGCGGCGGGGTCGTGCAACTGGTCGCGTTCTCCAGCTACCTCAAGCCGCTCAGCGCACAGACCCAGGAAAAGCTCAATACCTTGCGCGCCCGCTACGCCCTGCCGCCACTGGCTGACCTGAACTATGCGCTGATGCCTGGCGACCCGGTCATCGCCGGCTGGCCCGAGCAGAAGGTCGGACAATATGCCAACGAGCTCTATGCCATCCTCGAACAAGAGCCGCCCGCGACCCTGAAGGACTATGGCGATGCCATCGACTACACCGTGCGCAAGATCGGCATCGATCACGTAGGCATCAGTTCGGACTTCAACGAAGGCGGCGGCATCGATGGCTGGCACGACGCCAGCGAGGCACGCAACGTAACGGCCGAACTCATTACCCGCGGCTACTCCGAAGCCGATATCGCCAAGCTTTGGGGCGGCAATTTCCTGCGCGTCTGGGAACAAGTGCAGCACGCCGCCCGCGGTACCGACACTTCACTGCGCTAAGCCATTGGGCACCTTTATGAACGACCGCCGCAACTTTCTCAAACGGGCTGGCCTCCTCGCTGCCGGCCTGCCGCTCGCCGGCCATCTGCTACCCGGTGCCGAGGCCGCCACGCCGATACCGAGCGCCGGCAACCGAAGATGGGCCGATTTTCGCCGCCTGTTCGAGCTCGACCCGAACTATGCGCACTTCGCCAACTTCCTGATCACCTCTCATCCAAGACCGGTACGCGAAGCCATCGAGGCCCTGCGTGCACGTTTCGACCGTCACCCGGCGCTGATGGTCGACTGGGATGCCCAGTCGGAGTGGAAGCACGAGGCTGAGGTACGCCAATGGGCGGCACGCTACCTGGAGGTGGCGCCACGCCAGATTGCCCTGACGGGCAGCACTACCGAGGGCCTGGGTTTGATTTATGGCGGCATCAAGCTGGCACCCGGCCAGGAAATCCTGACCACGGTGCACGAGCATTCCGCCGCACGGCAAACCATGAACTACCGCAGCGCCCGCGATGGCAACCCGGTACGCAGGCTGCGCCTGTTCGAGCAACCCTGGCAGGTGAGCACCGACCAGGTGCTGGGGACCTTGCGTGCCGCCATTTCCCCGCAAACACGCGTGCTGGGCATGACCTGGGTACATTCGGGCAGCGGGGTGAAACTGCCGGTTGGCGAAATCGGTGCACTCGTACGCGAGATCAATCAGAACAGGGACGAACGCGACCATATCCTGTATGTGATCGACGGAGTTCACGGGCTTGGCGTCGAGGACATGCGCTTCGCCGACCTGAACTGCGACTACTTCATCTCCGGGACCCACAAGTGGATGTTCGGTCCCCGGGGGACAGGCATCATCTGCGCCGCATCCTCGGCACTGGGGCAACTGCAACCGAGCATCGCCACCTTCTCGGAAAACGAAGACTTCGCCACCATCATGAGCCCGGGCGGCTACCACGCCTTCGAGCACCGCTGGGCCCTGGGCAAGGCGTTCGAACTGCACCTGCAAACCGGCAAGGCTGCCGTGCAGGCACGCATCCACGCTCTCAACGACTACCTGAAGCAACAGCTGGAAAGCCTGCCTGCCATCGAACTGGTGACGCCGCGCAGCATCACCCATTCGGCGGGCTTCACCTTCTTTCGCGGCAAAGGCCAGGATGCCGACGAGCTGGCCAGGTACCTGACTAGCCAACGCATCATCGTCGACGCCGTGTCGCGCGATGCCGGGCCAGTGGTGCGCACTGCGCCGGGTTTGCTGAATACCGAAGCGGAAATCGACCGCTTGGTCGAAGTACTGCGCCAACGCCTGCGCGCCTGACAACCCGGGCGCGGCCACACGCGCCCATGCCAACCCTGCACAACGACAACCGACGAGGCTTACCGTGGACCTTCAGCGCATACTCGAAAAACTGTTCGTCAATGCCCATGCCGTCGGCATCGAAGGCGTGTTCCAGTTCGACTTCGGCCAGGGACTCAGCTACTGGTCCGAGGTATGCGACAACACGTGCACCGGGCGTGGCCGGCATGACACGCCGGACGTCACCCTCGAGGTGGCCGAAGAAGACTTCCTCGGCATCATGGCGGGCACTGTCGACGTCGAGGAACTGTTCGCCAGTGCACGCCTGAAAATTACCGGCAACATGGGCCTGGCAACCTTGCTGCCGCAGGTCATCAGCAGCGCGCGGCAAGGCGCGACAGCCAGCAAGGCAGCGATGAACCAGCGCTATCCCACGCCAGCACGTCACAGCGAACACATCTCGGCAGCCCAACCTTTGCTGCATGCTGTACGACGCCTGTCACGGGCCGAAATGCCACCGTCGCGCTTCGATCGAGAGCACCTGGCAACGGGCTTGCCAGTGGTGCTGAGCGACGCCCTTGGCGATTGGCCGCTGTTCACCATGGGCCGCGACGCCTCGCTGGCACACTTTGCCGAGCTACAGGGCATTACCCGGCATGGTGATTATGTGAAGAAGACCTTCTCCACTGATCGCGACTTTCGCGCCACTTCCATGGCTGATTTCATCGCGTCGCTGGACCAGCCGGTCAAGCCTGGCGAGCCCCCCGCCTATATGGGCAACAATATCGTGCCGGAAAAGCTCCAGGCCCTGATCCGCTACCCGGACTACTTCGAACGCCAGCGCTTCATTCCACCGCGTATCTGGATCGGCCCCAAAGGCACGCTTACACCGCTGCACCGGGATGATACCGACAACCTGTTCGCCCAGGTCTGGGGGCAGAAATCGTTCATCCTGGCAGCACCGCACCATCGCGCCGCACTGGGCACCTGGTCAACCAGCCCGAAGGGCGGCCTGGACGGCTGTGATTTCAACCCCGACGCCCCCGACTACGAGCGTTTCCCCGAAGCCCGTGAGGTGCCCTTCCTGCGTGTGGTGTTGCAGGCCGGCGACTTGCTGTTCCTGCCCGAGGGCTGGTTCCACCAGGTAGAGTCAGTGTCCACGTCGCTGTCCGTGAACTTCTGGGTAGACTCCGGACGCGGCTGGTAACCGGCGTGACGGCAACCTGGTCTTGATGGGCCATTGGCGCAGGCGATGGGCCGCGAGGCGGCCCCGACAAAGGTTCAGACTGCCGCGATCAACGCCTCTGCAAAGCGCTGAGCCACGTCATCGATCTGTTCAGCGCTGATGATCAACGGCGGCAGGAAGCGCACCACCGCGCCATGCCGCCCGCCCAGCTCCAGAATCAACCCGCGCTTGAGGCATTCGCGCTGCACCGTGGCCGCCAGCTCATGGTTGGCCTGCGGGTACCCCAACGCATCCCGTTCGCCCTGCGGCGCGACCAGTTCGACCCCAAGCATCAAGCCACGCCCGCGTACATCACCCAACTGCGGATAGTCACGTTGCAATTGCTGCAGGTGCTGGCGCAGGCGCAGGCCCATGGCTTCGGCATGCTCGGCCAGGCGATGCTCGACCAGATAGTTGATCACCGCAGAGCCGGCCGCCATGGCCATCTGGTTGCCACGGAAGGTACCGGCATGCGCACCCGGCTTCCAGGTGTCCAGCCAGTCGCGATAGACCACTACCGCCAGCGGCAGGCTGCCACCGATGGCTTTGGACAAGGTGACCACATCGGGCACGATACCGGCGTGCTCGAAGGCAAACATGCGCCCGGTACGGGCAAAGCCGCTCTGGATCTCGTCAACGATCAACGCCACGCCCGCCTGCTCGGTAATGCGCCGCACGCCCTTGAGCCATTCGATGTCGGCCGGAATGACCCCGCCCTCACCCTGCACCACTTCGAGGATCACGGCAGCGGGCAGCGGCACACCGCTTTCCGGGTCGAGCAGCAGGTTTTCCAGGTAATGCAGGTTGGCCTTGACCCCGGCTTCACCGCCCAGGCCGAACGGGCAGCGGTAATCGTAGGGGTACGGCATGAACTGCACACCGCTGCTCAGCAACGCCCCCAGTGGCTGCTTGGGGCCAAGGCTGCCCATCAGACTCAGCGCGCCCTGGCTCATGCCATGGTAGGCGCCATGAAAGGCCAGCACGGTGCTGCGCCCGGTTGCGCCACGCACCAGTTTGAGCGCCGCTTCAACGGCGTCGGTACCGGTCGGGCCGCAGAACTGCACCTTGGCCTCGCGACGCAGCGCCTCGGGCAGGATGCCGAACAGGTCCTGGACGAAACGGTCCTTGACCGGTGTGGTCAGATCGAGTGTATGCAGCGGCAGTTCGTCAGCCAGCACGCGCTGGATTGCCTCGATCACTACCGGGTGATTATGCCCCAGCGCCAAGGTGCCAGCGCCAGCCAGGCAGTCGATGAACTGGCGGCCTTCGACATCTTCGACATGAATGCCCCGGGCGCGCTTTAGCGCCAGCGGGATGCGCCGCGGGTAGCTGCGGGCGTTGGACTCTTGCTGTTGCTGGCGTTGTAGCAAAGGCGAATCGGTGAATTCGTACAAAGGTTGCGGCACGCTGGCCGGAACAACCCGGGCAAGGCTGGAAGCGGTGGACATGGGTGAATCCTCGCAAGCAAGCGGATGGGCGGTTATCGCTTTGGAAACGCTTGAGTGCGGGGAGGATTTAGCGGTTGTTACTGGATTTTATTTCTGTCTGTGCCCAGGACGCGCCGGTACCTGCAAGAAGACCCGCAAGCCGTCACTACGGCTGTCAAAGCGCAGGCTGCCGGCACACCGCTGCACGATCGCCTGCACAATCGCCAGCCCCAATCCGCAACCACCACTCTGCCCATTACGCCAGAAGCGCTCGGTCAGGTGCTCAAGGTCCGCTTCGGCAATCCCTGGCCCGTGGTCGCGCACCATGAAGCCCACCTGGCCGTCCGCCATCTGCACGTCCAGCTCTACGGCTTCATCGCCGCCATGACGCAAGGCGTTGTCCAGCAGGTTGCGCAGCGCTGCCACCGCCAACGGAGCGGGCATGCCCAGGTAGATCTGCGTGGATTCTTCAGGCAAACGCAGCACGATACGGCGATTGTCACCCCCTCCGGCGTCCTGCACCGCCTGATGGGCCACCTGCTCGGCACTGCACTGCACGCCGTCCTCGAATGACAGGCTGCCTTCCACCCGCGCCAGCATCAGCAACTGCTCCAGCGTGCGGTGCATGCGGTCGGTGCCCTGCTCGGCATGCTCCAGCGCCTGCTCGCGCACCGCACCGTCGGTCATGCGTGCCACCTGCAGGTGGGTCTTGATCGCGGTCAGCGGGCTGCGCAGTTCATGCGCGGCATCATCGGTCAGGCGCCGCTCACGCTCGAGGGTCTGAGCAATGCGCCGGAACAGCTGGTTCTGGGTTTCCAGCAACGGCTGCAACTCGCTGGGCATGCCCGCCACCTGCAGCGGTTCGACACTGTCTGCACGCCGGCGGCGCAAGGCATCACGCATGCGGTTGAGCGGCTCCAGGCCCTTGCCAAGGCCGATCCACAACAGCCCCAGGCTGCCGAGCAGGGCCATCAGTACCGGCGCCGATGCCGCCAGCAGAATCGACTGGTTCAGCGCCTCGCGCTCCATGTGCCGGTCGGCCGTGGTGATGCGCACATCGCCGTGGTTGTAGGTGAAGGTGCGCCAAAGCGCATCGTCGATGGTCTGGTCACGGAACCCACTGCGCTCGTCGTCCATGGCGCCATCGTGCTTGTGGTTGCTGGCAAGGATCTCGCCACGCAGCGAGGTGACCTGGCAGGCCATGCCATCCGGTACGCTGAACTGGTCGGCGGAAATATGCGCCTCCCCGCCCTTGGCGGTCAGCGGCTGCGGCAACTGGTCGATCAGCCCGGCGACCATACGCGCCGACGCCACCAGGCGCTGGTCGAGGGAAAACATCATCTGCTGGCGCAGGTCTCGCAGCATCCACGCGGCGGCCAGTGCCCAGATGATCACGAAGGCACTGCCGAGGATCAGGCTCAGGCGTACCCGCAGGCTCATGATGCAGCCTCTTGCGGTGCCTGCGCCGGACCCAGCCGGTAGCCCAGGCCACGCACGGTCTCGACAATGCCGTTACCCAGCTTGCGGCGCAGGTGGTGGATGTGCACGTTCAGGGCGTTGCTCTCGACTTCGTCGCTGAAGCCGTACACGCAGTCTTTCAGTTGCTCGCTGGACAGCACTCGCCCGGGGTTCTGCAGCAGCGCCTGAAGCAGGGCCTGCTCGCGGCGGGACAGGTCGACATGCTGGCCGGCCAGGGTCGCCTCGCAGCTGCTCGGGTCATAGCGCAGCGGGCCGTGCTCGATTACGTTCACCGCCCGCCCGGCCACCCGCCGCAGCAAGGTATGCAGGCGTGCGGCCAGCTCGCGCAGATCGAAGGGCTTGAGCAGGTAATCGTCGGCACCGGCCTGCAAGCCATCGACACGATCGGTGACGGCATCGCGGGCGGTGAGCACCAGTACCGGCAGGGTCTCGCCTTTTTCGCGCAGGCGGCGCAGCAGCTTGAGGCCGTCTTCGTCGGGCAGGCCGAGGTCGAGGATCATCACGTCGAACTGCGCGGCCTGCAGCATTGCCCGCGCATCGGCGGCGTTGCCCACACGGTCCACGGTCAGGCCCTGGGCGGTGAGACCGGCGCAGATGCCGGCGGCGATCAGGTCGTCGTCCTCGCAGAGCAGAACGTGCATGGTGGGGCTCCCGGTGTGGTGTGGCTGGTATTGCACCTTGGGCGGATTAAGGGGGGATTATGGACCTTTTGGGGAGGGTTGGGGGAGATCGAGCGCCGTGCGGGTCGCCACCCTTCCCCTCGCAGCCTCAACCCCAATTCCCGAGCTTCTCGAACACAACAGAAACGAAGTCGCCCTTTCCTACAACTGACCCAGAAACCTCTGATCCGAATCCATGATGGGATTTCCCCCTGCACGCGCTGTCAGGGAGACACCTCATGTACCTGGATTACCTCGTGCCCTCCTGGCACGAGATCGAGTCACGTGTCATCGCCATGGTGGGCTACCCAAGCGGTGGCCAGTTCCGCACCGGCCTCAATGAAGAAGTCGCCTCACTGGGCCTCAACCTGCGCCGGATCGAAGCTGTCCGCACAGCCTTCTACCACGCCGAATGGCAGGCGGCGAACATGCTACGCCAGCGCTTCGCCGACCTCGACATCAACAGCATCATCGACGAACTGCTGAGGGTCGTGCAGCAGATGGCGATGATCGTCATCGGCAGCACCGTTACCGGCGGCCTGCTTGGCGCGGGGGTTGGCGCATTCACTGGCGGCGCCGGAACCATTCCGTTTGCCGGCGCGGGCGCGGCCATAGGCCTCAAAGTCAGCGGCTGGATCCTCGGTGCGCGGGGGCTGGCCTCCATTGCCGAGTTCTTCGTCGAAGGCTTGCCGCATATCGACGAGTACTACGTCGATGGCATCCGCTTCGCCTGGGAAGGCACCTGCGGCAATGAAGGTACCGGCCCGTTCTGGGTCAACTCCAGCATTGGTGCTCAATGGCGAAATAGACTAGCCAGCATCAAAGAGGCCGCGGAAAAATCGCCGAAATTCGGCACCCACTCGACTTACATGAATGTAAGACTGAATCGCCCCTGGTTTCGTAGACACCTCCAAGCCTCATAATGAGGCCCAAATAGGAGGTGCCATGAGTCGTCAGCGTTACCCCGAAGAATTCAAGATCGAAGCGGTCAAGCAAGTGACCGAGAAAGGCAAACCTGTCGCCGATGTCGCCCAGCGCCTGGGCATGTCCGTGCACAGTCTTTACGCCTGGATCAAGGTCTACAGCAAGCCCCAAGAGCAGCGTCAGCAAGACGACGATCAGCAGGCCGAACTGCGCAAGCTACGCGCTGAACTCAAGCGCGTGACGGAAGAGCGAGACATCTTAAAAAAGGCCGCCGCGTACTTTGCCAAGGAGTGCGGCTGAAGTACGCCTTCATCAAGAAGCACTCGACTGATTACCCGGTGCGGCGCCTTTGCCAAACCCTCAAGGTGCACCCCAGCGGCTATTACGCCTGGCTGGCCGAGCCTCAATCTGCCCGAGCAAAAGAAGATCAACGTCTGCTTGGCTTGATCAAACACGCTTGGCTGGAAAGCGGAGGTGTATACGGCTACCGCAAAATTCACGATGACCTGCGTGAGCTGGGAGAGGAATGCGGCCGAAATCGAGTCAGGCGCTTGATGCAGGCGGAGGGGCTGCGTTCTCAAACGGGCTATCGGCGGCGTCCAGGGTTCTATGGTGGAAAACCAACAGTGGCCTCGCCCAACCACCTCGCGCGGCAGTTCAAGGTAAGTGAGCCGAACAAGGTCTGGGTGACAGATATCACTTACATCCGCACCTATGAAGGGTGGCTCTACCTCGCGGTAGTGCTGGATTTGTTCTCACGCCAAGTAATTGGTTGGTCAATGAAGCCAAGGATGTGCAGCGACCTGGCTATCGACGCGATGTTGATGGCTGTTTGGCGACGCAAGCCTCAGCAGCAAGTTATGATTCACTCAGATCAAGGTAGTCAGTTCAGTAGCTCGGATTGGAAAAGCTTTTTGAAGGCCAACAATGTAATCAGCAGCATGAGCCGGCGGGGAAACTGCCACGACAATGCCGTAGCCGAGAGCTTTTTCCAGCTTTTGAAGCGAGAGCGAATCCGACGAAAGATCTACACAACCCGTGAAGAAGCCCGAAGTGATATTTTCGATTACATCGAGATGTTCTATAACCCTAAACGCCGACACAGCAGTGCTATGCAGCTGTCTCCAGTAGAGTATGAGAAACGCTATTTCCTGAGCTTGGAGAGTGTCTAGAAAACCAGGGGCGATTCAGACTTCATAAGTGCTAACGACAAGAGGCATCGCAAATGGATGAGGTATTCTCCATATTCCTTGACAATATAGGCGCGCCTTTTTCCCGTCGAGAGGTGCCCCCTCCAGCATTGATCGCTATAACGGAAAACTTCCAGAGTTGTTACTTGCATACTGGAAAGAGCATGGATGGTGTGGTTTTGGCGAAGGTATATTCTGGCTGGTTAATCCACAGGACTATGAGGGCGTTGTCTCATCCTGGACCGAGGGCACCCTCCTTGAAAACCGGGACACTTACCACTTGATTGCCAGAAGCGCTTTCGGCGACCTGTATCTTTGGGGAGAGAACAGTGGCTTTTCAGTAAAAATCACAAGTCTTCTGTCCCGTTACACAGGTGAAAACTGCACACTCACTGAAACGGAAGCAACCAGAGAGGTCCAAAGCTTCTTTCTATCAAGAAAAAAAGAACACAACGACTTTGAAAGCCTTTTTGAGCCCGCGAAAAAAAAGCTGGGCATCTTGAAAGAAGATGAGATATATGCATTTGTTCCTGCATTGATGCTGGGAGGGCGCCCCGACCTCAAAAACCTAGAAAAACTTAAAGCAATAGAGCATTTGATTTTGCTGTCTCAAATCACCAAACTCGAACCCTACAGCTTCTCTGACTTCTGAGCACACAAAAGGACCTAAACGAATGGATGTCATCTTCAGCATTTTCCTGGAAACCTTCGGCGAACCCATCGGCCAGCAACCCGTACCACCTGCCGCTGTCGATCATTACCAAGGCAAACTCCCCAATCGCCTCCTTGAATACTGGCAAGACCACGGCTGGTGCGGCTACGGCGGCGGCTTGTTCTGGCTTGTAAATCCTCAGGAATACCAGGGTGTAGTGGCCTCTTGGTTGGCAGGTACGCACTTCGAAGCATGCGACACTTATCACCTCATCGCCCGCAGCGCTTTTGGCGACCTGTACCTATGGGGTGAGAAAACCGGTTCGGTGCTGACCATCGCGACCTACCATTCCCGTTACCTCGATGGCGCTCACAGCTCAGGCGACGAAGAACGGGACAACAAGATGCACGGTTTGCTCATGTGGCTGATGACCGAGTGCGTCTACTTCGACGACCTGTTCGAACCTGCCAGGGAACGGCTCGGCACCCTGGGCTCAGACGAAATGTATGGCTTTGTCCCCGCCTTGATGCTGGGAGGCCCAGACAGCCTTGAGCGTCTTGAAAAGCTGAAGGCAGTGGAGCATCTGGTGCTGCTTTCCCAACTGAGCGAACTCGAACCCTATGAACTCACTGGCGAAGAAGATGAATAGCCTTTGACGAACGCATTCAAGGGCGCACCGCATCCGGCCTATCGACATCCTGCAACACACCGGCATCCTGCACCTCTAGCCTGACGCAAACCGCCGGGTTGGCCTTGACCACCGAACGCGCCCCTTCATCACCCTTCAGCCGGGCAAGCGCCGGCCAGAAATCGCGCCCGAACAACACCGGATGGCCCTGTCGTCCGGCATGACACGGCAGGACTATCGTTGACCCACTGGCCTCGCGAGCAAGCAAATCCAGGGTCGCGGACGCCACCCAGGGCATATCACCCAACAGAATCGCTACTGCCTGTGCCTCGCTGTCAGCCAGCGAAGCGGCACCGGCCGCCAGGCTATGGCCCATGCCCAATGTGAAATCCGGACTGGAGACCACCCGGCACCGCGCTGGCAACCCCAGGTCCACGCCTCGCTCCCCTTCACGCAACACCACCCGCACATCATCGAACACTGCGCAGGCGCTCTCTACGCTGTGTACCAGCAAGCTTCGACCGTCAGCCAGCAGCGAACGGCGCTTGTCAGAGCCGAAACGCACACTGCTGCCTGCCGCCAATACCAACGCAACCACGCTCACAGTGCCGCCCGCTCGATGCCGTTGCGCGCACGAAGGATATCGGCCAGTACCGCCAGGGCGATCTCGGCCGGGGTCTTGCTGCCCAGGTTCAGGCCAATCGGCGCATGGATGCGCGCCAGCTCGTCGTAGCCCAGGCCACCAATTCGCTGCAGGCGTTCGCGACGCTTGTCGGAGGTGGCCTTGGAGCCCATCACGCCGATGTAGAACGCTTCGGTACGCACGGCTTCAAGCATGGCCAGGTCATCGATTTTTGGATCATGGGTCAATGCCACCACTGCCGTATCGGCATGGCATCCGCCGTTGGCGATGAATTCCGACGGTAGCTCGCGGCGTACCTCTATGCCATTCAGCACGACGCCGTCGAGCACTTCATCACGCGGCTCGCAAAGGATGACCTCAAAACCCAGCCCCCTGCCAAATTCGGCACAAAAATGCGCCACGCTGGAATAGCCGGCCAGCAGCAGCCGCTGGGCGGCGCCGACACGCAAGCGCACCTGGGCATTTTCCCGTTCGACCCGTGGCCCCTGACTATGGTCATCGAGCAGCTGGCGGGTACCCGTTGGCAGGCTCACCTCACGCAGTACCCGGCGCTGGCCCAGCAGCGCACGTTCCAGCTCACGCAGATGCGCCTGCACCTCGCATTCAACCGGCAGGTTCTCCACCAGTACTTCCAGCACACCGCCACACGGCAGGCGCACGCGCGAACGCGGGTCGCTGCCGTCGCCATAACGCACGATGGCAACCGGCTCCGGAAACTCACCCAGGGCCACACGCTCGAGAAAGTCGTCTTCGACGCAGCCACCGGACAGCGAGCCCAGCCACTGGCCGCTGGCGTTCACCGCCAGCAGCGAACCCGGTGCACGCGGCGCCGAGCCGTAGGTGGCGAGCACCGTGCACAACCATACGCGCTGGCCGTTGCAGGACCACTGCAAAGCCTGACGGACCACCTGTAGATCGAGATGCTGCACGCTTTACTCCGCCTTCAGCTCGGCGAGCTGCTGTACGTTCAGGTCACCGGGCAATCCACCCCAGGCCTGGCGCAGGTAGTTGACCATATCCGTCACCTGTTGGTCATCCAGCTTGTCGGCAAAGCCCGGCATCGGCTGCATGCGCTCGAAGCCGGTGAACTGCTGTTCACGGATGCCCTCGAGGATCACCTTGACCAGATTGCGCGAATCGGCCTGGCGCAGCACGGTGTTGCCGCGCATGGCCACGGCGATGTGCGGTTTGCCCTCGCCGTCGACCCCATGGCAGCCGGCGCAGACGTTCAGGTACTGCTGGTGGCCCCGCTTGGCACTGTCGCTCATCTGCTCCAGGGCAACAGTCTCGATAGCCTTGGCCGGCGGCGGCTGGTCGCCCAGCAGGTAGGTGGCCATGGCCGCAAGGTCTGCATCTTCCAGGTGCTGGGTGCTGTGGTGCACCACCGGGTACATCTCGTTGAACATGCTGCCCTGGGCGCTGATGCCGTGCTTGAGGAAGGTGGTCAGGTCCGGCTGGGTCCAGCCGCGCTCGGCCAGGTCCTGGGCCAACAGGCTTGGCGCCAGGTAGCCACCCAACAGGCCGCCGCTCAGGCGCTGGTCCTGCTGCAGCGCACCGATCGGGTTGCGCGGGGTATGGCATTCGCCACAATGGCCCATGACCTCGACCATGTACTGGCCGCGCTGCCAGGCCGGGCTTTTGCCCTCGGTCGGCTGCAGTTGCACGCTCTTGCCATACAGCATGTTCCAGCCGCTGAGGCCCATGCGCACGTTGAACGGGAAGCGCAGCGCGGTCTGCGGTGCCGGGCGGTTGATCGGCGGTATGGTCATCAGGTAGGCGAGGATCGCGTCCGAATCTTCACGCTTGATCAGGTGGTACGAGGTGTAAGGCATCGCAGGATAGAGGTTGGCGCCGTCCTTGCGCTTGCCCTCGGTGACTGCTGCGAAGAACTCGTCGGCGCTGTAGTTGCCGATGCCGTACTGTTTGTCCGGGGTGATATTGCTGCCATAAATGGTGCCGAACGGCGAATGGATAGGCAGGCCACCCGCATACGGCGCGCCGCCTTCAGCAGTATGGCAGGCCATGCAGTCGGCCGCGCGGGCCAGGTATTCACCGCGCTTGACCTGCGCATCATCGGCCGCCAGGGCAAACGAACTGGCAGCCAGCCCGAGGACCAACGCCGAAGCGCTACGTACGAAGCCCATGTTCAACCCTCCTTGACCAGGCCGAGATCATTGAGCACCTTGCGGGTGGCATCGTAGTAACGCACATAGCCTGTGCAGCGGCAGATGTGGTGACCGAGGCTGGCCTCGATGCGGTCTTCCACTTCGCTCTTCTTCAGCGGCTGGCGCTGGGCCGTTTCCACCAGCACGGTAGCGGCGTTGACGAAGCCTGGTGCGCAGTAGCTGCACTGGAAGGCGAACAGGTCGACGAACTTCTGCTGGATCGGGTTGAGCGTCAGGTTGCCGGCCTCGTCTTTTTTGGCATGGCCTTCGATGGTGCGAACCTTCTTGCCTTCGAAGTAATGCGCACCGGTGATGCAGGTGCGCACTTCTTCGCTGGTGCCGTCGGGGTTGTCGACGATCACCACGCAGGCGTGGCAGATGCCCTGGCCGCAGCCCAGGCGCGAGCCGGTGAGGTTCTGGTGTTCGTGCAGGTAGTCGATCATCGCCAGGTCCGCAGGGACCTCGACCGGCCCGACCGGTTGGCCATTGAGCGTCAGTTGCAGTGGACGGTTAGCCATTGAGGGCCTCCTTGATACGGGCTGGGGTGATGGGGAGATCGCGCACGCGCTTGCCGATGGCATGCGCGACGGCATTGCCGATGGCACCGACGACCGGGATCATCACCACTTCGGCGATGCCCTTGGAGGGGTCGGTCGGTGACAGCGGCGGGAGGATTTCGCTGGTCTGCTGCCACACCGCCACATCGCGCGCATGCGGCAGGCGGTAGCGGTTGAAGTTCCAGTCGCCCTCCCCGGGCCCACCCTCGTACAACGGCATTTCTTCGGTCAGTGCATGACCAATGCCCATGGCGATACCGCCTTCGAGCTGGCCCTTGACCAGTTCCGGCACCAGCACCCGGCCACACTCGACCCAACTGTGGTGGTTGAGCACCTGCGTCTCCAAGGTGCCTTTGTTGACCTTGACCTCGACGATGGTCGCCACCGGGCTGTAGTAGGTGACCATGGCATTGTTCAACTGGGTGTCGGGGTAGGCCGCATTCTGCCGGTCGAGCAGGTGGTAGCCATGGCTGTTCATCTGCGCCTTCTTGGCATTGACCGCCCCATCGCCGTATTTCACCGCCACCGCGTCGAGCGGTAAACGCTCACGCACGCCGTCGATGACGAAGTCGGCCTCGGCCCAGCTCCAGCGGTTGAAACCGTGCACACTGGCGCCGGTGACCAAGCCCATGTCGTGGGCCTTCTGTGCGAGCTGGGCGAACGGAATCGGCTGCAGACCGTTACCGGTCAGCTCTCCGTTGACCCACACCGCATTTTCGCGGCGCACCACCAGTGGGTTGGCCTGGCCGCCATATGGGCCCTGGCTCCAGATCGCCATGGCCGCCGGCCACAGGCCATGGTTGAACAGCACACGCGCCGCTTCGCGGGTGGCATGGCTGAAGTAGAAGGCCGAGTTGGTCGCCGACGATGGCGACGCCAGCTTGCCGACCCAGCGCGGGTTGCGCAGCGCGGCGTCCTGCTCAGGCTGGCTGATCAGGTACGGGTTGCCGCTGGTGCTCAGTTGCAGCTCAGGCCATTCGGTGACTGCCGTCTTTACCTCGTCGGCCGAGCGGCCAAGGAAATCGCTGACCACCAAAGCCTGGGAGGTGGACATGCCGGTACCCAGCTCGGTGCCGATGTGGCGCAGGCTGATACGCCCGTCGCGGCTGAATTCGATGCTGGCCATCGGTGCTTCGGAGCCCGTGCCGAAGTCCTTCTGGCAAATGGCAAAGCCCACCCCGTACCAGTGGTCCTGATCCTGCGCGTCCATCTGCCGCTTGCGTGCGTCGCGGTCGCGCCACCATTCATGCACAGCGGCCTTGTCGAGGATCTCGTAAAGCCGCAGCGCGCCCGCCGGCACCGCGCCCTGGGTGTTCTTCATGCCCGATTTCAGCGCGTTGGCGCGGCGCAGGGCGATGGCATCGACCCCCAGGCGGCCGGCGATCTCATCCACCATCATCTCGGTGGCTGCCATGCTCTGCAGGGTGCCATAACCGCGCATGGAGCCGGCCTCGACACCGCGGGAATAGTAGGCAGTAACCGACAGGTCGTTCTGCGGCATGTAGTAGATCGACTGCGCTGCAGTGGCGCCTACGGCTGCCACCGACGGGCTGTAGTTGATGCGCCCGCCGCCGTCGCAGCTCATGTCGGCGCGGAAGATCTTGAAGCTGTTGTCCTTCTTGTCCACCGCCAGCTGGTAGCGGATATCGAAGGCATGGCGCTTGATGCCGCTCTGGAACTGCTCGTAGCGGTCGTTGGCCAGGCGGATCGGCACGCCGGCGCCGTACAGCGCGGCCACCGCGGCATAGAAGACGAAGATATTGTTGTCTTTTGAGCCATAGCCCACGGTGTAGCCCGGGTGCATGTTCAGCGTGTTCAGGGCGAAGCGCGACGGCTTGATCATGTGCACGCATTCCTGCGCCACTTCGAACGGGCACTGGGTGGCGACCACGAAGTGCAGCGTGCCCGTGGCCGGGTCGTACCAGCCGTTGCCGTTGTCCGGCTCCAGCGCGGCAGGTTCGATGGACGGCGTCTTGTAGCGCTCGTCGAACACCAGCCAGTCCTCGGGCGGGTTGTCCAGCTGCTCGGCCATGCGCTTGGCGTAGAACACCCCCTGCTCGGTCAGGTCGCCGTGCTGGTTGGGCTGCTTCGACCACACCGGCTTGCGGTTGAGAATGGTGGGGAACAGCATGGAGTTCTTCAGGCTGGAGAACTCATCGTCGTCGAACGGCGTGGCGCCGCCCACCCGCACGAAGCGGAAGCTGCCATAAGGGTCGCGCTGGTACAGCGGCGCCTGGGCACCGTAACGGATCGCCTGCTGATTGAACTGCAGCTTGCGCTTGGCCTGGCGGAAGCGCTCGAAGTCGTGCCAGATCAGGATCGCCACCGGGTGGCCGATGAACATCGGCACCTTGCCGGGCGGCAGCAGCGGGTCGGGCGAATGGGCCTCGGGCCAGGCAATGCCGTCCTGTTCGAGGTCGGCGGCAGTGACGATGCGGTCCGGCTGCAGGTCGGTGCCGAGCAGGCTGAGGTCATGCCCGGCATAGATACGATCAACCGTGGTGGCCTTGAGCAGCAGCGCATGGCCCTGCTGCGCGGGCCACCCGGGCATGTCCTTGGCGCGGATGTCGCGGGCGAACACCTTGTCGCCGCAGACCTTGGACAAGGCATCGTTACGGAAACGCGCCTTGCCATCATGGTTCATCCACTTCTGCGGCGAAGTGGTGACGCGCTCCTCCATCAGCGCGGCGAATGCCTGGCTGCCTAATGGCGCCATGGTCACACCGACACCAGCGATCAGGCCGCCTTGCAAAAAAGCGCGCCGGGAAATATCACGGTTGGACATGTTGGATCCTCTGGGCAGCAGGGGGTCTGCCCTGTTTTTGATTCTAGTACTGGCGGGAAAGCTGACTCGTGCGTCAACTTTACAGCAATTGGGTGGGCATAGGCAAAGTCAAGCCGACAATATGTCGCGGTGTGTCTGGGGTGACGGGCGGGATTGGGGGGGGCTGGTAGGTGTTCGCCTGGGGGGGCAGCGCCTGGGGTTTTCAGCGCCTGGGGGATCGAGCGCCGCCCGCGCGGCGCATCGCGAGCTGCGCTCGCTCCTACGTTTGTTTTTGGCCAGTAACGCCTGTTACAGGCGCGCGCGACCGCTTTGTTTGTACGACGCGATATCGCGCCATGCGCCAAGGCGTACGCGCGCAAATTTCACAGAAATAACTGGCCCGAAACAAACGTAGGAGCGAGCGCAGCTCGCGATGCGCCGCGCGGGCGGCGCTCGATCCCCCAGGCGCTGAAAATGCCGCGACGAACCCCTGTAAGCCCTTATGCTCTCCCAGCCCAAAAACCAGCGTTAACCTTCATTTAATCAACCCCAGCCAGCATGGCCCCATTCCCCGATTTGCCAAGGCGAAGACATGCGCGTTCTCCTGCTCTTCCTCACACTACTACTGGCCGGCCCGTTGCAAGCCAACCCGTTCGACGTGAAACCAGACTTCCTGCCGGTTGACCAAGCCTTCGTGCTCACCCACGACCGCCAGGCCGACGGCCAGATGCGCCTGTACTTCCAGATCAAGCAGGGGTACTACCTGTACCAGAAGCGCCTGAAGTTCGACGGCCTGCCTGCAGAGCAACACCCGCAGCTGCCGCCAGCGCTCAACCACCATGACGAGTTCTTCGGTGACAGCGCGGTGTACCGCGACCAGCTCGAACTGCTGCTGCCGGCCACTGCCCAGGGCCAATTGCGCCTGGGCTGGCAGGGCTGCGCCGACGCCGGCCTGTGCTACCCCCCGCAAACCACGCTGATCGACCTGGGCGGCAGTGTGGCGCCAGGCGCCGAGCAAGCCAGCGACCAGGCCTTGGCCAGTAACCTTCAGCAAGGCCACCTGGCCTGGAGCCTGCTGGCGTTCTTCGGCCTTGGACTCCTGCTGGCCTTCACCCCCTGCTCGCTGCCGATGCTGCCGATCCTTGCCGGGCTGGTGCTGGGCAATGGCGCCAGTGCCCGGCGCGGCTGGCTGCTGGCGGGGGTGTATGTGCTGAGCATGGCGCTGGTGTACGCCGCCCTGGGTGTGGTTGCCGCGCTGCTGGGCGCCAGCCTTCAGGCCTGGCTGCAGCAACCCTGGCTGCTGGGCAGCCTGGCGGGCCTGTTCGTGTTGCTGGCGCTGCCGATGTTCGGTGCCTTTGAACTGCAATTACCCGCCGTCGTGCGCGACCGCCTGGACCGCGCCGGGCAAGGTACCCGTGGCGGCAACCTGTATGGCGCGGCGTTGCTGGGCGCGTTGTCTGGCCTGCTGCTCGGTCCGTGCATGACCGCACCACTGGCCGGCGCACTGCTGTACATCGCCCAGAGCGGCGACGTGCTGCAAGGGGCCTTGGTGCTGTTCAGCCTCGGCCTGGGCATGGGCGTGCCGATGCTGTTGCTGGTAACCCTGGGCAACCGTTATCTGCCGCGCCCAGGTGCATGGATGAACCGGGTCAAGGGTGTGTTCGGCTTCGTGTTCCTGGCCATGGCGCTGTACACCGTGCGCAGCCTGCTGCCCGCTACCTTGCTGCTGGCACTGAGCGGCGCCTGGCTGATCGCCCTGGCCTGGGCCGCCTGGCCGGGCCTGCAGCGCCTGCCGGCGTTGCGCGCCGTACCGCTGTTGGGCGCCCTGTGGGGCGGCCTGTTGCTGGTCGGTGCGGCAGCCGGCGGCGACGACCTCTGGCAGCCGCTACGCCCGTTCACGGGGGGGGACAGCACAGCGGCCGCTGGCCTGCATGCCGAAGACAGTTTCGTCACCGTCAGCCGCCCCGAAGACCTGCAACGTGAGCTGGATGCGGCCAAAGCCCGCGGCCAGTGGGTGATGCTCGACTACTATGCCGATTGGTGCGTGTCGTGCAAGGTCATGGAAAAACAGGTGTTCGCCCGCAGCGACGTGCAGGCCGGCCTGGCCAACGTGCACCTGCTGCGCCTGGACGTGACCGCCGACAGCCCGGCCAGCAAGGCCCTGCTGCAGCGCTACCAGGTACCCGGCCCGCCTAGCATCATCTGGATCGGCCCGGAAGGCGAAGAACGACGCGCGCGGCGCATCACCGGTGAAGTTGATGCAGCAGCGTTCCAGCAACACTGGGCCCAGACCAGGAGCCAAGGCTGATGCTGACCATAACACTCGGGCCCCTGACCATGGCCCTCAACCACCTGCTGATGCTCACCGCCCTGGTGATTGCCAGCATTGTCGGCTGGTGGGTTGCCCGACGTGGCGGCGAGAGCCCGGAATCGGCGCTGTTCAACCTGTTCCTGATCGGCCTGCTGTGTGCCCGCGCCGGCTTCGTGCTGGCCTACTGGCCGATGTATCAGGACGACCCGCTGCAAATCATCGACATTCGCGATGGCGGCTTCCTGTTCTGGTCGGGCCTTGCCGGCATCGTGCTCGGAGCCCTGTGGCAGGGCTGGCGCCACCCCGGCCTGCGCCGCCCGCTAGGCTGGGCGCTGTTCAGCGGGGCACTGTTCTGGGGCCTGGCCAGCCTCGGCGGCCACCTCTACAGCAAAGGCACCGAGCTGCCCGACCTGAGCCTGCGCAACGCCGACGGCCAGGCCGTGGCATTGCACAGCTACCGCGGCAAGCCGCTGGTCATCAACATCTGGGCCACCTGGTGCCCACCGTGTCGGCGTGAGATGCCCGTGCTGCAACAGGCACAAAGCGCTTACCCGCACGTGACCTTCCTGTTCGTCAATCAGGGAGAGACCCCGGAAAACGTCAGCACCTTCCTCGCCACCACCGGCCTGAGCCTGACACACGTGCTGTTCGACGGCACCGGCCTGCTGGCCCAGCGCGTCGGCTCCATGGCCTTGCCCACCACCCTGTTCTACGACGCCAACGGGCGTCTGGTCGGCAGCCACCTGGGCGAACTGTCCCGGGCCAGCCTGCGCCACGCCCTGGAACCTTTCGACCGGGCCATTGCGCCCGCCCCTGCCGCACAAGGAAACTGACATGCGATTGACTGCACTGCTGCCCCTGTCCCTGGCCCTGCTGGCCTCCCCTGCCCTGCAGGCCGAAGAACTGCCCAAGGCGGTTCAGCAACTGCAAGCCAAGGGCGCCGTGATCAAGGGCAGCTTCGATGCGCCCAACGGCCTGCGCGGTTATGCCGCCGAGTACCAGAACAACGCCCTGGCCCTCTACCTGACCGCCGACGGCAAGCACGTGCTGGTCGGCAGCCTGTTCGACGAACAGGGCAAGGACCTGAGCGCCGAGCCGCTGCAAAAGCTGGTATACGCGCCGATGAGCAAGGAAATCTGGGCGAAAATGGAAAAGACCGCGTGGATCGCCGACGGCAAGGCCGATGCGCCGCGCAAGGTGTACCTGTTCAGCGACCCGAACTGCCCGTACTGCAACATGTTCTGGGAACAGGCGCGGCCCTGGGTGGAGTCGGGCAAGGTGCAGTTGCGCCATATCATGGTCGGCATCATCCGCGAAGACAGCCCGGGCAAGTCGGCGGCGCTGCTGGCGGCGAAAGACCCGGCCAAGGCACTGCAACAGCACGAGAAGGCCGGCAAGGCCAGCACCCTGAAGGCGCTGGAACAGGTGCCAGAGGCTGTGCAACAGAAGCTGGCGGCGAACATGGCGTTGATGGAAGAGATGGGGTTGCAGGCGACCCCAGCCATTTTCTATCAGGATGAGCAAGGCAACCTGCAAAGCCAGCAAGGGGCACCACGGCCGGAGATGCTTGGGAAGATTCTGGGCAAGCGCTGACTGTAAGATCGTCGGGGAGAGTGTCTGAACGTGTACGGACCTATTCGCGGTTGAATCCTCAACCACAGACTCATCGATACAGGCATCCCGACCAAACCCGCGGTTGCTCCTACAACTGCGGGCCATTCATCGCTTTGCGTATTCCTTGACTAATGCGTTGGAGCTCATCCTCGGAGTCTGATCCCGACGACGAGTCGAACGAAGATAACCTGCTTCGTTGAGCCGCGCGAAATTTTCTGGCGGCATCAATATCTCGTATAAGTTGCTCCCTCGCACCATCATGCTTTGACTGGGGAGGAAGTTTTATATCTGGCCTTTTTACCAAAAGTTCATAGGATTGGCCAACACCCGGCCCGACGGTACCCTTTTGCGAGGCAGCGAGCAATTTTTCAGGATCACTCAGCGAAACCTCCATCTTAGAAAAGGCCGCCCTGGTCATACTGTAAACATGTTTATTGACCCTTGAAAGTGCCGCCGCACTACGCAGGTCTAGATAACTGATGACTTTAGAGAATATATCAGGCTCATTTATGGAATTGATTGTAATGACCGACTTGGGAATTATGATACTGACCGGCTTCGGTATCAAAACAGGGCTTATCCTGCGCATCATCCGGCCGCTGGGGTCCACATTATTGACAGGATCGCAACTGCAATAACAGTACGCATTTACCCCTCCCTTTCCAAACGGGCTCAGCCTATCAGGCGAGGTGAACCGCATCAAAGTGGGATTGAATGATCGATAGCCATTGCCTAGTGCATAGCAACCCGAAACCAGAGTGAAAGCTTCGCCATTGAAGCCTAGTAACGTAAGCGTTGACGGTAATTTCGGATCGTGGCCGTATACAGAGTATGCGTGCTGTTCCCCTTTATCAGTTTCCTGCACTGACAGCACCGAGGCCTTGCCGTCTGTCGAGAACAGATGGTATGCCTCACCACCATCGACTCGTTGCTCGGCCAAGGGCATATCAGGCGTCCGAAAAACGGAGCGAAGCTGGTTCCCCTGCATCATCGAAACAAGGGACCTCCCCTGATAGAAGAAAGACGAGTTTGATGAACTTTCCATGCTGGTAGCTCCATATCTCCGGAGTAAATAGGATACGCGGTTACCCATATTGAATCCCTCGCAAAGATAGGGGGAACTGGTAAAAATGGTAGGTAAACCGTGAATGACTTTCAATTTTCCTGAGATCGGGCAGCAGTTCGTCACCTGGCGCTCGAAAAAGGCCGCCTGATGAGCCTGCCGATTACGCTCTAGAACCCAGTCGTAGTGGCCTGACAACCAAAATCCACATGCTCTGCGACGCCAACGTGACACCGCTGCGCTTCCTCCTCTCTGGCGGAAAAACCAGTGACTGCCGGCATGGTCTCACTGGCTTGTTCTATGCGGTGATCGCGACGTCTCTTCTCACATAGTCTTAGTACCGTGACCATTGAAAGGGGCGCCAAGCGCCCCTGCCCATCACAGCCCCTCCAGCTCCGCCATCAGGTCACTGAGCCGGTCGACCTTGTCATCATCCAGCGCACTGCCCTGCAGCCCCTGTACATACTCGGCCAACGCCTCCACCGTGCTGCACTCGAACATCGCCCGCAGCGGCACGCTCAGCTGTAGCTGCTTCTGCACCCGCGAAGCGATCTGCGTGGCCAGCAATGAATGGCCGCCCAGCTCGAAGAAGTTGTCGTACACCCCCACCCGCTCGGCTTTGAGCACATCGGCCCAGATGCCCGCCAACACATCCTCCAGGTCGTTACGTGGCGCCTGATAGGCCTGGCTATGCTGCACGCCGATGTCGATGGCTGGCAGGGCCTTGCGGTCGAGCTTGCCGTTGGCGTTGTGCGGCAAGCTGTCGAACCAGCCCCAATGCAACGGCACCATGTACTCCGGCAACTCGGCACGCAGTCGTTGCTTGACCTGCTCCAGCAACGCGGCATCGGCACTGACGCCTTGGTGCGCCACCAGGTAGCCAACCAGATACTTGCCGTTCACGCCCTCCTGCACCGCCACGGCGGCATCGCGAATTTCCGCTTGCTCATGCAGCCGGGCCTCGATTTCGCCCAGCTCAATGCGATAGCCGCGAATCTTCACCTGGTGGTCGATGCGCCCGACATATTCCAGCACGCCGTCCGGGCGTTGCCGCGCCAGGTCACCGGTACGGTACAGGCGCTCTCCCGGTGCCCCGTAAGGGTGAGGAATGAACGCCAGTGCCGTGCGCACCGGGTCACCGACGTAGCCACGGCCTACACCCGTACCCGCCACGCACAGTTCGCCCACCGCCCCCAGCGGCACCAGCTTCTGTTCCTCGCCGAACAGGTACAGGCGGTTGTTGTCCGTTGGCGTACCGATGGGCAGGTAGCTGCCTTGGGTCGAGGCGGAATCGACGCGGAAGAACGCCACGTCATCCGAGCACTCCGCCGGGCCATAGGCATTGACCAGGCCGATCTGCGGGTAGCGCTGCAGCCACTGCGCCGCCAGCTCCGGTGACATGGCCTCGCCGGTCGGCAGCATCCAGCGTAGGCCGTCGAGGGCCTGGTGGTCGCTGGCCAGCATGCCCTGGATCAGGGACGGCACGCTCTCCAGCACGGTGATGCCGGTGGCCTGCACGTGCGCCAGCAGGCCTTGCGGGTCGTGGGCGATGGCATTTGGCACGATCTCTACCTTGGCGCCGAACAGCGGCGCAGCCAGGAACTGCCAGACCGAGATGTCGAAGCTTTGCGAGGCGGTCTGGGCGATCACGTCCTGCTCGCTCAGCGCCAGGTAAGGCACCTTGCTCAGCTGATTGTTGAGCATGCCGCGCTGCTCGACCATCACCCCTTTCGGCAGACCGGTCGAGCCTGAGGTGTAGATCACGTAGGCGAGGTTGTCCGGGCCACTGTGGATACCCGGGTTGTGGCTTGCGATCGGGTTGGCCTGGACGTCTTCCCAGACCAGCAGTTGCGGCCGCAGCGCAGCCTCCAGCTCACCGAGCAACTGCCGTCCCTGCTCGGCGCAGGCCGCGCTGCACACCAACACTGGCGTGCGGCTGAGCTGGATGATGCTTTGCAGGCGCGCCGCCGGCAGGCCCGGGTCCAGCGGCAGGTAGCCGGCGCCGGCCTTGAAGCTGCCGACAATCATGCCCAGCAGCGGCAACCCACGTTCGGCAAGCAGTGCCACTGGCTGGTCCACGCAGACTCCGGCAGCCACCAACGCATGGCCCAGGCGGTTGGCCGCCAGGTTCAGCCTGGCGTAGTCATAGGATGCCTCCAGGCAGCGGGCCACGGTACGCTGTGGATGCGCCACGACCTGCGCTTCGAACTGCGCGATGTAGCTCTGTTCAAGTGGATAAACCCGCTCGGTCCGGTTGCAGTCCTCCAGCAGGAAGCCTTGCTCCTGGGCGCTCGACAGCGGTAGCTCGCTCACCTCCCCTTCAAAGCCTTGTACCAGCGCCAGCAGCAGGCGCTTGAATTCGGCCAGCAGGCGCTCGACGGTCGGGTAGTCGAAGTAGCGCTGGTCAAACGACAGGTGCAGGCCCAGGTCATCACCCGGGTAACACACCGCCGTCAGCGGGAAGTTGGTGTGGGTACGGCCCGAGTCGGAGCTGGCGTTCAGGTGCTGGGCGTGATCGAGCACGGCGGTTTCAACCGGCGCATTCTCGAACACGAACAGGCTGTCGAACAGCGGCTGGCCCTTGGGCAACTCGCTGCACGCCTGGATCGCCACCAGCGGCAGGTATTCGTACTCGCGCAGCTCCATGTTGCTTTGCAGCAGGCCCTGCAGCCACTGGCGTACGCTGCAACGCTCACCCGCCGCGGGCAACTGCACGCGCAGGGCCACGCTGTTGATGAACAGGCCGACGGTGCGCTGCATCTGCGGCATGCTCACCGGGCGCCCGGCCACGGTTACGCCAAAGGCCACGTCGCGGTCGCCGCTGTAGCGCGACAGCACCAGGGCCCAGGCCGCCTGGGCGAAAGTGTTGACGGTGAGCTGATGGGCCTGGGCCAGCTCGCGCAGACGCACGCCATCATTCACCTCAAGGCGGGTATAACAATCGCCGACGACCATGCCGCTACCGGCGTGGTCATGGCGCAGCGGGCGGTCGCTCGGGATGGCTGTGGCACGTTCGAAGCCGGCCAGGTTGGCCTGCCACCAGGCGCGTGCGTCGTCCAGGCCCTGGCGCTGCAGCCAACCGATGTAATCGCGGTAACGCGGCGGCACCGGCAGTTGGGCCTGACGGCCTTCGCCAAGGGCCTGGTAGACCTCGAAGAAATCGTTCATCAACAGCGAGCGGCACCAGGCATCGATAAGGATGTGGTGGTTGCTCATCATGAACCAGTAGCGTTCATCGGCCACGCGCACCAGGCGCAGATGGAACGGTGCCTCGCTGAGCAAGGCAAAGCCGGCCTCGCGCTCCTGCTTGTGCAGGGCCTGCAGGCGCTGCTCCTGGGCATCGTCGGCCAGGCCGCGCCAGTCCTGGTAGTCCACCGCCAGGTTGCCCGGCTTGTGGATGATCTGCAGCATCGCCTCGCCGCTGTTCCAGCTGAACGAGGCGCGCAACGCTTCGTGGCGCGCCAGCACGGCCTGCCAGGCCTGGGCGAAACGCTCGGGGTCGAGCGCGCTGTTGATGCGGTAGCGGTCCTGCATGTAGTAGAGGCCAGTGCCCGGCTCCAGCAGGGTGTGCAACAGCATGCCTTCCTGCATCGGCGTCAGCGGGTAAACGTCCTCGATCTGCGCGGCCGGGACCGGCAATGCGTCGATCTGCTCCTGAGTCAGGTGCGCCAGCGGGAAGTCCGATGGGGTGAAGCTGCCATTGCCATCGGCCAGACAATGCGCGACCAGCGCCAGCAGCTCCTGACGATAGCCCTCAGCCAGACCCGCGATAGTCTTCTGGTCGTAGCGCTCGGCGCTGAAGGTCCAGCGCAGTTGCAGAGCACCGCCATACACCTGGCCATCGACGCTCAACCAGTTGGGCAACGGCGCATCGAGATCATGCGCCAACCCGGCCGGGGCTTCCAGGGGCTGGAACAAGGCCGCACTGTCGAACTGCTGGTCGAACTGGCCCAGGTAGTTGAAGGTGATGCGCGCCTGCGGCAAGGCCGCCATCTGCTCGCGCCCGGCGGCATCCGCCAGGTAGCGCAGTACGCCGTAGCCCAGGCCCTTGTGCGGTACATGGCGCAGTTGTTCCTTGATGCGCTTGATCGAACCGGCCCGCGCCGCGTCGTCTTCACCTGGCAGCGGACGCAGGCTCAGTGGGTAGGCATTGGTGAACCAGCCGACGCTGCGGGTCAGGTCCATGTCTTCGAACAACCCGTCACGGCCATGGCCTTCGAGCTGCACCAGCACTTCTTCATCGCCGCTCCAGCGGCACAAGGCCCGCGCCAGTGCGGTCAACAGCAGGTCGTTGACCTGGGTGTGGTAAGCCGCCGGGGCCAGTTGCAACAGCTGTCGGGTCTGCTCCACGTCCAGGCCGATGGCCAGGGTTTGAGCGTCGCGATGCAAATTGCCGCCCTGCGGATGGTCGCACGGCAATTCGCGACGCACACCGCCCAGCTGGCCTTGCCACCAGGCCAGTTCGTCACGCAGCGAATCGCTGCCGGCGTAGCTGACCAGGCGCGCGGCCCAGTCGCTGACGGCGTGGGTCTTGGCCGGCAGAGGCTGGCCACGGTACAGCGCCTGCAGGTCTTCCAGCAGCACCCGCCAGGACACGCCATCAACCACCAGATGATGAATCGCCAGCAGCAACCGCTGAGTGCCCTGCCCGTCACGCACCAGCAAGGCGCGCAGCAGCGGCCCCTGTTGCAGGTCCAGGCTGCGCTGCACGTCGGTGTAAAGTGCCTGACAATCATTGAAATCGGCGACAGTGGCGCCCCACAGCAGTTGCTCGGCGCCAGGCTGCGCGTACTGGGCCTGCCAGCGGCCCTGGGCGTCGCTGAAGCGCAGGCGCAGGCTGTCATGGTGCTGCACCAGCGCAGCCAACGCCTGTTCTAGGGTGGCCTCATCCAAGGGTTGGCGCGGCTCCAGCAGCACCGCCTGGTTCCAGTGTTGCGGCTTTGGCACGTCACTGTCGAAGAACCAGTGCTGGATCGGCGTCAGCCCGGCCTGCCCCTGGCGCAGGCCCTGCTCGACCGTGCTCACGGCTTCGCTGAGCTGAACCACAGCCGCCAGGGTCTGGATGGTCTGATGCTGGAACAGATCGCGCGGGGTGAATTGCAAGCCGGCCTGCCGGGCGCGGCTGACCACCTGGATCGACAGGATCGAGTCGCCCCCCAGCTCGAAGAAATTGTCCTGCACGCCGACCCGGGCAACGTTGAGCACATCGCGCCAGATCTGCGCCAGCTGTGCTTCCACCTCATTGCCAGGGGCCTGGTATTGCTGCCGCGCCTGCTCAAGGTCCGGCAGCGGCAGCGCACGGCGGTCGAGTTTGCCGTTGCCCATCAGCGGCAGGCTGTCGAGCAGCACCAGGTGCGCAGGCACCATGTAATCGGGCAGATGCTGGCGGGCATCGGCTTTCACCGCTTCGCGCAGCAGGTTTTGCGCCTCGCTACCGCCGGTGGCCTGCCTGCACACCAAGTAGCCCACCAACTGCTTGCCGCCCGGCAAGTCCAGCGCCTGCACGACGGCCTCGTCGACATCGTCGTGGGCCTGAAGGCGGCTCTCGATTTCACCCAGCTCGATGCGGAAGCCGCGGATCTTTACCTGCTGATCAGCACGGCCGAGATACTCCACCAGGCCATCAGTACCCAGGCGTACCAGGTCGCCGGTACGGTACAGGCGCCCGCCTTCGGCACTGAACGGGTCGGCGACAAAGCGCTCGGCAGTGAGGCCTGGACGGTCATGGTAACCCTGCGCCAGGCCGGCACCGCCGACATACAGCTCGCCAATGCCGCCTTGCGGCAACAAAGCCAGATCCTCGTCGAGGATGTAGGCCGTACGGCTACCGATGACGCGGCCTATCGGTACGCTGCCAAGGTCTGCTGGCAAGGCCTCTGGCGCCTGGCAAGCCAGCGGCATGACCACGGTTTCGGTCGGGCCGTAGGCATTGAAGAACAGCTGTGGCACGAAGGCCTGGCGGATGCGTTGCAGGTGCTCGCCGGTCAGCGCTTCGCCGCCGGTGATCACCAAGCGCACCGGCAACTGTTCGCCCTGCCCACCCAGGTACTGGGCCAGTTGGCTGCCGTAGCTAGGGGTGAAACCGAGGATGCTTACCTGCTGCTCACGCACCAGTTGGCAGATTTCCTCGGCACCCCACTGCCCTTGGGCGCGCAGCACCACACGGGCGCCACACAGCAGCGGCGCCCACAGGCGCTCGCTGGCAGCGTCGAAATTGATCGAATAGAAATGCAGTTCGCAGTCATCGCTGCGCATGCCGAATGCGGCGATCACCGCCTGGCAGTGCATGGCGAACTCGCCATGGCTGACCACCACGCCCTTGGGTTTGCCGGTGGAGCCTGAGGTGTAGATCAGGTAAGCCTGGTGCTGCGGCAGGCTGAGGTTGTCCAGCGGCGCATCGCTGTAGGCCGCCAGGCTGGCGGCATCGTCTTCCAGGCTCCAGCTGGCCACGCCTTCAGGCAGCTCGCCCACGGCTTGCAGCAACGCGCGCTGACTCAGCAGCAAGCCGATGCGGCTGTCTTCGATCATGTAGCGCAGGCGGTCGAGCGGGTACTCGGGGTCGAGCGGTACATAAGCGCCGCCGGCCTTGAGGATGGCCAGCAGGCCAACCACCATTTCCAGCGATCGCTCCAGGGCCAGGCCCACGCGCACCTGCGGGCCGACACCACGCTCGCGCAGGGCGCGGGCCAGGCGGTTGGCCTGTTGGTCGAGTTCGGCATAGGTCATGTGCTGGCCGGCAAAGGTCAACGCACCAGCCTGTGGCGTACGCGCGGCCTGGGCGGCGAACAGGCCGTGCAAGGTCTGGTCGAGGTCGAAATCGTGCTTGCCCTGCAACTGGCCCACCAGCACCTGCTGCTCGGCGCTGCTCAGCATCGGCAGCTCGCACAGGCGCTGTTGCGGGTTGTCCAGCAGGCCGACCAGCAGTTGCTGCCAATGCTCGGCCATGCGCGCGATGCGCGGCTCGTCGAACAGGTCGCGGCTGTAGGTCAGGCAGCAACCCAGACGACCGTCGAGGTCGGTCACCTCCAGGTACAGGTCGAACTTGGTGGCGCTGGCGTCATTGACCAGGTAATCCACCTGCATGCCGGCCAAGCTGCGGCTTTGCTGGAAAGCCCAGCGCTGCACGTTGCACATCACCTGGAACAGTGGGTTGTAGGCGCTGCTGCGCGGCGGCTGCAAGGCCTCCACCAACTGGTCGAACGGCAGGTCCTGGTGCGACTGGCCTTCGATGGCGGCCTGACGCATCTGCTCCAACAACTGCGCGGCGGTCATCTGCCCGTCCAGCTCGCAGCGCAGCACCTGGGTATTGAGGAAGGCGCCGATCAGCCCTTCGCTTTCCGGACGGATGCGGTTAGCCACCGGCGCGCCGATGCGCAGGTCGCGCTGGCCGCTGTAGCGGTGCAGCAAGGCGGCCAGGGTAGCGGTCATGGTCATGAACAGAGTGAGGCCGCGCTGGCTGTTGAAGGCATGCACGCGGGCGACCAGGGCCGGGTCGAGGTCGAAGCGGTACAGCTCGCCACGGTGGCTTTGCACAGCCGGCCGCGGGCGGTCGGCGGGCAAGGCCAATACCGGGTGTTCATCGCCCAGGCGAGCCTTCCAGTAGGCCAACTGGCGCGCGCCCTCGCCGCTTTCCAGCCATTGCCGTTGCCACACGCTGTAGTCCAGGTACTGCACCGGCAGCGGCGCCAGTGGCGATTCGCGGTCATCGACAAAGGCTTCGTACAGCTCACCCAGCTCGCGGGCGAAGATGTCCATGGCCCAGCCTTCGGTGACGATGTGGTGCAGCGTCAGCACGAAGAAGTGCTCGCGCTCATCGGCCTTGACCAGGCAGGCGCGCAGCAGCGGACCACGCTCCAGGTCGAATGGCTGGTGCGCCTGGTCGTCGGCCAGTTGTTGCAAACGTTGCTGGCGGGCATCGACTGACAACGCACTGAAGTCTTGCCAGTCGAGATGCAGGCCACTGTCTTCAGCCACACACTGGTACGGCACCCCGTCGATGCTGGGGAACGTGGTGCGCAAGGTTTCGTGGCGCACGATCAGCGCCTGCAGCGCACGCTCGAAAGCGTCTATATGCAGGGTGCCGCGCAGGCGTGCCATGCCGCCGACGTTGTACGCCGGGCTATCCGGCTCCATCTGCCAGAGGAACCACATTCGCTGCTGCGAGTACGACAGCGGCACCGCCTGACGGCGGTCGACACGGGCGATTGCACCTTGCAGATTGCGCTCGCCGGCCGCGCGCAAGTGGGCGATCTCGGCACAGAAGGCGCCCAATTCGCTGGCTTCGAACAGGGCCTTGAGCGGCAGCTCGACATCGCAGGCCTGGCGGGTGCGCGAAACGATCTGAGTCGCCAGCAACGAGTGACCACCGAGGGCGAAGAAGTCGTCCTGCAGGCCAATGCGCGGCAAATTCAACACGTCGCGCCAGATGGCCGCGACCTGTTGTTGCAGCTCGGTTCGTGGCTCGACATGCTCACGCTGCTGCCACACTGGAGCAGGCAGTGCCTTGCGGTCGACCTTGCCGCTGGGGCCCAGGGGCATCTGTGCCAAAGGGATGAGTTGCGCCGGCACCATGTAGGCTGGCAATTGCTCAGCCAGCACGGCCAGCACCTCGGCAGGCTGGGCGCTGCCACTGTAATAGCCGACCAGTTGCGCGCCAACGGCGTCCTTGTGTATCAGCACCAGCGCCTGTTCCACACCCGCCTGTGCCAGCAGGCAGGCCTGAACTTCCTCTGGCTCGACGCGAAAACCACGCACCTTTACCTGCTGGTCGAGGCGGCCAAGGTATTCCAGGGCCTCCAGCTGAACCTGCCAGCGGGCGCGATCGCCACTGCGGTACAGACGCTGACCATTGCCGTCGGCCTGGGGTACGAAGCGCTCGGCAGTGAGGCCGGGGCGGCCCAGGTAACCCCGGGCCAGGCCCGCGCCACCGAGGTACAGTTCGCCCGGCACACCGGGGGCGCTCAGTTCCAGCTCATCGTCCAGCACGCGGCACAGCACATTGCCCAGCGGGCGGCCGATGGGCGAGCGCTCACCGTCCGCCACCTGGCAGTGCCAGTGGGTGACGTTGATGGCGGTTTCGGTCGGGCCGTACCGGTTGTGCAACTGCACCTGCGGCAGCACCTGCAGCACGCGGTCACGCAGCGTGGCGGACAACGCTTCGCCACCCGAGAACACCCGGCGCAAGCTACTGCAGGCACCTGCCTGCGGCTCCTGGACGAACACCTGCAACAGCGGCGGTACAAAGTGCAGCGTGGTCACCCCATGGGCCTGCACCAGGGCAGCGATACGCTGTGGGTCGCGGTGTTCACCAGGGCCAGCGAGCACCAGCTTGCAGCCGGTGACCAACGGCCAGAAGCATTCCCACACCGAGACGTCGAAACTGATCGGCGCCTTCTGCATCAGCACGTCGCTGTCATTCAGCACATAGGTCGCCTGCATCCACTGCAGGCGCTCGGCCAGCGCCGCATGGGTATTGCCTACGCCCTTGGGCTGCCCGGTGGAGCCGGAGGTATAGATAACGTAGGCCAGGTTGTCGCCGTGCAGGTGCAGGCCGGGGGCATGGCTGGGCCAGCTGTCCAGGTGCAACTGGTCGAGGGCAATGGCGCTGACACCGTCGACCTGCGGCAGCTTGCCCAGCAGGCTGCTGTGGCTCAGTAGCAAACGGGCGTCGCAGTCGGCCAGCATGTAGGCCAGGCGTTCGGCAGGGTAATCGACATCCAGCGGCACGTAGGCACCGCCAGCCTTGAGAATGGCTAGCAGGCCAACCAGCAATTGCGGCGAGCGCTCGATGGCAATGGCCACACAGGTATCGGGGCCGACGCCTTTGTCACGCAGGTAGTGCGCCAGCCGGTTGGCTTGCTGGTGCAGCCCGGCGTAATCCAGGCTGCCGCCGTCCCAGATCAGGGCGGTGCGTTGCGGCGTCAGGCGTGCCTGCTCATTGAGTTGTTCGACCAACAGGTGCTGCGCTGCGGCGGCCTCTGCCTGGCCCCAACCCAGCAGCTGCGCACGGCCGTGCTCATCCAGCAATTGCACCTCTCCCAGCGCCTGCTGCGGCGCGGCACACGCCTGTTCCAGCAGGACCAGCAGGTGATGGGCCAGACGTTCGACGGTGCTGGCTTCGAACAGCTCCGCGGCGTAGTCGAGGGCCAGGCTCAGGCGGCCCAGATGGTCTTCCTCACTGTGCAACTGCAAGTCGAACTTGGCTTCACGGCTGTGCCACGGCAGCTCTTCGGCCAACAGCCCCGGCAGACGCCGCAGGGCTGACAGGTCGCGTTGCTGGTGGTTGAACATGACCTGGAACAGACCTTGCTCACGGGCCTCTGGCAAGGCTTCGACCAACTGCTCGAATGGCAGGTCCTGGTTGGCCTGGGCTTCCAGGGTGGCTTGACGGACCTGGGCCAGCAACTGTGCGAACGACAGACGGCCATCGAATTGCGCGCGCAGCACCTGGGTATTGATGAAAAAACCGACCAAGCCCTGAGTTTCCATACGCGGGCGGTTGGCATTGGGCACACCGACGCGGATATCGGGCTGGCCGCTGTAGCGGTGCAGCAGCGCCTGCCAACCTGCCAGCAGGACCATGAACAGGCTGGCCTGCTGCTCGCGGGCAAGGCCCTTGAGCGCTTCAGTAAGCATGGCCGGCACCTTGAGGCTGAAACGGGCGGCGCGATGGTCGCGCTGGCTGGCACGTGGATGATCGGTGCACAGGTCGAGCACCGGCAGTTCATCGCCCAGGCGCGCCTGCCAATACTGCAGCTGCCGCTCGGCTTCGCCTTCAGCCAGCCATTGCCGCTGCCAACTGCCGTAGTCGGCGTAACCCAGGGGCAGCGGCGCCAGGTTGGCCTCCAGGCCCTGGCAGTGGGCGGCATACAGTTTGGCGAACTCATCGAGGAGGATGTTCAGCGACCAGCCATCAGCGACGATGTGGTGCAAAGTCACCCACAGTTGATGGTCTTCATCGTCCAGCCGCGCCAGGGTCACCCGCAGCAACGGGCCCTGGGAGAGGTCGAACGGCTGGCGGGCCTCGGTTTCACGCTGCGCGGCAACCTGCTCGGGCGAGTGCCCTTCAAGGTCCAGGCGGTGCAGGCTGAACGGTTGTTGCGGCAGGATACGCTGCAGCGCCTGGCCATTCTCTTCGCTGAACACGGTACGCAGCGATTCATGGCGCGCCACCAGTGCCTGGAAGGCCACTTTTAGAGCGTCGACATCCAGCTCGCCGCGCAGGTGCAAGCCGGCGGGAATGTTGTAGGCCGCTGATTGCGGATCCAACTGCCAAAGCAGCCACAAGCGGTTTTGCGCCAGCGACTGGGGCAACGCCTGGGCGCGCTCCAGCGTGGTGATGGCTGCGGTGCCTGCGGCGCCATCGGCGATGACCTGTGCCACGGCCTTGCTGTAGTCGGCCAGTACCGGCGCCTCGAACAGCATGCGCAGGCTCAGGTCGATACCCAACTCATCGGCCAGGCGCGCTGTCGCCTGGGTGGCGGCGATGGAGTTACCGCCCAGCAACAGGAAGTGGTCGTCCGCGACCACCGCCTCTACCTTGAGGATCTCGCGCCACACACCCGCGATGCGTGCTTGCAGCTCATCGCCAGCGGTTGCACCGGCACCGGCTTCGCTTGCCTCAGGGAAACGGGCATAGCAGTCGAGGCTGCCATCGTCCATGCGCAGGCGGCAGGCAGCGCGTTGCAACTTGCCGCTGGAGGTCTTCGGCAGCGCGCCGGGGTTCAGCAACAGGACCACGGCGGGGGCCTGCCGGCAGGCATCGGCGATGACCTGCCGGAGGGTCTTGATCAGGTCCTGGGGCTTGAGTGCCTTTTGCACGTTGCGGCTGACCTCCACCGCGACACCGATGCCCTCCTCGCCTTGATGCTCGACGGCGAACACCGCCACCCGGCCTTTACGCAGCACCTGCACTTCACGTTCGAGGGTTTTCTCCAGGTCTTGCGGGTAAAGGTTCTGCCCACGCACGATCAGCATGTCTTTCAGGCGCCCGGTGACGAATACCTCGCCTTCACGCATGAAGCCCAGGTCGCCGGTACGCAGCCAGGTCTGGCCATCCATTTCGACGAAGGTGCGAGCGCTGGCTTCTGGGTTGCGCCAGTAGCCCAGGGCGATGCTCGGGCCGCCTGCCCAAATTTCCCCCACCTGGTTGTCGCCCAGCACTTGCAGTTGTTGCGGCTCGACGATGCGTATCGCGTGCCCCGGCTGCGGGAAGCCGCAACTCATCAGCACGCTGCCAGTGCCGGGTTCGGCGCGGTTGGCGGCGAAGGCTTTGGCATCCAGCTCAAGCGCGGGGATACCCTGTCCACGGCGGCTGCCGCTGACGAACAAGGTGGCTTCGGCCAGGCCATAACTGGCGAAGAAGCTGTGCGGGTCGAAACCGCAGGCCTGGAACTTGTCGGCAAAGGTGGCCAGGCTGTCCTGGCGGATTGGCTCGGAGCCCGAATAGGCTACGCGCCAGCGGCTCAGGTCGAGCCCGGCCAGCGAAGCCTCGCTCACCCGCTCGCTGCACAGGCGGTAGGCAAAGTCGGGCCCGCCGCTGATGGTGCCACCGTAGTCGCTGATGGCCTGCAACCAACGCAGCGGCCGGGCCAGGAAGAACCCTGGCGACATCAGCACGCAGGGCACACCGCTGAAGATCGGCTGCAACAGGCCGCCGATCAGCCCCATGTCGTGGTATAGCGGCAACCAGCTGACGATCACGTCGTCGGGATTGAGGTCGATGCCGAAGCCTTGGCGGATCAGTTGCTCGTTGGCCACCAGGTTGCCATGGCTGACCTGCACGCCCTTGGGCAGCGCGGTGGAACCGGAGGTGTACTGCAGGAAGGCGATGTCCTCGCCCTTGAGTGCGGGCTCACGCCAGGTCGCGGCCAGCGCCGGGTCCAGGCCGTCCACGGCCAGCAACTCGGGCGTGTCGTCTGCCGCAAGCACCTCCAGGCCTTGCAGGTGGTCGTGCAGCGCCGCCACGGTCAGCAGCAGGCGCGGCCCGGCGTCGGCGATGATCGACAGCAAACGCTCCTGATGATGCTGGCGCGCGGACTCCGGCGGGTAAGCCGGCACCGCGATCACGCCTGCGTACAGGCAACCGAAGAACGCCGCCACGTAATCCGGCCCGCTGGGGAACAGCAACACGGCACGGTCACCGAAGCTGGCACGCGCCTGCAAGGCAGCGGCGATGGTGCGCGCACGCTGGTCGAGGTCCCGGTAGCTGAGCACGGCCTGCTCGCCGGGGGCGTCGGAGAGAAAGCGCAGAGCAATCCTGTCCGGGGTCTGCGCGGCGCGTTGCGCCAGGGCCTGGACCAGCGAGAGCGGGAGTTCGAAGGCGTCCGTCATGGGGTGTTCCTGCCAGTGTCTGTTAGGGCGTGCCGACTGCGCCGCGAACAGCGGCGGGCAGCGAGCGGCGACCGGGGATGTACACAGGGGAACGGATGGACGGGGGCAGAAATTAGCGGGGGCGAGGGTGTGGGGCTGCGTGAAGGCTGGAGGCATACCTGGGGGCATGCCCCCTTGGGACAGCAACACGCAATAATAATTTAGTTTCGCATTTGACAATCATTATCATTCTACATAATTTGTCGCACGTCGTAGGAAGCTTCCCAGCTTTGGGTGCCTCCTTTCCTCTCTGTGACAAGGTGATTTCCATGGCGGAACAACTATCCACAAGTAAGTGCGATTCACCATTACTGCAGGCCTTCGTCGACAACCGCAACATCCTGGTCAAGATCGCTGCCCGCATCACTGGCTGCCGCTCCCGCGCCGAGGATGTGGTGCAGGACGCCTTCTTCCGGCTCGGTGCTGCCCCGCAGATCACCTCGTCATTCAAGGCGCAGCTGAGCTACCTGTTCCAGATCGTGCGCAACCTTGCGATCGACCACTACCGCAAGCAGACAATGGAGCTGAAGTACTCCGGCAGCGAGGAGGAAGGCCTGAATGTGGTTATCCAGAATGCCTCGCCCGAAGCGACCCATATCAACCTTGCCGCACTGGACGACATTGCCCAGGCGCTGAACGAGCTGCCGCAACGTACCCGCTATGCGTTCGAGATGTACCGCCTGCATGGCGTACCGCAGAAGGACATTGCGAAGGAACTGGGGGTGTCACCGACCTTGGTCAACTTCATGATTCGCGATGCATTGGTGCATTGCCGCAAGACCGCCAACCGGCAAGCCTGAGTTACTCTTCGACAACATCTACGATGCCATCGGGCGGGAATCAAGGCCTGCGCGTGCTGACTGTGATGCGGTAGGGGTCGAAGATCCGCGCCAGCTCACCACTGTCACGCAGGCCACGCAGCAGGGCAGCGAACGACTGCTCGTCAATAGGCGCCTCTGGGCGCAGCAAGGCGTAGTGGTGATAGACCTGGTCAATGCGCTGCGAAGGCACCAGCTGAGCCCTGCTCGCCGGGTTGCGTGCCAGGAAATCGCTGAGGTAGGAGCGCGTGACCAGGGCGATATCGGCGCGGCCGGCCT
Source organism: Pseudomonas putida (assembly GCA_041879295.1). Lineage (NCBI taxonomy): Bacteria > Pseudomonadati > Pseudomonadota > Gammaproteobacteria > Pseudomonadales > Pseudomonadaceae > Pseudomonas > Pseudomonas putida. The sequence goes on along the minus strand of CP047152.1, from coordinate 1,779,509 downwards.
GCACCATCAGCAGGTTGCTGTCGTGGGAATAGGTCAGGGTCGCGTTGTATGTCTTGCGCAGGTAATTCGGGTCAGCGTTGAAGCCGGCGAACGCGTAGTGGTAGCCGTTGAACAATGCCAGGCGTTTACCGCGCAGGTCATCGAAGTAATGTGGATCATTGCCATTTGCCTGACGGGCAACGAACACTTCGGCATCTTCCAGGCCCATGTCCACGGCCTGATGAGCAATTTGCTCCCAGCCCCATTGTGGGTTCTCGAAAATTGCCATGTCGGTGCGGCCCTGCTGGAAGTCACCGAAGCGCCGCTGGATAGACGTAGGCACAAGAACGAAGTGATAGTGCTGCTGCGCCCGGTTGAGTGCATTGACCAACTGCGGCAGCAAACCGGTATCGGCGCCTTGCTCGGGGCGCACCGTGTAAGGCGGGAAATGGGCCGCGCCAATCTTCACTTCGACCGCTTCGCCAGCCCATACCGGTGCCGCCAACCAGAACACGGCCAGCAGCATCAGGGTGGACAAGGCCTTGAGGCCGGGCACTGGAGTCAAGACGGACACTCATCACGGTTTATGCCTGTATGCGCCTAAGCTAGGCGTTTTCCAGGGGCGGCACAACTACTGGCGTCTGCTCTTTGTGCCAAAGCAGGCGGCAAAATGCCATAGGATGCCGTATGCCCAGACATTGGCTACGCTCTAGCAGGATCTGCAAGGGAGCCTGGTATGGGCCATTGGTTGGTGATCGACCTGGAAGCCACCACCGACGATGGTGGGTGGCCGGTCACAGAGATGGAAGTCATTGAAATTGGCGCAAGCCTGGTTACCCGCGAAGGCCGCGAGGTCGACCATTTCCAGCGTTTTGTAAAGCCACGGCGGCGGCCGCAGCTTACCCCGTTCTGCCGTGAGCTGACCCACATCAGCCAGGCCGACGTGGACAACGCCGCGCCGTTTCGCGAGGTGTGGGCAAGCTTCGAGCGCTGGCTGGGGCACCACCGCGGGCAGCTTCAGGCCTGGGTCAGCTGGGGCGACTACGACCGCCAGCAATTGCACCAGGAGTGGCAGCAGCACAGCCTCGACAGCCTGCTGCGCACATTGCCGCACATCAACCTCAAGCAACGCTTTGCCAAGGCCCGCCATCTGCAGCGCCCCACCGGCCTGAACGGCGCCCTGCAACTGGCCGGCATGCACTTTTGCGGGCAACAGCACAGGGCCCTGGAAGATGCGCGCAACACGGCGCGGCTATTACCGTTGACCCTGCCCGCCAACAGCCCCTGAAAGCAGATGACGAGGCCTGTGGGCTTGGGCATACTGGCCAGCCCTTTTTCATCACCTCTTTTCAGGAGTCGCCCATGTTCCAGGTCAACGAGTACTTCAACGGCACCGTCAAGTCGATCGCATTCTCGGGCGAAGAAGGCCCGGCCACTGTCGGCGTCATGGCTCCGGGCGAATACGAATTCGGCACTGCCAAGCGCGAGATCATGCATGTGGTATCGGGCGCGCTGACCGTGAAACTGCCAGGTAGCGACAACTGGGAAACCTTCAAGGCAGGCGACAAGTTCAATGTTGCCGCCGACAGCAAGTTCCAGCTGAAAGTGGCGGTGGATACGGCCTACCTGTGCGAGTACCGCGACTAAGCGTCGGCCTGTGCCGGCCTCTTCGCGAGTGAACCCGCTCCCTCAGGCGTATCACCGTCCTCGGACCCTGTGACCATCCTGTGGGAGCGGGTTTACCCGCGAAGAATCCAGCACTAATCCTTCAGGAAATCAGCAACACGTTCAGCCGCCGCCTGCAAATGCTGCTCATGGCTGAACCCCGAAGCCTTCAACGGCTTCAGGTCATGGTCCCCCGCCACTAGCCAGCTCACCTCGATCGCCGGCGACAACGCATACCCCGCCACCGCCTCGCGGTTACCCAGCGCATCCCGCTCGCCCTGCACGATCAACGTCGGTGTCTTCAACTCGGCCAAGTGCTCTACCCGTGGCTTCTCGGGTTTACCCACCGCATAGAATGGATAACCCAGGCACACCAGCGCATCCGCGCCCAGTTCGTCGGCCAGCAGGCTCGCCATGCGCCCCCCCATGGACTTGCCACCCACGGCCAGCTTGCCCGCGACCAAAGGTCGCACTTGCCGGTACACCTCGCGCCAGCATTCAAGCAACACCTTCTGCGGGTTAGGCGGCCGCTTGCCACCGGTAACCCTGCGCTCGGCCATGTACGGGAACTCGAAGCGCACTACCGCTACCCCAAGAGCCGCAAGCCTTTGCGCCATTTCGTCCATGAACCCGCTGTCCATCGGCGCGCCCGCGCCATGGGCCAGGATCAGGCACCCCTTGTAGCCCTCTTTACCTTCAACCGGCGGAGGATCGCAGCGCAAGCCTGGGACATTTGCGACCTTCGCCCATTGATCCCCGTCAATACCGGCACTTTGCCCATTAATCATGCTTGCCTCGCTGTAAAGCCTGCCAAATAACCGTGGATGGGAACCCATACATGAACACAACCAGCAGTACCGCCTATAACTACAAGGTGGTCCGCCAATTCGCCATCATGACGGTGGTGTGGGGAATCGTCGGGATGGGGCTCGGCGTCTTCATCGCCGCCCAGCTCGCCTGGCCGTCCCTCAACTTCGACCTCCCCTGGACCAGCTTCGGCCGCCTGCGCCCCCTGCATACCAATGCGGTGATCTTCGCGTTCGGCGGCTGCGCACTGTTCGCCACCTCCTATTATTCGGTGCAACGCACCTGCCAGACCACCCTGTTCGCACCGGGCCTGGCCGCGTTCACGTTCTGGGGCTGGCAACTGGTTATCCTGCTGGCGGCCATCAGCCTGCCGCTGGGCTACACCAGCTCCAAGGAATACGCCGAACTGGAATGGCCGATCGACATTCTGATCACCATCGTCTGGGTGGGCTACGCCATCGTGTTCTTTGGCACGCTGATGAAGCGCAACACCAAACACATCTACGTCGGCAACTGGTTCTTCGGCGCCTTCATCCTGACCGTGGCGCTGCTGCACATCGTCAACAACCTGGAGCTGCCGGTCAGCCTGACCAAATCCTACTCGGTCTACGCTGGCGCCACCGATGCCATGGTGCAGTGGTGGTACGGCCATAACGCGGTGGGCTTCTTCCTGACCGCAGGCTTCCTGGGGATGATGTACTACTACGTGCCCAAGCAGGCCGAACGGCCAGTGTATTCGTATCGCTTGTCGATCGTGCACTTCTGGGCGCTGATCACCCTGTACATCTGGGCCGGCCCTCACCACCTGCATTACACCGCCCTGCCCGACTGGGCGCAGTCGCTGGGCATGGTGATGTCGCTGATCCTGCTGGCACCCAGCTGGGGCGGCATGATCAACGGCATGATGACCCTGTCGGGCGCCTGGCACAAACTGCGCAGCGATCCGATCCTGCGCTTTCTGGTGGTGTCGCTGGCGTTCTACGGCATGTCCACCTTCGAAGGGCCAATGATGGCCATCAAGACGGTCAACGCCCTGTCCCACTACACCGACTGGACCATCGGCCACGTCCACGCCGGCGCTCTCGGCTGGGTAGCGATGATCTCGATCGGCGCGCTATACCACACCATCCCCAAAGTGTTCGGCAAAGAACGCATGTACAGCCTCGGCCTGATCAATGCGCACTTCTGGCTGGCCACCATCGGTACCGTACTGTACATCGCCTCGATGTGGGTCAACGGCATCGCCCAGGGCCTGATGTGGCGCGCGGTCAACAGCGACGGCACGCTGACCTACTCGTTCGTGGAAACTTTGGTGGCCAGCCACCCAGGCTTTGTCGTGCGCTTCGTCGGCGGCGCGATCTTCCTCAGCGGCATGTTCCTGATGGCCTGGAACACCTGGCGCACCGTGCGTTCGCCAGCGCTTGACGTCGCCCCTGCGAACGCCCAGTTGGCTTGAGGAGAAACGCCTGATGAAACATGAAGTCATCGAGAAAAACGTCGGCCTGATGGCCCTGCTGATGGTATTTGCCGTCAGCATCGGCGGCCTGACCCAGATCGTCCCGCTGTTCTTCCAGGACGTCACCAACAAACCGGTGGAGGGCATGAAGCCCTATACCGCGCTGCAACTGGAAGGCCGCGATGTCTACATCCGCGAAGGCTGCGTGGGCTGCCACTCGCAGATGATCCGCCCGTTCCGCGCCGAAACCGAGCGTTACGGCCACTACTCGGTGGCCGGTGAAAGCGTGTGGGACCACCCGTTCCTGTGGGGTTCCAAGCGCACCGGGCCGGACCTGGCCCGGGTCGGTGGCCGCTACTCGGACGACTGGCACCGTGCGCACCTGTACAACCCGCGCAACGTGGTGCCGGAGTCGAAGATGCCATCCTACCCGTGGCTGGTTGCCCAGCAGGTCGACAACAGCCACACCGACGTCAAGATGCGCACCCTGCGCACCCTGGGCGTGCCGTACACCGACGACGACATTGCCGGCGCCCGCGAAGCGGTCAAGGGCAAGACCGAGATGGATGCGCTGGTCGCCTACCTGCAGGTGCTCGGCACCGCGATCAAGAACAAGAGGTGAGTGCGATGGAAATGGACATCGGCATGATCCGCGGGTTGGGCACCCTGGTGGTGATGATTGCCTTCATCGGCCTCACCCTGTGGGTCTTCAACCGCCGCCGCGACCGTGATTTCGCCGAAGCGCGCCTGCTGCCCTTCGTCGACGACCGCCTGCCCCCTGCCGGGCAGGAGCCTGCTGCAAAAAGGAGTAACGGGCAATGACCACGTTCTGGAGTACGTACATCAGCGTACTGACCATCGGTAGCCTGATTGGCCTGACCTGGCTGCTGCTCGCCACGCGCAAGGGCCAGAGCAACAACACCACTGACGAGACCATGGGCCATAGCTTCGACGGCATCGAGGAGTACGACAACCCGCTGCCCAAGTGGTGGTTCTGGCTGTTCGTTGGCACCTTGGTGTTCTCGGTCGGCTATTTGATCCTCTACCCGGGCCTGGGCAACTGGAAAGGCATCCTGCCGGGCTATGAAAATGGCTGGACCGGCGCCAACGAATGGCAGAAGGAAATGGACAAGGCCGATGCCAGGTTCGGTCCGATCTTCGCCAAATACGCCGCCATGCCCGTGGAAGAAGTGGCAAAGGATCCGCAGGCGCTGAAAATGGGCAGTCGCCTGTTTGCCTCAAACTGCTCGGTGTGCCACGGTTCCGATGCCAAGGGCGCCTTTGGTTTCCCCAACCTCACCGACAGTGACTGGCGCTGGGGTGGCGATCCGGAAACCATCAAGACCACCATCATGGGCGGGCGCCATGGCGTGATGCCGGCCTGGGCCGAAGTGATCGGTGACCAGGGCGTGGCCGATGTGGCTGCATTCGTGGTCAGCAAACTCGATGGCCGCACATTGCCTGAGGGCGCGAAGGCCGACGTCGAGAACGGGCAGAAGATCTTTGCTGCCAACTGCGTGGCCTGCCACGGCCCGGAAGGCAAAGGCACGCCCGCCATGGGCGCACCGAACCTGACCCACCCGCAGGCGTTCATCTACGGTTCGAGCTTTGCCCAGCTGCAGCAGACCATTCGTTATGGTCGTCAGGGGCAAATGCCGGCGCAGGCCGAGATCCAGGGCAATGACAAGGTGCACTTGCTGGCGGCTTATGTGTATAGCCTGTCGCGGGAGGGTTCGGCCGAGACTGTGACTGCACAGTGAGTTCGCCGAAAGGGATTTGGCGCCTGTTAGAGAAAGGGATTTGGCGCCTGTGAGATCGAGCGCCGCCCGCGCGGCGCATCGCGAGCTGCGCTCGCTCCTACGTTTGTTTCGGGCCAGTCCCTCCTGTGCCAGGCGCGCGCGACCGCCTGGCCCGTACCACGCGAAATCGCGACATGCGCCAAGGCGTTCGCGCGCAAATCCCACAGGAATGATTGGCCCGAAACAAACGTAGGAGCGAGCGCAGCTCGCGATGCGCCGCGCGGGCGGCGCTCGATCTCTGCCCCACCACAACACTCAACCCTTTCCCCCCCCGCCCCACCACAACACTCAACCCTTACACCCCCGCCCCACCACAACACTCAACCCTTTCCCCCCCGCCCCACCACAACACTCAACCCTTACATCCCCCCTCAGCCCGCTTCCCTTGCACCCCCACCGAACACAACTAAGCTTGTTGCCTCAATGGGCATCGCTGCGAAAGGAGCGATGCAGACGCGGTGCATGGCCTGTCGCCGCCCCAAAAAAAGCTTGACCGATCGATCAGAAAAAGGTGAAAAACGGTACACATTACAAATATTTATTTGTGTACAATCGCCAAGACCCGATCCCTGCGGGACATCAGTGAACGGGCCTGGACACGGGTCGGCGTACCAAAGTTGCGTTGCGGTAACCTTGCTGGTTATCAATACTGGCGCCGATTTTTCGACCAACAAGAACATCAAAACCGTGGAACCTTAGAATGAGCACAGCAATCAGTCCGACTGCTTATAACTATAAGGTCGTCCGCCAGTTCGCCATCATGACGGTGGTCTGGGGGATCCTTGGCATGGGCCTCGGCGTCTTCATCGCCTCGCAGCTGGTGTGGCCGCAGCTGAACCTGGACCTTCCCTGGACCAGCTTCGGCCGCCTGCGCCCGCTGCACACCAACCTGGTGATCTTCGCCTTCGGGGGCTGTGCGCTGTTCGGCACCAGCTACTACGTGGTGCAGCGCACCTGCCAGACCCGGCTGATCTCCGACAGCATGGCCGCCTTCACCTTCTGGGGTTGGCAAGCCGTCATCGTCGGCGCGCTGATCACCCTGCCGATGGGCTACACCACCACCAAGGAATACGCCGAGCTCGAGTGGCCGCTGGCGATCCTGCTGGCTATCGTCTGGGTTACCTACGGCCTGGTGTTCTTCGGCACCATCGTCAAGCGCAAGACCAAGCACATCTATGTCGGCAACTGGTTCTACGGCGCCTTCATCGTGGTGACCGCGATGCTGCACATCGTCAACCACATCTCGCTGCCGGTGAGCCTGTTCAAGTCGTACTCGGCCTACTCCGGCGCCACCGACGCGATGATCCAGTGGTGGTATGGCCACAACGCCGTGGGCTTCTTCCTCACCACCGGTTTCCTGGGGATGATGTACTACTTCGTGCCCAAGCAGGCCGAGCGGCCAATCTACTCGTATCGCTTGTCGATCGTGCACTTCTGGGCGCTGATCACCCTGTACATCTGGGCTGGCCCGCACCACCTGCACTACACCGCCCTGCCTGACTGGGCGCAGTCGCTGGGCATGGTGATGTCTATCATCCTGCTGGCGCCAAGCTGGGGCGGCATGATCAACGGCATGATGACCCTGTCGGGCGCCTGGCACAAACTGCGCACCGACCCGATCCTGCGCTTCCTGGTGGTGTCGCTGGCGTTCTACGGTATGTCCACCTTCGAAGGCCCGATGATGGCCATCAAGACCGTGAACTCACTGTCGCACTACACCGACTGGACCATTGGCCACGTCCACGCCGGCGCCCTCGGCTGGGTGGCAATGATCTCGATCGGCGCCGTGTACCACATGATCCCGAAACTCTACGGCCGCGAGCAGATGCACAGCATTGGCCTGATCAACGCGCACTTCTGGCTGGCCACCATCGGCACCGTGCTGTACATCGCCTCGATGTGGGTCAACGGCATTACCCAAGGCCTGATGTGGCGCGCCATCAACGATGACGGCACCCTCACCTACTCCTTCGTCGAAGCCCTGCAGGCCAGCCACCCTGGCTACATCGTCCGCGCCCTGGGCGGTGCGTTCTTCGCCAGCGGCATGCTGCTGATGGCCTACAACGTATTCCGTACCGTACGTGCCGCCAACCCGGCACAGGCTGAAGAGGCCGCCAAGATCGTCGTTGTGGGAGCGCACTGATGAAGCATGAAGCCGTCGAGAAGAACATAGGCCTGCTGGCCTTCTTCATGGTCATCGCCGTGAGCGTCGGTGGCCTGACCCAGATCGTCCCGCTGTTTTTCCAGGACGTCACCAACAAGCCGGTCGAGGGCATGAAGCCGCGCACCGCGCTGGAGCTGGAAGGCCGCGATATTTACATCCGCGAAGGCTGCGTGGGCTGCCACTCGCAGATGATCCGCCCGTTCCGTGCCGAAACCGAGCGTTACGGCCACTACTCGGTAGCCGGTGAGAGCGTGTGGGACCATCCGTTCCTGTGGGGTTCCAAGCGCACCGGGCCGGACCTGGCCCGCGTCGGTGGCCGCTACTCCGATGACTGGCACCGTGCGCACCTGTACAACCCGCGCAACGTGGTACCGGAATCGAAGATGCCGTCCTACCCGTGGCTGGTCGAGAACAAGCTCGACGGCAAAGACACCGCGAAGAAGATGGAAGTGCTGCGCACACTCGGCACCCCGTACACCGACGCCGACATTGCCGGCGCTCGTGACGCGGTCAAGGGCAAGACCGAAATGGACGCCATCGTCGCGTACCTGCAGGGTCTTGGCACCATCATCAAAAGCAAACGGTGACACTGATGGATATCGGGATGATTCGCGGCCTGGGCACCGTCGTGGTGATGGTGGCCTTCGTGGGCCTGGCGCTGTGGGTGTTCAACCCACGGCGTAAAAAGGACTTCGACGAAGCGACCCAACTGCCCTTCGCGGATGACCCCGAGGCCACCCGGCACGTCGAGCAAGCAAAAGCTTCTGGGAGCAAACAACAATGACAACCTTCTGGAGTCTGTACGTTACCGTCCTGACCCTGGGCACCATCTTCTCGTTGACCTGGCTGCTGCTGTCGACCCGCAAGGGCCAGCGCGAAGAGGTTACCGACGAAACCGTCGGGCATGCCTTCGATGGCATCGAGGAGTACGACAACCCGCTGCCGAAATGGTGGTTCTGGCTGTTCGTCGGCACCATCATCTTCGCCCTCGGCTACCTGGTGCTGTACCCGGGCCTGGGCAACTGGAAAGGCATCCTGCCGGGCTATTCGTACCTGGATAACGACAAGCAGACCGAGTTTTCCAACGGCCAGCCGGGCTGGACCGGCGTGCACGAGTGGGAAAAGGAAATGGCCAAGGCCGACGCCCGCTTCGGGCCGATCTTCGCCAAGTTCGCGGCCATGCCCATCGTGGATGTGGCCAAGGACCCGCAGGCATTGAAAATGGGCGCGCGGCTGTTCGCCTCCAACTGCTCGGTGTGCCACGGTTCCGACGCCAAGGGCGCCTTCGGCTTCCCCAACCTCACCGACAATGACTGGCGCTGGGGCGGCGAGCCGGAAACCATCAAGACCACCATCATGGGCGGGCGCCATGGCGTGATGCCGGCCTGGGCCGAAGTAATCGGTGACCAGGGCGTGGCCGATGTGGCTGCATTCGTGGTCAGCAAACTCGATGGCCGCACATTGCCTGAGGGCGCGAAAGCCGATGTCGAGAACGGGCAGAAGATCTTTGCTGCCAACTGCGTGGCCTGCCACGGGCCGGAAGGCAAAGGTACACCCGCCATGGGCGCACCGAACCTGACCCACCCGCAGGCGTTCATCTACGGTTCGAGCTTTGCCCAGCTGCAGCAGACCATTCGTTATGGCCGCCAGGGGCAGATGCCGGCCCAGGAACAGCTGCAGGGCAACGACAAGGTGCACTTGCTGGCGGCTTATGTTTACAGCCTGTCGCACCAGGCTGAACCGGCCAAGGCTGAGTAAGGCAGGCCTGGCCTCTTCGCGGGTAAACCCGCTCCTACAGCGATCGCGGTCTATGTAGGAGCGGGCTTGCCCGCGAAGAGGCCCTTACAGCCACCGCATTTCTGGCAGGCTGATGACCTGGATCAATTGACACCCGCCATAACACGTTTCATACCACGAACCCAACGCGACTAAAGGTCGCAGTGCGATCCCATACCGCCCTCAGCGGCGTATCATGGACCGCAGAGCGCTAGCAGATTGCGCGAGACTGCGGCCCGCACGCACAGGCCGCGGCGTTTCTCCACTGCCGTGGGACTTGATGATGAGCAAGCAAATTCCGGTACATGATGTCACCCCGCCTGCCAGCAAAGGGAAGGATTCCGTCGACCTCTACGCTTCCCGGGAAAAGATCTACACCCGCGCCTTCACCGGCCTGTTCCGTCGCCTGCGCATGGTCGGGGGTGCCGCACTGTTCCTGCTGTACTTCGGCACCGTGTGGCTGAACTGGGGTGGTCACCAGGCTGTGTGGTGGAACCTGCCCGAACGCAAGTTCTACATCTTCGGCGCTACCATCTGGCCGCAAGACTTCATCCTGCTCTCGGGCATTCTCATCGTCGCCGCCTTCGGCCTGTTCTTCATCACGGTGTTCGCCGGCCGGGTGTGGTGCGGCTATACCTGTCCGCAAAGCGTGTGGACCTGGATTTTCATGTGGTGCGAAAAGGTCACCGAGGGTGATCGCAACCAGCGCATGAAGCTCGACAAAGCCCCCATGAGCGGCAACAAGTTCCTGCGCAAATTCGCCAAGCACAGCCTGTGGCTGCTGATCGGCTTTGTCACCGGCATGACCTTCGTCGGCTACTTCTCGCCGATCCGTGAACTGGTGATTGAATTCTTCACCGGCCAGGCCGATGGCTGGGCGTACTTCTGGGTCGGCTTTTTCACCCTCGCCACTTACGGCAACGCCGGCTGGCTGCGCGAACAGGTGTGCGTGTACATGTGCCCCTATGCACGCTTCCAGAGCGTGATGTTCGACAAAGACACGCTGATCGTGTCCTACGACCCACGCCGTGGCGAAACCCGCGGGCCACGAAAAAAGGACGCTGACTACAAGGCCCAAGGCCTGGGCGACTGCATCGACTGCACCATGTGCGTGCAGGTCTGCCCTACCGGCATCGATATCCGTGACGGCCTGCAGATCGAGTGCATTGGCTGCGCCGCCTGTATCGATGCCTGCGACAGCATCATGGACAAGATGAACTACCCCAAAGGCCTGATCAGCTACACCACCGAACACAACCTGTCCGGACAGAAGACCCACATGCTGCGCCCGCGCCTGATCGGCTATGCCGTGGTACTGCTGGTGATGATGATCGGGCTGGCGACGGCCTTCGCCACCCGTTCGCTGGTCGGCTTCGACGTCAGCAAAGACCGTGTGCTGTACCGCGAAAACGCCCAGGGCCGGATCGAGAACGTGTACAGCCTGAAGGTGATGAACAAGGACCAGCGCGATCACGTCTACGTGCTGGACGCGGCCGGCCTGCCGGACCTCAAGCTCGAAGGCCAACGCGAAATCCGCGTGGCAGCCGGTGATATCGTCAGCCTTCCCGTGCAGCTGTCGGTTGCCCCCGAGAAACTGCCATCGACCACCAACGAAATCACCTTCATCCTCAAGAGCGCCGACGACAGTGACGCCCAGGTTGAAGCCAAGAGCCGTTTCATCGGCCCACAGATCCGCTAAGAGAGATAACGCACAATGCCTGCCGCCACCGCCGCCAGCCCCTGGTACAAGCACCTCTGGCCCTGGATCATCATCGGCATCCTCACCACCTCGGTGTGCCTGAGCCTGACCATGGTCAGCATCGCTGTGCATAACCCGGACAACCTGGTGAACGACAACTACTACGAGGCCGGCAAAGGCATCAACCGCTCACTGGACCGTGAATTGCTGGCGCAGAAGCTAGGCTTGAAGGCCAGTGTGCACCTCGATGAGCTGACTGGCGAAGTGGACCTGCGTCTGACCGGTAACAGCGACCCGCAAAGCCTGGATCTGAACCTGATTTCGCCAACCCAGCCAGAGAAAGACCGCAAGGTGCTGCTAAGCCGGGTAGAAGCAGGGCGCTATGTGGGGCAGCTGGAAGACAAGGTCGACGGGCGCCGCTTTGTCGAACTGCTGGGTAGCGAAGGGGGCCAGGTGTGGCGCTTGTTCGAAGAGGAAAAAGTGGCGCATGGTGTGACCTTGCAGCTGGGTGATGAAGCACTGCAAGGCGCCGAACACCAATAGTCGTACCACTTCTCCCTGTGTAGGAGCGGGCTTGCCCGCGAATGCGATAGCTCAGGCAACGTTGTTTTCAGGCCTGACGCATTCGCGGGCAAGCCCGCTCCTACAGGTTTCGATTCAGGCCGGCCGATCTGTAAGGCAATGACGCAATGACCCAACCCACCCCTGCTACCACTGCGCCCTGCCCGTCCCCGCCGGCAGCCGCTTCACCGCCGTGGTCCTCGGCCAGCCCCGGCAGTTCTGCTGCCCAGGTTGCCAGGCGGTGGCCGAGTCGATCGTCGCTGGAGGCCTGGAGCACTACTACCAGCACCGCAGTGACGCTAGCGCCAACCCCGAAGCCCTGCCCAGGCAGTTGCAGGACGAGCTGGCCCTTTACGACCGCAGTGACGTGCAACAAACCTTCGTCCGCCACCAGGGCGAGCTGGCCGAAACCACCCTGCTGGTCGAAGGCATCAGTTGCGCTGCCTGCGGGTGGCTGATCGAAAAGCACTTGCGCAACCTGCCCGGTGTCGCCGAAGCGCGCCTGAACCTGTCCAATCACCGCCTGTTGCTGAACTGGGATGACCAGCAGCTACCGCTGTCGCGCCTGCTCGCCGAGCTGCGACAGATCGGCTACGCCGCCCACCCCTATCAGCCCGACAAGGCCACCGAGCAGCTGGCCCGGGAAAACCGTAGCGCCTTGCGCCGCCTGGGCGTGGCCGGGCTGCTGTGGTTCCAGGCAATGATGGCAACCATGGCAACCTGGCCGGAGTTCAACATCGACCTGTCGCCCGAACTGCACACCATTCTGCGCTGGGTTGCGCTGTTCCTCACCATCCCCATCGTGTTCTACAGCTGCGCGCCATTCTTCAAAGGCGCGGCACGCGACCTGCGCACCCGCCACCTGACCATGGACGTTTCAGTGTCGCTGGCCATTGGCCTTGCCTTCGGTGCTGGCATCTGGACGGCCATCACGGGCAGCGGCGAGCTGTATTTCGACACCGTGGGCATGTTCGCCCTGTTTCTCCTCACCGGCCGCTACCTGGAACGCCGAGCCCGAGAACGCACGGCTGCGGCCACTGCGCAGCTGGTCAACCTGCTGCCGGCCTCGTGCCTGCGCCTGGACGCCTTCGGCCGCAGCGAGCGCATCCTCCTTGGCGAACTGCACTGCGGTGACACCGTGCAAGTGCTGCCAGGCGCAGTAATCCCGGCCGACGGGCGTATCGTAGAAGGCCGCTCCAGCGTCGACGAATCACTGCTGACCGGCGAATACCTGCCACAGCCCCGCCAAGTAGGCGAACGGGTCACCGGCGGCACGTTGAACGTCGAAAGCACCCTTAACGTGGAAGTCGAAGCCCTCGGTCACGATTCACGGTTATCGGCCATCGTCCGCCTGCTGGAGCGCGCCCAGACCGAAAAACCGCGCCTGGCGGAAATTGCCGACCGCGCCTCGCAGTGGTTCCTGCTGTTTTCGCTGCTGGCCGCCGTTGCCATCGGCCTGTGGTGGTGGCACCTGGACCCGACGCGGGCGTTCTGGATCGTGCTGGCGATGCTGGTGGCAACCTGCCCCTGTGCGCTGTCGCTGGCCACGCCAACTGCGCTTACGGCCGCCACCGGCACCTTGCACAAGCTCGGCCTGCTGGTGACCCGCGGCCATGTGCTGGAAGGCCTGAACCAGATCGACACAGTAATCTTCGACAAGACCGGCACACTGACCGAGGGCCGCCTGGCCTTGCGCAGCATTCGCCCGCTCGGCAGCCAGGCAGCCGACCGCTGCCTGGCCCTTGCCGCCGCGCTGGAAAACCGCTCCGAGCACCCCATCGCCCGCGCCTTCGGTCGTACCGCCACGCCTGCCGATGATGTGCAGACCATACCTGGCCTCGGCCTGGAAGGGCTGGTGGACGGGCAGCGCCTGCGCATTGGCCAGGCCACCTTCGTCTGCGCCTTGAGCGGCGCGCAAATCCCCGCCGTGCCAGAGCCGCGCGGCCAATGGCTGCTGCTGGGCGACCGCCAGGGGCCATTGGCCTGGTTTGGCCTGGACGACCGTCTGCGCGACGATGCCCCGGCCCTGCTCGCTGCCTGCAAGGCACGTGGCTGGCGCACGCTGCTGCTATCGGGCGACAGCTCGCCAATGGTTGCCGAAGTGGCCGCACAACTGGGCATCGACCAGGCCATTGGCGGCCTGCGGCCAGACGACAAGCTTGACCGGCTGAAAGCCCTGCAGGCACAGGGGCGCAAAGTGCTGATGCTCGGCGACGGTGTCAACGATGTGCCGGTGCTGGCCGCCGCCGACATCAGCATCGCGATGGGTAGCGCCACCGACCTTGCCAAGACCAGCGCCGATGCCGTACTGCTGTCCAACCGCCTGCAGGCGCTGGTGCAGGCCTTCGACCTGGCCCGTCGAACGCGGCGCAACATCCTCGAGAACCTGCTGTGGGCGACCCTGTATAATGGCCTGATGTTGCCGTTTGCCGCGCTCGGCTGGATCACGCCGGTGTGGGCCGCCATCGGCATGTCGGTCAGCTCGCTGATCGTGGTGCTCAATGCCCTGCGCCTGACCCGTATGCCCGTGGCCTCTGGCCCGCTGCCCCACGAAGCCCCTTTACCCGGGAGGAAGTCGCCATGCCCGCCCTCTATGTCATGATTCCGGCAGCCCTGCTGCTGGTCGGCGTGGCCGTGTACATCTTCTTCTGGGCGGTAGACAGCGGCCAGTACGACGACCTTGAAGGCCCCGCCCACAGCATCCTGTTCGACGATCAGGACCCGCGCCACCAGGCGGCCGTGAAGCCTGACGACGCCCCGGCCGACACCGACAAGGAACCACCTCCCCGTGCCTGACCTGCTTCCGCTGCTGGGCTCGGCACTGGTCCTTGGCCTGCTGGGTGGCGGTCACTGCCTGGGCATGTGCGGTGGCCTGATGGGCGCACTGACCTTGGCCATCCCCCCCGAACAACGCGGCAAGCGTCTGCGCCTGTTGCTGGCGTATAACCTGGGGCGCATTTTCAGCTATGCCTGCGCCGGCCTGTTGCTGGGCCTGGCAGGCTGGGCCGTGGCCAGCAGCCCGGCAGCGCTGGCGCTGCGGGTGGCTGCGGCGCTGCTGCTGATTGCCATGGGCCTGTACCTGGCCGGCTGGTGGAGCGGGCTGACCCGTATCGAGGCACTTGGCCGCGGGTTGTGGCGGCATATTCAGCCGCTGGCGTCGCGCTTGCTGCCAGTGTCCAGCCTGCCCCGGGCGTTGCTGCTGGGCGCCTTGTGGGGCTGGCTGCCGTGCGGTTTGGTTTACAGCACCCTGCTGTGGGCGGCCAGCCAGGGCAACGCCGGGTACAGCGCGGTGTTGATGCTCGCGTTCGGGGTGGGCACCTGGCCGGTGTTGCTGGCAACCGGGCTGGCTGCCGAACGGGTAAACGCCCTGTTGCGGCGACGCAGCGTGCGCGTGGCGGGCGGTGTGCTGGTGATGCTATTCGGTGTCTGGACCCTGCCGGGCCCACACCAGCACTGGCTGATGGGGCATTGACGGGGGCTGCAAGGCAGCCCCAATGCCCTTGATACAAATCAACACAGTTTCCTACAGACGGCCATAGACTCCGGTGCACTGCTGCTCTTTCCGGGGACTACCCTCATGCTCGACGAACTACGTTGGGATACCGACCTGATCCGCCGCTACGATCTCGCCGGGCCACGCTACACCTCTTACCCAACCGCCGTGCAACTGCACAGCGAGGTGGGTTCGTTCGACCTGCTCAACGCCCTGCGCGAGAGCCGACGGGCCGTGCGCCCGCTGTCGCTGTACGTGCATGTGCCGTTCTGCGCCAACATCTGCTACTACTGCGCCTGCAACAAGGTCATCACCAAGGACCGCGCGCGCGCCGCGCCCTACCTGCAGCGCCTGGAGCAGGAAATCCAGTTGATCGCCTGCCACCTGGACCCTAAACAACGTGTTGAACAGCTGCATTTTGGCGGAGGCACACCAACCTTCCTCAGCCATGTGGAACTGCGCCAACTGATGGCCACCCTGCGCCAGCACTTCCACCTGCTGGACGACGATTCCGGCGACTACGGCATCGAGATCGACCCTCGCGAAGCCGACTGGTCGACCATGGGCCTGCTTCGCGAACTGGGCTTCAACCGCGTCAGCCTGGGTGTGCAGGACCTTGACCCGGCCGTACAACGGGCGATCAACCGCCTGCAGAGCCTGGAGCAGACCCGCACCCTGATCGAGGCTGCCCGCACGCTACAGTTTCGCTCGGTCAACCTCGACCTGATCTACGGCCTGCCCAAGCAAACCCCGGAAGGCTTCGCCCGCACCGTCGAAGAGGTGATCCGCCTGCAGCCCGACCGCCTGTCGGTGTTCAACTATGCCCACCTTCCAGAGCGTTTCATGCCGCAACGGCGCATCGACAGCAACGACCTGCCCAGCGCCGCCGCCAAGTTGGAGATGCTGCACGCCACCATCGACCAACTGACCGCCGCCGGTTACCGCTACATCGGCATGGACCACTTCGCCCTGCCCGACGACGAACTGGCCATTGCCCAGGAAGAAGGCACCTTGCAGCGCAACTTCCAGGGCTACACCACCCACGGGCACTGCGACCTGATTGGCCTGGGCGTGTCGGCGATCAGCCAGATCGGCGACCTGTACTGCCAGAACAGCAGTGACCTCAGCACCTACCAGGACAGCCTGTCCAACGCCCAGCTGGCCACCCAGCGCGGCTTGCTGTGCAACCACGACGACCGTATACGCCGGGCGGTGATCCAGCAGCTGATCTGCCATTTCGAGCTGGATTTCGAACCCATCGAACAGGCCTTCACCCTTGATTTTCGCGGTTACTTCAACGACCTCTGGCCCGAGCTGCTGACCTTGCAGCGCGACGGCCTGATCAGCCTGGACGACAAGGGTATTCGCATCCTGCCGGCCGGCCGGCTGCTGGCGCGCTCGGTATGCATGGTGTTCGACGCGTATCTGGCAATGCACAACCGCCAGCGTTTCTCGCGAGTGATCTGAAAAACAAGGCGTTCACCGCATGGACAAGCTTCCTTGTCAGGCACACTATGAGCACACAAGGACTCCCGGCAGGCCACCTGCCGGGGTTTCGCCAGCGCGCACCATCACCGCGCACACTGGCCTACACCCTGTGTCGTGAGTTACCCTTACGACTTATGTGTGCTTTCCCACAAGGATCGATTCAAATGTCCGAGCCAGTCAAACTGCGCCCACACAACCAGGCCCATTGCAAGGATTGCAGCCTGGCCCCCCTGTGCCTGCCTCTTTCGCTGAACCTGGAAGACATGGACGCACTGGATGAAATCGTCAAACGCGGGCGACCGCTCAAGAAAGGCGAGTTTCTGTTCCGCCAGGGTGACAGTTTTGGCTCGGTCTACGCAGTACGTTCCGGGGCCCTGAAAACCTTCAGCCTCAGCGACAGCGGCGAAGAGCAGATCACGGGCTTCCACCTGCCCAGCGAACTGGTCGGCCTGTCGGGCATGGATACCGAGGCCTACCCGGTATCGGCCCAGGCCCAGGAAACCACTTCGGTGTGTGAAATCCCCTTCGAGCGGCTTGACGAGCTTTCGGTGCAACTGCCGCAGCTGCGTCGCCAGCTGATGCGGGTAATGAGCCGCGAAATCCGCGACGACCAGCAAATGATGTTGCTGCTGTCGAAAAAGACCGCCGACGAGCGCATTGCCACCTTCCTGGTCAACCTGTCGGCGCGCTTCCGCGCCCGCGGCTATTCGGCCAATCAGTTCCGCCTGAGCATGTCGCGCAACGAAATCGGCAACTACCTTGGCCTGGCCGTAGAAACCGTGTCGCGGGTGTTCACCCGCTTCCAGCAGAACGGCCTGCTGCGCGCCGAGGGCAAGGAAGTGCACATTCTCGACCCGATCCAGCTGTGCGCGCTGGCCGGTGGTGCAATCGAGGCCTGAGGCCACGTTTAGCGGGTATACTTGGGCATTCGTTTTCCCAGGATACCCGCAACAATGCACAGCGACGCCTTCGACCTCAAAGCCCTGATCCGCCCGGTAGTGGACTTCCCAAAACCGGGTGTGATCTTCCGCGACATTACCCCGTTATTCCAGTCGCCACGCGGGCTGCGCTATGTGGCCGACCAGTTCATCGAGCGCTATGTCGAGGCTGAATTCAGCCACATCGGCGCCATGGACGCGCGGGGCTTCCTGATCGGCTCGATCATCGCCCACCAGCTGAACAAGCCGCTGATCCTGTTCCGCAAGCAGGGCAAGCTGCCGGCCGACGTGCTGAGCGAGGGTTACCAGACCGAGTACGGCGAGGCCTTCCTGGAAGTGCATGCCGACAGCCTGTGCGAAGGCGATTCGGTGTTGATCTTCGATGACTTGATAGCAACTGGCGGGACCCTGCTGGCGGCGGCCAACCTGGTGCGTCGTACCGGGGCGCAGGTGTTCGAGGCGGCGGCGATCATCGACCTGCCGGAACTGGACGGCTCGCGTCGGTTGCAGGCGGCCGGGGTGCCTACCTTCTGCCTGACCGAGTTTTCCCTCAGCGAGTACTGAGTGGGCTTTTGGGGCTGCTTTGCAGCCCCAATGAATCAGAGCGAAATGGGCCGGCGCCCTGCAAAGGCATGGGCCAGGGTACCGCCGTCCACCATCTCCAGCTCACCGCCCAGGGGCACACCATGGGCAATCCGCGACGCTACCAGCCCTTTCTCGCTCAGCAACTGGGCAATGTAATGCGCCGTCGCTTCGCCTTCCACCGTCGGGTTGGTCGCCAGGATCACCTCGGTAAAGGTGCCCTGCTCTTCGATCCGCGCCATCAGCTGCGGAATACCGATCGCCTCAGGCCCCAGGCCATCCAGCGGCGACAGGTGCCCCTTGAGCACGAAGTAACGGCCACGGTAGCCCGTCTGCTCCACCGCATACACATCGGTCGGCCCCTCGACCACGCACAGCTGGGTGTCGTCACGGCGCGGGTCGGCGCACTGCGGGCACAGCTCCTGCTCGGTGAGGGTGCGACACTGACGGCAGTGGCCCACCCCATCCATGGCCTGGGTCAAGGCCTGAGCCAGGCGCAGCCCACCGCTGCGGTCGCGCTCGAGCAGTTGCAGGGCCATGCGCTGGGCGGTTTTCTGACCGACACCTGGCAAGATGCGCAGGCCGTCGATCAGTTGGCGGATGAGGGGGCTGAAGCTCATGGGAAAGGCCTGACAATTCAATAAGAGGCGGTTTATACCCAGCGAGGGCGGTGGCGTCAAATCAGGTCACCCCAAGTCTACGCGGCCTGCAGTTATATGAGCGCAATTGCCTTGCACAAAACTGGAAAGCCAGTGTGATCACTGTGGGAGCGGGCATGCCCGCCCCCATAGTGATCGTGCAAAAATTTCAAAGTTCGAGCACAACAGTTGTACCCGACATAAAAAAGCAGACCGCGCCTGGGTTGAAATCTACGTAAAAAAAACGCCGCTGATATCAGCGGCGGTTTTGCGTATCGCAATGCCCTTAGAACGGCATCTTGAAGCCTGGCGGCAGCTGCATGCCGGCGGTCATGCCGCCCATCTTTTCCTGGCTGCTTTGCTCAACCTTGCGCACTGCGTCGTTCAGCGCAGCGGCAATGAGGTCTTCCAGTACTTCCTTGTCATCTTCATCAGTCGACATCAGGCTCTGGTCGATGCTGACGCGCTTGACGTCGTGACGACCGGTCATCACCACGCTCACCAGCCCGCCACCGGACTGACCGGTGACTTCGGCGTTGGCCAGTTCTTCCTGCATCTTCTGCATTTTTTCCTGCATCTGCTGGGCCTGCTTCATCAGGCCGGCCATGCCACCTTTCATCATGGGGTATACCTCGATTGGGTCATGTGATGCGGCCCGGCACCGGGCCGGCCGCATGGTTATCCGTTACTGGCCCTGGCTGACCAGGGCTTCTACAGGCTCAATAGTATCCTGCCGCACCTTGGCGCCGAACAACTTGATCATCTGCTGGATCAACGGATCCTGCTCGATCGAAGCAACTGCATCCTGCTGGCGCTCGGCACGCTTGCGCGCTGCGGCCTGAGCCGGGGTTTCCTGCTCGGGCAGGATCAGCTCGATCCGCAGGTTCAGCGTGCGCCCCAGGTGCTGGTTGAGCGCTTCGTTCAGGCGCCGCTGCTGGGTCGCGTTGAACAGTGCCCCCTGGCCCGGGTCCAGATGCAGCAGCCAGTCGTCGCCATCGGCGGCAATCAGTGTACAGTTTGCCGCGATGTTGCCTGTCATCCCTGACACAGGCAACTGTGGGAATAATTCCAGCCATTGCAAGGCCAGGCCGGTGGCCGGTTTGGCTGCCGGCAACGGTTCGGCAGCCGGTTTGGACACGTCTTCCTGAACATGTTCGGCCAACTCGTCCAGGTAGCTGAAACCTGCCGGATCGCTTTCGCCGCCGTAATAGTCTTCGTCCAACGGTGGCTCATCGTCCCGGTCCATCCCCACGGCAGCGTAGGCAGACGGGTCGAAAGGCGGCTCGTCGTGTGCCGGGGCGGCCTGTGGGGGCGCCACCGGGGCAACAGGCTCGGGCGCAGGTGCCGGTTCAGGCGCGGGTTCGGCCGCTAACGGCGCGGGTGCAACGGCAGGCTCTTCCCACGGCAGGTCGACCACTTCGGCAACAGGCTCAGGTACGGAGATGGCCTCGGCTTCGGCCTTCAGCTCAACATCTGCCTCGGCCTCCGGTTCATGATCAGCCGTCGCGGGTGCAGGCACCTCCAGCTGCGGGGCTTGCGCTACAGGCTCCGCCGGCACAGCCGCAACAGGCGATGAAAGCGCGACCGGCGCCGCGGCTGCCACCTGCCCTGCAGGATCAGCTGTGGCCTGGCTGATCCCCGCTGGCTTTAGCACCGGCTTCGGCGCGTCGTCCGTGTCTGCCGGGCGGAACGCCAGCATGCGCAGCAGCACCATCTCGAAGCCACCGCGCGGGTCCGGCGCAAGGGGCAGGTCACGACGGCCAATCAGGCCCATCTGATAATAGAACTGCACATCCTCGGCCGGCAGCGCCGATGCCAGCGCCAATACCCGCTCGCGATCACCCTGGCCGTTGTCTACCGCTTCGGGCAGCGCCTGGGCAATGGCTACACGGTGCAGCACATTGAGCATTTCGGCCAGAACACCCGACCAGTCCGGCCCTTGCTCGGCCAGGTTACGCACGGCCTCCAGCAAAGCCCTGGCATCGCCTTCGAGCAGTGCCTGCAAGACGCCATACACCTGGCCATGGTCGAGGCTACCCAACATGGCACGCACATCGGCGGCCAGTACCTTGCCTTCACCAAAGGCGATGGCCTGGTCGGTCAGACTCATGGCATCACGCATGGAGCCATCGGCCGCACGGCCCAGCAGCCACAGGGCATCTTCCTCGAACGGCACGTTCTCGGCGGCCAGTACGTGACTGAGGTGCTCCACCACCCGCTCCGGGCTCATGTTCTTCAACGAGAACTGCAGGCAGCGCGACAGGATGGTGGCCGGCAGCTTCTGCGGGTCGGTGGTGGCGAGGATGAACTTGACGTAGGGCGGCGGCTCTTCCAGCGTCTTGAGCAAGGCGTTGAACGAGTGGGTCGAGAGCATGTGCACTTCGTCGATCAGGTAGACCTTGAAGCGCCCACGGCTGGGGGCGTACTGCACGTTATCGAGCAGTTCGCGAGTGTCCTCTACCTTGGTACGGCTGGCGGCGTCGATCTCGATCAGGTCGACGAAACGGCCTTCGTCGATCTCACGGCACACCGAACAGGTGCCACAGGGCGTGGAGGTGATGCCGGTTTCACAGTTCAGGCACTTTGCGATAATACGGGCGATGGTCGTCTTGCCCACGCCGCGGGTACCGGTGAACAGGTAGGCATGGTGCAGGCGCTGGTTGTCCAAGGCATTGATCAAGGCCTTGAGCACATGGGTCTGGCCGACCATTTCGCGGAACGAGCGCGGACGCCATTTTCGTGCAAGAACCTGATAACTCATCGAAAAACCATCGTAGCCTGATCGAGCGGAAGATCGCTAATGCTAGCGGAGCGGGGGCAAAATTGCACCCTGCGCAACTCGTCTAAGCTTGGAATGGCGCATTGTCCAGGGAGGATTGCCTTTGCGAAGACTGCTGGCCCTTTTACTGCTGTGGTCTACAAACAGCCTGGCTGACCAGCCGGTGCTGCGCTTTTCCGTCGTCGAGAGCTGGAGCATGCCGCTGGTACGCATCGAAGGCGATCAGCCAGTGGAGGGATTGCTTTACGACCTGATGCAAGCCGTTGCCAGGCAAGTGGGCGCTCGCCCCGAGTTCCACGTCATGGCCCGCTTGCGCCTGGAGGAGGCCATGAGCAGCGGCGATATTGATGTGCGTTGCTACGTCAGTTCCCAATGGCTCAACGACCATCCAAGGGATTTTGTGTGGAGTATCCCGCTGATTCATCAGCGCGACGTACTGGTTGGCCGCGCCGGCGACAGCAACCCGATATCCCCGGAGCAACTGCCACCCCAGGCGATCGGCACGGTGCTTGGCTACACCTATTCAACCCTGCAACCGCTGCTGGACCACGGCCAGCTGCACCGTGAGGACAGCCGCAGCCAGTTGCTGGTGCTGCAAAAGCTGCAGGCAGGCCGGTATCGCCATGCGGTGAGCAACCAGTTGTCGTTGCAGTGGTTCAACCAAGGGTTGCCAGCGGAGCAGCAATTGCAAGCGCTGGCAGTGCTGGACGAACAGGATTTGGGGTGCATGGTGCGCAACGATCCGGCGATACCGACTCAAGGGCTATTGCGGGCGCTGGCAAGAATGAAGCAGTCGGGGGAGATCGAGCGGATTTTGCAGCGGCATGGAGGGACGGGCGAGCCGGAGAGTATGTCTGTGGCCCGGCCCGAAATACCCAGCAAAATGCCGGCACACAGCCAGCGCAACTAACGCCCTGCTCATTTCGCGAACGCTTGCGCAAACACTGTGGGAGCAACTGTCTTGCTCAATTTCTAAAAGCTGGCGCGATCCCTGTGGGAGATCACCCAGCCCTTCCGGGCTGCGCTGTCGCGCAGCAAACATGAGGTGTACGGCTTTAGATCCGCAGCGACGCTGACATTTTGAAAAAGAAAAGGCGGTTGGCCCGGTAGGGCCAGCCGCCTTTTGCTTTGTTAGGGTTCGTGTGCGCGGGACAGAGATCGTAGCCAGCACTGGTGTGTGTCCGCACACCCGCGTGGGAGAGTGATCCGCACGGTATCGGCGTGAAGTCCCTGTAGGCATCAGCTGATTCAGCTGTGACCACGTATGAGAGAGTGAACCCTTTCGCCACCGTGTGCCCCGCGCGCCCTTTATCCTGCGAGGATTCATCATGGCGCGCAAGCCTTCCAAGCAACGCTTTACCGTCGTCCATCCCGATTGCGCAGCGATCGATGTCGGTGGTCGAGAGCATTTCGTGGCGGTCGATCCCCGGCACGAAAATCCCGTCCAGTCGTTCACGTCCTTTACTGACGACCTGCTCAAGATGGCTAACTGGCTTGAAAGCCTGGGGATCAAGGTCGTTGCCATGGAATCCACGGGGGTTTATTGGATTCCAATTTACGAGATTCTCAGCGAGCGCGGTTTTGAGGTTTATCTCGTCAATGCCAGAGCAACTCGGCAAATCACGGGCCGTAAATCAGATGTGCTGGATTGCCAGTGGATTTGGCAGCTGATGACTCATGGACTGCTCAGAGGCGCATTCCGCCCCGATGATCTGACCTGCTGCGTCCGGTCATTGGTCAGGCAGCGTGCTTCCAAAGTGAAAGACCAGGCGCAGACGCTGAACCGGATGCAAAAGGCCATGAGCCAAATGAACATCCAGCTGGCCAATGTCATCAGTGATATTTCCGGCGTAACTGGCATGAAGATTTTGCGAGCCATCTGCGCAGGTGAACGGGACCCAGTGCAACTGGCTGAACTGACCGACCGCCGCATCAAGGCAGGCAAGGAGGCTGTCGCTCGGAGTCTTCATGGCAATTGGCGGCGCGAGCATTTGCATGCGCTAACTCAGGAATTGGCTGCCTATGACTTCCTGGAGCAGCAAATTGCTGATTGTGACGACGCCATAAAAGCCGCGTTAGAGCAGTTGCCGGTGCTGCAAAACAAGCCAGAGCCATCCAATAAGCCTTTACGGAGCCCGCACCGAAACGGTGCCCAACAGACTGAACTGCATCAGACATTGTGGAAAGTTCTTGGCGTGGACCTAACCGCAATTCCAACCATTGGGGTGGACACTGCATTAGTGCTGACAGGGGAGATCGGTACAGATCTATCACGCTTCCCGTCCTCACAGCACTTCTGCTCTTGGTTGGGACTGGCTCCCCCTACTCGAATCTCCGGCGGTCATCGACTGGCAAGTGGTGGGCCAAAAATAGTCAATCGAGCAGCTCAAGCACTCAAGCAGGCTGCATCCAATGCCCGTAACGACAAGGGTTTCATTGGTGCATCGCACCGAGCCAGACTGACTCGAATGGATACCAGCTGCGCCATCAAGGCCACTGCGCATCAGTTGGCACGTCTGGTGTACAACCTTTTAACCAAGAAGCAGGCTTATGTTGAAAAAGGTCTTGAGGAGTTCGAAACCAGAAGCCAGGACCGGCAGGTCCGGGCTTTGCTCCGCAAAGCCCGGAAACTGGGGTATCAGCTGGTGGCCGCTTGAGTGCTTAGAAAACAGTGGGTTGTATTTTGTTTGATGAGAGCGGGCTTGCCCGCGAACACCGGCATAGCCGGTGCCATCCACCGCGTTATATTCTTCGCGGGCATGCCCGCTCCCACAGCGTTGAGCGGCACACTCACAATCTCTATCACAAACTCAATGTCACCGGCCTTTACGTTCAAACGCCAAGCTGACAGCATCCGCCTGCCCCCAGGCAATCTGCATGGCCCGCAACCCATGCTCCAATAACTGCCTGGCTTCTTCGTCCTGAATGCGCTCAAGCGCCCGCCGGCTATCACTGTAGGCGAACATCAGGTAGTGGGAAACATTCATCAACGCGAACCCCATCGGGTCGATGCCTTTGCTGATCGCGCGGGAAAGGGATTTGCCTTGGGGAAGATCGAAGACGTGGGGGCATCGGGGACCCGTTTTTTCATGAGTTCACCATACCGGGCTGAGAGCACCCTTTCGCCTCCACACTTAGGGTGACAGTTGTACGCGGGGTGGAAGACCAGGGGTATGGCAAACCTGGCAGGCCCGAAGGCCTCCCACGCACAACCGTCATATCGACAGCCACCAAACCACCCAGGCTTCCACACCCGATCGCTGAACTGACAGCGACCGCGAAAGCCTAGTGGGCGAGGTTGACCGGAACAATCAGACGGGAGTCGAAGGAACACGTAGGATAATTCGCTATGCCTGCCTGACGCGTAGGAGCTTTCCTAGACTGCTATCAGACCTATTTTAAAAGCAGACACTCTGATCATGTGCTTACTGTAATCGGGATCCCTGTCTTCACAGCAAAGCCCGTAAATACGCACTCAAGAACAACCCCACACCAAACACAAAATGCGTGACCAGGCTCTTCAGGCAGTTCCGCGCAGGTGTCGGCGTTCTGGACGCAAAGAACCCTGCCCCCATGGCCGGCTGCATGAAGCACAGCGGCGCCACGACTGTACCCATACCCACAACTACCGCAGGTAAAACAGTAGGCGATCGCAACCAGCCCTCCCCCACGATCACAAGCAGCAGCATCGCGAAAAGCACGCCGGTGGCGTAGTGAATCACCCATCCCCACGCCAACTCATTTCGCACCGGTTCCGCTTTGGCAATCGCTTGGTGCGAAGCACGCCCACCTAGCAGGTGCCCCGCCCAACGCCCGACCATGGCAAAGTTCAGCGTTGCCACACCCAACCGCCTCAGCAGCAGCCCCCACAGGTCCATCACTACTGTGGCGCCGATGCCAATCGGCAACGCAGCTAAAAACATAGCAGTAAACGTCATAAACAAGCCCTCGAAAGTTGACGGTCCTTACCCATGCCGCGCAGCATAGAAGTTGAAGTCAACTTCAAGTCAAGGGCCCGAAATGGACATTGCCGACGTCGCCAAACGCACAGGCGTACCTGCATCGACACTCCGCTACTACGAGAAGAAAGGCTTGCTCAAGTCCCTGGCCGGGCGCGGCCAGCGACGACAGTTTGCAGCCGATGTGGCGGACAGGCTGGCGCTGATCGCCCTGGGGCAGGCTGCGGGGTTTTCGTTGGATGAAGTGGGGGCGATGTTGGTGGACCTGCAGGTCGACCGGCAGATGCTGAATGCCAAGGCAGACGAACTTGACGCGCGGATCAGGCGCTTGCAGGCCATGAGCAAGGGGTTGCGCCATGCAGCTCAATGCCCTGAGAAAGATCATCTGGCATGCCCGAAATTTCAGCGGCTGATGAAGCTGTCGGCGGCAGGGCTTGGGAAGAAAAAAGCCTGCATCACCCTAGCGATATGATGGCCAAATGATTCTAATACGCCACTATTCAGTGTAAAGTTGCGCACCTCGACGCCCTGCCGCGCGAGAACAGCACTTACACTTAGGAACCGTTGTATGTCCACAATTAGAAATCTGACCGCTGCCGCCCTGATAACGCTGACCACTGGTTGCGCTACTGGCCTTAATTCGGCCCAAGAGTTGGAGCTTGCCAGCTACCGCGCCCAAAACCTCGCGGTTGAAGAAAAGAGCCCTGGACTTGCTGCCGGCCTCGGCTTGCTTCCGGGTGGAGGTTCGTTCTATGGCCGCGCATACGGTTTTGGCGTAGTGAACCTGCTGTTCTGGCCTCTTTCCATTCTCTGGGACCCAGTGAGCGGGCATGACGCTGCAGAGCTCATCAACTACCAAGCCACCAAAGCGCACGTTGCAACGCTTAAAAAGCATGACATGGACGAGCTAGATGCCAAGCTGGAGTCTGACGCGATCGACCTCAAGCGATACACGCTCGACAAACGCAGGATCGATGACAAGTACAACCTGTAAGGGCTACCGATCAGTGCAACGCTCGGCATAAGGAATACACGTTCCGATGATGCCACTCAGCGCGGACGTTGAAACTACTGAGGCCATACACGACGCATGGCTTCTGTCTCATGTGACTGACATACCATCAAGGATTATTCGAGTGAACTACTTCCGTCTGTTTCTAGCCTCGGCATTTATTGCGCTTTGCACAGGGTGCGCTTCACCTGCCCAGATCTCCGGAATGTCCGTAATATCAGATCAAACCGATGCGCAACTCTATGATCAACGCCTGCACCGCAACATCCAGGTAACCGAGGTTAATGGCGGAGACAGCACCAATCCTCTCTGGACTTCGGAAATTGACGGCCCCGACTTTGGCGCAGCCCTCAAGCAATCACTTGCGAGTGCCGGCTTGCTAGGCGAAGGCCCCACCGCCTATACCCTGCGCGCCAACCTGCTACGCGTCGACCAGCCCATTTTTGGCGTGGATTTCGAAGTCACCTGCGAGGCTGAATATACACTGACCGAATCAAGTTCAAACGCCGTCATCTTCCGAGAAATCATTCGGACGCCATATACCGCCGGGATGGGTGACTCACTTATCGGAATCAAGCGTCTTCGCCTGGCCAATGAGGGTTCGGCTCGCACTAATATCAGCACACTGATGAAGCGTCTCAAAGCGTTCAACCCTGAGGCCAAGCAAGTCTCTTTGAAGCAATAAGGCGGACGTTCGTTTGGCTGAGCGATAGCGTGCCTCCTGAGTGCATGCCTTATGGGGCATGGGTTTCAAGCTGATGAGGAGGCTGGCCATTCAACCGTGCGGATATCCAGCAAGAATGCTCAGACTCGGGGTGTAACCAGAATTGTTCCACTTTACTGGTCCACTCCGGTGACATTTCATGGCTTACATCGTCCGCCGCCAATCCGTTTACTACCTAAATCTTAGACTCCCGAAGCATCTGCTCCCCAACCGGCATCCCCTTCGCATACCCCTCCTATTACGAGACATCGAGCTGCTCTGTTTCTCGCAACATCGTTGGTGGAGCGAGCGAGCAGGAAATTAGGCGAATACCATCTAACAGTACCGCCTCAGAAATTATGGCGAGAGCACCGCTCGAAAACTAATAGATCGGTGCCCGCCGGCAACCGAAACTTACTCGTACAGCGAAATAGCACCCTTCAACTGCTCCGCAAATCCGTAGATATCATCCACAGATGCAATTGGATGGCGGGTTTCGTTCTTTTCAGCATCGAAGATTCCTATGTACTTCTGAGTGCGATTGAAGTGCAACCGGCAAATCGGTTTACGATTATTATCGTCCAGCAAAATTCCGAAGTAACTTTGCGTATCACGGTGAACGATCCGTTTTGCATCCACAACCGCCCGCACAATTGCCTTGACGATGTGGAAGCCCTCAAGCTCTTCAAGAGTAGTCTGAATACGGTCGTCGTCGCCGGTTTCCTCAGCAGACTCAGGCTCCGTTGCCGCTTGAACAGCCATCATCGCATAAGACGGCTCGACCGCACCGCTCATAGCTGACTTCAGCCTGTCATTAATCTGATCTCCTAGGAACTGGATTGCCGCCTTCCTAGTCAAGGCGGTGAATTGCTCTCTCACCTTCTGGGTAATGATCCCGTCGTAGACCCGAGTAGCGAAGAACTTCACAAACTCGTCACTAGGCTGACTGAACTGCGAAGCCATTTCTTTCTTGATTTGGCCAACGTACTTCAGTTCTCCAGCAGCACTGATGATCGAGTCAACATCGAAAGCAGACTTGGTTAGCTTCTGAAGCTCTGGAAGGGCGTGCTCGTCCAAATCGAGAAGGTCCAGCTCCAAGAATGGCTTCTCATCCATCTTATTAGGGGCATCAAGGTCGGTGAAGAATCGGTAGACCTGGCCATTGGTAAGGATAGAGATACGTGCGGTGGTGACGTGGAAATACCGGAAGAGCTGGCTCGCGTGATTGATATGCAGCGGCTCACCAATCTTCTTGCACTCGATCAGGATCTGAATCTCGCCGTTCTTCATGATGGCGTAGTCGATCTTCTCGCCCTTCTTCGTCCCCACGTCGCAGACGTACTCTGGCGTAACCTCAGAGGGATCGAAGACATCATAGCCTAGGACGGAGTTGATGAAGGGCATGACAAAGGCAATCTTGGTCGCCTCTTCTGTCTGGATAGCAGGACCCTGCTGGCGGATTTTGGCTGATAACGCGTTCAGTCGCTCTACGAATTCCATGTCTCGCTCCTCGCTCAGATGCCTAATCCTAGTAGCACAGCCGCCGTACTGGCAATTGCAAATCACTGCAAGAGCCAAGGGGAATACGCCACATGAGCGAATGACAAGATAGCGCCGAGATTAGCTTAACCAGAGAGGGTATTGGAGAGGCAAGATGACGACGCCAGAATGCTAAGCACAGCCCACCACTTAGGTGTACTACGGCACTGGTCCACTTCGAGGTTTTGAGCTAGAAAAGACCTTTAGATTAAGGACTTGCGTAATGGAGGCGGCCCCACCAGCCACACCCCGGCACTCGATGTTCCCGCTATGGCTGCTCCCTTCCGGGCCTGACCAGGTTAACGGGTAATCAATGCGGGAAGGCCTGAAAGCCTCGCCATTCCTGACTTCTAGCGTTTTCTGCTCGTCGCACGACTATCAATCGGAGACCACATTCTATAGCGCTGGCATGAGCCTTTGGGAGCGCTTTGGATCACCGTTTCGGATCACTTCTGGATCCCTTTTGGATCACTTGGCCACACCCCACCGGCCATTTTTTGCAAAAAATGCGAGCCCCTATCCATCGAGCCGTCCCACTCGATTCCCCCCGGTACCCACCCCTCCTCGCCTGAAAAAACAGGGCACCCCTCCCCGATCAAACACGATGCTCAGGCTTCCCTGTCGACAGCGAGGGTGAGCCGGGGCACGACGACCCCCACGGGCCTCGATCTCACTTCCATGTGAACGAGTACCGCGCTCTGGCCAGAGCGTCTCGATGGAAGGACAGACCAGCCCGCAAGACCGCGAGATGGGTTCCCGTGCGTACTAAGGGAGTGGATCAGAAGGTGTACCTTCCGAGCCAGCTTGAGCGCAGCTTGAGCCAGACGAAACGCTGCAGCCTTCGACTGGATCAGAACTGTTGATTTTCAATGATCCATCCAATAGCATCTTGAGCCAGCTTTGTGATCCACCTAGCGTTCAAGGAGCTATCAGCCATGACCGCCACCATTGCCTACGTCCGAGTCAGCACCGACGGCCAAACCACCGAGGCACAGCGACACGCCATCAGCCAACGCTTCAATGTGAACGAGTGGTTCTCCGATGAGGCCACCAGCGGGGCCACCAAGGCACTGCAACGGGAGGGCTTCAAGGCACTCCATGCCTACGCCAGGAAGGGAGACACGGTTGTCGTGGCCGCCATCGACCGCCTAGGCAGAGACACCATCGACGTGCTGGAGACAGTGGAAGCTCTTAAGGCCAAGGGCGTTACTGTGGTCTCGATGCGCGAAGGCTTCGACCTATCCAGCCCGGTAGGCAAAGCCATGCTCACCATGCTGGCTGCCGTGGCGGAACTGGAGCGGGCCAATATCAAGGCACGTCAGATGGCCGGGATCGAGCAAGCCAGGGCGCTGGGCAAGAAGCTGGGGGCGCCGAAGGTAATCGATGATCAGGCCGTAGCCATCTGGAGGAAGGAGAACGAGGCTAGCATTGCGGATACGGCTAAGCACTGGGGGATTTCAACGGCTGCCGTGAAGCGGGCTTGCAGGGTGCTTCGAGTGCCACAGGGGGCAGCCGTATAGGCGAGGTTGCGTGTTTGGGGGTGCATTATTTTTTGCTCCCCCAAAGCACCGTTACCGCATGGCCGAGTACACGCTCTCACCAGCCCCGTAGTAGCTCGTGAAGATGTGGTGGAAGGCCAGCTCGCACTTCTCGTTGTAGATCCCCTCGTCGTAGCTCTCAGGCAAGCCCCGGTCGAAGACGATCTCCAGAGTGCGCCGCACATCACTCCTGGCTCTGTCTTTCTTGCGCCAGTCGAGCACCAGCTTCTCGGCCTTCAGGGTCTCCAGAAGCTCCTTGCAGACCTTCTTCACCTGCGCCTTTTCCTTCTCCGCAAGCTCAGGTACTGGCTTGGTCAGGATGTCGAACAGAGCCAGCTCTTCCTCGGAGAGGTTCTCGCGGATAGCTCGTTGATCCTCGACCTGCAGATCAGCAGTCAGATCCACCAGCTCCTTGAAGAACACCTCGATGTTCAGGCTGCCAGAGTTGTAGGCGTCGATCAGCTTCTGGAACTTCTCCATGAAGTCCTTGCGAGTGGGGTTCTCGGTCAGCATGGTTTCCAGTTTCATGCTCAGCAAGGCCCGGAGCTTCTCGGCCTCGGTGCGTTTGCGTCCCTGATTGAACTTCTCCTTGAGCTTCTCGAAGTCGATCTGGCTAAGGTCATGCAGTGGCTGATCGTCGTCTTCCTTGATGATGTAAGGCACCGGAGCGATGGAGCGATCCAGCAATTCCTCGACCTGCTGCATCACCTCGGAGATGTCGACGGGAGGGGCAAGTGCCTTGATCTTCTGAGCAATCACGGAGATCAGCACAGCGTCAGCAGCAAGCTCATTGGCATCAGGATCGGGAAGAATCGCCCTGTAAACCCGAGACACAATCCGGGCCTGGCTCATGAAGCTGTTCTTGGTTTCCTCATTGGCAATGAGTTGCTCAACCGCATCATCCAGTTTGGCCACCTTCTCGAAGCCTTGAGCATCCTTGATGGCCTGGGCATTCACACCGTGCTCAGACAAGAACGAGATCCCCCTGGCAAGCAGGTGCTTCAAGTACTCGACCAGCTCGGCCTTGTTCTTGATTGGCTCACCCTCACTGCCTTCACCAGAAGAAGCCCCACCGTAGATCGCCAAGGCTTCCTGCAGCTTACGGAAGACCCCCACATAGTCGACGATCAGCCCCGCCTCCTTGCCCGGATACTTCCGGTTGGCCCGAGCGATGGTCTGCATCAGGGTGTGGTTCTTCATCGGTTTGTCGAGGTAGATGGTCGAGCAAGACGGCACATCAAAGCCGGTGATCCACATGGCGCACACGAAGACCAACCGCAGCGGATCCTTCGAGTCCTTGAACTTCTCGCCCAGGTTCTCTTCATTCATGCGCTTACGGTGCGGGAGGATATCCAGCCCTTTATCGGCTAGCTCCTTCACCTCGTTCTGACCTTGGGAGACGACCACCGCCATGTCGGTCGATGTCATCACCTGGATCTTGTGCCGCAACTCTTCTTGCTGCTCCTTGGGAGCCTTTGCAAGTTGAGCTTTCAGGTCAGCCAGATACGTCTTCCAGTGATCCTGAACCTTGTTGTACATGCGGACGGCGGTGGCCTTGTCGATGCACACCAGCATGGCCTTGCCCTGGTAACCACGACCAACGAAATGGTTCACCAGATCCTTGGCGATGGCTTCAAGGCGATCCTCTCGGGTGATCAGGTGGTACTCACGGGCGAAGACCTGCTCAACCTTGCGCTCCTGCTCCTCGTCCAGCTCGGCCTCTTCGAGTAGCGCCGCCATGTCCTCGTTGAGGTTCTCATTGATGAGCTGCATCTCGGGAATGCGGTTCTCGTAATACAGGGGAACCGTGGCACCGTCAGCGATGGACTGGCCGAAGTCATAGACCGAGATGTAGTCACCGAAGACCTCTTTGGTCTTCTCCTCACCAGCCATCAGTGGCGTCCCGGTGAAGCCCAGGAAGGCGGCATTGGGGAGTGCCGTCCTCATGTTCATGGCCAGCGTGTCGTACTGGGAACGGTGAGCTTCGTCGGTGATGACGATGATGTCCTGGCGGTCAGAGAGCTGCGGGTAGACCTCGCCTTTCTTCGTGCCGAACTTCTGGATCAACGTGAAGACGTAGCGGTGGTCTTCACTGAGCAACTGCTTGAGGTGAGCGCCGCTGGTGGCATGAGCCTCGACCTCACCCACCGCGCCTGTGGCAGCGAAGGTCTTGTAGATTTGCTCGTCCAGTTCGTTGCGGTCGGTGACGATCACGAACGTCCAGTTGCCTGGGATCTTGCGAAGGATCTTCTGAGCGAAGAAGACCATCGACAGAGACTTGCCTGAGCCTTGGGTGTGCCAGAAGACGCCAAGCCGCCCGGCCTGATCCTTGGGCCGATCCTTGGTGCGCCAGACCTCAGCGATGGCCTTATTGACGCCCAGGTACTGGTGATTCTTGGCGATCTTCTTGATCACGCCCCCAGCCACATCCTCGAACACGGTGAAGTTCTCGACGATATCCAGCAGCCTGGAAGGCTCACCGATGCCTCTGATGGCCGTCTCCAGGGAGACAACGCCCTTCTCACCCTCATCGTTGATCCGCTTCCACTCGAACAAATGCTCCCACGGCGAGAAGGTACTACCCACCACCGTCTGAGAACCGTTAGACAGCATCAGTGCGCCGTTATAGGTGAAGAGCTGCGGGATGACAGTCCGGTAGTCGGTGAGGTTGTCGTCGTAGGCGGCCTTGAGCGTCTTGTGCGTTGCCTTCAGCTCAAGGAACAACAGCGGAATACCGTTCACGAAACCCAGCAGGTCGGTGCGCCGGGTGTGGTAATCCCCTTTCACCCAGAACTGGGAGGCGAGGAAGAAGTCGTTCTCCTCGACATTGCCCCAGTCGATGACCTTGGCCACCTTAAGCGTGTTATGCCCGTGCTCATCGGTGACAGGGACAGGCACCCCATCCTTCAGCAGCCGATAGACCTGCTGATTGGCGTTCACCGGCAGCAGCTTGGAGCGATCTCGGGCCAACTCCTCGACCACCAGATTGATGGCCTCGCTAGGCAGA
Organism: Pseudomonas putida; assembly: GCA_041879295.1. Lineage (NCBI taxonomy): Bacteria > Pseudomonadati > Pseudomonadota > Gammaproteobacteria > Pseudomonadales > Pseudomonadaceae > Pseudomonas > Pseudomonas putida. The sequence goes on along the minus strand of CP047152.1, from coordinate 1,745,927 downwards.
TCAGGGTTGAGCTTGCTGAGTGCGGCCCGCAGACGATCCTCCAGCACCACATCCTGCTGGGTCTGGCGTCCTTCGCTGGAGGAACTACCTGTCCACTCTGCGTAGAGGTTCCCAGTTTCCCAGCCGAGAGACTCGAACAGCGCGATGGCTGGCTGCTCGACCAGCGTGTCCTCGGAATAGTCGTGCGAATGTGGTGCTGCTGGACTCATGCGCCTGAACTCCTTTTAGGTCGGCATGGGGATATCGGATACGTCGATCTCACCGGAGATTAGCTTGGGAAGGAGCAGGTCTCGCTGGGCTCGGAGGTTACGGTTAGCTTTTTGCAAACAAAGGATCTTATCAAACAACGGAGCTGCTAACTTGTTGTAACCGCACAGCAAATCCTCTTTTGGCTCAACAACTTGCAGAGAAGCGAACTTTCCGCGACTAAGGTTAGTCATTGTCGCGCCCGTAGCTCCATAGTTGTTTATTTTTTCCTTCAGCGCCGTAGCTGAAAAAAACAAAAACTCCCGCAAGCCTGGAGCGCGAGGAACAATAGAGTTTATCTGTTGATTAGTCTGAGAGGGCTCCGAAGTAATAACCACCACCCCAGCAGTGCCGATACAGCTAACGCATATGGAGCCAGGCGGTATGGTTTTCGTTTTTTGAGAGCTCACCCCTTCCTCCGAAAGCCTTTCGGAGGTTTCAATTATGAAAGTATTGCCATGCATGTCAGGGAGTTTAATAAAAGGAACGACCCCACCAAAAAACTCTGAATTATTCTTGCTAGGTGTTTTGCCAGTGATGATTTCACCAAACTCATCAAGAGTTGACACCTTCCAGTCTTCAGGAATCAGCCCAAGCTCACTCTCCTTGAACTTCACACCCTCGTGCCCCGGAAAGCGAAACTGAACGAACCACTCCTCGTACAACCGCCGCGCCATTTCTTCGAGGATCTCGATGCGGCGCGTGTTGTTTTCGATGAGATCGTCGTAACTAGTTATAACCCTTGAGATCCTTTCCTGAGTCGCCACTGGAGGCAGCAAAAATCTAAACCGCTTAATATCCTTTGCGCTTATATGCGGGATGTTTACGCCAGTCAGAATTGAGAGAACATAGTCGGTAAAATCAGCGCTACCGATAACGCAGCGTAGGTAATCCGTCTTAAGACTTTCAGTACCACGAAGACGCGCAACTCGCTGAACAAGGAGTGAGGGAGTATCCTTGCGCTTAACCCTGGCATACTTTAGGCCCGCACTGATCCAAGGTCGATCCATTGCGAGTATTATGTCCCCCTCCCTAAGATGAAACGCCTCGTATCTCTGGTAATCAGCGACAGGCCATCTTTTAGCCTTATCCCAACGCAGCTCTCCCTGAGCAACATTGTCGCCACGCAGGAGACGCACATCGCTTTCGTCGTCTGTATAGCCAGAGCTTTTAAACGCGTACCCCACTACTAAATCAACATGATCCTCTAGAGTAACCTCCTTCCAAGAAGCACCTACAGTCATGCGGATGCTCCATCGAAGATCACTGCAATGTTATCTGCAATTCTCAACTCGAGTTCTCGTGACTCAGCATTCAGAACCTCCAGTTCTTCAGCCAACTCCTCTAATCGCTCAGTGAAGTCCACATCTTCCACTTCTCTTGCAGCAGCACCCACGTATCGCCCAGGGTTCAGCGACCAGCCCTGAGACTCAATCAGCTCGCGAGAAGCAACCTTGCATAAACCCGGCACATCCACGTAGCCCTTGCCCAGTCCTCTTTCAGCGAGCAACTCAGCACTTCCCTGGTCTAGCTCTGGAGCCTCACCTCGATACAGGCGCACGATGTTGGCGAGAAACTCGATCTGTTCAGGCTTGAAGTCACGGTGTGCCCGGTCGATCTGCCGGTAGATGTGGCGAGCGTCAATAAACAGAACCTTGTCTGCTCTCTCTGCATCGCGCTCCTTCGCCCGGTCAAAGAACCACAGCGTGCAAGGCAGGGTCACGGTGTAGAAGAAGTTCGAGCCGACCGAAACGATCACATCGACTGCACCGCTCTCGATGAGCTTCTGCCGAATCACCTGCTCGCTGCCTCTTGCATCACCTGCCGAGTTCGCCATTACGAAACCAGCACGGCCATTCTTGTTTAGCGATGCGTAAAAGAGCTGGATCCAGAGGTAGTTGGCGTTGTCGGTCTTCGGTACACCGAACGGGAACCGCAGATCCCCCTCAAGACGCTCCTTATCGACACCCGATACGTTGAACGGCGGATTGGCCATAACGAAATCGAAGCGCCCGCCATCACGAGTAACGGCCTCATGCGGGTCTTCGTAGTAGGTGTTGGCGATACGCACATCACCCGACAGGCCATGCACAGCCAGGTTCATCTTGTTCAGATTGACCGTGACCTGCTCTTTCTCGGTGCCGAAGATGGAGATTTCTTCCATCGCCGTCTTGTGGTGACGCTTAACGAAGTCAGCCGACTGGGCGAACATACCGCCCGAACCACAAGCCGGGTCGAAGATCCGCCCGTGGAACGGCTCGATGATCTCGACGATCAGCTTTACGATGGACTCTGGGGTATAGAAGACACCGCCCTTTTGGCCTTCCTTCAGCGCGAAGTTGCCCAGGAAGTACTCATAGACTTTGCCGAAAGCGTCCCCACTGAGATCCACCGGGCCAAGCAGCTTGATCAGCTCCAGCAGCACCTTGTTGCCAAGCTGGACGTAGTTGCGAGGCAGAGCGCCCTTGAGGTCGACGTTCTCCTCCTCAACGGCCTTCATGGCTTCGTTGATCGCCAACCCGATGACATCGCCCTCGGTGAGGGTCTGCAGATAGGAGAAGCGGGCCTTCTCTGGCTGAAAGATCACGCCCTCGGCCAGATAGTCATCTTTGCTGACCTTGCGGCGACCACCAGAACCAATCGGCCCCAGCTTCTCTTCAGCAGCGGCGTACATCTTCTCCGCATAACGCAGGAAGATCAGCCCCAGAACAGGCACCGAGAACTCCCCCGGCCTCAGCCCTGTGTTGGCCCATAGTTGGTCAGCTACAGCCCACAAACGCTTCTCTACATCTCCAGTGACCAAGGCACATCTCCACGCAGTAATACAGAAATGCCGAGAGCTTACTACATACGAGAGCCGATCAAACGCATGGCTATAACCGGAGCAGACCAGAGTGCCATCACGCGCTCTACTACCAGAGAAAAGCAGCCGACTTGCCACAAACGCTATATCAGCAAGATCGCAGCACGTTCGGCGATGATCGATTAACACACAGTTATGGAGGAAAGAACGCGTAATCTCGCACGCTCGATCCCCAACCATGACGCTCGATCAGCAGCTCTGGCAAACAGCCGGAGGGACTGATTGAGCCAGGGAAAGGAAACAGCCCAGCGAGGCGACCGCCGAGTACCTACTGCTACTTTGAGCTTCAGGCGTACAGCCCCTCTCACTGCCCCGACCAATCGGCCAGCAGTCACGGGTGATGACGAACCTGACATAGCTGGCTGGGAGGTGATGGCACCCAGTCGAGGCTGGCTACCTGCGATGACTTGCGGGGTGTAGCGGTGGATGGCGAAGCCACTCTATGAGTGTCTTTGAGCTGTCCTTCATCCATGGTCATTACCATCAATCCATCAATGAAGAACGAAGCAATGAGACAGCATCAAGCCTGTCTTGCGGGGACACTGGTAGATGCTCTTCAAGCTGCACCGCAAGTTGCTCTTGATGCAGTGATCATCCCCGTCAGTGGTTGTCAGGAAGCTCAGGCCTCTCTGTCAGTCCACCGCTCGCTCATCTTTATGTACCTCCAGATGACTCCGCCCAGGAGTTTCCCCATTCGCCTCTGCCATCCATCAGCCCTGGCCTCAGCACAGTAACGACCTAGGCAACCACTGCTGCCCAGGCTTTGGCCCATGGATGGCATCCAGGAACCGGGGAACTCCTGAGCAAGTCACCAAGCATCAACCCTGCATCCCTTGCAGATCCCCCTTCAAACCCAGCCCGTTTTGTCCAGCCGTCCGAGCCGTCCGTGTTTCCCTTGTAGATGGGAGCTGGTGGCATGGATGGAAGGGACTCTGACGGCTGAACAAAAAGGAACATCTACGCCATGAAAAGCAAACGAACTGGCAAGTCCTTCAACTACACCCCGGCTGATTGTCCGAAGCACGTCATGCAGACTCTTGGCTTCACCGACGAACAGGCCGAGAGGATGATCCGGGTTCGCCGGATACTGCCATTCGTCGAGAGCAGAACAGAGCCGTGTATTGATGCTCGGAGGCTCTGGGAGAAAATAGGCAGACCCGAAGCCCGTTTCGACAAATGGGTCTCTCGCGGCGCAGCAAGAATAATGGACGAGTTCGGGCATTATTCGGAGGTGGTAAAGAAGAGCACGCCATCATCGCGAAAGCCCCGCACCGACTACATTCTCAGCCGTAACTGCGCGGCGCATTTGGCCATGAGCACACAAACCCCAGAAGGGCGCGAGGTGCGGCACTACTTCCTCGACATGGAAGAGCTCGCCTTCAAGCTCATCCGCTATACCCCGATCAGGGGCTCCATGCTCACAAGTATCGACAATCAGGTCGCTCATCAGGCGTTCGTCATCGCTGGCGAGAAGGCTAAGTCTGGAGAGCTGCCAAGGAGCCTCGTCAGGCAGGAAGCCATGGAGATGAAAACGCGCCTGATGTCGCTCGTATGCCGCGTTATGACCGGACTGTCCGCCAGCGAATGGCGAGCCAAGGTAGGCCGCCCCATTCGGGACTCGCTCACTGCCGATGACGTCAATCAGTACAGCCGAGCCTATGACGCCGCCCTGACCATGTTGGCTGGTGGCATGACACTGCCGCAGACCGAGGCAGTACTGAACCACTCCTACGGAAACAGCGTCGACCCGAGCGACTACATCAAGACCCAAGCGGAGGTAGCCTGATGCGTCTACCTGAATTGATCTTCTTGGGCGCCCTGCTGCTCTGGCCCTTGGTTCCCCTGGTGTACCTGCTGTGCATCGTCTGGCAAACCGACTTCAAACTGGTAGCTCGATCCAAGCAGAGAATCACAGAAGGGTCTCGCTCATGAAGAACATCGCCAGCGAAGTGAGGAAGGCCAGGAGTCGGAGAGCTTCGGGCTTGGCTACGACTGCCGGATGCACCGCCCAACATCCCCTGCTGAGCGAGATCCTGGCCGCAGACAAACGCAGGTGGAAAGCAGCCCAGCAGATGAACCTTCCGGTGCTCCGGCTTTTACGAAGAGCCGCAGCCAACTGAACAGAACATCAGGAAATCCAGTCTAACCAGTACATCTGACCCAATTACCACACAGGTATGGAAGACCCTACCGACGGATTACCACACAGGTATGGAAGACCCACCCCCGGTACGCCCCGCGCTGCCGGGGGTTTCTGTTTCAAGACCCACGACAACTGTGAGGAAAAACTCATGATCAATTCGAAAATCCGCTCTTTGTCCATCAAACATGAACTGATCCAGAAGACTATCGACGTGCTCGAACAACAGATCGCCGACAACGATGTGGAGATCAGCTGCAACAACGAACAGATTTTCTGCAACGCCGAGCAGACCAACCGACTGGAAGAGCGCAACCTGCTGCTGATTGCAGAAATCGACGAAGCCAGGGAGACCGTCGAGAGCCTCAAAGCCCTGATCGGTCAGTAAACAACCCCCTCACTACCAACGAACACCCATAGCCCGCCATTGAGCGGGCTTCGTCTTTTCTGGAGGACAGAACATGAACGCACTGACCAACAAGCCGGTAACCATGAGCAGCCGCGAGATCGCAGAGCTGACCGGGAAGCAGCATTTCCATGTGAAGCGAGACATCGAAAACATGCTCTCCGAGCTGGGAAAAGATCCATCCAGTTTTGGATGCATCTACCTCGATACCCGCAATCGAAAGCAGGAGGAGTACCGCCTACCGCGCCGCGAGGTCGAGATCCTACTGACCGGCTACAGCATCCCGCTCCGCGCCAAGGTCATCGACCGTCTGCATGAACTGGAGGAGCAAGCCAAGGGCGATGCCTTCCGTGTCCCGCAGTCGCTGCCGGAAGCCCTGCGTCTGGCTGCCGAGCTGGCAGAGAAGAACGAGCAGCTCGCCCTGGAGAACAAGGAGATGGCACCGAAGGCTGTCGTCTTCGACAACTGCGTGGCGCTGCGTCAGGAGTCCCTGACCACCTTCGTGCGTACCCTGGAAGGAGTCAACACGATGGCCGTCAAGGGTGATCTGGCTGACATGGGCTACCTGTACCGCACCAAGAGAACCAATCAGTACCGGGTGTATGCCAGGTACCGGGACACGCTGTTCGTCGAGAAGCTGAAAGCACATCCACCAGTCCAGCCTTACTACCAGATCATTCCTACTGCAGAGGGTAAAAAACTGATCGTCCAGCTCTATTTAGAAGGAAAGCTGACCATGAAGAAGGGATTCGCTGCATGACCTGCAGTTTCGCCACTGCACTTCAACTACCACCAGCCCGTTTAGTCCTGCCGCTTGTGTCCGTCTGCGCTGCCCTCTGTGGTAGGCGCTGGTGGGCGTAGGCGGTGGCGACCACAAGCGGCAGAACTAAGAGGAATACCACATCCATGCAACATCAATGCATCATTCAGATATTCACCGATGGTGCTTGCCTCAACAACGGTAAACCCCAAGCTCGTGGAGGCTGGGCGGCCATTCTGCGAAACCCTGAAGGGCGCACAATGGAGATCGCAGGGCCGCTTGAGGGCGATCAGCAGACCAACAACCGGGCCGAGCTGACTGCGGTCATCACGGGGCTACAAGCCCTGAAGCCCCCTGGTTCGATGGTGGAGGTAGTGACTGACAGCACCTACGTCAGGAACGGCTGCACCTCTTGGCTGGCCAAGTGGAAGCAGAATGGCTGGCGCACCGCTGACAGAAAGCCGGTGGCCAATGCTGACCTCTGGCAGCTCCTCGATCAGCTACTGTCCGAGCACACGATTCACTTCAAGTGGGTGCGTGGCCATAGCGGTCATCCCGAGAATGAAAGGGCTGATGCCCTGGCTCAGAGAGCGGCTCTGGGTGAACGCATCGAGCGGTACGGGCCTTGATCTGCCGCTCTCCACTATCGCCTATCATCGAAGCCACTCAACAGCATCAAACTCCACTGCCTCAACCACCGGAGCCAGCACCTCCGGCCTAAAGTCCTTCCCGTATCGACTGAAGGTGATCCCGCCGCTTTGGTGGCCAAGAATGCCGCCAACCAGCGATTCGACTATTCCCTTCTGCTTCAGGTGATCAGCAAGCGTGTGGCGGAAGCTGTGGAAGTCTTTTCGCTCTGCCCCATCACGGAAGCCCAACTGGTCACGAACCCGAGTGAACCACTTGGAGGGAGCGGCAGCGTAGCCATGCGACTTGTGCAAGGTCAGCTCCGCGAAAAGACGTTGGTGGCCAGCCTCCCGCTGTGCTTGGACAAACTCAAGGAACCCCAGCGCTTTCAACTTCGAGTGGATCGGCACGAGCCTTTCCGAGGTGACGGTTTTCAGCTTCTGATCGGGTCTGGTCGCTCGGATGTGTAGGCAGTCGATACCATTGATGCTGACCACGTCATCCAGATAGAGCTGGCATAGCTCATTGAGTCTCGCCCCGGTGTACAGGCCGAGCAACGGTAGCCAGTACTTGTGCGGCTGAGCTGAGTTGGCTGATGCGTAAACCTGCTTCGAGAACAGACGGCGCAGATCGTCCTCGCTGAAGACGCTGCGCTCCTCGCTGACCTTGCCGCGCTTTCTGACTCGAAGCCCATCGAACGGGTTGCGCTCGCAGTAGCCCTCACGGATGGCATAGGAGAAAAAGGTCGTCAGGTTCTTCACGTAGTTGTTGAACGTAGTGAGGCTGATCGTGCTGGTTGCCGTCTTGATGATCTCCTCCAAGGACTGGCCTTCGGGGAGCTGATTGAGACGCGGGGGCAGCTTGAGGGCTGTCTCGCGGAACTTCCTGGCATCCTGGCGAGTGATCAGGTCAATGGGCATGTCACCGATGATCCGCACCAGTAGGGATGCAACGGATCGCTTGTCGTCGATGGTCTTGGTCGAGACGCCTTCATGCTCCTGCTGCCCCAAGCACTCCTCGACCACCTTGGAGAAGCGAGGAGACGTACTGGGCGAATCTGGTACTAACCCCATGCCCTGACCTGAGGAGGCTCTTGTAGAGGCTCTGCGGAGCTTCTGAGAGCCTTCCGCCGCTCTACCTTGCCCCACCTCGCCATTCGCTCCGGGCTGTCCCTGTGGGGGCACTCCAGCAGCCGCCATCTCGACCAACTGCTGCTGACGGAGCCATGAGGCCCAACTGGCGACTCGCTTGCCTCCAGCCTCCCAGCCACCACGCAAGGCATCAAGGCAAGGCCGAACACCTTGAAAGGCTTCGGTGTATAGGCGCTGAACCTGCAGGAGCAACTCACGGCCACGGATCAAGGCTTCGCGCTTGCAGCGGGTCTGCAGGGAGCGACGGATTTCAGCGCAAGGAAACAACGGACGCAGGACTTCGGGCACCACGATCCTGAAATAGAAGATCGAGTGTCGGGACAACCAGAGGTAGGAAGGTAAGGCTGACACGGTGGATCACTCCTTGGATCACTTGCGTGTCTCGGAGCAAAAAACCGTTAGAAATCAATAATTTACAGTAATGGAGGCGGCCCCACCAGCCACACCCCGGCACTCGATGTTCCCGCTATGGCTGCTCCCTTCCGGGCCTGACCAGGTTAACGGGTAATCAATGCGGGGGGACCGATGGGGCCACCACTACATGCCTCGCTGAGCAGCGAGTGGCGCCATTGTACCGGTCTTGCGAGCAGATACAACCTCCGGGGCGAGAAAAAGTCATCATTTCTCAATGACTTGTCAGAGTCGAGACGGCCTGGACGGGCCTCTCGCGGGTAAACCCTCCCCACAGGCACCGCTTGAATGTCGCAAGCAGTCCACCCTGTGGGAGCGGGCTTGCCCGCGAAGCAGGCGCCGCGATGGATGGCACCAGCTACGCCGGTGTTCGCGGGCACGCCCGCTCCCACAGGGCCGCGGATGCCTAGACCGCTATGCCCTGCTCAGCCAGGAAGGTAACGAAGGCATCTTCATCCAGCACCTTCACACCCAGCTCAGCAGCCTTGGCCAGCTTGGAGCCTGCCCCAGGCCCTGCCACCACGCAGTGGGTCTTGCCCGAAACGGAACCGGCTACCTTGGCCCCCAGGCTTTCCAATTTGTCCTTGGCAATGTCCCGGCTCATACGCTCTAGCGTCCCGGTCAAGACCCAAGTCTGCCCGGCCAGCGGCAAGCCTTCGGCTACCTTCTTCTCACAGCCCCAGTGCATGCCGAACGCCAGCAGCTGTGCCTCGATGTCCCGGGCCAGCTTCTGGTTCGCTTCATCCTTGAAGAACTCGCGCACCGCGTCAGCCTGCTTAGCCGCCAGGGCCTGGCGCAGGTCGATGCCGTCGGCGGCAATGATCTTGTCCAGGCTGTCGAGCCTGGCCACCAGCTTCTCGGCGCCGGTAGGGCCGACAGAGGCGATGTCGAGCTTGGCGATCATCCCGGCCAGGGTAGTGCTGGCAGCGAACTCGGCAGCCAGCTCGCCTTCGTCCTGCAACTGCATACCGCTGTCGAGCAGTTGCTGGATAACCTTCTGGTTGTGCTCGTCTTCAAAGAAGTTGTGGATCTCGTAGGCAACCTCCAGGCCGATGTCCGGCAGGTAGGTGAGCACCTGCGGCAGCGCCTGCTGCACGCGGGCCAGGCTACCCAGCGAGCGGGCCAGCACCTTGGCGGTCTCTTCGCCTACATCAGGAATGCCCAGGGCGTAGATGAAACGCGCCAGGCTCGGGCGTTTGCTTGCTTCAATGGCATCGAGCAACTTCCTGCTGGACACCTCGGCGAAGCCTTCAAGGCCGACGATCTGCTCGAACTGCAGCTTGTACAGGTCAGCCGGCGAGCCGATCAGGCCCTCATCCACCAACTGCTCGACGCTCTTCTCGCCCAGGCCGTCGATGTCCATAGCGCGGCGCGATACATAGTGAATGATCGCTTGCTTGAGCTGGGCGCCGCAGGCCAGGCGGCCGACACAGCGGTACACCGCGCCTTCGCTGGTGGTTTCCTTGCCTTTGCTGCGCTTTACCAGCCGGGTACGCTCGACCTGCGAGCCACAGACCGGGCATGCGCTTGGCACCTCTACCGGGCGGGCGTCTACCGGACGACGCTCAAGCACCACCTGCATCACCTGCGGGATCACATCACCGGCACGACGAATGATCACCGTATCGCCAATGCGCAGGCCCAGGCGGGCGATTTCGTCCATGTTGTGCAAGGTGGCGTTGGACACGGTCACACCGGCCACCTTGACCGGCTTCAGGCGCGCCACAGGCGTGACTGCACCCGTACGACCAACCTGGAACTCAACATCCAGCACCTCGGTCAGCTCTTCCATGGCCGGGAACTTGTGGGCAATCGCCCAGCGTGGCTCACGGGCGCGGAAGCCCAGCTCGCGTTGAGCGGCCAGGCTGTTGACCTTGAACACTACCCCGTCGATCTCATAAGGCAGGCTGTTACGCCGCTCGCCAATGTCACGGTAGTAGGCCAGGCACTCTTCGATGCCCGCAGCATGCTTGAGCTCGCGGCTGATCGGCAGGCCCCAGACCTTGAGTTGCTCGAGGATACCGATGTGGCTGTCGCCTATGCTCTCGGACACCTGGCCGACGCCATAACAGCAGAATTCCAGCGGGCGGCTGGCGGTAATTTTCGAATCCAGCTGGCGCAAGCTGCCAGCGGCAGCGTTGCGCGGGTTGGCGAAGGTCTTGCCACCGGCCTCGGCCTGGGCGGCATTGAGCCGGTCGAAGCCGGCCTTGCTCATGTACACCTCGCCGCGCACCTCCAGCACTGCCGGCCAGCCCTTACCCTGCAACTTGAGCGGGATGTTGCGCACAGTGCGTACGTTGGCACTGATGTCTTCGCCAGTGGTGCCGTCGCCACGGGTGGCACCCTGCACCAGCTGGCCGTCACGGTACAGCAGGCTCACGGCCAGGCCATCGAGTTTGGGTTCGCAGCTGTAGTCGACCGCGCCGGGCTGGTCGAGACCTTCTACCACACGGCGGCCGAACTCACGCAGGTCGGCTTCTTCGAAGGCATTGCCCAGGCTGAGCATGGGCACTTCGTGGCGCACTTGGCTGAACGCCGCCAAGGCAGCGCCGCCAACGCGCTGGGTGGGCGAGTCAGGGGTTACCAGGTGCGGGTGTTCGGCTTCCAGCGCCTTGAGCTCGTTGAACAGGCGGTCGTATTCAGCATCGGGCACGCTGGGCTCGTCGAGCACGTAGTAGCGATAGTTGTGCTGGTCGAGCTCGGCACGCAGTTCGAGGATACGGGATTCGGCGGTCATGGATTGTCTTCTCTTGCAAAGCAAAAGAGCAGCTTGGGGTGGTGCGTGGGGTTCTAGGGAGTCGTTGCCTGTGCCGGCCTCTTCGCGGGTAAACCCGCTCCTACAAGGGCATCAAATGCCTCTAGGGCGGTGATGCACCTGCAGGAGCGGGTTTACCCGCGAAGAAGCTGGCACAGGCAACGATGATGCCCGAACCGGCCAGCACGCCCTCAGGCTGCTCTTTCGTCTGGATCTGTCAGCGTTTCTGGGTCAGCGCGCGGCGCTCGAACTCGACGATACGCTGGCGATAGTGCTCGATGGTCTGGGCAGTCAGTACGCTGCGCTGGTCATCCTTGAGCTCACCGTTCAGTTCGTGGGCCAGCTTGCGTGCTGCGGCAACCATCACATCGAAGGCCTGCTTCGGATGACGCGGGCCCGGCAAACCGAGGAAGAAGCTCACAGCGCGGGTGCTGAAGTGGTCGATGTCGTCCAGGTCGAACACGCCAGGCTTGACTGCGTTGGCCATGGAGAACAGCACCTCGCCGTGACCGGCCATGCTCTCGTGACGGTGGAAGATGTCCATTTCGCCGAAGCGCAAGCCGCTTTCCAGGATGTTCTGCAGCAACGCCGGGCCCTTGAAGCCACCCTCGTCGCGGGAGATCACGCTGATGACCAGCACCTCTTCAGCGGGTGGCAACTCCTTGACGCTGCTGCTGGCAGGCGCTGCGCCGCTGCTACGGTTGTTGTCGGCGGCAAAGTCGTCATCGCTGTCAGCAAACAGGTCGGGCTCGCGTTGCTCGGCGCTCAGGTTCAGGTCACCCTGCTGCATATCGGCAGCCGCACTGGCACGCTTGCCGCGCTTACTGGCCTTGACCGGCTTGGGCTCACGCTCGCGATCACGCGAAGACGCGCTGAGCGAAGGCAGGTCGCTTTCGTCCAGCTCAGGCTCCTTGTGGGTATCGAGCACCCTCGGCGGGCCGAGCACCTCGGCACTGCCACCCTCTTCGTCCGGCAGGTTGGAATAACTACGATCCAGACGGAATTTCAACTTGCCTTTCCCGCCGCGCATGCGGCGCCAGCCGTCGAAAAGAATCCCGGCAATAACAATGATGCCGATAACGATCAGCCACTCGCGCAGACCGATTTCCATGTAATCCCGTGCCTCTATAAAAATATGCTTGAAAACAAAGGGTTCAAAGCCCTTTAACACGTGGCGCCAACTCTATGTTCTGACAGGCGTTTTACCCACGCAAAAAACGAGTGACATTAAGCTAGCACGACCAAAGACAACTTTACACCGTCTGTCGCACATGGCGGGGGCATTTCGCTACAGAATGTGCCCCTATCGTCGTACATCAAGCGTCGACCATGGCCATGGCCGCCTCCACATCAACCGCAACAAGGCGTGAACAACCCGGTTCATGCATGGTCACCCCCATCAATTGATCCGCCATCTCCATCGCAATCTTGTTATGGGTGATGTAGATGAACTGCACGCTTTCACTCATTTCCTTGACCAGACGCGCGTAGCGCCCGACGTTGGCATCGTCCAGCGGCGCATCGACCTCGTCGAGCATGCAGAACGGTGCGGGGTTCAACTTGAAGATGGCAAACACCAGCGCCAAAGCGGTCAGTGCCTTCTCGCCGCCGGACAGCAAATGGATGGTGCTGTTCTTCTTGCCCGGGGGGCGCGCCATGATCGTCACCCCTGTATCGAGTAGATCTTCGCCCGTCAGTTCCAGATAAGCGCTGCCACCACCGAAAACTTTTGGGAAAAGTGCCTGTAATCCGGCATTTATCTGATCAAAGGTATCCTTGAAGCGGTTGCGGGTCTCCTTGTCGATTTTGCGGATGACGTTTTCGAGGGTTTCCAGCGCTTCGACCAGGTCGGCGTCCTGGGCGTCCAGGTAACGTTTGCGCTCGGACTGCTGCTCGTATTCTTCGATGGCCGCCAGGTTGATCGCCCCCAGGCGCTGGATGCGCGCCTCAAGCTGCTCCAGCTCCTGTTCGGTACCCTGCTCGCTGGCCTCGGCTTCCAGGGTGGCGAGCACGCCTTGCAGGTCATAACCGTCGGCCAGCAACTGCTCTTGCAGGGTCTTGCGCCGCACATCCAGGCCCTGGCACTCCAGGCGCAGTTGCTCCAGTTGACCGCGCAGCAACTGGGCCTGCTGCTCGGCCTGGGTGCGGCGCTTTTCGGCATCGCGCAGTTCGCGGTCGGCTTCGTCCATGTGCAGGCGAGCCAGGCGCATTTCCTCGTCCACACTCATGCGCCGCTCCAGCAGTTCCTCCAGCTTCAGGCGCAGTTCTTCCTGCGGGGCTTCCCCCTCCTCCAGGTTCAGGCTCAGTTGCTCCTGGCGCTCGGTCAGGCGCGCAGCTTGCAGCTCCAGGCGCTCCAGCGCCTGGCGGGTAGAATCGTACTGGGCACGCAGCGACCCCAGGCGCACCGCCAGCTGGTGAGCGTGGTCCTTGTGCTGCCTAGCCTCCTGACGCACCCGATCGAGGCTTTCGCGCAGGGTATCGCGGCGGGCCATCAACTGTTCGCGCTGCTCGGTGTCCTGGGCCATGAGCTCCAGAGCCTCTTGTAGCAGCAGGCGTGCTTCGCCCAGTTGCTCGTGTTCCAGGGCGCGCTGTTCTTCCAGCTCGCCCAGCTCTTCGTGCAGGCGGCGGCGGCGCAGCTCGACCTGCTCGGCGCGCGCGCGGCTGGCCGAAAGACTGGCCTTCAGCTCGCCGTGCAGGCGGTTTTCATCCTGTGTGCGGCGGCGCAACTGTTCGCGCTGCTCCTCCAGGTCCAGTTGCTGCTCGCGCAGGGCCTGCAACTGTTGATCGAGCTGTTCCAGCGCCGCTTCCTGTTCCAGTTGCTCCTGGCCCAGGCGTTCGATTTCCTGGCCACGCGCCAGCACGCCGCCTTCGGCCTCGCCACCCCGGCGCACCCGCAGGAAGTGCCGGCCGACCCAATAGCCATCGCGGCTGACCAGGCTCTGCCCTTCGCCGAGCGACCCGCGCTGCTCCAGTGCCTGGGCCAGGTCTTCCACAGGCCTGACCTGGCCCAGCCAGGGCGCCAGGTCGATACGGCCCTCGACCTTCTCCAGCAAGCTGCCGGGCGACGTCGCCCCCGCGCTGACGGCCAGCAGCAAGCGCAGTTCACCCTGCTCCAGGCCGGCAAAATCGAGGTCGTTGAAATCGTCCACCAGCACGGCCTGCAGATCGGCACCAAGCACGGTCTCTACCGCCAGCTCCCAACCCGGCTCCACCCGCAAGCCTTCGGCCAGCCGCGGCTGTTGCTCCAGCCCTTGGCCGTGCAGCCATTGCGCAGCACCTGCGCCCGGCTCCAGGGCGGCCTGCTGCAAGGCTTCAAGCGAGGCCAGGCGCCCGCCCAGGCGCTGCAGGTCGCCCTGTGCCTGCTGTTGCGCCTGGGTGGCCTGCTGCAGTTGCTCGCGTGCGTTTTCCAGGCGCTCGATCACCTGCTCTTCGCAGAGCTGCAGTTCTTCCAGCAGCATTTCGCTGCTGGCCAACTGCTCGACCTGTTCGAGCATGGCAGCATCCTGGGGGTCGCTGCCCAGTTGTTCGCGCTCCTCGACCAACTTGCGCTGGCGCTCGGTCTGGCGCTCAAGGCTGGCTTCCAGCTGCTGCAATCGCGCCTGCTGCACTTCGGCCTGACGGCGCGGTTCGGCGGAACTGCTGTTGAAGCTGTCCCACTGCTCCTGCCAGCCGTGCATGCCCAGTTCGGCCTCTTCAAGCGCGGCAGCGGCTTCCTCGGCAGCCGCCAGGGTCATTTCCTGCTCGGGTTCGAGCATGGCCAGCTCTTCGCCCAGGGTCGCCAGCAAGGTGCGGTCGTGTCCCAGGTGCGATTCGGTTTCCAGGCGTGTGCGCTCGGCTTCCTTGAAGTCGTCCTGCAACTGCCGCAGGCGCTGCTGGCCGTGCTGAATGCTCTGCTCGACCCGGGCGATGTCACCGGCCACCGAGTAGAAACGGCCCTGCACCTGATTGAAACGTTCGGACAGTTCGTGATGACCGTCGCGCAGGCGTTCGATGCTGGCATCGGCATTGCGCTGCTCGGCCACCAGCGCCTCGTGAGAAACGCCCTGATCGCCGATCACCGACTCGCGCTGGCGGACTTGTTCGTCCAGGCCTCGCCAGCGCAAGGCAGACAGGCGCGCTTTCATCTGGCGCTCCTGAGCCTTGTACTCACGGTACTTCTCGGCGGCCTGGGCCTGGCGATGCAGACGCTCCAGCTGGCGTTCGAGCTCTTCGCGCAGGTCGGTCAGGCGCGCCAGGTTTTCCTGAGTGCGACGGATGCGGTTCTCGGTTTCGCGGCGGCGCTCCTTGTATTTGGAAATGCCAGCCGCTTCCTCGATGAAGTTGCGCAGCTCCTCGGGCTTGGCCTCGATCAGCTTGGAGATCATGCCCTGCTCGATGATCGAGTAACTGCGCGGCCCCAGCCCCGTCCCGAGGAAGATATCGGTGATGTCACGCCGGCGGCATTTGGTGCCGTTGAGGTAATAGCTATTCTGCCCGTCGCGGGTAACCTTGCGGCGGATCGATATCTCGGCGTAGGCGGCATACTCGCCGACCAGAGTGGTTTCGCTGTTGTCGAACACCAGCTCGATACTGGCCTGGCTGACCGGCTTGCGGCCACTGGAGCCGTTGAAGATGACGTCGGTCATCGACTCGCCGCGCAGGTTCTTCGCCGAACTCTCGCCCATCACCCAACGCACCGCGTCGATGATATTGGACTTGCCGCAGCCGTTTGGGCCGACCACGGCCGCCATGTTGCTGGGGAAGTTGACCGTGGTCGGGTCGACGAACGACTTGAACCCGGCCAGGCGAATGCACTTCAGGCGCATCGGTCAGCCTCTGGCCAGTGCCGCCAGCACCAGTTCGCAGCTGCGCTGGCCATAGGCGGTGAGCACCTCACGAATGCGCGGCAGGTCGCGGGAGACCACGGCTTCGAGCAGGCGGGCGAACAGGTCGAGATAGTCGCTCATGTTGGCCTGGCGCTGGTCCAGCGACAGGTAATAGGCACGGCTCATGGCCGGCTGCAGGTTTTCCACGGTTTCCTGCAGGAACGGGTTGTCGGCGAACGGGTAGGCCGCACGCATGACCGCAAAACTGTCGGCGACGAAGGTCTTGATGTCGAGCTGGTCATGGGCACGCTGCAGCCGCTGCTGGATCTCCAGAAACGGGCGCAGGTCGGCTTCGGTGCGCCACTTTTGCGCAACCGCATTGCCCAGCAGGATGTAGAACTCGCCCATCAGCGAGCACAGGCTGCGAACGCTGCGCTCGTCCAGCACGGTCACATGGGCACCCCGGCGCGGCAGGATCGCCACCAGATGGCGGCGTTCGAGGATCAGCAGTGCCTCACGCACCGAGCCGCGGCTGACGTTGAGCGCCTGGGTAACCTTCTGCTCCTGGATACGTTCGCCTGGCGCCAGCTCGCCGCGAATGATGCGTTCGGCCAGGTAATCGGCAATCTGCTCGGAGAGGCTGTCCGGGGCCTTGAACGTCATGGTTTTCCTTCAAAATCATTGAACTGGGCACAAGGGGCGAATTGTAGCGTACTTGGGCGGTAGTCGCGCAGAGGGGCCAGGTGGTTTATTTGACCTGTCAGACAGCCACGCGCCCGGCGCGATCTATGCTTGGAATAGAGGCAGTGTGTTCGGCTGGGCATGGACATGTGCAATTTCTTGACCTTTGGGTCAGAAAAATATTGACCTGCTAGACAGGTCTTGCTTAGAGTCCGCCCAACAACAATAAAACCATTGCGAGGCCATCCCCGTGATCCAGTTTCTCGTCAACCAGGAGCTGCGTAGTGAGCACGCCCTGGACCCAAACATGACGGTGCTGCAGTACCTGCGCGAGCACCTGGGCAAAACCGGCACCAAGGAGGGCTGCGCCAGTGGAGACTGCGGTGCGTGCACCGTGGTGGTCGGCGAACTGAGCCAGGACGACCAAGGCAACGACAGCCTGCGCTACCGCAGCCTCAATTCGTGCCTGACCTTTGTGTCGTCGCTGCACGGCAAGCAACTGATCAGCGTCGAGGGTCTCAAACAACAGGGCCAACTGCACAGCGTTCAACAAGCGATGGCAGACTGCCACGGATCGCAATGCGGCTTCTGCACGCCCGGCTTCGTCATGTCACTGTTTGCCCTGCAAAAGAACAGCAGCGGCCCCGACCTGCACCAGGCCCAGGAAGCCCTGGCTGGTAACCTGTGCCGCTGCACCGGTTACCGGCCGATCCTCGACGCCGCCGAGCAGAGCTGCCGCCAGCCCTGCCGCGACCAGTTCGATAGCCAGCAGGCGCAAACCATCAGCCGCCTCAAGGCCATTGCCCCGACCCAGACCGGCGAGCTGAACAGCGGCGACAAGCGCTGTCTGGTGCCGCTGACCGTCTCCGACCTGGCCGACCTGTACAGCTCGCACCCTGAAGCGCGCCTGCTCGCGGGGGGGACCGACCTGGCGCTGGAAGTCACCCAGTTCCACAAGACCTTGCCCGTGATGATCTACGTCGGCCATGTGGCGGAGCTCAAGCGCATCGAGAAAACCGCCAGCCACCTGGAAATCGGCGCCGCCACGCCGCTGACTGACTGCTACACCGCGCTGAACGAAGAGTACCCTGACTTCGGGGCACTGCTTCACCGCTTCGCCTCGCTGCAGATCCGCAACCAGGGCACCCTCGGCGGCAACATCGGCAACGCCTCGCCGATCGGCGACTCGCCACCCTTGCTGATCGCGCTGGATGCACAGGTCGTCCTGCGCCAGGGCGAGCGCCAGCGGGTGATGCCACTGGAAGACTACTTCATCGATTACCGCATCACTGCCCGACAGGACAGCGAGTTCATCGAGAAGATCATTGTGCCGCGCGCCACCAGCGACTGGGCGTTCCGCGCCTATAAAGTGTCCAAACGCCTGGACGATGATATCTCCGCCGTGTGCGGGGCGTTCAACCTCAGCATCGAAGACGGCGTAGTCAGCGGTGTACGCATCGCCTTCGGCGGCATGGCGGCGATCCCCAAACGCGCCCGCGCCTGTGAGGCGGCGCTACGTGGCAAGCCATGGGACCAGGCTGCCATCGAGCGCGCCTGCCAGGCCCTGGCCGAAGACTTCACCCCGCTCAGCGACTTCCGCGCCAGCAAGGAATACCGCCTGCTGACCGCGCAGAACCTGCTGCGCAAGTATTTCATCGAACAGCAAACACCGCACATCGAAACCCGGGTGACCGCTTATGTCTAACCATCACGTAGCCAAAAGCCAGGCCGAGATGGCCGAACTGTTCAGCCAGGACCTGACCACCGGGGTGGGCCGTAGCGTCAAGCACGACAGCGCCGACAAGCATGTATCCGGCGAGGCTGTGTACATCGACGACCGCCTGGAATTCCCCAACCAGTTGCACGTCTATGCCCGCACCGCCGACCGCGCCCATGCGCGTATCCTGCGCATCGATACCACGCCGTGCTACGCCTTCGAGGGCGTGCGCATTGCCATCACCCACGAAGACATCCCCGGCCTGAAGGACATCGGCCCGGTGGTGGCCGGCGACCCGCTTCTGGCCATCGACAAGGTCGAGTTCTTCGGCCAGCCGGTGCTCGCTGTCGCTGCCCGCGATCTTGAAACCGCACGTAAAGCGGCCATGGCCGCCATCGTCGAGTACGAAGACCTGGAACCGGTGCTGGACGTGGTCGAGGCGCTGCACAAGAAGCACTTCGTGCTCGATAGCCACACCCACCAGCGCGGCGATTCGGCTGCCGCCCTGGCCAGCGCCCCGCACCGCATTCAGGGCACCCTGCACATCGGCGGCCAGGAGCACTTCTACCTGGAAACGCAGATTTCCTCGGTAATGCCTACCGAAGACGGCGGCATGATCGTCTACTGCTCCACGCAGAACCCCACCGAAGTGCAGAAACTGGTCGCCGAAGTGCTCGACGTGCCGATGAACAAGGTGGTGCTGGACATGCGCCGCATGGGTGGCGGTTTTGGCGGCAAGGAAACCCAGGCCGCCAGTCCGGCATGCCTGTGCGCGGTAGTTGCGCGCCTGACCGGCCAACCAACCAAGATGCGCCTGCCGCGGGTCGAAGACATGACCATGACCGGCAAGCGCCACCCGTTCTACGTCGAGTATAACGTGGGCTTCGACGACAACGGCCGGCTGCACGGCATCAATTTCGACCTGGCCGGCAACTGCGGCTATTCGCCCGACCTGTCCGGTTCGATCGTCGACCGCGCCATGTTCCACTCCGACAACGCTTACTACCTGGGCGATGCCACCGTCCACGGCCACCGCTGCAAGACCAACACCGCCTCCAACACCGCCTACCGCGGCTTTGGCGGCCCGCAGGGTATGGTTGCCATCGAGCAGGTGATGGACCATATCGCCCGCCATCTGGGCCGTGACCCGCTGGCCGTGCGCAAGGCCAACTATTACGGCAAGACCGAACGCAACGTCACCCACTACTACCAGACCGTCGAGCACAACATGCTCGAAGAGATGACCGCCGAACTGGAAGCCAGCAGCGACTATGCAGAACGCCGCGAGTCGATCCGCCGCTTCAACGCCAACAGCCCGATCCTGAAGAAAGGCCTGGCACTGACACCAGTCAAGTTCGGCATTTCGTTCACCGCCACCTTCCTCAACCAGGCCGGTGCACTGATCCATATTTACACCGACGGCAGCATTCACCTGAACCACGGCGGCACCGAGATGGGCCAGGGCCTGAACACCAAGGTAGCCCAGGTGGTAGCGCAGATCTTCCAGGTGGACTTCAGCCGCATCCAGATTACCGCCACCAACACCGACAAGGTACCCAACACCTCGCCTACGGCTGCGTCCAGCGGCGCCGACCTTAACGGCAAGGCGGCGCAGAACGCGGCTGAAATCCTCAAGCGCCGCCTGACCGAGTTTGCCGCACGGCACTATCAGGTGACCGAGGAAGACGTCGAGTTCCGTAACGGCCATGTGCGCGTGCGCGACCAGATCGTCAGCTTCGAGCAACTGGTGCAGCAGGCTTACTTCGCTCAGGTGTCGCTGTCCAGCACCGGGTTCTACCGCACGCCGAAAATCTTCTACGACCGCAGCCAGGCACGCGGCCGGCCGTTCTACTACTTCGCCTTTGGCGCTGCCTGCGTGGAAGTGATCGTCGATACGCTGACCGGCGAATACAAGATGTTGCGCGCCGACATCCTGCACGACGTGGGCGATTCGCTGAACCCTGCGATCGACATCGGCCAGGTAGAGGGCGGTTTCATCCAGGGCATGGGCTGGCTGACTACCGAAGAGCTGGTGTGGAACGCCAAAGGCAAGCTGATGACCAACGGCCCGGCCAGCTACAAGATCCCGGCCGTGGCCGACATGCCACTGGACTTGCGGGTGAAACTGGTGGAGAACCGCAAAAACCCGGAAGACACCGTGTTCCACTCCAAGGCCGTGGGCGAGCCACCGTTCATGCTCGGCATCGCTGCCTGGTGTGCAATCAAGGATGCCGTGGCCAGCCTCGCCGACTACCGCGTGCAGCCGCAGGTGGATGCGCCAGCTACACCTGAGCGGGTGCTGTGGGGCTGCGAGCAGATGCGCAAGGCAGTGGCTGAAACACAGTCGCGCGAACTGGAACTGGAAACCATCACCCCCTGACAACGCAAGGCCCTGGCAGGTGCGGGTAAAACCGCTCCTACCAGGGTCGGCAGCATGGCTTAGAGAGGTTGCATCATGCACCAATGGATCAACGCCCTCGCCGACCACCAGTCACGTGGCGAAGCCTGCGTGCTGGTGACCATCATCGAGGAACGCGGCTCGACACCGCGCAATGCCGGCTCAAAGATGGTGGTCAGCGCCAGCGGCCTGTTCGACACCATCGGCGGTGGGCACCTCGAATACAAAGCCTTGCACATCGCCCGACAAATGCTCGAAGAGCAGCGCACCACCCCGCACCTGGAGCGCTTCAGCCTCGGCGCCAGCCTGGGCCAGTGTTGCGGCGGCGCCACCGTGCTGCTGTTCGAGCCGATGGCCGCTGTGCAGGCGCAGATCGCCGTGTTCGGCGCGGGCCATGTCGGCAGGGCTCTGGTACCCTTGCTCGCCGCGCTCCCCTGCCGGGTGCGCTGGATTGACTCGCGTGAACAGGAATTCCCCGAACTCATCCCCAAGGGGGTGACCAAGGTCGTCAGTGAGGAACCGGTCGACGAAGTCGCGGACCTGCCGCCCGGCAGCTACTGCATCGTCATGACCCACAACCACCAGCTCGACCTGGAACTGACCGCCGCCATTCTCAAGCGCAATGATTTCACCTGGTTCGGCCTGATCGGCTCGAAGACCAAACGGGTCAAGTTCGAGCACCGCCTGCGCGAGCGAGGTTTCGACGAGGCCGTCATGGCCCGCATGCGCTGCCCCATGGGCCTGACCGAGGTCAAGGGCAAGCTGCCCATCGAGATCGCCGTGTCTATCGCCGGTGAAATCATTGCCACTTACAACGCCTGCTTCGGCCAGCACGACGCTGCCGCCAATGCCGGCCCCATTGCCCAATTGCTGCCGCCCTCCCGCCGCAGCCAAGCCATTTGACGAGTGTGTTATGACCGTTACCCGCAAAGCCTACCGTGCCGCCATCCTGCACAGCATTGCCGACCCGGCCGAGGTGGGCCTGGAGGCTTCCCATGAATACTACGAAGACGGCCTGCTGGTGGTCGACGATGGCCGCATCAGCGCCGTTGGGCACGCCAGTGAACTGCTGCCGACGCTGGATGCCGGCATCCCGGTCGAGCACTACCAGGACGCGCTGATCACCCCGGGCTTCATCGATACCCACATCCACTTCCCGCAGACCGGCATGATCGGCTCGTACGGCGAGCAGTTGCTGGACTGGCTGAACACCTACACCTTCCCTTGCGAAAAGCAGTTCGCCGACAAAGACCACGCCGACCAGGTGGCGAAGATCTTCCTCAAAGAACTGCTGCGTAACGGCACCACCACTGCGCTGGTATTCGGCAGCGTGCACCCGGAGTCGGTGAATGCCCTGTTCGAAGAGGCTGAACGCCTGGACCTGCGCCTGATCGCCGGCAAGGTAATGATGGATCGCAACGCGCCGGACTACCTGACCGACACCGCCGAGTCCGGCTATGCCGAAAGCAAGGCACTGATCGAGCGCTGGCACGGCAAAGGCCGCCTGCACTATGCAGTGACTCCGCGCTTCGCCCCAACCAGCACGCCGGAGCAATTGACCCTGGCCGGCCAATTGCTCAAGGAGCACCCGGGCGTGTACATGCACACGCACCTGTCGGAAAACCTCAAGGAAATCGACTGGGTCAAGTCGCTGTTCCCCGAGCAGAAGGGTTATCTGGACGTCTACGATCACTTCGAGCTGCTGGGCGAGCGCTCGGTGTTTGCCCACGGCGTGCACCTGTGCGACGAAGAGTGCCAGCGCCTGGCCGAAACCGGCTCGGCCGTGGCCTTCTGCCCCACCTCCAACCTGTTCCTCGGCAGCGGCCTGTTCAACCTGCCCCAGGCCGAGCGGTTCAAGGTCAACGTGGGCCTGGGTACCGACGTTGGCGCCGGCACCAGCTTCTCTCTGCTTAACACCCTGAACGAGGCATACAAGGTGATGCAGCTGCAAGGCGCGCGCCTGCACCCGTACAAATCGCTATACCTGGCCACCCTCGGCGGCGCTCGCGCGCTACGCCTGGAGGACCGTATCGGCAGCCTGCGCCCGGGCAACGATGCCGACTTCGTGGTGCTGGACTACAAGGCCACGCCACTGCTGGACTACCGCATCCAGCAGTCCAACAGCATCGAAGAAACCTTGTTCGTGCTCACCACCCTGGGCGATGACCGTACCGTGCGTGAAACCTACGCCGCCGGCCGCTGCGTTCACCAGCGCTAAGGTTCTTTCGCCAGGCCCCGATACAGCGCGCCGCCGATTGCAGCACCGATCAGCGGCGCCACCCAGAACAGCCACAGCTGCTGCAGGGCCCAGCCACCGACGAACAAGGCCGGCCCCGTGCTACGCGCGGGGTTGACCGAAGTATTGGTGATCGGGATCGAGATCAGGTGGATCAGGGTAAGGGCCAGACCGATGGCGATGGGTGCAAAACCTGCCGGTGCGCGAGAGTCGGTCGCACCCATGATCACCACCAGGAACATGGCGGTCATCACCACTTCACTGACAAAGCCCGCACCCAGCGTATAGCCACCGGGCGAGTGGTCGGCGTAGCCGTTTGAAGCCAACCCAGAAGACAACTCGAACCCGGCCTTGCCGCTGGCGATGAGGTAGATCACCCCGGCCGCCAGGATGGCACCGATCACCTGGGCGATCACATAAGGCAGCAGCTCTTTGGCAGGGAAGCGCCCGCCTACCACCAGCCCGAACGACACGGCAGGGTTTAGATGGCAGCCCGAGATATGGCCGATGGCGAAGGCCATGGTCAGTACGGTGAGGCCGAAGGCGAAGGCGACACCGAGCACACCGATGCCGAGAGGGGAACTGGCTGCGAGTACCGCACTGCCACAGCCACCAAGGACCAGCCAGAAGGTGCCGATCAGTTCGGCCCCCATGCGTTTACCCAGGGACATGCTCATGAATCCGTTCCTCAAGAAGTTGAACGCAACGAATGCGCAAGCCCAACTGCTTGATGAAGGTTTGCTCACAAGAATTTAGCAGACCTTTGGGTTATGGCCAGTAGTGGCTGGGGGCTGCCGTGCAGCCCCTCGATCACACCAGCAAACGATCAACCCTTGACGGAAACCTTGGGCTTTTTCAACAGATGCGAGAACACCGCATGCAAATCGTCCGAGGCGCTCTCCTCGTCCAGGTTCAGCTTGCTGTCGATGTGGTCCATGTGATGCATCATCAGGCTCACGGCCTGCTCGGCATCGCGCGCCTCGATGGCATCGATAAGCTGCATGTGCTCATCGTAAGAGCAGTGCGAGCGGTTGCCGCTTTCGTACTGGGCAATGATCAGCGAAGTCTGCGAGACCAGGCTGCGCTGGAAACTCACCAGCGGTGCATTGCCCGCCGCTTCGGCCAGCTTGAGGTGGAACTCACCGGAAAGGCGGATGCCGGCACCCCGGTCACCGCGCGAGAAGCTGTCGCGCTCCTCACGCACCATCTGCCGCAGCTCGTTGAGCTGGTCGAGGGTAGCATGCTGCACCGCCAGCTCGGTGATGGCGCGTTCGACCATGCGCCGCGAGAAGAACACCTGGCGCGCCTCTTCCACGGTCGGGCTGGCCACCACCGCGCCGCGGTTCGGCCGCAGCAGCACCACGCTTTCGTGGGCCAGGCGCGACAAGGCGCGGCGGATGATGGTGCGGCTGACGCCAAAGATCTCGCCCAGCGCTTCCTCGCTCAACTTGGTGCCCGGAGCCAGACGCTGCTCGAGGATGGCCTCGAAAATATGCGCGTAGACGATGTCGTCCTGGGTACCGCTGCGGCCGGCCTTGCCGACTCGTGCAGGTTTTTTCAGAGGTTGCAGCTGTTCGTTCATGGGCTCTCGAGGCACGAAGAGAAAGTATGGCGCCATTGTACACAGGCTGAGGCGATTCCGCAGGGGGCGTTTTACCTATATAGCCGTTGTACGATGCATTGCGCATACAAAACATAAAACATTATTTGCATTCTTTGTACACAAAAGGATAATCCATCGAGCAACTTCTTGACCCTTGAGTCAACAAAACGGTCAGACGTCTGCCTTCCCTCGCGGAGCCGCCAAGTGCATTGCGCAGGAAACTGGCTCCATAACAACAAGAAAGACTTGAGGAGTACCCGCTGTGGAAAGCCGCAAATCCGAAGCCCCTACGCTGGATCTCGCCCCACCGCTCGAAACGAGCTGGCTGGAGCGGATTTTCAAACTCAAGCAACACGGCAGCACCGTCAGAACCGAAATGATCGCCGGGGTGACCACCTTCATCACCATGGCCTACATCATCTTCGTCAACCCCAACATCATGGCCGACGCCGGCATCGACCATGGTGCCGCTTTTGTCGCCACCTGCATCGCCGCTGCGCTGGGCTGCCTGCTGATGGGCCTGTACGCCAACTGGCCGGTAGGCCTGGCGCCAGGCATGGGGCTCAATGCCTTCTTTACCTACACCGTTGTCGGCACCATGGGCTACAACTGGGAAACGGCGCTGGGGGCGGTATTCGTCTCGGGCGTGCTGTTCATGTTCCTGACCTTGTCGAAAGTGCGCGAATGGCTGCTCAACAGCATCCCGGTCAGCCTGCGCCATGCCATGGGGGCCGGCGTCGGATTGTTTCTCGGGCTGATCGGCCTGAAGACCGCAGGCATCATCGTCGACAGCCCTGCCACCCTGATCAAGCTGGGCTCGCTGCATGAACCGGGGCCGCTGTTGGCAGCCGTGTGCTTCCTGCTGATCGCCATCCTCAGCTACAAGCGGGTCTTCGGCGCGATCCTGATCAGCATCATCGGTGTCACCGTCGCCGGCTGGGGCCTGGGCCTGGTCAAGTTTGGCGGGGTGATGTCGATGCCGCCGAGCCTGGCGCCCACCTGGATGGCCATGGACGTGGCTGGCGTGTTCAACGTCAGCATGATCAGCGTGGTGCTGGCGTTCCTCTTCGTGCACATGTTCGACACTGCCGGCACGCTGATGGGCGTCGCGCAACGAGCCAACCTGGTGGCGCCGGACGGGCGTATCGAGAACCTGTCGAAGGCGTTGAAGGCTGACAGTGCCTCGAGTGTGTTCGGCGCGGTGGTAGGTGTACCGCCGGTGACCAGCTATGTGGAGAGTGCTGCGGGGGTTGCCGCAGGTGGCCGAACCGGCCTGACGGCTGTGGTGGTAGGCCTGCTGTTCATCGCCGCGATGTTCTTCGCGCCGCTGGCCGGGATGATTCCTGCCTACGCGACAGCCGGTGCACTGATCTACGTTGCAATGCTGATGATGGGTAGCATGGCGCATATCCATTGGGATGAGGCCACCGACAGCATTCCGGCGATCGTCACGGTGATCATGATGCCGCTTACGTTCTCGGTCGCCGATGGTATTGCCCTGGGCTTCATCAGCTATGTGGCATTGAAGGCGGGCACCGGCAAGTACAAGGAAATCTCGGCCAGCCTGTGGGTGCTGTGCGCGATCTTCATTGCCAAGTTCGTGTTCCTCTGAGCACCGGTAGCCTGGCTCGATATCGCGTCGTACAAACAAGGCGGTCGCGCGCGCCTGCCACAGGCGTTACTGGCCAGAAACAAACGTAGGAGCGAGCGCAGCTCGCGATGCGCCGCGCGGGCGGCGCTCGATTTCTGCCACCCCCTGAAACCCACGGCAAACACACCCGGCCATTACGCAACGTCATGCCGGGCGGTGTGGCCTTGAAGGTATGGCGGTAGAGGTACGTCGCCTGGGAGATCGAGCGCCGTTTGTATGGCGGTAGAGGTACGTCGCCTGAGAGATCAGCGCCGCCTGTATGGCGGTAGAGGTGCGTCGCCTGGGAGATCGAGCGCCGTTTGTATGGCGGTAGAGGTACGTCGCCTGGGAGATCGAGCGCCGCCCGCGCGGCGCATCGCGAGCTGCGCTCGCTCCTACGTTTGTTTCGGGCCAATCATTCCTGTGGGATTTGCGCGCGTACGCCTTGGCGCATGGCTCGATATCGCGTCGTACAAACACGGCGGTCGCGCGCGCCTGCCACAGGCGTCACTGGCCAGAAACAAACGTAGGAGCGAGCGCAGCTCGCGATGCGCCGCGCGGGCGGCGCTCGATTTCTGCCACCCCCTGAAACCCACGGCAAACACACCCGGCCATTGCGCAACGTCATGCCAGGCGGTGTGGCCTTGAAGGTATGGCGGTAGAGGTACGTCGCCTGGGAGACCGAGCGCCGCCCGCGCGGCGCATCGCGAGCTGCGCTCGCTCCTACGTTTGTTTCGGGCCAATCATTCCTGTGGGATTTGTGCGCGAACGCCTTGGCGCTTGGCGCGATATCGCGTCGTACAAACAAGGCGGTCGCGCGCGTCTGTCACAGGCGTTACTGGCCCGAAACAAACGTAGGAGCGAGCAAAGCTCGCGATGCGCCGCGCGGGCGGCGCTCGATTTCTGCCACCCCCTAAAACCCACGGCAAACACACCCGGCCATTGCGCAACGTCATGCCGGGCGGTGCGGCCTTGAAGGTATGGCGGTAGAGGTGCGTCGCCTGGGAGATCGAGCGCCGCCCGCGCGGCGCATCGCGAGCTGCGCTCGCTCCTACGTTTGTTTCGGGCCAATCATTCCTGTGGGATTTGTGCGCGAACGCCTTGGCGCTTGGCGCGATATTGCGTCGTACAAACAAGGCGGTCGCGCGCGCCTGCCACAGGCGTTACTGGCCCGAAACAAACGTAGGAGCGAGCAAAGCTCGCGATGCGCCGCGCGGGCGGCGCTCGATTTCTGCCACCCCCTAAAACCCACGGCAAACACACCCGGCCATTGCGCAACGTCATGCCAGGCGGTGTGGCCTTGAAGGTATGGCGGTAGAGGTACGTCGCCTGGGAGATCGAGCGCCGTTTGTATGGCGGTAGAGGTGCGTCGCCTGGGAGATCGAGCGCCGCCCGCGCGGCGCATCGCGAGCTGCGCTCGCTCCTACGTTTGTTTCGGGCCAATCATTCCTGTGGGATTTGCGCGCGTACGCCTTGGCGCATGGCTCGATATCGCGTCGTACAAACAAGGCGGTCGCGCGCGCCTGTCACAGGCGTTACTGGCCAGAAACAAACGTAGGAGCGAGCGCAGCTCGCGATGCGCCGCGCGGGCGGCGCTCGATTTCTGCCACCCCCTGAAACCCACGGCAAACACACCCGGCCATTGCGCAACGTCATGCCGGGCGGTGTGGCCTTGAACGTATGGCGGTAGAGGTACGTCGCCTGGGAGATCGAGCGCCGCCTGTATGGCGGTAGAGGTGCGTCGCCTGGGAGACCGAGCGCCGCCCGCGCGGCGCATCGCGAGCTGCGCTCGCTCCTACGTTTGTTTCGGGCCAATCATTCCTGTGGGATTTGCGCGCGAACGCCTTGGCGCATGGCTCGATATCGCGCCGTACAAACAAGGCGGTCGCGCGCGCCTGCCACAGGCGTTACTGGCCAGAAACAAACGTAGGAGCGAGCGCAGCTCGCGATGCGCCGCGCGGGCGGCGCTCGATTTCTGCCACCCCCTGAAACCCACGGCAAACACACCCGGCCATTACGCAACGTCATGCCGGGCGGTGTGGCCTTGAAGGTATGGCGGTAGAGGTACGTCGCCTGGGAGATCGAGCGCCCCCACATCACACACCACTTTCCTGCAGACGAAAAAAAGCCCGCCAGTGTGAGAGCGGGCCAAAGGACCTACGAAGATTCTTCTAGCGACCAACTAGCTTCCACGATAGGTCGAATAGCTGTACGGCGAAATCAGCAGCGGCACATGGTAGTGCTCCTGCGACTCGTCGATGCCAAAACGCAGCACAACAACATCCAGAAACGCCTGGGCCGGCAGTTGCACGCCACGGGCGCGGTAGTAATCACCAGCGCTGAACTGCAGCTGGTAAACACCCGTACGGTAATCTTCCCCCTGCAACAGCGGCGCGTCGACGCGGCCATCGCTGTTGGTCAGGGCGGTGTTCACCAGCTCCAGCTGCTGGCCTTCGACGCGATACAGCTCGACCTTGATCGAGCTACCCGGGCAGCCATGCGCGGCATCCAGTACGTGTGTGGTCAAACGTCCCATTGCGTGTCGCCTCTTGTTCAATCTGTGGGCAAAAAATACTCAGCCATCGCACCAGCATAGCGCCTGCGGCAGGCGGGAATGACGTTATTAAGACATTCCGCCTCAAGATTGTACACAATTTTTTATCCCCCTCCGTCACAGCCTCCATTTGCTGCCCATAAACGACCCATCGGTCGCAAATACACGCACCATAACGATGCCAACTTCATTAGCTGACCAAACAGGCAGGTTTCTTGCACTGTATTTCCAGGTCGCTGTCAGGCGACAAAAGGGAAGAAATGCGGAAAAACAGGCTTACAAAAGATTTCAGAAGTTGTATACAATCAGCCCATCCGGTGGTGCGACATACCGACGCGGCCCGCCCACCCCCCGCACTAACGCACAAGAAGGAAGACTGCAGTGAGCGCTGATTACCCTCGCGACCTGATCGGTTACGGCAACAACCCTCCTCACCCGCAATGGCCGGGTAACGCCCGCATTGCGCTGTCTTTCGTCCTCAATTACGAAGAAGGTGGCGAGCGCAACATCCTGCACGGTGACAAGGAATCCGAAGCCTTCCTGTCCGAGATGGTCGCTGCCCAGCCACTGCAGGGCCAGCGCAACATGAGCATGGAGTCGCTGTATGAATACGGCAGCCGTGCCGGTGTATGGCGCCTGCTGAAGCTGTTCAAGGACAGCGGCGTACCACTCACCATCTTCGCCGTGGCCATGGCCGCCCAGCGCCACCCCGACGTGATCCGCGCCATGGTCGAAGCCGGCCACGAGATCTGCAGCCACGGCTACCGCTGGATCGACTACCAGAACATGGACGAGGCCCAAGAGCGCGAGCACATGCTCGAAGCCATCCGTATCCTCACCGAACTCACTGGCGAGCGCCCGCTGGGCTGGTACACCGGCCGTACCGGCCCGAACACCCGCCGCCTGGTGATGGAGGAAGGTGGTTTCCTCTATGACAGCGACACCTACGACGACGACCTGCCCTACTGGGAGCCAAACAACCCCACTGGCAAGCCGCACCTGGTGATCCCCTACACCCTGGACACCAACGACATGCGCTTCACCCAGGTACAGGGCTTCAACTGCGGCGAGCAGTTCTTCCAGTACCTGAAAGACGCCTTTGATGTGCTGTACGCCGAAGGCGCCGAAGCACCGAAAATGCTTTCCATCGGCCTGCACTGCCGCCTGGTCGGCCGCCCGGCACGCCTGGCAGCACTCAAGCGCTTCGTCGATTACGCAAAAAGTCATGACCAGGTCTGGTTCGCCCGTCGCGTGGATATCGCCCGCCACTGGCACACCACCCACCCGTACAAGAAAGAGAACGCCTGATGACCGCCTTCAATACCCTCAAACCATCCGCCCTGGACCGTGACGCCTTCGTCAAGGCCTTCGCCGATATCTACGAGCACTCGCCGTGGGTTGCCGAAAAAGCCTATGACCTGGGCCAACTGGGCGAGCTGGACGAGATCGAGGCACTGCACCAGCGCATGAGCGACATCCTGCTCAGCGCCAACCACGCCGACCAGCTGGCGCTGATCAACGCTCACCCGGACCTGGCCGGCAAGGCAGCCATCCAGGGCGAGCTGACAGAATCGAGCACCAACGAACAGGCCGGCGCCGGCATTCACCAGTGCACCGCCGAGGAGTTCGCCCGCTTCACCGAGCTGAACGATGCCTACAAAGCCAAGTTCCAGTTCCCGTTCATCATGGCGGTGAAGGGCAGCAACCGGCACCAGATTCTCGCCGCCTTTGAAAAGCGCATCCACAACGATGCCAATGCCGAATTCAAGGAAGCCCTGACGCAGATCAACCAGATCGCCCTGTTCCGCCTGCTGCAGCTGTAAGCAACAGCCGAACCTTATTCAGAAAACGAACAATAGAAGAGATAACCGCATGCGCACCCTGATGATCGAGCCCTTGACCAAAGAAGCCTTCGCCCAGTTCGGAGACGTGATCGAAACCGACGGCAGCGACCACTTCATGATCAACAACGGCTCGACCATGCGCTTTCACAAGCTCGCCACGGTCGAAACCGCCGAGCCTGAAGACAAGGCGATCATCAGCATCTTCCGCGCCGACGCGCAGGACATGCCGCTGACCGTGCGCATGCTGGAACGCCATCCGCTGGGCAGCCAGGCTTTCATCCCGCTGCTCGGCAACCCCTTTCTGATCGTGGTCGCGCCGGTTGGCGATGCACCTGTATCAGGCTTGGTCCGAGCCTTCCGCAGTAATGGCAGGCAGGGCGTTAATTACCATCGCGGCGTCTGGCACCACCCGGTGCTGACGATCGAAAAGCGGGATGATTTCCTGGTGGTTGATCGCAGTGGTTCTGGCAACAACTGCGATGAGCATTACTTCACCGAGGAACAGATGCTGATCCTCAATCCCCACCAATAAGAAAAGGTCAGTCATCTTCTCGGTGACTGGCAGAGGTACATACTGTGGAAGCACACCTTCACGAATGGCTGAACCTGAGCATTCGCTGGGTTCACATGATCACCGGCGTCGCCTGGATCGGTGCATCGTTCTACTTCGTCTGGCTGGAGAACCACCTGAACCGAAGCAACCCGCGCGATGGGTTGTCGGGTGATCTCTGGGCGATTCACGGCGGTGGTATCTACCACCTGGAGAAATACAAGCTCGCCCCACCGAAAATGCCCGAGAACCTGCATTGGTTCAAATGGGAAGCCTACTTCACCTGGATGTCCGGTATCGCCCTGCTGTGCGTGGTGTTCTACTGGAACCCGGCCCTGTACCTGCTGGCGCCTGGCAGCACCCTGAGCGGTGCCGAAGGCGTGGCCATCGGTATCGGTTCGCTGATCGCTGGCTGGTTCATCTACGACTTCCTGTGCGACTCGCCCCTGGGCAAGAAGCCAGCGCTGCTCGGTGGTGTGCTGTTCGTGCTGATCATCGCGGCCTGCTGGGGCTTCAGCCTGGTGTTCAGCGGCCGTGGTGCATACCTGCACACCGGCGCGATCATCGGCACCATCATGGTCGGTAACGTGTTCCGCATCATCATGCCGGCCCAACGCCAGCTGGTGGCGGCGATCGAGAACAACCAGACGCCCGACCCGGTACTGCCGGCCAAGGGCCTGCTGCGCTCGCGTCACAACAACTACTTCACCCTGCCGGTGCTGTTCATCATGATCAGCAACCATTTCCCGAGCACCTACGGTAGCCAGTACAACTGGCTGATCCTGGCCGGTATCGCAGTAGCCGCGGTTCTGATCCGCCACTACTTCAACACCCGCCACGACAGCAACAAGTACGCCTGGACCCTGCCCGTCGGCGCTCTGGCGATGATCTGCCTGGCTTACGTTACCGGCCCGAAACCGATGGCCGTAAGCCCTGAGCAAGCAGCAGCGAAGATCGAGTACCAGCCGCTGCCGGCAACTGCGGTAGGCGGCAAGACCGCTGCCGAGCAGCGCGCCGAGGACGCTGCAAAGGCTGCCGAAGCACCCACCGCACCAGCACAAGCTCCCGCCCAGGCCGCTGCCCAGGCCGGTGGCGACTTCGACAAGATCCACAATGTCATCCAGGAACGCTGCACAGTGTGCCACTCGTCCAAGCCGACCAGCCCACTGTTCAGCGCCGCTCCTGCCGGCGTGATGTTCGACACTCCGCAGCAGATCCAGGCCCAGGCCGCGCGCATTCAGGCGCAAGCGGTTGCCAGCCAGATCATGCCGCTGGGCAACATCACCCAGATGACCACCGAAGAGCGCAAGCTCGTCGGTGAATGGATCGCCAAAGGCGCCCAGGTCAACTGACAGCACCTCGCCAGGCAACCCGCCCTCAGGGAATCACCATTCCCTGTAGGAGCGGGCTTGCCCGCGAAGAGGCCGGTAGCCCCGGCCTCAGGCTTCATGTGTAACGCAACAAGCAAGCATCGAGCGCGCAGGCATGAGGCCTGCCGCTTGGATCCGAGAATAAAAACAAAACTCGAGGTGCTGCATGTCCGAGTCACGCAAGGCGTATATCCCCATTGCGCCGCCGCGAGAACCCTTGCCCCTGTTCCAACTGTTCCTGGTTGGCCTGCAACACGTTCTGCTGATGTACGGTGGCGCGATCGCCGTGCCGTTGATCATCGGCCAGGCCGCCGGGTTGTCCCGTGAAGAAGTCGCTTTCCTGATCAACGCCGACCTGCTTGTCGCTGGCGTCGCTACCATCATCCAGTCGTTCGGTATCGGCCCGGTGGGCATCCGCATGCCGGTGATGATGGGTGCCAGTTTCGCCGCCGTCGGCAGCATGGTGGCCATGGCCGGCATGCCCGGCGTGGGCCTGCAGGGGATCTTCGGTGCGACCATCGCTGCCGGGTTCTTCGGCATGCTGATCGCGCCGTTCATGTCTAAGGTTGTCCGCTTCTTCCCACCGTTGGTCACTGGTACGGTGATCACCTCGATTGGCCTGTCGCTGTTCCCGGTGGCAGTCAACTGGGCCGGTGGCGGCCAGGACGCTCAAACGTTCGGCTCGCCGATCTACCTGCTGGTGGCCGGCCTGGTACTGGCCGTGATCCTGCTGATCAACCGCTTCATGCGCGGTTTCTGGGTCAATGTGTCGGTACTGGTGGGCATGGGCCTTGGCTACATCCTGGCCGGCTCCATCGGCATGGTCGACCTGTCGGGCCTGAATGAAGCACCGTGGTTGCAGGTGGTCACCCCGCTGCACTTCGGCATGCCGACCTTCAGCCTGGCGCCGATCCTGTCCATGTGCCTGGTAGTGGTGATCATCTTCGTCGAGTCCACCGGCATGTTCCTGGCCTTGGGCAAGGTGACTGATCGTGAAGTAACCCCTGGCATGCTGCGTCGCGGCCTGCTGTGCGATGCCGGTGCGTCGTTCATTGCAGGCTTCTTCAACACCTTCACCCACTCCTCGTTCGCCCAGAACATCGGCCTGGTGCAAATGACCGGGGTGCGCTGCCGCTATGTCACCATCGTGGCCGGTGCACTGCTGATCCTGCTCAGCCTGCTGCCCAAAGCGGCCTTCCTGATTGCCTCGATCCCGCCTGCGGTACTGGGCGGCGCGTCCATCGCCATGTTCGGCATGGTCACTGCCACCGGGATCAAGATTCTTCAGGAGGCGGACATCGGCGACCGCCGCAACCAGCTGCTGGTTGCCGTGAGCGTCGGCTTCGGGTTGATCCCCGTGGTGCGTCCGGAGTTCTTTGCCCAGATGCCACAGTGGATGGAACCCATCACCCACAGCGGTATCGCCATGGCCACGGTCAGTGCCCTGGTGTTGAACGTACTGTTCAACATCCTTGGCGGTGCCGACCGCGCAATGCACAACGACGTCTGTCACCAGCATTGAGCCAAGGGGGGCGGTGCATTGCCGCCCCTCATTCACCTCTGCAGTAACCGCTACGCCGTCGACCCGCCGGAATGGGTCGCCCGGGGCGCCTGCGCGCCAAAAAAAAACCGCCAACAAAAACAATAAGTCCGGGAATCACAACATGAAGCGCATCACCACGTCCCTGTTGTTGGGCAGCAGCCTGCTGGCCACCCTACCCTCGCACGCAGGCGAATGGCTGCAATGGCACGGCGAAAGCCTGACCTACCTGTACGGCAAGGACTTCAAGGTCAACCCTGATATCCAGCAGACCATCACCTTCGAGCACGCCAACAAATGGAAGTACGGCGACACCTTCATGTTCGTCGACAAGATCTTCTACAACGGCAAGGCCGACCCCGGCAAAGGTGTGACCACCTACTACGGCGAGTTCAGCCCACGCCTGTCATTGGGCAAGATCTTCGACCGCAAGCTTGCCTTCGGCCCGATCAAGGACGTGCTGCTGGCCATGACCTACGAGCGCGGTGAAGGCGACAACGAGGCCTACCTGATCGGCCCCGGCTTCGACTTGAACATCCCCGGCTTCAACTATTTCACCCTCAATTTCTACGTGCGTAACACCGAAGGCAGCCGCCCCGGTGACAACGTCTGGCAGATTACCCCCGGCTGGTCGTACACCATCCCCGTGGGGCGGTCAGACATTCTGATCGACGGTTACATGGACTGGGTTACCGACAACGACCAGACCCGCCGTGGCACCTATCACGCCAACCTGCACTTCAACCCGCAGGTCAAATACGACCTGGGCAAGGCGCTGAACCTGGGCGCCAAGCAGCTCTACGTCGGCTTTGAATACAGCTACTGGAAAGACAAGTACGGCATTGACAGCCGCGGCAACCTGGAAAGTAACCAGAGCGTCGCCAGCGCGCTGGTCAAGGTCCACTTCTGATAAGCTGACCAAACGCACAGGTTTGATCCACTCCGCTCCAGGACGGAGCACTTGAGGCGCGGCGCGCAAGCCAGTAATCTGCGCGCCCCCTCGATCAGGGCAGAACGGATTCTGCCTGCGTTTACTGACCGCTCAGTCAATGAATTCGGGCGGTTGGCCAACGTGTTGCCAGCCTGAAAGACCCTTTTCATCCGTTCAGAACGAAGTCGAGCAGGAAGGTTTTGCCAACCCGGAAAAGTTGGCCCAACCCTTGCCAAACAGCTGTGGCCTATCGAAAAAAGCTGACTCAAAAGACAAAAAAAGCGCCGACACCGAGCGCTGACAACAGATCAATCAAGGGAGCGACACTCGCAATGCGTACTATCAAGAGCCTGATCCTCGCCGGCGGCCTGCTGGCCTGCGGCACCACCTTCGGCGGCGACCTGCTGCAATGGCAGAACAACAGCCTGACCTACCTGTGGGGCAAGAACTTCAAGGTCAACCCCGAGACCCAGCAAACATTCACCTTCGAGCACGCCGACGCGTGGAAGTACGGCGATAACTTCTTCTTCGTCGACAAGATCTTCTACCAAGGCAAGAAGGACGCCAGCAACGGCCCCAACACCTACTATGGCGAGTTCAGCCCACGCCTGTCGTTCGGCAAGATCTTCGATCAGAAACTGGAATTCGGCCCGGTCAAGGACGTGCTGCTGGCGATGACCTACGAGTTTGGCGAGGGTGACACCGAGTCTTACCTGATCGGTCCGGGCTTCGACCTGGCCATTCCGGGCTTCGACTACTTCCAGCTGAACTTCTACAACCGCACCACCGACGGCAGCCGCGCTGGCGACAACGTGTGGCAGATCACCCCGGTGTGGTCCTACACCATTCCGGTCGGTGATTCCGACGTGCTGATCGACGGCTTCATGGACTGGGTGGTGGACAACGACGAGAACCGCCGCGGCACCTACCAGGCCAACCTGCACTTCAACCCGCAGATCAAGTACGACCTGGGCAAGGCGCTGCACCTGGGCGAAAAGCAGCTGTATGTGGGTGTGGAGTACGACTACTGGAAGAACAAGTACGGCATCAAGGACAGCGATGCTTTCACTACCGACCAGAACACCATGAGCTTCCTGGTCAAGGTTCACTTCTGAACTGATCGCTCGGGGCCGCGCTGCGGCCCATTCGCGGGTAAACCCGCTCCTACAGAGGGCGCGCCGTGTTCAAGGCAAACGCGGTATCTGGTCGGAGCGGGTTCACCCGCGAACCGGGGCAAAGCCCCGGTCACACGCCTCAATTGGCTGGCCGAACCGCCCGCCACAATTTCCCCGCAACGCTTACCACCGCCAGCACCACAGCACCTGCGATGACTCCGACCCCGCCGTTGAGCAACGCACCGGTCAATGCCCCGCCACGCCCTTCGCTGAACGCCTCGATGGCATGATGCAGCGGCTCGATGCCATGCACCAGGATCCCACCGCCTACCAGGAACATCGCCGCAGTACCAATCACCGACAGGCTTTTCATCATGTACGGCGCCGCCCGCAGGATGCCGTTACCCACTGCCTGAGTCAGCCTGGAGGTTTTGCGGGCCATCCACAGCCCAAGGTCGTCAAGCTTGACGATCCCGCCTACCAACCCATACACACCAATGGTCATCACCACCGCAATGCCCGACAGCACGATGATCTGCTGGGTCAGCGGCGAGTCAGCCACGATCCCCAAGGTAATGGCGATGATTTCCGCCGACAGAATGAAGTCGGTACGCACTGCCCCCTTGATCTTGGCTTTTTCAAAAGCCACCAGATCAACGTTGGCATTGGCAACGGCCTCCTTGCGCGCCGCGTGCTGTGCCTCATCCTCTTCCTTGCTGTGCAAGAACTTGTGCGCCAGCTTCTCGAAACCCTCGAAGCACAGGAACGCGCCACCCAACATCAACAACGGCGTAACCGCCCAGGGTATGAACGCACTGATCAGCAACGCGGCCGGTACCAAGATCGCCTTGTTGACGAACGACCCCTTGGCCACCGCCCAGACGACCGGAAGTTCGCGATCGGCACGCACGCCGGTGACCTGCTGAGCATTCAGCGCCAGGTCGTCACCCAGCACACCCGCTGTCTTTTTCGCCGCGACTTTGGTCATTAGCGAGACGTCATCCAACAGCGTGGCGATGTCGTCGATCAGTACCAGTAGACTGCTTCCTGCCATGTTTGCTTGTATCCAAATAAGTCAATGTGCCGGATTCTAGCCCAAAGCCGCTGCCTTGAGCGCCCGTCGAGGCCGGTGCTACCATGCCCGATCCCTCTTAGAGGTGGCCAGACACGAGGAAGATCCCTGACCATGAGCACCATTCGCGAGCGCAACAAGGAATTGATCCTGCGCGCGGCCAGCGAGGAATTCGCCGACAAGGGCTTCGCCGCCACCAAGACCAGCGATATCGCGGCCAAGGCCGGCCTGCCCAAGCCGAACGTGTATTACTACTTCAAGTCCAAGGACAACCTTTACCGTGAGGTCCTGGAAAGCATCATCGCACCGATCATGCAGGCATCCACGCCGTTCAATGCAGACGGCGACCCGAAGGAAGTGCTGAGTTCGTACATTCGTTCGAAGATTCGCATTTCGCGTGACCTGCCCCATGCGTCCAAGGTGTTCGCCAGCGAGATCATGCATGGCGCGCCGCACCTGTCAGCGAACCAGGTAGAGCAGTTGAACGAGCAGGCCCGACACAACATCGAGTGCATCCAGCGCTGGATCGACCGCGGTCAGATCGCCCATGTGGACGCGCACCACCTGATGTTCAGCATCTGGGCGGCGACCCAGACCTATGCGGACTTCGACTGGCAGATTTCTGCGGTGACCGGCAAGGCCAAGCTGGCCGACAGTGATTATGACGCGGCAGCCGAAACCATCATTCGTATGGTCTTGAAAGGTTGTGAGCCTGAGGCAGCCTGAACCATCCCGAAGGGCCATTCGCGGGCAAGCCCGCTCCCACAGGATCACCACATGCCTGAAGGTAGTGGGGTCACTGTGGGAGCGGGCTCGTCCGCGAATGGGCCAGAACAGGCAATAGAGATTTAGGCCGCTACCCCGGCATCTGCCCGCAACCCCACCTCCTCGATCGCACTGATCGCACACTGCTCGTCGATATCCGAGGTATCACCGCTGATCCCCACGGCACCCAGCACCTTGCCGTCCTGATCACGAATCAGCACCCCACCTGGCGCCGGCACCACCGGCCGCTCACCCATGCCGTTCAGCGCGGCAAAAAAAGCCGGCCGCTGCTGCGCATCCAGCGCCAGCAAGCGCGACCCCTTGCCCAGGGCAATCGCGCCCCAGGCTTTGCCAGTGGCCACCTCAGGACGAATCAGGCTGGCGCCATCCTCACGCTGCAGCGCCAGCAGGTGCCCGCCGGCATCCAGCACCGCCACGGTCAGTGGCGCGGCATTGATCTTGCGGCCCGCCACCAGCGCGGCATTCACCAGGCTGACAGCGACTTTCAGGTTCAGAACGTTCATGGAAAGGTCCTCTTCTTGTTGTGAGAAGCCCTGAGGGCAGTTGAAAACCGATCGAACAAATAGAACACAACGAGAGATATTTTTGTATACAATATTTTGAAACGATCGTATGCGATGGCGCAAACCCTCGTTTTCGCGGGCGCTCTGACGAAAGCCAGCTTAGTCGATGAAAACCCATTGACCTGAGCCGCCAGGCGTGAATACACTCTGTCGCAAAGCAAGTTGTATACAATTACAAAATCGATGAGGCACAAACCATGAGCAAAATGAGAGCAATCGATGCAGCCGTTCTGGTCATGCGCCGTGAAGGTGTAGATACCGCGTTCGGCATCCCGGGGGCTGCCATCAACCCGTTGTATTCGGCCCTGAAGAAAGTCGGTGGCATCGATCACGTCCTCGCTCGTCACGTCGAAGGTGCCTCGCACATGGCCGAGGGCTACACCCGCGCCAACCCGGGCAACATCGGTGTGTGCATCGGCACGTCCGGCCCTGCCGGCACCGACATGGTCACCGGCCTGTACAGTGCCTCGGCCGACTCCATCCCGATTCTGTGCATCACTGGCCAGGCGCCACGTGCCCGCCTGCACAAGGAAGACTTCCAGGCTATCGACATCACCAACATCGTCAAGCCGGTGACCAAGTGGGCGACCACCGTTCTGGAGCCAGGCCAGGTGCCTTACGCCTTCCAGAAGGCCTTTTACGAAATGCGTACCGGCCGCCCAGGCCCGGTGCTGATCGACCTGCCGTTCGACGTGCAGATGGCCGAAATCGAATTCGACATCGACGCCTACGAACCGCTGCCCGTGCACAAGCCGTCCGCCACTCGCGTACAGGCCGAAAAAGCCCTGGCCCTGCTCAATGACGCCGAGCGCCCACTGCTGGTAGCCGGTGGCGGCATCATCAACGCCGACGCCAGCGACAAGCTGGTCGAATTCGCCGAACTGACCGGCGTACCGGTAATCCCGACCCTGATGGGCTGGGGCACCATCCCGGACGACCACGCACAGATGGTTGGTATGGTCGGCCTGCAGACCTCGCACCGCTATGGCAACGCAACCCTGCTGAAGTCCGACCTGGTATTCGGTATCGGTAACCGCTGGGCCAACCGCCACACCGGTTCCGTCGATGTCTACACCGAAGGCCGCAAGTTCGTACACGTCGACATCGAACCGACCCAGATCGGCCGCGTGTTTACCCCGGACCTGGGCATTGTTTCCGATGCTGGCAAGGCACTGGACGTGTTCCTGGAAGTGGCCCGCGAGTGGAAAGCCGCCGGTAAGCTCAAATGCCGCAAGGCCTGGCTGGAAGAGTGCCAGGAGCGCAAGTCGAGCCTGCAGCGCAAGACCCACTTCGACAACGTGCCGGTCAAGCCGCAGCGCGTCTACGAAGAAATGAACCAGGTATTCGGCAAGGACACCTGCTACGTCAGCACCATCGGTCTGTCGCAGATTGCCGGCGCACAGTTCCTGCATGTGTACAAGCCTCGCCACTGGATCAACTGCGGCCAGGCCGGCCCGCTGGGCTGGACCATCCCTGCCGCGCTGGGCGTGGTCAAAGCCGATCCCAAGCGCAAGGTTGTCGCGCTGTCGGGTGACTACGACTTCCAGTTCATGATCGAAGAACTGGCGGTAGGTGCGCAGTTCAACCTGCCGTACGTCCACGTACTGGTGAACAACGCCTACCTGGGCCTGATCCGCCAGGCGCAGCGTGGCTTCGACATGGATTACTGTGTACAACTGGCGTTCGAGAACATCAACTCGACCGACGCTGCCACCTACGGTGTCGATCACGTCGCTGTGGTCGAAGGCCTGGGTTGCAAGGCCATCCGTGTGTTCGAGCCAGCAGAAATCGCCCCTGCCCTGATCAAGGCACAGAAGATGGCCGAAGAGTTCCGCGTGCCGGTGGTGGTTGAAGTGATTCTCGAGCGTGTGACCAACATTTCCATGGGCACCGAGATCAACGCGGTCAACGAGTTCGAAGACCTGGCCCTGGTCGGCAACGACGCGCCAACCGCCATCTCGCTGCTGGACTGATCGCCTGACGCCCCCAGGCACGCCCTGGGGGCCTTCATCGCAAGGAGACAACTCATGCCTCGCTTCGCTGCCAACCTGTCCATGCTGTTCACCGAACAGGACTTCCTGGCCCGCTTCAAGGCTGCCGCCGACGCTGGTTTCAGCGGCGTCGAATACCTCTTCCCCTATGACTTCAGCGCGGCTGAAATCAAGCAGCAGCTGGAGGCCAACGGCCTGACCCAGGTGCTGTTCAACCTGCCGGCCGGCGACTGGGCCAAAGGTGAGCGCGGCATCACCTGCCACCCCGACCGCATCGAAGAATTCCGCGCCGGTGTCGACAAAGCCATCGAATACGCCAAGGTCCTGGGCAACACCCAGGTCAACGCCCTGGCCGGTATTCGCCCACAAGGCCCGGACTGCGCCACCGTGCGCAAGACCTTTGTCGAGAACCTGCGCTACGCCGCTGACAAACTCAAGGCCGCCGGCATTCGCCTGGTCATGGAAATGATCAACACCCGCGATATCCCCGGTTTCTACCTGAACACCACCCAACAGGCGCTGGAAATCCAGGCCGAGGTGGGCAGCGACAACCTGTTCCTGCAGTACGACATCTACCACATGCAGATCATGGAAGGTGACCTGGCTCGCACCATGGAAGCCAACCTGAAAGTGATCAACCACATCCAGCTGGCCGACAACCCAGGCCGCAACGAACCAGGTACCGGCGAGATCAACTACCGCTTCCTGTTCGAGCACCTGGACCGCATTGGCTACCAGGGCTGGGTGGGCGCGGAGTACAAGCCCAAGACCACTACCGAAGCGGGCCTGGGCTGGCTGAAAACCCACAACGCAATCTGAGGCTGATCGAGGTCCTGTGACACATGCCTGACCCTGTAGGAGCGGGTTTACCCGCGAATGCGACGTTGGCTTCACTGCCGCTTTCGCGGGTAAACCCGCTCCCACAGAATTCTGTGTCCAACAACGGGCCTGTGCAGCCTGCTCCATCGAGATTCAACAAATACAACGAGGTAATCTCTCATGGCTAAAATCGGTTTCATCGGCACCGGCATCATGGGCAAGCCCATGGCCCAGAACCTGCAGAAGGCAGGTCACAGCCTGTTCATTTCCACCCACCACGATGCCGCGCCAGCCGACCTGATCGCTGCCGGTGCAGTGGCCCTGGCCAACCCGAAAGAAGTTGCCCAGGAAGCCGAATTCATCATCGTCATGGTCCCCGACACCCCGCAGGTCGAAAGCGTCCTGTTCGGTGAAAACGGCGTGGCCGAAGGCGTTGGCCCGAACAAGGTGGTGATCGACATGAGCTCGATCTCGCCAACCGCCACCAAAGCCTTCGCCGAGAAGATCAAGGCTACCGGTGCCGCCTACCTGGACGCTCCTGTATCCGGTGGTGAAGTCGGTGCCAAGGCTGCGACCCTGAGCATCATGGTCGGTGGCTGCCCGAACGCCTTCGAGCGCACCCTGCCGCTGTTCGAAGCCATGGGCAAGAACATCACCCGCGTCGGTGGCAACGGTGACGGTCAGACCGCCAAGGTCGCCAACCAGATCATTGTCGCCCTGAACATCCAGGCCGTCAGCGAAGCATTGCTGTTCGCCGCCAAGAACGGTGCAGACCCGGCCAAGGTGCGTGAAGCACTGATGGGCGGCTTCGCCTCGTCGAAAATCCTCGAAGTGCACGCCGAGCGCATGATCAAGGGCACCTTCGACCCAGGCTTCCGCATCAACCTGCACCAGAAGGACCTGAACCTGGCCCTGCAAGGCGCCAAGGAACTGGGCATCAACCTGCCCAATACCTCCAATGCCCAGCAAGTGTTCAACACCTGCCAGGCCCTGGGCGGCGGCAACTGGGACCACTCGGCGCTGATCAAAGGCCTGGAGCACATGGCCAACTTCTCGATCCGCGGCGATAAATAACGTGTAAGCCTTACCAGCCTCATCGCCAGCTACGCTCGCACCTACTGGATCAGCGCAAAGCCCGTAGGAACGAACGTAGCTCGCGATGAAGCTAACGCCGCCTGACCTGCGACCACAGATCAGCCAGCGATACCGAGCAACACCCGCCCCTGGTTCGGCCTGCACGGAGGCAGTTCCAGGGGCGTTTTTGATTCTGTAGAACAACAATAATTGGGAGCCTGCCATGTCGGTCGATCCGCAAAAACTTCTCCGCGAGCTGTTCGACACAGCCATCGCCGCCGC
This sequence comes from Pseudomonas putida, assembly GCA_041879295.1. Lineage (NCBI taxonomy): Bacteria > Pseudomonadati > Pseudomonadota > Gammaproteobacteria > Pseudomonadales > Pseudomonadaceae > Pseudomonas > Pseudomonas putida. The sequence continues at coordinate 1,703,007 of CP047152.1, read as the reverse complement.
CCACCCCCGTCAAGTCCTCGAACCCTACCTGCCCGCCGATCGCAGCGGTCGGGTTATCGTCATCGGCGCCGGCAAGGCCGCAGCCGCCATGGCCGAAGTGGTCGAGAAAAGCTGGCAGGGCGAAGTCTCCGGCCTGGTCGTGACCCGTTACGGCCACGGCGCCAACTGCCAGAAGATCGAGGTGGTCGAAGCCGCCCACCCGGTCCCGGACGCTGCCGGCCTGGCGGTGGCCAAGCGCGTGCTGGAACTGGTCAGCAACCTCAACGAAGACGACCGCGTAATCTTCCTGCTGTCTGGCGGTGGCTCGGCGCTGCTGGCCCTGCCTGCCGAAGGCCTGACCTTGGCCGACAAGCAGCAGATCAACAAGGCGCTGCTGAAATCCGGTGCCACCATCGGCGAGATGAATTGCGTGCGCAAGCACCTCTCGGCGATCAAGGGCGGGCGCCTGGCCAAGGCCTGCTGGCCGGCCACGGTCTACACCTATGCCATTTCCGATGTACCGGGCGATCTCGCCACGGTAATCGCCTCCGGCCCCACCGTGGCCGACCCGAGCACCTCGGCCGACGCCCTTGCCATCCTCAAACGCTACAACATCGAAGCGCCCAAAGCGGTCATCGACTGGCTGAACAACCCGGCCTCGGAAACCGTCAAGGCCGACGACCCGGCCTTGGCCCGCAGCCACTTCCAGTTGATCGCCAAACCCCAGCAGTCGCTCGAAGCAGCCGCCGTCAAAGCCCGTCAGGCCGGTTTCAGCCCGCTGATCCTCGGCGACCTCGAAGGCGAATCGCGCGAAGTGGCCAAGGTGCATGCCGGTATCGCCCGACAAATCGTTCAGCACGGCCAGCCGCTCAAGGCGCCCTGCGTGATCCTGTCGGGTGGCGAAACCACCGTGACCGTGCGCGGCAATGGCCGTGGCGGGCGTAACGCCGAGTTCCTGCTCAGCCTCACCGAAAGCCTGAAAGGCCTGCCGGGCGTATACGCCCTGGCCGGTGACACCGACGGCATCGATGGCTCGGAAGATAACGCCGGTGCCTTCATGACCCCTGCCAGCTACGACCGCGCCGAAGCGTTGGGCCTGTCGGCCAGCGACGAATTGGACAACAACAACGGCTACGGCTACTTCGCCGCGCTGGATGCGCTGATCGTCACCGAACCGACTCGCACCAACGTCAACGACTTCCGCGCCATCCTGATCCTCGAGACTGCCCAATCATGACGCCAGATAAAAAAGTAAAGATCCTCGCCACCCTTGGCCCTGCGATCAACGGCATCGACGATATCCGCCAGCTGGTCGAAGCCGGGGTGAACATCTTCCGCCTCAACTTCAGCCATGGCGAGCATGCCGACCACGCCCTGCGCTACCAGTGGATCCGCGAAGTCGAGCAGCAACTGAACTACCCGCTGGGTATCCTCATGGACCTGCAAGGGCCGAAGCTGCGCGTTGGCCGCTTTGCCGAAGGCAAAGTGCAGCTGCAACGCGGCCAGGCCCTGCGCCTGGACCTGGACAAGACCCCGGGCGACAGCCGCCGGGTCAACCTGCCGCACCCCGAAATCATCGCCGCCCTTGAGCCCGGCATGGACCTGCTGCTGGACGACGGCAAGCTGCGCCTGCGCGTTACCGCCAAGCACAGCGACGCCATCGACACCGAGGTGCTGAATGGTGGCGAGCTTTCCGACCGCAAGGGCGTCAACGTACCGCAAGCGGTGCTCGACCTCTCCCCGCTCACCGAAAAAGACCGCCGCGACCTGGCCTTTGGCCTGGAGCTGGGTGTGGACTGGGTAGCCCTGTCGTTCGTCCAGCGCCCTGAAGACATCGTTGAAGCGCGCCAGCTGATTGGCGACCGCGCCTACCTGATGGCCAAGATCGAGAAGCCATCGGCAGTCGAACAGCTGCAAGCCATCGCCGAACTGGCAGACGCGATCATGGTGGCCCGTGGTGACCTGGGCGTGGAAGTGCCGGCCGAAAGCGTGCCGCAGATCCAGAAGCGCATCATCGGCACCTGCCGCCAGCTGGGCAAGCCGGTTGTGGTGGCCACGCAGATGCTCGAGTCGATGCGTTTCTCGCCAGCGCCAACCCGTGCCGAAGTCACCGACGTGGCAAACGCTGTGGCCGAAGGTGCCGATGCAGTAATGCTGTCGGCCGAAACCGCCTCGGGTGACTACCCGCTCGAAGCCGTGCAGATGATGAGCAAGATCATCCGCCAGGTTGAGAACGGCCCGGACTACCAGGCCCAGCTCGACGTCGGCCGGCCAAAGGCCGAAGCGACCGTGTCGGATGCCATCAGCTGCGCCATCCGCCGTATCAGCGGCATCCTGCCGGTGGCAGTGCTGGTCAACTACAGCGAGTCGGGTGCATCGACCCTGCGCGCGGCACGTGAGCGGCCACGGGCACCGATCCTCAACCTGACGCCGAACCTGAACACCGCGCGCCGCCTCAGCGTGGCCTGGGGCGTGCATTCGGTGGTCAACGACCGCCTGCGTCAAGTCGACGAGGTGGTTTCCACCGCCCTGGAGATTGCCCAGGCGCAAGGCATGGCCAGCCGTGGCGACACGCTGCTGATCACGGCCGGTGTACCTTTCGGCAAGCCGGGATCGACTAATACGCTGCGGATCGAGACTTTGATCTGAGATTGCCGGGGGCGCGTTGCGTCCCTTTCGCGACACAAGGCCGTTTCCACAGGGCGGCGCTGGCACAAGGGAATGCGATCCCTGTGGAAGCGGCCTTGTATCGCGATTGGAGGGCAAAGCGCTCTCCGAATACCGAACTACCCGACCGCGGAAAATCGAGGCTCAAAGAGGCCCACCGCTCCCCCATCAACCTCACTGACTGCCCCATGTACACCAAAAATTTCGTCAACCCGTGCCCCGACTGGGCCACGGCGCTACTCAACGGCTTCAGCCAGGTGCTGCTGCTGCGCACCCCCCTGTGCGGCCTTTGCTGCCTGCTGGCCATCCTGCTGACGGCGCCCAACCTGGTCGGCGGCGCGCTGCTTGGCGCCCTGGCCGGCCTGCTCACCGCCCAGGCACGCGGCTATGACCGTGCCGACCGCCAAGCGGGGCTGTACTGCTACAACGGCGTGCTGATCGGCATCCTGATCAGCGCGGTGCTGCCTTGGTCGGCGATCCTGCCGCCACTGATCATCGCCGCCGGCGGCCTGTCCAGCATCATCACCCACCAGTGGCGCAAGCGTGGCGGCAAGTTGCTGATTGCCTACACCTCCCCTTTCGTATTGCTGGGCTGGGCCACATTGCTGGTCGCCAGCCCCTCGCCCAGCGGCTTCGTCGAAGCCGACCCGCTGTATGCGTTGGCCCGCGGCGTGGGCCAGATCTTCCTGCTCGACCAGCCCTTGGCCGGGTTGCTGATCATCGTCGGCATGTTCATCGCCAACCCCTATGCGGCGTTGTGGGCGGTGATCGGTTCGGCCATTGGTGGCGGCGTGGCCCTGCTCGCCGATCAGGCACAGGCCGCATGGTTAGGCCTTTGCGGCTTCAACGCCGCGCTGGCAGCCTTGGCGTTTAGCCGCCAGGGCGAAAAACCATGGGTGACGTTGCTGGCAGTAGCCCTGGCCCTGCTGCTGCAACCGCTGTTCAAGCTGTTGCCGCTGCCTGCCCTGACCGCCCCCTTCGTTGCCGCCTGTTGGCTGATGCACTTGGGCAGCTACCTGGCACAACCCAGGCAGCGCAACGCCAGCCGCTTGCACAGCTGAAACGCAACCCCTAGGCTCAGCCCATCGCTTTTGTGGAACGAGCCAATGAACAACCCAGCGAGTCTGCGCGAGCGGCTCTTCGTCATCGTTTTCCAGACCGACACCGTAGCCGGTCGCCGCTTCGACAAGATCCTGCTACTGATCATCCTGGCCAGCCTGGTCACGGTGATCCTCGACAGCATCGACGAAGTACACCAAGGCTACGCCGGCCTGCTGGCTGGCATCGAGTGGGGCTTTACCGCGATATTCCTGGCCGAATACATCACCCGCCTGTACTGCTCGCCCAAGCCGCTGCGCTATGCCTTCAGTTTCTATGGCCTGGTCGATTTACTGGCGGTCGTGCCGGGGATCCTCGCGCTGTACTACAGCGACGCCCAGTACCTGTTGATCATTCGTGTGATACGGATGCTGCGGATCTTCCGTGTACTCAAGCTCAGCCCGTACCTCAAGCAGGCTCATTACCTGATGGAGGCGCTGCGCGGCAGCAAACAGAAGATCATCGTGTTCCTGGTGACGGTATCGACGCTGGTGACCGTGTTCGGCACGCTGATGTACGTGATCGAAGGGCCTGAGCATGGCTTTACCAGCATCCCCAAAGGCATCTACTGGGCCATCGTTACCCTGACCACCGTGGGCTTTGGCGACATCGTGCCGAAGACTCCGCTGGGGCAGGTGCTTTCGTCGCTGGTGATGATCACCGGTTATTCGATCATTGCCGTGCCGACCGGTATCTTCACGGCAGAGCTGGCCAATGCCATGCGCGGGGAGCAGTTGCAGCATGATTGCCCGACCTGCCACAAGAAGACCCACGAACATGGGGCGGCGTTCTGTTGTCGCTGTGGGAATGGGTTGTTTCCCAAGCAATGACGGTGCCTGTACAGGCCCTTTCGCGGGCGCGCCCGCTCCCACAGGATTACCACAGGCCCGAGCATTACACCGTGCCTGGGAGCGGGCATGCCCGCGAAGAGGCCGGTACGGGCAGAAGCATAACCAAAGCATTTTTTGTTCTTTAACCCGTATAAAGCCACCCGCTATAGTCGCTGGCAATCTGCCCCAACACCCTTCAAGAACAAGGAAGCATCGTGAAAAAGCTCTTCACCGCCTCGCTGCTCGCCGCAGGCCTGGCCTTGGGTAACCTCGCCCAGGCCGCCCCCACCCTGCTCAACGTTTCCTACGACGTGATGCGCGACTTCTACAAGGACTACAACCCGGCCTTCCAGAAGCACTGGGAAGCCGAACACAACGAGAAGGTCAACGTGCAGATGTCCTTCGGCGGCTCGAGCAAGCAGGCGCGTGCGGTGATCGATGGTCTGCCGGCCGATGTCATCACCATGAACATGGCCACCGACATCAACGCCCTGGCAGACAAGGGCAAGCTGGTGCCCGACAACTGGGTAACCCGCCTGCCGAACAACAGCGCGCCATTCACCTCGGCCACTGTGTTCATCGTGCGCAAGGGCAACCCGAAAGCCCTGAAAGACTGGCCCGACCTGCTCAAGGACGGTGTGCAGGTGATCGTACCCAACCCGAAAACCTCGGGTAATGGCCGCTATACCTACCTGTCGGCCTGGGGCTACGTACTCAAGCAAGGCGGCGATGAAAGCAAAGCCCGCGACTTCGTCGGCAAGCTGTTCAAGCAGGCACCCGTGCTGGACACCGGTGGCCGTGCCGCCACCACCACGTTCATGACCAACCAGATCGGTGACGTGCTGGTCACCTTCGAGAACGAAGCCGAGATGATCGCCCGCGAGTTTGGCCGCGACCAGTTCGAAGTGGTCTACCCAAGCGTATCGGCCGAAGCCGAGCCTCCGGTGACGGTGGTCGACAAGGTGGTGGCCAGGAAGGGGACCCAGGCCGTGGCCGAGGAATACCTGAAGTACCTGTGGTCACCAGCAGCCCAGGAGATCGCCGCCAACAACTACCTGCGCCCGCGTGATGCAACGGTACTGGCCAAGTACACCGACCGCTTCCCGAAAGTGGACTTCCTGTCGGTGGAGAAAACCTTCGGTGACTGGCGTACCGTGCAGAAGACCCACTTCAATGATGGTGGGGTGTTTGACCAGATCTATACCGGTCAGTAACGCACAAGCAACATCAAACCCGGCGGAACACCAAGGCCTTCAGCCCCCCCGCCGGGTCAACGTCCGGAAACTCCGGCGGGTTTTCCAGACGCTCGACATAAGCCAGCGAAGGCGCCTGCGCTGCCATGCCTTCGATCAGAAACTCAGACCCGATCCCCGGGTCGTTGACACACGCCAGCACCGTCCCGCCTTCGCTCAACAACTCAGGCAAACGCCGCAAGATCTTTGCGTAATCCTGGGTCAGCACAAAGCTGCCACGCTGGAAGGTAGGCGGGTCGATGATGATCAGGTCATAAGGCCCGTACTTGCGCACCTTGCCCCACGACTTGAACAGTTCATGCCCCAGGTACGCCACCCGTGATGCATCGTGGCCATTGAGGCGGTGATTGTCCCGGCCTCGCGACAGGGCCGATTTGGCCATGTCCAGGTTCACCACCTGCTCGGCACCACCGGCAATCGCTGCCACGGAAAAGCCGCAGGTATAAGCAAAAAGGTTCAGCACGCGCTTGCCCGCGGCCTGCTCGCGCACCCAGCGGCGGCCATAGCGCATGTCGAGGAACAGGCCATTGTTTTGCCGCACGCCCAAATCCAGCAGGTAGGTCAGGCCGTCCTCGATCACTTCGCGTTGCTGGCACGGCTCGCCCAGCAGCCATTGGCCCGGGCTGTCGGGCAGGTAGCGGTGCTGGATGATGACTGCCTGACCGGTCCACTGCGGGCGCTCGGCCAAGCTGCGCAGCATGGTTTCCAGTTCGGCCAGCTGGCCCTCGGCCGGCTCACGGAACAAGGCGACCGACAGCACGCCCTGCAGCCAGTCGACGGTGACCTGCTCCAGGCCCGGCCAGCAGCGGCCGCGACCGTGAAACAGGCGGCGGGTTTCCTGTGGGGCAGGGTCAAGGGCGGCAAGCAGGTGTTGCTCAAGGGTGTCGATGGGCGAGGTCATGGCGGATCGCAGGCTGGCAAAAAGCGGCATTCTACCTTGCGGGCCTCTTCGCGGGTAAACCCGCGCCTACAGGATGCCGCGCCGAGCGGAACCACCACCCCTGCTGCATCCCCGCCGCCGCCAGCAGGATCAACCCCACCCCCAGCCACTGCAGCGGCGCCAGGCGGTGCCCGAACGCCACCCAGTCCACCAGAATTGCCGCAATCGGGTAAATGAACGACAGCGCACCGGTCAACGCCGTGGGCAAACGCTGGATGGCGCTGTACAACAGCACATACATCAGGCCGGTGTGCACCATCCCCAGTGTCAACAAGCTGGCCAACGCCGGCATTTCAACCGGCAACCCGCCAAGCGTGACCCACGGCGCCAGCAGCAATACACCCGTGGTTACCTGAATCAGCGCTATCAGGTGCGGGGGCGTGCCACTCAGGCGCTTGATGATCAACGCCGCGATTGCATACAGGAATGCCGCCCCCAGCGCCAGGGCAACCCCCAGCAGATAGTCCTCGCCATTACTTTGCCCAGCGCCATGGGCACTGACGATGGCCAGCATGCCTAGGAACGCCACACTCAGCCAGGTCACCTTGGCCAAGGTGATCTTTTCGCCCAGAAACAGCGCCGCCAGCCCCACCAGAATGAATGGCTGCACGTTGTAAACCGCCGTGCCGATGGCAATCGACGCCCGCGCGTACGAGGCAAACAAAAGCAGCCAGTTGCCGACAATGGCCACCCCACTGGCAATCGCCAGCAAAAATGCCGTGCGGCTGATTACACCTGGGCGCAGAAAGCCAAACGCGGCGCAAATCGCCAGCAAGGTCACGGCACCGAACACGCAGCGCCAGAACACCACATCCAGCACCGGCTGGCCGGACACCAGCACGAACCAGCCAATGGTCCCGGAAATCAGCATGGCGGCGACCATCTCCAGCGAGCCACGGCGCAATGAACTGTCCATCTCAAACCTCCCTTTGATAATGGCAACAGTATGCAAAGGCTGCAGGCTGGCCATCCAGCGGATAACCAAGGCATATTCGTGGGTCTGCCTTTACTATCAAGGCAAATAACACGAATTACCTGATGAGGTGAGCATGACCGATGCCATTGACCAATTATTGATCAACGCACTGATGGAGGACTCGCGCCGCTCGCTCAAGGCGCTGGCGCAGGTCAGCGGGCTGTCCGCACCCAGCGTCAGCGAGCGCCTGCGCCGGCTGGAAGAGCGTGGCGTGCTGCGCGGCTACACCGTGGAGGTCGACCCGCGCGCCTTTGGCTACCAGTTGCAGGCGATCGTGCGCATCCGTCCGCTACCGGGGAAGCTGCAAGAAGTGGAGCGCCAGATCATTGCCATCCCTGAGTTCACCGAATGCGACAAGGTCATTGGCGAAGACTGCTTCGTCGCCCGACTGCATGTGCGCTCGATGGAGCAGCTGGACACGCTGCTCGACCTCATGAATGTGCTGGCTGAGACCAATACCGCGATCATCAAGAAGACCCCGGTCAAGCGGCGGTTGCCGCCAATGGATTGATTGGCCCCTGTACTGGCCTCCTCGCAGGCGTGCCCGCGAAGAGGCCAGCACAGGAAAAGCTGACTATTTTTTGTACACAAAAACGTAACCATAGGTGCCATTTTTGTGTGCACTTTCTTCAGTGGCGCCCCAATTCGTTACACACTTTCCACCCGTTATTTTGACCAAATGATCAACTAATCAATCTTTCAAAAAATATAACTTGTTCATTTGGTCAACTTATATTCTCTGTATTTCATTAACTTACCTTTGAACAAGATAAGTTCGAAATGATCACCTATTGAAACCTGCGCTTCCCTTGGCATGGAACTCGCTTTTGTGTGTTCGTGTTTTGTATACAACTTAAACAAAACATAGATACACAAGAATCCGCGACGCCGACCCAATGTCGGCCGCCGCGCCCATAACCCTGTGATGCCAACGCTGCACCGACGAGATGGCGAGCCCGTGCGCATGCCCGCTCATCGCAGTCCATGTGCATCAGGAGCCCGCCGGAATGAGTAGCAGCCTCGACCTTGCCCCTGAACAATCCGTCGCCAGCACACACCCGAGTTCCACGCTTGCCGGTCACCAGCCGGACCTTGTTCTCAGCCCGCGCCTGCATAACCGCGACCTGGCGCCAACCCGAATGGAAGGCCGTCGCTGGGGCGGCTACAGCATCTTCGCGCTGTGGACAAACGATGTGCACAATATCGCCAACTATTCGTTCGCCATGGGCTTGTTCGCCCTCGGCCTGGGTGGCTGGCAAATTCTGTTGTCGCTGGCCATCGGCGCGGCACTGGTGTACTTCTTCATGAACCTGTCGGGTTACATGGGTCAAAAAACCGGGGTGCCGTTTCCAGTCATCAGCCGCATTGCCTTCGGCATCCACGGCGCGCAGATACCGGCGCTGATCCGTGCCGTCATCGCCATCGCCTGGTTCGGCATCCAGACCTACCTGGCATCGGTGGTGCTGCGGGTGCTGCTCACCGCCGTGTGGCCGCAACTGGCAGCCTACGACCACGACAGCATCCTCGGCCTGTCGAGCCTGGGCTGGGTGTGTTTCGTGTCGATCTGGCTGGTACAACTGGTGATCCTGGCCTACGGCATGGAGATGGTGCGCCGTTACGAGGCCTTTGCCGGGCCGGTGATCCTGCTGACCGTCGCCGCCCTGGCGGTGTTCATGTACTTCAAGGCCGACGCGCGCATTGCCTGGTCGGTGGCTACCCCGCTGACCGGCTACGAGATGTGGCGCAACATCTTTGCCGGCGGCGCACTGTGGCTGGCGATCTACGGCACCCTGGTGCTGAACTTCTGTGACTTCGCCCGCTCCTCGCCTTGCCGCAAGACCATCCGCGTCGGCAACTTCTGGGGCCTGCCGGTGAACATCCTGGTGTTCGCCGTGATCACCGTGGTGCTGTGCGGCGCGCAGTTCCAGATCAACGGCCACATCATCGACAGCCCGACGCAGATCGTCGCCGCCATACCCAGCACGCCATTCCTGGTGCTCGGCTGCCTGGCCTTCCTGATCGTCACCGTGGCGGTGAACATCATGGCCAACTTCGTCGCCCCGGCCTTCGTACTCAGCAACCTGGCGCCGCGCCACCTGAACTTCCGCCGTGCCGGGCTGATCAGTGCCACCCTGGCGGTGCTGATCCTGCCGTGGAACCTGTACAACAGCCCGCTGGTGATCGTGTACTTCCTGTCGGGCCTGGGCGCCCTGCTCGGCCCGCTGTACGGCGTGATCATGTCCGACTACTGGTTGCTGCGCAAAGGCTGCATCAACGTGCCAGAGCTGTATACCGAGCACCCGGCCGGTGCCTATCACTACAGCAAGGGCATCAACCTGCGCGCCGTGGCCGCCTTCGTGCCGGCCGCACTGCTGGCCATCGTGCTGGCCCTGGTGCCCAACTTCCAGGGTATCGCGCCGTTCTCCTGGCTGATCGGTGCCGGCATCGCCGCCGCCCTGTACCTGCTGATCGCGCCACGTAACCGCCACTACCACGACGTCAGCGGCGAGTGCATCGCCGTCGACCACAGCGGCCATTAATCAAGGAGGACTGCCCATGCGTATTCTGATCGCCAACGTCAACACCACCGAAGCCATTACCCACGCCATTGCCGAGCAGGCCCGTGCGGTGGCCGCACCCGGCACCGAAATCGTCGGCCTCACGCCCTGGTTCGGCGCCGAATCGGTGGAGGGCAACTTCGAGAGCTACCTGGCGGCCATCGCGGTGATGGACCGGGTCCTGGCCTTTGAAGGGCCCTACGATGCCGTGATCCAGGCCGGTTATGGCGAACATGGCCGCGAAGGCCTGCAGGAACTGCTCAACGTGCCTGTGGTGGACATTACCGACGCCGCCGCCAGCACGGCAATGTACCTGGGCCACGCCTATTCCGTAGTAACCACGCTGGACCGCACCGTGCCACTGATCGAGGACCGCCTGAAGCTCTCGGGCCTGTATGACCGCTGTGCCTCGGTGCGAGCCAGCGGGCTGGCGGTGCTGGAACTGGAAGCCGACCCGCTGCGGGCCGTGGAGGCGATTGTCGGGCAGGCCGAACGCGCCGTGCGTGACGACAAGGCCGAGGTGATCTGCCTGGGTTGTGGCGGCATGGCCGGGCTGGACGAGCAGATTCGCCAACGCACCGGCGTGCCGGTGGTGGATGGTGTGAGTGCAGCGGTGACCATTGCCGAATCGCTGGTGCGCATGGGTTTGAGCACGTCCAAAGTGCGCACCTATGCGACGCCACGGACGAAGAAAGTGGTGGGCTGGCCGATGCGCTTCGGCCGCTAGACAGCCTTCGCCTGTACCGGCCTCTTCGCGGCTAAAGCCGCTACAGGACCACCACAAGCCTGAATACCGTGGGGTCCCTGTGGGAGATCACCCAGCCCTTCCGGGCTGCGCTGTCGCGCAGCAAACATGAGGTGTACGGCTTTAGATCCGCAGCGACGCTGACATTTTGAAAAAGAAAAGGCGGTTGGCCCGGTAGGGCCAGCCGCCTTTTGCTTTGTTAGGGTTCGTGTGCGCGGGACAGAGATCGTAGCCAGCACTGGTGTGTGTCCGCACACCCGCGTGGGAGAGTGATCCGCACGGTATCGGCGTGAAGTCCCTGTAGGCATCAGCTGATTCAGCTGTGACCACGTATGAGAGAGTGAACCCTTTCGCCACCGTGTGCCCCGCGCGCCCTTTATCCTGCGAGGATTCATCATGGCGCGCAAGCCTTCCAAGCAACGCTTTACCGTCGTCCATCCCGATTGCGCAGCGATCGATGTCGGTGGTCGAGAGCATTTCGTGGCGGTCGATCCCCGGCACGAAAATCCCGTCCAGTCGTTCACGTCCTTTACTGACGACCTGCTCAAGATGGCTAACTGGCTTGAAAGCCTGGGGATCAAGGTCGTTGCCATGGAATCCACGGGGGTTTATTGGATTCCAATTTACGAGATTCTCAGCGAGCGCGGTTTTGAGGTTTATCTCGTCAATGCCAGAGCAACTCGGCAAATCACGGGCCGTAAATCAGATGTGCTGGATTGCCAGTGGATTTGGCAGCTGATGACTCATGGACTGCTCAGAGGCGCATTCCGCCCCGATGATCTGACCTGCTGCGTCCGGTCATTGGTCAGGCAGCGTGCTTCCAAAGTGAAAGACCAGGCGCAGACGCTGAACCGGATGCAAAAGGCCATGAGCCAAATGAACATCCAGCTGGCCAATGTCATCAGTGATATTTCCGGCGTAACTGGCATGAAGATTTTGCGAGCCATCTGCGCAGGTGAACGGGACCCAGTGCAACTGGCTGAACTGACCGACCGCCGCATCAAGGCAGGCAAGGAGGCTGTCGCTCGGAGTCTTCATGGCAATTGGCGGCGCGAGCATTTGCATGCGCTAACTCAGGAATTGGCTGCCTATGACTTCCTGGAGCAGCAAATTGCTGATTGTGACGACGCCATAAAAGCCGCGTTAGAGCAGTTGCCGGTGCTGCAAAACAAGCCAGAGCCATCCAATAAGCCTTTACGGAGCCCGCACCGAAACAGTGCCCAACAGACTGAACTGCATCAGACATTGTGGAAAGTTCTTGGCGTGGACCTAACCGCAATTCCAACCATTGGGGTGGACACTGCATTAGTGCTGGCAGGGGAGATCGGTACAGATCTATCACGCTTCCCGTCCTCACAGCACTTCTGCTCTTGGTTGGGACTGGCTCCCCCTACTCGAATCTCCGGCGGTCATCGACTGGCAAGTGGTGGGCCAAAAATAGTCAATCGAGCAGCTCAAGCACTCAAGCAGGCTGCATCCAATGCCCGTAACGACAAGGGTTTCATTGGTGCATCGCACCGAGCCAGACTGACTCGAATGGATACCAGCTGCGCCATCAAGGCCACTGCGCATCAGTTGGCACGTCTGGTGTACAACCTTTTAACCAAGAAGCAGGCTTATGTTGAAAAAGGTCTTGAGGAGTTCGAAACCAGAAGCCAGGACCGGCAGGTCCGGGCTTTGCTCCGCAAAGCCCGGAAACTGGGGTATCAGCTGGTGGCCGCTTGAGTGCTTAGAAAACAGTGGGTTGTATTTTGTTTGATGAGAGCGGGCGTGCCCGCGAAGAGGCCGTAACTAACAACCCATCATCTTGACCAGGCGCTGCGCACTGCCGCACGCCAATGTAAACCCCAATGCGCCATGCCCCAGGTTCAGCCACAGGTTGCGGTACACCGTCCCACCCATGATCGGCACCCCGGTCGGTGTCGCCGGCCGCATCCCCGCCCACTCCACCGCCTGGCCATAATCCGCCGCCCTTGGCAACGTCTCCAGCGCCAGCCGCCGCATGCTCTGCAAACGGCGCATGTCCACCGACTCATCGAACCCGACAATGTCCACCATCGCCGCTACCCGCAGCTGCTGCCCCAGGCGTGCATAGACGATCTTGCGCTCATAGTCGGTAAGGCTCACCTCAGGGGGCAGGTGCCCGGCGCTGATCGGCGCGGTCAGGCTGTAGCCCTTCAGCGGGTAAACCGGTATCTGCACTCCCGGTAATGCCAAGCCTGGGCCGCGATGCCCGGCACACAGCACCAACTGCTCCACGTCCAGTTGCTGATCGCCCAGTTGCAGTGCCACGACCTGGCCCTGGCGCTGAACCAATTGCGTCACTGGCCGGCCAAGCAGGAAACGGCACTGCCCCGACGCGCGCAACAGCGCCTCCAGCCGCAAGCAAAACAAGTGGCAATCGCCAACCTCTTCGCCTGCCGTGAACACACCGCCCACAAACGGTACGCCATCCAGGGCAGGCTCCAGCCCGCGCAGCTCGGCAGCCGCCAGCACCTGCTGACTGGTCGGGTCCGTCAACTGTTCCCGGCCTTGAGCAAAGGCCCGTTCACTGCGAAATGCCACCAGCTTGCCATTGCGCCGCCAGGCAAAATCCCCCAGGTTGTGCTCCTCGCGCCATTGCGCCAGAACGGCCTGACTGTAAAGCGCCAGCTCAAGTAATTGCCCGGCATTACGGCGATTGACGCTACGCCGGCAAGCCAGGGTGAATGCCAGCAGCCAGCGCCACTGGGCCGGGTCCATGCGCAAGCGCAACCGCAATGGCGACTCGCCCTGCAACAGCCAGCCCAGCGCCTGCCACGGCACTCCGGCATCAGCCAGCGGCGCCACGTAGCGATAAGACAATTGTCCGCCATTGGCAAAGCTGGTGGCCGACGCCAGGTTGTCGCGGGCCTCGATCAGATCAACCGATCGCCCCTCCCGAACCAGCGCGTAAGCCGTTGCCAGGCCCACCACTCCGCCACCGATTACCGTTACCCGCTGTTTCATCGCCCTTCCCTGTTCCGGCTTCCTTGCCAAACAGTACCAGCGGATCAGGTCGGGCAGCTATGCGCACCGTCATTCAGGCCCTGGCGCACATTACGGCTCAGCAGGCTGGCTTTGCCGTTTTGCCAGGTCAGGGTCAGTACATAGAGCGTGTCGAAGTCTTCGCCGCTCCAGTCCTCGGTGACCACCCGCTCCTCCCCCAAGGCCTTGCCGGCCACGGTGTTGATCAGTTCCGGCAGGTAGCCGTGGGACCAGGCAGTGTAGATGGTCGCATTGCGGTACTTGTCGCTCAGCAACTCATCGGCCAGTTCAGCAGTGTCGTTGGCGCCGTAGTCGATATTCACCGGCAAGCCGAGGCGGATGGCACTGGGGGTGATGGTCATCAATGGGCGGATGTAGCTGTAGCTTTCGTCCCGGCTGCCTTCCTCGACATGCCGTGTGGGGTTGGCGGCAAACACGTAGTCGGCCTTGCCGAAGCGCTCGGGCAGTACAGTGGCCAGGTCCAGCGCACGGTTGAGGCCTTGGCAGTTCAACTGCCCGAGCCCCTCGCCCGGCTTCTCGCCATGACGCAGAAATACCAGGGTCTGGGTGCCATCCACCGGTCGTGCCCGGCTTTCGACAGCCTCCAGCGCCAATGGTACGGCGAAGGCTGTGAGCACCAGGCTCAGCAGCAAGTGGCGGCGACGGCGGAAGAATGTTGGCAACTTCATCAAGGCAGGCTCGTGTGGCAGAGAAAATCGGGTTTACCCGCCACATCACCCGGCCAATTGCAGGGCGCCCGTGTAGTGAATGCCATCCCTGGCAACGCGTCAGGGTCAGAGTGCCCCGAACCCGTTTGGTTCCTCCCTGGAGGTGGATGCCGTTCCCTAGGCAAGGCCTAGATTAGGGGCTGGGTGTTGCGCAATTGTGTAAGGTGCAAGAACCTCGGGTTGCAACGTGCCCACTCAATCATCCCGCGTGAGCACTTCCAGCAGTTCGATCTCGAAGGTCAGGTCCGAATTCGGCGGGATCGCCCCTACGCTGCGTTCGCCATAGCCCAGGTGCGCCGGTACCAGCAGCTTGCGCTTGCCGCCAACGCGCATGCCCATCAGGCCCTGGTCCCAGCCTTTGATTACCCTGCCAGTGCCGATCACGCACTGGAACGGCTTACCGCGCGACCATGACGAGTCGAACTCGCTGCCATCGGCCAGCCAGCCGGTGTACTGGGTGGTGATCAGGGCGCCTTTGACGGCGGCTTTGCCGTCGCCCTCGACCAGGTCGATGATCTGCAGTTCTTGGCTCACGGGTACACTCCAACGCTGAAAAACAAAACCGCCCTTTTCTCAGGAATGCACCGGTTTGGCAAGTTCACGCAGAATTGTATGGAGGCATTCGCCAACGGAATACCCCCGAACAGACATGACGTTGAATCAGCTGTTCTGCTCGAACACCTCTTGGCCGGACAGCTCCTTGGTCTGGTTGGCGAAGCAGTACCACGCGGGTTTCTGTTCAACGAAAATCTGCAGGTCGAAATCCCAGGCGTGGTCGCCATCGAGCAGGCCGACCGGCACGGCATGGAAGTCGTTGGCCTTGAGCCGGTAGTACAGGTGCGTACCACAGCGGCCACAGAAAGCACGCTGGGCCCAGTCGGATGAGTCGTAGACGCTGGGCGCACGCCCTTCGATCAGCGGAGGCTTGCTGCAGTGCACCACCAGCAGCGGGCCGCCGGTCCACTTGCGGCACATGCTGCAATGACAAGCGCTGATATGGGTGTTGTCGACGGTGACCGTCAGCCGCGTGTCGCCGCACAGGCAGGTGCCGTGTTTTTCCAGGGCCATGGGTGGCTCCTTGAACGGAAAGATGGGCCAGCAATTATAGACCCCCCGCAGCGCATCGCACGCCATGCTAGATGTACACAGTGCCCCGCAGGTACAACGCCGCCCGCCCACTGATGATTACGCGGCCATTGCCCGGCACTTCACACTGCAATTGCCCTTTGCGTGCCCCGCCCTGCTCGCAGCTCAGCACCTTCTTGCCTAGCTTCTGGGCCCATACCGGCGCCAGCGAAGTGTGCGCCGAGCCGGTTACCGGGTCCTCATTCACACCAACCCGCGGGCCGAACCAGCGGGTGACGAAGTCAAAGCCACGCCCTGCCGCGGTCACGGCAATGCCACGGACGTCGAAGGCCGACAGTGCAACAAAGTCTGGTTTCAACGTATCGAGCAGCAAGGCGTCGTCGATCACCACCACATAATCGTCGCTACGGTACACCACCTGTGCCTGGCTCAAGCCCAGCGCCTGCAGCAGGCCCGCCGGCATGTCCACCGCTACGGGTTGCTTGGCCGGGAAGTCCATGGCCAGCAGGCCATCAGTGCCACGGCTGACGCGCAACTCGCCACTGCGGGTGTTGAAGCGCAGCACTTGCGCCTGCTCCCCTAGTTGCTCGAACAACACATAGGCCGAAGCCAAAGTAGCGTGGCCGCACAGGTCGACTTCCACGGCGGGGGTGAACCAACGCAAGTCGAACGTTTCGCCGTTGCGCACGAAGTAGGCTGTTTCTGACAGGTTGTTTTCTTCGGCAATGCGCTGCAGCACATCGTCCGGCAGCCAGCTTTCCAGCGGGATCACTGCGGCAGGGTTGCCACCGAACGGTTCAGTGGAAAAGGCATCGACCTGGAATATTTCGAGTTGCATGAACAAACTCCTTGTTGTCCGGGCGCTGCCGGGCAGATATCTGGAAAAGGTTACGGGCGTACCGGGGTCAAAACTGGCTCACCGGCAAAGAACGCCTGCAGGTTGCGCAGCACCAAGGCCACCGTGTCGCGCGCGGCTTCTGGCGATTGGCCAGCCACGTGGGGTGTGAGCACGGTGTTGGGCAAGGCCTTGAGTGCATCGGGCACTGCCGGCTCGTCATCGAATACATCCAGCGCGGCGCCAGCCAGCTGGCCACGCTGCAATGCGGCAATCAGGGCTTGCGTGTCGACCACACTGGCACGGGCGATGTTCACCAGATAGCCCTCAGCCCCCAGAGCCTGAAGCACTTGGGCATCGACCAGATGCCGGGTGTTGGCACCACCGGGGGTGGCAACCACCAGGATGTCGACGGTTTCAGCCAACTGTCGGGGGCTGTCGTACCAGGTATAGGGCACACCCTGGCGTGGTGTGCGGCTGTGGTAGCTGACGCGCATGTCGAAGCCCAAGTGAGCCCGCTTGGCGATTGCCAGGCCCACTGCGCCAAGGCCGAGAATGCCCAGGCGTTTGCCACTCACCGAGGGGCTGATCACCCGGTTCCATTCACCGCGCCGCGTGCTGGCATCGGCACGGGGGATGTCGCGCAACAGCGCCAGCAGCAGGGCCAGGGTGTGGTCGGCGACGGCTGCGGCGTTGGCCCCGGCGCCATTGGTGACGGTTATGCCGCGGGCGTCGGCGGCGGCAAGGTCGACCTGCTCGTAGCCGGCGCCGATCACGCAGATGATCTGCAATCTGGGTAATGCGTCAATTTCGGCGGCGGATAGCCCCAGCGGACCACGGGTGAGCACCGCATCGATTTCTTCGGCGTGGCGATGAATGGCATCGGCGCGCAGTTGCGGCGAAGGGGCACGGATCAGGTGGTAACCGGCCTGTTCCAGCATGGGCAGGTAATCGTCGACGGTTTCCACCAGTACCAGGACTGTCTTGCGCATGCCACCTCCGGGTAAATTCGAGGCGTCATTATGCGGAGTCACCGACCGGTACAGTCAATGGAAATAACAAGGCAAAACTGTACTGTGCTGTTGCTGCGTTGCTGTTGCTGTTGCTGTTGCTGTTGCTGTTGATCTTGATCTTGATCTTGATCTTGATCTTGATCTTGATCTTCGCGACTTCAGGAGGCCGAACGCAGGCCTTGCGGAGGCAGGTGACGGGCATGGATGCCCGTCAAGCGCTGAGGCCCCAGGATGGGGCCTTCGGCGCGGTCCTGCCGGGAGCAAGGCCGGAGTGAGGGGACCCCGGAGCGCAGCGCAGGGGCCGGATGATGGGAGCGCAGCGTTTTTTGGTTACTTTTTGTCGCGTTTGACAAAAAGTGACTCGCCGTAAGGGCGAAAAGGTGAGTCCGTGTCGCCATCGCGAATGGACTGTTCGCTGAGTCAAAACAGACGAGTTCGCTTCTTGCTTCTTGCTTCTTGCTTCTTGCTTCTTGCTTCTTGCTTCTTGCTTCTTGGATGTGGGCATCCACATCGAGTAGGTATTCATTCACGCAGGTGGCGCATAGTCACCTTTCCGCCCTTACGGCGGGTCACTTTTTGTCAAACGCGACAAAAAGTAACCAAAAAACGCTGCGCTCCCATCATCCGGCCCCTGCGCTACGCTCCGGGGTTCCCTCGCTACGGTCTTGCTCCCGGGAGGACCGCGCTGCAGGCCCCATCCTGGGGCCCAGCGCTTGACGGGCATCCATGCCCGTCACCTCCCTCCGCAAGCCCTGCGCTCGGCCTCCTGAAGTCGCAATCTGCGTCGCCTGAACTATCGCGCGCTTACAAGCAAAAGCAAAAGCAGAAGCAGAAGCAGAAGCAGAAGTAAATACAGAAACAGCGTTACTGTGCGAACGCCCGCCCTAACCCACCTGGTACACCGCTGCTGTCAGTTTCCTGCCAAGGCCCATTCGGGCTCAACGACCAGCTCCAGCCGTTATCGAACCGATAGTAGGTACGCTGCCGGTAGAAGGTATTGGGCTGCTTCTCCAACACATATACACCCAGCCTGGGATCCCAGTGGCTTGCCCCACCAGGCGGTGGCGCAAAGCTGGCCGAGGTACGTGGCATGGGCTTGGGTATCGCTGCCGGCTTGCTCGGCTGAGTGGAAGGCTGCCCGCCCGGCAAGGGCTTGACCACCGGCCCCGACGGCGGCACACGCTCGATAGGTGGCGCGGGCTGCTCGTACGGCTCGTGCACCGTACACGCAGACAAACCCAAGGCCAGGGTAATCAGGGTCAGGCGGACGGTGCTATGCATGGCATTGCTCTCTTACTGGTCTGGAGTGTCGATGGTCAGGCGCTGGGTAGCCCGGGTGGCGCTAGGCAACGGAGCACCCCGGCCAATCCATTCACCCTGGGTAGGCTGACCCGCGCGTGAAACACGTGCAACCAGTTGGACTTCGGCAAATTGCGACAGTTTCATCTGCGGCATCATCGCATCAGCATCAGACAACTCCACCTCGATCGGCAACTGCGCCACGGTCACCCGCTTGGCCGCCAGTGGCATCGGCGGGCCATTGCTGGCGCGAGCGAAGATAAACACCGTGTCGTCCGGCTTGACCTTGTCCTTCAAAGCATCCGCCAGCTCCACACGCACTTTCAGGCGAGCCGCCACAGGTGCAGGTTCGGTAGCCTGCGCTGGCGCGCCACCCAGGCGCTCGGCGGCGCGGTCGATACCGCCCTGCAGGGCAGCACGCGATGTATCACCTTCTGGCAACTGCGCCAGCAAGCGCTTCCAGTAGTCGATGGCTTCCTGATAACGCTCGCCTTCAAACGCAGCAATACCGCGCAGGCCCAGGCTGGTCACCTCGTTGGGGTCCGCCTTCAGCGCTTCGTCAGTCAGCGCCTGCAATTGCGGGCTCCACTGCTTGTTGGCGGCAAAGTACAGGGCCTGGGCCCACTGCCCCAGCAGCTCGGGCTGGCGCCCAGCCAGGGCCACGGCCCGTTCGAACGTACGCGCGGCATCGGCCGGACGCTGCTCGGCCATGTAGGCCCGGCCGAGGAAATACATGGCCTCGGCCGAATCCGGCTGGGCCTGCACCACGCGCTCAAGGCGCGTGGTCATTTCTTCCATCGACTTGGGTGCCTCGGCAAATTCCTGGGTCAGCGCCACCTTGTCGGCCGCGCCAAAATGCAGGTACAGCCCCAGCGCCATCAGCGGTACCAGCATTGCCGCCAGCAGCGGCAGGGCCTTGCCCAAATGCCCCTGGCGCGGGGCCTCGGCGCCTTCGGTATCGGCCAGCAACTCGCGGGCAGCCTCGTCCCGGCCCTTGGCCATCTGCGCCTCATCGAGCACACCGGCGGCTTGCTGGGTCGCCAGTTCAGCGATGCGTTCCTGGTAAAGGGCCACGTTCAGGGCCGTGCGGTCTTCTTCCTGCTGGCGACGGCGGCCACGCAGGATCGGGAGCAGCAAAAAGCTGAGGGCAGCGAGCAGCAGCAGGCCCGCGCTAAGCCAGAATTCAATCATGGGTCTGTTCTTTTTCCAGCAGTTTGGCGAGACGCTCGCGTTCTTCGGCAGACAACTCATCGGCGCCTTGCGCGGCCGTGCCACGGCGCCGGCGAACGATCACCGCCAGCACCACGAAGCCACCGACCAGCAAGATCCCCGGGCCAAACCACAGCAGCCAGGTACGCGCGCTGAGCGCCGGCTTGTAACGCACGAAGTCGCCGTAGCGGTCGACCATGAAGTCGATGATCTGCTGGTTGCTCTGGCCTTCGCCGAGCATGCGGAAGATCTCCCGGCGCAGGTCGGCAGCAATCGGCGCGTTGGAGTCGGCAATATCCTGGTTCTGGCACTTGGGGCAGCGCAGTTCCTTGGTCAACTGTTGGTAACGCTCGCGCTCGGCCTCGTCGCGAAACTGGTAGGTGTCGATAGCCGCCTTGGCCACACCGGCCAGGCTCATGCCCAGCACTGCAGCTGCCAGCCAGCGCTTCATGGCTTGGCCTCGTCGATCAGGCCCTGGTACAACGGCGCCAGCTGTTCACGCCAGACCGTGGCATCAACGATGCCCACGTGCTTGTAGCGGATGATGCCCTTGGCGTCTATAAGGAAGGTTTCCGGCGCCCCATACACCCCAAGGTCCAGGCCCAGGCTGCCCTGCTCGTCACGAATATCCAGCTGGTAGGGGTTGTGGAACTCGGCCAACCACTTCTGCGCGGCGGCGTTGTCATCCTTGTAGTTGACGCCATGGATCACCACACCCTGCTGTGCCAGCTGGTTCAGGTACGGGTGCTCGACCTTGCACGACGGACACCAGGTGGCCCACACGTTGACCAGTGCCGGGCGGCCCTGCAAGTCAGCCTGAGTCAGGGTACGGTCCCCCTGTGTCGAAGCCAGGGAAAACGCCGGGAACGGTTTACCGATCATTGCCGAAGGCAGCTCGTCGGGCTTGAGGAAAAGCCCCTTGTAGAGGAACACCGCCACCAGCAGGAACACTGCAAGGGGCACTACCATGATCCAACGCTTCATGCAGCTGCTCCAGACACGCCCAGGACATCACGCACCCGGGTCTTGACCTTGACGCGGTAGCGCCGGTCGAGGGCCGCCAGCAACCCGCCCAGGCCGGTCAACAGACCGCCCAGCCAGATCCAGCGGACGTAAGGCTTAATATGTACGCGCACAGCCCAGGCGCCATTCTCCAGTGGCTCACCAAGCGCAACGTACAGGTCTCGGGTAAAGCCGGCGTCGATGCCCGCTTCGGTCATCATCGACTGTTGCACGGTGTACAGGCGCTTCTCCGGGTGCAGTGTGGTCACTTCACGACCCTCGCGGCTGACCACGACGGTGCCCTTGTCAGAGATGAAATTCGGCCCCTCGAAGTGCTTGGCGCCCTGGAACAGGAAGTGGTAGCCACCCAGTTCCACGCTTTCGCCCGGCGCCATGCGCAGGTCGCGTTCGGCGCTGTTGTTGCTGGACAGCACCACGCCCAGCGCGCACACCGCCAGGCCCAGGTGCGCCAGTTGCATGCCCCAGTAGCTGCGCCCCAGGCCCGGCAGGCCTTTGACCAGGCCCTTGTGGCGGGTCTTGTCGAAAATGTCACGCAGCCCGCCAAGTACTACCCAGGCAGCCAGGGCGAAGGCCGTCAGTGTTGGCCAATCGAAGTCGTCGACGATAAAGCCGGCAACCGGGGCAAGGATGGCACTGCCGATCAACACCGGGGTCATCATGCTGGCCAGCCATTTGCCCGGGGTGTCCTTCCAGCGCACCACCACGCCCACGCTCATCACCACCATCAGCAGCGCCATCAGTGGCAGGAACAAGGCGTCGAAGTAGGGCGGGCCGACCGACAGCTTGGCACCGGTCAGGGCATCGAGCACCAGCGGGTACAGGGTACCGAGCAGAATCATCGAAGCCGCCACCACCAGCACCAGGTTATTGGCCAGGAGCAGCGTTTCACGGGACCACAGGGCGAAACCGACCTGGCTCTTGACCACCGGTGCGCGCAGGGCGAACAGCGTGAGCGACCCGCCGACCACGAACAGCAGGAAAAACAGGATGAAAATGCCGCGTGACGGGTCGGCGGCAAACGCATGCACCGAGGTCAGCACGCCGGAACGCACCAGGAAGGTACCCAGCAGGCTCAGCGAGAATGCGGCAATTGCCAGCAGCACGGTCCAGCTCTTGAACACCCCGCGTTTCTCGGTCACCGCCAACGAATGGATCAGTGCGGTGCCCACCAGCCAAGGCATGAACGAGGCGTTTTCCACCGGGTCCCAGAACCACCAGCCACCCCAGCCCAGTTCGTAGTAGGCCCACCACGAACCCAAGGTGATACCGACACCAAGGAACGCCCATGCAACGATGGTCCACGGCCGCGACCAGCGCGCCCAGGCCGCGTCCAGCCGGCCGCCAAGCAAGGCGGCGATGGCGAAGGCGAAGGCCACCGAGAAGCCCACGTAGCCCATGTACAGCATCGGTGGATGCACGATCAGGCCAAAGTCCTGCAACAGCGGGTTGAGGTCGCGACCATCGGTCGGCACCTGCGGCAGCAGGCGCTGGAACGGGTTGGAAGTAATGATCAGGAAGCTCAGGAAGCCCACGCTGATCATGCCCATTACCGCCAGTACGCGGGCCAGCATCACCTGCGGCAACTGCCGCGAGAACACCGACACGGCAAAGGTCCAGCCGCCGAGGATCAGCGCCCAAAGCAGCAACGAACCCTCATGGGCGCCCCACACCGCACTGAACTTGTAGTACCAGGGCAAGGCGCTGTTGGAGTTGCTGGCCACATAGGCGACCGAGAAATTGTCTGTCATGAAGGCATGGGTCAGGCAGGCAAAGGCAAACACCAGGAAGGCAAACTGCCCCCAGGCTGCCGGCCGCGCCAGGCTCATCCACAGGCTGTCGCCACGCCACGCGCCCAGCAGCGGCACACTGGCCTGCACGACGGCAAAGCAGATGGCCAGAATCATCGCCAACTGGCCCAGTTCGGGGATTATCAGCGCTGCGTTCATGGCTTGGCCTCTGCGCCGGTAGCGGCCTGGCCGCTTTCCTTCAACGCCTTGGTGACCTCGGGCGGCATGTATTTCTCATCATGCTTGGCCAGCACTTCATCGGCTACCACCACCCCTTCGGCATTGAGCTTGCCAAGGGCGACGATGCCCTGCCCTTCGCGGAACAGATCGGGGAGGATGCCGCGGTAGGTGATGGGTACCGACTTGTTGAAGTCGGTAACCACGAAACGCACGTCCAGCGAGTCGGCCGAGCGCTGTACCGAGCCTTTCTCGACCATGCCGCCAGCGCGAATGCGCGTGTCCAACGGCGCTTCGCCGTTGGCGATCTGGGTTGGTGTATAGAACAGGTTGATGTTCTGCTGCAATGCGCTCAAGGCAAAGCCGACGGCAACCCCGACGCCGACCAACAGGCCGACGATGAGCAACAGGCGTTTCTTGCGCTGCGGATTCACTGGTTGTCCTCCCGGCGCAAACGGCGCGCCTCTTCTTGCAAATAGCGACGACGAGCCAGCAATGGCGAGGCGACATTCAGTGCCAGCACCACCAGGCAGATGCCATAGGCCGACCACACGTACAGCCCATGGTGGCCCATGGCGAGAAAGTCACCGAAAGTGGCAAAGCTCATTGTGCGGGCCTCCGCCCCAGGCTGTTCAATACTTCGTCCCTGACCCAACTGGCACGTGCTTCGCGCTTGAGCACTTCAAGGCGCATACGCAGCAACAGCACCGCACCGAAAAAGCAGTAGAAACCCAGCGCCGTGCACAACAGCGGCAGCCACATTTCGGCCGGCATCGCCGGCTTTTCGGTAAGGGTGAAGGTGGCGCCCTGGTGCAGGGTGTTCCACCACTCCACCGAATACTTGATGATCGGGATATTCACCACGCCGACAATCGCAAGCACCGCACAGGCCTTGGCCGCACTGTCACGATTACTGATTGCCTGGCCCAGCGCAATAATGCCGAAGTACAGGAACAGCAGGATGAGCATGGACGTAAGGCGGGCATCCCATACCCACCAGCTGCCCCAGGTCGGCTTGCCCCAGATGGCGCCGGTAACCAGCGCCACGGCGGTCATCCAGGCGCCAATGGGCGCAGCACATTGCAGGGCGACGTCGGCCAGTTTCATCTTCCACACCAGCCCCACCACCCCGGCCACCGCCAGCAGCACATAGCAGGACTGCGCCAGCATCGCCGCTGGCACATGGATATAGATGATGCGGAAGCTGTTGCCTTGCTGGTAGTCCTGGGGGGCAAAGGCCAGGCCCCAGGTGATACCGACCAGCAGCAGGAGCACGGCAGCACCGGCCAGCCACGGCAGCATGCGGCCACTGATGGCATAGAACCATTTCGGGGAGCCCAGCTTGTGGAACCACGTCCAGCTTATTTTCATCAGGGTACATCCAGGGTATTTGCCGGGCTTGAGAGCCCGGGACTCGTTATTCGCCGACGCTGATCTTCAGGCCGGCCGCTATCGCAAAGGGTGCCAGGGTAACGGCCAGGGCCGTCAAGCTGGCGAGCCAGAGCAGATGGCCGGTTGCCGGCATATTTTGCAACGCCGCCTGCAACGCACCACTGCCCAGGATCAATACAGGGATATACAACGGCAGAATCAGCAACGCCAGTAACAAACCTCCGCGTTTAAGGCCGACTGTCAGCGCCGCGCCCACCGCGCCCAGCAAGCTCAATACCGGCGTACCCAGCAGCAACGAACCGAGCAGCACCGGCAGGCAATGGCTTGGCAGCCCCAGCATCAGTGCCAGCAGTGGCGCCAACAATACCAGCGCCAGCCCGGAAAAGATCCAGTGCGCCAGCACCTTGGCCAGCACCAGCAGCGCCAGTGGGTGCGGCGACAGCACCCATTGCTCCAGCGAGCCGTCTTCGAAATCGCTGCGGAACAGACCGTCCAGCGACAACAACACTGCCAGCAACGCTGCCACCCAGACCAGGCCGGGCGACAAGGTTTGCAACAATTGGCTTTCCGGGCCGACCGCCAGCGGGAACATGGCCACGACGATGGCGAAGAACACCAACGGGTTGGCCAGTTCGGCCGGGCGACGGCACAGCAGGCGCGCTTCGCGGCGCAGCAACAAAATGAATACGCTCATGCAGCCCATTGCCCCAGGTTCAGTTCACGGTAACCGGAGGGCTTGCGTTCCAGTGTGTGGTGAGTCGTCAGCACCACCGTGCCGCCCTGCTCGCAGTGGGCTGCCAGGTGCGCTTCGAGCTGCGCCACGCCCTGCTTGTCGAGCGCGGTGAACGGCTCGTCGAGAATCCAGAGGGGCGGGCAAGCCAGGTGCAGCCGGGCCAAGGCCACGCGGCGCTGCTGACCGGCTGACAGGGTATGGCAGGGGACGTCTTCGAAACCGCGCAGGCCGACTGCCTCCAGCGCCGCCCAGATCGCCTCGCGGCTAGCCGGCTGGTGCAGGGCGCACAGCCAAGTGAGGTTTTCCTCGGCGGTGAGCAAGTCCTTGATGCCGGCGGCGTGGCCAATCCACAACAGGGCACTGGCCAATGCATGTCGCTGCTCGGCCAGTGGCTTGCCACCCAGCAGAATCTGCCCGGCCGTCGGCTGCATCAGCCCGGCCAGCAGGCGCAACAGGCTGGTCTTGCCACTGCCGTTTGGGCCACTGATCTGCAGCATGTCGCCGGCGCCCAGCTCGAAATCGAGCTGCTCGAACAGCAGGCGCCAGTCGCGCTCGCAGGCCAGGCCCGCGGCTTGGAGGTGAAGGGTCACGGTTTCGCCTTATCTTCAGTAGGGCTTTGGAGCAGCGTCGCCTGTTTCGCGGGTAAACCCGCTCCTACAGGTTCGGCGCAGTATTCGGATACTGCACAAAACCCTGTAGGAGCGGGTTCACCCGCGAAGCAGCAAACACCGCTCCAGAACCCTTGTGTCTCAAGTCGCCCCGCGCGCTGCCGTTATACTGGCAACCACGGGCGCTCGGCATTATTACACGCGCCGCCGCGCTGCCAAGAGGCCGGGCTCGACAGGTTGTATACAATCATGACTGAAATCAATAGTCTCGGCGCACAAAACGCGATCAGCAGCCAAACCATGAAGGCAGGCATGACCGGCGAACTGCTGCGCCTGACCCAGGCGCAGCCCGGTCTGCTGGCCCCCGGCGAAACCGCGCAAGCCGAGGTTGTATCGTTGCGCCAGACGGGCCAGGACTTTCAGCTGGTGCTACGGCTGATGCAGGCCAACGGCGCACAGACCCAGCTGCAGGCCAACGCCAGCCAGCCGCTGCCCCAAGGCAGCCAGATCACCGTCAGCCAGACCGAAAGCAATCGCCTGGCGATCATGTTGCAACAGGCCAGCGCCAGCCAGGTGTCCACCCTCACCCAGCTGGACACCAGCAAGGTGCCGGTCGGCACCTTGCTGCAAGGCAAGGTCCTGACCAACCAGCCGCTGGCCCAGGCACCCGGCCAACCGGCCGTGTACCGGGCGCTGGTCAGCTTGCTCAACAGTGCCCAGGTCGGTGCCACACTGAGCATCGACAGCCCGCGCCCGCTGGCCATTGGCAGCCTGCTCAGCGCCCTGGTGCAGGGCGATCAGTCATTGCGCTTCGTGCCGCTCAGCGGCAGGCAGGACCAACTCAGCATTGCCCAACAGCTGCTGACCCAACAAAACCGCCAAGCCTCGCTGCCAGGCCTGCTCAACGCCCTGCAACAACTCACCCGCGACCCAAGCGTCGATGGCGACCTGCGCGCCAGTGCCGAACGCCTGCTGGCCGGCTTGCCGGACGCCCGACAACTGGGCGACGCCAAGGCAGTGGCCCAGGCCCTGAACAACAGCGGCGGCTTTCTCGAGGCGAAGCTGCTGAGTGGATCCACCGCCAGCGTCGCCACCGACCTCAAGGCGCATTTGTTGCGGCTGATGGACCAGGCTCCCGCCCTTGCGGCGGGCGCCACCAATCTCAACCCCGCCAGCCTGGCCGTGACCATGCCGGCACTGGCGCGCAGCGCACTGGGCATGCTCGAGCGGGTCAGCCCCAAGCCGCAGCCGGGAGCTTTCCCGTTACCGTCGCGACTGCTAAAGGCCCTGGAGGACGAGGGCGACCTGCAACAGTTGCTGCGCCTGGCTGCTGCTGCCGTTTCACGCTTGCAGAGCCACGCCATGAGCAGCCTGCAACAAACCGGCACGCTGGAAAACGGCAACCTGCAGACCACCTGGCAAACCGAAGTGCCGATCCGTCACGGCCAGGACTTCATCCCACTGCAAGTCAAACTGCAACGCGAAGAATCCCCGGAACAACAAGCCGACCGCCAATACAAAGCCCAAGACCCTCGGCAAGCCCTGTGGCGCATCGAGCTGGCCTTCGACCTGTCCCCGCTCGGCCCCATGCAAGTACAGGCGCAACTGAGCGAGGGCCGCCTGAGCGGGCAGTTATGGGCGGAGCGCGAGCAGACCGCGCGGTTGATCGAAACCCAGCTTGGCGAGCTGCGCGAGCGCCTGCTGGCCCGGGGCCTGGAAGTCGGCGACCTGGAGTGCTACCCGGGCATTCCGCCGCAGGGGCCACGCACACGTATGGAACAACGCTGGGTGGATGAAACCGCATGAGCGACACGACGCCACGCCAAGCCATAGCGCTGAACTACGACGGCCATCAGGCACCGACCCTCACCGCCAAGGGCGACGAGGAACTGGCCGAGGCCATTCTTGCACTCGCCCGCGAACACGAAGTGCCGATCTACGAAAACGCCGAGCTGGTACGCCTGCTGGCACGGCTGGAGCTGGGCGATCAAATACCCGAGGCGCTGTACCTGACCATTGCCGAGATCATCGCCTTCGCCTGGCAACTGCGCGGCAAGGTACCCGCCGGTTTCGACGATGCGCCTCCGGAAGAGCACGATATCACCCCGCCATTGCCCCTGCTGCCCGGCACTGGCCGGTAACTATCTACCACCCCCTCTCCCACCATGCGCCCAACCTTGTCGGCCTCCCACGTACAAGGTGACCGTCATGATCGACAGCAGAATCAACGCCCAAGGTGTGCAATTCGTAGTAGACCATCTGGCCAACATCCCACGCCCGGACCGCGAAGCGAATCGCTTGATCCGACAGTGGCTTGCCGGGCAAGGTGTGGATATCGACCCCGATCGCGTCGAGGTGGTCACCCTGCACTACCGGCCGGATGACCAAGGGTATGTGGCAGCGGTCCAGCAGACCCAGAGCATGACCCAGGCGCTGCTGGGCAACTGGCAAGGGGAGTCCGATAACAACCTCATCGGGGCGTTGTTCGCCAACCCTTGGGCAGGCACCTTCCCCCAAGGGCCATTGAGGCTGGTCGATCGCCTGCCAGCGCTGGGCTTTGGCCATCAGGGCGCAGCCTTCGAAGTGTACAACGGCCTGTTCCAGCGATCGTCCCCTGCCCGTTACGATGCCTCGACCCACATTCAGGTTCCGGCTGAAGCCTTCCAGCGGTTCATCGAAGCGCTGGACTTTCACCAGCCGTTCAAAGCCATGCTCGACGCTTACTGGCAGGAGCACCAGGACAGTCACCGCCTGGCCAGCAAGCTCAATTTCATCGCCGCCTGCAACGCCCAGGTCAGCCAGGGGCGCCTGAGCGATGCCGCCAGGGAGCTGGCATGGCAAGCCGCCGGCATGATGCCGCAGCGCTTCAAGATACGGGTCAGCACGCTGAGCATCTATGGCTATGCGGCCACCGACCTGCTGTACATCAATGCCCCCCACAGCGATCTGACCCTGCTGTACATGCCAGGCAACAGCTCGCCCTTGCTCGAATTCGCCAGCGAGAACCTGCTCAAGGACTGGGTAGGCGAGCAGTGCAAGGACCCCGCCCGACGCGAAGCACTCAAACAACACTTCAGGCTCGCCGACCGCCCTCAGGGCCTTGATTTCAGCGGCCTGGACACCGCGCTAGAGGGCCTTGGCGACTACCCGGACCGGCACCGCCTGCCGCCGGAACACGGTTATTTCAACGATGATGGCGTCTGGCCTCCCAGAACCTACGTGAATTACAAACCTGGCAAATACAACCCCAAACTGACCGGGGATATGTTCGCAGCCTTGACCGAGCGCCAGCGCCAGCGCAGCTACGACGATGCCGATTTTGTCATCACCACCGATAGCCAGGTTACCAAAGCCAGATGGCGAGGCTACCTCACCAACACGCTCAACCTGCTGGCGCCACTGTGCCTGGTGGTGCCGGGGCTGGCGCCACTGCTGGCGCTCGGAGGTATTGCCCAGTTGGGCCTGGGCCTGGATCAGGTGATCAATGGCCACAGCCTGAAAGCCAAACAGGATGGGGTTGGCGACATCGCCTGGGGGCTGTTCAACGCCGTACCGCTGGCAACGGAGGGCAGCGCAGGCATCAAGGCCCTGTTCGAGTTCAAAAGCGATGGTTTTGTCATGCCGCGCGAGGTCAACGGGCAACTCGGCTATCCGTTGAGCCCGACCAGTCCACCACGGCTTCCCGAGCCAGAAGGCGCAGAGTACTTCCACAACCACCAGCCGATTACACCACTTGACGAAGGTGACCCGGCTGTTGCCGGCGCGGTGATACGCTTGCCGCACTACGATGGCGAACTGGACGACCTGGAATGCAGCATCGAAACCTACAATGCACGCGTGGTCTATGACCTGGAGCACGACGCATTCATCATCAAGGAATCCGTCAACGAGGTCGAGCCGCAAGCCTACATCGCGGTACCTGGCAGCCGTGACCTTGTGGCGCTCGACAGGCAGCGCCCTGTCACCGACGCCATGCGCACCCGCACCTTGCGCGCGTTGGGTGTGGACCTGCCACTGCCAGTAACCATCCCAACACCGGCCCCGGACAGCGCCCCCATCCCCAAACTTATCTCCAGCCTCTGGGTCGGCGACAAAGTCATTAGCGAGCCATTGCTGGCCAACATTGCCGCCAACGCCGCGCGCCTGAGCGACAGTGAATACAGCATGCGCCTGTTTTTGTCGAAGGCTTCGCCTACCGCCTACGAACAGAACGCAAGCCTGTTGGCAGCGCGGGCGCCAGGGCTGCGGGTATTGCCGCTTGAAGAGCAAGGTTTCTTCCGGGCCTTCCGCCAAAGCCGCTATTACGCACAGTACGATGCAGCACTGGATGGCAACGGTGGCATCGCCACCAATTACGCGTCGGCGACGGATGTGCTGCGCTACCGAATGCTGCACCATGAGGGTGGGCTATACATGGACGTAGACGATTTCCTGCTGCCGGACGGCAAGGGCGAAACGATCGATCAGGTCGAACTGCGCACCCCACCCGATGGGCTGCTGCTGCCACCGCCAATGTCCAACGAGAAAATGAGCATGAATTGCCTGTACAACACCAGCCTCATTGGTAGCCACCCCGGCAACCCGCTGCTGGATGCGATCTCTGATGAAATGCTCGCACGTTACCAGACCCATGCAGACTTCTACGATAGCCGGCCGAGCCTGGAACAGGACCCGAGCGGTTTCTACCGCTATGCCAATACGCTCAGCTACCTCACCGGGCCGGCGCTGCTCACCGAAGTGGTCGATCGCCATCTACCCGGGTTGCGGACCCTGCGCCAGATCATAAACCTGCACACCATGCCACGCGTCAACAGCTATCCATTCATCAACCCTTCGCAAGCCAATACAGCCCTGAGGCAACTGCTGCCCCTGAACCGATTCGCCGGCGTCGGCGGCAACCATTCCTGGGTTCGCAACTGAACAGCGGGTACTGAACGGGCACGGCGGCACCTTCAGATCGAGCGGCGCGTGGGCGACGCTCGGTTTCCCAGGGGACGAACCTGCTGCCGAGGCTACCTGCCAGCCCCAGTCAAGGAGCCCGGTAAACCTTGCTCATCAACTCCGCCTCGGCCTGGGTCAGGCCGCAGCTCTGGGTCAACTCATCGATACTCGCCCCCATCCCCACCAGCTTGGCCGCCTGGCTAAAGGTAACGTTGCTCGGGTCGCGCTGTTCCAGGCGCTCCAGCCGGTCTGGCAGGGTGGCCACCGCCTCACGCAGCTCATGGATGGCCTCACCCATACGTACGGTAACGTTCTGGTAGTCATCCAGACGCTTGGCCAAGTCCTTGATACGCTGGTCACGCAGCGCATCGCCCTCCGCCTGCTGCGCAGCCAGCTCGCGCTGGCGCTTGCTGTAGTTGAGGAAAAACCACAGGCTCAGCGCCCATGCCAGTGCCAGGAAGATGACAGCAACCTGCAGGATCAACTCAGATGTTCTCCAGCTCGGACCACTCTTCCTCGGTCATCATCTTGTCCAGTTCGACCAGGATCAGCAGCTCGCCATTCTTGTTGCACACGCCCTGAATGAACTTGGCCGACTCTTCGTTACCCACGTTCGGCGCGGTCTCGATTTCGGACTGGCGCAGGTAAACCACTTCGGCCACGCTGTCGACCAGAATGCCGACCACTTGCTTGTCGGCTTCGATGATGACGATACGGGTGTTGTCGGTCACTTCGGTCGGCATCAGGCCAAAACGCTGACGCGTGTCGATCACCGTCACCACGTTACCGCGCAAGTTGATGATGCCCAGCACGTAGCTCGGCGCACCCGGCACCGGGGCGATCTCGGTGTAGCGCAGTACTTCCTGCACCTGCATCACATTGATGCCGTAGGACTCGTTGTCCAGACGGAAGGTAACCCACTGCAGGATCG
Organism: Pseudomonas putida; assembly: GCA_041879295.1. NCBI lineage: Bacteria > Pseudomonadati > Pseudomonadota > Gammaproteobacteria > Pseudomonadales > Pseudomonadaceae > Pseudomonas > Pseudomonas putida. The sequence goes on along the minus strand of CP047152.1, from coordinate 1,671,193 downwards.
GATCTTCGGAACCTTGTGCAGACGACTTTTTCATTCCCCTACCCTCAAAATCCGCCGTTGGCGGTATGTTCTGTGTCATTTCTGTTTCGCGTGCATCTGCTTGACCGCGCCGCTGGCGATCAGCTCGGCCAGTGCGGCGACGTCGAGCAGTGCACACATGTGTTCGATTACCGTGCCGGCCAGCCACGGGCGCTGGCCACGCTGGCTGCGCCACTTGATCTCCGACGGGTCCAGGCGCAGCGAGCGGCTGACCTGATGCACCGCCAGCCCCCATTCGTAGCCCTGCACCGAAATCACGTATTGCAGGCCCTGGCGAAAATCATCGCGGTAGCGGTCAGGCATTACCCAACGCGCAGTGTCCAGCACCTTCAGGTTGCCAGCCTGGCAGGTCAGGATGCCGAGGAACCAGTCGGGCTGCCCGAACAGTGGCGTCAGCTCCTGGCCAGCCAGGGTGTAGATCGAGCCCAGGCACACCAACGGCACCGCCAGGGTCAAGCCGGCAACGTCGAACAGCAGGCATTCGAATGGCTCGGCCGCCCATGCCGGACGACCGTCGACAGTGGCCGGCGGTACGGGCAGGTTGGGCGCCGGCAGATGCACATCGACCAGCGGCACAGCCGGTTCCACGGTTTGCTCTTCGACCAGTACCGGAATGCTGGCTTCGGCCACGATCTCCTGCTCGACCACCGTCACCACCGGGGCTTCCACCGGCATCAGGCTCGGCAGTACCGCCAGCCGGGGCTCGGCGAACGGCCGCGGGGCCAGGCTGGCGGCAGCCACGGCGGGCTCAGGCCGGGCCGATTGCCGGGCATCGCGTGCCTGCTCCTCACGCACCGCCTCGGCGAATTCATCCGTCACTGCTGGCGGCTCGCTCAGGTCTTCGGCCTCGGTGGCCTCCTGCAGCAAGCCGTCCAGGTACGATTGCAGGGCCATCTGGGGCCGGGTGCTGGTTTGCCGAGTTTGAGTCATCAGGCCACCTGCACTGCGTTCTTGTAGGTGAGCAGGTGCTTGAGCAGCGCCCTGTAGGCGATCAACCCGCGGCTCTTGCTGTCGAACTGCGAGGGCGTGACGCCCTTGCGACTGGCATCGCGCAAGCGCGTATCCACCGGGATGTAGCCCTGCCATACATGCTGCCCATAGGCATCACGCAGCAGCTTGAGGGTGCCCAGCGACGCCTGGGTACGACGGTCGAACAGGGTCGGCACGATCTGGTACGGCAGCGCCTGCTTGCGCGAGCGGTTGACCATGGCCAAGGTGCCAACCATGCGCTCCAGGCCCTTCACCGCAAGGAATTCGGTTTGCACCGGGATCACCAGCTGCTGGCTGGCGGCCAGGGCATTGACCATCAGCACCCCCAGCAAGGGTGGGCTGTCGATCAGGGCATAGTCGAAATCCTGCCACAGCTGCGCCAGACTCTTGGCGATTACCAGACCCAGGCCATTCTGTCCTGGTGACTGGCGCTCCAGCACCGCCAGCGCGGTACTCGACGGCAACAGCGAAATGCGCTCATCGCTGGTGGGCAGCAGCAATTGCCCGGGCAAACCTTCGGGCACCGCACCCTTGTGCAGGAACAGGTCGTAGCAGCTGTGCTCCAAGGCATCCGGGTTGTGCCCGAAGTAGCTGGTCATCGAGCCGTGCGGGTCGAGGTCGACGACGACCACGCGCTTGCCGGCCTCGGCCAGCAGGCCGGCCAGGGCAATGGTAGTGGTGGTCTTGCCGACGCCACCTTTTTGATTGGCTACTGCCCAGACTCTCATCAAGCAAACTCTATCTATTGATTTGGCAGGGACACTGTAGATACAACTGTCATGCGCAAAACTTCAAAGCTTGCACGCCCCTCAGTGTGAGCGTGCAGGACCGCGAACACCGGCGCAGCCGGCGCCATTCACCGAGTCTCTGGCTTCGCGGGCACGCCCGCTCCCACAGGGTACGGCGGCACATTCAAAATCGTGTTCATATCAGCGACGGGGAATTGACGAATCACTGCCCCACCACCGTTGCTGGCGTTGCTGGTGCACTTTGTGTGCCAGCCCTGCGTAACGCGGCATCCGGTGTGGCATTGGCACTGCCCGAGCCTGTCAGGCTGCGGCGCACTTCCAGGTTACGGGAAATCACCAGCACAACCCGACGGTTGCGTGCGCGCCCTTCGGCGGTATCATTGCTGGCCACCGGCTGGTACTCGCCGTAGCCCACCGAGGCCATGCGTGCCGGGTTGACACCCTCCATGGCCAGCAGGCGCACGATGCTGGCCGCGCGCGCCGAGGACAACTCCCAGTTGGTGGGGTACTGCGCGGTGCGGATCGGCAGGTTGTCGGTGAAGCCTTCGACGTGCACCGGGTTGGCGAACGGCTTGAGGATGTTGGCCACCTTCTCGATGATCGCAAATGCCTTGTCACTGGGCATCGCATCACCACTGCCAAACAGCAGCGACGAATTGAGCTCGATCTCGATCCACAGTTCGTTGCCGCGCACAGTCATCTGGTCGCTTTTGATCAGGTCGCCAAAGGCATCGCGCACGTCATTGCTGATGGTTTTCAACGGGTCGGCATTGGTCGCCGCCAGGCCCGCTTCGGTCTGCTCGCTGTCTTTGACCAGCGGTTCGGCCGGGCGCACGCTCAGCGGCTGCTCATCGCCAATCGGGATCGGCTTCATGCTGCGCTCGGGGTCGTTGAATACCCCGAGCAAGGCCTGGGAAATAACTTTGTACTTGCCCTCGTTGATCGAGGAAATCGAATACATCACGACGAAAAAGGCGAACAGCAACGTGATGAAGTCGGCGTACGACACCAGCCAGCGCTCGTGGTTTTCGTGTTCCTCGGTATGACGACGGCGACGCATGGGTTACTCCATGAAGCCTTGCAGCTTCAGCTCGATCGAGCGCGGGTTTTCACCTTCGGCAATCGACAGCAGGCCTTCGAGCAGCATTTCGCGGTAGCGCGACTGGCGCATGACGATGGCCTTGAGCTTGCTGGCAACCGGCAATAGCACAAGGTTGGCACTGGCCACACCGTAAATGGTGGCGACAAAGGCCACGGCAATGCCATTGCCCAGTTGCGACGGGTCGGCCAGATTGCCCATCACGTGGATAAGGCCCATGACCGCACCGATGATGCCGATGGTCGGCGCATAGCCGCCCATGCTTTCGAATACCTTGGCTGCCTGGATGTCACGGCCTTCCTGGGTAAGGAAGTCGACCTCGAGGATGCTGCGGATGGCTTCCGGCTCTGCGCCGTCCACCAGCAGTTGCAGGCCCTTGCGCGCATACGGGTCGGGCTCGCTGTCAGCTACCCCTTCCAGGCCCAGCAAGCCTTCTTTGCGAGCGGTCAGGCTCCAGTTCACCACGCGGTCGATACCGCCCGCCAGGTCGACCCGCGGTGGAAACAGGATCCAACGTAAAATCTGCAAGGCGCGCTTGAACGACGACAGCGGCGACTGCAACAACGCCGCCGCCAGGGTACCACCCAGCACGATCAGAGCCGCCGGGCCATTGACCAGAGCACCGACATGACCGCCTTCAAGAAAGTTGCCACCGACGATGGCAACGAAAGCCAGGATCAAACCGATCAGGCTGAGGACGTCCATCAGACGCACGCCTCCACCAGGTGCTTGCCAATTTCGTCCAGGCTGTACACGGCATCAGCCAGGTTGGCCTTGACGATGGCCATGGGCATGCCATAAATCACGCAGCTGGCTTCATCCTGGGCCCACACCGTGCTGCCACCCTGCTTGAGCAGGCGCGCGCCTTCACGGCCATCGGCGCCCATGCCGGTAAGCACTACCGACAATACCTTGTCACCATAAGACTTGGCCGCCGAACCGAAGGTGATGTCCACGCAGGGTTTGTAGTTCAGGCGCTCGTCGCCGGGCAGGATCTTCACCGTACCACGGCCATCGATCATCATCTGCTTGCCGCCGGGGGCCAGCAGGGCCAGGCCCGGGCGCAGCATGTCGCCGTCCTCGGCCTCCTTGACGCTGATGCGGCACAGCTTGTCCAGGCGTTCGGCAAACGCTTTTGTGAAGGCCGCCGGCATGTGCTGGATCAACACGATCGGCGCCGGGAAATTGGCCGGCAGTTGGGTCAGTACCCGCTGCAGTGCCACCGGCCCCCCCGTGGAGGTACCGATGGCCACCAGTTTGTAGGGTTTGCGCTTGGTTGCCGGCGACTGCGAGGCTGCCGCTGTCGGGGCCGCTGCACGGGCAGGCGCAGCCGGGCGTGCCTGCGCCTGGCTGGTGAAGGTGCTGGCGGGCGCTGGCGCGGCGACCGGCGCCGTTCTGGCATAGCTGCCGATCCGGCGGTTGCTGCGCGAAATGGTGTGTACCTTCTCGCACAGCAGCTGCTTGACCTTGTCAGGGTTGCGCGAGATGTCCTCGAAGTTTTTCGGCAGGTAGTCCACGGCGCCGGCATCCAGCGCGTCGAGGGTGACACGGGCGCCTTCATGGGTAAGCGACGAGAACATCAACACGGGCGTCGGGCAGCGCTGCATGATGTGCCGCACTGCGGTGATGCCATCCATCATGGGCATTTCGTAGTCCATGGTGATCACATCGGGCTTGAGCGCCAGCGCCTGGTCGATTGCTTCCTTGCCGTTGGTCGCGGTCCCCACGACCTGGATCGTTGGATCCGCTGAGAGGATTTCCGAGACACGGCGGCGGAAGAAACCAGAATCATCCACCACCAGGACCTTGACTGCCATAAACACTCCATTAGGCGGCGCAACCCGCCAGGGCGCGCCACCGAAATCAAATACGCCGCGCGGCGTAACGCTTGAGCATGCTCGGGACGTCGAGAATCAACGCGATGCGACCGTCGCCAGTGATGGTGGCCCCGGACATGCCCGGGGTGCCCTGCAGCATCTTGCCCAGCGGCTTGATGACTACTTCTTCCTGGCCAACCAGTTGGTCGACGACAAAGCCGATGCGCTGGGTGCCGACCGACAGAATCACCACGTGGCCCTCGTGCTGCTCTTCGTGCACCTGGCCCTGGACCAGCCAGCGCTTGAGGTAGAACAGTGGCAGCGCCTTGTCGCGCACGATCACCACTTCCTGCCCGTCGACCACGTTGGTGCGCGACAGGTCGAGGTGGAAGATCTCGTTGACGTTGACCAGCGGGAAGGCAAACGCCTGGTTGCCCAGCATCACCATCAGGGTGGGCATGATTGCCAGGGTCAGCGGCACCTTGATGACGATCTTGGAGCCCTGGCCCTTGGCCGAGAAAATGTTGATCGAGCCGTTGAGCTGGGAGATCTTGGTTTTCACCACGTCCATGCCCACGCCACGCCCGGACACATCGGAAATCTCGGTCTTGGTCGAGAAGCCCGGGGCGAAGATCAGGTTGTAGCAGTCCGACTCGCTCAGGCGCTCGGCAGCGTCCTTGTCCATCAGGCCCTTTTCCACCGCCTTGGCGCGCAGGATGTTGGGGTCCATGCCCTTGCCGTCGTCCGAGATCGACAGCAGGATGTGGTCACCTTCCTGTTCGGCCGACAGTACTACGCGGCCGGTACGCGCCTTGCCAGAAGCTTCACGCTCGTCGGGCATCTCGATACCGTGGTCGACAGCATTGCGCACCAAGTGCACCAACGGGTCGGCCAAGGCTTCTACGAGGTTCTTGTCAAGGTCGGTCTCTTCGCCGACCAGCTCCAGGTTGATCTCTTTCTTCAGCTGGCGCGCCAGGTCACGGACCAGGCGCGGGAAGCGGCCAAAGACTTTCTTGATCGGCTGCATGCGGGTTTTCATCACCGCGGTCTGCAGGTCAGCGGTGACCACGTCGAGGTTGGACACGGCCTTGGACATGGCCTCATCGCCGCTGTTCAGGCCCAGGCGCACCAAGCGGTTACGCACCAGCACCAGTTCGCCGACCATGTTCATGATCTCGTCCAGGCGCGCGGTATCGACGCGCACCGTGGTTTCTGCTTCGCTGGCAGCATGCTTTTCGGCGGCCGGGGCCGGCGCGCGAGGCGCCGCGGCAGGTTTGCTGGCCGGCGAAGGCGCTGGTGCGGCGGCTGGCTTGGCCACCGGCTGGCTTTCGGCCTTGGCGGCAGCCGGCGCTTGCGCCTGGACAGCAGCCGGGGCTTCTACAGCGGCAACATCGCCACCGAACTTGCCCTTGCCGTGCAACTGGTCCAGCAGGGCTTCGAATTCGTGCTCGCTGATTTCATCGCTGTTTGCGCTGCTGTCTGGCACGGCAGGCGCTGGCGCCTGGGTGGCTGGCAAGGCATCGACCTGGAAGGTGCCCTTGCCATGCAGTTGGTCGAGCAGCGATTCGAATTCGGCGTCGGTGATTTCATCACTGGTCGCTTCGCTGCTGACGGCAACCGGCGGCGCCGCAACCTCGACACTGAACTGGCCCTTGCCGTGCAACTGGTCGAGCAGCGACTCGAACTCGGCGTCGGTGATTTCATCACCAGCACCGCTGACGGTCTCGCCCTGCATCTGCTCGTCGGCCGCTGCTTGCGCCTTGACCGCATCGAGCGAATCGAGCAACTGCTCGAACTCGCTGTCAGTGATGTCCTGGTGCTGCTCGTCGGCATCGGCCGATGCCGCAACCGCCACGTCGGCAACCGGTGCCGGCGCTGCAACAGCTTCGGCTCCGCCAGGTTCGGCCAGGCGCGCCAACGCCGCCAGCAGCTCGGGGGTGGCCGGCGTCACTTCGGAACGCTCGCGCACCTGGCCAAACATGCTGTTCACTGTATCCAGTGCCTCGAGCACCACATCCATCAGTTCCGCATCGACCCGGCGCTCACCTTTGCGCAGGACGTCGAACACGTTCTCGGCGATATGGCAGCACTCCACCAGCTCGTTCAGCTGAAGGAAGCCGGCGCCCCCTTTTACAGTGTGGAAACCGCGAAAGATCGCATTGAGCAGGTCGGCATCGTCAGGTCGGCTTTCCAGCTCGACCAGTTGCTCGGACAATTGCTCAAGAATTTCGCCGGCTTCTACCAGGAAATCCTGGAGGATTTCTTCATCGGCGCCGAAGCTCATCAAACGTGCTCCTTAAAAACCAAGGCTGGACAGCAGATCATCGACATCGTCCTGACCGGACACGACGTCTTCACGCTTATCGGCATGAATCTGCGGACCTTCACCCCGAGTCGGATGTTTTTCTCGATCTTTTTCTGCACGCAATTGATCGTGATCATGGTTTATACCGGCAAAGCGGTCGACCTGGCTGGCCATCAGCACCAGCTTGAGCAGATTGCTCTCCACCTCGGTCACCAGTGTGGTGACGCGTTTGATCACCTGGCCGGTCAGGTCCTGATAGTCCTGGGCCAGCAAAATGTCATTGAGGTGCCCGGCAACCTTTCGGTTACCCTCGGCGCTGTGCGTCAGGAAACTGTCGACTCGCTTGACCAGATCACGAAATTCCGGCGCAGCCACTTCGCGGCGCATGAAACGCTGCCAGTCGGTACTCAGGGCCTTGGCCTCGCTGGCCAGTTCATTGAGCACCGGCGTGCTTTCCTCGACCAGATCCATGGTGCGGTTGGCCGCGCCCTCGGTGAGCTTGACCACATAGGACAGGCGCTCGGTGGCGTCGGTAATCTGCGACACCTCTTCTGCCTGCGGCATGGTGGGGTCGATCTGGAAACTGACGATGGCACTGTGCAGCTCGCGAGTCAGCTTGCCGACTTCCTGATACAGGCCGCGGTCGCGGGTCTGGTTCAGCTCGTGAATCAGCTGCACCGCCTCGCCGAAACGGCCCCGTTCCAGGCTTTCGACCAACTCCTGGGCATGCTTCTTCAGGGTCGATTCGAACTCGCCCAAAGACGTTTGTGATGAATCCATGACGCGCCCCCCGTAACGTGACTCAGCCGTTGACGCGTTCGAAGATCTTCTCGATCTTCTCTTTGAGCACCTGAGCGGTGAACGGCTTGACCACATAACCATTGACGCCGGCCTGGGCCGCTTCAATGATCTGGTCGCGCTTGGCTTCAGCAGTCACCATCAGTACCGGCATGCTTTTCAGCTTGTCACTGGCACGCACTTTACGCAGCAGGTCGATGCCGGACATGCCCGGCATGTTCCAGTCGGTTACCAGGAAGTCGTAGTGACCGTTCTCCAGCATTGGCAACGCCGTGGTGCCGTCATCGGCTTCCTCGGTGTTGGTGAAACCCAGGTCACGCAACAGGTTCTTGATGATCCGCCGCATCGTCGAAAAGTCGTCAACGATGAGGATTTTCATGTTCTTGTCCAATTAGACCTCCAAGCAGTCTCAAACGCGCTCGGCCTACCGAGCACGCACTCATTCAATTCGGTACAACGTGGAAAACGACTGCAACGACAGCGGGCTCAACGCGCCCGCCATTCCCCCAGGCGGCTACGCAGGCGCGCGGCACACTGGCTGTGCAACTGGCTGACCCGCGACTCGCTGACACCAAGCACCTCACCGATTTCCTTGAGATTCAGCTCTTCGTCGTAGTACAGCGCCAGCACCAGGCGCTCACGCTCCGGCAGGTTGGCGATAGCCTCGGTCAGGGCAGCCTGGAAGCGGTCCTCTTCCAGCCCCCGCGCAGGTTCGACCTGGCCACTGGCGCCATCCTCATGCAGCCCTTCGTGCTCACCGTCCTGCAACAGGTCGTCGAAGCTGAACAGGCGGCTGCCCAGGGTATCGTTCAAGATCCCGTAGTAATCATCGAGACTCAATTGGAGTTCGGCAGCAACTTCATGATCTTTAGCGTCACGGCCTGTTCTGGCTTCAACCGCACGCATCGCGTCACTGACCATACGGGTGTTTCGGTGTACCGAACGCGGCGCCCAGTCACCTTTGCGCACTTCGTCCAGCATGGCCCCGCGGATGCGGATGCCAGCATAGGTTTCAAAGCTGGCGCCCTTGCTGGCGTCGTATTTGTTAGCCACTTCCAGCAGCCCGATCATGCCCGCCTGGATCAGGTCTTCGACCTGCACATTGGCCGGCAAGCGCGCCAGCAGGTGGTAGGCGATGCGCTTGACCAGCGGGGCGTAGCGTTCGATCAGCTCGTACTGGGCGTCCTTCGACGCCCGGCTGTACATCTTGAAACCGCTGGCGTTCATAGCACGGGTCCCGCGCTGGTGGGTTGCACCAAGCGCTCGACAAAGAACTCCAGATGGCCGCGCGGGTTGGCCGGTAGCGGCCAGCTATCGACCTTCTGGGCAATCGCCTTGAAAGCCAGCGCACACTTGGAGCGAGGGAAGGCTTCGTAGACGGCACGCTGCTTCTGTACCGCCTTGCGCACGCACTCGTCGTACGGCACGGCACCCACGTATTGCAGGGCAACGTCAAGGAAGCGGTCGGTGACCTTGGTCAGCTTGGCAAACAGGTTGCGCCCTTCCTGCGGGCTCTGCGCCATGTTGGCCAACACACGGAAACGGTTCATGCCGTAGTCACGATTGAGCAGCTTGATCAACGCGTAGGCATCGGTAATCGAGGTAGGTTCATCACACACCACCAACAGCACTTCCTGGGCGGCGCGAACGAAGCTGACCACCGAGTCACCGATACCCGCAGCGGTATCGATCACCAACACATCGAGGTTGTCGCCGATCTCGCTGAACGCCTGGATCAGCCCGGCGTGCTGGGCTGGGGCCAGGTGCACCATGCTCTGGGTGCCCGAGGCTGCCGGCACGATGCGCACACCGCCAGGGCCCTGCAGCATCACGTCACGCAGTTCGCAACGCCCTTCAATGACATCGGCGAGAGTACGTTTGGGGGCAAGGCCCAGCAACACGTCGACATTGGCCAGGCCCAGGTCGGCGTCCAGCAGCATGACCCTGCGGCCAAGCTCGGCCAGCGCCAGGGACAAGTTCACTGAAACGTTAGTCTTGCCGACGCCACCTTTGCCGCCGGTCACGGCGATCACCTGTACGGGATGCATGCTACCCATGTCTGTTCTTTACCTTGTCTCGCTGGGACTCAGGCCACACGTAGGGCAATTCTGCGTGCCCCTTGGCATAGCTACTTTGCACACGCTTCATGGTCAACCCGCTCGCCGTGGGTTGTGATAGAGATCAGCGAACATGTCGGCCATGGCCTCTTCGCTGGGCTCGTCCTGCTGCTGCACATTCACCGCGCGCGAAACCAACTGGTGGCCCCGCGGCAAGTGCAAGTCGTCAGGAATGCGTGGCCCATCGGTAAGATAGGCCACTGGCAGTTCATGACTGATGGCAAGACTCAACACATCGCCAAGGCTTGCCGTTTCATCGAGCTTGGTCAGGATGCAGCCGGCCAGGCCACAGCGTTTGTAGCTGTGGTAGGCGGCGGTCAGCACCTGCTTCTGGCTGGTGGTGGCCAGCACCAGATAGTTCTTCGCGGCAATGCCACGCCCGGCCAAGGTTTCCAGTTGCATGCGCAGCGCAGGGTCGCTGGCCTGCAGGCCGGCAGTATCGATCAGCACCACGCGCTTGCGCAGCAGAGGCTCCAGCGCTGCTGCCAGCGACTGGCCCGGGTCGACGTACGTCACCGGCACGTTGAGGATGCGGCCCAGGGTCTTGAGCTGCTCCTGGGCGCCGATACGGAAGCTGTCCATGCTCACCAGCGCCAGATTCTGCGCGCCGTACTTGAGCACGTAGCGCGCGGCCAGCTTGGCCAGGGTGGTGGTCTTGCCCATACCCGCCGGGCCGACCACGGCGATCACGCCGCCCTCTTCGATCGGCTCGATTTCAGGTATTTCGATCATCCGCGCCAAGTGAGCCAGCAGCATGCGCCAGGCCTGGCGCGGCTCTTCGATCTCGGCGGTCAGGTCCAGCAGCTCGCGGGCGATCGGCCCCGACAGGCCGATGCGTTGCAGGCGGCGCCAAATGTTGGCCTGCTGCGGCTTGCTGCCCTGCAGCTGATTCCAGGCCAGCGAACCGAGTTGCACTTCCAGCAACTCGCGCAGGCCCGACAGCTCGGAACGCATGGCATCGAACAGGCGCGGATCAACCGGTGCAGCAGCCGGTGCGGCAGCAGCCTCGGGGGCCTCGACATGCGGCTCGATCAACGGTTCGGCAGCGGTCAAAGATTGCCCGGCGAACAATTGACGGTTGTTGTCGCTGCTGTCCTGACGGTGGTCCAGCTCGGCCTGGGCACTGGCAATGCGCGTATGGGTCTTGCGCAGTTCTTCTTCCAGCTCGGCGTTGGGCACACGCGGGGCCAGGGCGGACAGCTTGTAGTCCAGCGCGGCCGTCAGTTCGACACCACCGGCAATGCGACGGTTGCCAATGATCGCGGCATCGGCGCCCAGCTCGTCACGGACCAGCTTCATGGCCTGACGCATATCGGCGGCGAAAAATCGCTTAACTTGCATTATCCCCTACCTCAGCCGTTAGGGCCCACGGTGGCAACGATGGTGACTTGCTTGTTGTCAGGTATTTCCTGATACGCCAGAACATGCAAATTCGGTACAGCCAGGCGACCGAAACGCGACAACATGGCGCGTATCGGGCCGGCGACCAAAAGGATGGCCGGCTGACCCTGCATTTCCTGGCGCTGGGCCGCCTCGATCAGCGAACGTTGCAGCTTCTCGGCCATGCTAGGTTCCAGAAGAACACCATCTTCCTGACCCTGCCCGGCCCTTTGCAGACTATTCAGCAAAATCTGTTCCAACCTTGGCTCCAGGGTAATCACTGGCAGCTCCGACTCAACGCCGACAATGCTTTGCACGATGGCACGACACAATCCGACGCGCACTGCCGCCACCAGTGCGGCGGTATCTTGACTCTTGCCAGCGTTGTTCGCGATGGCCTCGGCAATACTGCGAATATCGCGCACTGGCACCTGTTCAGACAACAGTGCTTGCAGCACCTTGAGCAGCCCCGACAAGGAAATGACACCCGGCACCAGCTCTTCTGCAAGTTTAGGCGATGCCTTGGCAAGTACTTGCAGCAGTTGCTGAACCTCTTCGTGACCGATCAGCTCGTGGCAATGTTTCTGCAGGATCTGGTTGAGGTGGGTGGCCACCACGGTGCTGGCATCGACCACGGTGTAGCCCAGCGACTGCGCCTGGGAACGCTGGCCAACATCGATCCACACCGCCTCCAGGCCAAACGCCGGATCGCGCGCGGCAATACCGTTCAGGGTGCCGAACACCTGCCCCGGGTTGATTGCCAGTTCGCGGTCCGGATAGATCTCCGCCTCGGCCAGAATCACCCCCATCAGGGTCAGGCGATAGGCGCTGGGTTGCAGGTCGAGGTTGTCACGAATGTGCACGGTGGGCATCAGGAAGCCCAGGTCCTGCGACAGCTTCTTGCGCACGCCCTTGATCCGCGCCAGCAGCTGGCCGCCTTGGTTGCGATCGACCAGCGGGATCAGCCGATAGCCAACCTCCAGGCCGATCATGTCGATGGGGGTGACGTCATCCCAACCCAGTTCCTTGGTTTCCAGCGCGCGCTGTGGCGAGGGCAGCAGGTCCTGCTGGCGCTGCGCCTCTTCCAGGGCTTTGACCTTGGCCTGCTGCTGTTTCTTCCACACCAGGTAGGCGCCCCCACCGGCCAGCAGGCCGAGACTGAGGAATGCCACGTGCGGCATGCCCGGCACCAGCCCCATGACAATCATCAACCCGCCAGACACTGCCAGGGCCTTGGGCGAATCGAACATCTGCCGATTGATCAGCTTGCCCATGTCCTCGGAGCCCGACGCGCGGGTCACCATGATCGCGGCGGCGGTGGACAGCAGCAGTGATGGCAATTGCGCCACCAAACCGTCACCGATGGTCAGCAAGGCGTACACCTTGCCGGCCTCCGTGAAACTCATGCCGTGCTGCATCATGCCGATCAATATGCCGCCGATCAGGTTGATGAACAGGATCAGCAAGCCGGCGATGGCATCACCGCGCACGAACTTGCTGGCACCGTCCATCGAACCGTAGAACTCGGCCTCCTGCGCCACCTCGGCACGGCGGTGCTTGGCCTGGGCCTGATCGATCAGGCCGGCATTGAGGTCGGCGTCGATGGCCATCTGCTTGCCGGGCATGGCGTCGAGGGTGAAACGCGCACTCACTTCCGAGATACGCCCGGCCCCCTTGGTCACCACCACGAAGTTGATGATCATGAGGATGGCGAACACGACTGCACCGACCACGTAGTTACCGCCGATCACCACCTCACCGAAGGCCTGGATCACTTTACCGGCAGCGCCGTGGCCCTCCTGGCCATGCAGCATGACCACACGGGTGGACGCCACGTTCAGAGCCAGGCGCAACAAAGTGGCCACCAGCAGGATGGTGGGGAACGCGGCAAAGTCGAGCGGGCGCAGGGCGTATACACACACCAGCAGCACCACGATCGACAGGGCGATGTTGAAGGTGAAGAACACGTCGAGCAGGAACGGCGGTATCGGCAACATCATCATTGCCAACATCACCAGCAGCAGCAGCGGCACACCCAGGTTGCCCCGGCCGAGCCCGGCCAGGTTGTTACGGGCGTTGCTGATTAACTGAGTGCGATCCACCGCGAGTCCTCTTGATGCAAAACTTTGACGCCCAGGGGGCGCCTGGGCGTGGCTCTGCAAGAAGCCTTCCAACTTTTTGGTTTGGGCGTTCGCCGTGGTTTTTTGGTGTCGGTGAGATAGAGCGCCGCCCGCGCGGCGCATCGCGAGCTGCGCTCGCTCCTACGTTTGTTTCGGGCCAATTATTTCTGTGGGATTCGCGCGCGAACGCCTTGGCGTATGCCGAGATATTACGTCGTACCAACAAGGCGGTCGCGCGCGCCTGTCACAGGCATGACTGGCCTGAAACAAACGTAGGAGCGAGCGCAGCTCGCGATGCGCCGCGCGGGCGGCGCTCTATCTCACCGGCACCAAAAAACCTACGCCGGACACATCAACTGTCACGCCGCAAATCCGGCGGGATCGGCAGGTCGTCCTTCAGCGGCTCTGGCCGCTTGCCCTTGCCAGCCCGGTACTGCCGAATCTGGAACACATACGCCAACACCTGGGCCACCGCCAGGTACAAGCCAGCAGGGATTTCCTGCTCAATTTCGGTGGAGTAATAAATCGCCCGCGCCAGCGCTGGCGATTCGAGGATCTGGATCTTGTGCTCCACGCCAATCTCGCGGATCTTCAAGGCAATGAAGTCAGTCCCCTTGGCCAGCAACAGTGGGGCCACCCCACCCTTCTCCGGGTCGTACTGCAAAGCCACCGCATAATGCGTCGGGTTGGTGATGATCACGTCGGCATCCGGCACCGCCGCCATCATGCGCCGCTGCGAAACCTCGCGCTGCAGTTGGCGGATACGCTGCTTGACCTCGGGTTTACCTTCGGTGTCCTTGTACTCGTCACGCACCTCCTGCTTGGTCATCTTCAGCTTGTTGTGCGCCTGCCACAACTGGAACGGCACGTCGGCCGCCGCAATCAACAGCAGCCCGGCCGACATCCACAACGCACTCCAGCCCACCACCTGCAGGCTATGGATGATCGCCTGCTCCAACGGCTCATTGGCGATGGCGAGAAGCGCCTGACGATCATTGACCAGCACCACTACCGCCACGACCAGAATCACGAGAAATTTCGCGAATGCTTTCAAGAGTTCGGTCAGGGCATTCATCGAGAACATGCGCTTGATCCCCGACAAGGGATTCATGCGGCTGAATTTGGGCTGCAGCAGGCTGCCGGAAAACAGGAAACCGCCCAGGACTATCGGCGCGACGAAGGAAATCACGAACAACAGGATCAATATCGGCTGCACCGCCCAGATGGCCATCTTGCCCGAGGCCAGCAGGAAAGCCCCCATGGCGCGCTCATCGACGATGAAGTCGCGGGTCAGGCTGAAGTTCATGCGCATGATCGCCAGCAGCGTCTCGGCCAGGTGGCCGCCAAACGCCAACAGGCCACCGGCACCGGCCAAGGTCACCGCCACCGTGTTCAGCTCCTTGGAACGCGCGATCTCGCCTTTCTCGCGAGCATCGCGCTTGCGCTTGTCGGTGGGCTCCTCTGTCTTGTCCTGACCGCTTTCGCTTTCCGCCATGTTCAGCGCGCCCTCGCCAGTTCACGCAGCCATTGCAGCGCTTCGCTGGCCAATGCCTGGTAATGGGAAAGTATATCGGCAAGCCCGACCCAAAAAATGAACATGCCCATGACCAGGGTCAGCGGAAAACCAATGGAGAAAATGTTCAGCTGCGGCGCGGCACGCGTCATTACGCCAAAGGCGATATTCACCACCAACAGTGCGGCAATTGCCGGCAGGATCAGCAGGAGACCGGCACCGAACACCCAGCCGAGGCGCCCCGCCAGCTCCCAGAACTGATTGACCACCAACGCATTGCCCACCGGCAAGGTGGTGAAGCTTTCGGTCAGCACCTCGAACGCTACCAGATGGCCGTTCATCAGCAGGAACAGCACGCTTACCAACATGGTCATGAACTGACTGATAACCGCGACGTTGACGCCGTTGGCCGGGTCGACCATCGATGCGAACGCCATGCCCATCTGCACCGCGACGACCTGGCCAGCGATCACGAAAGCCTGGAACAACAACTGCAATGACAATCCGAACAAGGCCCCGACGATGACCTGCTCGGCACACAGCAGCAGGCCGCGCAGGCTCAACGGGGCGAACTCGGGCAAGGGTGGCAGAGCCGGGACGATCACCACGGTGATAGCCACCGCCACATACAATCGCACCCGCGCCGGCAGCATGCGGGTGCCAAAGATCGGCATAGTCATCAGCACCGCCGTCACCCGGAACAACGGCAAGATGAAGGTGGCGACCCAGGTGCCGATCTGCGTATCGGTCAGTTCCAGCATCGGCGCGTCAACCGATCAACTGCGGGATGCTGGTGTAGAGACTGACGAAGTACTCCATGAACTTCTGCACCAGCCACGGCCCGGCGACGATCAGTGTGACCAGCATCACCAGCAGGCGCGGCAAAAAGCTCAGCGTCTGTTCGTTGATCTGCGTGGCGGCCTGGAACATCGCCACCACCAAACCCACCAGCAGGCTCGGCACTACCAGTATGGCGACCATCAGGGTGGTCAGCCATAACGCATCACGAAACAGGTCGACAGCGACTTCAGGTGTCATCGGCGGCTCTCCTTGACGGCGTCAGACGCCGCCGAAACTGCTGGCCAGGGTGCCCATGATCAGCGCCCAACCATCCACCAGCACGAACAGCATGATCTTGAACGGCAGCGAGATGATCAGCGGCGACAGCATCATCATACCCATGGCCATCAGCACACTGGCCACGACCATGTCGATGATCAGGAACGGGATAAAGATCATGAAACCGATCTGGAACGCGGTCTTCAGCTCGGAGGTGACGAACGCCGGCACCAGGATGGTCAGCGGCACCTGGTCGGGGCCAGCGATGTCGGTACGCTTGGACAAGCGCATGAACAGGTCAAGGTCGCTTTGCCGGGTTTGCGCCAACATGAAGTCCTTGAGCGGCCCCTGGGCCTTGTCGATAGCCTGCTGGGCAGTCATCTGCTCCTTCAGGTACGGCTGCAGCGCGTCCTGGTTCACCCGATCGAACACCGGGGCCATGATGAACATGGTCAGGAACAGCGCCATGCCGGTCAACAGCTGGTTGGACGGTGTCTGCTGCAGGCCCAGGGCCTGGCGCAGGATCGAGAACACGATGATGATGCGGGTAAAGCTGGTCATCAGGATGACGAACGCCGGGATGAAGCTCAGCGCGGTCATGATCAGCAGGATTTGCAGGCTGACCGAATATTCCTGCTGCCCGTCCGGGGTGTTGGACAGGGTAATGGCCGGAATCGACAGCGGGTCGGCCGCCAGGGCCAGCGGCGCTGCCAGCAGCAGCGCCAGAGTCAACAACGTACGCAGCGCGCCGCTCATCACTTGTTGTCCTTAGGGTCCTTGCCCATCAGCTCCATCAGCCGCTGGGCAAACTCCGGCGTCGCCTGACGGACGCTTGCCGGCACTTCCACGGGTTCGGCCAGTACGTGCAGCGCCTCGATACTGCCGGGGGTATGGCCGATCAGGATCTGCTCCTTGCCCACCTGCACCAGCAGCAGGCGGTCACGCGGGCCGATGGCACGGCTGCCGACGATCTCGATCACCTGCCCACCCTTCACTGCGGTGCTCTGCAGGCGCCGCAGCAGCCAGGCCAGGAAGAAGATCAGGCCCACCACCAGCAGCAGGCCCAGGACCATCTGCGCCAGCTGCCCGCCGAGACTGCCAGGTTGAGCCGCCGGGGTGGCCGCTGGCGTGGCCGCGGCCATGCAGACGTGGCTGGCGAACAGCGCCGCAACTGCGGCGATGGCGCGCATCGTGCCCTTCACTCAGCGCAGCTTCTTGATACGTTCGCTGGGGCTGATCACGTCGGTCAGGCGGATGCCAAACTTTTCGTTGACCACAACCACTTCGCCATGGGCGATCAGCGTGCCGTTGACCAGCACGTCGAGCGGCTCGCCGGCCAGGCGGTCGAGCTCGATCACCGAGCCTTGGTTGAGCTGCAGCAGGTTGCGGATGTTGATCTCGGTGCTGCCCACCTCCATGGAAATGTTCACCGGGATGTCCAGGATCACGTCCAGGTTCGGGCCTTCGAGGCTGACATTTTCGTTCGGCTTGGGCGAGCTGGCGAATTCTTCCATCGGCAGGCGGCCAGGGCCGCTGCTGCCGGTGTCCCCGCCCAGCAGTGCATCGATGTCGGCCTGCCCGGCTGAACCGGTTTCTTCCAACGCTGCGGCCCACTCATCGGCCAGTGCCTGGTCCTCTGGGGAGGTGATCTCGTTTTCGTTAGCCATGATTTCCTCGACAGGCATTCAATTCGTTGTAAGCGACCGGCACACCGTCAGCGGCGTTCGATCGGGTCGATGATCTGCAGGGCAAGGTTGCCCTTGTGCGAGCCCAGCCGCGCCTTGAACGCGGGCACCCCGTTAGCGCGCAGCACCAGGTGCTCGGGCAGCTCGACCGGGATCACGTCACCCGGCTGCATGTGCAAGATGTCGCGCAGCTTCAGCTGGCGCCGGGCGACCGTTGCGCTCATTGGCACGGCCACGTCAAGCACGTCCTCGCGCAGGGCCTTGACCCAGCGCTCGTCCTGGTCGTCCAGGTCCGACTGGAAACCGGCATCGAGCATTTCCCGCACCGGCTCGATCATCGAGTACGGCATGGTCACGTGCAGATCGCCGCCACCGCCGTCCAGTTCGATGTGGAAGGTGGACACCACCACCGCCTCGCTGGGGCCGACAATGTTGGCCATGGCCGGGTTGACCTCGGAGTTCATGTACTCGAAGGTGACCGGCATGATCGCCTGCCAGGCTTCCTTGAGGTCGACGAAACACTGGTCCAGCACCATGCGCACCACGCGCAGTTCGGTCGGGGTGAACTCACGCCCCTCGATCTTGGCGTGGCGGCCATCGCCCCCAAAGAAGTTGTCCACCAGCTTGAACACCAGCTTGGCGTCAAGGATGAACAGCGAGGTGCCGCGTAGCGGCTTGATCTTGACCAGGTTGAGGCTGGTTGGCACGTACAGCGAATGCACGTATTCGCCAAACTTCATTACCTGCACGCCACCCACGGCCACGTCTGCGGAGCGGCGTAGCAGGTTGAACATGCTGATACGGGTGTAGCGGGCGAAGCGCTCGTTGATCATTTCCAGGGTCGGCATGCGACCCCGTACGATCCGATCCTGGCTGGTCAGGTCGTAGCTTTTGATGCTGCCAGGCTCGGATGCACTCTCGGTCTGCACCAGACCGTCGTCGACGCCGTGCAACAGGGCATCAATTTCATCCTGGGACAGCAGGTCCTGTACGGCCATTGCGGACTCCTACTGCAATACGAAATTGGTGAACAGCAACTGGTCAACGACCGGCTTGCCGACTTCCTTCTGCGCCACTTCCTGGACCACCGCGGTGGCCTTCTGGCGCAACATCTCCTGCCCTACCGGGCTGCTGGCAAGGGTGTCGAACCCTTGCCCGGAGAACATCATCACCAGGTTGTTGCGGATCACCGGCATGTGCACCTTGAGCGCATCCAGGTCGGCCTGGTTACGCGCCTGCAGGGTGATGCTCAACTGCATGTAGCGCTGACGGCCGTTCTGGTTGAAGTTGACCACGAAGGCCGGGGTCAGCGCTTCGTAGATCGCCGCTGGCTTGACGTTGCTGGCCGCTGCCTCGGTAGCAGGAGCCGGCTCGCTCTTGTGCATGATGAACCAGGTAGCGCCCACCGAAAGGCCGATCGCCAGCAACAGGCCTACGACGGCCAGCAGGATCAGTTTGAGTTTGCCTTTAGTGGCGGGGTCTTTGACTGCTTCGCTCTTCGCCATGCCAATAATCCGTCGTCCATCGGGGGTTCAAGGGAGGATGGCTTGGCTTGAGCAAGTGTTATGCCAGAATTTGGCTTGAGGGATTTTGCGCTTGCGAGATCGAGCGCCGCCCGCGCGGCGCATCGCGAGCTGCGCTCGCTCCTACGTTTGTTTCGGGCCAATTATTCCCATGGGATTTGCGCGCGAACGCCTTGGCGTAGGCCGAGATATCACGTCGTATCAACAAGACGGTCGCGCGCGCCTGTCACAGGCATGACTGGCCTGAAACAAACGTAGGAGCGAGCGCAGCTCGCGATGCGCCGCGCGGGCGGCGCTCGATCTCACTGCCCCCCCAAAAAACAACGCCATGCACCAGACATCAGGCGTAATAATCGACCGCACTGTCGCCGACAACCACCTGCTGCTCCAAAGGCCGGGTGCTATCGACCGCCTCGGTTCCGCCCTGCTCGGCACGGCGCGCCGCCACTCCGGACAGGCTGCTGCCCTGCGCCTGCCCCTGCTGCTGCTGTTGCTGCCCGCGCGACTGGTCAGCCACGTTGACATCCGGCTGCGCCAGTCCCTGCTGGGCAAACAGTTCTCGCAGGCGGTGCAACTGGCTGTCGAGGGCATCACGTACGCCGGCGTGGCCGCTGATGAAGGTGACCTGGGTAGCCTGGTCCGCCGCAACATTGACGCGAATATCGAGGCGACCGAGCTCTGCCGGCTCCAGCTGGATATCAGCCGACTTGAGGTTCTGGCTGGACAAGTACATGACCCGGTTGACCAGGCCCTCGGCCCAAGCATTCTGGTTCATTGGCAATGGCTGGTGTAGCGGACTCGCATTGGCCGGGACGGCGTTGGCGGTCTTGGCGGTGGCCGCCTGGGTCAGGCTGGCCAGGCGGTTGGCAAAATCATCGATCCGGGTGTCGCTGCTGGCGCTCTTGGTGTCCTTCAGGCCGTCTTCAAGCAAGGCACCAAAGGCCTTGTCACCGGATTCGGCGCTTTCGCCCTCGGTATTCTCGACCAGATTCGCCAAGGTATTGACGGCTGCCCGCCCATCCTCGGCCTGAGCCTGGGCAGCATCAAGGGCATGAGCCGAGGTGCCACCCTTGGCCTGGGCACTGTGCTCCAGCGCCAGGCGCAAGGTCGGCAGGTTGGCCAGGGGGTCGGCATCCGGGTCGAAGGCCTCCTCGGCAGATGCCTCTTCAGGCAGTGCGGCGGCGACCTGGGTTTGCGCCGTGGCCGCCTGCAGCACTGGCGCCACCGCCTCGGCCTGCGCCTGGATCAGTTGCGCGCCGGGCTGGGCATCAGTGACCTGACCGGCCACCAGGCTGGCATCATGCACACTCGTATCGGCCTGGGCCGAATCATCCTCTGGCAACTTTTTGCCGTCCTCGGCAACTGCAGCGTTGCCAGCCGGGTCTTTCTTGCCGCCCGTTGCCGCATCAGGCTTGTCCTTGGGCTTGGCCTGAACGCCCTTGTCATCCTGCCCGGCAACCTTGTCGCGACCCTGCCTGGCCATCATCTGGCCAAAAGCATCGCCCTTGTCGCCCAGCGCCTGAAGCGGTTTGTCCGCCTGCACGGTGGCCGAACGCGAGGTTTTGGCAATGGCATTGGCTTGCAACAAAGGGTTGGGTGCGACAGGCATCGAGCGGTCTCCGCGCCAGAAACAGAAATCATCCTGGCAGAGACACGCAAGACTCGCGCCAACTCGCTTATCAGCCTGCGGAAATACGCTGCTGCTCACCACGGTAAAAGTGCCGCACCACGACGAATTCCATGTCGATGCGGCTGATCAAGTCTTCAATACCGTACAAAGGGGGCCGCCGCGCGCGCTCTTCGAGCTGCTGACACAGGCTGGCCAAGGCCACAGCGCCCATGTTGCTGCTGCTACCCTTGAAACTGTGAGCCGCTGCACCAAGCTCCTCGGCGCTTTTGGCCGCGTGCAACTGCCCAAGACGCCGTTCTGAGTCATCGAGAAAAGTCTGCACCAACTGCAGGTAGCCATCTTCCATGACCTCACGCAGGTCACTGAGTACCTTGTGGTCAATATGCATGTCAGTCACTTGTTCACTCCTTGATCAAGCCAGATTATGCCCGAGCCAACCAGTGGCTCACCATACGAACTCCACATGCGCGCAACGCCCGCCCTCACTCCAGCGCGCCTCACTGGCCAGCTGCCGAACCAGATTCAGACCGCGACCGCTCAGCCCCTGACCCAGCGAAGGCCGCGCAAGTACCCGCTGCACGTCGAAGCCGGCACCGCTGTCGCGCACCTCAATTATCAGGCGCCCACCGCCGTCATGCGGTTCAACCTTGAAATCAATGCTTACAAAGCCTTCGGTCAGCGAGCCCAGGCGCCGGGCGCGCTCCTGATAGTAGTCGGTAAAGCCTTGCACATCGCGCTTGAGCTGTGAGTCCAGGCCCAGCACACCATGCTCCAGCGCATTGGAATACAACTCGCTAAGCACACTGTGCAGGTTGCCGATACGCGCGCGCAGGCTGTGAATTTCCTGCAACAACTGCACCAGGTACGGCACAGGGTTGAAGCGCTTCAGGCTTTCGCCGCGCACCTCGAAGCCCAGCGACCAGTCCAGCGGGCTGGAGCGGCCACTGTCAGAGTAGATCATCGGTGCCGGCACCCGCTCATCGGCAGTGAACATGCGAATATCGCACAAGCTGATGTCATCTCGTGGCTGCCCACCAAAACGTTCCAGGGCCAACATCAGTTCATCGAACAACTGCACAGGGTCGCGGTTTTCGGCCAGCACGGCACGCAGGCGATGCACGCCAAACAGGCGTTCGTGTTCGTCGGCGGTATCGAGCACACCGTCTGACAGCAGCAACAGGCGCTCGCCCGGTGCCAGCGGCAACACCTCAGTGCTGTCATCGAAACGCTCAGCGGCCAGGATGCCCAGCGGCAGGTGCCGCGAACTCAGTGCCGACAGCACCTGGCCATCCACCGACAGGCGATAGCCATCGGGCATGCCGCCATTCCAGACCTCCACCAAGCCGCGCTGCATGCTGAGGTTGAGCAGCAGCGCACAGCAGAACATGTCTACCGGCAGGATGCGCTTGAGCTTGGCATTCATCTCGCGCAGGATCTGCGTCATGCTGCAGCCCTTGGCGGTCATGCCGTAGAACACCTCAGCCATCGGCATGGCGCCGACCGCTGCCGGCAGGCCGTGACCGGTGAAATCGCCGAGCAGCACACGCATGTCGCCGGCCGGGGTAAATGCCGCCAGCATCAGGTCGCCATTGAACAGCGCGTAAGGCGATTGCAGGTAGCGAATGTTGGGCGCAGAAAGGCATCCAGAGTGGGCCACTTTGTCGAACACCGCCTTGGCCACCCGCTGCTCGTTAAGCAGATGATGGTGATGCCGTGTGATCTGATCGCGCTGCGCCAACACGGTAGCCTGCAACCGGCGCAGACGGTCCATGGCGCGAATCTTGGCAGCGAGGATCACCGCGCTGTAGGGCTTGGCCATGAAATCATCGCCACCCGCCTCAAGGCAACGCACCAGGCCTTCTTCTTCATTCAGCGACGTCAGGAAAATGATCGGCACCAGCGCTTCGCCAGCCAATGCCTTGATCTGCCGCGCCGCCTCGAAGCCATCCATGACCGGCATCAGGGCGTCCAGCAGCACCAGCTGAGGGCGCCGCTCGATGAACAGCGCTACCGCTTGCTCGCCGTTCTCTGCGGTGAATACCTGATGACCCTGGCGGCGCACGATCTGCGCAAGCAGAAGGCGATCGACAGCACTGTCTTCGGCGACCAGCACGGTCAGCGCCTGTTCGGCCGGCATGTCGGCGCTCAACTACTGATATCGAAGAGTTTTTCGAAATTGGAGATGGCGAGAATCTTGCGCACGTCGGAGCTGGCATGCACTACCCGCACATCCGACTCGTCACCGCCCGCGTGGTCGCGCAGCAACAGCAGCATGCCAAGCGCAGAGCTGTCGAGGTAGGTGGTGTCCTTCAGGTCGACGACGACCGAATCCGGCCGCTTGGGCTGGCGCTCGTAGGCGTCGCGGAACTCTTGGTGCTTGCCGAAATCGAAGCGCCCTTTGATCTTGATGGTCAGCTTTTTCCCGTCCTGCGAAAAATCAGTCTCGACTGCCATGCTAGCGATTCCTTCGATGATGGCGGATGCAACTGTTTAAGGTTTAGCAGGCGATGGTAGGGGTGGCAAGTGTTCAGCATGGGGCCTGCGGTGCTCATGAGATCGAGCGCCGCCCGCGCGGCGCATCGCGAGCTGCGCTCGCTCCTACATTTGTTTCGGGCCAGTTATTCCTATGGGATTTGCGCGCGAACGCCTTGGCGCATGGCGCATTATCACGTCGTACAAACAAGGCGGTCGCGCGCGCCTGCAACAGGCGTGACTGGCCCGAAACAAACGTAGGAGCGAGCGCAGCTCGCGATGCGCCGCGCGGGCGGCGCTCGATCTCACAGACACTGCAAGACCTGCGACAAACACTTACAAATGGCTCTTGCCGCGGCAAACGCTACGTCAAACACCTACAAATGGCTCTTGCCGCGGCAAACGCTACGTCAAACACCTACAAATGGCTCTGCCGCGGCAAACGCTGCGACAGCTCATCCAGCAAGTGCTGCTCACGCTTGTCTTCAGCACGCCGGGCCTCGTCCTGGTAGCGCTGCACCAGCTTGCGCAAACCCTCCACCCGGGCATAGGCCTGCTGCCAGGTACCACGTGCATTATTGAGGTTGTTCTGGTGCCAGACCAGGCTCTGACGCTGCTGGGTCATGGCCGTTTCCAGCTGCCCGAGAAAACGCTGGTAATTGACCAGCCAGCTACCATTGACCCCTTGCCCGCCGCGGTTGATCCACTGCAGCTGGTAATCCTCGCGAAAGCGCTCCAGCTCGGCCAGCTTGGCCTGGGCCGTGGCCACCTGCTGCTGAAAATGGCCAAGACGCTGAGCGGCCTTGCGCTCGGCCTCTTCGGCCATGTCCACCACCGGCGCCAGGCGCGCGGCACGTCCAGGCTGCGCCATGGCTTATCAACCTGCCGGGGGCGTGAAAATCGCCCCCAGCTGCTCGCGGCTCTGCGCCATGCCCACGTCCTCGCGCAGGCCCTGACGCAGGAACTCAACCAGCTTCGATTGCAACGCAATGGCCAGGTCGGTCTCCGGATCACCGCCGGCCACATAGGCACCCACGCTGATCAGGTCGCGGCTTTGTGACAGACGCGACCACAGTTGCTTGAACTTCTGCGCCTGGCGCAAGTGGTCGGCATCGACCACTTGGGGCATGACCCGGCTGATCGAGGCTTCGATGTCGATGGCCGGGTAATGGCCCTCCTCAGCCAACCGACGCGACAGCACAAAGTGGCCGTCGAGCACGCCCCGCGCCGAGTCGGCGATCGGGTCTTGCTGGTCGTCGCCTTCGGACAACACGGTATAGAACGCAGTGATCGAACCACCGCCGGGTTCGCCATTGCCTGCCCGCTCCACCAGTTTGGGCAGTTTGGCAAACACCGATGGCGGGTAGCCCCGGGTGGCTGGCGGCTCGCCGATGGCCAGGGCAATCTCCCGCTGAGCCTGGGCGAAGCGGGTCAAGGAGTCCATCAGCAAGAGCACATTCTTGCCTTTGTCGCGGAAGTACTCGGCAATGCGAGTGCAATACATGGCGGCACGCAGGCGCATCAGCGGCGCGTCGTCTGCCGGCGACGCCACCACCACCGAGCGCTTGAGGCCCTCTTCACCGAGGATGTGCTCAATGAACTCCTTCACCTCGCGCCCCCGCTCACCGATCAGACCGACCACGATGATTTCGGCTTCGGTGAAGCGGGTCATCATGCCCAGCAGCACCGATTTACCCACCCCGGTACCGGCAAACAGGCCTAGCCGCTGGCCACGGCCGACGGTAAGCAGGCCGTTGATACTGCGAATGCCCACATCCAACGGCTTGCTGATAGGGTCGCGGTTGAGCGGGTTGATCACCGGACCATCCATCGGCACCCAGTCCTCGGCCTTCATCCCGCCCTTGCCATCTAGCGCACGGCCGGCGCCGTCGAGCACCCGGCCCAGCATGCTCATGCCCATCGGCAAGCGGCCGCTGTCATCCAGCGGAACTACGCGTGCCCCCGGAGCAATACCGACGATGCTGCCCACCGGCATCAGAAACACCTTGGGCCCGGCAAAGCCCATGACTTCGGCCTCAACCTGCACCGGGTGATAACTGTCATCGTTGATCACCAGGCAGCGGCTGCCCACTGCAGCGCGCAGGCCTTCGGCTTCCAGGGTGAGGCCGACCATACGCAGCAAGCGGCCTTCGACGATGGGCTGGGACGGCAGCGCGATGGCCTCGGCGTAGGTGCCCAGGCGCTTGCCGAAACTGGTACGTTCAAGGTGCATCGGGGTTGTCCACGGCACGCTCGACCGGCGCGCCCAGGTCTATCGCCATGTCTGGCGCCGCCGGGTGCAGGGAATGGTCGTGCAACTGGTCGAACAACTGCGCCACCGCTTTTTCAATACGCGTTTCCATGGTGGCATCGATACGGCTGTGGGCCGTCTCGATGCGGCAACCACCCGGCAGCAATGCGCTGTCTTCCAGCAGCCGCCAGTTCTCCTCATGGCGTTCGCGCAGGGCCTTGGCCAGCTCGAAATCCTGCGGGTTGAGGTGGATGCGGATATTGTCCGCGCCCATGGGCAGCAGCTTGAGCGCTTCGCGCAGCACCTGAGTGATCTGACTGGAATCGTTGCGCAGCTCGCGGCCAATCACCTGGCGAGCCATGTGCGCCACCAGGTGCACCAGGCTTTTCTCGATCTGCGTGTCCTGCTCGGCGATCGGCTCCATCAGGTTGGCCATCAGCAGTTCGAGGCTGTCCAGCTTGGCCTTCAGGGCCTCTTCGGCCTCCTGGCGAACCTTGAGCTGGGTGCTGTGGAAGCCCTCGCGCTCACCGGTGGCGAAGCCCTCGTTGTAGGCCTCCTGCCGGATGGCCTCGAGCTCTTCCAGAGTCAGTGGCTGGACTTCTTCCAGCGGCACTTCCTCGACTTCTTCCGCGATGACCTCGGGCTCCGCCTCTGGCTCGGGCTCTGGCTCGGGTTCCGGGTCGAAGCTTGGCAGCGTCCACACGTCCACGCCCTCGAGGTCGCGGGCGCGGATCAGGTCGCTGGGGTGGTGTTCTTTGGTGGACATGTTTTCAGGTACTCAATCCATGTTCAGCCAACGCACACTCGCTCAATAAGATTGAACTGACGTGCACGCTGTGGGAACGGGCTTGCCCGCGAACACGGGCAAAGCCCGTGCCATCCACCGCAGCGCCTGCTTCGCGGGCCAGCCCGCTCCCACAGGGTCAACGGCGGGCTTGCCGCCGTTATAAGATCAGATCATTTCCTCGGCGCCCTTGCCGCCGAGGACGATCTCGCCGGCCTCGGCCATACGCCGGGCAATGGTGAGGATTTCTTTCTGCGCGGTTTCCACGTCGCTGACCCGTACCGGCCCTTTGGCCTCCAGGTCGTCGCGCAGCAGCTCCGAAGCACGTTTGGACATGTTCTTGAAGATCTTGTCCTTGACCCGCTCGTCGGCGCCCTTGAGCGACACCACCAACACGTCGGAGGACACTTCGCGCAACAGCGCCTGGATGCCCCGGTCGTCGACATCGGCCAGGTTGTTGAAGACGAACATCAAGTCTTCGATCTGCTCCGACAGGTCGCTGTCGATTTCGCGGATCGCGTCCATCAGTGCACCTTCCACCGAGCTGTCGAGGAAGTTCATGATGTCGGCAGCACGCTTGATACCACCCAAGGTGGTGCGGGCGGCATTGGAGTTGCCCGAGAACTGCTTCTCGAGGATCTGGTTCAGCTCCTTCAGCGCCGCCGGCTGTACGGTGTTCAGCGATGACACGCGCAAGACGATGTCAAGGCGCACCTTGTGGTCGAAATTGCTCAGCACTTCACCGGCCTGGTCGGGGTCGAGGTAGGCGACGACGATGGCCTGGATCTGTGGGTGCTCGTAGCGGATCACGTCGGCAACGGCGCGCGGCTCCATCCACTTGAGGCTGTCCAGGCCGCTGGTGTTGCCACCGAGCAGGATGCGGTCGACCAGGCCGTTGGCCTTGTCCTCGCCCAGGGCCTGGTTGAGCATCTTGCGGATATAGGCATCGGAGCCCACGCCCAGGCTGGTCTGGTCGCCGACGATTTCGACGAACTCGCTCATCACCTGTTCGACCTGGTCACGGTGCACATTGCCCATCTGCGCCATGGCCACACCCACCCGTTGCACTTCTTTGGGCCCCATGTGCCGCAGCACCTGGGCGGCGTCGGTCTCGCCCAGCGAAAGCAGGAGGATCGCCGCCTTGTCGACGCGGCTCAGCTTGGCGGTAACGGCTCGGTTATCACTCATCGGCGTTGATCCACTCTTTCACGACCTGGGCAACGCGGCCCGGGTCTTCGGCCACCAGGCCTTTGATTGCGTTGAGCTGTGCCTCGTAACCCTCGCTCGGGCTAGGCAGCAGAATGCTTGTCGGGCCACCCAGACTGACGCGGTCGTTGGCCAGTTCGCCATCCAGACCCATCATGCCGCCCAGCTCCATGTCGCTGTCCGGGGCAGCCTGCTTGCCGCCCCCGGTAATGTTGTTCAGCACCGGCCGCAGCACACCGAACACCAGCACCAGGATGAACACCACGCCCAGCACCTGCTTGACGATATCCCAGAACCACGGCTGCTGGTAGAAGGCGATGTCGGCGATTTCCTCGCCACGGTCGGCGGCGAACGGCACGTTGATCACCGTCACGCTGTCGCCACGGCTGGCATCGAAGCCGACGGCGTCCTGCACCAGGCGGGTAAAGCGCGCCAAGTCCTCCGCGCCCCATGGCGCTCGAGTGGCATCGCCAGTGGCCGGGTCGACCTTGACCTGGTCGTCCACCACCACCGCTACCGACAGGCGGGTCATGCGCCCCTGCTGCTGGCGAGTGTGGCTGATGGAACGGTCCAGCTCGAAGTTCTTGGTGCTTTGCTGACGTTTATCTGACGGGTATGGCGCGAGCATCGGCTGGCCGGTGGCCGGGTCCATGATCTGCTGGCCATTGGCATCCACCAGCGGCTGGCCAGGCTGAATGGCAGCAGCCGGGGTAGCCGCGCCACCGGTGGTCTGCGGTGCCGAAGCGGCGCCTGGCGGCTGGTTGCTCAGTGCGCCAGGCACGCCTTGCGGACCTTGGCTGCTGGCACGTTGCTCGTCAACCGACTGCTCGCTGCGCAACGCCGGCTGGTCGGGATTGAACTGTTCGGAGGTGGACTCGACCGCGCTGAAGTCAAGGTCGGCGGACACTTCAGCCTTGTAGCGATCGTTGCCCAGCACCGGCTGCAGGATATTGTGCACGCGCTGGGTGAGCATGCTTTCCACCCGGCGGCTGTAGTCGAACTGCTTCCCGGCCTGGGTCAGCGCGGAATCCTGAATCTGATCGGACAGCAGGTTGCCCTTCTGGTCGACGACGGTGACCTGGGATTTGTCCAGTTCCGGCACGCTGGTGGCGACCAGGTTGACAATCGCCATCACCTGCCCGGCTTCCAGCGCGCGGCCTGGGTACAGCTCGACCAGTACCGAGGCGCTGGGCTTGCGTTCATCACGCACGAACACCGAGCTTTTCGGAATGGCCAGGTGCACGCGCGCGCCCTTGACGTTGTTGAGGCTGGAAATGGTACGGGCCAGTTCGCCTTCCAGGCTGCGGCGGTAACGGGTGGCTTCCATGAACTGGCTGGTGCCCAGGCCCTGCTCCTTGTCGAGCAGCTCGAAGCCGACATTGCCGTCGCTCGGCGCCACACCGGCGGCTGCCAGTTTCAGGCGCGCACGGGAGAGGTCGTCGGCCTTGACCAGCAGGGCCCCCGAGTTGGGCTCCACGTTATAGGGGATGTCAGCAGCGGCCAGGGTGTCCATGACCTGCTTGGTGTCCATGCCCGACAGGCTGCCGTACAACGGACGGTAATCGGGTTGTTGCGACCACAACACCACGGCAAAGCCGATGGCCACGCTGGCCGCCAGGCCGACCAAGAGGCCGATCTGGCGCAGCATGGGCATCTGCGAGATATTTTCCAGAAACGCCATGCCAAACAGCGGCGGCTTGGCCGCTGGCGAGCCAGCCTTGGCGGGGGCGTTTTCGACGACTGCTTCAGCCATGGGTTACATCCGTCCTCAAACCGGCATCTGCATGATGTCCTGATACGCCTGGACCAGCTTGTTGCGTACCTGGGTCAAGGCTTGCATCGACACGCTGGCCTTTTGCGAAGCGATCATCACGTCAGTCAGGTCGACGCCGCTCTTGCCGATTTCGAACGCGTTGGCCAGCTGGGTCGAAGCCTGCTGCGTCTCATGCACCTTGCCGATGGCCTGGCCGAGCATGTCGGCGAAGGTACTTTGCCCTGGCGCCAGCTCGGGGGCGGCGGTTGCCTTGGGCAGCGACATGGCATCGGCCTGCATGGCCCGCATGTCCAACATCAGACGATTGAATTCAACACCTTGGCTCATGACCCTTCTCTCTCCTGCGGCCGCATTTTTTTGACAGTCATGCGGCGAATGACCTACGTAAAGCAACAAAGGTGCCAGCCTTGCCAATCAGATCCCATGTGAAACGTGCGCCGTGGGAGCGGGCACGCCCGCGAACACCGGCGCAGCCGGTGCCAGCCACCGCGCCGGATTCTTCGCGGGCCTGCCGCTCCAATAGAGGCCCCGTGGTGCTCAACCATTCAGTTGGGTGCCAGTCAGCCGAACAGACTGGCCTCGACGTCAAACCCGGCATCGCGCATCTGTGCCAGCTTGTAGCGCAACGTCCGCGGGCTGATGCCCAAGCGTTCGGCCGCCTCTTTGCGGCGGCCGCGCTCAGCACGCAGGGTGTCGATGATCATCTGGTACTCGTGCCGACGCATGTCATCGCCCAGCCCGCCGGCTTCGGCCGTCACGTCAGGTGATGGCTCGATGCTATCTGACAATGGAATGGCGCCCGCCAGACAAAAATCCGCCGCCTCGATCACTCCACCCTGCTGCAGGATCAGCGCCCGCTGCAGAGCGTTGTCCAGCTCGCGAACGTTGCCCGGCCAGGCATAGGCCTGCAGGCAGGCCCGCGCCTGCGGCGACAGACGCACCGGGGCATGCTTCATCTTGACCACATGCCGCGCCAGCAGGCGCTCAGCCAGCTGCAGGATATCGCCCGGCCGCTCACGCAGCGGGCGCCAGGCCAGCGGGAACACTGATAGACGGTAGTACAGGTCTTCGCGGAAGCGCCCGGCCGCCACTTCGCCGGCCAGGTCGCGGTTGGTGGTGGCCAGCACCCGAATATCCAGGCTGATCGGCTTGCGCCCGCCTACCCGCTCCACCTCGCGCTCCTGCAGCACACGCAGCAGCTTGGCCTGCAAGGCCATGGGCATTTCCGAGATTTCGTCGAGCAGCAGAGTACCGCCTTCGGCCTGCTCGAACTTGCCAGCCTGAGCAGCGATAGCGCCGGTGAAGGCGCCCTTCTCGTGGCCGAACAGGGTGGCCTCAAGCATGTTGTCGGGGATCGCCGCGCAGTTGATGGCCACGAAGGGTTGCGTGGCACGCTGCGACTGCTGGTGAATGTAGCGCGCCAGCACTTCCTTGCCAGTACCGGACTCGCCGGAAATCAGCACGGTCGAGTCACTGCGCGCCACACGGGCCGCCAGTTCCAGCAACTGGCGACTGGCCGGCTCGCAGGCCACCGGCCCCTCATCGCCGGTGACCCGCCCGGCGGCATGCTGCTCCACGAGGCTGAGCAGCGCCTTGGGCTCGAACGGCTTGACCAGGTAGTCAGCGGCGCCTTGGCGCATGGCCTCGACCGCACGTTCGACAGCGGCATGCGCCGTCATCAACAGCACCGGCAACTGTGGTTGCTGGCGGCGCAGCTGGCTGAGCAACTGGTGCCCGTCCATGCCGGGCATGTTGACGTCACTGACCACCAGGCTGAAAGCGTCGTCCACCAAGGCCTCCAGCGCTTCTTCGGCACTGCCCACCGCCTGATAGGCGAAACCGCCGATTTCCAGGGTATCGCCCAGCGCCTGGCGCAATACGCGGTCATCCTCGACCAGCAGCACCTTGATTGCCATTACACCCCCTCCGCCAATTGCCCGTCGATCAATGGCAACTCTACCCGCACGCAGGTACCACGGCCGACTTTCGAGCGCAGGTTGATCGTACCCTGATGCGCACGCACCACCGCCTTGACCACGGCCAGGCCCAGGCCGGTACCGGTGGCTTTGGTGGTGAGGAACGGCTCGCCCAAACGGCCGAGCAAGCCTGCATCGATGCCGCTGCCGGCATCGCTGATGCACAGGTGCAAGCTACGTTCGCGGCGATACAGGTGCACCTTCAGCCGTGCCGGGCCATCGCTGGCCTGCAGGGCATTTTCAATCAGGTTGAGCAAAGCGCCGACCAAGGTGTCGCGGTTGCACAGCAATTCACCCAGATGGCTGTCGCACTGCCAGCGCACGGCGTGCCCCTGCACATGCGCCTGGGCCGCCTGCTGCAGGGCCTGGAACAGCGCTTTAGGGGTCACCCGATCCCCCAGTGGCAACTCGCCACGGGCAAACACCAGCATGTCGCGCACCTGGTGCTCCAGTTCGTGCAGGCGTTCCTTCAAGGTCGCTGCGAAACGCAGGCGGGTTTCCGCGCTCAGCGCTTGCTCGCTATCGGCCAGGTGGCTGGCATACAGCATGGCTGCCGACAGCGGTGTGCGGATCTGGTGGGCCAGCGAGGCAACCATGCGCCCCAAGGACGACAGGCGCTCGTGGCGAGCCAGTTGATCCTGGAGGCGACGGGTTTCAGTCAGGTCGTTGAGCAGCACCAACTGGCCAGGCTCGGCATCCAGCGAGCGGGTGGCGATGGACAGACGGCGACCGTCGCGCAGCGAGACTTCGTGGCCGTCGTCCTTGCGCGGAGCAAAACTACGGGCGATCACCTGGCGCCACAATTGGCCGATCAGAGGTTCGCCGAGCAACTCGCAGGCGGCCGGGTTGGCTTCGCGCACCAGGCCTTGACCATCGATCACGATCACCCCACCGGGAAGCAAGTCCAGCAGATTTTGCAGGCGGTTGGCCAAGCGTTCCTTTTCGCTCAGTTCTTCGATGCGCTGGGCGCTGACCACCGCCAGCTCGCCCTTCAGTTCACTGACCCGGGCTTCGAGCAGGCTGTAGGACTGGCTCAGCTGGCTGGACACCTGATTGAACAGGGCAAAGGCTTGCGCGATACCCTGGCCGCTGTCCTGCGCGACCGGGGTTTGCCCCTGCTGATCGGGGGCTCGGGATACGTGGGCGGCCTGGGGCATCTTGCTCTCTCGCGTGGCTGACCGTCATAAAAACGGTGTGGTGCCAGCGGTGTAGCAATAGCCGTGCCGGAGATAGGGATTTGGGTTTGACGTGGGATTGCTTCAAGGCTGAGAAGTGTTCGCCTTGAGATTGGTTGTGCCTGGGAGATCGAGCGCCGCCCGCGCGGCGCATCGCGAGCTGCGCTCGCTCCTACGTTTGTTTCGGGCCAATCATTCCTGTTCCATTTGCGCGCGAACGCCTTGGCGCATGGCGCAATATCACCTTGTACAAACAAGCATCGCGAGCTGCGCTCGCTCCTACGCTTGTTTCGGGCCAATCATTCCTGTGCCATTTGCGCGCGAACGCCTTGGCGCATGGCGCAATATCACCTTGTACAAACAAGCATCGCGAGCTGCGCTCGCTCCTACGCTTGTTTCGGGCCAATCATTCCTGTGCCATTTGCGCGCGAACGCCTTGGCGCATGGCGCAATATCACCTTGTACAAACAAGCATCGCGAGCTGCGCTCGCTCCTACGCTTGTTTCGGGCCAATCATTCCTGTGCCATTTGCGCGCGAACGCCTTGGCGCATGGCGCAATATCACGTTGTACAAACAAGCATCGCGAGCTGCGCTCGCTCCTACGCTTGTTTCGGGCCAATCATTCCTGTGCCATTTGCGCGCGAACGCCTTGGCGCATGGCGCAATATCACGTTGTACAAACAAGGCGGTCGCGCGTGCCTGTCACAGGCGTTACTGGCCTGAAACAAACGTAGGAGCGAGCAAAGCTCGCGATGCGCCGCGCGGGCGGCGCTCGATCTGCGCCCAAACGCAAAACCCGAGACAAACACCCCGCCCAAACATCAATCTTCCGCCTGTTCCTCACCGCCCTGGCGGCTCATGCCGTACTTGCGCATTTTCTCGACCAGGGTGGTACGGCGAATACGCAAACGTTCAGCCGCGCGCGCAACGATACCGTTGGCATCGTCCAGGGCCTGCTGGATCAGCCCCTGCTCCAGGCTACCCAGGTAGTCCTTGAGGTCCAGGCCTTCGGGCGGCAGCATGGCGTGGTTGCTGAAGTTTGGTGTGTGGCCATTGATCGCCACGCGCTCTTCAAGGTCGCTGCGCAGGCTGTCGACCATCTGCTCGTCTTCGTCATCGACGTAGCGGAATTTCTTTGGCAATTCCGACACGCCAATGACCCCGTACGGGTGCATGATCGCCATGCGCTCGACCAGGTTGGCCAGCTCGCGCACGTTGCCCGGCCAGCCATGACGACACAGCGACATGATCGAGGCGGAATTGAAGCGAATGGAACCACGCTTCTCGTGCTCCATGCGCGAAATCAGCTCGTTCATCAACAACGGGATGTCTTCCACGCGCTCACGCAGCGGTGCCATTTCGATGGGGAACACATTCAGGCGGTAGTACAGGTCTTCACGGAACGTGCCGTCCTCGATCATGGTTTCGAGGTTCTTGTGCGTCGCAGCGATGATGCGCACGTCGATGCTCTGGGTCTTGTTGCTACCCACACGCTCGAAGGTACGTTCCTGCAGCACACGCAGCAGCTTGACCTGCATTGGCAACGGCATGTCACCGATTTCGTCGAGGAACAGGGTACCGCCGTTGGCCAGCTCGAAACGCCCGGCACGGCTGGTGATGGCCCCGGTAAAGGCCCCCTTCTCGTGGCCGAAGAGTTCGCTTTCCAGCAGCTCGGCCGGGATCGCACCACAATTGACTGGCACGAACGGCGCTTCGCGACGTTTGGAATGGTAGTGAAGGTTGCGGGCCACCACTTCCTTGCCGGTACCCGACTCGCCCAGGATCAGCACGCTGGCGTCGGTATCCGCCACTTGCTGCATCATCTGCCGTACGTGCTGGATGGCACGACTGGTGCCGACCAGGCTGCGGAACAGATTGGGCTCGCGCTGACGACCGCGCTCGCGTGCCTGGTCATACATTTCGCGGTAGACCTGGGCACGGTGCAGCGAATCCAGCAACTGGCTATAGCTTGGCGGCATTTCCAGGTTGGAAAGCACCCGACGGCGAAGGTCTTCCGGGAACTCCGCAGAAGAAATTTCACCTAAAAGCAGAACCGGAAGGAACTCATCCCAGGTAGCCACTGTCTTAAGCAAGCCAAGCAGATTGCCCGGAGCATTCACGGTGCCGATGAGCACGCACAGCACTTCGCGGCTCGAGGACAATGGCTCAACAACCTGCTGCCAGTCATGGCTGGCACATGCGAGGTTTTCTTCGCCGAGGAAGTTCAGCACCACCGCAAGGTCGCGGCGGCGCGCGCTGTCGTCATCGATCAGCAGAATCTTGGTTTCACGCCACATGCAATAGCAACTTCCCTAGTCATATCGGCGCCCTGCGGGGGCGTGCTCGACATCATTCCGACTGAATGGTCAGTGTTCGGACGTCTGAAATTCGAAAACAGCCACTAGTAAAGTCAAAAAACACCGATCAGTCAAATTAATGGCGCACGGCTTTTTGCAACAACGGTGGTCAGGTGAACAAATGGTATACCTTTGCCGCGTTCTTCGCCTGACGGATTTTCGTCATTTCATCGACCAAGGATTGACGTTCACCACTTGCAACCTCGATTAGTTGGCGGTACACGACCAGCAATTGCTCGAGACTGGCACTGACATCCGCCTCATTGCCTTTGGCTTCGGACACCATGTCACCGATGCGCAAGCGACATTCCAGGTCCAACTCCCCCACCGCTTCCCAGTCGCGGTCAGCCAGCGCTGCCAGCAGCATGTCCCGGGTCTGTTCGATTCGGGCGATTACTTCGCTCATGTCATGCTCCTTTATCAGGAAGCCGACGACTGATCGCCGATTGCATCCCAACCTTCCTTCACAGTGATCAGAAGGCGCGCGACCTCGTCGATGATGGTCGGGTCGCCTTTGACGTTGGCCTCGATCAAGCGACGGCTCATATACATGTACAAGCTGTCCAGCTCGGCCAGGCTTTCAGCATGGTTTTCCAGGTCCAGGCCTTCACGCAGGCCGCCGATGATGTCGATGGCCTTGCCGATGAGGATGCCCCTCTGCGCGATGTCGTTGCGAGCAATGGCACCCTTGGCCTGCGCCATGCGATCAAGGCCGCCCTGCATGAGCATCTGCACCAGGCGGTGCGGGCTGGCTTCGGAGGTCTGCGCTGCGCCGTTGACTTTCTGGTACTGCCGAAGGGCCAACATCGGGTTCATGGATCTGCCTCGTTGCTGCGGTAAAAATTTGCTTGTACCTGCTGTATCGCCTGTACGTCAAAAAACTTTAGGGGAAAAACAAAAAGCCCGGGGCATCTCGCGGACGCCGCCGGGCTTTTGGCATGTTCAGCCGATCAGGATTTCTTGGCCTGGGCGTTGATCGCTTCGAAGATCGAGGTAATCTGGTCGGCCTGGGCTTTCATCTTGCCCAGGGCGGCGTCAAGGGCCACGTACTTCTTGGTCAGCGATTCGGTCAGGGACTCGGTGCGGCGATCAAGCGCGGCCTGCTGGTTGGCCAGTTCCGAGACCGCCTTGTCGAGGTTGGACTTGCGCGTGGCAAGGCTGCCATCGGTCTTGTTGTAAGGATCGATGGCATTGTTCATGCGCTCGAAGATGCCGTCGGTGCCGGTGAACAGCTCCTGCACCTCCGGGCCAAGCTTCTTGTCATTCATCGCTGAGCTGAACTTGCTGCTGTTGAATTCGAGCGTGCCATCTTTCTGGGTGTTGATACCCAACTGGCTCAGCGTGGTCAGCTGGTCGCCGGCCCCCACCTCACTCAGCACCTTGCGAATATCACCCAGCAGAGAGCGGGTGGTCGGGTCGTTGGTGAGCGGGCCGAGCACCAGCTTGTCATCGCTGTCACGACTGGTCGACGTCAGCGACGTGATCGCCTTCTGCAGCGTATTGTAGGCATCGACGAAGCTCTGGACCGACTTCTTCAGGCCATCGTTGTCCGCCGCAACGGTGACCGCCGTCGGCGTACCAGGAGCGCCGCTGGCCCTCGGGCTGACCCCGGTCAACTCCAGGGTCATGCCACTGATGGCGCTATCGAGCGTATTGGAGGCACTCTTGACCTTCAAGCCGTCGATGGTCAATTCGGCGTCCTGAGCCTTGGCAGTGATGAAGCCTGCACCGGTACCGGACATCTGCGTGGTGCCATCGATTGCCAGCTCGGCAATACCGCTCAGGGAGAGGTCAGTCCCCGCCCCTGTGGTCGTAGAGCCGAGCACCAGGCGCGAGCCGCCTTCCTCGTTGATGATGTTGGCGGAAATGCCGTTGGCACTCATTTCCTTGTTGATCTGGTCGCGCACACTTTGCAGCGTCGCGCCGCTGGGCACATCCAGGTTGTAGGTCTTGCCATTCTGGCTGATGGTAAGCTGGCCAGCAGTGATCGGGCTGGTAGCACCACCACTGAACTGCTGACTGGCCACTTTCGAGCCGGTGGCCAGCTTGTCCACCACGATGTCATAGCTACCCGCTACCGCTGAGTTGCTCGACTTGATCTTGACCACCGACTCGTTGGCCGAGGTCGCTGCATAGGCGTTGAAAGACGGCGCATCCTTGTCGTTGAGCGCCTTCATGGCATCCTGGAATGCCGTGAGGGCACTGCGCAGCGAGCCAATACCCGAAATCATCGCAGTGTTATTGCTGGTTTGCCGAGTGATCTGCGCCTGCTTGGCGGATGTATCGGCTTTAACCAACGCGGTCACGATCTCGGTAATGTTGAGACCAGAACCCAGGCCTGTACTGGAAGTAATCGGGCTTGCCATGCTGTAGTCCCTCTCATCAACGCGTCAGCCCGCTCCTGCGGGACCGACATGCATCACTTCATTTGGTGTTCGCCGCCGATCATACCTTGGCGTCGAACAGAACACTTTTGACATCGCTCAGGCTGTGAGCGATCCGCAGGGCCTCTTCCGAGGGCAACTGGCGAATCAGTTCACCACTGTCGGTAGCGATGACCTTGACCACGATCTTGCCGGATTCTTCATCCGTGGAAAATTCCAGATTGCGCTGCGATGCCTTCAGGAACTTTTCGATCTCCGAAACGGCATGTTTGACCTTGTCGGCATCGTGCTCCGCCTTTGGGTCTTTCCTGTCGTCTTCGGGCTTTACGTTTTCCGTCGACCGGGCTACCGGTTTTTCGGCAACCTGCTCGGCCGGACGTGCGGCCGGATAAGACAGGTTCAGCTTGACGCTCATGTCCATGCCCACCACCTCGCAATGAAAAGGCGGGGAAGTGCCTTACCAGCACTTCCCCGCCAGCAACCAGGCAGATTAGCCCAGCAGCTTCAGTACTGCCGATGGCAGCTGGTTGGCCTGGGCCAGAACCGAGGTGGAAGCTTGCTGCAGAGTCTGCTGCTTGGTCAGCTGGGCAGTTTCAGCAGCGAAGTCGGTATCCTGTACACGACCACGAGCAGCTTCGGCGTTTTCGTTGATGTTTTGCAGGTTGTTAATGGTGCTGGTCAGACGGTTCTGCGCGGCACCCAAGTCAGCACGGTTGCTGTTGATGGTTTGCAGAGCGGCGTCGATGGCCGAAACAGCAGCGCTGAAGTTGGCTTCGGCGGTGGTGGTGTCGGAACCCTGGATGTTGATCGAGGAAGTAACGCCCAGGTCCGAAGCGGTGAACTTGGCGCTCAGGTCGATGGTGATCTGGTTGGCGGAACCGGTGTTGGAGCCAACCTGGAAGGTCATGACCGAAGCCGAACCGTCCAGCAGGTTTTTGCCGTTCAGCTGGGTGCTGTTGGCAATACGGGTCAGTTCCGAAGCCATCGACTGGAATTCTTTGTCCAGAGCGACGCGGTCGTTGGTGCTGTTCGAGTCGTTTCGGGACTGAACGGCCAGTTCACGCATACGCTGCAGGATGTTGGTCTGCTCTTGCATCGCGCCTTCAGCGGTCTGGGCGATGGAGATACCGTCGTTGGCGTTTTTGATAGCCATGGTCTGACCACGGATCTGCGAGGTCATGCGGGTAGCGATCTGCAGGCCGGCGGCGTCGTCTTTGGCGCTGTTGATTTTCAGGCCGGAGGACAGACGGGTCATCGAGGTGCTCAGCGCATCGGAAGCACGGTTCAGGTTCTTCTGAACGCCCAGAGAGGTGGTGTTGGTGTTAACAGTCAAAGCCATGACGAATTCCTCGTTGGATTGGGTACTACGGCTTCCGGCCTTGGCAATTCGCCGGGTGTGGCACAGAGAACCTTCGTACTATTTATCGTCGTCAGGGCAGTTTGCTTTAGGGTGATTTCTCACTTTTTTTGCTGGCATCCGGCCACCTCAATGAAATCAAGGGTTTGACGCCAGAAAAGCATCACCAAAAATGAAAGAAGCGCAGCCCGGGGACGGGCTGCGCTTCTTTGCTCAGCCGGCGCTCAGTCAGCCGTTGCGCTCGATGATCGCCGAGCCCCAGGACAGGCCGACGCCGAAGCCACTGAGTGCAACGCGTTGGTGCTGCGAGTTGAGCACATGCTTTTCCAGCAGCAACGGAATGCTCGACGACACGGTATTACCGGTCTCGACCATGTCCTTGACGAATTTCTGCTTGTGCGCGCCCTCGTCAAAACGCGCGGACACGGCATCGACGATCGCCGCGCTGCCCTGATGCAGGCAGTACAGGTCGATATCCTCGGCACGCAGCTGGCTGGCCTCAAGCAATTGTTGCAGGTGCGCAGGCACCTTGACCAAGGCGAAGTTGTAGACCTGACGGCCATTCATGAAGAACTTGCCGTCGGTCGTGCGCAGGTGCTCGGCACCTGCACCGTCGCTGCCGAACAGCGATTTGCCGAGCTGCCAGACCGCATCCTCGCCCATCCAGGTCGCGGTGGCGGCATCGCCGAACAGCATGGTGGTGTTGCGATCTTCGGGGTCGACGATCTTCGAATACGGGTCGGCGGTGATCAGCAGGCCGTTTTTCAACCCGGTCGCCTCCATGAAGCCTTTCATGGCATAAAGACCGTAAACGTAGCCGGAGCAACCCAGCGAGATATCAAACGCTGCAACCTGGGTGCTCAGGCCGAGCTTTTGCTGAACGATGGCAGCAGTGTGCGGCAAGCCTTCGCCGTCACCGTTCTGGGTGACGACTATCACGGCATCAATGGATGCAGGATCGAGCTCAGGATTAGCAGCAAACAAGTTTTTCGCTGCTTCCACGCAAAGATCAGAGGTTTCCTGAGTGGTTCCCTTGCGCGGCAAGAAAGTCGAACCGATCTTGCCAAAGATAAAATCCTGATCTTTGCCAAATTTTGCGCCCTGTGCGTAATTGTCGACACCTTCGACAGGTACGAAACTGGCGATGCTTTTGATGCCAATCATTGTGGCTTCCCGATAGATATGGCGAAAATTCGCGGGCTTGTGCGCCAGGGTCAGGATCTCGCGTGACGAGACGACGTGATTGCCCGCAGACTCGATAGCTTAGAGATGCACGTTTCGACTGCCAAGTCACGGTTATGTATACGATCAGGCAATTGCTCGACAAGATCAATGCCTTCGCGCGCAGCCGCGACCCGCGAGCACGGCCGGGTACCCACATTGCGCGGGCTCCCGGCCTTACCTCAGCACCTCAGGCGAGCCAGGCCTGGCGCCAGGCTTCCAGGCGCTCCCCCTCGAGCAGCCAGTTCGAGCGAACGGCATTCTGCAGCGCATCACCCAGCGCAGCCGAGGCGTCACGATCTTCCAGGTGCAGACGAATGGCGCGCAGCCAGTCAGCCGGCTGGTTATCTACTTTCGACAACGGCAAGCTACCTGCACCAGCGAAACCGGCCACACGACTGCAGATGACGGGATGAGCACAAGCGGCGTGCTGCAGCACCCGCAGATCGGCCGAGCACGCATTACCCAGGGTATCGGCCATGGGCACCAGCGCCAAATCCAGATTCAGCGCGGCGAGCGTAATGCCCAAGCGCTCGAACGGGACCGGTGGATGCTGCTCGCTGACATACGGCCTCAAAGCCTGCGGGCA
This sequence comes from Pseudomonas putida, assembly GCA_041879295.1. Lineage (NCBI taxonomy): Bacteria > Pseudomonadati > Pseudomonadota > Gammaproteobacteria > Pseudomonadales > Pseudomonadaceae > Pseudomonas > Pseudomonas putida. The sequence continues at coordinate 1,630,822 of CP047152.1, read as the reverse complement.
ATCACCCAGGACCACCCAGTCGACCTCCTGGGCCATGGCTGGTACGACCTCGGCCAACAGGCCCGCATCCTTGTTGCCAATCCAGCCCAGACGCGGCCTGGTCGCCGCACCACGCAAGCCTTGCAGCTGCCCCCAGGTGGCAGGTAATGCACTCTCGAGCAGGCGAACGTCGTCATGTTGCCCTAGCAGCATCTCTGCCAACGTCGGGCTGGCCACGACCACCCTGTCTGCCTGCATCAGGCCGTAATTCAGGCGCTGCAGCAACTCTTCGCCCCCCATGCCCGCAGCAAGCCCCATTTCTGCGACATAGCCGTCCAGGTCATACACCTTGAAGGCCTCGGAGAACGCGCGCAGACGACGCAAAGTCAGCAGGCCAGCGTCTGCCAGCGGGCGCTGCAGGACGATGGTCGAGGGCGCGTAACGCTGAATGTCGACCAGGGTGAGCACCCCAGTGGTCACCGAGCCATCGATTGCGCCGGTATTTCGCAACGCCATGAGCGGCTGTATCACACGTGCCTGGCCGGCCGCTTGCTGGTCCGCCGCAAAAGCCAGCACCGTCGGGACGATACCATGCAGCGGCCGCCAGCACAGGCCATTATCCTGTCGCGCATAACTATGGCCGGCCAGGAGCGACAGGTTGGTATTGTAGGAGGGATCACTGGCCAGTTGCGGCAACCAGCGAGCGTAGAGTGCCTCCTCCTGTTCAGCGCTTACCACAGCGGCTGCTGCCGCTTCCAGCTGCAGCCTGGCGCGTGGCGTCCAGACATTGAGGTAGCCGGCCTGCTGCAAACGCAGGCACAGATCGACTGCAACCCACGGTTCCAGCAACGGATCGACAGTGAAGCCACCCAGGTCGAGGAAGGTTGCGCGCCGAACCATCAGGCAATGATCACCCACTGCTACGCCGTTGCGCTCGATCATCAGCGCCGCCAGCTCACCCTCCTCGCCAATCGCCCGCCCGGTGTAGGCCGGGCCCACGCTTCCGCCCTGACCGAGCACCAGGCCAGCCTGCCGGACCACACCGTCGACGCTCGACATCAAGCCGCCCACGGCTCCAACCTCAGGACGCTGCGCATGGTTGAGCAAGGCCTGCAACCAGTCACCGTCACTGACCATGGCGACTGCATCCAGCCAGACCAGGAATTCGCCCTGTGCTTCTTGCGCTGCGGCGTTGCACATGGCGGCGCGTGTCTGTCCGGCCATGAAACGCAGCACATGGATCCGTCCCTGGCCTACCTGGCACAGCATTTCCAGCCACTGCAGCATCAGCTGGTCGTCATTGCCCGGCTCGACCAGCAGCACTTCATGCTCGATAGCCGTGGTATAGGCTAGCAACTGCTCCACGCAGCGCTGCAACCGCGACAGGTCGCCATCGATATAGATCAGGATGCTCACCGAAGTCGGCTGCTGGTGCCCATAGTCGATTTCATAGCGATTCGGCGCCTGCGTGGTCGGCCGGACCTGTGCGTGCGGATAGCCACGCTCCAGCAGGTGTGCCTGGATGACCGAGCGTTCGTCATCGCAGGTCAGTGGCTGTTCCAGGTTGGCGATCAACAGCGGCTCGCTGACATGGCCTACTACCCCAAGGCCATGATCGGCAATCAGGCGCAACTGGTATGCCAGCTCGAATGCGCGCCCTGATGCCGGGTCGAACCCGCCCTGATGCAGCAGCGCACGCGTGTCATACAACCAGTGCCGCGACAAGGCGGCTGGATGGGCGAGCAACATATCCAGGTTGAGGTCCGGGCGCAGGCGCCCTTCGACAGTGTCACCGGCGCCACGAACGGCCTCATCGGCAAATACCGCCAGGCAGGTTTCCGGGGCCTGCGCCAGATCGAGCGCCACCACCAGCAGGCCGCTGGCGGTAAACTGCACGCCTGCATCGACTACCATGCACCACTCGCACGGGCTGTTTTCGAGCGCGCTATGGATGGAGGGTAGCGGCGCCCGGGTGTCAGCCGAGAGCCACTGTACGTTCGGCCGGCGGGGTTCCTGCGCGCCCAGAACACACACCTGGATGCGTTGGTACAGCACATCGTCGAGGCTGCCCAGGGTACGCGCCAAGGCGGCGGGGTCACCATGATCCAGCACCAGCACGGCAACCGAAGGCGCACCGGGTGCAGCCAGACGCTCCTGCATCAATTGCAACTGTTGCGGCAACGGGTACCGCTGGCGCAGCCATCTCAGCATGCCGGCACGGTTGCCGGCGGACTCGCGACGGGCCGCCAACTGCGTCTTGGCAATGAACACCTCAAGGTGCTGCCAGAACGGTGCAGTCTTTTCCACGTAGCGCTGCAGGGCACCCTCGAGGCCGGCACTGGCGCGCGCCAACGCGTGCGGCTGGTCGAGCATCGCAAAGCCGTGGCTGCCGATGAAGCTGGCTTCAAGAAACGACTGATCAATCCCGTACCCCGGAATGAAAATCACCGGGCAGCCGCACAGAACGGCGATCACGCAGGTCATCGACCACTCATGGGTGTAGAGCACTTCGGCCTTGCGCAGCAACACCGCCAGTTCAGGTAACGACAGGGCGTTGGCCATGCTAAGCAGGCGGATATCGCCAGGCAACTGTGAGTAGTCGATCTGCTCCAGAGGGTGGCGGTTCTGGTAAAGGTACTTGCCCTCACGCGCGCTACCCGGTGCCGGCGCGCTGAACAGCTCGACATCGATGGTCGGCAGGCACAACAGGTCGCCGTCCGGGTAGCCATGCCGCGCGGCGATCAGGGCGCCGGAATAGAACAACAGGTCACTGCCCGCTGCCTGCATGCTTTGGCCGGTCAGGAAACCCTCGAAGTTCAGCAGGAAACGCGCCACAACATCGCAGCCAAGCGGATTGCCAACCACCACTTCCGGATAGACAGCGATGGGTACCTTACCTTCATCCTGGTGCCGCTTCTGGGTCCGAGGGTCCAGTAGCGGCGTCTTGAGGTTCGGGTTGACCACCTGGCCACCGCAGATGTATGCCTCGCGCCCGTTCAGATTGAGCACATGGCAGAGGTAATGCAGGGACGCGACGCCCGACGAGGTTTCCCGGTAGTCCGGCGCCAGTATGTAATACGGATGCTCCGGCTTGGCATACATAAGGCGCAAGCGCATCAGCGCCTGGTCGAGCGATTGGGCGTCAACCCGGGCAGAATTGGGCATCGCTTGGAAACTCCAGAATCAGGAAATACAACGGCAAGCCGGCCTCAAACAGCGCGGGACTCGGCAAAGAATTGGGCGACTGCGGCACATACTTGGGCGACTTGGCGAGCGCTCATGTCGGAATACAGCGGCAAGCGCACCAGACGCTGGGCTACATCACAGGTCACCGGCAGTTCTCCGACGCTGCGCGAATAACGAAGGCCGGCAGGCGAATCGTGCAGCGGTACATAATGAAACACCGCGTGAATATCCCGCTCGCGCAGGAACCGGATCAGCTCACTACGTTTGTGGTTGTTGCGCATCAGCAGGTAGAAGATGTGCGCGTTGGCTGGCCGCCCCCCTGGCGTGCGCGGCAGTTGGAAGTACCCATCGGCTTCCAGTGCCTGCAGCTGGTTGTAATAAGCCTCGTACAGGCCACGCCGATGAGCGTTGATGCTTTCGCCCTGCTCCAGCTGGGCATACAGGAAAGCGGCCGTCAGCTCGCTGGGCAGGAACGAAGACCCGACATCGACCCAGGTGTACTTGCTGACTTCACCGCGGGCAAACGCCTTACGGTTGGTACCCTTCTGCCAGATGATCTCGGCGCGCTCGATCAGTTTCGGGTCATTGATCAGCAATGCCCCTCCCTCACCACTGATAACGTTCTTGGTCTCATGGAAACTCAGGCAGCCGAGGTGGCCGATGGTACCCAGGGCCCTGGTCTTCTCACGGGCAAGAATTGCCTGGGCGGCGTCCTCGATGAGCATCAGGCCGTAACGGTTGCAGATACGCAACAGCGCATCCATGTCACAGGGCTGCCCCGCATAATGCACGGCCACGACCGCCTTGGTCTTCTCGGTGATTGCGGCTTCGACCAGACGCTCATCAAGGTTGAGGCTGTCCGGACGAATATCCACGAACACCGGCACTGCACCACGCAGCACGAAGGCGTTGGCGGTGGAGACGAACGTGAATGACGGCATGATGACCTCATCCCCCGGCCCGACATCGGCAAGGATCGCCGCCATCTCCAGCGCTGCAGTGCATGAATGGGCTAGCAGCGCTTTTGGGCAGCCCAGGTTGTCCTCCAGCCATTGCTGGCACATCTGGGTGAACTGCCCGTCGCCAGCGATGCCGCCGTTCATCACCGCTTGGGCGATGTAGAACAACTCCTTGCCAACGACAAAAGGTTTGTTGAAGGGTATTACCTGTTTGCTCACGTTCGTATTCTCCAGCCCGTGCCTCAGGTGAAATCGCTCAGTGGCAGGTAGCCACCGATCAGCGCATCGATAAACTCGACCTGTACTGCCTGCTCCATGCCATTACGGGTAAAGAAATCTCGGGCACGCTGGTAGTAATACTGCTCAAGCGCCTGGTCGGCATCGGTATGTCCCGCGTCGAAACCATGCTGGGAAAGCGCCGAGCATTTGACTGCTGCGTATTTGCGACAACACACCTCGACCGACTGATCGAGCATTGCCCGTCGCTGTGGCCGGGTGTGTGCGAAATACGCGCTTGCCTGTGGCGAAAGAAGCTGCCCCTGCACCAGCGCTGCCAAGTTGTCCGCCAACCACGGCGCGAAATGGTAGCCGTCGCGCCGCGTGCCGGTTGCGATGAACGTATTGTCGTTTAGCTGACCAATGACCGGATAACCATCGAGGCTCACCGGTCGATAGCCAAAGTTGTACCGCACGAAGCCACTGGCGCGGTGCATCTGATTGACCTGATTGATCGCACCATTGATCAGTGCTGCCACCGACTCTGCGCGCGGTACCTGCTCGTCAACCGTAGTAATCAGGTTTGTCGCACCGACCACGAAAAGATCGTCCCGGTAAGGCGCATGGTAGATGCCACAGGCGCCACCACGGTTGGGTGTGCGAAGCACGTATCGGCCCTGGATACTCTGGTTTTTCAATACCACGGTAGCGCCGACGCCATTGATCACCCGAATGCAGTCGTCCTCTGCCCACAGCCGGGTTGCCATGCTGCCATTGGCCAGCACCACGCGCTCTGCGGCCAGCACACGGCCATCGGCCAGGCGCGCGCCACAGGTGCGGCCGCCGACCTTGTCCAACGACTCCACTACCCCCTCGACAAAACGCACGCCGCGCCTGGCCAACGTCTGCTGCAGGGCATGCACTACCCCGTCCGGGTTGACCACACCCTCTCGAGGTAGGAACAAGGCGTTGCGGCTGCGATAGCCCGAAGCCGGCGAGTATGCAGGCTCTAGCGTCGGCTCGATCCGCTCGTGGGGTTCCGCGAATTCTTCGAGATAGCCGGCAATGGCATCGAAGGCCTGGTCTTCGAACGCGTTGGAAGCGTTGTTGTTGACCAGCACGGTGCCTAGCCGATAGTGCTCGGCGGGGATTTCGAATTCTTCGACGAACGCCGCCCACAGCCGTGCGGAAGCCTGGCTGAGTTCGAACTTGAGGCGATCGCGCGGCTGGTCCAGTGCACCCGGCTCAAGTTCGGCGAACGAGTTGAGCATGGCGGCGGCGGCCATCGACGCGCTGTAGGGTCGCGATATCGGGCCCACCACAGTAATGCGCTCGGCCGGTACCGAACGGGAAAGACCTGCAGCGATCGCCAGGCCAACCATACCGTTACCAATGATTAGAAACATGGCTCGCCCCCCTTACAGCAACTTGACGATGCACAGGGACGGGTATGTCTGCGAGCGCTTGATCTCATGACGTACCTTGCCCAGCACTTCGGCCACATAGGCGTAGCCCTCGCCCGGCAGGAAGTCACGCTGCAACTGGAAGAACGCCAGCTGCGAACCCGGTACGCAGCGCGGCAGAATCTGCTCCAGGGCAAAGCGGGTCGGCCCTTCCAGGTTCATGTCGAAGAAGGCCAGCGCCACAAGCAGATTGCGGTTTTCCTCGATGAAACGCGGCAAGGTATCCTTGATGTCGCCCTCGACCACCTGGTGGCCGCTGGAAACCTGCGGCAGCGCATTGATGCTTTCATGCACAGCGAGCAAATGGCGCAGGTAATCGGCATAGCCGCTGCCAGTATCGTAACAACCGTCCTGGAAATGCTCGTTGTCGACCTTGCTGTCGCTGGCGTGGGACTTGTAGCCGGCGAAGGTATCGAACGCCGCTACCCGACGCTGCTTGTTGAAAGGCTCGAAGATGGCACGCAGGTTTTCGCATAGCACCGCGTTCTGACCACGCCAGGTACCGAAATCCAGCACCGAACCAGGCAGCGGGACAATCTCGCGATACAGGTCGGAAATCGCCAACATCCGCGCAAGGGAAGCCGAACGGATGAACAGGCCGAGATTGCGCTCTTTCTCGGCATCATCGAGCGGCGCGTTGGCGAAGGACTGCCAAAGGCGCTCACGCGCTTCAAGCTGGCTGTCGCTGGATTGGGTGACGGAAGTAGAGCCTTTCTTGAGCATGGATGTCTCCAGGAAACAGGGAAGTCGAATGGCAGGTCACGGGGCCTTGCGCACGAGCAGGGTGAATTCGTACAAGCCATAGTCATGCAAGAGTGCCACCTGCCTGGAGTAGGTTCTTTTGCACAGGTCAAAGTAAAAGCACGGATCGCCGTAATACAGGTAGTCACGCATGAAGGGCGCATCGGAGTAACTGGTCAGGCAGTTGAACGCGAAGCCTTTGATAGAGCAGGCATCCATACTGCGAAGCACCTCGGCAATATAGTTTTCCCAGGCTTCACGCGGAGTCTGCTGTGAAACGTTAAAAATGCCGCTGGCCACCGCGTAGTCCGCCGTTCGGCTGGACCGCTCAGCGACCTCGAAGCTCGTGGACGGGTCCGCCCCGTGCCTGGCGCGGGCCGACGCGATCATTTCGGCTGACAGGTCATAGCCGTGGTAGTCCACCGCCGCGCCGCGTTCGCGCAACCACTCCAGCAATGCGCCGTAGCCGCAACCAACATCGACCAGGCTAAAACCTTGCTGCCACTCCTGCTGCGGGACCAGCTTGAGCAGCTGTTCAAAGCGCAGATGTTGGGAAGCGCTACCGTTCCAGTCAACCCCTTCCGGGGTGGCCCCATGTTCGCGAATACGCGAGGAGTAGTACTGTTCCACTTCGCGCAGAATGGTAGTGCTCATGGTCGCCGCTCCAGGAAGGCAGGCGCGTCAGCGCCAGTATTGAACAACAGGTCGATGACACTCAGCGCGTGCTGGAAACCGCCGTATAACTGCGGGTACTCGGGGTAGCCGGCATAGTCCATGTACGACAGACCGAGTCCGGCAGCAGCAAATGCGGCCTCGTCCAGATAACAGCTTGCTGCCGGCCCCGACAGGTAGTGCGTGCCACCAACGGCCTGGCATAACTGGATCAGCCGTTCGTTCTTGCCGGTTGCCTGCCCCAGCTCTTCGGCGCGAAACAGCGGCGTGTAGATGTTCAGCAGCGGACACAGACCGGCGATGAACAGATGGTTGATACGGGAAAGATGAGTGAGCGCTGCGGCCTGCTCGAAGAGTGCCCTGATCGGCCCCTCCATCTGTTCGAAGCAAGCCGCGCGGCGGTAGCTCATCTCAATGGTTTTCCAGTGCGCCTGCGCCCAACCCGGCTCGCTGACCTGCACTTCGTTGATCAACTGCTCGTAGCGTCCCTTGTTCCTCACCGGTATGCTCAGCCAGTGCTCACCCTGTGCAGTCTTTATCTTGTTGCGATTACGCCAGTCTCGGCGCGTGTACTGGACATCGTCGAACAGAATGAACGCGTCGACGCTGCCGATCAGGTCGAAATACCCTTTCCATGGAATGTAATTGGACTGCAACACAGCCACTTTCTTTTGCATCCACGACCTCGTTCACACCGCGTGAAGCCAGGCGTCAGCCTGTCAATTAATTGCCGCCAGGCGAAAAAAACCGGGCATCTGCCCGGCTTTTGCAATTCCCGCGCCAGCTACTTGAACGGGACGAGCCAAGCGGCTTCGGCGTGCCCCCCCTGGCCGTCAGTAGCAACTTCGCGGGTGAAGGCGCCAGGCCATTTCGCCAGCAATTGCTGAACAGCCTCAGGAGCCAGAGCAGCAGGGCCCTCGATCGCCAACTGCGCCTGCGGTGCAAGCACCACGAGGCTGCCAGCAGCTGCCACAGTGAGGCACAAGTCGACATCTGCCGCCAGCACCGCCTGCATCCCACCACACTGTTCGAACACGCTTGCGCGCACCATCAGGCAATCCCCCGATACCGCTCGGCAGCCACGCACGACGCCAGACCAGCAACCATGGCTGCCCGGTACCCCCGCCCAGGGCGTGTGCACCCGCGGCCCGGCAAGCAAATCGTATCCGGCATGGGCGAGACCGCCATCACTGTCGACCAGGCGCGCGCCGACAACCCCGACCTCGGGCCGTTGCGCCTGGTTGAGCAGCGCCTCAATCCAGGCCGGGGTGACCACCTGGCAGCGTTCACTCAGCAACACCAGGTATTCACCACGCGCCTGCATGGCTGCCTGGTTGAACGGATTCTCCGCTGCCTCGGCAGTCACCAGACGTACGCGGCCAGCGAACGGCTGAAGCGCTTCGGACAACAAATCGTGTTGATCCTGAGCGCAGGCAAGCACGACTTCGTAGCGGGGATAGCGAGTGCGCTGGAACAGACTGGTCAGGCTGCGTTCAAGCGCGGATCGATTGCCCTCATAGACCATCAATACGCTGACCAATGGCGTCGAGCCGTGTCGAAAATCGATGACCAACCCGGCAGCACCCTGTTCGCTCGCCTGCCCCCGATAGCCCAGCCGCTTCAGGTGGCGGTCGAGAATTTCCAGCGCCTCGGCAGGCATCGATTCCGATGCCTGACTGCCGATTACCAGATACTCATCCATGTGAGCCATACCGCCGACACCCCGCTCCTCCACCAGACGCAGCAGCAAGTCGTACTCGAGCGCATGGCCGAGGCGGCTGTCGAAGCCCCCCAGATCAAGCACGACCTGTCGGCGCAGCAGCCAGTGACGAGACATCAGGCCCGGCTGGCTGCGCAGCACATCCAGATCGCTGCCGGGACGCATGATGCCCAGCAGACGGCCGTCGGCATCACGCTGCACCTCATCGGCACAGATCACATCGCAGGCCGGCGACTCGCTCAGCTCCAGCTGCAAGCGTAACAAGCCACCGTTGGCGAGCACATCGCCCGCCTGCAACAGCATCAGCCATTCGCTCTGCACCTGGCGCACAGCCTGATTCAGGTGCGACACCCAGTTACTTGGCTCGACCTGAATGAAATGCAAGGTATCCCGCGCCGTGGTGATGGCTGGCGGTTTACCGGCCTTGAGCACCACCAGTTTGAAATTGCGCAGACCTGTGGCCAGCAGACTGTCGAAAGTCGCCTGCAAGGCAAGGTCATCATCCTCGAGGTCCACCACCATGAAGGCAATCTGTGGGCCTGGCCGCTTGGCCAGTTGCGCAAGCACGCGCTGACGCACCGCCGCCGTCGGTGTCGCCGCCGCCAGCGCCTGTAAAAGCTGGCCCGAGCCGGTGGTCGCGAGCCACCCAGGCACATCCTGGCCGGGAACGCCGTCGAGGTGCTCCAGCCAGGCACTCAACTCACGCACCTTTTCCGCATGCTCCTCGCCCTTGAGAGTCGCGAGCAGGCGTTGGCAGACGTCCCGGGTAAACAAGCCCAGCGCCAGCGCCTGCCAGTAGCGTTGCTGCAAAGTCTCGGTGGTGTCGTTGGGGTGCACTTCGAGCAGTTCCCGCTGACGAACCCAGGTGCCCTCCAGCGCATGACGGTGCTCACGCCCTGTCGGCCAGGCATGACAGAGGAATTCAAGCTCGGTCAGGCGCTGGAACAGGGTGTTCTGATAGTACGGCATCTCCACATACTGCCGGGGTTCGAACTGCCGGTCCGGGTCGGCAATCACGCTGGTCCAGCGAGAGGTGAACAGCAGCGGCGGCTCGCCTGCATCATAGCTGCCACGCACCAGGCGATTGAGCACAACGAAGGCGGATTCGTCGGCGAACACACCCGCGCGTTGCGCATCCCATGCGCGCAACAGGCGTACGGTACGCGCCAACTGTTCTTCCCGGGCAACTGCCGACACACTGCGCGGCGCCAGCTCACAGATCACGTCGGTCTGGTCCAGCTGGATGAATTGCCCTTCAGCCAGCAACGCCAACGACAGCGCCACACGCCAGCCGGCGAAATCCAGATCCTCGGGCAGACTGGCAAGTGCCGCACGCATCCCTTCGACCCTGACCACGGCGCGCCAGGCCGGCTGGTTGGACAGGGCATGCACGCGCATGCGCGCCAGCACGCTCTCGCCCTCCAGCAGTGGGAACGGATGGCCTATCTTGTAATAGGCTACCTGGCTGTTGCCCGGGGCATACCCCAAAGCGTAGCCTTGGGCTGCCAGCGCCGCAGGGTTGGCGCTCAGGCTGGCGGCAGCGCTGTCCAGCGCCGGAGCCTGCACGAAGTCTGCATCCAGGGTCAGACTGACCAGCGGTGTCGCCACCTGCTGCAGCGCCTGCTCCAGGCGCGCACTGCACAACGCCGCAGGGCTGTGCCCTTCAAGCGCATCCAATGCCAGGCAGGCAATGCCAGCCTGACGATAATAATGCAGTGCCCGTTCACGATGAGCGGCTTGGTCGTGGCCAAGCAACAGTACCGTGACGTCACTGCGCGATCCGTTTGCGATTTCGACCATAAAGCACCTTTGAAGGGAGAGTTGGGCGCCCGCTCGCAACGAACGCAAAAAATGAATCAGTCCGCCAACCAGGCGTTGGCCCACTGCTGCAGATGCTGTGGCATCAGCACGTAGTCACGCAGTACCACTTCGCGCAGGGCATCACCCTGGCGGTAGCTGGCCTGGGGGTCGGCCAGGTGCATGCGAATCGCATCCAGCCACTGTTCGGACGTGTTGTTGCGCACCCGTGTGCACGGCAGGTAGCCGTCATAGGCCTTGGTATCGGTGCAGATCACCGGGAAGCCGCACGCGCCATATTCAAGCAGGCGCAAGTTGCTCTTGCAGTCGTTGAACAGGTTCTGTTCGAGCGGTGCCAGTGCCAGGTCGAGGTTGAGGTTGGCCAACTTCTGCGGGTACAACGCCAAGGGCACGCCTTTGTGAAATTCCTTCACGTAAGGCCGCAACGCATCCGGGCACATGCCGAAGAACACCCAGTCGACCTCGTCGGCCAGGGCCTTGATGACGTCCAGCAACAGCTCCAGATCGCCACGGTGGCTGGTGCCCCCGGCCCAGCCCACGCGCGGCCGCGCGCTAGTCTGACGCTCGCTGGCCAGCCCAGCCCACAGGGGGGCGGCTAGCATGTTGGGGACTACCCGGATATCGTGGTGCATGCCCGACAAGGCATCGGCTAGCGGCTGGGTCGACACAACCACCCGGTCGCACAGGGCAATACCTTGGGTGACCAGCTCACGCATGTTGGCCGGCATGTTCCGCGCATGGGCGTTCTTTTTCGGCACGTCGATGATGTAGTCGTCGATCTCGTAGATGCGCCGGGCGTTCGACAGGCGCTTGAAGCGCGTGATTTCATCGATCGAGTTGCTCGTGTAGCGGCACTGCAAGATCATCACGTCGGGCTTCTCACGCTCGATCTCGATCATCTCGGGTGTACTGAAATCAAGCCGCCCCTGTATCCAGCCCGCGCGCTCCAGCTCGGTGAACGGCTGCGCCACCCGGTAGTGACCAACCGCCGAGGTGTTGATCGGCAGCGCCAACACCGACGGCAGCACACGGCTGATGAACGGGTCCCAGCCACGACGCTGTCCGGCATCAAGGTTGAAGCTCGCCATCTTCAGGCTCAGGTTGCGGTTGTAGGCAGGGTCACGGGCAACCTTGTCCAACCAGCGTTCATGGAAGATGTCCTTGTCCAGCACCTTGCGCTTGCTGTCGGTCCGCGCGTCGCGAGTGGAGGCGAAGCGAACGAGCACTGCATGGGGTGTCCACACCGCCAGATAGCCTTGTTCGCGGATGCGCAGGCAGAGGTCCGCGTCCTGTAGGCCGCCCTTGAGTCCCTGCTCGTCGAAACCGCCCAGCGTGGCGAACAGCTCGCGGCGCACCAGCAGGCAGTCCAGGCTCAGCGCACTCCAGTTCTGCACGGCATTGAGCCGGAGCATGTAGCCGCCACTGTCAGCCGGCATGCCGACGAACGGGCTGCTGACGCCGCCATGCAGCCCCAGAACCAGCCCGGCGCCAAACACCTCGCCAGTGCGGGTACACAACTTGGGCGCAACCACGCCGACCTCCGGGCGCTGGGCCTGGGCCATCAACTCCGCCAACCATGGCCGGTCGAAGGCGGTGCAGGCGCTGTCGAGCATCAGCAAGTAATCGCCACGGGCGGCCTCGCTGGCCTGATTCAACTGCGCCACCTGGCTGCCGCTGGCGACCTCGATCACACGTAGCTGATCGCTGCCAAGCCGCTGCATGGCCAGGAGCCATTGACGCAGGTCGGTCGGTGTATCCGGCGAGGCAATCAGCAGCACCTCGAAATGGCCATACTGGGTGTGTTCGAACAGGGACTCGACACAACGCATTACCGTGCTCAGGTCGTCACCGAGCGTCACCAGGATCGAGACCAAGGCTTGCTCCGGGTGCTGGTACGCCACCTGGCACAACGATATGCCTTCGGCACCGACAACCACGGCATCGACGCCCAGGCGTCGCAAATGGGCCTGAACCACGCGTGGCGCCTGCCGCACGCAGCGCGGGTCGTGCAGCCACTGGCCAAAGTCCCACTGGCAATGCACCAGGAGTTCGTCTATGTGCTCGATGACCTGCAGGCCCTGGCTTTCCGCCAGGCGCCAGAGCAGGTCGTGGGGTGCAAGGGTATCGAAGTCCGGGTCGAAGCCGCCGACCTCGCGCAGAGCGGCACAGTTGAATGCCAGTACGCGCCCTACATACGGCAGGCTGCGCATCAGGTCGAGGTTGAAATCTGGCTTGAAGATTGGTGTTGTCGGGCGCAGCCCGTCATGGCTACCTTCGTCGACGTAGATACAGGCCCGCTCGCGAAGTGCCATGCGCTCGCCCATGATCGCCAGAGCATGGGGCACGAGGCGGTCGCCAGCGCGCAACAGCAGGATCCAGTCGGCATCACCTGCACGTGCCAGGCGCGCCTGCACCTGGGCCAGGCCATTGCCCTGCACGAGCATGCGCTCAAACCCGACCGGGTGACCTGCCAATTCCAGCGTCGCAGGCGCCAGCAGCCAGGTGCCGGCCGCCGCATAGGACTGCGCCGCAAGGCTGTCGAGGGTCGCACGAAGGGCCAGTTCATCACCCGCCTCGGCCCAGATCACAGGGACGATACGCGGCTGCCGGGCCCACTGTTCGAAGCGCTTGGGCAACGCCTTGAGTTGTGCAGCCGACAGGTCACGACACTCCAGCCACTGGGCATACAACTCGTCAAACGACAGGCAGTCGGTACCAACCTGTTGCGCCTGGCGGGCCTGCTGAGCCCCGTACAGGCGGTTGAGTTCGTACTCGTCCCACTGCGCGCCCTGCTCGCCGTGGTAACGCTCCAGCGACAGATAGCGTACCCAGCCACTGGCCGGTGCAGCCTCGCTTGCCCGCGCGGCCAGCATTGCCTTTATCCAGTCGGTCTCGATGGGGAAGGCCAAGGTCATGCCTGCCTGGTGACTCAGGCGCGCAGGGTGCAGGCGCTCCATGCTGAGGAAGCGTGACAGGTGCCCCAGATTGCCTTGGCGCATGAGGCAAATGTACAGCGCCATGTCCAGGCGCGCGACAAACCCACTGCCCTCCTGCACCAACGCCGGCAGGTACTCGGCCACCAGGTCACGGCGCATCAGTGCATGGCTAAGGCCGCCGAACAGGTTGGGGGCGTTTGTCTCCAACGCTTCGAGCAAGTCGCTGCCCTTGACTACCGCATCCTCCGGGCACATCACAGCATTGAGCATGCGCGGCGGTAGCAAAGCATCGTCGGCCGCGCACAGCATGCGCTGGCAGATGGTCATGCTGACATCGGCATGCTGCTCCATGACCGCGGCCTGCAGGCCGACACATTCAGGGAACAGTCGGTCGTCGTCACAGAGAAACTTGATCAGCGGCCCTTCAGCATGCTCCAGGCACGCCAGCAGGTTACGGGCGAAGCCAAGGGTTTGTGGGTTGCGCACGTAGCGCACCGGCTTGCCGGTCTCGCTCACCACCTCGTCGACGATACGCTGGATCTCCGGGCCACGGCTGTCATCGCAGACCAGCACTTGCAGTGCCGAGTAATCCTGGTTGAGCGCGCTAAGCAAGGTGGCGCGGAAGAACTCGGGGTTGAAGGCGGGTATGGCGATGCTGACGAGGGTCTGTTGATTCACGGCGAAGACCTTGAAGAAGTAGCGTGACCAGCGCCGAATGGGCTGGCACACGCCGGGTGACGCAAGAGGGGATGGAATCAGATGTAGTTGACCAACGACAAGCTGGCGACCTTGGCATAGGCCTGCAGCGACGCTTGCAGCATGTTGGTCTGCATCTGCAGGCGCAGCATCACTTCGGCCGGGTCGCTTTCGCGAATCGAACTCTGGGTCTTGGTGTTCTCCGTGCTCAGCGCCTCGTTGGTTTCGGCCTGCACATCCAGCGCCTGGCCTCGGCCACCGATCGCACTGACCGACGACGACACCTGGTTGGTGGCACTGGCGATGTTGCCAATGGCCGAATCCAGTGACGCGAGGAAGTTCTGCCGGGCCACCGGGTCGTTGTCCACTGGACTGGTCAGGGCGGTACGCAGCTTGCCGATGGTGTCGAGGATGTTCTGGGTCTGATGGGTATCGACCTTGACCGCGAACGAGTCCCCCGCGTTCGGTGCGCCAGACAGCTCGAAGCTGACCCCTGCCGCAGTGGCGGTAGTGCCGCCCGGCCCGCCCAGCGTACCCGAGGCCACCGGGCGGCTGTCAGCCGTGACCGGCGTGGCGTACAGCTCGAAGGTGCTGCTGCCGGTGAACTTGAGCACCGCGCCACCGCCCGGGAAAGCGGCCTTGTAGGCAGCCTGATCGGAGATGGTCGCGCTTGTCACCTGCTCGGCGGAGGTATTGCCAGGGCTGCGGGTGCCGGAAACCTCATCGGCCTTGGAACTCAGGCTGAAAGTATGCCCTGCAATAGCGGCATCTTCATTACCCTTGTCGCCGTCCTTGAAGGTGATGTCCAGGCGCAGATCGACACCGCGGAAGCTGATGCTGGTGTTATCGCCATTGGGGTCGAACTTGCCGTCCTGACCGGCCTCGAGCGTAACGTCATTGCCGTCGACGTCGGTGATCTTGTATTCGGTGCTGCTGAGGAATTCGATGGTGTACGGCTCGCCACTGCGGAAGCGATCGTTGTACAGGCTGTTGCCGGAAACCTGGCCGTTGGACAGGCTGACGCGGCCATCGTCGGTGGCCGGTGCGGTCAGGCTGGTCTGGCTGCGGCTGGTGTTCAGCGCCTGCTCGAAGGCATCGTAGCCGGTCTCGTTGGCGGCCAGGCTAAGCATGTCACCGACCTGCAGGTTGAGCTTGCCCTGGTCGCCTTGGTAGCTATAGGTACCATCGGCATTGCGCGCGTAAGGCGGGGTATCGCCCTTGGAACCAGAGAAAATGTACTTGCCGTTCTCGTCCTTGCTGTTCATCAACGAGAACAACTGGTCTTCCAGCGACGCCAGTTCATCGGCATTGGCCTTGCGATCGGCGTCGGTGAACGTACCGTTACCCGAGCTCACCGCAAGCTCGTTGACGCGCTGCAGAATGGTGCCAATGGAGTTCAGGGTGCTCTCGGCAGTGCCCAGGGCGTTGCGCACATTGACGATGTTGCCGCTGTATTGCTTGAGCATGTTCTGCTGCTGCTCAAGCTGCAGCAAACGCGCCGCGCCCACCGGATCGTCCTTGCCAGAGCGCACGCGGATACCATCGCTGGCTTCCTGCTGAGTCTTCACCGCCTTGGCAAAGTTGCTCTGATAGTTGGCACTGTTGGTGTTGTAGAACTGCGAAGTAGAAATGCGTACGCTCACGATCTACGGCTCCTTAAAGACTGTTGATCAGGGTGGCGAAGGTTTCCTGGGCCGCCTTGATGATCTGCGACGACGCGGTGTAGTACTGCTGAAACTTGATCAGATTGCCGGTCTCTTCATCGATCGACACGCCCGACAGGCCATTGCGGCTGTCCAGCGCGGAGGTGTGCAGCGCGTTGGTCGCATCACTGTCCATTTGTGCCTGTCCGGCCTTGCCGCCAACGTTAGAGACCAGCTTGGCGTAGGCATCGGTTAAGCTGATGCCCTTGCCGTCGGCACCCACCTCGACCGTGGACTTGGTCTGCAGGTCGATCACCGACTGGGCGTTGCGGTTGTCCGCCGAGCCTGCGCCGGCCAGCGCGACGGTATAGCTGTCGCCATTTTTCGGCGCACCAGAAACGCTCATCTCGAAGGTGAAGTTGCCACCCAGCGGATTGCCGCTGCCATCAACCATCGGCACCGACAGTTGCAGCTTGTTTTCCTGGCCCGGCACGATGGTGCCGCTGCCGATCTCGGTGCCCTTGGCGTCGTACATCTTGTAGGCCTGGGGCGAGCTGGTGTCGTCGCCAAACACCAGTTTGACCGGGGTCGAATACTTCAGGCCCGTCTGCAGTTGCGAACGCTGGGCGGCGTCATAGATGTCCATTTCCGAGGTCAGCGTCGGCTGGGTGATGACGCCGGTACCTTTGTTGCCCGATCCATTGGTAGCGGTCAGCGGCGAAGCCAAGGCCAGGCGCTTTGGGTCGGTCAGGACAGTATCGATTCCTGCGGCCGCATTGCGGGTCGGGGTGATCTTGAAGCTGTCACCAGCACTGAGGCCACCGCCATTGAGCGACAGGGTGAAACCGTCGATTACCGGAGGCGGCGTGTCGGTGAGGTCGAAGCTGCCCATGTCGGTGCCTTCAGGCAACTTGCGCACGCTGTAGCCAGTGGCGCTGGTGAAGGTCACCTGGTAGTCGCTGGTGCTCAGCTTGCCGGTGTCCTTGATGGTCACGTCGAGGTTGCCGGAGCCGGCGCTGTTGCCGGTCTTGGCGACACTGCGCTGGCTGATGGCCGCGGCGCTGTTGATGTCACCGAACAGGGTGGCACCGAACTCACCGTTCTTGTCGATGCCTTGGGCCAGCTGGCTGTTGATCGCATCCGCCACCACCAGGGCCACGCGGCCCAGCTCGTTGAGCGCGGGGTCGAGGGTTTCCTTGCGGTAACGGATCAAGCCGCCCAGCTCGCCACCGCTGGCGCTGCTGGTGATGTCCATCTTGGTCGAGCCGCGATTGAGGATAAGACTCATGCGGGTCGGGTCGGTCGCGCTCGGCTCCACACCCAAGGTCTGGGTCGTCTTGCCCAGTACCAGGGCCTGGCCGTTCTTCAGGTAGATGTCGTAGTTGCCTTCACGCTCGACCACATCGGTGCCAATCAACTTGCTCAGCTCACGCACTGCACCATCGCGCTGGTCGAGCAGGTCGTTGGGCTGGCCGGAGATGGAGCTGACGCGGGAAATCTGGTCGTTGAGCTCAGCGATGGTCTTGGTCAGGTTATTCACCTGATCAGCCATCGACGCCATGTTGGCGTTGATGTCGCTGTTCTGCTGGTTGAGCTGCGCCGACAGGGTGTTGAAGCGCTTGGCCAGGGACTGCGCGCTGGTCAGCAGCAGTTGGCGCGAGGCGTCCTCGGTCGGCTTGGCGGCAGCATCCTGCATGGCGCTGAAGAAGCTTTTCAGGGCAGCAGTGATACCGGTGTCGCTGCTCGACAGGGCGGTGTCCAGCGGCGTGATCTGGTTCAGGTACGAGCTGGCATCGCTGCTCAGCGAGGTGGTGCTGCGCAGCTGGTTCTCGAGGAACGCGTTGTAAACCCGGCGCACATCCGCCAGGGTGGTACCACTGCCAATGAACACCTGGCCGACCTGCTGGCCGCCCTTGGTCTTCTGCACGTTCTGCTGGCGCGAGTAGCTTTCGACATCGGCGTTGGCGATGTTGTTACCGAGGGTGTACATCCCCGATTGCGCGGCGCCAAGCCCCGACATACCAATGTTGATCAGACTCGCCATGGTTCCATGCCCTTAAAGTTTCGTTGCGGTATCGAGCATTGCGTAGTGCTCGTACGACTTCATCTGTCTTGCGATCTGCGAGATCTTGCTGGCGTAATTCGGGTCGGTGGCGTACCCGGCCTTTTGCAACTCTTGCACGAACTGTTCCGGTTTATCGGCGGCCTTCACCGCATCTTGATAGCGCGAATTGTTCTGTAGCAGGCTGACCAGATCGTGGAAGCTGTCCTGGTAGGAATCGTAGGAGCGGAACGCCGCCGTTTCCTTGACGAACTGGCCATCGCGGAACTCGCTGGTGATCGCCCGCGCCTCGCCGCCTTCCCAATTACCGGTCGCCTTGATGCCGAACAGGTTGTGGCTGCTGCTGCCATCGGTGTTGCGCATGACCGACTTGCCCCAACCGGTTTCCAAGGCGGCCTGCGCCACCAGGTAGCGTGGGTCGATACCAATGCGTTTGGCCGCCTGCTCGGCCATCGGCAGCATGGTGGCGACGAACTCGTCGCTGTCGGCAAAAGCTTTTTTCGGCGCCAGCGGTGGCTGGGCCACGGCGCGCCCGACAATGCGCAGACCGGTGTCCGGCACAGCGAAGGCCTTGGCCACTTGCTGGCCGTCACGGGCAGGCACAGTGGCGGTATTTGCAGTGGCCGCCGACGGCACGATACCGGCCAGCAGGCGATCGGTGAGCTTGCTCGGCAGCGCCAGACGACGCGAGTTAAGTGCAGCGACGTCGTTGCGGGTGGCGGTCGACTGGGTGGCATGCACGGGCTCGGCCACCTTGTTGCCCCACAGCGCCGGGGCGTTGCCCTCGATACGTGGAAACGGGCTGGTGCTGGCCTGGCCGGCCTTTTTCTTCGACAGCTGGCGCACCAGCACATCCTGCAGGCCAATACCACCGCCCTCGCGGGACATGCTCACGGCCAACTGCTGGTCGTACATGTCGCGGTACTGCTTCACCGTTTCAGTGTTCATCGGGTTGTCGTCGGCCAGCACATCACTGGCCTTGCGCGAAGCCTTGAGCATTTCGCTGATGAACAGCGATTCGAACTCCTGGGCTACCTTGCGCACGTTGGCGTCACTGTCGCGATCGCCATGCTTGAGCGAACTCAAGCGGTTGAGGTCGGTGTAGGCACCGCTGTCGGCACCACCGGAAACCAGGCTTTTGCTGTTCATCCGCACCGTCCTCAGATCACGATCAGGTCGGCCTGCAAGGCGCCGGCCTGTTTCAGGGCTTCGAGGATCGCCATCAGGTCGCCGGGCGCTGCGCCCACCTGGTTCACCGCGCGGACGATCTCATCCAGCGTGGTGCCCGGGCCGAACTTGAACATCGGTTTGGCTTCCTGCTCGGCATTGACCCGCGAACGTGGCACCACGGCGGTCTGGCCGTTGGAGAGCGGCCCGGGCTGGCTGACGATCGGGTCTTCGGTAATGGTCACGGTCAGGCTGCCGTGGGTTACCGCCGCCGGCGACACCTTGACGTTCTGGCCGATGACGATAGTGCCGGTACGCGAGTTGATGATGACCTTGGCCACCGCCTGGCCCGGGTCGATTTCGAGGTTTTCGAGGATCGACAGATAATCCACACGCTGGCTTGGGTCCATCGGCGCGCTGACCCGCACCGAACCCCCGTCCAAAGCCTGGGCCACGCCAGGGCCGAGCAGGTCGTTGACCTTGTCCACGATACGCTTGGCGGTCGTGAAGTCGGGGCGATTGAGGTTCAGGGTCAGGGTATTGCCCTGGTTGAAGCCGCTCGGCACCGCACGCTCGACGCTGGCACCACCCGGAATACGGCCGGCGGACGGCACGTTGACAGTGATCTTCGAGCCATCACGACCCTCGGCGTCAAAGCCGCCCACGACCAGGTTGCCCTGGGCAATGGCGTAGACATTGCCGTCGATACCCTTGAGCGGGGTCATCAACAGGCTGCCGCCGCGCAGGCTCTTCGAGTTACCGATCGAAGACACGGTAATGTCCACCACCTGGCCCGGCTTGGCGAACGGCGGCAGGTCGGCATGCACCGACACTGCGGCAACGTTCTTCAACTGCACGTTGCCGGAACCGGCCGGCACCTTGATGCCGAACTGCGACAGCATGTTGTTGAAGGTTTGCAGGGTGAACGGTGTCTGGGTGGTCTGGTCACCCGTGCCATTGAGGCCCACCACCAGGCCGTAACCAATCAACTGGTTGGAGCGTACGCCAGAGATGCTGGCAATGTCCTTCAGGCGCTCGGCCTGGGCAGCGAAGGCGCAGGACAAAAGCAGGGTTGCGGCAATCAGCTGCCTTACGTTGAACATGGTCATCCGTACTCAGAAAGGCCAAAGCGGGCTGATGAAGAAGCGGTCCAGCCACCCGGGCTGGCTGGCATCGGCGAACGAGCCCGTACCGGAATAGGTGATGCGCGCGTCGGCCACGCGAGTGGACGGCACGGTGTTGTCAGTGGCGATATCGTCAGCGCGGACCATGCCGGCAATGCGCACCAGCTCTTCACCAGTGTTCAAGGTCAGCCACTTTTCGCCGCGCACGGCGATGATGCCGTTGGGGAGCACTTCGGCTACGGTCACGGTAATCGAGCCGGTCAGGGTGTTGCCCTGGGTGGCCTTGCTGTCACCCTTGGTGGCGCGCTCGCCGCTGTAGCCGGCCTCCAGCGACAGGTCACCACTGCCAAACGGGTTGTTGGTGTTCGGCGTGGTGCCGAACAATGACGTCAGGCCGATGTTGGCATTGCTGTTCTTCTGGATCTGCGAACCTGCGTTCTTGCTGGCCGAGGTTCTCTCGTTGAGGGTGACGGTAATGATGTCACCCACCCGGAACGCCTTGCGGTCGCTGTACAGGTTCTGTTCGAAACCGGCCTGGTAGATCGAACCGTTGTTGGCCGCTGCCGGCAATGGGGTGCGCGGCAACACCGGCGCATAGTACGGGTCGTTGGGCCTGGGCGTCGGCGCGACGCAACCTGCCAGCAACACCGCCCCCCCCAGGGCGAAAACGGACAACAGACGATTCATGACACTTACCTCACGGGCGCAGCTGAGTGACAGGGTTTAGAGCTGTTGAGTAACGAACGACAGCATCTTGTCGGCCGTGGAAATGACTTTGGAGTTCATCTCGTAGGCACGCTGGGTGGTGATCATGTTCACCAGCTCTTCCACGGTGCTGACGTTGGAGTTCTCCAGCGTCTGCTGCAGGGTGGTGCCAAAACCGTTCAGGCCCGGGGTACCGACCTGGGGTGCGCCACTGGCAGCGGTTTCCAGGAACAGGTTGTTACCCATCGCCTGCAAGCCAGCCGGGTTGATGAAATCGGCGGTCTGAATATTGCCGATAACCTGCGCAGCCGGGTTGCCGGCGGTGGTGATCGACACGGTGCCGTCCTGGCCGACAGTGAAGGTCTGGGCGTCGTTCGGCACCACGATGGCAGGCTCCAGCGCCAGGCCATCGGCGTTGACGATCTGGCCGTCGGAGTTCAGGTGGAAGGTACCGTCGCGGGTGTAGGAAACGGTGCCGTCAGGTTGCAGGATCTGGAAGAAACCACGGCCATTGACGGCCATGTCCAACGGGTTTTCCGTGGTCTGCAAGCTGCCGGTCTGGAAGTTTTTCTGCGTGCCGACAATGCGCACGCCGGTACCGACCTGCAGGCCCGACGGCAACTCGCTGTCCTGGGTCGACTGCGCGCCTGGCTGACGCTTGATCTGGTACAGCAGGTCCTGAAATTCGGCACGATCACGCTTGAAGCCGGTGGTTGAGACGTTGGCCAAGTTGTTGGAGATGACCGTCAGGTTGGTGTCCTGTGCGGACAGGCCGGTTTTAGCGACCCAGAGAGCCGGAAGCATTTAGTGTTCTCCTCGTGCGCCTGATTTACGGCACCCGTTCAAATGTGGTTAGCCGATTTGCAAAACACGCGCCATGGCTTCGTCGCCTTCCTTGGCCGCGTTCATCATCTTGACGTGCAGTTCGAACTGGCGGGACAGCGCCAGCACAGAGGTCATTTCTTCGACAGCGTTGACGTTGCTGCCCTGCAGGAAACCTGACACCACCCGCACGTTGACGTCAGCATCCGCGGGTTGGCCGGACGCGGTGTGAATCAGCCCGTCCTGGCCTTTGGTCAGGCCTTTGGTGTCGGGGTTGACCAGCTTGATGCGATCAACCTCCGCCATCACGCGCGGGTCCTCGCCCATGGAGCGGATGCTGATGGTGCCATCGGAGCCGACTTCGACCTTCTGCTCGGGCGGGATGGCAATGGGGCCGCCATTGCCAAGCACAGGCATACCGTTGCCGGCACGCAACACCCCGAGAGCATCGATGTTCAGGCTACCGGTACGCACATACGCTTCGCTGCCATCTGGCGCCTGCACGGCGATAAAACCGTTACCGCTTACGGTCACATCCAGGTCACGGCCGGTTTCCACCATCGGGCCTTCACTGAAGTCGGTGCCCGGGCGCTCGGTCATGGCAAAGGCACGCGCCGGAAAGCTGTCACCGAACACAGGCATCGAGCGCGCCTGCTCCAGGTCTCGCTGGAAACCGTTGGTGGAAATGTTCGCCAGGTTGTTAGCGTGCGCCTTCTGCGCCAGCGCATTCTGGCTGGCACCGGTCATGGCCACGTAAAGCATCTTGTCCACAGTCATCCTCCGCTGCACTGGCGATCGCTTGCCGCTCGCCGTTGCTGTACTGGCTCTAAAGCAAGTTCCGAACCAACTTTCCGAAATCGAGAAAAAGCCCGTGAATACGGGCTTTCGCAGGTGCCGCCGGTGTGTTGAACGCCGGTTATCCGGCGCCTGGTTGCCGATGACGGCAAACCTGCACCGGCCTCCTCAAGGCTCACGACAACCACCATTGCTGTAGGGACCGGCGAATTTCTTCCAGCCATCGCCTGGCGACCATTGCGAGCAGACCAGTCGCCCATCCACCTGGCTTTCCCAACGCCACCAGGGCGCGGTACCGGCATGGGCCTGGTACAGGCAAAAAGTAGCGATCAATGTGACAAAAAGCCGTTTCATGCCCCCTCCGGCAAAGACGACGAACCCCTTCGCGACAAAGGGGTTCATCCACACACTCAACCAGAAACCATCAGGCCATCTGAATGATGGTCTGCATGATGGTGCTTTCGGTGGAGATCGTCTTGGCGTTCGCCTGGTAGTTGCTCTGCGCCTTGATCAGCTCGACCAACTCCTGCGTCAGGTTCACGTTCGAGCCTTCCAGCGCGTTGGACTCGACGCTGCCCAGGGTACCGGTCTTCGGCGCATCGATGCCCGGAATACCGGAGGTGTAGGTTTCCGTCCAGCGGGTACCACCGATCTGCTGCAGGCCCTGCTCGTTGGCGAAGCTGGCCAGGGCTACCTGACCAATGGCGCGGGATTGCTGGTTGCTGAAGCTGGCGAACAGCACGCCCGTCGAGTCGATGCTAAGGCTCGACAGAATACCGGTCGCGTAACCGTCCTGCGACTGCGACATGCGCGCGGTCTCGGTGTTGTAGGAGGAGGTGCTGTTCATCGCCAGGCGCATGCCATCGGCGTTGCCAACTGCGCCATTCGACGCCCAGTTACCTGCAGAGTCTTCCACCGCCGGCACCCAGCCAGTCATGGTGAAGGTATTGTTGTTCACCGTGAACGAAGCGCCCGCCGGGTGCCCGGTGTTATCGGCAGTCATGCTGCTGACCGAACCATCGCTGTTGAAACTGATGGTGCCGGTCAGCGGCACAGTGGAGGCCGGGTCGAACGGGTTGCGTCCGTCTACCAAGGTGTACATGGTCCACTCATTGGTGCCAGTCTTGCGATAGAACTGCTCCATGGTGTGCTCGTTACCCTGACTGTCGTAGACCTTGGTCGGGAACGACTTGGTGTACGTCGTCTGATCGGAAGGATCGAACGGCAGGTTCGGCACCATCGCACCACTACCATCGTCGACTTCCAGCGGGATGTCGGCGGCCGAAGAATTCAGGTTGATGCCCTGATCGATCAGCGATGTTGCCTTTGGCTGCAGCGCAGACGTATCGATCTGCAGATCGGTCAGCACGCCCTTCTGGATCTTGCCAGTCGAGTCGGCGGCATAGCCCTGCAGGCGCAGGCCGTCCGAGGTAATCACGAAGTTGTCCTTGCTGGCCTGGAAAGCACCCGCACGGGTGTAAACACGCGAGCCGTTATCGGACAGCACGAAGAAGCCCTGCCCCTGAATCCCCATATCCAGCACGTTGCCGGTGGTGTTGACGTCACCCTGGGTGAACTGCTGGGAAACGGCTGCCAGGCGCACCCCGTTACCCACCTGGTTCTTGCCAACACCCAGGCGGTTGGAGCCTGCGTAGACATCGGCGAACTCGGCACGCGACGACTTGAAGCCGGTGGTGTTGACGTTGGCGATGTTGTTGCCGGTGACATCCAGCTGCTTGTTTGCTGCGTACAGACCGCTAAGGCCGATATTGAAAGACATGAATTCGCTCCTTTTGCCGCACTAGCGGGCCTTAGATACCGATGGTTTGCACGTCGGAGAGGGACACTTTGCCAACACCGGCAAGGTTGAGCACCATTTCGCCGGCGGCGCTGAAGCTGACGCTTGTCACCTTGGCCGGCAGCAATGTGCTCATCTGCACCGACTTGCCGTCCACCGTGGTGCTGGCGGTGAAGGTGTAGGTGCCAGGGTCGACTTTCTCGCCACTGTTGTTGGTACCGTCCCAGATGAAATCGGCGTAACCGGCTTTCTGCTCGCCCAACTCGATGGTCTTGACGGTGTTGCCGTCCTTGTCCTTGATGGTGATCTTCGCTTCGCCGATAGCTTGCGGCACAACGAACTGCGCATTGAAGCTTTCGGCGGTGTCGACCACGGCCTTGTCGTTCTGCACCACCACCGAACGCCCAACCAGTGACGACGCCTGCAAGGCCTGGGACGAGGCCATGGAGCCGGTAATGGCACTGACCGACTCGTTCAGCGAGGTAATACCTTCGAGGCTGCTGAACTGTGCCAACTGGGCAACGAACTCACCGTTGTCCTGCGGGTCCAGCGGGTTCTGGTGCTGCATCTGGGTGACCAGCAGCTGCAGAAAGGCATCTTTGCCGAGCGAATCGTTGCCGGTCTTGGATGCGGTGTCCGTGGTCTTCTTGGTGCTAGTGCCCACACCCGACGCCGACAGCACGTCATTGAGGTTCACACCGTTAGTATCGATTGCCATGCTCTGAATTCCTTATCACTGCCCCAGGGTCAGCACTTTCTGCATCATGCTCTTGGCCGTGTTCATCAGCTCGGCATTGGTCTGAAACGCGCGGCTGGCGGAGATCATGTCAGCCATCTCCTCGACCACGTTGACATTCGGGTAGTAGACGTAGCCGTCCTTGTTCGCCGCCGGGTGATTCGGCTCGTAGCGTGCTTCCAGAGTGCTTTGGTCTTCGACGATGCCTTTTACCTGCACACCCTGCCCTGCCTCGCCCTGGTCTTCGAACAGCGACTGGCTACTGCCGGCCTGCGCATTCTGGAAGGTGGTGGCGAACACCGGGTGACGGGCGCGATACGTCTGGTCGATGCTCGAAGACACGGTCTCGGCGTTGGCGATGTTGGACGCCACGGTGTTCAGGCGCGTGTTCTGTGCACTCATGCCGCTACCGGCAATGTTGAAGACACTGGAAAGGGACATGGTCATTCTCCCCGCAGGGCGGAAACCAGCCCTTTGAATTTACTGTTGAGCAAGGTAAAGCTGGCCTGGAAGCCAATCGCGTTTTCCGTGTAGTTCGATTGCTCGATCTGCGCATCCACGGTGTTCTGGTCGATCGACGGCTGCAGCGGCGTGCGGTATTTGAGGGTTTCATCAGCCATGGCCAGGCCCTCAGCCTCGATGTGCCGGCTGTTGGTACGATCAAGGCTGAAGCGGCCGCCGCTCTGCTGCTTGTCGCTTTCGGCTGCGAGCACCGAGGCGAAGTCCATGTCACGCGCCTTGTAGTTGGGCGTGTCGGCGTTGGCGATGTTGTTGGCCAGCACTTCAGCGCGTTGGGCGCGGAAGCCCAGAGCCTTTTCGTGAATACCAAGCGCCTTGTCGAAGCTGATGCTCATGTCAGGGAAACCTTCAGAGGTTGACCGGAATTTCGTTGAGCAAGGTATAGCAAGGGCTGTGCCAACCAACGAAAAGCCCGGAAATACGGGCCTGCGGGGCGAGGTGGTGTCAGAGTGATGCCAGAAAAGCGGCAAAGGACTTCCGCCTTGGGCCGCAAAAGCGGCAATTGCCGGGCGGCAAAAGCGGCAAAACAAAAAATTGACGTCATTGTTCGGCGACAGAAGGGTTTCGCCTGGGAGATCGAGCGCCGCCCGCGCGGCGCATCGCGAGCTGCGCTCGCTCCCACGTTTGTTTCGGGCCAATTATTCCTGTGGGATTTGCGCGCGAACGCCTGGGTGCATGGCTCGATATCGCGCAGTACAAACAAGGCGGTCGCGCGCGTCTGCAACAGGGATACCGGCCCGAAACAAACGTGGGAGCGAGCGCAGCTCGCGATGCACCGCGCGGGCGGCGCTCGATCTCACAAACGCCCCCCTTCAAGGCATACCTTACTTGGCCTGGTAGATGATCCCCGGACTGCACTGCACCATCTGGTAATGGTCAGGCAGCCCGTTCAGGGCTTCGGAAGCCCCGAGGAACAGATACCCACCCGGCTTCAAGGTACTGTGAATACGCAAGAGAATGTCCTTCTTCACCTGCGCCGAGAAATAGATCAGCACATTGCGGCAGAACACGATGTCGAACTTGCCCAGACTGGCATAACTGTCGAGCAGGTTGAACGAGCGGAATTCGACACGGCTGCGAATCGCTGGCTTGACCGCCCAGCGCCCCGGCCCCTTGGGGTCGAAGTAGCGCTGCAGGCGCTCCTGGGACAAGCCGCGGGCAATCGCCAGGCTGTCGTATTCGCCGGTCTTGCAGTTGGTCAGCATGGTGCCGGAGAGATCGGTGGCGACGATCTGCGCCCCCATCTTCAACTGGCCAAGGTTGCTGCGCTCGAACTCGTCGATTGCCATCGAGATGGAATACGGCTCCTGCCCCGACGAACAGGCCGCCGACCACATGCGCAGGCGCTGGCCGGGGTTGTTGCGGATGAATTCGGGGATCACCTTGTTCTTCAGCACTTCGAACGGATAGGTGTCGCGAAACCAAAGGGTCTCGTTGGTGGTCATGGCATCGACCACCTGCTCGCGCAAGCCGCCGCGCGGCTGGGCCTGAATGCGCTGCACCAGCTCACCCAGGCTCTTGATGCCCTGTTGTTCCATCAGCTTGTTGAGACGGCTGGAAACCAGATACTGCTTATTCTCGCCCAGCAGGATGCCACAGGCTTTCTCCAGGAAGACCCGGAACTGTTCGAAATCCAAATTACCCGTAGACACTACTGCCGCCTCTTTTCAATCACTGGTGCCAGGGGGCATGCCCCCGGCTGCTTCAATGCGCTGCTTTGATCCGGTCGACCACCCGTTGGGCCAGGTCGTCCGGCTTGAACTTGGCCAGGAAGTCATCGGCACCGACCTTTTTGACCATTGCCTGGTTGAACACCCCGGAAAGCGAAGTATGCAGGCAGATGTGCAACTTTTGCATGCGCGGATCGCTGCGAATCTCCGCGGTTAGCGTATAGCCATCCATTTCCGGCATTTCAATGTCCGAGATCATCATCAGGAACTCTTCTTCCGGCTTTTTGCCCTCATCCACCAGCTGACGCAGGTAGTTCAGAGCCTGACGGCCATCATTGAGCGCCACCACCTCGACCCCTACGGTCTGCAGGCAACGGCTGACTTGCTTGCGCGCCACCGACGAGTCGTCGACGGTCAGCACCCGCATCAACACCGCCTTGTCCTGCACCTCGGCATCGATCACACCGGCCGATACCGACTCGGACGACGGCGACACTTCGGCCAGCACCTTCTCCACGTCGATGATCTCGACCATGCGTTTGTCCACCCGGGTGACCGCGGTCAGGTAGTGATCACGGCCAGTACCCTTGGGTGGCGGATGGATCTCTTCCCAGTTCATGTTGACGATGCGCTCCACCGAATGCACCAGGAAACCTTGGGTCTTGGTGTTGTACTCGGTGATGATCACGAAGCTGTTGCGCGTGTCTTCCTGCAGCGGCCGCAACCCGGTGGCCATCGACAAGTCGAGGATCGGGATGGTCGCCCCGCGAATATTGGCAACGCCACGCACCACAGGGTGCGCCTTGGGCAGCAAGGTCAGCGCAGGGCATTGCAGTACTTCCCTGACCTTGAACACATTGATGCCGTAAAGCTGTTCGCCATTGAGGCGGAACAGCAGCAATTCCAGGCGATTCTGCCCCACCAGCTGCGTGCGCTGGTTGACCGAATCCATAACACCCGCCATGCCAGACTCCTTAACGTTTCAGCCTTTCGTTGCCACTCAGGTAGCGAGTCGGCACGGGCTTTGCTTTTTTGAGTGTCATGCACACGAAAACGACATTTTCCCGACGATTGACACGCCTGCTGACTGGCCCGCTGGCCACGCTGTGCCTGCTGATGCCCGGCGTTCGCACGGTAGCGGACGCGTTCACCTTGCCTGAACAGCTTATCGGTGTCACCCAAGGGTTTCTTGAATTCACCGTTGAAGATTACCTGTCCACCACCCAGACTGCCGGGCGCTATGAAATCCAGGTCAACCCGCTGGACCCACGCCTGCGCATGCCGTTGTGCAGCCAGCAGCTGGACGCCTCACTGGAAAGCCCGGCCAAGCCACTGGGCAGGGTGACGGTAAGGATACGCTGCAACGGCGCAGCACCGTGGACGGTATTTGTGCCGGCCACCGTACGACTTTTCCGCGACGTGGTGGTGGTAACCCGACCGCTCAAGCGCGACAACACGGTCGGCGAAGGTGACGTGGCCCTGCGCGAACGCGACGTCGGCACCCTGGGCCAGGGCTTTCTGACCGAGCTGGACCAGGTGGTGGGCATGAAGATGCTGCGCCCCACGGTGATCGACCAGGTGCTCACACCGCAACACCTGGAACAGGCCGAGGTGGTGCGCAAGGGTGATCATGTGGTGATCATTGCCCGTAGTGGTGGCCTGAGCGTGCGCATGCCGGGCGAAGCCCTGAGCAAGGGCGGCCTGAGCGAGCAGATCCGGGTACGCAACCTCAACTCCAAACGCGTGGTCAAGGCCAGGGTGACCGGCCCCGGCCAGGTCGAGGTCAGTATGTAGGCCAGCCACCAGATTACGCTGGCAGTGAGGAACCGCTTTTCCTAAACTGTGTCAGAACACGGGTTCGCGGGCTTGCCGACAGGCGGCAACGCATTTGTGCCTAAAGTTTATATCGGGTTGGCCGAAAACAAGGCAAGCGTCCAAATACCCAGAGGTTTCTGATCATGGTCATCGACTTCAGTCGCATGAATAACTCTCCGTCCGTCACGGGCGGCGTGCGCAGCAACACCGCGTCCGGCAGCGCCGAAAAACCGGCAGCTCGCCAGGAAGCGGCAAGCGCCACCAGCGCCAGCGGAGAAGCGGTACACCTCAGCCAGGAGGCCCAGCAGTTGCAGAAGGTCAGCGACAAGCTGCGCGACGAGCCGGTGGTCAACAGCGCCCGCGTGGCCCAGTTGAAACAGGCGATCGCCGACGGCAGCTACCAGGTCGATGCCGGCCGGGTCGCCAGCAAACTGCTTGATTTCGAAGCCCAGCGCTGACCGTACGGCGCGCTGACTTCACGGACGCCAGAAAAGCCAAGAGTTAGCCATGCACGACACCACCTTGCTGCAACTGATCGAAGATGACATTGCCCCGATGCAGGAACTGCTCGACCTTCTGAAAAAGGAGTCTGTAGCCCTGCATGGCCGCGATATGGCACCGCTGGAAGATATTCTGGCTCGCAAGCAGTCTTTGATCGTGTTGCTGGAGCAGCAAGGCCTGCGGCGCAACAACCTGCTTACCAGCCTTGGCCTGAGCGCAGATCGCGCCGGAGTGGAGGCTGTGGCGGCACAATCGCCCAACGGTGAATTGATCCTGCAACAACTCAACGTGATCAGCCAATTGATGCAAGCCTGCCAACAGCTTAACGAGACCAATGGCCGGATCATCCAGGTGCAGCAACACGTCACCAACAACCAGATCCGCATCCTTCAGGGCGGCGATTCGCCTTCGCTCTATGACAGCCGTGGCAGCACCTCGCCCCTGGCCAAGCCACGCGCGCTCAGCCAAGTGTGATTTTTCTATCAAGGCACAGAACATAGTGGCAAAATGCCGTTACTTGCGTGTGTCGCTTTTGCCTGGAGAACGATAAGCTGTGTTCAATGAATCCGATGCTCCGCAACCACCCAAGGTGTTGAGCACCCCCTTGGAGATTGCGGCCAACTTGCGGCAGCTGCAGGAAAGCCACGACCCCCTGATCATTACCTTCCATGAGCGCAGCCAGCGCTTCCAGAGCTATGTGGTGCGCGTGGACCGCGAAAGCAATACCCTGGCACTGGACGAGATGATCCCCCGTGACGGCGAGAAATTCATCGAGAACGGCGAGCACTTCCGCGTCGAAGGCTTCCACGATGGTGTGCGCATCGCCTGGGAGTGCGATCACGAGTTGAAAATCAGCGAGGTCGACGGCCACCGCTGCTACAGCGGCGCCCTGCCGCAAGAGATGACCTACCACCAGCGCCGCAATGCCTTCCGCGCCGCACTGAAGCTATCGCAGCTGGTCGACATCATCCTCGACGGCGCCCACCTCAAAGGCAACGGTGCCCTGCGAGGCAAGCTGCTGGATATCTCGGCCACCGGCTGCAAACTGCGCTTCGAAGGCAATGTCGAAGACCGCTTGCAACTGGGCCAGGTGTATGAGCGTTTCAAGGCGGGCAACCCGCTGGGCCTGGTGGATACCATGGTCGAGCTGCGTCATCTGCACTATGAAGAGCGCATCAACACCACTTTTGCCGGCGTGCGCTTCCACAACCTGAGCGGGCAGGCTCAACGCAAGATCGAGAGTTTTGTGTACCAGCTGCAGCGTGAGGCGCGGCGGTTCGACAAGGACGATTATTGATCGTCAGTCGGTAAAACAGAAAACGCCACCTGCTGAGGTGGCGTTTTCATTTGTGTTTCCGCTGGGCTGGCCTCTTCGCGGGTAAACCCGCTCCTACACCGACCTGCTGGCTTCTTCCGGTTCAGGCGCCTGTTGCTGCGCGCCCTTCTCTTCATCCTCGGTGTCTTCAGCCGCCACAGGCGCCTGCATCACGTCCTGCACGGTCTGCTCATCCACCCGCGGGTCCAGCGCCGCCGACAACGGCGAACCGGCCGCCGGCATCGCCACGTGGCCCAGCGGTGCATCCTGTACCTGATGCAGGCCGGTAACCGCTTTCGGCCGAATGCGCCAGACCAGCACCAGGGCAAAGAATACGAAGAAGGCATACAGCATCTGCGCGCCCAATACCTTCATCAAAACCCCTGCCGCCAGCGGGCCGACACATGCACCCACACCGTAGGTCACCAACAGCATCGCCGTCAGCGATACCCGGCGCTCGCTTTCCACGTGGTCATTGGAAAAGGCAACCGCCAGCGGGTACAGGCAGAACTGCAGCAACGAGATCAGGAAGCCGATACCGAACAGCAACTCCAGCGGCACACTGGGCAGTATCGCCAATGGCGCAGCAGCCAGTGCCAGCCCCACCGCCACGCTACGAATCAGCACAGCCCGGTCATAACGGTCAGACAACCAGCCCAGCGGCCACTGCACCAGCAGGCCGGCAAAAATGCAGCTACCCATGAACAGACCGATCTGCTCGGTACTCATCCCCTGGCTTGAAGCATATAAAGGCGCCAGACCGTAGAACGAGCCGACAATCAGCCCCGAGCCCAAAACCGTACTGAGCGACTGCGGCACGCGTTTGATGAAGAATTTCGGCTCCATCGGTGCCGGGCGCAAAGGCGCCGGGTGAATACGCCGGGTCATCGCCACGGGCACCAGGCACAGGGCAAAGCACATCGCCACCAGCATCAGCAGCTCAGGGCCGAGCTGCGGGTGCACCACCAGAATCAACTGGCCAAGCACCAGCCCCAGGTACGAGGCAATCATGTAACCGCTGAACACCGCGCCCCGGTGTTTCACATCGGCCTGCTCGTTGAGCCAGCTCTCGATGACCATGTATTGGCACATCATCCCCAGGCCGACGATCATGCGCAGCCCTACCCAGGCCGGCAGCCAGCTGGTCAGGCCATGACCGAGCACCGCGGCGCCGACGATACCGGCACAGGTGGCATAGGCGCGTATGTGCCCTACCCGCCCGATCAGCCGGTGGCCAACCTTGCCACCAACCGCCAGGCCAAAGTAGTTGGCCGCCATCAACGCACCCACCCACAGGCTGTCGACATGGTCGGCCGCCAGGCGCAGGGCCAGGTAGGTGCTGAGCAGGCCCGAGCCGATCAACATCATCAGCGCGGCGAAATACAACGACTGAAACGGCTTCCATACATTTCGCATACGTCCCGTGGAGCTCCCTGGTCAGGTGGCAGTTTTGGGTGCTAGCAGCATAAAGGCAAAAACCGCCTGGCGCAGGCCCCCCCGACAGCTATTTGGCACTGCGGGGGCGTGCCCGGTGCAGGTTATGTCGCGCTCAGGCCTGTGCCGCCAGGACCCGGCGCTCCCACGGCGTGATCTCGTCGAAAAAATCGCTCAGCTCAAGGGTCTTGCTGGCGATGTAGCCTTCGATGAACTCGCTGCCGAACAGTTCCCGCGCCAGCGTGCTGCGCTTGAGCCTTTCAAGGGCCGCGTGCAGCGTGCACGGCAGGCTCAGGTGCTCGGGCACCTCGAATTCGCCCTGGATGGCCGGCGATGGCTGCAAGCGCTGCTCGATGCCGTGCAGGCCGGCGGCCAGGCTGGCGGCAATGGCCAGGTAAGGGTTGGCATCGGCGCCTGGCAGGCGGTTTTCCACCCGTCGCGCGACCGGCGCACTGGCCGGAATGCGTAGGCCAGCGGCGCGATTGTCCTCGGACCAGCACGCATTGTTCGGCGAGGCGTAGGGATGGCACAGGCGCTGGTAGGAGTTGACGTTGGGCGCGAACAGGGCAGTGAAGTCGGCCATGCACGCCTGCAACCCGCCGATGAAGTGGTGGAAGGTGTCTGTCGGCAGGCCCTGCTCATCACTGAACACGTTGCGCCCGCTGCCGGCCTCGACCAGGCTCTGGTGAATGTGCATGGAGCTGCCGGGCGTACGCGCCAGCGGCTTGGCCATGCAGACCACCGTCAGCCCGTGCTTGAGCGCCACTTCCTTGAGCAGGTGCTTGAACAGGAAAGTCTGGTCGGCCAACAGCAGCGGGTCGCCGTGCAGCAGGTTGATCTCAAACTGGCTGACACCCATTTCGTGCATGAAAGTGTCACGTGGCAGGCCGAGCGCGGCCATACAGTGATACACCTCCTTGAAAAACGGACGCAGGCCGTTGTTGGAGCTGACACTGAACGCCGAATGGCCCTGCTCGCGGCGGCCATCGCTGCCTACCGGCGGCAGGAACGGTTGGTGCGGGTCAGTGTTGGGGGCAAAGACGAAGAACTCCAGCTCGGTTGCCACTACCGGCACCAGGCCCAGTGCCGCATAGCGGGCTCTCACGGCTTTCAGCTGGCCCCGGGTGGACAATGCCGAGGGCCGGCCATCCAGCTCATTGGCATCGCAGATGGCCAAGGCGCGGCCGTCATTGCTCCAGGGCAGGCGGTGCACCTGACCGGGTTCGGCCACCAGTGCCAGGTCGCCGTCGTCACTGCCGTAGAACTTCGCCGGTGGGTAGCCGCCCATGATGCACTGCAGCAGCACTCCCCGGGCCATTTGCAGACGACGGCCTTCGAGGAAGCCTTCGGCGGTCATCACCTTGCCGCGCGGGACGCCGTTGAGGTCGGGGGTGACGCATTCGATTTCATTGATGCCCTGGAGCTGAGCAGTGCTCATGACGCTTGTCCTTGTTGTTGTAGGCTGACATCAACATAGGCTGGGGGTGTTTAAAATATCAAGCAGCCTATTGGGTGGCTGTGCCGGCCTCTTCGCGGGTGAACCCGCTCCTACAGGTGGATGCGATCCTTGTGCCGGCATCGCCCCCCCTACTCCCGCAAAGTCATGCCATTGGCCGGCAACGGCAACGCCGTCTTGTAGCGCACCTGCTTCAGGGCAAAGCTTGAACGAATATTGGCTACCCCTGGCAAGCGCGTCAGGTAATCGAGAAACCGCTCCAGCGCCTGGATGCTGGGCAATAGCACCCGCAACAGGTAATCCGGGTCACCCGTCATCAGGTAGCACTCCATCACCTCGGGCCGCTCGGCGATCTCTTCTTCAAAGCGGTGCAACGACTGCTCCACCTGTTTTTCCAGGCTGACATGGATGAACACGTTCACATCCAGCCCCAGCACCTCCGGCGACAGCAAGGTCACCTGCTGGCGGATCACCCCCAGCTCTTCCATGGCCCGCACCCGGTTGAAGCAAGGCGTGGGCGACAGGTTCACCGAGCGTGCCAGCTCGGCATTGGTGATGCGGGCGTTCTCTTGCAGGCTGTTGAGAATGCCGATATCGGTACGATCGAGTTTGCGCATGAGACAAAATCACCGGTTTTTTGTGTTTATGCGGAATGTTTATCTGCCCCGCTCGGCAAAGGCAATCAACTTGAGAGAAAAATTCTCCTGCCGGGCCACTAAGATGTAGGTGACGCTGACTTACCAGTCACAAGCCGGTACTCAGCGGCGGCCGCTTCAGAGCTCACAAAAACAAATACCCGAGCGAGCGTAAAAAGCATGAACGAGTACGCCCCCCTGCGTTTGCATGTGCCCGAGCCCACCGGCCGGCCAGGCTGCCAGACCGATTTTTCCTACCTGCGCCTCACCGATGCAGGTCAGGCCCGTAAACCTGCTATCGATGTCGATGCTGCCGACACTGCCGACCTGTCCTGCAGCCTGGTCCGCGTGCTCGACGAGCAAGGCGACGCGCAAGGCCCGTGGGCCGAGGACATCGACCCGCAGATCCTTCGCCAAGGCATGCGCGCCATGCTCAAGACGCGGATCTTCGACAGCCGCATGGTGGTTGCCCAGCGCCAGAAGAAGATGTCCTTCTACATGCAAAGCCTGGGCGAAGAAGCCATCGGCAGCGGCCAGGCGCTGGCGCTGAACCGCACTGACATGTGCTTCCCGACCTACCGCCAGCAAAGCATCCTGATGGCCCGCGACGTATCGCTGGTCGAGATGATCTGCCAACTGCTGTCCAACGAGCGCGACCCACTCAAAGGCCGCCAGTTGCCGATCATGTACTCGGTGCGCGAAGCCGGCTTCTTCACCATCAGCGGCAACCTGGCGACCCAGTTCGTGCAGGCGGTCGGCTGGGCCATGGCATCGGCGATCAAAGGCGATACCAAGATCGCCTCGGCGTGGATCGGTGACGGCGCTACTGCCGAGTCGGACTTCCACACCGCCCTCACCTTTGCCCACGTATACCGCGCCCCGGTCATCCTCAACGTGGTCAACAACCAGTGGGCCATTTCCACTTTCCAGGCCATCGCCGGTGGCGAGTCGACCACCTTTGCCGGCCGTGGCGTGGGTTGCGGTATTGCTTCGCTGCGGGTTGACGGCAACGACTTCGTCGCCGTGTACGCCGCCTCGCGCTGGGCTGCCGAACGCGCCCGACGCGGCCTGGGCCCAAGCCTGATCGAGTGGGTCACCTACCGTGCCGGCCCGCACTCGACGTCGGACGACCCCTCCAAGTACCGCCCTGCCGATGACTGGAGCCACTTCCCGCTGGGTGACCCGATCGCCCGCCTGAAGCAGCACCTGATCAAGATCGGCCACTGGTCCGAGGAAGAACACCAGGCCGTCACGGCCGAGCTCGAAGCTGCGGTGATTGCTGCGCAGAAAGAAGCCGAGCAATACGGCACCCTGGCCAACGGGCATATCCCGAGCGCCGCCTCGATGTTCGAGGATGTGTACAAGGAGATGCCCGAACACCTGCGCCGTCAACGCCAGGAACTGGGGGTTTGAGATGAACGACCACAACAACAGCATAAACCCGGAAACCGCCATGGCCACCACTACCATGACCATGATCCAGGCCCTGCGCTCGGCCATGGATGTCATGCTTGAGCGCGACGACAATGTAGTGGTGTACGGCCAGGACGTCGGTTACTTCGGCGGCGTGTTCCGCTGCACCGAAGGCCTGCAGAACAAGTACGGCAAATCGCGCGTGTTCGATGCGCCCATCTCCGAGAGCGGCATCGTCGGTACCGCCGTGGGCATGGGTGCCTATGGCCTGCGCCCGGTGGTGGAGATCCAGTTCGCCGACTACTTCTACCCGGCCTCCGACCAGATCGTCTCCGAGCTGGCCCGCCTGCGTTACCGTTCGGCCGGCGAGTTCATCGCCCCGCTGACCCTGCGCATGCCTTGCGGCGGCGGTATCTATGGCGGCCAGACTCACAGCCAGAGCCCGGAAGCGATGTTCACCCAGGTGTGCGGTCTGCGCACCGTCATGCCGTCCAACCCATATGACGCCAAAGGCCTGCTGATTGCCTCGATCGAATGCGACGACCCGGTAATCTTCCTGGAGCCCAAACGCCTGTACAACGGCCCGTTCGATGGCCACCACGACCGCCCGGTAACACCGTGGTCGAAGCACCCGCACAGCGCCGTGCCCGACGGCTATTACACCGTACCGCTGGACAAGGCCGCCATTACCCGCCCTGGCAGTGACGTGACTGTGCTGACCTACGGCACCACGGTGTACGTGGCCCAGGTGGCCGCCGAAGAAAGCGGCGTCGATGCCGAAGTGATCGACCTGCGCAGCCTATGGCCGCTGGACCTGGACACCATCGTCGAGTCGGTGAAAAAGACCGGCCGTTGCGTGGTGGTGCACGAGGCCACCCGCACCTGCGGCTTCGGTGCCGAACTGGTGGCGCTGGTGCAGGAGCACTGCTTCCACCACCTGGAGGCGCCGATCGAGCGCGTCACCGGCTGGGACACCCCCTACCCCCACGCACAGGAATGGGCTTACTTCCCCGGCCCTTCGCGGGTAGGTGCGGCACTGAAAAAGGTCATGGAGGTCTGAATGGGCACGCACGTCATCAAGATGCCGGACATTGGCGAAGGCATCGCGCAGGTCGAGTTGGTGGAATGGTTCGTCAAGGTCGGCGATATCATCGCCGAGGACCAGGTGGTGGCCGACGTCATGACCGACAAGGCCACCGTCGAAATCCCTTCGCCGGTCAGCGGTACAGTGCTGGCCTTGGGTGGACAGCCCGGTGAAGTGATGGCGGTCGGTAGCGAACTGATCCGCATCGAAGTGGAAGGCAGCGGCAACCATGTGGATGTGCCTCAGCCAAAGCCGGTAGAGGCCCAGGCGGCCCCGATTGCAGCCAAGCCGGAACCGCAGAAAGACGTAAAACCCGCCGCGCACCAGGCGCCCGCCAATCACGAAGCTGCGGCCATTGTGCCGCGCCAGCCGGGCGACAAGCCACTGGCCTCGCCGGCCGTGCGCAAACGCGCCCTGGATGCCGGTATCGAACTGCGTTATGTGCATGGCAGCGGCCCGGCCGGGCGTATTCTGCACGAAGACCTCGACGCCTTCATGAGCAAGCCGCAAAGCAATGCCGGCCAGGCACCGAACGGCTATGCCAAGCGCACTGACAGCGAACAGGTGCCTGTGATCGGCCTGCGTCGCAAGATCGCCCAGCGCATGCAGG
This sequence comes from Pseudomonas putida, assembly GCA_041879295.1. Taxonomy (NCBI): domain Bacteria; kingdom Pseudomonadati; phylum Pseudomonadota; class Gammaproteobacteria; order Pseudomonadales; family Pseudomonadaceae; genus Pseudomonas; species Pseudomonas putida. Next base: position 1,593,132 of record CP047152.1, on the reverse strand, counting down.
ACGCCAAGCGCCGCGTCGCACACTTCAGCTACGTGGAAGAAATTGACGTCACCGCCCTGGAAGCCCTGCGCCAGCAGCTCAACAGCAAGCACGGCGACAGCCGCGGCAAGCTGACCTTGCTGCCATTCCTGGTGCGCGCCTTGGTCGTGGCGCTGCGTGACTTCCCGCAGATCAACGCAACCTACGACGACGAAGCGCAGATCATCACCCGCCATGGCGCGGTGCATGTGGGCATTGCCACCCAAGGTGACAACGGCCTGATGGTACCCGTGCTGCGCCACGCCGAAGCGGGCAGCCTGTGGGCCAATGCCGGCGAAATTTCGCGCCTGGCCAACGCTGCACGCAACAACAAGGCCAGCCGCGAAGAGCTGTCCGGCTCGACCATCACCCTGACCAGCCTCGGCGCCTTGGGTGGCATTGTCAGCACGCCGGTGGTCAACACCCCGGAAGTGGCAATCGTCGGGGTCAACCGCATGGTCGAACGGCCAGTGGTGATCGACGGCCAGATCGTCGTGCGCAAGATGATGAACCTGTCCAGTTCGTTCGACCACCGCGTGGTCGATGGCATGGACGCCGCCCTGTTCATCCAGGCCGTGCGCGGCCTGCTCGAACAGCCCGCCTGCCTGTTCGTGGAGTGAGCATGCACCAGACTATCCAAACGACCCTGCTGATCATCGGCGGCGGCCCCGGCGGTTATGTGGCTGCCATCCGCGCCGGGCAACTGGGCATCCCCACCGTACTGGTAGAAGGCCAGGCGCTGGGCGGCACCTGCCTGAACATCGGCTGCATTCCGTCCAAAGCACTGATCCATGTGGCCGAACAGTTCCACCAGACTTCGCGTTTTGCCGGGGCGTCCGAGCTGGGTATCAGCGTAGCCTCGCCGCGCCTGGACATCGGCCAGAGCGTGGCCTGGAAGGACGGCATCGTCGACCGCCTGACCACCGGTGTTGCCGCCTTGCTGAAAAAGCACGGGGTAAAAGTGGTACATGGCTGGGCCAAGGTGCTCGACGGCAAGCAGGTCGAGGTCGATGGCCAGCGCATCCAGTGTGAGCACCTGTTGCTGGCCACCGGCTCCAGCAGTGTCGAACTGCCGATGCTGCCGCTGGGTGGCCCGGTGATTTCCTCCACCGAAGCCCTGGCACCGAAAGCCCTGCCGCAACATCTGGTGGTGGTAGGGGGTGGCTACATTGGCCTGGAGTTGGGCATTGCCTATCGCAAGCTGGGTGCACAGGTCAGTGTGGTGGAAGCGCGTGAGCGCATCCTGCCGACCTACGACAGCGAATTGACCGCCCCGGTGGCCGAGTCGCTGAAGAAGCTGGGCATCGCCCTGCACCTGGGCCACAGCGTTGAAGGTTACGAAAATGGTTGCCTGCTGGCCAACGACGGCAAGGGCGGGCAACTGCGCCTGGAGACCGACCAGGTACTGGTGGCCGTGGGCCGCCGGCCACGCACCCAAGGCTTCAACCTGGAATGCCTGGACCTGAAGATGAACGGCGCCGCCATTGCCATCGACGAGCACTGCCAGACCAGCATGCGCAACGTCTGGGCCATCGGCGACGTCGCTGGCGAGCCGATGCTGGCGCACCGGGCCATGGCCCAGGGCGAGATGGTCGCCGAAATCATCGCCGGCAAGACCCGCCGCTTCGAGCCTACTGCAATTGCCGCCGTGTGCTTCACCGACCCGGAGCTGGTGGTGGTCGGCAAGACCCCGGAACAAGCCAGCCAGCAGGGCCTGGACTGCATCGTCGCGCAGTTCCCGTTTGCCGCCAACGGCAGGGCCATGAGCCTGGAGTCGAAAAGCGGTTTCGTGCGCGTGGTGGCGCGACGCGACAATCACTTGATTCTGGGCTGGCAGGCAGTTGGCGTGGCGGTTTCCGAATTGTCCACGGCGTTTGCCCAATCGCTGGAGATGGGCGCGTGCCTGGAAGATGTGGCCGGCACCATTCATGCCCACCCCACGCTGGGTGAAGCGGTACAGGAAGCCGCGCTGCGCGCCCTGGGTCACGCCTTGCATATCTGACACTGAAGCGGCCGAGGCCGATTTGGCCCGCTGCGCCGAGAGGCGCTGCGGGTCTTTTTTCATTCAGGCCATGTAAACCTCCAGAAAACAGCGCCATCTCTGAGCGGGCGCTACTCGGAAATTGCGTTCTTGCCTGCCCGCTTGGCCCTGTATAGCGCCTTGTCGGCACGCGCCAGCAGCGCGTCCTGGTCCTCCCCATCCAGCCGTTGCACCACGCCATAGCTCATGGTCAGTCGACAATCCCCCACCGGCTCCACTAGCTCGAGCACCTGGCGCAAGCGCGCTGCCACCTCCAGCGCCTCCCCCAATGCGGTCTGCGGCAGCACGATGACGAACTCGTCGCCACCCCAGCGCGCCAGCAGGTCCAGTTCGCGCAAGCAGGTGCGCAGGTTTTCGGCCACCCGCACCAACGCCGAATCGCCACGGGCGTGACCGTAGCGGTCGTTGATCGGTTTGAAATCATCCATATCCATGGCAATCAGCGACAACGGCTGGCGAAAGCGCTGGGCGCGCTGGCACTCTAGGTGCAACGCGCTCTCCAGCCGGTAACGATTGGCGACCCGGGTCAACGCATCGCGTTCGGCCAGTTCACGGTTTTCGTCCAGTTGCCGCTGCAACTGCTGGTTAACCCGAGACAACTCGCGGGTGCGTTCGGCCACCTGAAACTCCAGTGACTGGTTCTTCTGCTCCAGTTGAGCCACCAAGCGCTTGCCAGCGTCGATATTGCGATGCGCACCCAGCATGCGCGCCACGGAACCGTCCTCGTTATGCGCGATGATGTAGCCGCTGTCTTCGATCCAGATGTAGCTGCCATCCTGACAACGGCAACGGTATTCAATGCAGTAGCGCTCGTTGCGCTGATTGATATAGGCCTCGAAATGCGCCATTACCCGTGGGTAGTCTTCAGGATGGATCACGCTCTCCCAGGTAAATACCGAGTTGGCCATGGAGTGCCTGGCATAACCCAGCATGCTGTACCAGCCCGGGTTGCGATAAACGTAGCCAGTATTGGCATTCCAGTCCCAGATGCCATCGCTGATCAAATCGAACAAGGTGTGCAACTGCTGTTCACTGAAGCCGGCAGGTACCGGCCTGGTTTCTTGACTCATGGACACTCTCCCTGATGCCCAGCAACTGCGCTCCGATCAAGGGGCTGCCGACAGTGGTGGTAATTGCCGCAGGCGGCAAGATCATGCCTGACACGGGCAAGCATATGCCCGCCCGCGCGTATCGGAAATAGCGCCAAGGCCCTGATTTCGGCCGATAGAATGCTGGCATGGCTTTTGCGCTGGGAAGCTGTCAACGAGATTTCCAAGGAGGAAACATGATAATTGCCCATAACGGCGTGAGCTGGCAGCCCACGCTCCATCAGCCTCGGCACGCCAACGATGAGCAGGCAATGGCCCAGATTGCGCCTGTCCGCACGCCAATATCCACCGCCAACACGGCGAGCCAACAGCAGAACGGAGGCAGTACCGCTCAGCAAAACGCTGAGGATGCTCGTGCAGAAGCTTTTGCCAAACTCAAGGTGATGCTGCAAAACCTGGGTTCTGCGACCAACGAGCCGATCATCGGAGAACCACTGCCACCCAAGACTGCCCGGGAGGAATTTCACGACTTCATGTCCAAGTCGCCTGGCGAGATGATCAAGGAAAAACTGCTGCGTGAGATAGGCCTGACCGAAGAAGAGTACGACGCCCTGCCACCAGAAATGAAAGCAAAAGTCGACGAGTTGATCGCCCAGCGCATGAAAGAAAACATCGAGCGCAAGGTGGAGGAGAAAGCGCAAGAGCAGGTCGCCAAGGCGGATGGCGACCAGGATGAAACGCAACAAGCAGCAAGCCCGATATAGTGAGCTGGCCAAGCGAAGGTGCTTTAACAGCAGCGCGGCGGCGACAAAGGAGACAATTATCGGAATGACAAGAATGGCGTCCCAGGCAGGAATTGAACCTGCAACCTTCCCCTTAGGAGGGGGATGCTCTATCCAATTGAGCTACTGAGACGCTACGACCGGCAGCGAGCGCTGCACAGCGGGATGGCCAGCATGTTAACCAGCATGCTGGCGTTTGTCATGCCTCAACTGGGCTTTTTCGCGTAATCCTTTTCTGCGGCTGCTATCCCCGCGGTAGCACGCCCTGATTGCGAAGCAGCGAAAAGAATGCAGCGACCGCCGCCTCCAGCGTGGAAGAATTATCCAGCACATGCACCGACGGGTCGGCTGCAGCCTGCAAGCGTGCGCTGCGCGCCAGGCGCTGCTCCACTTCTTCTGTGGTTTCCCGGCCCCGGGCCAGCAAGCGCTGGCGCAGCACCTCAGGCTTGACCTGGACCAACACGACCAGCAAGTCCGGATAGCGCTGACGGGCCTCTGCCAGATAAGCCCGCGAGCCATTCACCAGTACCGGCCTCCCCGCCGCCAACCACTGGTCCACCTGCCGGGGTATGCCATAGTCCAGGCCATTGGCCCGCCAGTGCATGGCAAACGCACCCTGCGCACGCAAGGTATCAAACTGCTCGGGCGTGACCCCTTGGGCAGCTTCGCCTTTGGCTTCGGCCGACCGGGTGATGACCCGGCGGGCTATTTCTACCCCGGCGACGGCCAGTTGCTCACGCGAAGCGTCGATCAGGGAATCCTTCCCGGAACCCGACGGCCCAACCAGAAATATCAACCGGCCTGTCCCTGATCGGCGGTCGCTTGCGTCATGTTGCATAGCCACTATGCTCTATGGAGGGAACCGGCGCATTCTAGGGCTTTTCCGGGCATTTTTCTGGGTTTTACCAATTGTTGACGGCAAATGACTGACGGCCAGGCGAGCCAGAGCATGTGAAACTTTTCAAACCAGTGCTCATTTCTGATAATTGGTACTGGCATAAAGCCTTTATCCGGCTCACTATTTGTCACATAATTGACGCCAAGCAAACGGCGACCTTGAGGCAAGATGAGCATCCATTTTTCACTGGCGGTTGAACATTTTGTCGTCGCCACGGTCGTACTTCCATCCCGTGCGGCCAATTTGAGAACCGCTTCCCCTGAACCAAACTCCGGTCAATTTATATGCGCCCAATGAAACAGGCTATTTATTCGAGCCGCACCGCTGACAAGTTCGTCGTCCGCCTGCCAGACGGAATGCGTGAGCGCATTGCCGAGGTAGCGCGCAACCACCACCGCAGCATGAACTCCGAGATCATCGCACGCCTGGAACAGAGCCTTATCCAGGAAGGCGCGCTGGGTGACGAGCTCAGCATGCGTCTGGACAGCCCAGAGCTGTCCCTGCATGAGCGCGAGTTGCTGCAGCGCTTCCGCCAACTGTCCCACCGCCAGCAGAACGCTCTGGTCGCCCTCATCGCTCACGATGTGGAAATGGCCGCAGACGCTTCCTGAGGCCTGCGCGAACACAAGAAAGCCAGCGTAAGCTGGCTTTTTTGTCGGCGACTGACTGGCAGCAATCGCATTCCCCTGTGGGATTGCTCCCACAGGGAGGATCGGCTTACAGCAGGAACAGCGTAGCCAACCCAAGGAAGATGAAGAAGCCACCGCTGTCAGTCACAGCAGTGATCATCACGCTCGCCCCCATCGCAGGGTCGCGACCCAAGCGGGCCAATGTCATCGGGATCAGCACGCCCATCAGCGCCGCCAGTAACAGGTTCAAGGTCATCGCTGCGGTCATCACCACCCCCAGCGACCAGCTGCCATACAGCCAGAAAGCCACCGCACCAATCACTCCGCCCCACACCAGGCCGTTGATCAGCGACACAGCCAACTCCTTACGCATCAAGCGGCTGGTATTGCCTGGCGATACTTGATCCAGGGCCATGGCGCGGACGATCATCGTGATGGTCTGGTTACCAGAGTTGCCACCAATACCCGCAACGATCGGCATCAACGCAGCCAACGCCACCAGCTTTTCAATCGAACCTTCGAACAACCCGATCACTCGCGAAGCAACGAACGCGGTAATCAGGTTGATTGCCAGCCACGCCCAACGGTTGCGGAACGAACGCCAGACCGAGGCAAAAATATCTTCCTCTTCACGCAGACCCGCCATGTTGAGGACTTCGCTCTCGCTTTCCTCACGGATCAGGTCAACCATTTCGTCGATGGTCAGACGGCCGATCAGGCGTTCGCTCTTGTCCACCACCGGGGCGGATACCAGGTCATAACGCTCGAAAGCCTGCGCTGCATCGTAGGCATCTTCCTCGGGCTGGAAGGAGACGGGGTCGGTCGCCATGACCTCCGCGACCTTTTTCTCCGGGTCGTTGACCAGCAGGCGCTTGATCGGCAATACCCCCTTGAGGATGCCGTCGTAATCGACCACGAACAATTTGTCGGTGTGGTTCGGCAGTTCTTTCAGGCGGCGCAGGTAGCGCAGAACCACTTCCAGGCTGACGTCCTCGCGGATGGTGACCATCTCGAAGTCCATCAACGCACCGACCTGCTCCTCGTCGTAGCTCAGCGCCGAACGCACCCGTTCGCGTTGCTGGGCATCGAGGGTTTCCATCAGCTCGTGAACAACGTCGCGCGGCAGCTCTGGGGCGAGGTCGGCCAGTTCGTCGGCGTCCATCTCCTTGGCGGCAGCCAGCAGCTCGTGATCGTCCATGTCGGCGATCAGCGACTGGCGAACCGAATCGGAAACTTCCAGCAGGATGTCGCCATCGCGCTCCGAGCGCACCAGTTGCCAGACCGTCAGACGATCTTCCAGGGGCAAGGCTTCGAGGATATAGGCGATGTCGGCGGGGTGCAGGTCATCGAGCTTGCGCTGCAGCTCGACGAGGTTCTGACGGTGGACCAGGTTTTCCACCAGGTCGTTGTGCGCGCCTTCCTGGCGATGGGTCAGGTCTTCGACCATACGCTGACGCTGCAGCAGTTCGACCACCTGGGCCAGGCGATCCTGCAGGCTTTCTTGCGCTTTTTTAACTTCTACTTCAGTCATAGGCGAACTCCACTCCCAGCAGCGGAGCACGCCGAGGGAATCAATCGGTCAGATCTTTCTGTATGAATCTTGTTAGCGAGTAACTACTGGGTAAGTCCATGGTGGTTTTCCACAAGCCCCGGCGGGGCTGACGGGCGCAATCATACACTGCTAAAGCTGTCAGATCGCTTAAATTTTTGGCCAGAACAATCGTTTGCGTGATAAAGCTGGGACAACGCTCGAAGCTATCAGTGCGACGGTTGTTGTGGATGAGAAAGCACATTTGATTTTTGAGGCCGCACAGCGGCTCCAAGCTACACCGCAATCATTACAGAAGAGCGTAGATCGACATGATCAAGAATTCATTGGCGCACAAACAAAAAGCCCGCTCTATTGAGCGGGCTTTTTGATGGGGTGTGGCGGACTCAGCAGGATTCGAACCTGCGACCGCTCGGTTCGTAGCCGAGTACTCTATCCAGCTGAGCTATGAGTCCGTGGTGGTAGTTTTAGACCAGATTACCACTGGTTTACTGAAGTAGCTTTGCAAGCAGAACCACTTCAAAAAGTGGCGGACTCAGCAGGATTCGAACCTGCGACCGCTCGGTTCGTAGCCGAGTACTCTATCCAGCTGAGCTATGAGTCCGCAATTGGTAGTTTTAGACCAGATTACCACTGGTTGTTTGAAGCAGCTTTTAAGCAAAGCCACTTCAAAAGTGGCGGACTCAGGAGGATTCGAACCTCCGACCGCTCGGTTCGTAGCCGAGTACTCTATCCAGCTGAGCTATGAGTCCGTGTCTTGCCGCGCATTATAGGTCGCTGAAACATTTTTGCAAGAACTTTTTCGTTTAAAATCAACTACTTAGCGTTCTTGCCGTTTACAGCGCCCTAAGCGAATAATGGCGGTGAAGGGGGGATTCGAACCCCCGATACCCTTATGAGGTATACTCCCTTAGCAGGGGAGCGCCTTCGGCCACTCGGCCACCTCACCGCAACACGAGGCGAATATTAAAGAACCTCTTTCACCTTTGCAACCCTTTTTTTGAAAAAAACTTCAAAAAAATTAAAGGCTTGGCTCTTCATCCTTCTCCTTCTTGATCCGCAGGTAGATTTCCTCGCGGTGAACTGCCACTTCTTTCGGGGCGCTCACGCCAATACGCACCTGGTTGCCTTTGACGCCAAGCACCGTCACGGTGATCTCGCCGTCTCCAATGATCAGGCTCTCGGCGCACCGACGAGTCAGAATCAACATAGCTTTCTCCTTACGCAAAACATTCAGGGGTAACAGTCTTGGATTTCGGGACAAGGTCGCGGACGACGACCAAGGCCCTGGTTACTCGCCGCACAGGGCAGGACAGGGCCTGCGCGGCGAGCAGAAACGCGAAGGGCGCGGCAAGCCGCGCCCTTCCAGGCAGCGCCTTACTCGCCCTGTCGGGCAGGAGCATCCAGATCGAACGCGGTATGCAGCGCGCGTACGGCCAGCTCCAGATACTTCTCTTCGAGCACCACCGAAACCTTGATCTCGGAAGTGGAGATCATCTGGATGTTGATGCTCTCCTTGGCCAGGGCTTCGAACATGCGGCTGGCAACACCGGCGTGTGAACGCATGCCGACGCCAACGATCGAGACCTTGGCGATCTTGGTGTCGCCGATCACTTCACGGGCACCGATTTCGCGTGCAGTGTTTTCCAGCACGCTATGCGCCTTCTCGTACTCGTTGCGGTGCACGGTGAAGGTGAAGTCGGTGGTGTTATCGTGCGCAACGTTCTGCACGATCATGTCGACTTCGATGTTCGCAGCGCTGATCGGGCCGAGGATCTTGAAGGCCACGCCCGGGGTATCCGGCACGCCGCGAATGGTCAGCTTTGCTTCATCACGGTTGAAGGCGATACCGGAAATGATCGGCTGTTCCATGGATTCCTCTTCATCAATGGTAATGAGGGTACCCGGACCCTCCTTGAAGCTGTGCAGCACGCGCAGCGGAACGTTGTACTTGCCGGCGAACTCCACCGAACGGATCTGCAGCACCTTGGAGCCGAGGCTGGCCATTTCCAGCATTTCTTCGAAGGTGATCTTCTCCAGGCGACGAGCCTGTGGCACGACACGCGGGTCGGTGGTGTAGACACCATCGACATCAGTGTAGATCTGGCACTCATCAGCCTTCAGCGCCGCCGCCAGGGCCACGCCAGTGGTATCAGAGCCACCACGCCCCAGGGTAGTGATGCTGCCGTGCTCATCGACGCCCTGGAAGCCTGCAACCACGACCACGCGGCCTTCCTTGAGGTCGGCACGAATCTTCTGGTCGTCGATTTGCAGAATGCGCGCCTTGTTGTGCGAGCTGTCGGTGAGAATACGCACCTGGTTGCCGGTGTAGGACACCGCTGGCACACCACGCTTGATCAAGGCCATGGTCAGTAGGGCAATGGTGACCTGCTCACCGGTCGACACGATCACGTCCAGCTCACGAGGAACCGGGTGATCGGTAATCTGCTTGGCCAGGTCGATCAGACGATTGGTTTCACCGCTCATGGCCGACAGCACAACCACCAGGTCGTCGCCCGCTTCACGGTGTTTCTTGACCTTTTCGGCTACCTGCTCGATCCGCTCGATGGAACCGACAGAGGTGCCGCCAAATTTCTGTACGATCAACGCCATTTCAATGGTGCCTCAGCCCATACAGGGCCCCAAATAACAATCCAACATGAAGGAGTGGACGGGAGTGGCCTGTGTGGCTACTAGACCATCCACCCCTTCATCTCAAAGTCCCTGCTCTGCGAATGGCACGGCCAGCGCCAGGGCCTGGTCCAGAGCTGCGACGTCGACGCCACCGCCCTGGGCCATGTCCGGACGGCCACCGCCCTTGCCACCCACCGCCGCAGCGGCTTGTTTCATCAGATCGCCAGCCTTGAGTTGGCTGGAGAGGTCCTTGGTCACGCCGGCCACCAGCACAACCTTGCCCTCATGCTCGCTGCCCAGCAGGATCACTGCGTGGCCGAGCTTGTTCTTCAACTGATCGACCAGCGCCAGCAGGGCCTTGCCGTCCTGCCCATCCAGGCGGGCGGCGAGGACCTTGGCACCCTTGACCTCAACAGCCGCGTTGGAGAGATCGTCCCCGGCGGCGCTGGCGGCCTTGGCCTGCAGCTGTTCCAGCTGCTTCTCCAGCTGGCGGTTGCGCTCAAGCACAGCCGACAGCTTGTCGATCAGGTTGTCGCGGTTACCTTTCACCAGTTGCGCGGCTTCCTTGACCTGCTCCTCGGCAGCGTTCAGGTAGGCCAGCGCAGCGGCACCGGTTACGGCTTCGATACGGCGCACGCCAGAGGCCACGCCGCTTTCGCTGATGATCTTGAACAGGCTGATGTCACCGGTGCGCTTGGCGTGAATACCGCCGCACAATTCCACCGAAAAATCGCCGCCCATGCTCAACACACGCACGGTGTCGCCGTACTTCTCACCGAACAGCGCCATTGCGCCTTTGGCCTTGGCCGTTTCGATGTCGGTCAGTTCGGTTTCAACGGCAGTGTTCTTGCGCACTTCACGGTTGACGATGTCTTCCAGCGCTTTGATCTGCTCTGGTTTCACCGCCTCGAAGTGGCTGAAATCGAAACGCAGGCGCTGGCTGTCGACCAGCGAGCCCTTCTGCTGTACATGCTCACCCAGCACCTGGCGCAGCGCTTCGTGCAGCAGGTGAGTGGCGGAGTGGTTCAACGAGGTGGCGTGTTGCACCTCTGCATCGACCTTGGCCTCGACTGGCGAACCGATCACCAGCGCGCCGCTGGCAACCACGCCGTGGTGCAGGAAGGCACCGCCGGTCTTGGTGGTGTCGCGCACGTCAAAGCGTGCAGCGCCAGCCTGCAGGAAGCCGGTATCGCCAATCTGGCCGCCGGATTCGGCGTAGAACGGCGTGCGGTCGAGCACGACCACGCCCTGCTCGCCTTCACCCAGCTGGTCGACGGACAGGCCGTCCTTGTACAAGGCGATGATCTTGCCTTGGCCTTCAGTGGCATCGTAACCGAGGAACTCGGTGGCGCTGTCGACTTTTACCAGGCTGTTGTAATCCATGCCGAAGGCGCTGGCGGAACGGGCACGCTCACGCTGGGCGTCCATTTCACGCTCGAAGCCGGCTTCGTCGATAGTCAGCTCACGCTCACGAGCGATGTCGGCAGTCAGGTCCATCGGGAAGCCATAGGTGTCGTACAGCTTGAACACCACGTCGCCCGGTACCACGTCGCCTTTCAGCTGGGCCAGGTCTTGCTCGAGGATGCGCAGGCCCTGCTCCAGGGTTTTGGCGAACTGCTCCTCTTCGGCCTTGAGCACGCGCTCGATGTGCGCTTGCTGGCTCTTCAGCTCCGGGAAGGCTTCGCCCATTTCAGCGGCCAGTGCGGCAACGATCTGGTAGAAGAAGCTGCCCTTGGCGCCCAGCTTGTTGCCGTGACGGCAAGCGCGGCGAATGATGCGGCGCAGCACGTAGCCACGGCCTTCGTTGGACGGCAGCACGCCGTCGGCAATCAGGAAACCGCACGAACGGATGTGGTCTGCGACCACTTTCAGCGAGGCCTGGCCATCATTGCTGCAACCGATGGCCTTGGCTGCGGCAGCCAGCAGGTTCTGGAACAGGTCGATCTCGTAGTTCGAATGCACGTGCTGCAGCACGGCGCTGATGCGCTCCAGGCCCATGCCGGTGTCCACCGACGGCGCTGGCAGCGGGTGCAACACGCCGTCGGCGGTGCGGTTGAACTGCATGAAAACGTTGTTCCAGATCTCGATGTAACGGTCACCGTCTTCTTCTGGCGAGCCGGGTGGGCCGCCCCAGATATCCGCGCCGTGATCGTAGAAAATCTCGGTGCACGGGCCGCACGGGCCGGTATCGCCCATGGTCCAGAAGTTGTCGGAGGCGTACGGGGCGCCCTTGTTGTCGCCGATGCGCACCATGCGCTCGGCCGGCACGCCGACTTCCTTGGTCCAGATGTCGTAGGCTTCGTCGTCAGTGGCGTAGACGGTGACCCAGAGCTTTTCCTTGGGCAGGTTCAGCCACTGCTCGGACGTCAGGAAGGTCCAGGCGAAGGTAATGGCGTCGCGCTTGAAATAATCGCCGAAGCTGAAGTTGCCCAGCATTTCGAAGAAGGTGTGGTGACGCGCGGTGTAACCGACGTTTTCCAGGTCGTTGTGCTTGCCACCGGCACGCACGCACTTCTGGCTGCTGACAGCACGCGTGTAGGCGCGCTTCTCCGCACCGAGGAAGCAGTCCTTGAACTGGTTCATGCCTGCGTTGGTGAACAGCAGGGTCGGATCGTTGTTCGGGATCAGCGAACTGGAGGCGACTCGGGTATGTCCCTGCTCTTCGAAGAAGCGAAGGAAGGCTTCACGGATTTCTGCGCTTTTCATAGGTTCTTCCACGGAAACGGCGGCCCTGTTGGGCAAACGCGTCGACGAAACGACGGCAAAGGGCCGCATTATATCGGTCCTGCAGTCTCGATGCAGTGTGTTTATACGATAGAAGCCATCGTTTGGACGGTTTTTCGGGCTATGCAAACGAAAACGACATGACCGGATGCTAAATCCTGTGTTTCGCCACTGGCAAGCCAATTACCGCTCAAGGGAAGGGAAAATGGAACAGGCGGTGAATTAAAAGGTTTTCATCATGGATAGGATCCGAAACCCTGTCGCCTGCAGGCGACAGCGCTCTCAGCCCAGCCGCTGCCCCGAATCCGGCACGATCAGAATGCCGGCGCGCAAGCCATTCTTGACTTTGGGGTTAGGGAAGATGATGCGTGCGCCCTCCTCCTCGACCACCCAGCGCATCTCGGCCAGGTCTTCAGCCAGCAGGTAACCCTTGCTCAGCTCGGAGAAGTTTTCGATGTCCGCCGGCAAGTGCAGGTGGAAGCTGTCACTGTGCTTGATGATTTCGCGGGAAACCCTGAACAATTGCAGGCCATCCAGCGAACTTTCTTCCTCTGGCTCGGTAGCTTCGATAATGCGAATCAGCCGCTCTTCGAGCTTGTCGAGATTGACCTGCTCGTTCTGGCCGAACGGACGGGCCTTGCCCAACTCCAGGGTAAAGGCTTCAGCTTCGAGCTGTTCATAGGTGAAAGCACTGAAGGTGATGGACGACTTGCTTTGCAGTAATACCGCTTCCATACCTGCCGCCGCCAGGCGCACCAGTTCGCGACGGGAGTGCTTGCGCCCTTCTTTATAAGGGTACAAGGCGAATTGCTCGATCTTCGAACCGCGGATGGCAGTATGCAGGTCGTAATGCAGGCGGCTGCGCTCCGGCTTGCTGAAGAACACCCGGGCGAACTGCTCCAGCTCGGCAGCACGCAATGCTTCGAAACCGCTGGAAAGCTCATGGCGGCCATTGAACAAACGGTTGATGTCCTGCTCGATAAAGCGCTCGCCCTTGCGGATCGCCGCCGGGTTGCCGAACAGGAACAGCACCCGTGCCCTGGGTTTGATCTTGCCGTTGGCCACGCCATGCAGCAGCCGCTCGAGCAATTCGATCGGCGCTGTTTCGTTGCCATGAATGCCGGCGGACAACAGTAAGTCCAGCCCGCAATCTTCGCTTTCGGCCGGACGCACTTCGAGCGCGCCCTCCCCCAGCCACCGCAAACGCGCGCCCTTGGGTGTCACTTGGGTCTTCTCGGCCGGTTCGTGATCGGTGAGGGTCAGCTCAAGCAATTTGCCAAGGGCGAGCATAGGGACTTCCTTAGTGGTGGTGACCGCAGTCAGGGCCATGAACGTGATCGTCGTCTTCGCCAAGCTCTGCCGGTTCCATTTCCAGCTGCAGGCTGACCAGGTTGGTGGCCATCGGGCGCAGCAGCAAGTTGGCATACTCGGTGTCGTCTTCCTCGACATCCACACCGATCAGCAGCTGGCCACGGCCATCCTGCTGAATCCACACTTCCTTGCCTTGCCAGACCACAGCAAAGCGGGTGCAGGAAGTTTCCAGCTGGGTGCCGTCTTCATCTTCGAGGATCAGGCGCAAGGCGTCGGTCATTACAGAGTCTCTCTTCAAGGTTGGCGTTGGAACGGATACACCGAGCCCAACTTCAGGATCTGGGTCAATTCGTCCAGTGCCGTACGGCATTCCACCAGCAGTTGCGGGTCAGCCAGGTCTGCTTCGCCAAGGCGATCGCGGTAGTGCCTGTCGACCCACTGCAGCAGCGTGTCATACAGCGAGGCCGTCATGATAACGCCTTGGTTGACCGCCGCCAGTTCCGATTCCTTCAAGGCTACGCGCAAACGCAGACAGGCTGGGCCGCCGCCGTTTTGCATGCTCTGCTTGAGGTCGAACACCTTGACCTCCTTCACCGGGCCTCCCTGACTGGTCAACTGGCCAAGATAAGCCCAGACCCGCTCGTTGTTGCGGCACTCTTCCGGCACGACCAACAGCATGGAACCATCGTCGCGGCTCAGCAGCTGGCTGTTGAACAGGTAGGAACGCACCGCGTCCTCAACCGCCACCGCGGCTCTGGGCACGCAGATGGCCTGGAAGTTGCCACCCTTGCTGGCCAGTTTAGCTCGCAGCTGCCCAAGCACCGCGTCGGTATCGAGAAACGCGTCCTCGTGGTAGAACAGCACTTCGCCGTTACCCACCGAAATCACATCATTGTGGAACACACCCTGGTCGATCACCGCCGGGTTCTGTTGAGCGTAGACCACACCGTCATCGCTCAGGCCGTGCAGCCGGGCCACAGCCTGCGAGGCCTCCAGGGTTTGTCGGGCCGGATACTTCTGTGGCGCCGGGTAACGGCTGTCGAAGGCGCTGCGACCATAGACAAAGAACTCCACACCGGCCTCACCATAGGCGCGGCAGAAGCGCGTGTGGTTGGCCGCGCCCTCGTCACCGAACTGTGCCACGGCAGGCAGCGCGGCGTGATGGGCAAAGTGCTTCTCGTTGTTGAACATGGCGCCCAGCACGCGGCTGGTGGTCGGGTGCTCGATGCTGCGGTGATATTTGCAGTTGAGGTTGGCGGCGGTGAAGTGCACACGACCGTCAGCCGTGTCGGCACTCGGGCTGACTGTCGCGGCGTTGGCCACCCACATGCTTGAGGCCGAGCAACTGGCCACTAGCAACGGCATGGCCTCGCGGGCGGCGCGCTGGATGACTTCGGCATCGCTGCCACTGAACCCCAGGCGGCGCAGCGCGGCCACGTCCGGGCGTTCCTGTGGCGCCAGAACACCCTGCTTGAAGCCCATGTCGGCCAGCGCTTTCATCTTCGCCAGGCCCTGGCGCGCCGCCTCACGCGGGTTGGACCCCTGCTGGCTGTTGCTCTGCGAAGCCACGTTACCGTAAGACAGGCCGCCATAGTTGTGGGTAGGCCCCACCAGGCCATCAAAATTCACTTCATAGGATTTCATCGGCTAGGCTCCGTGACTGTTGTTATAGGGTGACGCCCGGCGTCAGGGTCGCCGGCAAGGCAAGGCTGGCGGTCTCCAGCGAAGCCACGGGGTAAGCGCAGTAGTCGGCCGCGTAATAGGCACTGGCGCGATGGTTGCCACTGGCACCCACGCCGCCGAACGGTGCGCTGCTGGCAGCCCCCGTCAGCTGTTTGTTCCAGTTGACGATGCCGGCGCGGCTGCGCAGCCAGAAGTACTGGTAGCGTGCGCGCGAATCGGACAACAAACCGGCAGCCAGGCCATACTGAGTGTTGTTGGCTTCATCGATGGCAGCATCGAAGTCGGCGTAGCGGATCACCTGCAGCAGCGGGCCGAAAAACTCTTCGTCCGGGCGGTCAGCCACGGCGGTGACATCGACAATGCCCGGGGTCAGCAGTGCGGCATCGGCCTGTGGCTGGGTCATTTCCAGCAGTTTCACGCCACCTTTGGCGGCCAGTTCGGCCTGGGCCGCAAGCAGCGCCCGAGCCGCCTGCAGCGAAATCACCGAGCCCATGAAAGGCGCCGGCTGCTCATCGAACGCCCCCACCGTGATGGTTTTGCACACCTCGACCAAGCGCGCGATCAGCGCATCGCCCCAGGCGCCTTGCGGTACCAGCAGGCGCCGCGCGCAGGTGCAGCGCTGGCCAGCGGAAATGAACGCCGACTGGATAATGGTATACACCGCCGCGTCGAGGTCCTTGACCTCGTCCACCACGAGCGGGTTGTTACCCCCCATTTCCAGGGCCAGGATCTTGTCTGGACGCCCTGCGAACTGCTGATGCAGCAGGTTGCCGGTGCGGCTGGAGCCGGTGAAGAACAGACCATCGATACCTGGGTTGGCGGCCAGCGCCACACCGGTTTCGCGTGCCCCCTGCACCAGGTTCAGCACACCCGCCGGCAGGCCGGCAGCAATCCAGCAGTTGACGGTAAGCTCAGCAACCTTGGGGGTCAGCTCGCTGGGCTTGAACACCACGCAGTTGCCTGCCAGCAGCGCCGGCACGATATGGCCATTGGGCAGGTGCCCGGGGAAGTTGTAGGGGCCGAACACCGCCACCACACCGTGGGGCTTGTGCCGCAAAACAGCCGTGGCATCGGCCAGCGGACCACTCTTTTCGCCGGTACGCTCGCGGTAGCTCTGTACCGAAATCGCCACCTTGTTGACCATGCTGGTGACTTCAGTCGCAGATTCCCACAGCGGCTTCCCGGTTTCCTCGCCAATGCATTGGGCCATGGCTTCGGCATGCACTTTCAACTGCGCGGCAAACTTCTCCAGCACATCGATACGTGCCTCCAGGCTCAACTGCGCCCAGGCCGGGAAGGCCTGCCGCGCCGCCTGCACAGCAGCGCTGACCTGGCTGGCGTCAGCGCCCTGCCCTTGCCAGATCACGGCCTGGGTCACCGGGTTGAGCGACTGCAGGGTTTCACCCTGGCCAGCCTGCCAATTGCCTGCGATGTAATGCGTGGTCATTTACTGGGCCTCCCGGCTGGCCGACAGCGGCACCGCGCGCACATTGTCGCCGACGCCCATGCGCAGGCGCTTGGCGGTCAACGGGTCGACCACCAGGGTACCGGCGGCCAACCGTGCAGGTGCAGCAGTGATACGGCAGTCGTCGCGCTTGCGGTTGTGGATGATGAAAGGGGTCGCGTCGTCGCCTGGCGTACCTACCGCCAGCACCAGGGTCTGGCTCTCGCGCACCGCGCGGATCTTGGCAGTGTCACACTCGATGGCCGGGCCGGCGTCAAAGATGTCGACGTAGCCCTGATAGTTGAAGCCCTCCTGCTTAAGCATGGCCAGCGCCGGCTCGGTGTCTTTGTGCACACGGCCGATCACGTTGCGCGCAGCCTCGGACAGGAAGCAGGTGTACAGCGGGAACTTGGGCATCAGCTCAGCGATGAACGACTTGTTGCCCACGCCGGTGAGGTAGTCGGCCTGGCTGAACTCCATCTTGAAGAAATGCCGGCCCAGGCTTTCCCAGAACGGCGAACGGCCCTGCTCGTCAGACATGCCGCGCATTTCGGCAATGATCTTCTTGCCAAACAGCTCCGGGAACTCGGCAATGAACAGCATGCGCGCGCGCGACAGCAGACGGCCATTGAGACCCGAGCGGTGGTCGCTGCGCAGGAACAGCGAGCACAGCTCGGAGTTTCCGGTCAGGTCGTTGGCCAGGAACAGCGTCGGGATTTCGCGGTAGATCTTCAGCTCCTGCGAGGCGCTGACCGTCAGGCCGACCCGATAGTTGTACCAAGGCTCACGCAGGCCGACGGCGCCGGCGATGGCACTGATGCCCACCACCAGACCTTCGTCGTTTTCCAGCACGAACAGGTAATCGGTGTCACCACGCTCGGCTTCGCCACGGAAGCTTTTTTCCGCCCAACCAACACGGTGCCCGAGGCGCTCTTCGTTGGCCGGCAGCGTGGTCAGCCCGGTGGTGCCGGTGCTGCGTGCCAATTCGATCAACGCAGGCAAATCGCTGCTGCGTACAGGACGAACGATCATGCTATCTCCTTGTGCGGCGGCATCGGCCGGCGCAAAACACTGCTAACGCATCAATCCCGAAACGTCTGTTGCCAGACCTCAAACCGCGACCAGGCGCACGCTGGCGCCCTCGCCCACGCCCAGCGCGTCGGCTGCAGCCACGCTCAGGCTGACCGGTTTGCCAGGCACCCAGTCCAGGTCCAGCAACACCGCGCGGTAGTCCTGCAACAGGCCGTTGCACACCAGGTACGGGCGCCCCCCCTTGACCGGGGCCTCTTCGATCTTCACCGGGACCACCCGGCTCTGAGCGATCGAGCGGATGCCAGAGGTGCGCGCATGCAGGGTCGGGCCGCCGTCGAAGATGTCGATGTAGTGCTCGGTCTCGAAGCCTTCGCGCATGAGTATGTCGAAGGTGATCTGTGCCCGCGGATGTACCTGGCCCATGGCTTCCTGCGCCAGGTCTGGCAGCAACGGCACGTAGATCGGGTAATGCGGCATCAGCTCGGCGAGAAAGGTACGGCTCTTCAGGCCGCACAGGCGCTCGGCGTCGGCATAGTTGAGGTCGAAGAAATTGCGGCCGATGGCGTCCCAGAAAGGTGATTCACCCTGCTCGTCGCTGAAGCCGACGATTTCGGTTACCACCGAATCGGCGAAGCGCTCCGGGTGCGCAGCCATGAACAGCAGTCGGCCGCGCGAATTGAGCTCGGCCCAGCCACTGTTCACCAGCTCCGGTGCTACATAGAAGCTGGTCAGCAGGCTGTTGCCTGTCAGATCGTGACACAGCGACAGCACATGGATCTTGTTGTGTATCTTCAGCTCGCGCGAGGCGTGCACGAATGTTTCGTTACGAAAACTGTAGAACGGCTCGGAGTAGCCGGCCGAAGCGACGATGGCTGAGCAACCGGCCAACTTGCCTGTTTCGCTGTCTTCGAGCACGAAAAAATAACTCTCTTCGCCGTTGAAGCTGACCTCGGCGGCGAAGGATGTCTCGGAGGCGGCAATCTTGTCGCCGAGACGAGCGGTGTCGTCCGGCAGCGAGGTGACACCAATGGGGCTGTCTGCAGCCATGCGCTGCACGTCGTTCAGATCAGCCATTTGCGCGGGGCGCATCACCAGCATGGTGTCACTCCTTTGGAATACGGGCCGTTCACAGCGGCACGAAAAAACGGCAGGCACCCAGGCACCTGCACTGGAATCGGGTATCGCCGGCCCGGCTCGGCCTCGTGCCGAGGCTGGGCTGAGGCCGGCGAAAGGACCGTTGGCGGATCAGCCTTTGGTCAGTGTGGCCACAGCGCGCTCGAAGCGGTCCAGGCCTGCGTCGATATCGGCGTCTTCAACCACCAGGCTTGGGGCGAAGCGGACAACGTCCGGGCCGGCCTGCAGCACCATCACGCCTTCTTTCTCGGCAGCGTTGAGCACGTCCTTGGCCTTGCCTTTCCAGGCCTCGGTCAAGACGCAGCCCAGCAGCAGGCCGACGCCACGCACCTGGCTGAACAGGTTGTACTTCTGGCCGATCTGCTCCAGGCGGGTTTTGAAGCGCTCGTGCTTAGCCTTGATACCGGCCAGGGTTTCCGGGGTGTTGACCACATCCAGCACCGCGCAGGCAACGGCGCAGCCCAGCGGGTTGCCGCCATAGGTGGTGCCGTGGGTGCCAACGGCCAGGTGCTTGGCCAGCTCGGTGGTGGTCAGCATGGCACCAATCGGGAAGCCGCCGCCCAGGCTCTTGGCACTGGTCAGAATGTCCGGGGTCACGCCGTAGTGCTGGTAGGCATACAGCGAGCCGGTACGGCCCACGCCAGTCTGCACTTCGTCAAAGATCAGCAGAGCGTTGTGCTCGTCACACAGTTTGCGCGCGCCTTCCAGGTAGGCCTTGTCGGCCGGCACCACGCCGCTCTCGCCTTGGATCGGCTCGATCACCACGGCGCAGGTCTTGTCGGAAATCTGTGCCTTCAACGCTTCCAGGTCGTTGTACGGCACATGGCTGATACCGGTGATCTTCGGGCCAAAGCCATCGGAGTACTTTGGCTGGCCACCCACGCTGACGGTAAACAGGGTGCGGCCGTGGAAGCTGTTCACGGTGGCGATGATTTCGTGCTTTTGCGGACCGAAGCGGTCATGCGCCACACGACGGGCCAGCTTGAAAGCGGCCTCGTTGGCCTCGGCGCCGGAGTTGCAGAAGAACGCGCGGTCGGCAAAGGTGGCGTCCACCAGCTTGTGGGCCAGGCGCAGGGCCGGCTCGTTGGTGAACACGTTGGAAACGTGCCAGAGGGTGTTGGCCTGTTCAGTCAGGGCCTTGACCAGTGCCGGGTGGCAGTGGCCCAGGGCATTGACCGCAATGCCGCCGGCAAAGTCGATCAACTCGCGACCCGACTGGTCCCAGACGCGGGAACCCTCGCCTCGCACAGGAATGAAGGCCGCCGGAGAATAGTTGGGGACCATCACCTGGTCGAAATCGGCACGTTGCACCGGGGCTTGCTCAACGGACATCTGAGTCTCCTGAAGAGGAACGCTGGCCTGGAAGTGGCGAGCGATGGGGGGATTGTAAGGACTGATCCGCGCCTGTCCTTGCGGCCAAGCGACAACTTGTTACAGCGCAAAACCCAGTTTTGACAAGGCTTTCGGCAATGCGACAAACACTGTCGCAATCGCGCAGTGTACGGGAGAGAGGGGGCTGGGTGAACGGGTGTTCACACAGGATTGAGGGAGGCGGGATGTTTGGCGATGTTGATGTGTTGACGGGGAGATCGAGCGCCGCCCGCGCGGCGCATCGCGAGCGAAGCTCGCTCCTACATTTGTTGCAACGTGGCCAGGCCTGTTACGCCATGGTTGCCAGCCTTTGTGCATGGCTTGAGCCTTACAAACAAGGCTGACAACCATGGCCTCACAGGCCTGGCCACGTTGCAACAAATGTGGGAGCGAGCTTCGCTCGCGATGCGCCGCGCGGGCGGCGCTCGATTTGCGCCCCACCACCAACCTCAAGACCTACACCCCGAACCCACCCAAAATGTCAGCCTTTTTCAGCCGGCGCCGAACTCAACTCAGTGCCGAGCCTGTTACGCCATGGTTGCCAGCCTTTGTGCATGGCTTGAGCCTTACAAACAAGGCTGACAACCATGGCCTCACAGGCCTGGCCACGTTGCAACAAATGTAGGAGCGAGCTTCGCTCGCGATGCGCCGCGCGGGCGGCGCTCGATTTGCGCCCCACCACCAACCTCAAGGCCTACACCCCGAACCCACCCAAAATGTCAGCCTTTTTCAGCCGGCGCCGAACTCAACTCAGTGCCGAGCCTGTTACGCCATGGTTGCCAGCCTTTGTGCATGGCTTGAGCCTTACAAACAAGGCTGACAACCATGGCCTCACAGGCCTGGCCACGTTGCAACAAATGTAGGAGCGAGCTTCGCTCGCGATGCGCCGCGCGGGCGGCGCTCGATTTGCGCCCCACCACCAACCTCAAGACCTACACCCCGAACCCACCCAAAATGTCAGCCTTTTTCAGCCGGCGCCGAACTCAACTCAGTGCCGAGCCTGTTACGCCATGGTTGCCAGCCTTTGTGCATGGCTTGAGCCTTACAAACAAGGCTGACAACCATGGCCTCACAGGCCTGGCCACGTTGCAACAAATGTAGGAGCGAGCTTCGCTCGCGATGCGCCGCGCGGGCGGCGCTCGATTTGCGCCCCACCACCAACCTCAAGGCCTACACCCCGAACCCACCCAAAATGTCAGCCTTTTTCAGCCGGCGCCGAACTCAACTCGAACGGGCTGCTGCTGCGTCGCTGGTTACGGTCTTCCCGCGGCGTGGCGCCAAAGAAGTTACGGTAGGCACTGGAAAAATGCGGCCCCGAGGAGAAGCCACAGGACAGCCCGATCTGAATGATCGACTTGCTGGTCTGCATCAGCATCTGCCGCGCCTTGTTCAACCGCAACTCCAGATAGTACTGGCTGGGAACGCGGTTCAGATACTGCTTGAAGATACGCTCCAACTGCCGACGCGATACGCACACATGCTGGGCAATTTCGTCGGTGGTCAGCGGCTCTTCGATGTTGGCTTCCATCAGCAACACAGCCTGAGTCAGCTTGGGATGACTCGAACCCAGGCGGTTCTGCAGCGGGATACGCTGACGCTCGCCACCCTCGCGGATGCGCTCCACCACCAGCTCTTCCGACACTGCCCCAGCCAGCTCAGCCCCGTGATCGCGCGCCAGCACCGCCAGCAGCAGGTCGGTCACAGCCATACCGCCGCAGGCAGTCAGACGGTCGCGATCCCAGTCGAACAGGTGGCTGGTGGCGATGACCTTGGGGAAGCGCTCGGCAAAGTCATCCTGCCAGCGCCAGTGCACGGCTGCCCGGTAACCATCGAGCAGGCCCAACATTGCCAGCGGATATACCCCCGCCGACAGGCCACCGATCAGGCAGCCACTGCGCGCCAGCTGCTTGAGCGCCGTTGAGAAGGCAGCCCCCATTGCCGCTGGCGGCTCGTCGGCCAGCAGAAATAGCTTGTGGCAACCCTCCAGACGGCCGAGCCACGGCTCGCCCGGCAGACGCCAGGCGCCTTCCTGCGCAGGCTCGGCCTGCAGGAAGACCAACTCGTAGACCACATCCGGATGCACCCGCTGCGCCACCAGCAACACTTCCTCGGCCAATGCCAGGGTCAAGGGCCTGGTGCTGGGCCAGATGAGAAAACCGATTCGCTGGGTGGTCATAGGGTACGGTCCGAAACCTGAGGTCGTTCGAGTCTGTGCGCCGGGTCAGGCTGCGCTCGCCGCGCAGCATGCCCTATTCTGGTGCAAAAATGCAGCTTTTACTTCAGGCTGCCGGAGAGGAACTGCTTCAGGCGCTCCGACTGCGGGTTGGCCAGCACTTCACGCGGGCAGCCGGTTTCTTCCACCAGGCCCTTGTGCAGGAACACCAACTGGTTGGACACCTCGCGGGCAAAGCCCATTTCATGGGTCACCACCACCATGGTCCGCCCCTCCTGGGCCAGCGCCTGCATTACCTTGAGCACATCACCCACCAGCTCAGGGTCGAGCGCCGAGGTTGGCTCGTCGAACAGCATGACCTCCGGCTCCATGGCCAGCGCGCGGGCAATTGCCACACGTTGTTGCTCACCACCCGACATATGCCCGGGGAAGGCATCCTTGCGGTGGGCGACGCCGACTTTGGCCAGGTAGTGCTCGGCCTTTTCCAGGGCGTCCTTCTTGTTCACGCCCAGCACGTGCACCGGCGCTTCGATGATGTTCTCAAGCGCTGTCATGTGCGACCACAGGTTGAAGTGCTGGAACACCATCGACAGGCGCGAGCGCATCCGCTGCAATTGACGCGGGTCGGCAGCCTTCAACGCGCCATCCTTGCCGGCGACCAGTTTCAGCTCTTCGTTGTTGAGCAGGATCTTGCCGGCGTGCGGCTGCTCCAGCAGGTTGATGCAGCGCAGGAAGGTCGACTTGCCCGAACCGCTGGAGCCGATGATGCTGATGACGTCGCCGGCCTTGGCCGCCAGCGACACACCCTTGAGCACTTCGTGGCTGCCGTAGCGCTTGTGCAGGTCTTGGACTTCGAGTTTGTACATGCTGTCGATTCTCACAAAGCGGTCAGTGCTTGCGCGGCGCCAGGTAGCCGAGCCAGCGGCGTTCGGCCATCTTGAACAGGCGCACCAGGATGAAGGTCAGGCACAGGTAGAACACGCCCGCCGTGATGTAGGCCTCGAAAGGCAGGTAATACTGGGCATTGACCGTGCGCGCAGCACCGGTGATGTCGATCAGGGTAACGATCGACGCCAGGCTGGTGGTCTGCAGCATCATGATCACTTCATTGCTGTATTGCGGCAGCGCCCGACGCAGTGCCGAGGGCAGCAGGATGCGGCGGTACATTTTCATGCGCGACATGCCCATGGCCTTGGCGGCCTCGATCTCGCCATGCGGCGTGGCCTTGAGGCTGCCGGCAATGATTTCGGCGGTATAGGCACTGGTATTGATGCCGAACGCCAGGCAGGCGCAGAAGGTGGCACTGGACAGCAACGGCCAGAAGATACTCTCGCGCACCGCCTCGAACTGGGCCAGGCCGTAGTAGATCAGGAACAACTGCACCAGCATCGGCGTGCCACGGATGACGTAGGTGTACAGCCATGCAGCAAGGTTGACCACCGGCTGCCTGGATACCCGCATCAGGCCCAGCGGAATGGCTGCCAGCAGGCCGAAGAAAAGCGAAATTGCCAGCAGCTTCAGGGTGGTCAGCAGGCCGCCGAAGTACATCGGCAGCGCTTCCCAGACGACGTTGTAGTCGAAGATCATAGTTCAGCCACCTTGACGCCCACCGAGTAGCGGCGCTCCAGATACTTCAAAGCCAGCAGCGAGACACTGGTCAACACCAGGTACAGCGCCGCCACTGCCAGGAAGAAGGTGAAGGGTTCGCGGGTGGCGTCAGCCGCCTGCTTGGCCTTGAACATCATGTCCTGCAGGCCGACGACCGAAATCAGCGCAGTCGCCTTGGTCAGCACCAGCCAGTTGTTGGTGAAGCCCGGAATGGCCAGGCGAATCATTTGCGGCACCTGGATGCGGAAGAACACTTGGCGAGGGCTCATGCCATACGCCACGCCCGCCTCGGCCTGGCCTTTGGGAATGCCCAGGAAGGCCCCGCGGAAGGTCTCCGAGAGGTAGGCGCCAAAAATGAAGCCCAGGGTACCGATACCCGCAACCAGCGGGTTCAGGTCGATGTAGTCTTCGTAACCGACCAGCGGCGCCACCCGGTTGATGATGTCCTGCCCGCCGTAGAAGATCAGCAGGATCAGGACCAGGTCCGGAATACCACGGATCACCGTGGAATACAGATCGCCCAGCCAGGCCAGCCAGCGCACTGGCGACAAACGCAGCGCCACACCGATCAGGCCGAGTACGATGGCCAGGGCCATCGACGACAGGGCGAGCTGTAGCGTCAGCCACGCCCCGTCGAGGATGACTGCCCCGTAGCCTTTCAACATGATGAGGTCCTCGACCTAGAGAATGAAAAATGGTGCAAACCCCAGAGCCTCTGCTGTTTGCACCATTGCACAGGTGAAACCCGACGTCTTACTTCGAGTCTGGACCGTAGATGTCGAAATTGAAGTACTTGCTCTCGATTTCTTTGTACTTGCCGTTGGCACGGATGGCGTCGATAGCCGCGTTGATGCGGTCGACATTGGCCTTGTCACCCTTGCGTACGGCGATACCGATACCGTCACCGAAGTACTTGGCGTCGGTGAAGGCAGGGCCTACGAACGCGAACCCCTTGCCAGCGTCCGTCTTGAGGAAGCCGTCTTCCAGCAGGGTGGCATCAGCCACGGTGCCGTCGAGGCGGCCAGCTGCGACGTCCAGGTAGATTTCGTTCTGGGTACCGTAAGGCACCACGGTGGCACCTTTGGCACCCAGCACTTCCTTGGCGAAGCGGTCGTGAATGGAGCCGCGCTGCACGCCGATCTTCTTGCCTTTCAGTTCGTCAAGGCTATCGCTGACAGTGGTGCCGTCCTTCATGACCAGGCGCGCCGGAGTCAGGTAGTAGCGCTTGGTGAAGTCGACCGACTTCTTGCGGTCATCGGTGATCGACATGGACGACAGGATGGCGTCGATCTTGCGCACTTTCAGCGCCGGGATCAGGCCGTCGAATTCCTGTTCAACCCAGGTGCACTTGGTTTTCATCTCTTCGCACAGGGCGTTGCCGATATCGTAGTCAAAGCCGGCAATGCTGCCGTCAGGTTGCTTGAAGGCGAAGGGTGGGTAAGCAGCTTCGATACCGATTTTCAGCGGTTTTTCATCAGCCTGCGATACCAGGGAAAACACAGACAGCGCCAGGGCGCCAAGCAGTGCGAGCTTCTTCATCAGGTAACTCCATCGGTACGGGGCAATACAAGGCAGGTAACGGCTGCCCGATATGCGAATGAGTACAACGCGAGCCGCGCAGGGTTCGACCAAGGCCGCATACCACGAGCGAGTGAGTGGCATTTTAACGACAGCCCGGTAGTCGATATTTCTTCAAAGCGACAACTACTTATAGAAGCGCCTGAAACCGCCGCGGGCGATGTTGACAGCCAGTGCAGAATATGCAATGGCGCAAGAAATAGAACCTATAGACCTAGCAATTCCTGGGCCTATTATTGGCAAAGCCTTGTACGACGGCAAGTGTAGCGTGCCGCGATGCACAAAATGGCGACCCCGACGCACCGAAACGGGCCGGAATTGTTTCCTCGCGCCCCGAACCTGTGCGGGGCCGGTGACAGAACAGTTACCGATGATTGTCGGGTAACAATGAAAAAGCGGGCTTGCCCGCGAATGCGTGAGGTCAGGGTACAGCTTAGCCTGAACTGACGCATTCGCGGGCAAGCCCGCTCCTACAGGGGGTATTGCCGGGGAGGGGTTAGGCCGAAGCCAGGCTCATCGCCTTGTGTGTGTCGATCAGGTGCTGCACCACACTCGGGTCGGCCAAGGTCGAGATATCGCCCAGCGCGTCGTATTCACCGGTGGCAATCTTGCGCAGGATGCGGCGCATGATCTTGCCCGAGCGGGTCTTCGGCAGCCCCGGCGCCCACTGGATCACATCCGGCGAAGCAATCGGTCCAATCTCCTTGCGCACCCAGTTCTTCAGTTCCAGGCGCAATTGCTCACTGGCCTCGATGCCAGCATTGAGGGTGACATACACATAGATGCCCTGCCCTTTGATGTCATGCGGCACGCCAACCACTGCAGCCTCGGCAACCTTCGAGTGCGCGACCATGGCGCTTTCGATCTCGGCAGTCCCCATGCGGTGGCCGGACACGTTGAGCACGTCATCCACACGGCCGGTGATCCAGTAGTAACCATCCTCGTCACGGCGCGCACCGTCGCCGGTGAAGTACATGCCGCGGAAGGTCTTGAAGTAGGTGTCGACGAAGCGATCGTGGTCGCCGTACAGCGAACGCGACTGACCCGGCCAGGAATCAAGGATCACCAGGTTGCCTTCGGCAGCACCGTCGATCAAGTTGCCCAGGTTGTCGACCAGTGCCGGCACCACCCCGAAGAACGGACGGGTTGCCGACCCCGGCTTGAGACCCGTGGCGCCAGGCAACGGACTGATCAGGATGCCGCCGGTCTCGGTCTGCCACCAGGTGTCGACGATCGGGCAACGTTCCTTGCCTACGGTCTTGTAGTACCAGTTCCAGGCCTCAGGGTTGATCGGCTCACCCACCGACCCCAGCAGGCGCAGGCTGGAACCGTCGGCGCCCTCAACAGCTGCCTGCCCTTCAGCCATCATGGCGCGAATGGCAGTTGGCGCTGTGTAGAGGATGTTGACCTTGTGCTTGTCGACGATCTTCGATACGCGGGTAATGTCCGGGTAGTTCGGCACGCCCTCGAACAGCAAGGTGGTGGCGCCGTTGGCCAGCGGGCCGTAGACGATATAGCTGTGGCCGGTGACCCAACCGACGTCGGCGGTGCACCAGTACACCTCGCCCGGGCGGTAATCGAATACGCGCTCATGGGTCAGCGCGGCGTAAACCAGGTAACCGCCTGTGGTGTGCAGCACGCCCTTCGGCTTGCCGGTGGAGCCGGAGGTATAAAGGATGAACAGCGCCTCTTCAGCACCCATTTCTTTGGGTGCGCAGTGGCTGGAAGCCACTTTCATCAGGTCTTCGTACCAGATGTCGCGATGCTGGTGCCAGGCTATGTCGCCACCGGTGCGCTTGCACACGATGATTTTCTGCACGCTGCTGGTTTCAGGGTTGGTCAGCGCCAGGTCGACGTTGGCCTTGAGCGGGGTACGACGACCACCACGCACGCCTTCATCGGCAGTGATCACCACCTTGGACTCGCAGTCGATGATGCGACCAGCCAGCGCCTCGGGCGAGAAGCCACCAAACACCACCGAGTGAATCGCACCAATACGGGCACAGGCCAGCATGGCGACCACAGCTTCAGGGATCATCGGCATATAGATGGTGACCACGTCACCGCGGTGCACATCCTGGCCACGCAGGGCGTTGGCGAACTTGCAGACCTGCTCGTGCAACTCGCGGTAGGTGATGTTGCGGTGCTCGGAAGGGTCGTCACCTTCCCAGATGATGGCCACCTGGTCACCGCGCTCTTCAAGGTGGCGGTCCAGGCAGTTGGAGGAAACGTTCAGAGTGCCGTCGGCGAACCATTTGATATCGACATGGTGGTCGTCGAAGGAGGTCTGCTTGACCTTGGTGAACGGCTTGATCCAGTCGATACGCTGGGCCTGCTCGCGCCAGAAGCCGTCCGGGTTGATCACCGATTGCTGGTACATGGCCTTGTAGGTGGCCTCGTCGGTCAGGGTAGTGGCCGCAACCTCGGGACGAACGGGATACAGTGGAGCCGCACTCATCTGTGTTACCTCGGTGTAATAGTTGTTTTTGTATGGAACCGTTTGTAACTGTACCAGAGCGACAAAAGCCATTCGACGTTGGTAGTAATTTGGTACTCCCGTTCCGGCAAAGCGCTCTGGCGCGGGCATTACAGCCCCTTCGGAGAAAAACGAGGGGCTTTGGCACAGGATTGTTACAGATTCTGTCAAAACACTTTATCAAAACACCCACTGTTTCAGCATTGGCCACCGCCATAAAATTCATCTCGCCAGCAACGGCTAGGCGATTAACAACTGGTAACAGCCCCCACGAAGGCAAGCGTTAATCTCCCTCTAATCCCGATAGTTAAAACTCGCTGTACTCGTGGCGCCATAAGCGCCGCGTGCCCCCTCACGACCTTAGACAGGTAAATAGAAAATGAAAGCTTTACTGGTATTGGTACTTGGCAGTCTTTGCGGCGCGGCGATGGCCGGTGAAGCAAAAGATGCCGAGCAGATTCCGGTTGAACAGTACAGTTACTCGCAGCACCTGGACATCGCCCGCGTCATCTCCATGAGCGAAGTGCCCAATGTGTGCGAAGTCGTGCCAGCCCGCATGACCTATGAAGACTCCAAGGGCCAGAGACACATTCTCGAATACCGTGTGATGGGGAACGGCTGCTCTAACGGCTGACACCTTGTGAATTGTGGGCCCTGTGGGCCCCTTCGCGGGTGAACCCGCGCCTACGAACACCACGCACACCATGAATGCGGCGCGGTACCTGTAGGAGCGGGTTCACCCGCGAAGCATTCACCACCCGATTAACAGGCTATTAACTTACAGCTATTTAATCAGTCGACTTGCCCAAGGAATAATCCCTTAACTTGTTGGCAATCGTCGTGTGCGAAACACCCAGTCTTTTTCCCAAAGCCCGACTACTGGGAAACTCTCCCATCAAACTTTCCAGCACCGCCTTTTCAAAACGCCCTACAATTTGTGAAAGGTCCCCTTCCAGCGAAAACTCGCCCAACGGTTGCCGCGCGCCATAATCCGGCAAACGAATATGCTCGCTTTTAACCACGCCGCCGTCACATAACGAAACGGCCTGGAACAAGACGTTTTCCAACTGCCTTACATTACCCGGCCAGTGATACTGCCCAAGTTTGTCCATTGCCGCCGGCGCCAGGCGCGGCATGGCGCAACCAATCTGCCGACTGGCCTGATCAAGAAAATGCTGCACCAACCCCTCCAGGCCATCCATGCACTCGCGCAAAGGCGGAATGTGCAGCGACAGTACGTTGAGGCGGTGATACAGGTCCTGGCGAAACTCGCCACGGGCACATAACTCGGACAAATCCACCTGGGTTGCACAAATCACCCGTACATCCAGGTAGACCTCTTCATCGCTACCTACCCGACGGAAGCAGCCGTCCTGCAAAAAGCGCAGCAGCTTTACCTGCAGGCGCGGGCTCATCTCCCCTACCCCATCAAGGAACAGCGTGCCGCCAGCGGTCAACTCCAGCAGCCCCAGCTTGCCTTCGGCGCGTGCCCCTTCAAATGCCCCAGGGCCGTAACCGAACAGCTCGGTCTCGGCCATCGATTCGGGCAGCCCGGCGCAGTTGAGGGCCATCAGCGGCGACTGGCCACGCGGGCTGGCCAGGTGGCAGGCACGCGCCAGCAACTCTTTGCCGGTACCGGTTTCGCCCTCAATCAGCAACGGCGCATCCAGCGGCGCCATGCGCCGCGCTTCACGCACCACCGCAGCCATCACACGCGAGCTCTGGAAGATGCTGTCGAAGCCGCGCAGCTCTTGCTTGCGCACATTGTAGATACGCTCGCCGATCCGGTCGGCGCGGTGCAAGGTAAGCACCGCGCCGGCCAGCGCCTCGCTGTCATCGTGCTCGGACTGCAGCGGTGCGATATCGGCCAGGAACACATCACCTTTGACTTTGATGCGCAAGCCATTGATGCGCGACTTGTTGGCCCGAACCAGTTCCGGTAAGTCGAAGTCTTCTACATAGCGCGCCAGCGGCATGCCCGGCACTTCATCAACACGCACGCCAAGCAACTGCGCGGCTGCACGGTTGGCGGCAACGATGCTGCCGCCCATGTCGATCGACAACACCGGGAAGTCCAGCGCCCCCAGCAACGCATTCAGCTCCATGTGCCGGCGTTCACTGGGCATCAGGCCCACGCGCTTGACGCCGAATACCCCGGCAATCGCCTCGAACTTCGGCCGCAGGGCCTGAAATTGCAGGTTGATCAGGTTCGGGCAATGCAGGTAGATGGCGTTGCCATGGTCACCGCCCACCTCGCCACGCAGCACGTTGATGCCGTACTCCACCAGCAGATTGAGGATGTCGCGCAGGATGCCAATGCGGTTCTGGCAATGGACTTTGATACGCATGAGGGCTCTCGAAGCGCCGATGTTTTTCAACACCGCGCAGAAAAGTCGTAAAGATAAGCTGACAAAAACAAGGTTTCCACCAGCCAGATGCCTCGAATTTTCCGACACTTGCCGGATTTTGTAAAATTATCGTTACGAAAACCCACGTCGGCATCCTTCGCGACCGAAGCCCGCCCCCGTGCAAAACCGCTGGTGAAGGGATATTCCTTTAGGCATGTCCTGCACATAACAAGAAAAGCCCTCACCAGGAGAGCCTCATGAAACAGACGCAATACGTGGCACGCGAGCCCGATGCGCATGGTTTTATCGATTACCCGCAGCAAGAGCATGCGGTGTGGAACACCCTGATCACCCGACAGCTGAAAGTGATCGAAGGCCGTGCGTGCCAGGAATACCTGGACGGCATCGAGCAGCTGAAGTTGCCTCATGACCGCATTCCGCAACTGGGCGAGATCAACAAGGTGCTGGGCGCCACCACCGGCTGGCAGGTTGCCCGGGTACCGGCGCTGATCCCCTTCCAGACCTTCTTCGAGCTGCTGGCCAGCAAGCGCTTTCCGGTCGCCACCTTCATCCGCACCCCGGAAGAGCTGGACTACCTGCAAGAGCCGGATATCTTCCACGAGATATTCGGCCACTGCCCGCTGCTGACCAATCCTTGGTTCGCCGAGTTTACCCACACCTACGGCAAGCTCGGCCTGGCCGCGACCAAGGAACAACGTGTGTACCTGGCGCGCTTGTACTGGATGACCATCGAGTTTGGCCTGATGGAAACCGCGCAAGGCCGCAAAATCTATGGTGGTGGCATCCTCTCGTCCCCGAAAGAGACCGTCTACAGTCTGTCCGACGAGCCTGAGCACCAGGCCTTCGACCCGATTGAGGCCATGCGTACGCCCTACCGCATCGACATTCTGCAACCGGTGTATTTCGTGCTGCCGAACATGAAGCGCCTGTTCGACCTGGCCCACGAAGACATCATGGGCATGGTCCACAAAGCCATGCAGCTGGGTCTGCATGCACCGAAGTTTCCACCCAAAGTCGCTGCCTGAGCGACTTTGCCGATAACAACTCGAACCGGAAAACACCTCATGAATGCCTTGAACCAAGCCCATTGCGAAGCCTGCCGCGCCGATGCCCCGAAAGTCACCGACGAAGAGCTGGCCGAGCTGATCCGCGAAATCCCGGACTGGAACATCGAAGTACGTGACGGCCACATGGAGCTGGAGCGCGTGTTCCTGTTCAAGAACTTCAAGCACGCCCTGGCGTTCACCAATGCCGTGGGCGAAATCGCCGAGGCCGAAGGCCACCACCCAGGGCTGCTGACTGAATGGGGCAAAGTCACCGTGACCTGGTGGAGCCACTCGATCAAAGGCCTGCACCGCAACGACTTCATCATGTGCGCACGCACTGACAAGGTGGCGGAAACGGCTGAAGGCCGGAAGTAATCAACCGAAAGGGGCCAGCGGCCCCTTTTTTCATCGGGCATTTGTGCGTTGTTCGCCCGCAAAACCGACAAGCGACCAGGAAAAAAACCAAACTGTCATCCAGACTTGTGTATCCTGCCCCAGCTTTTTGAAGCTCCAAACGCGCCTGGCGCAGACTTTTCACTCACACTTGCGAGGAACGACGAGATGCATGAAATCCCGAATCTTCCCTTCCCAAGCCTGAACCCAGAAGAGCCATCCGTGACCGTTCACGCCGAACCGGCACCTGCCGCCGAGCAGGATGGTGACGATCAATCCAGCGCTGACCAGGAATAACTGCGCATCCCCGGCTGTGTGAAAACGGCTGACCTGCGGGCTACCCCCGTCATCACGTTTTCACACCGTCTAAAATCAACGTCGTAACAACCCACTACCACCTGCCCCGCCCCTACCCCACACAGACTCGCGCCTCCTACCGCAAAGAGGCAGAAATGCGCCAGCCGCTCAAGCGCTCGACGCCCTGCTGCATTCGTCCATGTTCACCCGATGGGCCGGCTTCGTCCTGCCGCGCTTGCGGCTGGATTACTCGCAAGCCGAGTTCAGTGTGACCTGGATGCTCGATTACACCAACTGACTACAGGCTGACAGCTGCGCCCGCAAACACCCTTGCTGTGGTTAAGATGGCGGCACACACCGCCATTCTTACCGCAGCAACGGATCCCCAATGCCAGCACGCAGTCCCACGCCCCTTGCCGTCACTGGGCAAGTCGTCTCCATCGTCCTGTTCACCTTCATCGGCTACCTGAACATCGGCATCCCTCTGGCCGTGTTGCCCGGCTATGTGCACAACGACCTGGGTTTCAGTGCCGTGGTCGCCGGCCTGGTGATCAGCGTGCAGTACCTCGCGACGTTGCTCAGCCGCCCCGGCGCCAGCCGCATCATCGATAACCACGGCAGCAAGAAGGCGGTCATGTATGGCCTGGCCGGTTGCGGGCTAAGCGGGGTATTCATGCTGGCCTGCGCCTTCCTCACTCACCTGCCCTGGCTGAGCCTGGCTTGCCTGCTGGTCGGCCGCCTGGTGCTGGGCAGCGCCGAAAGCCTGGTAGGCTCGGGCGCGATCGGCTGGGGCATTGGCCGGGTGGGTGCCGCAAACACGGCCAAGGTCATCTCCTGGAACGGCATCGCCAGCTATGGTGCGCTGGCCATCGGCGCCCCACTGGGTGTGCTGATGGTCAAAGGCCTCGGGCTGTGGAGCATGGGTGTGAGCATCATCCTGCTGTGCGTACTCGGTTTGCTGCTGGCCTGGCCCAAGCAAGCCGCCCCCATCGTCAGCGGTATACGCCTGCCGTTCCTGCGGGTGCTGGGCAAGGTATTTCCGCATGGCTCGGGGCTTGCCCTGGGTTCGATTGGCTTTGGCACCATCGCCACCTTCATCACCCTGTACTACGCAAGCCGTGGCTGGGCCAATGCGGCACTGACCCTGAGCCTGTTCGGCGCCAGTTTTATCAGCGCACGACTGCTCTTTGGCAACCTGATCAATCGCATCGGTGGCTTCAGGGTGGCGATCGCCTGCCTTTCGGTGGAAATGCTCGGGCTGTTGATGCTGTGGCTGGCACCCAACGCCGAACTGGCCTTGGCGGGGGCTGCACTGAGCGGGTTTGGTTTTTCGCTGGTGTTTCCGGCGTTGGGCGTGGAGGCAGTGAACCAAGTGTCGGCAGCTAACCGCGGGGCGGCGGTGGGGGCTTATTCGCTGTTCATCGACTTGTCACTGGGGGTGACCGGGCCATTGGTCGGTGCGGTGGCGGCGGGGTTCGGCTTTGCTTCGATGTTTCTGTTCGCGGCGGCTGCGGCAGCGTGCGGGTTGGTGTTGAGCCTCTATCTGTACCGCCAGGCGCGCCGTGGCAGGGACCGTACAACAGAAGCCTGAAAGCCGCTGACGGCCTCTTCGCGGGCAACCCCGCCCGCCTGGTTTGCACGATCCCCGTACCGCGAAGGGCTGCAAAGCAGCCCCCAAGGCCCTGAAACTTAGCGCTGAGCGTACTGCAACACCACCTCAAGCGGGTGACGCATCTTCCGCTCGGTCATGCGCTTGACCTGGCTACGGCACGAGTAACCGGTCGCCAGCGGCTCCCCTTCCTTGTCCAGTTTGGTCGCCCAGCTCTGCTCGAATATGACCCGAGAGGTTTCCTGGTTGCGAGCTTCGTGCCCATAGGTACCGGACATACCGCAGCAACCCGTGGCCTCGGTCACCAGCTTCAGCCCTAGACGGGCGAACACCTGCTCCCACTGCCGGGTGCTGGCCGGCACGTTGGTCTTCTCGGTGCAGTGCGCCATCAGGCGGAAGCTGCCTGGTGCGGCAGGCGCCTGCTCGGGCAGCACATCCATCAGCCATTCCTGCGGCAGCAGCACCTTCGGGCAACCCTCCAGGCCTGGCACTTTCTGATACTCCTGGCGATACACCAGCGTCATCGCCGGGTCCAGCCCCACCAGCGGCACGCCGCAGTCGGCCAGGGCCTTGAGCTGCGTGGCGTTGCGGATCGCTGCCTTGGCAAACGCGCCAAGGAAACCCTGTACGTGCAACGGCTTGCCGTTGGCGCTGTACGGCGCCAGGAATACCCGGTGGCCCAGGCGGTGGGCAAGGTCGATGAAGGCCGACAGCAGCGGCGTTTCGAAGTAGCGGGTGAAGGCGTCCTGCACCAGCACGATGCTGCGTTCGCGCTGGGCCGGGGTCAGCTCGCGCAAGGCCGGCACCGTGGCCATGCCAACGCGGCAACGGGTCAGGGTAGCCTGGAAGTTGAAGCGGCTGATCAGCGGGCTGTCGACCATGCCTACCTTGTCGGCCAGCAGTTGGCTCACCCACTTCGAGCCCATCACCGCGTTGTACAGCCCCGGTGCGTGCGCCAGGTAGGGGATGGTGAACTCGAGCGAGCCGATCAGGTAGTCACGCAGCGGGCGCTGGTAGCGGCCGTGGTACAGCTCGAGGAAGCGCGAGCGGAAGTCCGGCACATTGACCTTGATCGGGCACTGCCCGGCGCACGACTTGCACGCCAGACAGCCGGCCATGGCGTCGTACACTTCATGGGAGAAGTCTTCCTGGCCCTGGTTGCGCGCGCGGTTGTTGCGCAGACGCGCCGGCAGGCCCTTGAGCCACGACACCTTGTTGCGCGCCGCAGCCAGCACATCAATGTTCGCCTCGCCCTGCAGGCGCAGCCACTCGCGCATTAGCGAGGCGCGGCCCTTGGGCGAATGCTGGCGTTCGCGGGTAGCCTTCCACGACGGGCACATGGCGTCGTTGGGGTCATAGTTGTAACAGGCGCCATTGCCGTTGCAGTGCACGGCGCTGGGGAAGTCCTGCCAAACGCGCTCGTCAATGGTACGGTCAAGGTCGCCGCGCAGGGTCACACCATCGACCGGGGTCAGGCCCTCGGCGCTGCCCGGCGGTGTGCAGATCTTGCCCGGGTTGAGCTGGTTGTGCGGGTCAAAGGCGCCCTTCAGGCGCTGCAAGGCCGGATACAGCTCGCCGAAGTACTCGGGCACGTATTCCGAGCGCAGGCCTTTGCCGTGCTCACCCCACAACAGGCCGCCATAACGCTTGGTCAGCGCGGCAACGGCGTCGGAAATCGGCTTGACCAGCGCAGCCTGCGCCGGGTCCTTCATGTCCAGTGCCGGGCGCACATGCAGCACGCCGGCATCGACGTGGCCAAACATGCCATAGGCCAGGCCGTAGCCATCGAGCAGTGCGCGGAAATCGGCGATGTAGTCGGCCAATTGCTCTGGCGGTACCGCGGTGTCTTCCACGAACGGCTGCGGGCGCACTTCGCCTTCGACGTTACCCAGCAGGCCCACCGAGCGCTTGCGCATGGTATAGACACGGGTGACTGCCTCGGCGCCTTCGGCCAAGGTGTGGCCCAGGCGCTCGACGCTAGTGTCGCTTTGCAGATGCTGGATGAACGCCTGCACCTTGGCGTTGACCTCGGCCGGTTCGTCGCCGCAGAACTCCACCAGGTTGATGCCCAGCGTGGGGCGCTCGGGGTCCGCCGGGAAGTACTCGGCAACGCTGTGCCAGACGATGTCTTTCATCGCCAGCATCAGCACCTTGGAGTCGACCGTCTCGATCGACAGCGGCTTGTGCGCCATCAGCGCATTGGCATCGCGCAGCGCATCCATGAAGCTGGTGTAGCGTACGTTGACCAGCACCGCATACTTGGGAATCGGCAGCACGTTGAGCTTGGCTTCGACCACGTAGCCCAGCGAGCCCTCGGCGCCGCACAGCACGCTGTTGAGGTTGAAGCGGCCCTGCTCGTCGCGCAGGTGCGCCAGGTCGTAGCCGGTCAGGCAACGGTTGAGCTTGGGGAAGGTGGTTTCAATCAGTTCGGCCTGGGTTTCCTGAATTTCCCGGGCCATGCGGTACACCTCACCGACCCGGCCCGGCGCGGCGCAGGCCTGCTCCAGCGCGGCATCGTCGATCGGCAGGCTGTGCAGGCGTTCGCCACCGAGCAGCACGCTGTGCAGCTCCAGCACGTGGTCGCGGGTTTTGCCGTAGGTGCAGCTGCCCTGGCCACTGGCATCCGTGTTGATCATGCCGCCGACCGTGGCGCGGTTGGAGGTGGACAGCTCAGGGGCGAAGAACAGCCCGTGCGGCTTGAGCGCAGCATTGAGCTGGTCCTTGACCGTACCGGCCTGTACCCGCACCCAGCGCTCTTGCACGTTGATTTCGAGAATGTTGTTCATGTGCCGCGACAGGTCGACGACGATACCGTCGGTCAGCGACTGGCCGTTGGTGCCGGTGCCACCACCGCGCGGGGTCAGCTTGACCTGCTGGAAGCGCGGCTCGCCCATCAGCGTGGCGACCCGTGCCACATCGTCGGCATCCAGCGGGAATACCGCCGCCTGCGGCAAACGCTGGTAGATCGAGTTGTCGGTGGCCAGTACCGTGCGGGTTGCGTAGTCGGCACTGATCTGACCACGGAAGCCGCTGTTGCGCAGGGCTTCGAGGAATTCGGGGTAATTGGCGCTCGGTGCAACGGTGGACAGCTGGGCGATCATCGAAGGATGGCCTCTTGATATTGGCTAGATCACGGGATACCTGTCGCTCCAGCATGGGTTCAAGCATGCAGGGATGACGTATAGGCCAATGTTCCTGTAGTTTCGCGTCAGGGGCAAACGGATAATCCTGCCGCTATCAATGACTTTTATGAATGAATTACCGCCACCTGACCCCATCCATGTCACTGCTGCTGGCTTTCGAGGCCGCCGCCCGGCATGAAAGCTACACCCGCGCCGCCGCCGAACTGTCGCTGACCCAAAGCGCGGTCAGCCGCCAGGTACAGGCCCTGGAGCAGCAGTTGGGCCTGACACTGTTCCGTCGCGAGGGGCGCCAGGTGCAACTGACCGATGTCGGCCGCCTGTACCAGCGCGAGCTCAGCGAGGCACTGGGGCGCATCCGCAGCGCTACCTTGCAGGCACTGGCCTATCAATCGGGGGTGGGCACCTTGCGCCTGGCTACCCTGCCAACATTCGGCTCGAAATGGCTGTTGCCGAGGCTGCATGCGTTCTACAGCGCTCACCCGGGCATGCTGGTGCACATTCATTCACGCATTGAAACCATCAACTTCGACACCAGCGAAATCGATGCCGCCATCGGTGTGGCCAGCCACGACCTGCCGGGGCTTGTCTGCCATCGCCTGCATGCCGAAGAACTGGTAGTGATCTTGCCGCCAGAGGCCGGCGCCGACAGCCAGGGCTGGAGCCCGGCCAGGATCAGCGAAGAGGTGCTGCTGAATGTGGCCAACAACCCGCATGCGTGGGGCGAGTGGTTTTCCCATCATGGCTTGCCGCATCGTGCGATGCGGCTGGGGCCTAGCTTCGAGCTGACCTCGCACCTGATCCAGGCGGTACGTGCCGGGATCGGGATCGGGCTGGTGCCGCGCATATTGGTGGAGGAGGAACTGGCCAAGGGAGAGCTGTACAGCCCGGGCGTGGCGTTTGCCAGCCAGCGCAGTTACTACCTGATCTACCCGCCGAGGAATGAGGCGCTGCCGTCGTTGCGGGCATTCAGAGGCTGGTTGCTGAAGCAGATCTGATTTTTGGCGGGATCACCTGACTTGAGGGCAACGCTGTACCTGTAGGAGCGGGTTCACCCGCGAAAGGGCCCACACAGATAACAAAAAACCCGAAGCCAGTCACCTGACTCCGGGTTTTCACATACCGCCTATGGCGCCTTACTTGGCCACAGTCTCAACAGCACCGCCCGCATCAACCCGGCGACGCGACTTGACCATGTACACCACGAACATCGCAAGCAGCCACACCGGGATCGCATACACCGACACCTGGATGCCCGGGATCATCAGCATGATGCCGAGAATCAGCACCACGAAGGCCAGCACCACATAGTTGCCGTACGGGTACCACAGCGCCTTGAACAGGGGCTTCTGGCCGGTACGGTCAAGGTGCTGACGGAACTTCAGGTGCGAGTAGCTGATCATCGCCCAGTTGATGACCAGGGTGGCCACGACCAGCGACATCAGCAGTTCCAGCGCGTTTTGCGGCATCAGGTAGTTCAGCAGCACGGCAACGAGGGTCACGGCTGCCGACACCAGGATCGAACGCACTGGTACACCACGCTTGTCGACCTTGGCCAGCGCCGCCGGGGCATCGCCCTGCTCGGCCATACCCAGCAGCATGCGGGCGTTGCAGTAGGTGCCGCTGTTGTACACCGACAGCGCAGCAGTCAGCACCACGAAGTTCAGCAGGTTGGCAGCCACGTCACTGCCCAGCAGCGAGAACACTTGCACGAACGGGCTGCTGCCATAGCTGCCACCCGAGGCGTCGATGCTGGCGACCAGGGTGTCCCACGGGGTCAGCGACAGCAGTACCACCAGGGCACCGACATAGAAGATCAGGATGCGGTAGATGACCTGGTTGATCGCTTTGGGGATCACGGTCTTTGGCTTGTCGGCCTCGGCGGCGGTGAAGCCGAGCATTTCCAGGCCACCAAAGGAAAACATGATGAAAGCCAAGGCCATTACCAGCCCGCTGACACCATTGGGGAAGAAGCCGCCGTGTGACCACAGGTTGGCCACGGTGGCTTCAGGGCCGCCGCTGCCACTGGTCAGCAGGTAGGCACCCAGGCCGATCATGCTGACGATGGCGACCACCTTGATGATGGCGAACCAGAATTCGGCTTCACCGAAGAACTTCACGTTCATCAGGTTGATGGCGTTGATCAGCACGAAGAAGGCTGCCGCCGTGACCCAGGTGGGGATCTCCGGCCACCAGTAGTGGACATACTTGCCGACCGCCGAAAGCTCCGACATACCCACCAGGATATACAGCACCCAGCAGTTCCAGCCCGACAGGAAGCCGGCGAAACCACCCCAGTAGGTGTGGGCGAAATGGCTGAACGAGCCGGCCACCGGCTCTTCGACGATCATTTCACCCAGCTGGCGCATGATCATGAAGGCGATGAAGCCGCAGATGGCGTAGCCAAGGATCATCGACGGGCCGGCGGATTTCATCACGCCTGCCGAGCCGAGGAACAGGCCGGTACCAATCGCACCGCCGAGGGCGATCAACTGGATATGGCGGTTCTTCAGGCCCCGCTTTAGCTCGCCTGAATGCATGTTTTGTCCACTCATGAACGAAGTCACCTGCATTGTTTTTATCTGTGACGGAATCGGACCCACCGCGCTCGTGGCGCAGCGGAATGGGCAAGGTGGTTACCTTGGGTTTCTTGACCTCAGGTGCCGCCGGAGCGGGTCAACCAGGCGTGATCAAGAGTGCGCGGTACGCAAGAGAGTCACAGGTAAAACGCGGCGCACTGTATACCCCTGCAAACGCGCAGGCGTCAACGCGTTGCATCGTCTCCTCGGGGAAAAACGCAGCGTTCCTGTGGTACAGGCCTTCAAAGGCGGAGTGATCGGCGTACATGGCGCCTCCATTTGTTGTTTTGTCAGCCCGGCTCTGTGGGCGGGCTCGTGCACAAGGCAATGGCGGCTATAACACCGTGGGGACGGGGGTTTGGGCAAGGGTGGCTGGCGCCATGACGGCGGCTTTGGCACAGAGGCGCCGGCAAGGTTTGTTTACACGAACGGGCTTGATCTGAAACATGGACTGAAAACGGCCAGGCTCGTACAGATTTCTTTACAGGGCGGATCAAGAACTTGCCAGTCGTCCGAAAATTCTTTTTGTTCAATATCTTGGGCCGTTTGGCCACATTCCCGCAGGCATAAAAAAACCAGCCCGAAGGCTGGTTCCTTGATCACCACGCTGGCTTATCAGCCACGCGGCTTGCCGCGACCACGGCCTGCCGGCTTGTCACCCTCAGGCTTGCCCGCATGCTTGCGCATCTCGCTTGGGCGCTCAGCCACCGTGCTGCCACGGTTGGTTTTACGCGGCGCTTCTTCACGCGGCTGACGCGCCGGACGTTCGCCAGTCGCGGCACCTTCGTGGGCCGGGCGCAGGTT
This sequence comes from Pseudomonas putida, assembly GCA_041879295.1. Taxonomy (NCBI): domain Bacteria; kingdom Pseudomonadati; phylum Pseudomonadota; class Gammaproteobacteria; order Pseudomonadales; family Pseudomonadaceae; genus Pseudomonas; species Pseudomonas putida. Next base: position 1,552,761 of record CP047152.1, on the reverse strand, counting down.
GCGCACGCGCTCACCACGGCCCAGCGGGCGGGTCGACTTGCGCTGCAGGCGCTCCATCTTGTCCTTGGCCTTGAGCTTCATGGCTGGCAGCGCAACCGGCTGCAGGCCTACTTCGGCGGCGAGGATGTCGATTTCGCCCTGGGTCATTTCGCGCCAGCGGCCCATCGGCAGGTCGGAATTGAGGAACACCGGGCCGAAACGCACACGCTTCAGGCGGCTGACCACCATGCCCTGGGATTCCCACAGGCGGCGCACCTCACGGTTACGACCTTCCATCACCACGCAGTGGTACCAGTGGTTGAAGCCTTCGCCACCCGGTGCCTTCTGGATATCGGTGAACTTGGCCGGGCCGTCTTCCAGCATTACGCCGGCTTTCAGGCGCTCGATCATCTCGTCATCGACCTCACCACGCACACGTACCGCGTACTCACGGTCCATCTCGTAGGACGGGTGCATCAGGCGGTTGGCCAACTCACCGTCAGTGGTGAACAACAGCAAGCCAGTGGTGTTGATGTCGAGGCGGCCGATGTTGATCCAGCGGCCTTCTTTTGGCCGTGGCAAACGGTCGAACACGGTCGGGCGCCCTTCCGGGTCGTCACGGGTGCAGATTTCGCCGTCGGGTTTGTTGTACATGATCACCCGACGGGTGGCCTCGGCGGCCTCCTCGCGCTTGATCAGCTTGCCGTCCACGGCGATGGCGTCGTGCAGGTCGACGCGCTGGCCAAGGGTAGCCTCGACGCCGTTGACCTTGATGCGACCCTGGCTGATCCAGGCCTCGACATCACGCCGCGAGCCCACGCCAATGCGCGCCAGCACTTTCTGCAGCTTTTCGCCGGATGGCGGGGTGATTTCGGTTTCTTTCAGGTCTTGCTCACTCATCTGGGCACCTCCCGGTGTAGGAATGAAAACAGGGTTCTGGCGACGAACGCGCCAAAAGGCCGCGCATCATACGCGGTTCATCAGGGGAACGCACTGGAGGGTAGAGGGTTTTGTGGGGCTGGGCATGATTTTCTGCCCAATGGGCTTTGTGCTGGCCACTTCGCGGGCACGCCCGCCCCTACAGGTACGCGCAACCTTCGGGACCTGTGATACCCCTGTGGGAACGGGCGTGCCCGCGAAGAGGCCAGCACAGGCAACAGATCAATCAGGGCTGCGCCTTGATCTCCTCCTCCACCGGAGGCTCAGGCTCTTCTCCCCGTAAATCATCAAAATCGGTTTTCAAACCATCTTCCATGGCATCCAGCTCCACCAACAGACTACGGAAGCTGGTCTCCTCTCTCGGCTCACCAACCTCCTCCTCCCCAAGGCTGGCATCCGCCAACGCCTGAAGGTGCGCAGGCACCGGCGCATCATCCGGGTCGAGTTGCGGCTCTGGTTCCATTTCGCGCAGCTCGGCCAAGGCCGGCAGGTCCTCAAGGCTCTTGAGGTTGAAATGATCGAGAAACGCCTTGGTGGTGGCGAACATCGCCGGCCGCCCGGGCACTTCGCGGTAGCCGACCACGCGAATCCACTCGCGCTCCATCATGGTCTTGATGATATTGCTGTTCACCGCAACGCCCCGCACATCCTCGATTTCACCACGGGTGATCGGCTGGCGGTAGGCAATCAGGGCTAGTGTCTCAAGCAGCGCTCGCGAATAGCGCTGCGGGCGCTCTTCCCACAGGCGCCCGACCCAAGGGGCATAATCCTCGCGAATCTGCAGGCGATAGCCGCTGGCCACCTCCTTGAGCTCGAAGGCACGGCCATCGCACGACTTGCCCAGCACCTCCAGGGCCCGCTTGAACACCTTGGGCTCAGGGCGCTCGGCCTCCTCGAACAGCTCGTACAGGCGCTCCAGGGATTGCGGCTTGCCCGAAGCGAGCAAGAAGGCTTCGATCAGCGACGCCAGGTCGCGGGGTTCATTCAGGTTCATCGGGTTCTTCAACTGGCGCCGGGCGAAGCCGCACGTGGATGGCGGCGAAAGGTTCATTCTGCACAAGTTCGATCAGCGATTCCTTCACCAGTTCGAGTATGGCCATGAAGGTAACCACCACACCGAGCTTGCCCTCCTCGGCAGCAAACAGCGCGATGAACGGCACAAAGGCACCGCCCTTGAGGCGCTCCAGCACCTGGCTCATGCGCTCGCGGGTGGACAAGGTCTCACGGGTGATCTGATGGCTTTCGAACAGGTCGTTGCGGCGCATCACCTCGGCCATGGACACCAGCAGCTCTTCCAGGCTGACCTGAGGCAACAGCTTGCGTACCTTGGCCTGCGGCGCTTCCAGGCGCGGTACCACCACCTCGCGTCCGACCCGTGGCAATTCGTCGATGCCCTCGGCGGCGGCCTTGAAACGCTCGTACTCCTGCAGGCGGCGGATCAGCTCGGCGCGTGGGTCACCCTCCTCCTCCTCGACGTCGGCGGAGCGCGGCAGCAGCATGCGCGACTTGATCTCGGCCAGCATGGCAGCCATCACCAGGTATTCAGCGGCCAGCTCAAGGCGCACGCTTTTCATCAGTTCTACATAGCCCATGTACTGCCGGGTGATTTCGGCAACAGGGATGTCGAGGATGTCGATGTTCTGTTTGCGGATCAGGTACAGCAGCAAGTCCAGCGGGCCTTCGAAAGCTTCGAGGATGACTTCAAGGGCGTCCGGCGGAATGTACAGGTCCAGCGGCAGCTCGGTCAGGGCTTCGCCATAGACCAGCGCCAGCTGCAGTTGCCGAGGCTCCTCGGCCCGTTCGGCCGACGCCTCAAGCGCTTCCAGCTGGCTCACGCGTTGACCAGGAATGGCGTGGGGTCGCCACAACCTTCGCGGATCAGTTCCGGTTCCTCACCGGAGAGGTCGATGATGGTCGACGCCTTGAGGTCGCCGAACCCGCCATCGATCACCAGGTCGACATGGTGCTCCAGCCGTTCACGAATCTCGTAAGGGTCGGTCATCGGCTCGCTGTCGCCCGGCAGGATCAGGCTTACGCTCATCAGTGGCTCGCCCAACTCGGCCAGCAATGCAAGGGTGATGGCGTGGTCCGGCACACGCAGCCCGATGGTGCGACGCTTATCGTGCAACAGCAGGCGCGGCACTTCACGCGTACCGTTGAGGATGAAAGTGTAAGGCCCCGGCACATGCGCCTTCAGCAAGCGGAAGGTGCCGGTGTCGACCTTGGCATACAACCCCAGTTGCGACATGTCGCAGCACATCAGGGTGAAGTTGTGCGACTTGTCCAGCCCGCGCAGGCGCCGTACCCGCTCGATTGCCGACTTGTCGCCGATCTGGCAACCCAGCGCATAGGCCGAATCCGTCGGATACACCACCACGCCACCCTTGCGGATGATCTCGACGGCCTGTTTTATCAGGCGCGCTTGTGGGTTCTCCGGATGAATCTGGAAAAATTGGCTCACGTAGTCTTCCTGTTCATAGCGCCAAAGGCTGTTCATGGCTGAATCGACGCCACAAAGGTGGCAGATCCTCGGGCAAAGGCCGATAGGCACCGATCTCGCCCCAGGTGCCGGGGCCGTGGAAGTCACTGCCAGCGCTTGCCAGCAGGCCGAACTCACGGGCAAGGATGGACATGGTGCCCACTTGCTCGGCAGGCATCATCCCGTTGACCACTTCAAGCGCCTGCCCTCCTGCCTGAATATAGTCGGCAATCAGCCGCCTGCGCTTGCTGCGTGTCAGGTCGTAGTGCATGGGATGCGCCAGGCTCACCCAAGCGTTGGACTGCCTCAGCGTGGCAACGGTTTCGTCGAGCGTCGGCCAGTGCTGCTTGACGTCGCCCAGCTTGCCGGCGCCCAGCCACTTGCGAAACGCTTCGCCACGGTCCTTGACGTGCCCGGCACGCACCAGATACTCGGCAAAATGCGGTCGCGCCGGGGCGTTGCCGCTGTCACCCAGTTCGTGTTGCACGGCGCGCGCGCCTTCAAGCGTGCCGGGCATGCCCTTGGCCGCCAGCCGTTTGTCGATTTCTTCGGCGCGCAGCCAGCGGCCGTTGTGCAACGCTTGAATCGCCGCCAGCAACGGCGGTGCGTCGAGCGGGAAGTCATAGCCCAGCACATGGATGGTCGCGCCGCCCCACGTGCAAGACAGCTCCACCCCGCTGACCCAGCGCATCCCCAGGTCAGCGCAGGCCTGGCGCGCTTCGGCCAGGCCTTCGAGGGTGTCATGGTCGGTCAGTGCCAGCGCTTGCACCCCGTGCTCATGAGCCCGGGCAACCAGTACCGAAGGCGACAGGGCGCCGTCGGAGGCCGTGCTGTGACAGTGCAGATCAACATTCATAGAGGAGCGCTTTCGCCGGAATCGATGTTTGTTATTATGCCGTCACATCCCGATTCTGGCTGCCATTGTGAAACAATTCATCGATTTCATCCCGCTGCTGCTGTTCTTCATCGTCTACAAGCTCGACCCGCGCCCCATGGAAGTCGCCGGCCATCACTTCGATTTTGGCGGCATCTACAGCGCCACAGCCATGCTGATCGTCAGCTCGCTGGTCGTGTACGGTGCTCTGTTCCTGCGCCAGCGCAAGCTGGAAAAAGGCCAGTGGCTGACGTTGATCGCCTGCCTGGTGTTCGGTGGCCTGACCCTGACCTTCCACAGCGAAACCTTCCTCAAGTGGAAGGCCCCCGTCGTGAACTGGCTGTTCGCCCTGGGTTTTGCCGGCAGCCACTTCATCGGCGACCGGGTGTTGATCAAGCGCATCATGGGCCACGCCCTGACCCTGCCTGACGCCATCTGGGCGCGCCTGAACCTGGCCTGGATCGCTTTCTTCCTGTTCTGCGGCGCGGCCAACCTGTTCGTCGCCTTCACCTTCCAGGACTTCTGGGTGGACTTCAAGGTGTTCGGCAGCCTGGGCATGACCGTGATCTTCCTGGTGGCGCAAGGCGTGTACCTGTCGCGCCACCTGCACGATGACCCTTCTACCTCCAAACCCAAGGATTGACATGCTCTACGCCATTATCGCCAGCGACGTCGCAAACTCCCTGGAAAAGCGCCTGGCTGCCCGCCCGGCGCACATCGACCGCCTGCAGCAGCTCAAGGCCGAAGGCCGCGTGGTGCTGGCCGGCCCGCACCCGGCAATCGACAGCAACGACCCGGGCGAAGCGGGTTTCAGCGGTAGCCTGATCGTTGCCGAGTTCGAGTCGCTGGCGGCGGCGCAGACCTGGGCCGATGCCGACCCGTACATCGCTGCCGGCGTATACGACAAGGTTGTGGTCAAGCCGTTCAAGCAAGTACTGCCCTGACCTGAGACGGCACGGCCCTCTTCGCGGGTAAACACCCGAAGAGGGCCGCGCGGTACCAGCAGTTATACTCAGGTCATCAGTCTGCGGTATCTTTGCCACTGGCGGGCCGAATCACCGCCGTCATTGGTTGAATTGAGTGAGTCATGAGCGAGCTGTTACTGATTGATGATGACCAGGAACTGTGCGAGCTGCTCGGCAGCTGGCTGACCCAGGAAGGGTTTTCCGTGCGTGCCTGCCATGATGGCCAGAGCGCACGCCAGGCCCTGGCTGAGCATGCCCCTGCTGCCGTGGTACTGGATGTGATGTTGCCCGACGGCAGTGGCCTGGAGCTTCTCAAGCAGCTGCGCAGCGAGCATGCCGAGCTGCCAGTGCTGATGCTGTCAGCCCGCGGCGAGCCGCTGGACCGCATTCTCGGCCTGGAACTGGGCGCCGACGATTACCTGGCCAAACCCTGCGACCCGCGTGAGCTCACTGCCCGCCTGCGCGCTGTGCTGCGCCGCAGCCACCCCACCGCCACGACCAGCCAGATGGAGCTGGGTGACCTCGTCTACAGCCCTGCGCGCGGCGTGGTCAGCATCGATGGCCGCGAAATGACCCTGACCCTGTCCGAAAGCCGTGTTCTTGAGGCGCTGCTGCGTCAGCCCGGCGAGCCGCTGGACAAACAGGAGCTGGCGCAGATCGGCCTGGGCCGCAAACTGACCCTGTACGACCGCAGCCTGGACATGCATGTCAGCAACCTGCGCAAGAAGATCGGCCCACACGCCGATGGCCGGCCACGCATCGTGGCATTGCGTAGCCGTGGCTATTACTACTGCCTGTAAAACACCGGTGCCGCTGCGCGCTCCATTCGCGGCACAAGGCCCTACCTGCTCGGGCCAATCATCTTTACGTTGCCTTTACCCTCCCCTGACTGCGCTTGACGGTGATCTCCCTAGACTGTGCTCATCCGGTAATCACCGGCCTATGAAAGGAGAGACACCATGCGCAAGACCCTTATCGCCCTGATGTTCGCTGCCGCTCTGCCGACCGTGGCCATGGCCATGCCTGACGGCGGCCCGCGCCACGACGGCCCGCATCATCGCGGTGATGCGCCTTTCCACCAACTGGACCTGAGCCGCGAGCAGCGCCAGCAGATTGGCAAGCTGATGGGCGAGCAGATGCAGCAACGCCGCGACATCACCGAGCGCTACCTGTCCAAGCTGCCGGCCGCCGACCAGAAGGCCATGAAGGACGAGCTGAAAGCCAGCCGCGACAAGACCGACAGCGCGGTGCGCAACCTGCTCAAGCCTGACCAGCAGAAGAAGTTCGATGAACTGCAAAAGGAACGCGCCGCCAAGAAAGCCGAGTGGCAGGAGTTCCAGGCCTGGAAAGCTGAAAAAGGCGCCAAGGCCCAGTAAGCTGTTCGCCCCCTGCCCGGTCCGCATCACTGCGGGCCGGGCTTTTCCCGTTTAGGAGGTGCACTTGCGTTCTCTGTTCTGGCGCATCCTGGCCAGTTTCTGGCTGGCCATCACCCTGGTCGCAGGCCTGTCGATCCTGCTGGGGCACATGCTCAACCAGGACGCCTGGATCCTCAGCCGCCACCCGGGCCTGAATACCCTGGCCAGCAAGTGGACCAAGCACTATGAGCAGGAAGGCCTGGAGGCGGCCCAGCACTTTCTGGAACGACGCAAGGACCGCTACAAGATCGACGTGCAGGTGCTCGACGATAGCGGTGAGGCCGTGGTGCCGGGTACCTTCCCACGCCGTGCGGCAGCCTTCGAAGCGCGCCAGCACAATGACCAGCGGCGCTTGCCATGGCGCCGGCTGACCGAGGAATACACCAGCCCCGACACCGGCGAAACCTACTTGCTGATCTATCGCATTCCCCACCCGGCGCTGGATGCCTGGCACCGTGAAAGCCTGCTGTGGCCTCTCAGCGCACTGGGCATTGCCTTGGTCGTGCTGACCCTGTTCAGCCTGCTGGTGACGCTGTCCATAACCCGTCCGTTAAGCCGCCTGCGCAGCGCCGTACACGACCTGGGCCAGACCACCTATCAGCAGAACAGCCTGGCACGGCTGGCAGCGCGGCGCGACGAGTTTGGCGTGCTGGCCAAGGACTTCAACAAGATGGGCGCACGCCTGCAAAGCACCATTGGCAGCCAGCGCCAACTGCTACGCGATGTGTCCCACGAACTGCGCTCGCCGCTGGCCAGGCTGCGTATCGCCCTGGCCCTGGCCGAACGCGCCGAGCCTGAGCAGCGACAAGCGCTGTGGCCACGCCTGACCCGCGAGTGCGACCGCCTCGAAGACCTGATCAGCGAAATCCTCGCCCTGGCCCGAGTTGATGCCGAACAGGCTCATGCCGAACCGGTCGACATCAATGCCTTGCTCGGCAGCGTGCGCAAGGACGCCCTGCTGAGCGCGCCGGAGCAGGACGTGCGCCTGGAGGCGCAGCCGGGGTTGAGCTTGCAGGGTTGGCCAACGCTGATAGAGCGGGCCGTGGACAACCTGCTGCGCAATGCCCTGCGCTTCAACCCGGTCGGCCAGCCGATCGAGGTCAGCGCCGCACGCGAGCAGGACCGCATCGTGATCAGCGTACGTGACCATGGGCCTGGGGCGGCAGCGGAGCACCTGACGCAACTGGGCGAGCCGTTCTTCCGCGCGCCGGGGCAGGCAGCGCCGGGGCATGGCCTGGGGCTGGCGATTGCGCGCAAGGCAGCGGAGCGCCACGGCGGTAGCCTGGTGCTGGAGAATCATCCACAGGGTGGGTTTGTGGCCAGGCTGGAGTTGCCCTTGGCTGAAGCGGCAGGCAGTTGATGGGTGTAACGGCGCCTGGCCTCTTCGCGGGTAAACCCGCTCCTACAGGGGATGTGGATGCTGTTGCAGGAGCGGGTATACCTGCGAAGAGGCCAGAAGCCTTGATACATGAATCAGCCCAAGGCAGCCCTACTCACCCCAGCCACTGACGAAATCGGCAGTTGCCAGCACCGGCGCCGTACGCGGCTCGGTCAGCGGCGTGCCGACATACAGGTAGCCAATCAGCTCCTCGTTCTCGGCCAACCCCAACCCCTTGTGCACATGGGCGTCGAAAGCCATGTCACCGGTACGCCACACCGCGCCGATCCCCTGCGCGTGCGCAGCAATCAGAATACCGTGCGCCGCACAGCCCGCCGCCAGGCGTTGCTCGGACTTGGGCACCTTGAAGTGGTCCTGCAACCTGGCCACCACCACGATCAACAATGGCGCCCGCAGCGGCATGGCACGGGCCTTGTCCAAGGCTGCCTGGCTGGCATCGCCCTTGTGCTGCAAGGCTTCGGCGAACAACTCGCCCAGCTTCTCGCGACCCTGGCCTTCGATGGTAAGAAAACGCCACGGCCGCAGCTGGCCGTGGTCCGGGGCGCGCAGGGCAGCCTGGAACAGCGCCTCGCGCTGGGCGGCATTGGGCGCTGGGTCGGTCAGGCGTGGCACGGAAACACGGTTGAGCAATGCGTCGAGAGCCTCCATCGGCTACCCTCCTGGCAGTTGAATGTGCGGCCATTCTAGCGTTTACATCACCAGACCCATAGGTAGAATGGCGCCCTTCCGTTTCGAGTCTGAGCAGATCACATGGCGTTGCCGACCTTAAGGATCATTGGTTTCATCATCGGCATCTTCCTGATTACGCTGGCCGTGAGCATGGCCGTGCCCATGGCGACCCTGGTGATCTTCGAGCGCACCGGCGACATGCCGTCGTTTCTCTGGTCGAGCCTGATCACCTTCATCGCCGGCCTGGCCCTGGTGGTGCAGGGGCGCCCCGAGCATGTGCACCTGCGCCCGCGCGACATGTACCTGCTGACCGTCAGCAGCTGGCTGGTGGTGTGCGTGTTCGCCGCGCTACCGTTCCTGCTGACCCAGCACATCAGCTACACCGACGCCTTCTTCGAAAGCATGTCAGGCATCACCGCGACCGGCGCCACCGTGCTCAGCGGGCTCGACAACATGTCGCCGGGCATCCTCATGTGGCGCTCGATGCTGCACTGGCTCGGCGGTATCGGCTTCATCGCCATGGCGGTGGCGATCCTTCCGCTGCTGCGCATCGGCGGCATGCGCCTGTTCCAGACCGAATCGTCCGACCGCTCGGAAAAGGTCATGCCGCGCTCGCACATGGTCGCCAAGTCGATCGTCGGGGTTTACGTCGGCTTCTCGATACTGGGCGCGCTGGCCTTCTGGTGGGCGGGCATGAGCCCGTTCGATGCAATAAACCACGCCATGTCGGCAATCTCTACCGGCGGTTTCTCCACCTCCGACCAGTCATTGGCGAAATGGGATATCCCGGCCGTGCACTGGGTTGCAGTGGTGGTGATGATCATGGGCAGCCTGCCGTTCACCCTTTACGTAGCCACCCTGCGCGGCAACCGCAAGGCGCTGATCCGCGACCAGCAGGTGCAAGGCTTGCTGGGCATGCTGGTCGCCACCTGGCTGGTGTTGGGGACCTGGTATTGGTACAGCACCGACCTGCACTGGCTCGATGCCTTGCGCCACGTAGCGCTGAACGTGACCTCGGTGGTCACCACCACCGGCTTCTCTCTGGGTGACTACAGCCTGTGGGGCAACTTCTCGCTGATGCTGTTCTTCTACCTGGGCTTCGTTGGCGGCTGTTCCGGCTCGACCGCAGGCGGTATCAAGATTTTCCGCTTCCAGGTGGCCTACATCCTGCTCAAGGCCAGCCTCAACCAGCTGATTCACCCGCGCGCGGTGATCAAGCAGAAATACAACGGCCATCGCCTCGACGAAGACATCGTGCGTTCGATCCTGACGTTCTCGTTCTTCTTCGCCATCACCATCTGTGTCATGGCGCTGCTGCTGTCGCTGCTGGGCGTGGACTGGATGACCGCGCTGACCGGTGCGGCTGGCACGGTTTCGGGTGTAGGCCCGGGCCTGGGTGAAGTGATCGGCCCGTCGGGCAACTACGCCACGCTGCCTGACGCAGCCAAATGGATTCTGGCGACCGGCATGCTGCTGGGTCGCCTGGAAATCATCACGGTGCTGGTGTTGTGCATGCCGGCGTTCTGGCGTCACTGAGCACTTCGCCCTCCGCGCCCAGACGGGCGCGGTACTCGCTGGGCGTGGCATCGAACCAGCGGCGGAACGCACGATAGAAGTTGCTGGGGTCGGCAAAGCCCAGCAGATAGGCGGTTTCCAGCAAGGTCATGCCCGGCTGGGCCAGGTATTGTTCGGCCAGTTCACGGCGGGTGTCGTCAAGCAAGGTCTGGAAGCTGGTGCCTTCCTCCTGCAGCCGCCGTTGCAAGGTGCGCTGCGACAGGTGCAGGGCCTGGGCCAGGGTTTCGCGCTTGGGCTCACCCTGCGGCAGGATGCGGCACAACACCTGGCGCACGCGGTGGCTGACCCGGCTTTCGGAGAAGCGTGCCAGGTACTCCCCGGCAAACCGGTCGTGCAGCACCGCCATGGCCTCGTTGGCGGTCGGCAGCGGCGCTTCCATGTCGGCCCGCTCGAACACCAGCGCATCATGTGGGGCGCCGAACACCAGCGGTGAATGGAACGCCACCTTGTAAGGCTCGACATTCTTCGGCTGCGGCCCCTGCACCAGTACCCGCCGCGGCTGGACCGGCCGGCCACTGAGCCATTTGCACAGCGCCAGCGCACAGGCCAGCGACGCTTCGGCGCTGTGCCGGGTCGGCGGCAGGTGGTCGCCGTGCACGGTCAGAATCAGCGAATAGCCCTCGGCGCCGAGGACGAAACTGAGATCGGAGCTTTCGGCGATGATGCGCTGGTAACGCACCAGACGCTCGAAGCCCTCGGCCAGGGTGCGGCTGGACATCAACGCATAGCCCACCACATGAAACGACGCCGGGCGGACCACCCGTGCCATGTTCAGGCCGATGGCCTCATTGCCCGACAGCTCCACCGCCAGTTGCCAGAGGCGGGTCATGGAATCTTGAGGGAAACGTGCATCAGGGTCATCGAGGGCGGCAAAGTCCAGCCCCAACTGCTTGAACATGGCTCTGCAATCCAGCCCTTCCAGTTCAAGTGCCTTCACGATCCCTGATGCCCAACTGGCTGACGTTGTTCTTTCGCTCATGACAGGCTTCTTTTACCAACCGCTCCAGCGGTGAACCCCAAGGATACTCATTTGGCGCCTATTGTCACTGGTAGGCCCCGTCAGTCACTCTAGACTCGAATCAGGCTCCACGCCGTGTATCTTGTCCAGAAGTATTAATTCCGGAGCACTGCCATGAACAGCACAGCGCAGTTTCGCAGTTTTGCCGAGTTCTATCCGTACTATCTGGGGGAGCACAGCAACCCCACCTGCCGCCGCCTGCACTTCGTCGGCACCAGCCTGGTGATAGCGCTGCTGGCCTACACCATTGGCAGTGGTAAATGGTTGCTGCTGCTGGCCGTGCCGGTGTTCGGCTATGGCTTTGCCTGGGTCGGGCACTTCTTTTTCGAGAAGAATCGGCCAGCGACCTTTACCTATCCGCTGTACAGCCTGGCCGGGGATTTCGTGATGTTCCGGGATATCCTGCTGGGCAAGCTCAGGCTGTAAGCATCTGAGGCCCCTAAGCCGGCTCGCGCAACGCCGCCACGGCCTGCGCTTCCGCCAGCCGATACAGTTCGACGCTGCCATCCCAATGCTCGATCAGGGCCGTGCACGACTCCACCCAGTCCCCGCAATTGAGGTAGTCCACTTCACCCACCTTGCGGATCTCGGCATGATGAATATGCCCGCACACTACCCCATGAAAACCACGACGGGTGCACTCGTGGGCAATGGCATTCTCGAAGTCACTGATGAAGTTCACCGCCCCTTTCACCTTGTGCTTGAGGTACGCAGACAGCGACCAGTAACCATAGCCATACCGCGCACGCCAGTGGTTGAGCCAGCGGTTGAGCACCAAGGTGAATTCGTAGGCGCGGTCACCCAGAAACGCCAGCCAGCGGTGGTAACGGGTAATCACATCGAACTGATCGCCATGGACCACCAGCAGACGGCGGCCATCGGCTGTCAGGTGCTCGGCCTCGTCTACCAGCTGAATGTTGCCCAGAATCAGCTTTGAGTAGCGGCGCAGGAATTCATCATGATTGCCGGTGACGTAGATCACCTCGGTGCCGCGCTTGCTCATGGTCAGTAGCCGGCGGATCACGTTGGTGTGAGCTTGCGGCCAGTAGATCCCGCCGCGCAGTTTCCAGCCATCGATGATATCGCCCACCAGGTAGACGCGGTCAGCCTGGTAGCCCTTGAGGAATTGCGACAGGTGTTCGGCCTGGCAGTCGCGGGTACCCAGGTGCACGTCGGAGATCCACAGGGTACGCACGCGTTGCTTGCGCGAGGGGCGGGACAGTTCGGCATGGGTCATGGGCAGGCTCCGGCGCAGTTTGCTGGAGACTGGCAGGCGTACATGACAGCGCCATGGCAAAACAGTGACGAGTGATGGCGTGCAGGGATTGAGGCACAATGGGCACCCGCCCTGCGAGGAAGCCCCCATGACCGCCGGCCCGATCCTCTCGCTGCGCCATTACCGAGACAGCCTGATCGCCCACAGCCACGAACACCCGCAATTGGTGTTCGGCCTGCGCGGCCGCCTGGAGTTCGAGGTCCAGGGGCATGGTGCCGGGATCGATCGGCAGGGGCTGGTGGTGGTCCCGGCGGGTGCTCATCACACGTGCGCCAGCGATGCCGGCAGTGATTGCCTGGTGCTTGATGTGCCTGGGGAGCCTTGGCTGCACGAGCACTTGGGTGAGCATGCCGATGCCAGCCGCCGCCTGCTCGACCGCCCCATCGCCCTGGGCCTGGATGAACGCCAGCAGCAACTGGTGGACTGGCTGGCGAGCAGCCCTGTACACGACCCATTGATCGCCAGGCAAGGCGCGGCACTGCTGCTGGCCAGCCTCAACGTCACGGCGGCAGCCAGCGTGCACGCCAGCCAGCGCCTGCCCTATGCGTCCTTCGATGTGCATATCGAACAGCATGCTGCCTACCCGCTGCAGGTTGCCGACCTGGCGCGCATCGCCGGGCTGTCCAGTGCCCGGCTGCATGCGCGCTTTACCACTGAGTGCGGGATGACTCCGATGGACTACATTCGCCAGCGGCGTTTGCTCAAGGCGCGGCGGCTAATCGTGCAGACCGTGCTGCCGATGGGCGAGATAGCGGCGCAGGTCGGGTATAGCTCGCAAAGTGCCTTTTCAGCGGCGATGCTGCGGGCGTTCGGGTGTACACCTTTGGCTTTGCGGCGAGAGTCTGGCGATAACTGACAACAGTCTTGCGACAGAATGTGTTTGCCTGAGGCTTTACACTTTGCCTTTACCGGCCCTTTCGCGGGTAAACCCGCTCCTACAGGATTTGCGCGGCCCTGAAGGTTGTGCACAACCTGAGCGGGTCTACCCGCGAAAGGCCCGGCACAACCTGTAGGAGCGGGTTTACCCGCGAAAGGGCCGGCACTGCCTGTAGAGATCTTCATCAAGGACTACCATGAACCACCGCACCGCCCTCGGCGCCCTGCACATTGGCGCGCTGTTCTTCGGCCTTACCGGCGTTTTCGGCAAACTGGCCGCCAGCGCCAGCCCGGCGATCATCGTCTTCGGTCGGGCTGCCTTCGCCGTACTCGCCCTGGCCCTGTTCGTCAGCCTGGCAGGCCCGGGCTGGCAACGCCTGAGCAGCCAGGACGCGCGCCGCCTGCTGCTCGGCGGCGTGCTGCTGGCCGGCCATTGGGTCAGCTTCTTCATCGCCGTCAAAGTGGGCGGCGTAGCCATCGCCACCCTCGGCTTCGCCAGCTTCCCGGCCTTTACGGTGATCCTCGAAAGCCTGCTGTTCCGCGAGCGTATCCGCCGTAACGAAGCCGTATTGGTCGTGCTGGTCAGCATCGGCCTGATACTGGTCACGCCGGCATTCGACCTGGCCAGCGAAGCCACCGGCGGCCTGCTTTGGGCGCTGCTCTCGGGCCTGCTGTTCTCGCTGCTGTCACTGACCAACCGGGCTGGCTCCGGCCGGTTGCCTGCGGTACAGGCAGCCCTGTGGCAGAACCTGGTGGTAGGCCTGTGCCTGCTGCCGTTCGCCGCCCCCGGCCTGGCCAGCGTTGCGACCCTGGACTGGCTGTGGATCGCCCTGCTCGGCATCTTCTGCACGGGAGTGGCGCACAGCCTGTTCGTTGCCAGCCTGGCGGTGATCAAGGCGCGCACCGCCGCCGTCGTGTTCGGCATGGAGCCGGTCTACGGCATTGCCGTGGCCTGGGCAGTTTTCGCCGAAACCCCCACCGTGCGCATGCTGCTGGGCGGCGCGCTGATCATCTTCGCCATCGTGCTGTCCAGCCGTCTGGCGGCCGAGCAACCGCCCAGGCAGCGACCACTCACCGAGGGCGCCTGATCAGCGGTCGTTGTGACCAAGGCCACGCTGCGGGTCGACCAGGTCGCGCACCCGCTGCTTCAGTACCTTCGCTTCGGGGAAACCACCGTCGGCCTTGCGCTCCCAGATCTGCACACCATTGCAGGTGATGCGGAAGATACCCCCCGTACCCGGCTCCAGCGCTACCCGGCCAAGGTCGTCGGCAAAGGTGCTGAGCAGTTCCTGAGCCAGCCAGGCAGCGCGCAACAGCCACTGGCACTGGGTGCAATAGGTGATTACGATTTCCGGCTTGTTGTCAGCCATGGTGAAACATCTCCAGGTGAGGGGCCGCTTATACTAGCGGTCTTTCGCCCACGGTTTGAGACTCACGATGCGCCGTTTGCTGTTCTGTTTTCTGCTCGCCCTTACCTCGCTTACGGCAATCGCTGCGGAACCCGCCAGGCCCAAGGTCGGCCTGGTGTTATCTGGCGGTGCAGCCCGTGGCCTGGCCCACATCGGCGTACTCAAGGCGCTGGAGGAACAGGGTGTGCGCATCGACGCCATCGCCGGCACCAGCATGGGCGCGGTGGTCGGCGGCCTGTACGCCTCGGGCTACAGTGTCGAAGAGCTGGAAAAACTCGCTACCACCCTTGACTGGCAACAGGCGCTCTCCGATGCACCGCCGCGCGAGGATGTGCCGTTCCGGCGCAAGCAGGATGACCGCGACTTTCTGGTCAAGCAGAAGCTCAGCTTTCGCGACGACGGCAGCCTGGGCCTGCCGCTGGGTGTGATCCAGGGCCAGAACCTGTCACTGCTGCTGGAAAGCAAACTGGCGCATACCGCCGACACCCGCGACTTCGACAAGCTGCCCATTCCCTTCCGCGCCGTGGCCACCGACATCGCCAGTGGCGAAAAAGTCGTATTCCGCCGTGGTCACCTGCCCCAGGTAATCCGCGCCAGCATGTCGATCCCCGCCGTGTTCGCCCCGGTCGAACTGGACGGCCGCCTGCTGGTGGACGGCGGTATGGTCGACAACATTCCGGTGGATGTGGCCCGCGAAATGGGCGTGGACCTGGCCATCGTGGTCGACATCGGCACCCCGCTGCGCGATCGCAAACAATTACTGACGGTGGTCGACGTGCTGAATCAGTCGATCACTTTGATGACCCGCCGCAACTCCGAAGAACAACTGGCCAGCCTGCACCGCGACGACATTCTCATCCAGCCATCGCTGACTGCCTTCGGCGTGACAGATTTCGGCCGTGCCCGCGACATGATCGACGCCGGTTACCGCGCCACTCGCCTGCTTGACACACGCCTGGCCGCCCTGCGCCAGCTCGAGGGCGACGCCAGCCTGGCCGTGGCCCGCTCGCCGCGCCAGCGCACGCCGGTAATTACCGCAATCCGGATCGAAAACGACTCCAAGGTCAGTGATGATGTGATCCGCTCGTACATCCGCCAGCCGATCGACGCACCGCTGGAACTGGACCGCCTGCAGACCGACATGGGTACGCTGTATGGCCTGGACTACTTCGACAGGGTGCAGTACCGCGTGGTGCACAAGGGCAACGACAACACCCTGGTGATCAACGCCCGCGGACGACGCGGCGGCACCGACTACCTGCGCCTGGGCCTGAACCTGTCCGATGACCTGCGTGGCGACAGCGCTTTCAACCTGGGCGCCAGCTACCGGGTCAACGGCATCAACAGCCTTGGCGCCGAATGGCTTACCCGCGGCCAGATCGGCGATAAGCAAGAGCTGTACAGTGAGTTCTACCAACCCCTGGATGTGGGCTCACGCTACTTCATCGCGCCGTACCTGGACCTGGGCTCGCAGAACATCGAAGCGACCCTGGACAACGACCCCGTTGCCGAGTATCGCCTGGAGCGCTACGGCTTTGGCCTGAATGTAGGCCGGCAGATCGGCAACAGCGGTGAAGTGCGCCTGGGCGCGGGCAAAGCCTGGGGCGAAGCCGAAGTGCGCATCGGCGACCAGGACTTGCCCAAAGTCAGTTTCAACGAAGGTTTCTACGAACTGAAGTACTCGTTCGACACCCTCGATAACGTGTATTTCCCGCACCATGGCGAGGACATCGGCCTGACCTTGCGCAAATACGACAAGTCGCTGGACTCCGACCAGGATTACCGGCAGTGGCTGTTTAACCTGGACAAGGCCATCAGCATCGGGCCGAACACGTTCGTGCTGGGTGGGGGCTACGGGCGCACGCTGGACGATACCGAAGTGGTGACGTCGAGCTTTGTGATAGGCGGGGCGCGACAGCTGTCAGGCTTCCGCCAGGACTCGGTATCGGGGCAGAACGTAAGCCTGTTGCGCATGGTCTATTACCGCCGGCTGACGCCGCGGGCCTATGTGCCGCTGGACTTCCCGTTATACATTGGCGGTTCGCTGGAGCGTGGGCGGGCATGGAACAACGACAACGAGTTCGACAGTGGGTACATCAATGCGGCGAGCATCTTCCTGGGGCTGGAGACGCCTTTAGGGCCGCTGAATTTCAGCTATGGCGCCAACACTGCACATGAACAAGCGGTGTACCTGAACCTTGGGCACACCTTCTGAGGCTTGGGTTTGCACTGCACCTGAATGGATGGGTGAGCTCAGGACTTTTCGAGGTTGGCCAGGATCTTGGCATGCACGCGCATACAGGTCTGCAAGTCGGCCTCGTCCACGCCGGTAAACAGCTCTACCCGCAGCTGGTTGGCAATGGTCTCGATCTGATCGATCAACGGCTTGGCCGGCGGGCACAGCACAATCTTCTTCGCCCGCCGATCCTCCAGTACCGCCTGCCGCCGCACCAGTCCTTGCGCTTCCAGGCTGTCAAGCAGACGCGCCAGGGTCGGGCCTTCGACGCCTACGCTCTGGGCCAGCTCACGCTGGGTCGGGGCTTCTTCGAAGCGGGCCAGGTGCAGCAACACCAGCCAGCGCGCCTGGGACAGGTTGAGCCCGGCCAGGCGGCGGTCCAGCTCGGCACGCCAACCTCGGGACATCTGGGCCAGTTGCATGCCAAAGCGGTGTTGGTTGTCGTTCAGGGGCATAAGGAACTCATTGAGTAGATCTAATTATTAGGCAGCTAACCATGCCCTGCCCCATGAGGCAAGGCTCGGCCTGGTCTACGCGCTCGATAATCGTCAAAAAGCATGACAAAGGTCAGCAGATGGCGCTTGCGCCTTCGATCCTGCCGGTGTTTACAATTCGAATTCCGCCGCCAGTGCTGCCCGCACGCAATAGAGTACGCCCTCCGGTACCCGCGCCCCGAACTGGGGGGCAATGGCCGACACCGGTGGCAGTTCACCCTCACCATCAAGAAAGGCGTCCTGCACCTCCAGCATCAGGTCTTCCGGCAGGTCGATGGCCTGATCAAGACTCAGCTCCTGGCGCCCCAGCGCCTCGGCCAGCAGGCTATACACGTTCTTCTCGCTGCAGTTGAGCTGCCCGGCGATCTGCGCCGGGGTCATGCCGGCACGGGCCAGGCTGACCAGTTCGTGGCGCAGGTCGAGCACCACTTTCGGTGCCTCGTCGGTGCCACCACTGTTGTTCAGCACTTCGAGGAACGCCTGGCCGTAGCGCTCCAGCTTGCGCGCCCCCACACCGCTGACCTGGGCCATGTCGCTGAGGCTGACCGGCTGGCTGCGCAGCATCTCCAGCAGTGTCGAGTCGGGGAAGATGACGTAGGGTGGCACACTGTGTTCTTCGGCCAGCTTGCGACGCAGGGTACGCAGCGCTTCCCACAGATCGCGCTCTTCGGCACGCACCAGCTGGCTGGCCGGGCTGCCGCCACCGGACGACGAGGTTTTGGCTGTGGTCTGGGGTTTGAGATCACGGCGCAGTTGCAAGGTCACCTCGCCGCGCAGCAGCGGCCGGCAGCTGTCGGACAGGCGCAGGCCGCCGTAGCCTTCGAGGTCGATATCGACCAGCCCGCGCGCCACCAGCTGCCGGAACAGCGAGCGCCACTCGACCTCGGCCAGACCTTTGCCAACACCAAATACCGACAACTTCTCGTGGCCGAAATTGCGCACCTTCTCGGTGTCCTTGCCTAACAGCACATCGACCAGGTGGCCAACACCATAACGCTGGCCGGTGCGGAACACCGCCGACAGCGCCTGGCGGGCCGGCTCGGTAGCGTCCCAGGTCTGGATGTTGTCGACACAGTTGTCGCAATGCCCGCACGGTTGTTCAAGGGTCTCGTCGAAGTAGGCCAGCAGCGACTGGCGGCGGCAGCGGGTTTCTTCGCACAGCGCCAGCATGGCATCCAGCTTGTGCTGCTCTATACGTTTGTGGCGCTCGTCGCCTTCGGAGTTCTGCAGCATCTGCTTGAGCATCACCATGTCCTGCAGCCCGTAGGCCATCCAGGCATCGGAGGGCAGGCCGTCACGGCCGGCACGGCCGGTTTCCTGGTAGTAGGCCTCAAGCGATTTGGGCAGGTCGAGGTGGGCAACGAAGCGCACGTTGGGCTTGTCGATACCCATGCCGAAAGCAATGGTAGCAACCATGATCAGCCCTTCCTCGTTCAGGAAGCGATGCTGGTTGGCCGCCCGCGTCTCGGCGGCCAGGCCGGCGTGGTAAGGCAGCGCTGGGAAACCCTGACTACAGAGGAAGGCGGCGGTTTCGTCGACCTTCTTGCGCGACAGGCAGTAGACGATGCCAGCGTTGCCACGGCGCTCGCCGAGAAAGGCCATCAGTTGCTTGCGCGGTGCCTCCTTGGGCACGATGCGGTAGAAGATGTTGGGCCGGTCGAAACTCGACAGGAAGCGCTCGGCGCCTTGCAGGTGCAGGCGCTGGACAATCTCCTCGCGGGTCCGCATGTCGGCGGTAGCGGTAAGCGCAATGCGCGGAACATGCGGGAACAGTTCGGCCAGCTGGCCCAGCTGCAGGTACTCTGGGCGGAAATCGTGACCCCATTGCGATACGCAGTGGGCCTCGTCAATGGCGAACAGCGAGATGTCCAGATCGCGCAGGAAGTCGAGCATGCGCGGCTGCACCAAGCGTTCCGGTGCCAGATACAGCATCTTGACTTCACCACGGCGCAGGCGCCCGGCCAGTTCACGCTGCTGCTCCGCCGTCAGGGTAGAGTTCAGGGCGGCCGCAGACACACCCAGCTCGTCAAGGGTGGCGACCTGGTCGTCCATCAGCGCGA
Source organism: Pseudomonas putida (assembly GCA_041879295.1). Classification (NCBI taxonomy): domain Bacteria; kingdom Pseudomonadati; phylum Pseudomonadota; class Gammaproteobacteria; order Pseudomonadales; family Pseudomonadaceae; genus Pseudomonas; species Pseudomonas putida. The sequence goes on along the minus strand of CP047152.1, from coordinate 1,533,098 downwards.
TCAGTGGCGATACCACCACCGTCAGGCCCGGGCGCAGCAGCCCCGGCACCTGGAAACACAGCGATTTGCCGCCACCGGTGGGCATCAGCACCAAGGCATCGCCGCCATTGGCCACGCATTCGATGATCGCTGCCTGGCGCCCACGGAAACTGTCGTAGCCGAAGATGTCCTTGAGAACGCGCTGAGCCTGTTCGAGCATGTGCAACTCCAAATCGCCGTACCATCCTGGATAAAGGCTGGACGAAAAACCCGCCCCGCACACGCCAAATGCGTAAGCGGTTTTTGCCAGGCAGCCGGCAAAACCTGCCCCTGGATGAAAAATCGCGGAGTATACCGCAGCGCAGCGATGCACAGGCACCATGGCGATAGACGTTCCCTTTGCCCCGCTGCCGCTGCAAGGTGCTAGAATTCGTTATCGTTTATTCCCCAAGGTAGCCCTGTAATGTCCTTCGCCGAGCAACTGACCCGCCTGCAAGCCTTCCTCGACGCCGACGAGCTGCACGAAGAAGCGCTGGACTATGTCGCCGCACACGGCTACCTCACCGCACTTTCGATCAACGCCGAGGACGTGCCCGAGCGCGAGTGGATCGACGCCCTGTTCGCCGAAGAGCCGCACTACGCCAGCGAAGCCCAGCGCACCGAGATCGAGGCCACCCTGGTAGCGCTCAAGGCGCACATTGCCCGCCAGTTGGCCAGCGACGAAGAATTCGACCTGCCATGCGACCTCGACCTGACCGATGAGCCGGACGATTCAGACCTGCGCGGCTGGTGCATCGGCTTCATGGAAGGCGTGTTCCTGCGGGAAGAGGCGTGGTTCGAAAACGCCGAAGAAGAAGTCAGCGAGATGCTGCTGCCGATCATGGTGGGTTCGGGATTGTTCGACGAGCAACCAGAGTTCGCCGACATCGCCAGCAACGCCAACCTGCAGGATGACATGATCGTGCAGATCCCCGAAGCACTGAGCGCTCTATTCCTGCTGCTGCACGCCCCTGACGAAAAACCAGCGCTGCTCAAGCCACGCCACCACTGAGCAACCTGTGCGCTACCTGCTGCTGGCTACCGGCTGGCTCAGCGTCGCGCTGGGGGTGCTGGGGATATTCCTGCCGGTATTGCCCACCACCCCCTTCCTGCTTTTGGCGGCGGCCTGCTTTGCCCGCAGCTCGCCGCGCTTTCACCACTGGCTGGTCCATCATCCCAAGCTGGGGCCATGGATCCGTGACTACCTCAGTGGTGAAGGCATCCCCCTCAAGGGCAAGGTCTACGCCATCGGCCTGATGTGGGCCAGCATTGGCCTGTCGTGCTACCTGGTCCCGCTATTCTGGGCACGTACCTTCATGCTGACCAGTGCCGTACTGGTCACCCTGTACATTCTCAGCCTGAAAACGCTGCACAGGCCAAAGTGACAATATTTTGTCGCCAAATATCGCTTTCGCCTAATGGGCGCCCTCTTTATCTGAATTAGTTCTGGAACCGCGCACAACCCTTGTGCTCATTGGCTTTCATAGCATTCAGCACCGCCATTCCCTGCCCCTTAAAGCAAAATTATTAGACAATAAAAGTCTTATATGTCAATTTGATATGAATAAATCTTCTTATCTATCGCGTTGAATGTACTTAGCTGTGTTGTTAAAAACCTGCAACACTATATGCGATAAGTTTATCGTCATTTTTTTGGCGAGCAGCAGGATCAATTCCAGGATCAGGGAGATGTACCATGCGCGTTTTGAACCCCATCACCAGTGCTTTACTGTTGGCCCTGGCGAGTGCCAACGTACAGGCGATGTCGATTACCGAGGCTGTCCAAAGCGCCGTGGACTACCACCCACAAGTCAGCTCCAACCGTAACAGCAAGCTGTCGGCCGATGAAGACGTGAAGTTCGCGCGTGGTGGCTACTACCCTTCCGTGGACCTGGTTGCCGGTTACGGCCGCCAGCGCTCGGACAACGCCACTACCCGTGCAGCGGGTAATCACAACAAGGAAACCCTCAACTACACCCAGTCCGAGCTGCGCCTGCGGCAGATGATCTTCGACGGCTTCAACACCGCGAATGAAGTGGGCCGCACCGAGGCGGTCTCTACCTCCCGCGCCTATTACACCCAGGCCGTCGCCCAGGATGTCGCCCTGCGTGCAGTCGAGGTCTACCTGGAAGTGCTAAAACGCCGTGAACTGGTGACCTTGGCCAAGAACAACCTGCAAGCTCACCTGCGCGTCAACGACCAGATTGGCCTGCGCAACGAGCGCGGCGTCGGCAGCACCGCCGACCTCGACCAGTCCCGCGCCCGTCGCGCCCTGGCAGAAAACAACCTGGACACCGCCGAAGTCGACCTGGCCGATGCCGAGGCCAACTTCTTCAGTGTGATCGGCCGTGCCCCGGACGAGCTGGAAAGCCCGCAGACCATCAAGGGCGAGGTGCCAGGCACCCTCGAAGAAGCCCGCGATGGCATGCGTCAGAACAACCCGTATATCAAGTCTGCCCAGGCTGACGTCAACGCCGCCGAGAAGCAGTACGAAGTGGGCAAGTCGACCTTCTACCCACGCTTCGACGCCATTCTGGCAACTGGTGCCAACAACAACACCGGCGGCGAAAAAGGCCACAACAACAACGACTGGCAAGCTGGCGTGGAGATGAACTACAACCTGTTCCGCGGCGGCAGCGACAAGGCTCGCCTGCAGTCCGACGCGCACAAGATCAACCAGGCACTGGACATTCGCAACAACGCCCTGCGGGAGTTGACCGAGAACCTGAGCCTGGCGTGGAACGCCATGAACAACGCCAGCAAGCAGCTGCCAACTGCGCGTGAATACGCCGAGACCACCAAGCGTGTGCGTGCGGCCTACCAGGACCAGTTCGGCCTGGGCCAGCGCACCCTGCTGGACGTACTCGACAGTGAAAACGAGCTGTACAACGCCGACCGCCGCTACACCGAGGTGCGTTATACCGAAGAGTTCTCACGCTACCGCGTACTGGCGACCATGGGTGAATTGCTGAGCAAACAGCATATTTCGCTGCCGCCAGAGGCGCTGGCGACTACCGAAGTACGCACAGAGGCGCGTCTGCCTGAGATGCGTTGAGCGGGTTTGAGATAGCGGGGCCGCTTTGTGCTGCGAATGGGCTGCAAAGCAGCCCCAACCCTCACTCGCGGCCATGATTACGCTGAAACGTCTCTACCCCCATGGCCCTGATCTGCCCCTCGATCAACGCCTCGAACGGCGCCAGCAGTGCGTCAAAGCAGGCCGGTTGCTCCAACGTGTTCAACGCCCCGACCACCGCCTCGATCGTCGACACTGCACCCGCCTCCGGCGCTTTGCGCAACCGATAGCGCGAAGCCGCCACCTGCCCCAGCGTCACCCGTGGCAGCCCCCCCAGCAACGGGTTCAGGTACAGCAGCTTGCGCGCCTTGCGCCAGGTGCCGTCGGGTACGATCAGCAACAAAGGTTTGTCACCCGCCTCGCCATACGCTGTCAGCTCCTGCGCGTCATCGCCCGGGAACAGCAGCACCGGGTGGTATCCGGGGGTGGCGAGCAGGTCATGTAGGTCATCGAATACCTCCCCAATCCGCAGCTCGGCATTGTTCAGGCCAAGGGCAGCCAGACGCGCCGTGTTCAGGGCGTGGGCAGTTTCACTGGGGTGCTGCAGCAGGACCACGCGGGTACGGCTATCGAGCGCGGGAATCAATGGGCATAGGCAATGGTCGAGCGGGCGCTGGCAGCGCTCGCAGCGGGGTCTGGGCATGGCGGTCTCCTTGGCGGGGACAGTTTGCCACATAACCGGGGCCCGCTTTGCGGGCCCCGTGATTTCAGCGGTTGAACCTTTCAGCCAGGCTGTGCAGGTACTCCGCCATGCGCTCGAGGTCCTGGCTGATTTCCGCGCCTTGCCTGGCTTGCCCGGCACTCTGGTCGCACAGTTGGGCAATCCTCACGATCTGCTGGTTGATGTCTTCTGCCACATGGGTCTGCTGCTCCGATGCCGTGGCCATCTGCTGGCTCATGCCGGTGATGCGGCTGACCGCCTGGGCAATCCCGCTCAGCGCCGCCTGCACCGCCTCGACACTGTGCACACTGTCCCGGGAAATCTGCTCACCCCGGCTAGCAGTGCTGACCGCTCGCTCCGCCCCGGCCCTCAAGGAGGCGATGATATGGTGAATCTCTTCGGTCGAAGCGCGGGTACGCTGCGCCAACGACCGCACCTCATCAGCCACTACGGCGAACCCACGCCCTTGCTCACCGGCGCGCGCCGCTTCAATGGCAGCGTTAAGCGCCAGCAGGTTGGTCTGCTCGGCAATCGAAGTGATCACGTCGACCACGCTGCCAATCGACTGGGTCTGCTCGGCCAAGGCGTTGACCGCCTGACCAATGTCATTGACCGCATCGCTCATGCTGCCCATGGCTTGCAGGCTCTTCAGGGCCAGCTCGCTGCCCTGCTGCGCCAGCTGGTCGGCATCACCTGCCGCGTGTGCCGTGCTTTGCACGTTGTGGGTGACCTGCTGGATGGTTGCCGCCATCTGTGCGATAGCCGTGGCGGATTGGTCGGTCTCGCTGCGCTGCCGGTCGAGCATCTGCGCCTGGGCATCGGACAGGTCGGAAGATTGCGCCGCCCGCGACTTTACCCCGACCCCGGCATCCACCAGCCGGGTCAGGGCCGTTTGCAGGCGGGCTTCCTCGCTGATGATGGCCAGGTCGAGCTGGCCCTGCAGGCCCGGGTTGTCGCTGTAGGTCAGCGCCACCAACGGACTGGTAAAAGCCCTGGGATGCTCAGCCAACGTGCGGCGAATGGCCTGGTTCTGCCGATGCTCGACCCAGTACCACGCCAGCAGCAGACTTGCCATCAGCACCGCGAGTGCGGCATAGGGTGGCAGCCAAAGGTAACCCGCCGCCGACAGCAGGCCGGCGCCGATCAGCGGCCAGCCATGGCCCAGGCCGTGCCCCAGGCGGGCAGCCCAAGGCACTGGCCCGCGGCCATCGCGCAAGCGCGCATACAGTGCCTCGGCACGGCGGATCTGCTCGCGCGTGGGCACCGAGCGCACCGACTCGTAGCCACTGATCCGGCCCTGTTCGTATATCGCCGTGACGTAGGCGCTTACCCAGTAGTAATCGCCGTTCTTCGCCCGGTTCTTGACTATGCCCATCCAGGGTTTGCCCTGTTTGATGGTTTCCCACATGTGGCCAAACACTGCCGGCGGCATGTCCGGGTGGCGCACCAGGTTGTGCGGTTGGCCGACCAGCTCGTCGTAGGTAAAGCCGCTGATCGCTACAAAGGCGTCGTTGCAGTAGGTGATTCGGCTGTCGAGGTCAGTCGTGGAAATAAGGCGTTGATCGCCGGGGAAGGTTCTTTCGTGCTCAGTGACGGGCAAATTCATGCGCATCTTGGGCGATCCTTGCAGGATGAAATGAGGGGAAATCATCAGCGCAAGTTGATATGTAGCAGAGCGCTATCAGGTTAGCGGCCAGCGTTTACCGGAATTTAACCCCCTCCCGACGGAATGCATGAATGCGTCGCATCTCAGCCCACGTTGAGCTGGCTTTTCAGCAGGTCACGGAAGGTCTGGATCAACGGTTCACGGCTGCGACCGCGACGAATGATCAGCGAGAACGGGGCCTGGTAACCAAAGGTCGACGGCGACAGCACGCGCAAATCACCTTTGTCGACCCAGGCCTGGGCGTAGTGCTCGGGCAGGTAGCCGATGTAGGCCCCGGAAAGGATCAGGATCAGCTGCGCCTCCATGCTTTCAACCGTCGCTGCACTGTGCTTGAAGCCATGCCGGGCCAGTTCGGCCTGGCTCCAGTAACCACGCCCGACCATGCGCTGCTGGGTCACCACCTGCTCGGGGATGCGCCGCTCGGCATACAACGGGTGGCGGCTGCTGCAGTACAGCCAGTGCTGTTCGCGGTACAACGGCTGGTAGAGCAAGCCGCTCATCCGCGAAGAAAACGCGCCGATGGCCAGGTCCAGGCGGTTGTCCTGCACACCCAGTTGCAGCTCGTAGGGGCTGGACACCGACAGGTGCAGGTGCACCGCTGGGTGCTCCTGGCTGTAGGCACCGATGGCTTCGGCAAGCGGCAAGGCGCGGTCACCGACAGTGGAGTCGATCACCCCAAGGTTGAGGGTGCCACGCAATTCACCCTTGAGGGCGGCGGCATACTGCTCGAAACCGTCCAGCTCGGCCAGCAGGCGCAGGGTTTCCTGATGGAACAGCTCGCCCTTGCTGGTAAGGCTGAAGCCGCCCCGACCACGGTGGCACAGCACGATACCCAAAGCACCCTCCAGCTGGCTCATGTAGGTACTGATGGCCGAGGTCGACAGGTTCAGCTCGCGCTGGGCGTTGGCAAAGCCCTGGTGGCGCACCACGCTGATGAAGATGCGCAGCAGTTTCAGGTCGGGCAAGGTCGAGGCCATGGTGCAACGGTTCCACAAGGGTATGTGCGCGCAGTCTAACTGCTCCACACGCCTTTAGTTCAGAAAATCCTGAACTAAGTATTTGTCGGTAGCGATTCTTCCCGGGCACTACCTTGAGCAGACTTGGCCGAAATGTCCCTGCCCGCCGGCAAACCACACATGAATGGCGCGCGGCGGCACAGGTTCGAACAAACACAACAATCGACCGACTGATGAGGCCCACCGTGGACAAGACTCTCCACCAACCACTGGGCGGCAACGAAATGCCGCGTTTCGGCGGCATCGCCACCATGCTCCGCCTCCCCCACCTGCAAAGCGCCGCAGGCCTGGATGCTGCCTTCATCGGCGTGCCACTGGATATCGGTACCTCGCTACGCTCCGGCACCCGCTTCGGCCCACGGCAGATCCGCGCCGAATCGGTGATGATCCGCCCGTACAACATGGCTACCGGTGCCGCCCCGTTCGACTCGCTGTCGGTCGCCGATATCGGCGATGTGGCAATCAACACCTTCAATCTGCTGGACGCCGTGCGCATCATTGAAGAAGCGTATGACGAGATCGTCGAGCACAACGTCATTCCCATGACCCTGGGGGGCGATCACACCATCACCCTGCCGATCCTGCGTGCGCTGCACAAAAAACACGGCAAGATCGGTCTGGTGCACATCGATGCCCACGCCGACGTCAACGACCACATGTTCGGCGAGAAAATCGCCCACGGCACCACCTTCCGCCGCGCCGTGGAAGAAGGCCTGCTGGACTGTGAGCGCGTGGTGCAGATCGGCCTGCGCGCCCAGGGCTACACCGCCGATGACTTCAACTGGAGCCGTCGCCAGGGCTTCCGCGTGGTCCAGGCCGAAGAGTGCTGGCACAAGTCGCTGGAGCCCCTGATGGCCGAAGTGCGGGAAAAAGTCGGCGGTGGCCCGGTTTACCTGTCTTTCGACATCGATGGCATCGACCCGGCCTGGGCGCCCGGTACCGGAACCCCGGAAATCGGCGGCTTGACCACCATCCAGGCGATGGAGATCATTCGCGGCTGCCACGGCCTGGACCTGATCGGCTGTGACCTTGTCGAAGTCTCCCCGCCTTACGACACCACCGGCAACACCTCGCTGCTCGGTGCCAACCTGCTGTTCGAGATGCTCTGCGTGCTACCTGGCGTGGTGCGTCGCTAATACCGCTCTACCCCGGCAGGAGCCATGAGGGAGGGCCACTGAGGCCCGCCAACACAAGAAAAGACCGCCGGGCGCCGTGCAAACGCCCGCGCGGTCGATCTCGCCATAATAAAGATAATCGGGAGACCCCCAATGGCCTTGGACATCATTGTTGTAATGATCTACACCGCTGGCATGCTAGGGCTTGGCTGGTATGGCATGCGACGCGCGAAAACCCATGAAGACTACCTGGTAGCCGGGCGCAATCTCGGCCCGGTGCTGTACATGGGCACCATGGCCACCACCGTACTCGGTGGCGCCTCCACCGTCGGCACCGTGCGCCTGGGCTACGTCCACGGCATTTCCGGCTTCTGGCTGTGCGCAGCCCTTGGCCTGGGCATCATCGCCATCAACCTGTTCCTCGCCAAACCGCTGCTGCGCCTGCGCATCTTCACCGTGACTCAGGTGCTGGAGCAACGCTACAACCCCACCGCACGCCAGGCGAGCGCCGTCATCATGCTGGCTTACGCGCTGATGATTGGGGTCACCTCGACCCTGGCCATGGCCACCGTCCTGCAGGTGCTGCTGGACCTGCCGTTCTGGGCTTCTCTGATGCTCGGCGGCGGCGTGGTAGTGCTGTACTCGACCATCGGTGGCATGTGGTCGCTGACCCTGACCGATATCGTCCAGTTCGTGATCAAGACCGTCGGCCTGATGTTCATCCTGCTGCCAGTGTGCCTGTACAAGGCCGGTGGCTGGGACACCCTGGTGGCCAAATTGCCAGCGGCCAGCTTCCAGCTGACTACCATTGGCTGGGACACCATCATCACTTACTTCCTGATCTACTTCTTCGGCATCCTCATCGGCCAGGACATCTGGCAACGGGTGTTCACCGCCCGTGACGAAAAGGTCTGTCAGCGTGCCGGTACCACCGCTGGTGTGTACTGCGTGCTGTATGGCCTGGCCTGTGCTGCGATCGGCATGGCTGCGCACGTGCTGATGCCCGACCTGGCCAACCCGAACAACGCCTTTGCCGAGATGATCAAGACCACCCTGCCCGATGGCATCCGTGGCCTGCTGATGGCCGCGGCCCTGGCGGCGATGATGTCCACCGCCAGTGCCGGCCTGCTGGCTGCCTCGACCACCGTGACCGAAGACCTGCTGCCCAAGCTGCGTGGCGGCAAGCAGTCGAGCCTGGGTACCAGCCGCCTGTTCACCCTGCTCACTGGCCTGGTGGTGCTGGGCATCGCGCTGGTGGTGAATGATGTGATCAACGCCCTGACCCTGGCTTATAACCTGCTGGTCGGCGGCATGCTGATCCCGCTGATCGGGGCGATCTTCTGGAAGCGTGCGACCACCGCAGGCGCGATTGCCAGCATGTCGCTGGGCTTTGCCACCGCCCTGCTGTTCATGTTCCTGGACGGGCTGGAGGCCAATACGCCGATCTACTACAGCCTGGCAGTAGGGCTGGTGAGCTTTGTAGTGGTGAGCCTGGTGTCGCGCAAGTCGGTGGCGGCGGTGAAGCTGGCCTGACCGTTGTACCGGCCCTTTCACTTGTAGGAGCGGGCTTGCCCGCGAAAGAGCCAGTACAGGCAATAGACAATCAACAGGCACAAAAAGGCCGCTGCACACACTCGGGTGCAGCGGCCTCTGTCGTTAATCAGCGACGACGCGATTGACGTTTGCGCTGCTCTTCATCAGTCGGGATCGGCACCGGCTGCAAGGGTGGTGGAATCAGCCCCAAGGCGACGGCCAGGTCGTGGAGCCAGTTTGACAGTGGTTTATTCATAATGCCCCCTTGACGGGTCAGCCTCACGGCAAATCAATCCTGCGATGTTTCATACAGATCATAGCCCGATGTCCTGTATTACGCATTCCTCTGTTCCTACAGATAAGGGCCATTTTGACGCGGATCAAGCCGTGGCGGTGGATTCCGACGACTGGTTAATCGTTTCGCTTTGTTGCAGGTCGATCCATGCCTGCAGATTAGCCCCGCGCATGCCCTGGCGCCACATCAGCCAGGTGACCGCCTGATCGAAAGGAGCCTGCAGCGGGTGCACCCTCACCCGGTCACGGCCAGGCAGGCTGTCGAGCATCGACTGGGCCATCATCGCCACACCCGCGCCCGCGATCACACAGGCCAACATGCTTTGATATGACTCGATCTCCATCACCCGCCCCATCGGCGTATGGGCATGGGCATACCAGGCCTCCAGGCGCATGCGGTATGAGCAGCCCTGGCGGAAGGTGAACACCGCCTTGCCCGCCACGTCCTTGGCGGTGCGTACCGCCAGGTGCTCGGGGCTGGTGATCAGTACCAGTTGCTCATCGCACAGCGGCACGCCATCAAGCCCGGCAAGGCTCGGTGGCCCGTCCACAAGAGCAGCATCCAGGGTGTGGTTCAGCAGCCCCTCAAGCAACTCGCCGCTGGGTGCTGCACGCACTTGCAGGTTCACCTTCGGGTAAGCCTGGTGATAGCGCGCCAGCAACCCCGGCAGGTGGGTCGCCGCCGTGCTGTACATGGTCCCCAGTACGAAGTCACCAGCCGGCTGACCGCCACGCACGGCGGCCAGCGCTTCGTCGCGCAAGGCTGACATGCGGTTGGCATAGTCCAGCAGCACCTTGCCTGCTGGCGACAACTGAAGGCGCTGGCGTTCGCGCAGGAACAGTTCGACGCCCAACTGCTCCTCGAGCTGGCGCAGGCGCGTGGAGAGGTTTGATGGCACCCGGTGCAGACGCTCTGCGGCGCGGGTAACCGAGCCTTCCTCGGCCACGGCCTGAAAGATGCGCAGTTGGCTGAACTCCATAGCATTCTCCAAAACAGAATAACTTGATCATCATTATTCAATTTTATTGAAAAACAAACCGTCCTAACCTGCCATCCATCGCTTATATCCGCGCAGGAGACCTGTCATGTCGCCATTCATTCAACTGCTCGCCAGCGCCGTGGCGCTGATGATGGCCATGGGCATCGGCCGTTTCGCCCTCACCCCGCAACTGCCGCAACTGATTGCCGAAGGTCAGTTCGACCTGACAGTCGCCGGGCTGGTCGCGGCGGCCAATTACCTTGGCTACTTCGTGGGTGCGGTGGACGCCATGTTCGCCCGCTCGCCAGGCCAGGTACGCCTGCGCCTGCATGGGGGGCTGTGGCTGTGTGTGCTGCTGACCCTGGCCTCATGGGCTGCCGACGGCTTCTGGGGCCACCTGCTGCTGCGCTTTGGCACCGGCGTAGCCAGCGCCTGGGTGCTGGTGATGATCACCAGCCTCAGCCAGCAAGTAGCCAATGCCCACAACCGCCAACGCCTGGGAGCGCTGGTATTCGCCGGGCCTGGCCTGGGTATTGCCGTGACCGGGCTACTGGCACTGGCCGCACATGTACAGGGGCTGGGCTCGGCAGCGCTGTGGCTGATCTATGCCGTGGCTGCCCTGGTGATGCTGCTGGCCGTGCGGCCGTGGTTGCCACGGGCATTACAAGCGGCACCGGCTCAGTCGCCAGTGCAACAAGGCCCGACGCGCAGTGTCGGCACTGGCCGCCTGGGGTTGGTGTATGCCCTGTATGGCTTGGGCTACATCCTGCCGGCCACCTTTCTGTCACAGATGGCCAATCAGCAGTTTCGCGGGCAGTGGCTGGCTGACCTGTTCTGGCCGGCGTTTGGCCTGGCGGCGGCGCTGGGCGTCTTGCTGGTGAGCGTGCGCCGTGGTGGCCACACTTCAGCCTGGCTGACTGCCACCCTGTGGCTGCAAGGGCTGGGTGTGCTGGCCTGCCTGATGGGTGGAGGGATCGGGCTGGCGCTGGGTGTTGCGCTGTGTGGCGGGCCGTTCCTGGCCTGCATGCAACTGGTCATGCAACGCTCGCGCGAGTTGGCGCCACATGCCACACAGCGCAATGCCGGGCTGCTGACCGCGTGCTTTGCCTTGGGGCAGTTGAGTGGGCCGCTGCTGGCCGCGCTCAGCAGCCATTACAGCGGCGGGCTGCAACCCGCATTGATGCTGGCGGCGGGCGGGTTGGTGGTGGCTGGAGTGTTGGTCCAACTGCCCGGTAATGCACAGCAGGGAAGCGCCTGTCAGGCCAAGGTTGCATCCTGAGTCGATGTAGCCTGTTCCGGCCGCCCGCGAAGGGGCCGGTACAGGCTATCCATCACCCTACCAACCGCCGCAATTGTTGTTTCACCCAAGGCTCGGCACTTACCAGGATCACCCCCAGCAACACCATCAACGCCCCGACCACGAAATTCGCACTGAGCGGCTCATCCAGCAGCAATACACCAAAGGTCACCCCAAATAACGGGGTAATGAAGGAAAACACCGCGAGGTTCGACGCCAGGTACTTACGCAGCAACCAGAACCAGGTGAGGTAGCTGATGAATGAGACCACAATCCCCTGGAACAACACGCTGCCCATCGCCAGCGGCGTCAGCGACACCGCGCCGATCTGCCCGCTGACCAGGGCAATCAGCAGCAGCCCGGCAAACCCGACCGCCAGCTGATAGAACAGGGTCAAGGTTGCCGGCGCCTCCGATAGCCGTGAGCAACGCACCACCACCGTAGTCGCGCCCCAGGCCAGCCCGGCGATCACGCCAAAGGCATCACCCAGCAAGGTGCGGCTGTCCATGTCCTCGAACGAAGTGCCACCGGCAAAGGCCATGGCAATGCCGCCGAAGGCCAGCAGAATGCCCAGCCATTGCAGCAGCCGCAAGCGTTCACTGGCTAGCCGAAAATGCAGGCCCAAGGCGGTAAATACCGGCGCGGTGTAGAGGAATACCGACATGTGCGCCGCCGACGTCAGTTTCAGTCCTTCGGCAATGAACAGAAACTCCACCCCGAACAGCCCGCCCGCCACCACCCCTGCGCGCCAAGTGCTGCCGACCTGCTCCCAGCCTCCCCGCCAGCACAGCATCAGGCCTACCAGTACAGCGGCAATGCCATTGCGCAGTGCTGCCTGCATCACCGGGGCAATGTCGACCGCAGCGGTCTTGATCAGTACCTGCTGGCAACCCCAGATCAGGCAAAGCCCCAGCATTACCTGGAAGGCAAAGGCGTCAGGGTTCTTGCGGACCGCGCTCATAAGCGGGCCTCTGGGGTGATCGTAGGCATGGGCAAGGCTCGGCAGCGTTCAGGAGCTACCGATTATCGGGTTTCGAGCGCTGCACTTGCCAGCCTTAAAACGACCTCAAGCAATCTGTGCCTTCGCAGATACCTGTTCGAATGTCGTTTCGTCCAGCGCATCCTCCTGCTCATCCAGCACCTGGCGCGGGTGCTCGAAGCCGGGGATGCTGCTGTCGATAAGGCTCATCAAGCGCGAGCCGCGTTCGGTCAGGACGAAGTTTTCGCCATTGCCGCCGTCCTCTTCAGGCCGGCATTCAATGAATCCGCGCTCGAATAGCAGCTTTTCATACTCGCATGCACGGGTTTTCAGGTGATCCACGTCACCCACCGGCTCACCCTTGGCGGCCAATGCCGCAGCATGCTGTTCGGCATAAGGGCGGGGCGTGAAGCTGTGACCGGCGCCGTTCTGCACTTCGTGCAGCAAGCGTTCGATCAGGTCCCAGTCGTAGGTGATGCTCATGGCTACGGGCTCCTGCTGTGGACGAAAGGGGTACACAGGTTGGGACCTGCCAGGGTTGCCAAGCGTTCCGAAGCGCTTAGCGCTGGCGTTGTTGCGCTTGCATGTACTGGCGCAGCAACTGATTGATCCGGGTCTGGTAGCCGCTACCCTGCTCCTTGAACCAGGCGAGGACATCTGAGTCCAGTCGAATGGTCACCGTCTGCTTGGCGGGAACGCGCAGCTCGGCCTGGCGGAAAAAGTCCTGGTCCAGTTCAGGGATATCTGATGTGTCGATATCCTTGTCGTCCTGTCGGGCCAGGCGGCTCCAGTCAGTTCTCGATGATTTGGTCATAGTACCTGGCCTCCCGTTTGGTGGCTTTTCTTGCAGAAATGATGCGTATCACCTCACCCCGCCTCTCCGTGTACACGACGACACCTATCAGCGCCTTTAGCCATCCTAGGCTGACCCAACGTTCTTCAGCACATTCCACATCCTCATCACGCCGGATCAGCATGGGATGATTGAACATGTCAGGAACGTCGGCAAAGTCGATGCCGTGCTTGCGGATATTGCTCTGGTTTTTCCCTTCGTCCCATTCAAAGAACATGGGACGACCTGTATTTACAGCTGTACATACAATACCCCCTCTTTTCCTTCGAGACTAGAGCGATGTAGCGTGCTGCTCAACGGCGCTGGAGAGATACGGGAGCGTTTCAGAAACGGACTACCACCACCAAAGAATCTTCCATCGGTCGCAAGCCCTGAACTTCCCTGCCCCCACAGCCCTCCACCGGGCATCACCACCGCCGGAGGTTGAAAGGATGAAACCGCTACTGCCCATAGCCTGTGCCACTGCCCTGCTCTGCGCCCTGCCCGCTTGGGCCTGCACACCTGAAGAAGCAACACAAAAACGTGAGGAGTTGGCCGGGCTGGTCACTCAGTTGACCGAGCAGAACCCGCAAAAGGCCAAGGAGATCAATGATGAGCTCCAGGGGATGGATCTGGGGACGGCGAGCAAGGACTTGCCCGACAAGTGTCAGCTGATCGACCAGCGGATCAAGGAGTTGAAGCAGGCAGAGAAAAAGGCGGAGTGATCGTTCGTCGCCTGCGCACGCCCTTCGCAGATGCGAGTTTGCGTCGCTTCTGCAAAGGGCCGGCGTGAGTCTTATTCAGCAGCAGGCTTGCGCTTCTTAAGCGGTGCCAGGCCGTCAGCACTGGCCAGGGGCGCGTTGGCCTTCGGCTTGGCAGTAGGCTTGCGCTTGGCGGCAGCTTTCTTGTCGCCAGTTTTCTTCTCGACCTTTTTCTTCTTGCTGCCGGCCGCCTTGCCCGAGGCTTTGACTTTCTTCGGCCCGTTGTAGGTACCCTTCACTTCCTTGATGACCCGGCGCTCGAACTGCTGCTTGAGGTAGCGCTCGATGCTCGACATCAGGTTCCAGTCGTTGTGGGTGATCAGCGAGATCGCCAGGCCTTCACCACCGGCACGGCCGGTGCGGCCCACACGGTGGACGTACTCGTCACCGCTGCGTGGCATGTCGAAGTTGATCACCAGGTCCAGGCCGTCGATATCCAGGCCACGGGCTGCTACGTCGGTCGCCACCAGCACTTTGGAGCTGCCCTGCTTGAAACGCTCGATGGCCAGCTTGCGGTCCTTCTGGTCCTTTTCGCCATGCAGCACGAAAGCCTTCACATCCTTGGCCACCAGGTGGCCGTAGATACGGTCGGCCATGGCGCGGGTGTTGGTGAAGATGATCGCCTTGTCGAAGGTTTCGTTGGCCAGCAACCACTGCGCGATCTGCTCTTTATGCTGGTCGTGGTCGGCGGTGATGATCTGCTGGCGGGTGCCTTCGGCCAGTTGCGAGACACTGTTGAGCATCAGGTGCTCAGGGTCTTTCAGCACCTTGCCGATGATGTCGCGCAGGGCTGCGCCACCCGTGGTGGCCGAGAACAGCAAGGTCTGCTCGCGGTTCTCGCACTCCTTGCACAGGCGCTCCATGTCTTCGGCAAAGCCCATGTCGAGCATGCGGTCGGCTTCGTCCAGAATCAGGACCTGCACGTGGGACAGGTCGAGGTTGCCGGCATTGAGTTGCTCGAGCAGGCGACCCGGGGTGCCGATCAGCACGTCGGGCACCTTGCGCAGCATGGCGGCCTGTTCCTTGAAGTCTTCGCCGCCAGTCACCAGGCCCGACTTGATGTAGGTGAACTGCGAGAACAGCTGCACCTGCTTGAGGGTTTGCTGGGCCAGTTCACGGGTCGGCAGCAGGATCAACGCGCGAATCTCGACACGCGGGCCGCTGAGGTCGACCAGACGGTTGAGCAGTGGCAGTACGAAGGCTGCCGTCTTGCCGCTGCCGGTCTGCGCAGTCACACGCAGATCCCGCCCTTGCAGGGCCAGGGGGATGGCCGCGGCCTGCACCGGGGTTGGCTCGACAAATTTAAGCTCGGCCACGGCTTTAAGCAGGCGTTCATGCAGGGCGAATTGGGAGAACACGGAGGTAACCTCAGACAAGTGCGGGAAATTCAGTTGCATAGGGTAACGTTTTCTGCCGCCTTAGCCGAATTTCTTTTGGCAACTTTGTCGCTATCCGCGCTCTAATACAGCTTCGTTTCGCAACAAGACTGTACGCAAGCCCATGGATATCCAACAAATCTGGCGTGATTCCCTCGACCTGTGGGGCACCCTCGATCAACATCCAATGCTGCACGCCGCCATCGGTCTGGCGGCACTGCTGCTCATTTCCCTGATAGTCGGCCGCTTGGCGCGCTTCCTGGTACTGCAAGGCGGGCGCCTGTTGGCCCGTCAGCATGCGCTGAAGTGGCTGGACGACCTGCGCCACAACAAGGTGTTCCACCGCCTGGCACAAACGACCCCGTCACTGGTGCTGCAATTCGGCCTGAAGCTGGTGCCCGAGCTGTCCGACACCGCCCAGCACTTCCTCGGCAATGTCGCCCTGGCCTTTACCCTGCTGTTCATGACCATGGCGCTGTCGTGCCTGCTGGATGCCCTGCTCGACATCTATGCCCGCACCGAACACGCCCGCACCCGCTCGATCAAGGGCTACGTGCAACTGGCCAAGTTGATGTTGTGGATCTTCGCCTCGATCGTCATCGTCGCCACCCTGATCGACCGCTCGCCGCTGTTACTGCTGTCCGGCCTGGGTGCGATGTCGGCGGTGCTGCTGTTGGTGTACAAGGACACCCTGCTGTCATTCGTCGCCAGCGTGCAGTTGACCAGCAACGACATGCTGCATGTGGGTGACTGGATCGAAATGCCGCAGGTAGGCGCCGATGGCGACGTGGTAGACATCACCTTGCACACGGTGAAAGTGCAGAACTTCGACAAGACCCTCGTTTCCATCCCCACCTGGCGCCTGATGAGCGAGTCATTCCGCAATTACCGCGGCATGCAGCAGTCCGGTGGCCGACGCATCAAGCGCAGCCTGTTCATCGACGCCGGCGGCGTACGCTTTCTCTCCCGCGAAGAAGAGCAGCGCCTGAGCCAGGTGCGGCTGCTGGGTGACTACCTGACCGCAAAGCGCCAGGAACTGCAGAGCTGGAACGAGGCGCTGGGGCCGGTGGCGGAGCTGTCGGCCAACCGCCGCAAGCTGACCAATATCGGTACCTTCCGTGCCTTTGCCCTGGCTTACCTGCAGAACCACCCCAACGTGCACAAGAACATGACCTGCATGGTGCGGCAGATGCAGACCACGGCCGAAGGCGTGCCGCTGGAGATTTACTGCTTCACTACCACCACGGCGTGGGAAGAGTACGAGCGGATTCAAGGCGATATCTTCGACTACCTGCTGGCGGTGTTGCCGGAGTTTGGCCTGAGCCTGTATCAGCAGCCGAGTGGCAATGACATGCGGGTGGGGTTGGCCGGGCGTACGGCGGCGGAGCCGATGCCGCGTCGCATTGAAGATATGAGCGAGGCCTGAGATTGCCGGGGCTGCCCTGCAGCCCCGGATCAACGGGCGCGTCAGGCCTTGCCGGCCAGCGACGCCTGTGCGCGCCCACCCAGGCGGCTCAGCCACACCGACGCCAGGATGATCCCCCCGCCGATGAACAGCCGCCCCAGCGGCTCGTGCTGGTTCCAGATCAACAGGTTCAGCAGCAGCCCTACCGGCACATGCAGGTTGTTCATGACCGCCAGCGTACCGCCAGAAACCAGGCATGCCCCTTTGTTCCACCAGTACAGCCCCAGCGCCGTCGGGCACAGCCCCAGGAACAACAGCACCAGCCATTGCACATCCGTGCTCGGCAAGTGCTGAGTGTTGCCGAACAGCAAGAAGGCCGGCAGCACCACCAGCAACGCGCCGAGGTAAAAGTACCCGAAGCGGGCGTAGTGTGGCAGGTCACTGGGGTGGCGAGCGACCAGGTGGCGGTACAGCACCTGGCCAGCAGCATAGGTGAAGTTGGCCAGTTGCAGCAGCAGGAAGCCGATGAAGAACTCGCCGCTGATGCTGTCGAAGCGGATCACGGCGGCACCGGCCACGGCGACCAGCGCGGCCACTAGCGCCCAAGCGTTGAAGCGCCGGTTCAGGGCATCTTCGATCAAGGTCACATGTAGCGGCGTGAGGATGGTGAACAGCAGCACCTCCGGTACGGTAAGCACCCGGAAGCTCAGGTACAGGCAGACATAGGTGATGCCGTACTGCAGCGCGCCAATCAGCAGCATGGAACGCATGAAGCGTGGCTCGACCTGGCGCCAGCGGGTCAGCGGCAGGAACACCAGGCCGGCCAGCAGCACCCTGGCGAGCACTGCGAAATAGCTGTCAACGTGCCCGGCCAGGTACTCGCCGATCAGGCTGAAGGAAAACGCCTGGATCAGCGCGACGATTATCAGGTAGCCCATGGTTGTCTCTCGTGAATCAAGGCCGCGACCTTAGCGGGTTGCGACGAATGAGTTCAACCATGAGGAATGTAGGGGCTGTACCGGCCTCTTCGCGGGCACGCCCGCTCCCACAGGGACCTGCAATATCTTCCGGCGACTGGAGGCCCTGTAGGAGCGGGTTTACCCGCGAAGAGGCCGGCACTGATGCCCTAAAAATCCCAGGCATAAAAAAGCCCGGCCATACAAGCCGGGCAGGTACACCCAAAGGAGCAAAAACAGGTGTCAGGGTTGGGAATTCGTGAAACCTCAGGCCACCGCCGCCAGCTTGGCCTTGGCCTGGCTGACGCCCTTCTCGTGGAACTCGCCGCTCATGTTCAGGCCTTCGGCATGGATGAAGTCGACATCGTGGATGCCGATGAACGCCATCACCTGGCGCAGGTACGGTTCCTGGTGGTCACTGCTGGCGCCAGCATGGATGCCGCCACGGGCAGTCAGGACGATGGCGCGCTTGCCGGTCAGCAGGCCTTGCGGGCCAGTCGGGGTGTACTTGAAGGTGATGCCGGCACGCAGCACATGGTCCAGCCAGGCTTTCAGGGTGCTGGGGATGGTGAAGTTGTACATGGGCGCAGCCATCACCAGCACGTCAGCCGCCAGCAATTCATCCGTCAGTTCGTTGGAACGGGCCAGGGCCTCCAGTTCGGCGGCGGTGCGCTGTTCTTCAGGCTTCATCCAGCCACCCAGCAGGTTCGCGTCCAGATGGGGTACCGGGCTTACTGCCAGGTCGCGCACAGTGATCTGATCGGCCGGGTGGGCGGCCTGCCATTGCTGGATGAAATCTTTGGTCAGCTGACGGGAAACGGAATCCTGCTGGCGGGCGCTGCTTTCGATGATCAGTACGCGGGACATGGGGTGCCTCCATCGGCAAAAAAGGGTGCGATTCGATGGAGGTGAGATTAAGGCTTGACCTATCGATAAAAAAGCGTAAAAAGTGGGTCCAATCTATCGATTAATCAGTTTATTCCGCACTGCAGTTCAAGGCGATGCGCAGTTTGATGATTTGCCGATTGAATTTGGCGGTGACATCGACGCTTTTACCTGCCGGTACGTTCACCCGGCGCACCCGCGGTGCCTCCGGGCCATTGCGAAAGGTCACCTTGCACGCCGCCGGGACCTGCCCATAGTTGTTGAGGGTGATGGCGCCAATGTCATAGGCCGTGTCATAGGCGGTGTAGTCGAGCTTGACCCCGGTCAGCTCCTTCTCCACATCGATGGGATAAGCCATGGCCCCGAGGGGCAGGCACATCAGTATTGCCGCACAATATTTCTTCATGGGCCGCTCTCCTTGAAAGAGCGCAGCTTAGGACAACAGGAGCGAAAGATGAAAGCGCCGCGCGTAACCCTTGACCAGTGGCGAACCCTGCAAGCAGTGGTCGATCACGGCGGGTTTGCCCAGGCCGCCGAGGCCTTGCACCGCTCGCAGTCATCGGTCAGCTACACCGTGGCCCGCATGCAGGAGCAACTGGGCGTGCCGCTGCTGCGCATCGATGGGCGCAAGGCGGTGCTGACCGAGGCCGGCAATGTGCTGCTGCGCCGCTCGCGCCACCTGGTCAAACAGGCCAGCCAGCTCGAAGACCTGGCCCACCACATGGAACAAGGCTGGGAAGCCGAGGTGCGCCTGGTGGTCGATGCCGCCTACCCCAGTGCCCGCCTGGTGCGCGCGCTGGCTGCGTTCATGCCGCAAAGCCGCGGCTGCCGGGTGCGCCTGCGTGAAGAGGTGCTGTCTGGCGTGGAGGAAGTGATGCACGAAGGCATCGCCGATCTGGCCATCAGCAGCTACAGCATCGGCGGCTACCTGGGTGCCGAATTGAGCGCCGTGGAGTTCATCGCCGTCGCCCACCCCGAGCACAGCCTGCACCGCCTGGGACGTGAACTGACCTTCCAGGACCTGGAAAGCCAGCTGCAGGTGGTGATCCGCGATTCCGGCCGCGCCCAACCGCGTGACGTAGGCTGGCTGGGCGCCGAGCAGCGCTGGACCGTCGGCAGCCTGGGCACCGCCGCCACCTTTGTCAGCAGCGGCCTGGGCTTTGCGTGGCTGCCTCGTCACATGATCGAGCGTGAACTGCGCGAAGGCGTGCTCAAGCCATTGCCGCTGGATCAGGGTGGCAGCCGCCACCCACTGTTCTACCTTTATTCGAGCAAAGAGAAGACCCTGGGACCGGCCACGCAGATTCTCATCGACCTGCTGCGCAATTTCGACACCGCGCCACTGGACGTGCCCTTCGCAGCCCCCCCGCAAGCCTGAGAGGACCGCGCCCATGGCCTATTTCGAACACGAAGGAT
This sequence comes from Pseudomonas putida, assembly GCA_041879295.1. Classification (NCBI taxonomy): domain Bacteria; kingdom Pseudomonadati; phylum Pseudomonadota; class Gammaproteobacteria; order Pseudomonadales; family Pseudomonadaceae; genus Pseudomonas; species Pseudomonas putida. The sequence continues at coordinate 1,512,835 of CP047152.1, read as the reverse complement.
GCACGCTGCATTACGAGGAATATGGCCAGGGCGAACCCCTGGTGTTGCTGCACGGCCTGGGCTCCAGCTGCCAGGACTGGGAGTTGCAGGTGCCGGTGCTCAGCCGCCACTATCGGGTGATCCTCATGGATATCCGCGGCCACGGTCGCTCCGACAAGCCCTCTGACGGTTACCAGATCGCCACCTTCAGTGCCGACCTGCTGGCCCTGCTCGAACACTTGCACACAGGGCCGGTGCACTTCGTCGGCCTGTCCATGGGCGGCATGGTCGGCTTCCAGTTTGCCGTCGACCACCCGCAATGGTTGCGCAGCCTGTGCATCGTCAACAGCGCCCCCGAGGTCAAGCGCCGCACCCGCAGTGACTGGGCGTGGTGGCTCAAGCGCTGGAGCCTGGCGCGCATCCTCAGTGTCGAAACCGTCGGCAAGGGGCTGGCCGAGCGGCTGTTCCCCAAGCCACAACAAGCAGACCTGCGGCACAAGATGGCCCAGCGCTGGGCGCGCAACGACAAACGCGCCTACCTCAAGAGCTTCGACGCTATCGTCGACTGGGGCGTGCAGGAACGCATCGGGCAGATCCACTGCCCTACTCTGGTGATCGCCGCCGACCACGATTACACGCCGATACAACTCAAAGAGCGCTACGTCGCCCTAATACCCAACGCCAGGCTGGTCGTCGTCGACGATTCCCGGCACGCTACACCCCTCGATCAACCCGAGGTCTTCAACCAGACCCTGCTGCAGTTCCTCGCAGCCGTTTCCACCTCTCAAGGATCTTTGAGCCCATGCTGAAAAAACTCCTGCTCACCGCCTGCTCGGTCGCCTTCGCCACCAGTGTCATGGCTTCCGACAAGACCCCGCACGTCATGCTGGACACCAGCTTCGGTCAGGTCGAAATCGAGCTGAACGCCGAGAAGGCACCGATCAGTACCAAGAACTTCCTGGAGTACGTCGACAGCGGCTTCTACAACAACACCATCTTCCACCGCGTGATCCCGGGGTTCATGGTCCAGGGCGGCGGTTTCACTGACCAGATGGTGCAGAAGAACACCAACGACCCAATCAAGAACGAGGCCAGCAACGGCCTGCAGAACACCCGCGGCACCCTGTCGATGGCGCGCACGTCCAACCCGAACTCAGCCACCAGCCAGTTCTTCATCAACGTCGCCGACAACGACTTCCTCAACCCGGGCCGCGACGCCGGTTATGCGGTGTTCGGCAAAGTGACCAAGGGCATGGAAGTGGTCGACCAGATCGTCAACTCGCCCACCACCATCAAAAAAGGCATGCGCGACGTACCGGCCGATCCGGTCTATATCAAGTCCGCCAAACGTATCGACTGACTGCAGGCTTCACAAGGATGTGAAACCGCCTGAGGGTCGGACGAACAGGAGTGTTGTCGACCATGCTGTACCGTCGTTTCGAAAGACTGATCGATATTTTCCGCGCGGCACCGAGCGAAGCCCCCCCGAGCACGGTGTGGCCGTTCTATCTGTACTACCTGCGCCAGGTATGGCCTGCTTTTCTCGCGCTGCTGGTGGTTGGCCTGTTCGCCTCGCTGATCGAGGTGGCGATGTTCAGCTACCTCAGCCGCATCATCGACCTGGCCCAGGGTACGCCCAATGCCAACTTCTTCAGCGAGCACAGCGGCGAGCTGATCTGGATGCTGGTGGTGATCCTGCTGCTGCGGCCAGTGTTCTTCGGCCTGCATGACCTGCTGGTGCACCAGACCATCAACCCTGGCATGACCAGCCTAATCCGCTGGCAGAACCATACCTACGTGCTCAAGCAGAGCCTGAACTTCTTCCAGAGCGACTTTGCCGGGCGCATTGCTCAACGCATCATGCAGACCGGCAACTCGCTGCGCGACTCCGCCGTGCAGGCCGTGGACGCGTTATGGCATGTGCTGATCTACGCCATTACGTCGCTGGTGTTGTTTGCCGAGGCCGACTGGCGCCTGATGCTGCCGCTGCTGATGTGGATCATCGGCTACATCGCCGCGCTCTGCTACTTCGTGCCGAGGGTGAAGGAACGCTCGGTGATTTCTTCCGACGCCCGCTCCAAGCTCATGGGGCGTATCGTCGATGGCTACACCAACATCGCCACCCTCAAGCTGTTCGCCCACACCGACTACGAACAGCAATACGCTCGCGAAGCAATCCGCGAACAAACCGAAAAAACCCAGCTGGCCTCACGGGTGGTCACCAGCATGGACGTGGTCATCACCACCCTCAACGGCCTGCTGGTGGCCACCACCACGGGCCTGGCGCTGTGGCTGTGGAGCCAGTCGCTGATCACCGTCGGCGCCATCGCCCTGGCCACTGGCCTGGTGATCCGCATCGTCAACATGTCAGGCTGGATCATGTGGGTGGTCAACGGCATTTTCGAGAACATCGGCATGGTGCAGGACGGCCTGCAGACCATCGCCCAGCCGGTCACCGTCACCGACAGGCCCAATGCGCCGGCACTGAAGGTCAGCCGCGGCGCGGTGCGTTTCGATGACGTCGACTTCCATTACGGCAAGGCTGCCAATGTCATCGAAGGGCTCAACCTGGACATCCGCCCTGGTGAGAAAATTGGCTTGATCGGCCCATCAGGGGCAGGCAAGTCGACCCTGGTCAACCTGCTGTTACGCCTGTACGACGTGCAGGGTGGGCGCATCCTGATCGACGGCCAGGACATTGCCGAGGTCAGCCAGGCCAGCTTGCGTGCGCAGATCGGCATGATCACCCAGGACACCTCGCTGTTGCACCGTTCGATCCGCGACAACTTGCTGTATGGTCGCCCAGATGCCAGCGAGGCGGAGTTGATCGAAGCCGTGCGCCGTGCCCGCGCCGACGAGTTCATCCCGCAACTGTCGGATGCCCAGGGGCGTACCGGCTTCGATGCCCATGTGGGGGAGCGCGGGGTCAAGTTGTCGGGCGGTCAGCGTCAGCGTATCGCCATTGCCCGGGTCCTGTTGAAGAATGCGCCGATCCTGATCATGGACGAGGCCACTTCAGCGCTGGACTCGGAGGTGGAGGCTGCCATCCAGGAAAGCCTGGAGACGCTGATGCAGGGCAAGACGGTGATTGCCATCGCCCACCGGCTTTCCACCATTGCCCGTATGGACCGGTTGGTAGTGCTGGACAAGGGACGAATTGCCGAAAGTGGCAGCCACAGTGAGTTGCTGGAACAGCAAGGGCTGTATGCCCGGTTGTGGCACCACCAGACCGGGGGCTTTGTCGGGGTCGATTGACGCTTGCACCAGCCTCTTCGCGGGCTCGCCCGCTCCCACAAGATCACCACAGGCCTCAGAACTGTGCAATACCTGTGGGAGCGGGCAAGCCCGCGAAAAGGCCAGCACAGGCAACACAAAACGCTCAGTCCCGGCGGTAGGGCAACATCCCCCGCGCCTCCTCGGCATACCCCCTGACCCCTTCCCGTTCCTGCAGCAGAAAGTCCTCCACCGCCCGCCGCAACCCCGGATGCAGCAGGTAATGCCACGACCGCGTCAACACCGGCTCGAAACCGCGAATCAACTTGTGCTCCCCCTGCGCCCCGGCATCGAAACGCTGGTAACCCTCGGCAATGGCAAAGTCCATGCCCTGATAGAAACACGTCTCGAAATGCAGCCGGTCGAACTCATCCAGGCAGCCCCAGTAGCGGCCAAACAGGCTGTCACCGCCCACCAGGCTCAAGGCCATGGCCACATCTCGCCCACCCTGGCGGGCCATCACCACGCGCACAGCCTCGGGCATGCGTTCGGCCAGCAGGCTGAAAAACTCGCGGGTCAGGTAAGGCGCCCGACGGCGTACCGCATAGGTGTTGGCGTAACACAGGAAGACGAAGTCCCACTGTGCTTCATCCAGTTCGTCGCCCCGATACCAGCGAAAGTCGATGCCTTGCCCCGCCACCTGCTCGCGTTCCTTGCGCATCTGCTTGCGCTTGCGCGAGCTAAGACTGTCGAGAAAGTCCTGAAAGTCGCGGTAACCGTGATTGCGCCAATGAAACTGGCACCCCAACCGCTCCATCCACCCCGGCAAGCCAGCCATCTGCGCATCCAGCTGCGGGTCGGTGAAGTTGATGTGCGCCCCTGACAACCCACCCTTACCCAGGTATTCCGGTAGCGCCTGTAGCACCAGCAAGCCGTCGGCTGGGTCGGCAGCCAGCAAACGCGGGCCACTGACCGGGCTGAACGGCACGGCGCCGAGCAGCTTGGGGTAGTAGGCGATACCGGCCCGCTCACAAGCGTCGGCCCAACCATGATCGAACACATACTCGCCAAACGAGTGCCATTTGCGGTAAGCGGGCAACAGCGCCCGCACCTGCCCGTCACGCTCCAGCACCAGGTGCTCGGGAGCCCAGCCAGTGCTACGCGCCACGCTGCCGCTGTCCTCCATTGCACTGAGAAAAGCATGGCGCAGGAAGGGTTGACCGGCTGGCACATGGGCATCCCAGGTGGCTGTCGGGAGATCACGCAGATGGGCAAGGCTGTACAGGCTGGTCACGTTTTCGGCTCGCTGTCTGAAGACCGTCAGTATCCCCAAGGAAGGCTCGTCGCTCAAATGACGAAAGCCGGGTTGATCCCTTCATTCTCAATTACTTAACAACAGTGCCACTAATCAGACATTAATCTGTCATTGACCCCCGCAATACTTGCGCCTGTTTTCCGGATCCACAGAACCTGTCTACTCAGGCCCTTTCCGAAGACATGCCAACGCAGGGGCAGGCGCTTGAGCCTCCCCCATTTTTTTCAGTAGGGAGAACCTTATGCGTCTTGTTTCCACACTTACCGGAGTAAGCCTCACCGGCATGATGCTGGCCCTGAGTGCCCCGGCCAGTGCTGCTGTCGACGCCAAGCTGCTCGAAATGCTCCGCGCCAATGGCTCGATCAACCAGGCGCAGTACAACGAACTGCAGGGCGACCTGGCAAAAGAAACCAAGGAAAAGGCCGACCAGAAAGCTCAGTCCGAACGTATGAGCTCCTTCGAACAAAAAGTGGCATGGGCCGCCAAGACCCAGATCAAGGGTGACGTGCGCCTGCGTTACGAAGACGTCAACGTCGACGACCCGAACAGCAGCAGCGGCAACCAGGACCGCCAGCGCGTGCGTGCCCGTGTCGGCTTCTACAGCGAGATCAACCCGCAGGTCGACGCCGGGGTTCGTATCGCCACTGGCAGCAGCGCTGACCGACGTTCGACCAACCAGAGCTTCGACAACTACTTCGACAAGAAGTCGCTGTGGGTCGACCTGGCCTACCTTGACTGGCACCCGACTGCAGTCCCTAACCTGCACCTGATTGGCGGCAAGATGCAACAGCCTTGGGTGAGCATGGGCGACATCATCTGGGATGGCGACATCAACCCGGAAGGTGTGGCTGCGACTTACAAGGCTGACCTGGGCGGGGCCGAGGTCTTTGCCAGCGCCGGTCAGTACACCCTGAAGGACAACGTCGATGGTGACGGCGTCCAGTACAAGCACGATGCGCAGGTTTACCACGGCCAGTTGGGCGCCAAGTTTGCGCCGGCCGACGTGCTCAAGCTCACCGTGGGTGCCAGCATCTATGGTTACGACAACGACAAGGAAGCAACCATCCTGCAGTCGTTCGGCAACACCACCAACGAGTTCAATCTGGTGGAAGGCTTTGGCCAGATCGATTTCACCGGCTTGGCCATTCCGTTGTCGGCCTATGGCCAGTACGTGAAGAACACCGAGAGCACCGATGGCGAAGATCAGGCCTGGCTGGCTGGCCTGAAAACCAAAATGGGCGCCTGGAGCCTGGACTACAACTACCGCGATGTGCAGCGTAACGCGGTGGTCAGCCTGTTCACCGATTCGGACTTCGGCAACGGCTTCACAGGTTCGCGTGGCCACAAGTTCAAGGTCGGTTACGAAATCGACAAGAACTTCTCCCTGGGTGCTGCCTACCTGATGGCCAAGACCGACCTGTCGCAGCTGCCGAACAGCAATGCTGACGTCGACACCCTGCAGGTTGATCTGGAAGCCAAGTTCTAAACAACACCCTGCTCTGCTTCACCTGAAGCGGGAAACGCCGACCCCATCCGGCGTTTCCCGCTTCTTTTTGCCTGTGTGAAATGCGCCGGCCCCTTCGCGGGCTTCCCCGCTCCCACAGGATCACAACAAACCTTGAGCACTGTGCCGTACCTGTGGGAGCGGGCGAGCCCGCGAAGAAGCCGTAACAAGCGCCTGATGAATCAGCGCTTGCGCAGAATCACGCTACCAATCGAATACCCCGCACCAAACGAGCTCAACACGCCCAACGAGCCCTTGGCCAGGTCATCCTGGTACAGGTGGAACGCAATCACCGACCCCGCCGAGCTGGTATTGGCGTAACGGTCCAGAATCACCGGTGCATCTTCCTCGGCCACTTCACGCCCCAACAGCTTCTTGACGATCAGGTGGTTCATGCTGAGGTTGGCCTGGTGCAACCAGAATCGCTTCACGTCGCTCGGCTGCAGCCCGTTCTCCTCCAGGTGCTCACCGATCAGCTCGGCCACCTTCGGGCATACTTCGCGGAACACCTTGCGGCCTTCCTGGATGAACAGCTTGTCCGCAGCGCCTTCGCCCTCTTCCGCTGCACGGTTAAGGAAGCCGAAGTTGTTGCGGATGTTGTTGGAGAACTCAGTCCAAAGCTTGCTGCTGACGACATCGAACTGGTGCGCCGAAGTGGCCTGGTCGGCACGCTCCAGCAACACGGCGGTGGCAGCATCGCCAAATATGAAATGGCTGTCACGGTCACGGAAGTTGAGGTGACCGGTGCACACTTCGGGGTTGACCATCAGCACTGCCCGCGCCTGGCCCAGCGCTACGCTGTTGGCGGCGGTCTGGATACCGAAGGTGGCCGACGAGCAGGCCACGTTCATGTCGAAGGCAAAGCCCTGGACACCCAGTGCCTGTTGCACTTCGATGGCGATGGCCGGGTACGGGCGCTGCAAGTTGGAGCAGGCGACGATCACCCCGTCGACATCGGCCGCCGTTCGGCCTGCGCGCTCCAGGGCCTGGCGGGCAGCGGCCACGGCCATTTCACACAGCACCGACGGTTCATCGTTGCTGCGCTCGGGCAAGCGCGGCTTCATGCGCTGCGGGTCGAGGATACCGGCCTTGTCCATGACAAAGCGGCTTTTGATGCCCGAGGCCTTTTCGATAAACGCCGCATCGGAGAGCGGCGCCGCCTCGACTTCACCGCGCTCGATGGCGGCAGCGTTGTCCTGGTTGAACTGCTGCGACCAGGCGTTGAAGGAAGCCACCAGCTCTTCGTTGGAAATGCTCTGGGCCGGGGTGTACAGGCCGGTGCCGCTGATCACGACGTTATGCACGGTCGTTCCTCTGGTCAAAGGCCATCGCCACAAGGCGCTGGCTGGGAATATGACAGGTTAATGGCACTTTAGTGCCAATTCAGGGGCGTACATTTACCCCTGCGGGGCGGGCTTACCCGCCAAGGGCCGCAAAGCGGCCCCAAACGCCCCAAAGTTTGCCACAAATAATGAAGGTTAGCCTTCCACCTGACTCCATTGTTTGCTCAATCGCTTGTCAGAAATCGGTACCTTGGTCCCCAACTGCTGGGCGAACAGCGACACGCGATATTCTTCCAGCCACCAGCGGTACAGCGCCAGTTGCTCATCGCGCTTGCCTTCCCGGGCATGCTTGTCGGCACGGGCCTTGTACTGCGCCCACAAATTGGCCAACTCGCCGCTCCACACCCGGTCCTTCTGTACTTGCGAGCCGAGTTTTTCGAGACGCAATTCAACCGCCTTGAGGTAACGCGGCAACTCCTTGAACCACACCCCAGGCGTTTCGCGGACGAAGCCCGGGTACACCAGGTTGCCTAGCTGCTGCTTGATGTCGTTCAGTGCCACCGCTTGGCTCAGGTCGATCTTGCCCTTGAAGCGTTTTTGCAGACCATGCCACAGCTTCAGCACTTCCAGGGTCTGCCTTGCCAGGCGCTCGGCATGCTCGGCCCAGCTGCCGCGCTTGCGTTCAGCCAGCGCGGCCAAGGCCGCGCCATCACGTGGCAACGGTTGTTCGCCTTCAAGGATGCAACTGTCCAGGCTGGCCAGCAGAATGTCTTCGACCAGCGCCTCGACCCGCCCCATTTCACGGTACAGCAGGCCCAGCTCGGTCAGCCCCGGCAGCTTGCCGCGCAGGAACTTGGCCGGCTCGGCCAACTGCTGCAGCAACAGCCGTTGCAATGCGCGGCGGTGCTGAAACTCGGCTTCGGCCTGGGTCGAGAAGCGCCCTTCACGCACGGTGCCGTTGTCTTCCACCAGCGCCGGGTACACGGTCATCGACAGGCCGGCGATCTTCTGCTGGGCGGTCTGCTTCACTTCGCTGAAGGCCTTGGCTTGCACCGGCTGCTCACCCTTGGCGTCACGCGGCACGGCCAAGGCAGCCTGGCTGGCGGCAGCAAAGCGCGCGGTCAGTTCCGCCAGGTCGCGGCCTTCGCCAAGGAACTTGCCCTGACCATCGACCACTTCGATGTTCATGCGCAGGTGGCCTTCGACCTGGTTGACCGACTCGTCCCAGGCCTCGTCCGACACACGTGCCCCGGTCATGCGCAACAGCTCCTGGCCCAGGGCCTGCGGCAGCGCCCCTTGGCCGAAGGTCATGCGCGCCAGCGAAGCCTTGACGAAGTCTGGCACCGGGACGAAGTTCTTGCGCAGGGCCTTGGGCAGGTTGCGCACCAGCGCCACGCACTTGGCCTCCAGCAGGCCCGGCACCAGCCACTCCAGGCGCTCGCCCGGCAGGCTCGGCAGCAGCGGCGCCGGCACCCGCACCGTCACACCATCACGGGGGTGGCCGGGCTCGAAGTGGTAGCTCAGCGGCAGACGCAAATCGCCCACCTGCATACTGTCGGGGTACTGTGCGGCGGTCACTTCGCTGGCCTCGCGGGCCAGCACGTCCTCCTCGCGCATGATCAGCAGGTTGGCGTCCTTCTGGCTGCCCATGCGGTACCAACTGTCGAAGGTCGCCGTCTGGTGGATTTCTGCCGGCAGGCGCGCTTCGTAGAAAGCGTACAGCGTTTCTTCGTCAGCCAGGATGTCACGCCGGCGAGCCTTGGCTTCCAGCTCGTCCAGCTCTTCAAGCAGGCGCTTGTTGGCCGCCAGGCACTTGGCCCGCGACTGGATTTCGCCCCCCACCAGGCCTTCGCGGATAAACAGCTCGCGCGAGGTCGCCGGGTCGATCGGGCCGTAGTGCACTGGCCGGCGGCCGACCAGGATCAGGCCGTAGAGGGTGATCTGCTCGTAGGCCACCACCTGCCCGCGCTTCTTCTCCCAGTGCGGCTCAAAATGGTTTTTCTTGATCAGGTGGCCAGCCAGCGGCTCGATCCAGTCCGGCTCGATCTTGGCCACCATGCGCGCATACAGCTTGGTGGTTTCGACCAGCTCGGCAGCCATGACCCACTGCGGGCGCTTGCGCCCCAGGCCCGACGACGGATGCACCCAGAAGCGCCGCTGGCGGGCGCCCTGGTAGTCGCCCTCTTCGGTCTTCTGGCCGATCTGGCTGAGCAGCCCGCTGAGGATCGCCTTGTGCAGCTTCTGGTAATCAGTCGGTTCCTTGTTCACCGTCAGTTGCAGGTCGCGGCAAATCAGCGCCAACTGACGATGAGCATCGCGCCACTCGCGCAGCCGCAAGTAGTTCAGGAACTGCTTGCGGCACCAGTTGCGCAGCGGGTTGGCGGTCAGCGCCTGGCGTTGTTCCTCGAAACCACGCCACAGGTTGACCAGCGCAGCGAAGTCCGAGTCCACGTCCTTCCACTGTGCGTGCGCCTGATCGGCGGCCTGCTGGCGTTCTGGAGGGCGTTCACGCGGGTCCTGCACCGACAGCGCGCTGGTGACGATCAGTACTTCCTGCAGGCTGCCCAGGCGCGCGCCTTCAAGCAGCATGCGGCCCAGCCGCGGGTCGATCGGCAAGCGCGCCAGCTGGCGGCCAATTGGCGTCAGCTGGTTCTCGCGGTTGACCGCCGAAAGCTCCTGCAACAGGTTGAAGCCGTCGCTGATGGCTTTGCCATCTGGCGGCTCGATGAACGGGAAGGCATCGATTGCGCCCAGGCGCAGGTGCAACATCTGCAGGATCACCGCCGCCAGGTTGGTGCGCAGAATCTCCGGGTCGGTAAACGCTGGCCGGCTGTTGAAGTCCTCTTCGCTGTAGAGGCGCACGCAAATGCCCGGCTCGACCCGGCCGCAACGGCCTTTTCGCTGGTTGGCACTGGCCTGTGACACCGCCTCGATCGGCAGGCGCTGGACCTTGGCGCGGTAGCTGTAGCGGCTGATGCGCGCAGTACCGGTGTCGATCACATAGCGGATGCCCGGCACGGTCAGCGAGGTTTCGGCGACGTTGGTGGCCAGCACCACGCGGCGCCCGGTGTGCGGTTGGAAGATACGCTGCTGCTCGGCCGGCGACAGGCGCGCGTACAGCGGCAAAATCTCGGTATGGCGCAGTTGCGCCTTGCGCAGGATCTCGGCGGCATCACGGATTTCCCGCTCGCCCGGCAGAAAGATCAGCACATCGCCCGGGCCCTTGCCTTCGCTGCGTTCGTGCTGCGCCAGCTCGTCGAGGGTGGCAAGGATGGCCTGGTCGACCGTGAGGTCGTCCTCGATCTGGTTGCCCTCTTCGTCCTGTTCGCTGGTCAGCGGGCGGTACCAGGTGTCCACCGGGAAGGTGCGCCCGGACACCTCGATGATCGGCGCACCGTCGAAGTGCCTGGAAAAGCGCTCCAGGTCGATGGTGGCCGAGGTAATGATCAGTTTCAGGTCCGGTCGGCGATGCAGCAACGTTTTCAGGTAGCCGAGCAGGAAGTCGATGTTCAGGCTGCGCTCGTGCGCTTCGTCGACGATGATCGTGTCGTAGCGCTCAAGGAAGCGGTCGTGCTGGGTTTCGGCCAGGAGGATGCCGTCGGTCATCAGCTTGACCAAGGTGTTGGAATCGCTCTGGTCTTCGAAACGCACCTGGTAGCCGACCAGCGCGCCCAAGGGCGTGCCCAGCTCTTCGGCGACCCGCGCTGCCACGCTACGCGCTGCGATCCTGCGTGGCTGGGTATGGGCGATCAACCCATGGCTGCCACGGCCAAGCTCAAGGCAGATCTTCGGCAACTGGGTCGTCTTGCCAGAGCCGGTTTCGCCGGCGATCACCAACACCTGGTTTTCGGCCAAGGCCTTCTTGATTTCGTCACGCTTGGCGGCGATGGGCAGGTTGTCGTCGTAGCGTACGGTGGGCACGCTCTGCTGACGCGCGGTGACCTGAGCGCAGGAGGCCTGGACCTTCTCCACCCACTGCGCCAGCTTCGCCTCGTCGGGGCGCTTGCGCAGTTCGTGCAGTTGCCGGCGCAGGCGATGGCGGTCGGCAATCATGGCGTGGTCGAGGTTTTGCAGCAGTTTGTCGATGGCGTGGTCAGTCATGGGGCTTTTTAGTGATGCAGGTGAGCCTGCTTTTTCATGATCGGCATTCGGAAAGTCGGGCGATTGTCGCAGATTTGCAGATTCTCTGCTGCTTGCACGCTCCCGGGCGAATGTTTAGCCAAGTGCGATGTAAAGGTTGCCATTCACTGCTTTAATCAACCTTACGCCGCATGTGAGTATCAAAGGCATGACTCCCGCCCAGCCCATCGCCCCACCGTCGTCCCGCCCTTCGCTGCCGAAGGCCCGGAGGCGTGCCGGGGAAAATCCGCTGGTCCACATCATCCTCGCCTTCTGGGCCTTGTGGCACTGCCGTCACGCGCGCCCACCGGACACCTCGCTCACGCCATTGTGACCAAACCCGGCCACCTTCTGGCCGTTTGACTCATCCGGGCCGCCTGCTTGCGCGGTGGCCCTGCGCGCCCATGAGCGAATTGATCATGCACTTTGCCCCTGTAGAGCAGGCTACCCGTTTTCTGGCCGACAACCCCGATATCGAGCTGTTTGAACTGTTCATCCTCGACGCCAACGGCGTGCCACGCGGCAAACTGTTGCACCGCGAGGAACTGCTGGCCGTGTACCAGACCGGCCGGCCACTGCCCAGCACCATCCTTGGCCTGACCCTCAATGGCGACGACGTGGAAAACTCCGGCCTGGTGTGGGACGTCGGCGATATCGACTGCCGTGCCTACCCGCTTGACGGCAGCCTGGTGCGCCTGCCCTGGCGCCGGGTGCCCACCGCCGCAGTGCAGGTGAGCATGCACCCCAAGGAGGGCCTGCCCGCCAGCATCGCTGACCCACGCCATGTGCTGCTGCGCACCATCGAAGCGCTGAAGGCTGACGGTTATCACCCGGTGATGGCCTGCGAGCTGGAGTTCTACCTGCTTGACCAGCAGCGTGATGCCCAAGGCCGCCCACAACCGGCGCTGGACAACGACGGCGGCCGCCCCCGCAGCACCCAGGTCTATGGCCTGCGCGAACTGGAGCAGATCGAACCGTTCCTCGCCGACCTGTACGCTGCCTGCAAGGCCCAAGGCATCCCGGCGCGCACGGCCATTTCGGAGTACGCCCCCGGCCAGGTGGAAATCACCCTGGAGCATGGCGATGCGCTGCAGGCGATGGACCAGGCGGTGCGCTACAAACGCCTCGTAAAAGGTGTGGCCCATGCCCACGGCATGCAGGCCTGCTTCATGGCCAAGCCATTCGCCCAGCTGGCCGGCACCGGCATGCACATGCACCTGAGCCTGGCCGACAGCGACGGCAACAACCTGTTTGCCAGCGAAGACAAGGCCGGCACCCCGCTGCTGCGCCAGGCCGTGGCCGGCATGCTGCGCCACCTGCGCGACTCGCTGTTGCTGTTCTGCCCCAACGCCAACTCGTACCGCCGTTTCCAGGCCAACAGCTATGCGCCACTGGCGCCAACCTGGGGCGTGGACAACCGCACCGTGAGCCTGCGCGTGCCGGGTGGCCCGGCCAACAGCCGGCATGTGGAGCACCGCATCTGTGGCGCTGATGCCAACCCTTACCTGGCTGCAGCGGCGATCCTTGCTGCCAGCCACCGGGGCATCCGCGAACAGCTTGACCCAGGCGCCCCCGTTGAAGGCAACGGCTATGCCCAGGCCACCGAACACCTGCCCACCGACTGGCTGACCGCCCTCGACGCCCTGCAACATTCCGATTGGGCCCGCGAAGCATTGGGCGAAGACTTCCTTGGCGTGTACCTGAAGGTCAAGCGCGCCGAGTACCGCCAGTTCATGGCCGAAGTCAGCGAACAGGACTGGCGCTGGTACCTGCACCAGGCCTGAGCCCCCACATAACAAGGAACACCCATGAACGCAGCATTGAACAACGGCCCGGCGCAGCGCGCGCCGTCCTATTACAGCGCCACCCTCAACGACCACAGCGAGTACCCGCAACTCAAGGGCACAGTACAGGTGGATGTGGCGATCATCGGCGGTGGCTTTACGGGCGTGGCCACGGCAGTGGAACTGGCCGAGCGCGGCCTGAAGGTCGCCATCGTCGAAACCAACCGCATCGGCTGGGGCGCCAGCGGGCGCAACGGTGGCCAGGTCACCGGCAGCCTGTCGGGCGACGAAGCCATGCGCGCACAGATGCGCAACCACCTGGGCGCCGAAGTCGACGATTTCATCTGGCACTTGCGCTGGCGCGGGCACCAGGTGATCGAGCAGCGCGTGGCGCGCTATGGCATCGATTGCGACCTCAAGCGTGGCCACCTGCATGCAGCCATGAAGCCTTCGCACATGAACGAGCTGCGTGCGTTCGAGGCCGAAGCACGGCGCCGCGGCATGGGCGAGCAGGTGCAACTGCTCGACCGCTCTGCAGTGGCGGAGCATCTGCAAAGCCCGCTTTATCTGGGCGCGTTGAAGAACCTGCGCAACCTGCACCTGCACCCACTCAACCTGTGCCTGGGCGAAGCCCGTGCCGCACATGGCCTGGGTGCACTGATATTCGAAAATTCCGAAGTACTGGACATCGTCCATGGCCCGCGCCCGGCGGTGGTTACCGCCCACGGCCGGGTGGAGGCACGCCAGGTGATGTTGGCCGGTGATGTGTATCACAAGCTGGAAAAGCGCCAGCTCAAGGGCAAGATCTTCCCAGCCATGGGCGGTATCGTCACCACCGCGCCGCTGGGTGAACTGGCCGAGCAGATCAACCCCCAGGACCTGGCGGTGTACGACTGCCGCTTCGTCCTCGACTACTACCGCCTGACGGCCGACAAGCGCCTGCTGTTCGGCGGCGGCGCCAACTACTCGGGCAAGGACTCACGCGACATCGAAGGCGAATTGCGCCCCTGCATCGAACGCACCTTCCCGGCATTGAAGGGGGTGCCGATCGAGTTCCAGTGGAGCTGCGCCATGGGCATCGTGGTCAACCGCATCCCGCAGTTGGGCAAGCTGTCGGACAACGTGTGGTACTGCCAGGGTTACTCGGGGCATGGCATTGCCACCAGCCACATCATGGGTGAAATCATGGCCGAGGCGTTGACCGGGACGCTGGAGAAGTTCGACACCTTCGCCCAGTGCAAGCATGTGCGGGTGCCGATGGGGGACTTGCTGGGGAATCCGCTGCTGGCGGCGGGGATGTGGTACTACCAGATGCTCGAGAAGCTGCGCTGAGTTGCGCGGATGTAGGAGCGGGTTTACCCGCGAAAGGGCCGGCCCTGCTGACCGATATCCACCCGCCGTTCACCGTTGTCGCCACTACCGTATTCGCGGGTAAACCCGCTCCTACAAGGGCTCACAATGTCTGAAGACGGCGCCGCATCTTATTGTGGGGCCTTGTGTCGCGAAAGGGGCGCATAGCGCCCCCAACCATTGTCGCATCGCCGCCAAAATCCCAGGGCCGCGTCGCGGCCCTTTCGCGACACGAGGCCGCTGCCACACTGAGCGTGCAGGTTTATGGTCAGGCGATCTTCTTCAAGCCTTGCTTCTTGAGCTCTTCGTCACGCAGTTCGCGGCGCAGGATCTTGCCCACGTTGGTGGTTGGCAGCGAATCGCGGAACTCTATGTAGCGCGGTACCTTGTAACCGGTAACGTTGGCACGCATGTGCTCCATTACCTGTTCCTTGGTCACGGTCATGCCCGGCTTGACCACGATGAACACCTTGATCACTTCACCCGACTTCTCGTCCGGTACACCAATGGCCGCGCACTGCAGCACGCCCGGCAGGGCCGCCAACACGTCCTCCAGCTCGTTGGGGTACACGTTGAAGCCCGAGACCAGAATCATGTCTTTCTTGCGGTCGACGATACGCATGTAGCCATCCGCCTGTATCAGGGCGATGTCACCGGTCTTCAGCCAGCCTTCGCTGTCGAGAATCTCGGCCGTGGCGTCTTCCCGCTGCCAGTAGCCCTTCATCACCTGCGGGCCCTTGACGCACAGCTCGCCCACTTCGCCAAGCGGCAGCTCATTGCCGGCGTCGTCGATGACCTTGCACAGGGTCGACGGCACCGGAATGCCGATAGTACCCACCTGGTTCGCTTCCGACGGGTTCACCGCCGCCACCGGGCTGGTTTCGGTCATACCGTAGCCTTCGCAGATGGCGCAACCGGTAACGGCCTTCCAGCGCTCGGCCACGCTTAGCTGCAAGGCCATGCCGCCCGACAGGGTGATTTTCAGCGCCGAGAAATCCAGGGCTCGGAACGCCTCGTTGTTGCACAGGGCAACGAACAGGGTGTTGAGACCGACAAAGCCGCTGAACTTCCACTTGCCCAGTTCCTTGACCATCGCCGGCAGGTCTCGCGGGTTGCTGATCAGCACGTTGTGGTTGCCGATCAGCATCATCGCCATGCAATGGAAGGTAAACGCATAAATGTGGTACAGCGGCAGCGGGGTGATGAGGATTTCGCAGCCTTCGTGCAGGTTGGCGCCCATCAGTGCCCGGCACTGCAGCATGTTGGCCACCAGGTTGCGGTGCGTCAGCATGGCGCCCTTGGCCACGCCGGTGGTACCGCCGGTGTATTGCAGCACCGCCACGTCGTTGGCCTGCGGGTTGGCCTCGGTCACTGGCTGGCCCTTGCCCAGCGCCAGGGCGTCATTGAAACGCACGGCCTGCGGCAGGTTGTAGGCCGGCACCATCTTCTTCACGTACTTGATCACGCTGTTGATCAGCAGGCGCTTGAGTGGCGGCAGCAGGTCGGCCACTTCGGTGACGATAACGTGCCTGACCTGGGTTTTGGGCACCACTTTTTCGGCCAGGTGGGCCATGTTGGCCAGGCACACCAGGGCCTTGGCACCCGAGTCGTTGAATTGGTGTTCCATCTCCCGCGCGGTGTACAGCGGGTTGGTGTTGACCACGATCAGCCCGGCACGCATGGCACCGAAGACCGCGACCGGGTATTGCAGGACATTGGGCAATTGCACGGCAATACGGTCACCCGGCTTGAGGTCGGTATGCTGCTGCAGCCAGGCGGCAAACGCCCCCGACAACGCATACAACTCGCCATAAGTGATAGTCTTGCCCAGGTTGCTAAAGGCCGGTTTGTCGGCAAAGCGTTGGCAGGATTGCTTGAGTACCGCCTGGATATTGGGGAATTCGTCAGGATTGATTTCCGCCGTAATCCCGGCTGGGTACTTATCCTTCCAAAAATTTTCGATCATGGAAGCCCACTCCTTCAGCAACAGCGAAGTTCGATTCACGCGTCGATGCGCTTATTATTGATATGAGATGACGGTTCGTTGCAAACCGGATCATCTGGAAGCGGGCCGAGAGTAACAGCTTTGCCTGGGGTCGCCTAGAGGCCAAAATAGGCCTTACGGTCACAAAAATGACTCAATGAACAATACAAGTCATTTTTAGAGTAATTATCCAAAATGTCGCAGATAAGGCTGTATACAGCCTTTTAGAGCAGTTTAGAGGCATTCGCGGGTAAACCCGCTCCTACATCGGGCGGTGTAAGAGCGGATTTACCCGCGAAGAAGCCATCCTGGTATCACGCTATGTCGCGCAACTCACGCCGCAAAATCTTGCCCACCGGCGTCATCGGCAATGACTCGCGCAGCACAATGTGCTTGGGGACCTTGTAGCCGGTGAGGTTGGCCTTGCAGTAGGCCTTCAGCTCATCAACGCTCACCCCGCCCTCGCGCGGTACCACGAACAGCTTGACCGCCTCGCCTGAGCGCTCGTCCGGCACGCCGATTGCCGCACAGTTGGCGACCTTGGGATGCCCCATCACCACATCCTCGATTTCGTTGGGGTACACGTTGAAGCCCGAGACGATGATCATGTCCTTCTTGCGGTCGACGATGCGGGTGAAGCCGTCCGGGTCGATCACCGCGATATCACCGGTCTTGAACCAGCCTTCTGCATCCAGTGCCTGGGCCGTTGCCTCGGGCTGATGCCAGTAACCCTTCATGACCTGCGGGCCTTTGATGCAAAGCTCGCCCCGCTCGCCCAGCGGCAGTTCGTTACCGTCATCATCGATGACCTTGAACGCAGTACCCGCCACGGGGATACCCACCGTCCCCAGACGCGCCAGCTGGCCGTAAGGGTTGGTGCTGGCTACCGGCGAGGTTTCTGTCAGGCCGTAGCCTTCAACGATGCGGCACCCGGTAAGGTCTTCCCAGCGCTCGGCAGTCGCCTTGACCAGCGCTGTGCCACCAGAGTTGGTGACCTTCAGTGCCGAGAAGTCCAGCTGACGGAAGCCCGGGTGATCCATCAGTGCGACAAACAGGGTATTGAGGCCCAGCAAGGCCGAGAAACGCCATTTGCCCAGCTCCTTGATGAAACCGGGAATATCCCGCGGGTTGGTGATCAGCACGTTATGGTTGCCGGTCACCATCATGCACATGCAATTCGCGGTGAAGGCATAGATGTGATACAGCGGCAGCGGCGCGATCATCACCTCCTGGCCGTCCTTCAGCAGCTTCTGCCCATCGGGGCCGTGCTGCGAGAAGCAGGCCAGCACCTGCAGCATGTTGGCCACCAGGTTGCCATGGGTGAGCATGGCGCCCTTGGCCAGGCCGGTGGTGCCGCCGGTGTACTGCAGCACAGCGATGTCATCGAGGTTCAGCGACACCGGTTTGGGCGACAGCCCGCGGCCCTCGCGCAGCACCTGCTTGAACGGCACCGCCTGGGGCAACTGGTAAGCTGGCACCATCTTCTTCAACTTGTCGACCACGGTGTTGACCAGCCAGCCCTTGGCGGTCGGCAGCAGGTCGCCCATCTTTGCCTCGATCAGGTATTCGATACCGGTATCAGGCAGTACCTCCTGCACGCGCTTGCCGAACATGTTCAGGTACACCAGCGCACGCGCGCCGCTGTCCTTGAACTGGTGGCGCATCTCGCGCTCGGTGTACAGCGGATTGGTGTTGACCACGATCAGCCCGGCGCGCATGGCACCAAATACGGCGATGGGGTACTGCAGCACGTTGGGCATCTGCACGGCGATGCGCTCACCCGGTTTGAGGTCGGTGTGCTGCTGCAACCAGGCAGCGAAGGCAGCCGAATGGCGCTCCAGTTCCGCGTAGCTGAGGGTCACGCCCAGGTTGCTGAACGCCGGGCGGTCGGCAAAGCGTTTGCAGGAGCGTTCGAACACCTCGACGACCGAGGCGTAGGCATTGATGTCGATGGTGGAAGGCACGCCCGCCGGGCGCTTGTCATTCCAGAAGTCGGCTTGCATTTATTATTGTTCCTCTGCCTGGACCTGCACTGCGTCCTTTAGTCCTTTACCTGATCGCCTGCTGGCGAAAAGGCGTTGATCCGACGTTAGCAGGTAAGCCCAAGGTGGCATATACGCCAAGTGCCGCCATTAACATTGTGAATCTTATTTGTGCCCCTCCTGCAATCCGGCCGGTTGTGCATACACTGTTCGGGTAACCGCGCGCACAAGGACCCGCCATGCCCCACGACGCCTTCTGGCTGCCCGCCAGTGAGCACTGCAGCCTGTACGTACACCAATGGCTGCCGGCCACACCGGTGAAGGCCGTGGTGCTGCTGGCCCATGGCATGGCCGAGCATGCCGGGCGCTACCAGCGCCTGGGCCAAGCCCTGAGCGAGGCCGGCTTTGCCCTGTTCGCAGCCGATCAGCGTGGCCACGGGCGCACTGCCGAACTGGGCAGCCTCGGCCTGTTCGCCCGACATCATGGCTGGAATGCCGTAGTCAACGACCTGGGATGTGTGGCCCAGCACATCGGCCAGCAGTACCCGTGCACGCCGCTGTTCCTGTTCGGCCACAGCATGGGCAGCTACATCGCCCAGGCCTACCTGCTGCATCACAGTGGCAGCCTGCACGGGGCCATCTTCAGCGGCTCCAACTACCAACCGGCCGTGCTGTACCGCTTTGCGCGGCTGATTGCCCGGCTGGAGTCCTGGCGCCAGGGGCCACTGGGCAAGAGTGCACTGATCGAATGGTTGTCCTTCGGTTCGTTCAACAACGCCTTCAAGCCCAACCGCACCGCATTCGACTGGCTCAGCCGCGACCCGGACGAGGTCGATCAGTACGTGAACGACCCGTTATGTGGCTTTCGCTGCACCAACCAGTTGTGGCTCGACCTGCTACAAGGCTTGGCGCAGATCAGTCAGCCGGGTAACCTCGCGCAAATCGATCCCAACCTGCCGATGCTGGTGATCGGCGGTGAATGTGATCCGGTCAGTGCCGGCAAGCGTCTCACCCACCTGGCCGACGCCCTGCGCGCGACCGGTAATCGACATGTACAGCTGCGCGTCTATCCGGAGGCGCGGCATGAAGTACTCAACGAAACCAACCGTGGCGAGGTCATCGCCGACATTCTCGGCTGGCTTGAACAGGCGCTGGCCCTTGGCCGCCCTGCACGCAGCGAATGATAGCCGCCCTCGCCCAACGCTTAAGGAAGCATCGATGTCCCAGGTCACCAACACGCCTTACGAAGCCCTCGAAGTCGGCCAGAAGGCCGAGTACAAGAAGTCCGTTGAAGAACGCGACATCCAGCTGTTCGCTGCGATGTCCGGTGACCACAACCCGGTTCACCTGGATGCCGAGTTCGCCGCCAAGAGCATGTTCCGCGAACGTATTGCCCACGGCATGTTCAGCGGCGCGCTGATCAGTGCTGCAGTGGCCTGCACACTGCCTGGCCCTGGCACCATCTACCTGGGCCAGCAGATGAGCTTCCAGAAGCCGGTGAAAATCGGCGACACCCTGACCGTGCGCCTGGAAATCCTCGAGAAGCTGCCCAAGTTCAAGGTGCGCATCGCCACCAACGTGTACAACCAGAACGACGAGCTGGTGGTCGCGGGTGAAGCCGAGATCCTGGCACCGCGCAAACAGCAGACCGTCGAGCTGGTGTCGCCGCCGAACTTTGTGGCTAGCTGAAGTGTGATGCAGCCAGCACCTACTTCAAGGCTGCTCTCCTGGGTAACCCGCTAATTCGTTGATTTAGCGGGCATCCTGTGGGATATGGGCTGGCCCGCAAAGAGCCGGCACACCCCACATCATTCGATAGCCTGCAAGCGCCGCTCGATATGCCGCCGTTCTGGCGCCTGCCGTGTCAAGGCCAGCGCCTGCTGCCAGGCCGCACGCGCCGCGTCCACCTGCCCCAGCTGGCAATGCAACTCGGCGCGCGCCGCATGTGCCAGGTGATAGTCCAGCAACTCCCCCCGCGCCAGGATCCCTTCGACTTCCCGCAAGCCAACCTCCGGCCCATCCCGCTTCGCCAGCGCCACCGCCCGGTTCAGCTCCACCACCGCTGATGGCCAATACCGCTGCAATACGTCATACAGCCCGACGATCTCCCCCCAGTCGGTTTCTTCAGCCGTCGCCGCCTCGGCATGCACAGCAGCAATCGCCGCCTGGACGGTATAGGCCCCGAATGCACGGCTCTGCAGGGCCTGGCGCACCAGTTCACAGCCTTCGGCAATGAACTGCCGGTCCCACAGGCTACGATCCTGCTGCTCCAGAACCACCAGATTGCCTTGGCCATCGATACGCGCCCGCTGCCGGGACGCCTGCAGCAACATCAACGCCAGCAGGCCGACCGCCTCCGGGTCGGGCAGCAACTGCACCAGCAACCGCGCCAGGCGAATGGCTTCATCACTCAGCGCCTGCTGCAGCAGGGTCTCGCCCGATGACGCCGAATAGCCCTCGTTGAACACCAGGTAGATCACCCGCAACACGCTTTCCAGGCGCTCAGGCAGCTCATTCAGCTCTGGTACCTGGTACGGTATGCCGGCGTCACGGATCTTGGCCTTGGCGCGCACGATGCGCTGGGCGATGGTTGTCGGGCTTTGCAGAAAGGCGCGGGCGATCTGCTCGGTGGTCAGGTCGCAGACTTCGCGAAGGGTCAATGGCACCTGAGCGTCGGGCGACAGGGCCGGATGGCAACAGGTGAAGATCAGCCGCAGGCGGTCATCCGCCAGCAGTTCTTCTTCACTGGGGTCCTGCGCCTGGCCCTCCAGCAGCATGCTCAAGTCAGCCTGGGAGCGGTCGAAGCGGGCGCGCCGGCGCAGCGCATCGATGGCCTTGAAGCGCCCGACAGAGACCAGCCACGCTCGCGGGTTGGCGGGGATGCCGTCGCGTTGCCAGCGTTCGACGGCAACGAAGAAGGCATCATGCATGGCCTCCTCGGCCAGGTCGAAATCACCCAGCAAGCGGATCAGTGTCGCCAGGATGCGCCGCGACTCCTGCCGGTACACGGCCTCGACTTCGGCGCGCACCTGTGCCGGTGCTGTCATCAGTCGGGCATCCGCTGGGTCACCACATCCACAAGACGGTCCAGGCTTTCTCCCCAGCCTTGGTAGAAGCCCATTTCTTCATGAGCCTGGCAGTCAGTGGCATTCCAGTGCCAGGCACGGGCGGTGTAACGGGTTTTGCCCTGTTCCTCGTCAAAGCTGATCACGGCGGTCATGAAGGCCTTGTTCGACGGTACCCAACCAGGGCCGAAGGCATCGGTGAACACCAGCCTGCGTGGCGCGGCAATTTCCAGAAAAACGCCCTGGTTCGGGTACTCGCTGCCATCCGGCGCCCGCATCAGAGTGCGAAACAGGCCACCGGCCCACAACTGCATTTCACATTCCGGGGTGGTCATGCCGTGCGGCCCCCACCACTGCATCAGCCACTGGGGTTCGGTCCAGGCGCGGAATACCTTGGCCGGTGGTGCGTCGATCAGGCGGCTGATGGACAACTCGTGTTGCGCTTGCGCAATGGGTGCAAGGCTCATGCTGATTGTTCTCCTTGGCGGTCAGGGTTGCAGCTCGCGCACTGGTCGCACCTCGACACTGCCGACCCGCGCGGCAGGGATGCCCTTGGCGATACTCAGCGCTTCGTTGAGGTCGCGGGCCTCCACCAGGTAGAAGCCGGCCAGTTGCTCCTTGGTTTCGGCAAACGGGCCATCAGTCAGGCTCATATGCCCGTTGCGCATGCGCACCGTGGTAGCAGTCTGCACCGACTTCAGCGCCTCGGCCGCCAGCATTCGCCCGGAACCGTGAATGGCTTCGGCGTAGGCCATGCATTCGGCGTCTTCCGGGCTGTCGGGCAGGCTGTGCAACAGCCCCTCGTCACAATAGACCAGGCACAGGTATTTCATGGTCGCCTCCAGGGCATTTGGCTAAGTGCGTTTGGCGATAACGGCTCAGGGCTTGAGATCGAACAGGGCTTTTTGCGTTTCCATGTCGAAAGGCGCCGACCAGTGTTCGTGGATTACCTGCCACTGGCCGCCTTGACGACGATAGCCCACCGTGGCGCGCATGAAGCCGCACTGGCTTTCGTCATCGCCCGGGCCGCAGCGGTTCAGCCAATGGGCCAGGGCCAGATCGCCAGCGGCGTGCACGGTAAGTTGGGCAAGTTCGAAGACCATGGGGCCGGTGCACATGCCCATGCACATTTCCCAGTGCGCCGTGTAGGCGGACTTGCCTTTGAATTGCAGGGCCTGGATGGCATCGAAGGCGACAATATCGTCGGCGTAGGGGGCGATGATGCCCGGGATGTCGCGATCGCGCACGGCTTGCATCCAGCGCTCGATCAATTGGCGGATTTCGGTTTCGGCTGCGGTGCTCATCGGGGGTCCTCCGACAGGACAGGGTGTTTTGGCACACTGCGTGCGTGCCTTCACTTATGGTCGAACTGAGGGAGGGGAAATCGACAGTGGAGGAGAATATTTTGACGGGGGGCAGCTGAGAGATCGAGCGCCGCCCGCGCGGCGCATCGCGAGCAAGCTCGCTCCTACATTTGTTTCGGGCCAGTATTGCCTGTGCCTACGCGCGCGACCGCCTTGTTTGCGCCACCCGATATCGAGGAGGACGCCAAAGGGCCGCGCGCTTCTGCCTCAGGAATAACTGGCCCGAAACAAATGTAGGAGCGAGCTTGCTCGCGATGCGCCGCGCGGGCGGCGCTCGATCCCACGGGCGGTGAAAATGCCGCGGCGATCACATGGAAGCCAGCAGCAACTTTCATCGCACTACCTATCTATCACCCCTGCTGGCAACCTTCACCCATGGCCCGGTACTGAATGGTGTGCACCTGGCCCTGATGGTCTTCATAGGTCATGGTCGCAGGTACCACTTCGCAGACATTGGGGATGGTCGACAGGTTGATCACCCGCTTGATGTCCAGGTTCATCGAATAGTCGTACTGCTGAGCCACAGGCTCGCTGGAAACGGGTTTGGCCTCATCGGCGAGGGCGAACGAGGACATACCGACCAATGCAAGAATCAGTAATGGTTTCATGTGGTTTTGCCTTTTGCGCGTTCAAGCTGATCGATTGACTTCTATTGCCGTATCCGGCGCGGAGAAGTTGTCATCTATGGTCTAGATGGCACGAAGTACCGATCCCGCTTCGTACTGCCAGGGGGGATGAACAAAATTCTACTCCCGGCCAGCAATAGTTGAACCCCGGAGTCGGATATTCACCCTTGCCGGTTTTGCAACAATCTGCGACAACGTGGCCGCAAATCATCAGGCCAGAGCCTCTGGCCACGTTTCAGGGTAGGACTCACCATTTCTGAACAATTGTCCTGTTCGAAGCTTTCGGACACAGAACGCCGTTTGCTGGACCACTTCTACCGCCAGCACAGCTCACGCATGCGCGCTGCAAGCGACGCCGAACTGTGGGTAGCACGGGCGCCTGGCATCATCGCCGGGCTGAGCTTGAGTGCGGTGAGTGAGGGGTTCTGGCTGACCGGCCTGTTCGTCGACCCGCAGCGACGCAGCCAAGGGGTGGCCGCGCGGTTGGTCGAGGCAGCGCTGGTGCAAGTTGGCGGGCCTGTCTGGCTGTTCTGTCATCCCGAGCTAACGCCCTTCTACCAGCGCCTGGGCTTCGACCTGGCCCAGCAACTGCCAGAAGCCCTGGCTAGCCGCCTGCAACGCTATCAGCGCAACAAACGCCTGGTAGCCCTGCAGCGAGGTCAGTCCTCGCTGACCTCGAGCCCGGGGAACAACACATCGGTGTAGCCGAACCTGGCGAAGTCCTGGATGCGCGAGGGGTATAGCCGGCCAATCAGGTGGTCGCACTCGTGTTGCACCACCCGTGCATGGAAGCCATCGGCAAAGCGGCTGATCGGGTTGCCGTGGGGGTCGATGCCTTGGTAGCCGATATGCTTGAAGCGCGGCACCACGCCGCGCAGGCCAGGCACCGACAGGCAACCTTCCCAGCCGTCCTCGACCTCGCTGGAGGTCGGGGTGATGACCGGATTCAGCAGAATGGTCTGCGGCACCGCCTCGGCATCGGGGTATCGCTCGCTGCGCTCGAAGCCGAAGATCACCAACTGCAGGTCGATGCCGATCTGCGGGGCAGCCAGGCCCACACCGCCTACGTGACGCATGGTTTCGAACATGTCGTCGATCAACTGCTGCAGTTCGGCACTGCCAAGCATGTGCTCGGGCACTGGCGGTGCGATGCGCAGCAGGCGTTCATCGCCCATCTTGAGAATGTCACGGATCATCAGGGGTTCGGCTCGACGCTATGAGGCTTGCTCGGGTTCGGGTGCTCGTGACCCAGTACAGTCAAGGTTTCCTTGGGCTTATCCTCGTCGAAGTCTTTCTCGCCCGGGTTCTTGCCTTCGGCTGACATGTGCTCGATCACCGCATTCATTTCGGCGCCGAGCAACAACACGGCGGCCGAAATATAGAAATACAGCAACAGCACGATGATTGCACCAATGCTGCCGTACATGGCGTTGTAATCGGCAAAGGTCTTCACGTAGTAGGCAAAGCCCAGTGAGGCCACGATCCACACCACCACCGCCAGCACCGAGCCTGGGGTGATGAAGCGAAACTGTTGTTTCACATCAGGCATCACGTAATAGATCAGGGCCACTGCCACCATCAGCAGAATGATGATCACCGGCCAGCGCAGGATGGTCCACAGTGTGACGATGAACTCCTGCATGCCGATCTGGGCGGCGATCCATTCCATCACCTGGGGGCCCAGTACCATCAGTGCTGCGGCCGCAAGCAGCATGCCAGCCAGGCCCACGGTGTAGAAAATGGAAAGCGGGATACGCTTCCACACCGGGCGACCTTCGGGCACATCGTAGGCGGCGTTCATGGCGCTCATCATCAGGCGCACGCCAGCGGAGGCGGTCCACAGGGCGATCACGATACCCACCGACAGCAGCCCGCCCTTGGATTGTTGCAACTGGTCGATCACCGGATTCACCTGCTCCAGCGCCTGGGGCGGCAATACCAGTTCCGATTGCAGACGCAGCCAGGAGAAAAAGTCCGGCAGGTGCAGGAAACCGATCAGGGCAATCAGGAACAACAGGAAGGGGAATAGCGAGAACAGCGCCTGGTAGGCCAGCGCTGAGGCATAGGTGGACATCTCGTCGTCGAGGAATTCCTTGACGGTGCGAACCAGCACGCGGTGCAGGGGCAAGCCGCGCAGGTCGGGGAAAATCATAGCGTCTCCTTTCGCCGCTTGATCGTTACAACAGACAAGTCTAATAGACCCTGCCCGTGCTGTGCTGCTCCCGGCCGTGGTTGAAGAATTTGCTTACGTATAGTGCCGGCCTCTTCGCGGGTTCGTCCGCGAAGAGGCCGGCACAGGCCGTCTCAAGTCAAGGCTTCTTCACCGCATCCTTCACATTGCCCTTTATCTGTTGCGCCTCGCCTTTCAACTCCTGCGCCTTGCCTTCGCCGCGCAGCTTGTCGTTGTCGGTCACCTTGCCAACACCCTGTTTCACGTTGCCGATCGCTTCGTTGGCCAAGCCTTTCGCTTTGTCTTTAGTACCGCTCATGGCAAAACTCCTGCAAATGGAGACACGTGAACCGTGTCGACATTAGGTGGACCCAACGCCTTCTCCAGGAGTTTCAACGGATTTCCCGGTCAGAAGCCGGACGGTAAGACTGCGGGCGAATACCGCACAAGCCGGTGAAGAGGCTCGCACATGCGCCGCCAGTTACAAACCTTGCCCCGCCCCGTGCCACCCCTCACAATGCAGGCCTTCATAGCGTCAACCCGCAGGAACCTGCATGAAACTCGACAAACCCGCCGCCATCGCCCGGCGCAACGAAGCACTGGCCCGCCCGGTGCTGACCAGCAGCAATACGCTGTTCGCCATCCTGGACAACAAACGCAACCTGTGGTGGTTCGAAGTGCCAGTGGCACTGCTGGGCAAAGGCCAGGCCGACTGGGTCAACCTGCTGCTGCACACGCCAGAAAGCGATGAGCTGCAGCACCTGAAGGTACCCACCAATTTCCTCAAGGCTCACCTGGAGCAGATGGAAGTGCGCAAGCCTGGCAAGCGCCGCTCCACCATCAGCCTGGCCCTCAGCGCCGACCGTGACTCGCTGCTGCGCGACACCCGTCCGGGTGGCGAGCAGCTGGACTTCCGCAACTTCGTACAGCCGTAACGCGGTCAGGCTTTCTCGATACGATCGTCATGGATGACGATCAGGCCCTGCTTGAACAACCCGCCAATGGCCTTCTTGAAGTTGCCCTTGCTGACGTTGAACAGTTTGCTGATCAGCGCAGGGTCACTCTTGTCGCACACCCCCAACACCCCGCCTTCGGCTTCCAGGCGCGCCATGATCTGCTCTTGAAGGGTGTCCGCCAGGGCAGCGCCTACCGGCTGCAGGCTCAGTGAAATCTTGCCGTCCTGGCGCATTTCCTTGATGAAGCCTTTCTCGTGCATGCCCGAGCGCAAGAACTTGAACACCTCGTTCTTGTGGATCAGGCCCCAGTGGCGGTTGTTGATGATGGCCTTGAAGCCCATCGGCGTTTCGCCGGCCACCAGCAGCTCGACCGGCTGACCAACCTTGTAGTCGGCCGGGGTGACATCGAGATAGCGGTCCAGGCGCGAGGTGGCAGTGATCCGGCGGGTACGCTTGTCGAGGTACACGTGCACCACGCAGTAATCGCCAATCTTCAGCGGCCGTGCCTCTTCCGAGTACGGCATCAGCAAGTCCTTGGACAGGCCCCAGTCCAGGAAGATACCGGCACCGTTGATGTCCTTGACCTTCAGGCTGGCAAACTCGCCAACCTGCACCTTGGGCTTCTCGGTGGTGGCGATCAGCTGGTCTTCGCTGTCCAGGTAGATGAACACGTTCAACCAGTCATCGACCTCGGTCTCGGCGTTTTTCGGGATGTAGCGCCCGGGCAGCAGGATCTCGCCATCGGCGCCGCCGTCCAGGTACAGACCGAAGTCCACGTGTTTCACGATTTGCAAACTGTTGTAGCGCCCAAGCAGAGCCATTTCCGATGATCCTCAAGACAAGGCGGCTATTCTACACCTGAAGCCACCACATGGCCCGACCACTCATGCAGTGGAACCGCCAGCCCGCACTTGCATCTACCTTCTGGCCAGCCTGAGGAAGGAACAGCACATGCCGCTACGCCTGCCCAAAGCCCTGCTTATCGCCATCGGCTTCGCCCTGGCCTTGGCCGCCTGCAGCCGCATCGACCTGGCCTATCGCAACCTCGACCGCCTGGTGCCGTGGTCGCTGAGCGACTACCTGGACATGAACCGCGAGCAAAGGGCGCTGCTGGACGATCGGTTGCGCGAGCACCTGGCCTGGCATTGCAAGACTCAACTGCCCGGCTACCTCGACTGGCTCGATCGGCTACGTGGCATGGTCGCCGCCGGCCAGGTGACCGACCAGGCCCTGCAACAAAGCACCCTCGACGTGCGTGAAGCGATTGGTCGGGTGACCGAGGAAATCACCCCGTCAGCCACCGAACTGCTGCGTGGCATGAGCGACGACCAGGTAGCGAAAATGCGTGAGGCCTTCCGCGAAGACATCAGTGAGCGGCAGAAGCAGTATGTGGATACGCCCTTGCCGAAGCAGATTGCCCGCCGTAGCGAGCGCATGGAAAAACGCCTGGCACCCTGGTTTGGCGAGTTGACTGCGGTACAGAAGCAACGCATCCAGACCTGGTCTCAAGCGCTGGGTGACCAGAACCGTGAATGGATCGCCAACCGCGCCCACTGGCAGCAGCAATTGCTCTTGGCGATGAACCAGCGCAACGACTCCAGCTTCGAGCCGCGCCTGGCGACCTTGTTGCAGCGCAAGGAGAGTTTGTGGACACCCGAGTACCGGGCGGCGTATCAGAATACCGAACGGCAGGCGCGCAGCCTGCTGGTGGACCTGGTGCAGCAAAGCACTCCGCAGCAGCGGCGGTTCCTGCAGGAACGGTTGGGCAAGGTACGTTCCCATTTGAGTGAGATGAAGTGTTTGAAGGAGTGACAGGCCTGCTCGACCTGACTCACCGGGCTTTGCGCCGATACGGAAATACATCGATCACTTTCCCTTCACGTATCGCCGCCTGCAGCCCCTTCCAGTAGTCCGCGTCATACAGTTCCCCATGCAAGCGGCTGAACAACCGCCGCTGGCCCATATCGGCAAACAGAAACGGCGGAAACTCTTCGGGGAACACATCATGCGGCCCTATCGAGTACCACGGCTCGCCCGACATTTCGTCCTCCGGGTAACGCGGTGGCGGAATGTGGCGGAAATTCACCTCGGTCAGGAAGCTGATTTCGTCATAGTCGTAGAACACGACCCGGCCATGGCGGGTCACGCCAAAGTTTTTCAGCAGCATGTCGCCGGGGAAGATATTTGCCGCCGCCAGCTGCTTGATGGCCAGGCCGTAGTCCTCCAGTGCCTCCAGCACCTGGCCCTCGGTGGCATGCTCCAGGTACAGGTTCAACGGTGTCATGCGCCGCTCGGTCCAACAGTGGCGGATCAGCACCGTGTCGCCCTCCAGCACCACCGTCGACGGTGCCACCTCCAGCAACTCGGCCAGGCAATCCGGCTCGAACTTGCTGCGCGGAAAGCGAAAATCGGCAAACTCCTGGGTGTCGGCCATACGGCCCACCCGGTCGACGCTTTTCACCAGCCGGTACTTGTCGATCACCGTGGCGCGGTCCACGGTTTTCGATGGCGAAAAGCGGTCCTTGATGATCTTGAACACCGTATTGAAGCCGGGCAAGGTGAACACGCTCATGACCATGCCCCGCACCCCTGGCGCCATGACAAAGCGGTCATCACTGCTGGCAAGGTGGTTGATCAGCGCGCGGTAGAACTCCGACTTGCCCTGCTTGTAGAACCCGATCGAGGTGTATAGCTCGGCAATGTGCTTGCCTGGAAGGATGCGCTTGAGGAAATTGACGAACTCGGCCGGCACCGGTACATCGGCCATGAAGTAAGAGCGGGTGAACGAAAAGATGATCGACACCTCGGCCTCGTCGGTGATCAATGCATCGGCCTCGATACCGTGGCCCTCGCGGTGCAGCAAGGGAATCACCAACGGCCACTGTTCATCGCTGTTGTACAGGCGGCCGACCAGATAGGCCCCCTTGTTGCGGTAAAGCACGGGTACAAACAATTCCACGGCCAGCGCCGGGTCCTTGCACACCCAGTCGGGCAGGCATTCGCGCAGTTGTTCTTCCAGCCGCGTCAGGTCGCCCTCCAGGTCGCCATAGGGCATGTCGAATGGGTAATCGGCGAACACCGCGCGCAGCAAGTTCCTGAGACTGCCGTCAAGCCGATAGGTACGGGTTTGCGCGACGCGCTCGCGGCCGCGCATGGAAGGCCGGGTGGTGTGGATGAACATGCAGCCGTCGCTGATCTGGTCATGGCTGAACAGGCTGCAAAACAGCGAGTTGTACCAGGTCTCTGCCAGCTCGTCGTCCAGCCGTGGGTCGATCAGGTGGATATAGGCGTTTTTCACCAGTGGCCACTGTTCCACGTCCAGCAGCACCTCCGTGGCAAAAGCCTGACGCAGCCAGCCGTTGACTTCGGCGACTTTCTCTTCATAGAGATTGATGCGGGCGGCGGCGGCCTGCTGAATGTCCTGCCAGTGCGCCTGCTCGAAGCGTTTGCGGGCTCCGAGGGTGATGCGCTGGAAATGATCGCGGTAGTCGTCGAAGCCGGCGAGGATCATCCGGGCGATTTCGACAGCGGGCCAGGGCTGGGACATGCGTGGGGCCTCGGAGCTGGGATTGAGTACAGAGCTTAGCCGCCCTTGGCTTCATGGGTTACTGCCATTGAAGCCCCGAGCTGTAGTTGCACCTGCCTTGCCCAGAGCCCCGCAGCCCGAGAGGAATTACACAGCAAGAAAGCACAAGAATCCCCCCGCCCCCTGGCGTACACTCGCGCCCCTGCCTTGCCTTCGGAGACCGTTGTGAGCCCCATCGCCCTAGCCCGCCTGCTGACCCTTGCCGCCGTCTGGGGAGCGAGTTTCCTGTTCATGCGCATCATCGCCCCCGAACTGGGCACGGTGCCGACCGCGTTCTTCCGGGTGTCCATCGCCTGCCTGGGCCTGATCGTGCTACTCGCCGCCGCCCGGGTGCGCTGGGACTTCCAGGGTAAGCTCGGTGCCTGCCTGGTGCTGGGCATGATCAACTCCGGCATCCCCGCCACCTTCTACTCGGTGGCGGCCCAGGTGCTGCCGGCCGGCTATTCGGCGATCTTCAACGCCACCACCCCGTTGATGGGCGTGCTGGTCGGCGTACTGTTCTTCCGCGAGCCAATGACCCTGGCCAAACTCTGCGGCATCTTCCTTGGCCTGTTCGGCGTCGGCATCCTCAGCGGCGCCGGCCCGGTGGCACTGGACATGGCCCTGCTGCAAGGCGCCCTCGCCTGCCTGGCGGCCACTACCTGCTACGGCTTTGCCGGGTTCCTCGCCCGCCGCTGGATCAGCGGCCTGGACAGCCGTCTTTCCGCCCTGGGTAGCATGCTCGGCGCCACACTGATGCTGACCCCGCTGTTCGGCTGGAGCGCACTCTCCCAGCCGCCCGCCAGCTGGGGGGGTTGGGACGTGTGGTTGTCGTTGCTGGGCCTGGGGCTGCTGTGCACGGCATTCGCCTACATTCTTTACTTCCGCCTGCTCGAGGAAATCGGCCCGGTAAAAGCCAGCACCGTAACGTTCCTGATCCCGGTATTCGGCGTATTGTGGGGTGCATGGCTGCTGAATGAGCCATTGTCGATGGCGCACCTATACGGCGGCCTGCTGATTGGCCTGGCCTTGTGGCTGGTGCTGCGCCCGGCGCGCAACTGAAGCGGAGTACTGCATGAACAGCGCGTACAAAAAGGTTTTGTTCCGCCTGGAACAGGACGAGAACGGCTACCCACCGGCTTCGGTCGAGGGGCTGTGGGCCAAGGCCGTAGAAGGCGGCTATGCCGTCGACAACATCCCCTTCCATGTCTATGGCATCGCCCCGGGCGACGTGATCGACACACGTGAGGAAGAAGGCGAAACTTGGTTCGCAGAACTGCGCCACAGCAGCGGTAGCTCGGTGTTCCGGGTGGTCGTCAAACCTCCGGAAACCCTCGACCAGGTACGTGCGGCATTGCTGGATTTCGGCTGTGCCTGTGAAACCGAGCAAGCAGTGAAGATGCTGGCGGTCGAGGTCCCGCCGCAACGCTCGCTCGACACCCTGCTCTACTACCTGCTCACCCAGCGCGAAGCCGGCCTGCTGGACTTCGAGGAAGGCGTGTTGCGCCACGCCATCCCCGAAGAATTCCGCTAGGGCCTACGCTTCCGCCAGGCGCGCCGCGGGCTTGCGAAACACGAACAGCAGCCCAACAACGATCAGCCCCATGCCCAGCAAGCTTAGCGGCGCCAGGCGATTACCGAAGATCAGCAAGTCCATCACTGCAGTCACTGCCGGCACCAGGTAGAACAGGCTGGTGACATTGACCAGATTGCCCTTGGCGATCAGCCGGTACAGCAGCAAGGTTGCCAGCAGCGAGACCACCAGGCCCATCCACAGCAGCGCACCGACGAAGCCGCCGGTCCACTCGACATGGAGCGGTTGCAAAGGTGCGAACAGCGCGCACATGGCAAAGCCGGCCAGGTACTGCAGCGGCAGTGTGCCCATGGGGTTGTCGGTAATGCGCTTCTGCAGGATCGAGCCAAAGGTCATGCTGACCAGCGCCAGCAGGGCGAACAGCATCCCCGCCAGCGATACCCCGCCCAGGTTGATGCCCTGGTAGACCACCATGATCAAGCCGCCCAGCCCCAAACCCAGGCCGAACAAACGGCTCCAGGAACGCTGGCGCTCCATCAGCACCACGGTGAGGATCGGTTGGACGCCCATCACCGTCGCCATGACACCAGGGGTGACATGGGTATCAAGCGCCAACAGATAGAAGATCTGATAGGCACCGAGCAGCACACAGCCTGTACCCAGGGCGCGCAGAATGCTACCGCGAGTACGCGGCCAGCGCAGCCCTAGCAACGGGCCGATCAGCAACAGGCCAGCCAGGGCCAGCGCCGAGCGCAACAGCAGAAAGGCGAACGGGCTGGCATGCGCCAGGCCAAGTTTGGAGACGATCGCCCCGCTGCTCCACAGCAGGACGAACAGGCAGGTAGTGGCCGCAGAGGCCACGGACGCTTTGGTAAAGACAGACATGAATTGCCACCTGATTAGTAGGCAGATAAGCCAAACGGACGGCGTGCGCTTCGACGTGAGAAGTGGCCGACCGTGTTCAGTAGGTTGCGCGTGCGAAGGGTTGCGGCACGAAGCCGATCAGCCCAGCACAACCACGCAATGAGGCGGAGCTACGCCGCCTACGACGCCACTGACAGGTGGTGGGGAGTGACAGATCATGACCGGCTGCTGGCTACCACGCACGACCATGCCCGCGACTGGCGCGATGGCAAAGCGTGTGGTGGAAGGAATGGCAGGCATGACAGCGGTCTTTGAAGAAGTGAATGTTCTGGAATATAGCGAGTGATTCTTCGCGGCACAAGCCTGCTTTCACAGGCTCTGCTCATCCTTCAAGGAGGGTGATGCTCTTGTGGAAGCGGGCTTGGCCCCGCGAAGAGGCCCGAACAAACTACAAAAATCAGAACAACCAGCGATACAGCAGATACGCCACCACCACCGCCAGTACCGGCCGCAGCACACGGTAAGCCTTGGGGTTGGCGCGCTTGAACTGCTTCACATGGCTGCTGATCTTGTTGCTGAAGCGCTTGCTCCAGGCGTACGCCTGGTTGATCCCACCCACGCGCTCTTCGTCGGTGTTCTGCGGCGCGGTGGCGCGGCCGAGGAAGGCACTGACCTTACGGTTGATACGCGTCATCAACGGGCTACTCAGCGGGCGCTCGATGTCGCAGAACAGGATCACGCGGGTTACGTCGGTTTCGTTCTTGACCCAGTGCACATAGGTTTCATCGAACATCACGTCTTCGCCATCACGCCAGGCGTACTGCTCACCGTCCACGTAGATGCGGCATGCGTCGGAGTTCGGCGTGGACAGCCCCAGGTGATAACGCAGCGAACCTGCGAACGGGTCGCGGTGCGGGTTCAGGTGGCTGCCGCCGGGCAGCAGGGCGAACATTGCGCCCTTCACATTGGGGATGCTGCTGACCAGCTCGACAGTGCGCGGGCACAGGGTTTGCGCCGAAGGCAGCGGTTTGTCGTACCACTTCAGGTAAAAGCGCTTCCAGCCCTTCTTGAAGAACGAACCAAAGCCGGCGTCGTTATCTTTCTCGGCGGCACGGATATAGCCTTCGTCGAACAGGCGCATGGCCTCTTCGCGGATTTCCTGCCAGTTGTCCTTCAGCACGTCCAGCTCCGGGAAGCGCTGACGGTCCAGATAGGGCTTGGACGGCACGCCGGAAAACAGGTACATCAACGCGTTGTAGGGGGCGAACAGCGCCGAATGGTTGACGAACTGGCGCAACACCGGCAGGCGGGCCTTGCCGCGCAGGTGCACGAACAGCACGCTGCCGAAAAACACCAGCAAGACACCCGCCTTGGCTGCAAAGGAAAAGGTCATGCTTTCACTCCTTGGGGAAGAGCCAGGGCTGCGCTGCCTGCTCTCCAGAAAATCATCCTGCCATCATAAACCGATCCCGCCGCGGTAAAAACAACCCGGGCGGGATCGCATTCATGAAGATTCTGCAATAAACCAGGCCGCCGATTGTTGCGCCGGATCAGCGGCAAGGCCGATTACTGTTGGTTTTCCTGCTCGCTGAACATGTCGCTGAACAGCATGCTCGACAGATATCGCTCGCCCGAGTCGGGCAGGATTACGACGATGGTCTTACCCTGCATTTCCGGTTTTTCGGCCAGGCGCACCGCCGCCGCCATTGCCGCACCGCAGGAAATACCGCAAAGGATGCCCTCTTCCTGCATCAGGCGAATAGCCATGGCCTTGGACTCTTCGTCGGTCACCGTCTCCACCTGGTCGACGATCGACAGGTCGAGGTTTTTCGGCACGAAGCCGGCGCCGATGCCCTGGATTTTGTGCGGGCTGGGCTTGAGTTCTTCACCGGCCAGGGTCTGGCTGATCAGTGGCGATGCCACGGGCTCCACAGCCACCGACAGGATGGCCTTGCCCTGGGTATGCTTGATGTAACGCGACACGCCGGTGATGGTGCCGCCAGTGCCCACGCCCGCCACCAGCACGTCGACTGCGCCGTCAGTGTCGTTCCAGATCTCCGGGCCAGTGGTTTTTTCGTGAATGGCCGGGTTGGCCGGGTTTTCGAACTGGCCCGGCAAGAAGTACTGCTCCGGGTCGGAGGCGACGATTTCGTTGGCCTTCTCGATAGCGCCCTTCATGCCCTTGGCCGGATCGGTCAACACCAGCTCGGCGCCTAGTGCCTTGAGCACCTTGCGGCGCTCCAGGCTCATCGAGGCGGGCATGGTCAGCATCAGCTTGTAGCCGCGGGCAGCGGCGACGAAGGCCAGGCCGATACCGGTGTTGCCCGAGGTGGGCTCGACGATGGTCATGCCCGGCTTGAGCTTGCCGCTGCTCTCGGCGTCCCAGACCATGTTCGCACCAATGCGGCATTTGACCGAATAACCCGGGTTGCGCCCTTCGATCTTGGCCAGGATGGTCACGCCGCGCGGGGCGATGCGGTTGATCTGCACCAGCGGCGTGTTACCGATGGAGTGGGCGTTGTCTGCAAAGATACGGCTCATGGCAGGGGTCCTTGGCATGAAAAAGCAGGGAAATGCCTCAAGGGTAAGCCCGCGGCAGTGGCCCGTAAAGCCTGTTCGAACTCAGCCCGCCGCGGTGCGGTCAACCGCACATCCTGCCTTGGAGACCGCCTCATGAAAGCCCGCTATCGCTGGCCGCTGGTCGGCCTGGCCAGCCTGATCGCACTGCTGGTGGCGCTGCACCTGGCCCTGCCCTACCTGGTGCGCGACTACCTCAACAACAAGCTGGCCGACATGGGTGACTACCGCGGCCAGGTAGCCGATGTGGACCTGGCCTGGTGGCGCGGCGCCTATCAGATCAATGGGCTGAGGATCGTCAAGATCACCGGCAAGGTGCCCGTACCGCTTCTCGAGGCCCCACTGATCGACCTTTCGGTGAGCTGGCGTTCGTTGTGGTACGACAAGGCAGTGGTAGCGGAGGTGACGTTCGTGCACCCCGAACTGAACTTTGTCGACGGTGGTAGCAAACAGGCATCGCAGACCGGTCAAGGTACCGACTGGCGCCAACAGCTGGAAAAACTCCTGCCCATCACCCTCAACGAGGTGCGTATCGACAACGGCGTGCTGACGTTCCGTAACTTCAACTCCAAGCCACCGGTCGACCTGAAGGCCACCCGGTTGAATGCCAGCATCCACAACTTGACCAATGTGCGCGACCAGAAAGGCCGTCGCGATGCCAGTTTCGAAGGTACGGCGTTGATCGCGGGGGATGCAAAGGTAGAAAGCCGTGCCACCTTCGACCCGTTCAGTGATTTCGATGACTTCGAATTCAGGCTTCGCGCCACCGGCATCGAGCTGCGCAAGCTGAATGACTTTGCCAGCGCCTACGGCAAATTCGACTTCAATGCCGGGCACGGTGACGTGGTCATCGAGGCCCAGGCAGAAAACGGCCGGCTGAACGGCTATATAAAACCGCTGCTGCGCGATGTCGACGTGTTCGACTGGCAACAGGACGTCGAGGAAAAGGACAAGGGTTTCTTCCGCTCGGTGTGGGAGGCCTTGGTGGGTGCGACCGAGACGGTGCTTAAGAACCAGCCGAAAAACCAGTTCGCTACCCGGGTGGAACTCAGTGGCAGTGTGCGCCAACAGGATATCAGTGCCTTCGAAGCGTTCTTGCAGATCCTCCGTAACGGGTTTATCCAGGCATTCAATGCGCGTTATGAGCAGCCAGCGCCGAAGTCTGACTGAGACAGCGTGACGGGGCATTCAGGGACTGAATACCCGGTCCGCGTTTTCAGTCGCCTGGCCCCGCGTTATAGTCGCTAACAAATCAAGACCAATACAGGCTAAAGCAGAGGACA
Source organism: Pseudomonas putida (assembly GCA_041879295.1). Classification (NCBI taxonomy): domain Bacteria; kingdom Pseudomonadati; phylum Pseudomonadota; class Gammaproteobacteria; order Pseudomonadales; family Pseudomonadaceae; genus Pseudomonas; species Pseudomonas putida. Next base: position 1,476,318 of record CP047152.1, on the reverse strand, counting down.
GCCCCCATGAAGTTCGAAGGCACCCGCGACTACGTCGCCACAGACGACTTGAAACTGGCGGTAAACGCGGCCATTACCCTCGAACGCCCGCTGTTGGTCAAGGGCGAACCAGGCACCGGCAAAACCATGCTCGCCGAGCAGTTGGCGGCTTCGTTCGGGGCGCGCCTGATCACCTGGCACATCAAGTCCACCACGAAGGCCCACCAGGGGCTTTACGAGTACGACGCAGTCAGCCGCCTGCGTGATTCGCAGCTGGGCGTGGACAAGGTGCACGATGTGCGCAACTACCTGAAAAAGGGCAAGCTCTGGGAGGCCTTCGAGGCCGACGAGCGGGTCATCCTGCTGATCGACGAAATCGACAAGGCCGATATCGAATTCCCTAACGACCTGCTGCAAGAACTCGACAAGATGGAGTTCTACGTCTACGAAATCGACGAGACCATCAAGGCCAGACAGCGTCCGATCATCATCATTACCTCGAACAACGAAAAAGAGCTGCCGGACGCCTTCCTGCGCCGCTGCTTCTTCCACTACATCGCCTTCCCCGACCGCACTACCCTGCAGCAGATTGTCGACGTGCACTACCCGAATATCAGCCAGTCGCTGGTCAGTGAGGCGCTGGATGTGTTCTTCGACGTACGCAAGGTGCCGGGCCTGAAGAAAAAGCCGTCCACCTCCGAGCTGGTCGACTGGCTCAAGCTGCTGATGGCCGACAATATCGGTGAAGCGGTGCTGCGCGAACGCGACCCGACCAAGGCCATCCCGCCGCTGGCCGGTGCGCTGGTAAAAAACGAGCAGGATGTACAACTGCTCGAGCGCCTGGCCTTCATGAGCCGGCGCGGCAACCGCTGACAGGAGCAGGGCCATGCTGCTCAATCTGTTCAATGAGATGCGTGCGGCCAAGGTGCCGGTCTCGGTGCGTGAGCTGCTCGACCTGCACCAGGCCTTGCAAAAGCGCGTGGTGTTTGCCGACATGGACGAGTTCTACTACCTCGCCCGCGCCATCCTGGTAAAGGACGAACGCCACTTCGACAAGTTCGACCGGGCCTTCGCAGCCTATTTCAAGGGCCTGGAAAACCTCGACCGGCACATTGAGGCGCTGATCCCCGAAGACTGGCTGCGTAAAGAGTTCGAGCGCTCGCTGACCGATGAAGAGCGCGCGCAAATCCAGTCGCTGGGCGGCCTGGACAAGCTTATCGAGGCCTTCAAGAAACGCCTCGAAGAGCAAAAGGAACGCCACGCTGGCGGCAACAAGTGGATTGGTACCGGTGGCACCAGCCCATTCGGCTCGGGCGGTTTCAACCCCGAGGGTATCCGCGTCGGTGACGCCGGCAAGCGTCAGGGCAAGGCGGTAAAAGTCTGGGACCAACGCGAGTACAAGAACCTCGACGACCAGGTCGAGCTTGGCACCCGCAACATCAAGCTGGCCCTGCGCCGGCTGCGCAAGTTCGCCCGCGAAGGCGCCGCCGAAGAGCTGGACATTGACGGTACCATCGACCATACCGCGCGTGATGCCGGGTTGCTGAACATCCAGATGCGCCCTGAGCGGCGCAACACCGTGAAGCTGCTGTTGCTGTTCGACATTGGCGGCTCGATGGATGCGCACGTCAAAGTCTGCGAAGAGCTGTTCTCGGCCTGCAAGACCGAGTTCAAGCACCTGGAGTATTACTACTTCCACAATTGCGTTTATGAATCGGTGTGGAAGAACAACCTGCGCCGCACGTCAGAGCGTTTTTCCACCTTCGACCTGCTGCACAAGTATGGTGATGACTACAAGGTGGTGTTCGTCGGTGACGCGGCCATGGCGCCCTACGAGATCACCCAGCCAGGCGGCAGCGTGGAGCATTGGAACGAAGAAGCCGGGTATGTGTGGATCCAGCGCTTCATGGAAAAATTCAAGAAAATCATCTGGATCAACCCTTACCCCAAGCAGGCCTGGGAATACACCGCGTCGACCCATCTGGTGCGGGACCTGATCGAGGACAAGATGTATCCGCTGACCCTGCAAGGGTTGGAGGAAGGGATGCGCTACCTGTCCAAGTGAGGTTGCCTGTCCCGGCCCTTTCGCGGGCTCGCCCGCTCCCACAGGCCCCCACATTCAAAACCCTCAAATGCAGTGCGATCCCTGTGGGAGCGGGCAAGCCCGCGAAAGGGCAGCAGCCTTACAACCAACGCCCCAGGTAAAGCTGCTGCTCCCGCCAGGCCTCGTCCTGCACCACCGCCCTGAACCGCACAGAAGCCCCCGGCATGCATTGCGCCAGTTGCGCCAGCGCCAGCGGCGTCAGCGCGCCCAGCCGCGGGTACCCACCAATGGTCTGCCGGTCATTGAGCAACACGATCGGCTGCCCGTCCGGTGGCACCTGCACAGCCCCGAGCGGAATCCCTTCAGAAATCATCGGCGCGCCCTGGTAGACCAGCTGCGGTCCCAGTAAGCGGACGCCCATGCGGTCGGCCCGCCTGTCCAGCGTCCAGTCACTGTTGAACGCTTCGAACAGGCTGGTACCGCTGAATTCACCGATCTGCGCGCCTATCACCAGGTCGAGCACCGGCTTTTTGGCGAACTGCGGGCACAACGCTTGCGGCACTTCGCGCAGGGTTGCTTTGCTACCGGTAAAAGCTAATGCCTGGTCTTTAGCCAGCGCAGCACCCTGGCCATCGATGCCACCCAGTGCTTCACGTACCACAGTGGCACAACTGCCCAGCACGTCCTCGCCCTGAAACCCGCCAGGTGCCGCCAGGTACGCCCGGACGCCCCGCTTTGGCTGTTTCAGGGTCAAGCGCTGGCCCTTGGCCAGGGCAAAGCTGCGCCATGGCGCCAAGGGCTGATCATCGACCCTGGCATCCAGGTCGGCACCGGCCAGGGCCAGCACGCAATCCTGTTCGGCCACCACGCAAAAACCACCCAGCGCCACCTCGACCACTGGCGCCCCCAACGGGTTGCCCAGCAGCCAGTTGGCCCAGTGCATCGCCACCCAGTCCAGCGCCCCGCCCTGGGTCACGCCCAAATGACGCACGCCAAAGCGCCCGGCATCCTGTAACTGGCACAACGGCGTACTGGCCTCGATCCTCAATTGCTTCATCCCTGCGCCTCCACATCACCACCCATGGCCAGGAATTCACTGCGCGAAACCGGCACAAAGCGCACCCGGTCACCGGGTTGCAAGAGGCTGTAACCCTCACGCTCACGGTCGAACAACCGCACCGGGGTGCGCCCGATCAGGTTCCAGCCACCCGGCGATACTGCCGGATACGCCGCCGTCTGACGCTCGGCAATGCCCACGCTGCCCGCCGCCACGCGCTTGCGCGGGGTACTCAGACGAGGGCTGGCCAGGCGCTCATCGACCAGGCCCATGAAGCCGAAACCAGGTGCGAAGCCCAAGGCAAACACCGGGTAATCACGCTCGCAATGCAAGCGAACAATCTCGGCTTCACTCAAGCCGCTGCGGGCCGCCAGCACAGGCAGCTCGGGGCCGACACTGGCGTCGTACCACACCGGGATCTCGTGTCGGCGGCCGCTACTGCCGGTGTCAGGCTGCAAGCCGTCCAGCGCCTGAGCGATTCGCGCCCTCGCCTCGCCCGGCGGCAGGGCAGACTGCACCATCAGCGTGGTGTAGGACGGCACCAGGTCCAGCAAGTGCTCGCCGAACGCCGCGCTCAAGCGCCGGCTGGCGGCGAGCATCCATGGCATGTTGGCCTCATCGATACGGTCGAACAGGCGTACCATCAGGCTGTCGATGGCGACCACTTCGATTCGCGGCTTCATCACGCCTCCAGCCCATCGAGGGCCTGGCGAATCTGCCGCACCGCAGCCACCGAACTGTCGTTGTCGCCATGCACGCAGAGGGTGCGGGCGGCGAGCTGCAAGGCACTGCCATCGTCAGCCAACAGCGTTTCGCCTCGGGCCAGACGCACAGCCTGCTCCACCACCCGCGCCGGGTCGTGATGCACCGCGCCCGGCAGCCGCCGCGACAGCAGATGGCCGCTGGCGGTGTATGCGCGGTCTGCGAACGCCTCGAACCACAGCGGTACGCCAACTTCATCGCCCAGTACCTGGGCGGCTCGGTTGTCGGCGGTGGCCATCAGCATCAACGGCAGGTTGCTGTCATAGGCCGCTACGGCCTCCAGCACGGTACGCAGCTTGAGCGGGTCGGCCATCATGTCGTTGTACAGCGCGCCGTGGGGCTTCACATAGGCCACGCGACCACCCAGCACTTTGCAGATGCCATCCAGCGCACCGATCTGGTAATGCAGCAGGTCGCGGATTTCTTCCGGGCTGCAGGCCATGGAACGGCGGCCAAAGCCGACCAGGTCCGGGTAGGCCGGATGAGCGCCGATAGTCACCCCGTGCTCCAGCGCCAACGCCACGGTGCGGCGCATGATACCGGGGTCGCCGGCATGGTAACCGCAGGCGATGTTGGCGCAATCGATGTAAGGCATGACTTCGGCATCCAGGCCCATGCGCCAGCTGCCGAAACTCTCACCCATGTCGCAATTGAGTAGCAGGCGTTCCACCACGCGGTCTCCCTTGTCGTTGTGCATATGCCTACCTTACCGCGCCTGCAGCTGTTTGCCGCGGGTTTCCGGCAAGCTCAAGGCCGCCACGATCACAATGCCGTAGGACACCGCAGAAAACACGCCGATACCCAGGCCCAGCGGAACATTCTGGCCGAGCATGCCGATCATCAACGGGAACAGCGCGGCTATGACCTTGCCGATGTTGTAGCAGAAGCCCTGCCCCGAACCCCGAATGCGCGTAGGGAACAGTTCGGTCAGAAACGCGCCCATGCCACTGAAGATACCCGAGGCGAAAAAGCCCAGCGGGAGGCCCAGCCACAGCATCACGCCATCGCTGACCGGCATCTGCGTGTACAACAGCACAATGACGAAAGAGCCCACGGCGAACAGGATGAAGTTCTTCTTGCGCCCCAGCAGGTCGGACAGATAAGCGCTGACCACATAGCCCACGTACGAGCCGACGATCACCATGGCCAGATAGCCACCCGTGCCCAGCACACTCAGGCCGCGCTCGTTCTTCAGGAAGGTTGGCAGCCACGAGGTGATGGCGTAGTAACCGCCGAGCGCGCCGGTGGTCAGCAGGGATGCCCGAACGGTGGTCCAGAGCATGCCCGGCGCGAAGATTTCGTAGAAGCGCGAAGGGGCCTCGGCGTTTTCCACTGCCTTGGCGTTACGATACACCTCAGGGTCCTTGACCAGGCGGCGAACGAAGATCACGAAAACCGCCGGTACCAGCCCCAGCAGGAACAACGCACGCCAGGCCTGCTCTGCCGGCAGCCAAGAGAACAGCAGCGCATAGAGGATGGCCGTGAGGCCCCAGCCAATTGCCCAACCGGACTGCACCATGCCGACCGCCTTGCCGCGGTCCTGGGCACGGATCACCTCGCCGATCAACACCGCGCCGGCGGTCCACTCGCCACCGAAGCCAAAGCCCATCAGGGTTCGGGCAATCAGCAGTTGCTCGTAGTTCTGAGCGAAGCCACACAGGAAGGTGAAGAAGGCGAACCACAACACCGTCAGTTGCAGGGTACGCACACGGCCGATGCGGTCGGAGAGGATACCGGCCACCCAGCCTCCTGCAGCGGAGGCGATCAGCGTGCTGGTGTGGATCAAGCCGGCTTCGGTGGTAGTGAGCCCCCACAGCATGATCAGCGTAGGGATGACGAAACTGAGCATCTGCGTGTCCATGCCGTCCAGGCCATAGCCAATCTTGCAGCTCCAGAAAGTACGTCGTTGCTGTTTGTCGATGTCGCGGTACCAGGCGAAAGGCCCGGTCGAACGGAAGGAACTGACCTGCTGCTGCACGCCGGTGGGGTTCATGGATGCCTCGGCTTGTTGGTATTGTTTTATGAGCGACATAAAGCGTCGCGGCCTGGGCGACATTGTTCAGAGGCCGCCTCGCCTGCGTCCAACGAAAAAAACCGCCGGTCTGGAACAAGAAAAACTGATCATGAACCTTCGCTTCCTCGAAACCTTCGTCTGGGTCGCCCGGCTCAAGAGCTTCCGCCTGACGGCAGAAAAGCTGTTCACCACCCAGGCTTCGGTATCCAGCCGTATTGCCGCACTGGAGGCTGACCTGGGCGTGAAGCTGCTGCTGCGCGATTCCCGCGGCGTCAGCCTGACCCCGGAGGGCGGCAAGGTACTGGAATACGCCGAACGCATGCTGGAAACCGCCAAGGCCATGAAGCAATCGCTGGACAGCGACCGGGCCAAGGTCGGGCGCATTCGCATCGGGGTGATGGATACTGTGATCCACACCTGGATGAGCGCACTGGTGGCGGAGTTGAGCGAGCGATACCCGCAGGTGGAAATCGAACTGGTGGCCGACACCGCGCTGAACTTGCGCGAGCAGTTGCAGAAGGGTTTTCTTGACGTGATTTTGCAGACCGACTTGCTACGCGAGCAATCGATCCGCAGCCTCGACCTGGCGCGCTACCCAATGGGCTGGGTGGTAGCCGCAGGCGCCCACCAGCACCGGGACTATGCGTCGCTGGCCGAACTTGGGCGCGAGCGTATCATCACCTTCTCGAAGAATTCACGGCCGCACCAGGAGGTACTGAGCTTGCTGCAGACTGCGGGGGCAGAGGCGCCGCGGTTGAATTGCGTGAACTCGGTGGCGGCGATTACCCGGCTGTTGCGCGACGGCTTTGGCATTGGCGCGCTACCGCCGGCGCTGGTGGATGCCGACTTGGGCCGGGGCGAGCTGGTGCTGCTGGAAGGGTTGCGGCCGCCGCCGAGCCTGGAGCTGGTGGTGGCGTGGCAGACCGGGGTGGCGTTGGTAGATGAGGTGGTTGGGGTTTGCCGGCAGGTGCTGGAGCGTTATGCGCGGGATGTGGGTGGGCAGCGGATCGTGCTGGTCTGAACGACGGTCTCTGCCTGTACCGGCCCTTTCGCGGGCTCGCCCGCTCCCACTCCCGCCAGGCCTGTGATAATCCTGTGGGAGCGGGCAGGCCCGCGAAAGGGCCGGTACAGGTACAGCAGAACTTAGCGCCAGCTCTCTTTCACCACCCTGCGCCGCCCGCCCAGGATCAGCCAGCCAATCCCCAGCAACAGGCTTTCGACCACAAACGCCAGCACAAAACCGGCACCAACCCCCCAGCCGATCGCCTCGGGCACCAGTAGAATCTGGTAGCTGTAGCCATTGAGGGTTTCTTCGCGCAACTGCGGGTCGGCCTGCACCAGCACATGCCAGGTACGCTCGGCCCATGACCCTTGCAGCACCTGCCATTCATTTTCCAGCAGTTCGTTGCGGATCATCAGGCTTTCGATGCTGTTGGCGTCACTGATGAACACCGGGTCATCGCTGCTGCGGTAGTGCTGCAGCAGCGCCTGCAAGTCGCCCTTGAAAAAGCGCTCGGCCGTTTGCCGGAACCCATCGAGCGCCTCGCGCGATTCGAACAAGTGCGCCTCGACCCGCTGGCTATAGTCCTTGACCAGCCCCGGGACCTGAATACCGGCCAGCAGGCCGAAGGTGAACAACAGCAATCGAAGGTAACTTCTGAACATGCAGGCGTCCTTAGCTCTGGCCGTGCGCCACGCACTCGCCGTGCCGCCACAGGGCCCACTGACCCGGTGCGTAGCGGTGCCAGGACTCGTTCTCGGTCAGGGCCTCGGTGGCAATCACCGTGACCACGTCGTTGGGGGTGGTTTCGGTATGAAAATCGACGATCAGGTCGACATCCTTTAACCGTGCGGCACCAAATGGCGCACGGCGGGTAATGTGCACCAGCTTGGTCGAGCAAAAGCAGAACAGCCAGTCGCCGTCGCTGAGCATGCAGTTGAATACGCCCTGACCACGGTAGCCGGCACAGGCTTCGACCAGCACTGGCAGCAGCTGTTCCACCGGCACCGGTTCCGGGAAAGCGCTGCGGATGCGGTTGAGCAGGTCACAGAAGGCCGCTTCGCTGTCGGTGTCGCCCACTGGCCGGTAGAAACTGGCCAGGCCCTTGAAGTCACCCAGCTGGCCGTTGTGCGCGAAGCACCAGTTACGGCCCCACATTTCCCGCACGAACGGGTGGGTATTGGACAAGCACACCCTGCCGACATTGGCCTGACGGATATGACCAATCACCACTTCGCTTTTGATCGGGTAGCGCTGCACGAGGTTGGCCACTTCCGACTCGCTGCTCGCAGCCGGGTCCTGGAACAGGCGCAGCCCGCGGCCTTCGTAAAAGCCTATCCCCCAGCCGTCACGGTGCGGGCCGGTACGCCCGCCCCGCTGCATCAGGCCGGTGAAGCTGAAAACGATGTCGGTAGGGACGTTGGCACTCATGCCCAGCAGTTCGCACATCGGAGTGTCTCCGTTTACAGGCGTGGTTCGACCCGGCCTGCGCCACGCGCAGCGGCTGGCGGCGAGTCGTCACGGTAACGGTCGCTGCGCTCGGCTGCCAGCGGCGCTTGGGCGCCGAGCTGATCATCCTCGGCCAGCTGACGCTTGGCAGCGGCTTCGGCCTGTTCACGGCGTGCGTGCGCGCGCTTTTCAAGCGGCCAGCGCAGCAGGACGAAGAGGAAGTACAGGCCGAAAGCGATCATGCCGTACATGACGAAGTCGGACACAGCGCGCCAGGCGTTGTTGCCGACCTTGAAGGCAACATCCAGCGCAGTGATGGCGATTGCCGGGGCGAAGCTGTCCTTGACCGGATCGACGATGGTCGGGGTCAGCAGCAGCACCGCCAGCACCACCCGTAGCGGTTCGCGCAGCCAGCGCCACATCCAGCCGGTGAGCTTGAAGCCCACCAGCAGGCACCCTAAGGCGGCCACTGCGTACAGGCCCCAGGCGAAGGTGTAGTCGTTCTCGGTCATGGTGTTCGTGCAAGCCAGGCAAAGAGTTGCCTATGATAAACACTTTTCAGGGCGCAGACAGTGTTTGCCCCAATCAAGAGATCTTCAATGCCAACCAAGCCCCAACCCCCGATTGCCCAAGCCAACCAGGCAAACGACCCGTATGCCTGGCTGCAACAGCGCGACACCCCAGAGGTCCTCGCCTACCTGCAAGCTGAAAACGCCTACCAGGAAGCCTGCCTGGCCGACCAGGCCCCGTTGCGTGAGCAACTGTTCGAAGAGATCAAGGGCCGCATCCTGGAGACCGACCTGTCACTGCCGGCGCCCTGGGGCCCCTACCTGTATTACACCCGTACCACCGCCGGCGACGAATACCCGCGTCACTACCGCTGCCCACGCCCGGCCGATGACTCGAACACCGTCGATGAACGCCAGGAGCAACTGCTGCTCGACCCCAACGTCCTGGCCAACGGCGGTTTCCTTTCCCTCGGCGCGTTCAGCATCAGCCCCGACCACCGCCTGCTGGCCTACAGCCTCGACACCAGCGGCGACGAAATCTATACCCTGTACGTCAAAGACCTGGCCAGTGGCAGTGTCACTACCCTGCCCTTCGACGACTGCGACGGTAGCCTGACCTGGGCCAACGACAGCCAGACACTATTCTTCGCTGAGCTTGACGACACCCACCGCCCATGGCGCCTGCGTCGCCACACCTTGGGCACTGACGCCGCGCAAACCGTGTTCGAAGAGCCGGACGGGCGTTTCTTCCTGCACTGCTACCGCACCAGTTCCGAGCGCCAGCTGGTACTGCTGCTGAACAGCAAGACCACCAGCGAGGCCTGGGTACTGGACGCCGAAACCCCGCAGGCACCGTTCATCTGCCTGGCGCCGCGCGTCGAAGGCCACGAATACTTCCCCGACCATGGCCAGCTCGACGGCGAGTGGCGCTGGTTCATCCGCACCAACCAGGATGGCATCAACTTCGCCCTTTACCACGCGCCAGTCGCGCCAGTACCAAGCCGCGAACAGTGGCAGGTGCTGGTGGCGCACCGCGACGCGGTCATGCTCGAAGGCCTCAGCCTGAACAGCGGCGCCCTGACCCTGAGCCTGCGCGAAGGCGGCCTGCCGATCATCGAAGTGCGCCCGCAAGGTTTGCCGGCCTACCGCGTCGAGCTGCCAGACGCCGCCTACAGCCTGTACGTGCAGGACAGCCTGGAATTTGCCAGCACTCGCATACGCTTGCGCTACGAAGCGCTCAACCGCCCGGCCCAGGTGCGCCAACTGGCGTTGTCCACGGGCGACCAGGTGGTGCTCAAGCAAACCCCGGTGCTCGGTGCATTCGATGCCGATGATTATGTCAGTGAGCGCCTGTGGGCAACCGCAGCGGACGGCCCCCAGGTGCCGATCAGCCTGGTACGCCGCCGCCAGGACCTGGGCAAGACCGTGCCGCTGTACCTGTACGGCTATGGCGCCTATGGCGAAAGCCTCGACCCTTGGTTCTCACATGCGCGCCTGAGCCTGCTGGAACGTGGCGTGGCCTTTGCCATTGCCCATGTGCGGGGTGGCGGTGAACTGGGGGAGGCCTGGTACCGCGCCGGCAAGCAGGAGCACAAGCACAACACCTTCAGCGACTTCATCGCCTGCGCCGAGCACCTGATCAGCCAGGGCGTGACGGCCGCCGACCGCCTGGCCATCAGTGGTGGCAGCGCTGGCGGCCTGCTGATCGGCGCGGTGCTCAACCTGCGCCCGGAACTGTTCCGCTGCGCCATTGCCGAGGTGCCATTCGTCGACGTGCTCAACACCATGCTCGACCCGGAGCTGCCGCTGACCGTGACCGAGTACGACGAATGGGGCAACCCTGAAGAACCAGAGGTGTATGAACGGATCAAGGCTTATGCGCCGTATGAGAATCTGAAAGTGCAGGCCTACCCGGCGATGCTGGTGGTGGCGGGCTACAACGACAGCCGCGTGCAGTATTGGGAAGCCGCCAAATGGGTGGCGAAGTTGCGCACGCTCAAGACCGACAGCAACCTGCTGCTGCTCAAGACCGAGATGGGGGCTGGGCATGGTGGGATGAGCGGGCGGTACCAAGGGTTGAAAGATGTGGCGCTGGAGTATGCGTTCGTGTTTGGCGAGCTAGGTATTGCCTAAACCCAGGTTTGAGCACCCGCGCGATTGGACTGTGGGAGCGGGCAAGCCCGCGAAGCCAACACCGTGGTGGATGGCACGGGCTTCGCCCGTGTTCGCGGGCAAGCCCGCTCCCACACCCGCCAGCTTCAGAAATTGAGCAAGACAGTTGCTCCAACATGATGACGGCGTGGGCCGCTCATGCTCAATCATTCTGGGCCGGCGGCTTCGGCGGCTCCGGCCGCAACCCGGGCAATGGCTGGTCCTTCGGCGGGCCGGGCACTGGCATCGGCGGCAACAACGGCGCCCCCGGCTGACTGTCATAAACCTTGGGCGGTGTACTCGGAGTTATCTGCGGGTATGGCGTGGGCGTGGGCGTACCCGGTGCACCAGGCACTGGCGTATTGAGTCGAGGTGGCGTGCTGGCAGCTTCTGCCAGAGGCAGGCCAGCCATCAACAGCGCGGCGAGGATCGCGTGAAACATCAGCAACCTCCTGTCGGGAACCTTGCTACAGGCTACGCCTAAATCAACGCTTTCGCCTGTCCGCCTGACCTGCAAGCGCGCTAGACTCAACGGCATAACCGTCACCTGCCTGATCAGAACAAAGGAAACACCATGAGCTCCACCTCTTCTGCCGCCGCTACCGCGCGCCTCGACCGCATCCTGGCCGATGCCAAGCGCGACAAGGAAATGGGCTACCGCGACAAGGCCCTGAGAATGTACCCGCACGTGTGCGGCCGCTGCGCCCGCGAATTCGCCGGCAAGCGCCTGAGCGAGCTGACCGTGCATCACCGTGACCACAACCACGACAACAACCCTCAGGACGGCTCCAACTGGGAGCTGCTGTGCCTGTACTGCCACGACAACGAGCACTCGCGCTACACCGACCAGCAGTACTTCAGCGAAGGCTCCACCAGCACCCCGAGCATTGCCAAGGCTACGCACAACCCGTTTGCCGGGTTGGCGGGCATGCTGAAGAAAGACTGACCATCGATTCGCCCCCCGCTGCTACCGGGCAGCCCGTATAATCGCGCTTTTTTTCGCGAAGGGCCCCGGTACGTGGCAAACAAACGATACAGCTGCATCGGCCTGTTCAACCCCAAGTCGGCAGAAAACGTCGGCTCTGTGATGCGCGCCGCGGGCTGCTATGGCGTCAATTCGGTGTTCTACACGGGCAAACGCTATGAGCGCGCGCGTGACTTCGTCACCGACACCAAGCGCGTGCACTACGACATCCCGCTGATCGGCATCGACGACCTGCAGCGCATTATCCCGCTGGGGTGCACGCCAGTGGCGGTGGAACTGGTGGAGGGTGCGCGGCCATTGCCGGACTACACCCATCCGGACCGTGCCATTTACATCTTCGGACCAGAGGATGGCTCGTTGAGCGAAGAGGTGCGGGGCTGGTGTGAGGAGACAATCTACATACCAACCGAGGGCTGCATGAACCTGGCGGCAACGGTGAATGTGGTGCTGTACGACCGCTTGGCCAAGGGGCTGAATACCCGCTCGGGGCCCAAGTTCAAATAAAAAGGCCGCCACTGCGGCGGCAGGACAGATCTGCCAACACAGGGCGACCGAGTGCTGAGCTCCGTCAGAACAGCACCGAAACCGGGCCGAACATTGCCTCGACAAACCATGGGTTGTCGCGATCAACGTTGCCGACGATGGTTGGCTGCACGCTCCCCATCCTCGGTTTCGCCCCGTGAACAATGCTGAGTTTCTGCTCGGCGGTGTATTCCAGGTACGACTTGATACGCTTGAAATGCGACTTGCAGACGATGCCGCCCTGCCGATTGTCAGGCGCAGGGATACCTAGTGCAGCACCTTGCTCTGCAGCACATCGGAACGCCGCCCCAGTACGTTCTCGCTGATCTGCACAAAGTCTTCGGTACTGACGCTGGGCAGGCGCATCAGCCCACGCACCACATCGTCCAACGAACGTTTGGCCTGGGTGTGAATACGGATTTCCTTGTCCAACGCCTGCAACAGCATCACGCCACGGGCCACCTGCGCCGGACTGGCGCGCTCACCCTTGAGCCGGTTGACCTTGGCGCCCTGCTTGCTCAGGCGCGCCTGCCAGACCTGGTAGCGGTCGTCACTCATCCCGCCCGAGCGGCGTAGCAACTCGTTGGCGTAATAATCGGTCAGGCTTTCTACCAGCCAGTCACTGCCGTCACGCCCGTGAATCTGCGCGAACAGTTGCACCAGTTCGCGCAGCAACGGGCTATTGCCGTTTTCGCTGACCATGGGCCGGGCACTGTTCAGGTACAACGAGCCCTGCGCAGCCATAGCCCCTCGCCACATGCCGTCACGCGCCCCGACCAAAAGCAGCTTGGGCGGGTTACGCGGGAACACAGCTTGTAGTTGTGGCCAGACGAATGTGAGCAAGGTCAGGTTGTCCATGCGCCGCATGCCCTGCCCCACCGGTGCGGCCACGGTCACTTCGGTCTCGCCCAGGCGAGCGCGGCGGCTGCCCAGGTCGCCGGCAAGCATCCAGCCGGTCGGGCGATCGAACAGGCGCGACACGTTGTCGATGCGAAACTTCCCCTTGCCAATGCGCGGCCAGGACGTTTCGATGCTCTTCCAGCCCTCGGGCAGGTCGAAAGCCAGGCGCGCCACCAACTCGGTACCGTCCTGCTGGTCGAGGCGCGCAGGGGGTATCAACTGGTCGCCGAGGAACAGTGCCCAGTGCGGGGTGACGCGTGATGAATAGGCGCCGCTGGCCAGCTTCTGGTCCAGCTGCACGCGGTAGCTGAGGCTGGTCTTGCCGGCCGCTGGCTGCCATATGCCACGCTGCCCCTTCAGTTGCCATTGCCCATCAGCCTGGAAGCCGCTGTAAGCCCCGGCCTTGCTCAGGTCGAAGTCCAGGCTGCGCACTACGCTGCCTTCGGCCAATGTAACGCGCACTTCAGCCTGGCCACTGGCAGGCAGCAATCGCACTTGGTAGTCGAGGTCGACCTTTTTCGCCCAGGCCGGCGAACTGGCCATCAGGCCCAACAGCAACAACAGCTGGCAACGCATACAGAAACTCCTTGTTTCCCCGGGGCAGCGGGTCGCGCCGGTCAGCTGGCGCGGAAGATCAGGTGGTCTTCCCAGTCGTCTTCGTGCACATCGTGTTCACTGAGCATACGCCCCGACTGTGAAATGCGCTGTTCATGGACCTGTTGGCGATCGCCACAGACCAGGTGATGCCAGGCCGGCAAGTCCTTGCCCTCACTGACCAGACGGTAACCACAGGTACTTGGCAGCCACTTGAACTGGTCGGCCTTGCCCGGGGTAAGCTGGATGCAGTCCGGCACTTGGGCGAAGCGGTTGGGGTAGTCACTGCACTGGCACGTATCCAGGTCCAGCAACTTGCAGGCGATGCGGGTGTAATAGACGCTGTTGTCGTCTTCGTCCTCGAGCTTTTGCAGGCAGCACAGGCCGCAGCCATCGCACAGCGACTCCCACTCTTGCTGGCTGAGTTGTTCGAGGGTCTTGCGCCGCCAGAACGGCGCGTTTTCAGCGATCATCACACGGGGTTCCTGCATTCATCTTGGGGGCCACAGCGCGCGGCGGCGCCAGTCTAGAGCCTGGCCTTCGGCAAAGCCAGACCGCTTGTCAGTCACGCCGACACGCAGTGGTGCCGTTCAATCGCAGCCAGGCGCAACAGGCTTCGGCGCTATGGCACACCTTCGACACAGCCCATACATTTCAATAACCCCGGTCGAAGTCCACTTCTCCCCGCAACCCCTGCCCCGCTTCATAAGCCCGCACGTTCTCGACAAACAAACGCACCATCGCCGCCGGCGAGGTGGGCGCCGAGCTGTGCCCGGTCAGTAGCAAGCCCCAGGCGGTCCAGAACGGGTGTTGCTTGGGCAGCGGCTCCTGGCGGCACACATCGATTACCGCACCGGCCAGATGCCCCGCCTTCAGCGCCTCAACCAGATCGGCATCGACCACCGCCACACCACGGCCGGCGTTGATGAACAAGGCCGAGGGCTGGAAGCACTTGAACAGCGCTGCGTCATACAGATCATGAGTCGCCGGGGTATCGGGCAGCAGGTTCAGCACGTAATCGACCTGGCCGACCATGCGCGGCAGGTCGACCAGCGCCGCCACCTCGACGAACGGCGCCTGCTCACGGGCGCTGCTGGCGACCCCGTAAAGCTCCACACCAAACGGCTGCAGGAACTCGGCCACACGCTGACCAATGTCACCTACACCCACAATGAGAACCTTGCGCCCTTCCAGGCTGCGCCCCGGGTGGTCATCCCAACGCCGCTCGACCTGGCTGACCAGGCGCGCAAGCACCTCACGCTCATGGCCTAGCATATAGGTGAGCATGTACTCGGCCATCACTTGCCCGAAGATACCCACTGCCCGGCTCAGGCGGTAATCACGCGGCAGGCCATCGGCCAACAACGGCGTGATACCGGCCCAGGTCGACTGCATCCAGGCAGGCTTATGGCCTTGGCGCAGCAGACTTGCCAGCAAGTCCGGCTGGCCCAGCCACACCGGGCACTGCGGTGCCTGGCGGGCGAGTTCGGCAGAGTCGCCGCTGGTCAGAACTTCCACTTCAGGCGCGGCTGCGCGCAAAAGCTCGGCGTATCGAGCATGGTCATGCTCAGCAATCAGTACGCGCATGGTCAGACGGGGTCGTTACGGCGCAGCAGCTCTTCGGGCAGGTGCTCGATGTACTCATCTTCCAGCGGCGGCATCTGCAGGTGGTAACCTTGGCTTTCGAGGTTCTCCAGCACCTTGCTGATGTCCTCGCGGGCCAGCTTGCGCTCAGGGCTGAGCACCAGGTCGAAAGCGTGAACGGGGGTGCCGAAAAACGGCAGCAGGCCTTCAGGCACGCGCTCCAGGCCGTCAGCCTTGAGCACGTACAGGTACATTTCGTTCTTGCGTGGGCTCTTGTAGATCGAGCAAATGCGTTTCATCGGGTTTCTCCGGCACCTGCCAGGTTGTCCAGCAGGGCCTGGCCCATGCGCTCACGGCGCCAGCCGCGCAGCGAATCGGGCAGTTGATAAGGGCCATTGGGGTAACCGCTCTTGAGCAGCGCCTCCAGGGCTTTCTTGCGCAGCATCAGCTCGGGCGCAATCCCCAGGCGCTCGCCTTCGGCCTGGCCGATGGCACGCAACTGCTTGAGGAGGCCGGCAGCCTCGATCGGCAGCGGCTCGGGCAAGGGCGCTGGCCATTGCTCGGCAGGCAGGCTGGCGGCGCGCTTGATCAGCTGGATGAGGAACTCACCGTCCTGACGAATGGTGCGCGGGTGCATCTCGTCGATCTTGGCCAAGGCCGACAGGTTGTTCGGCTGGCTCTTGGCCATGGGCCACAGCGAGTGCTCCTTGAGGATACGATTGCGCGGGACATCGCGGTTGCGCGCCTCGCGCTCGCGCCAGGCGCACAGCTCACGCAGCACTGCCAGTTGTTGAGGCGCCAGCTTCCAGGCCAGCTTGACGTCGCGATACAGGCTTTCGGGCTCGACTTCACGGCGCAACGCAGCCACCAGCTCGGCGCCGTCTTCCAGCACCCAGGCGTACTTGTCGTCACTCAGCCGCGGGCGCAGCACGGTGAACAGCTCGGCCAGGTGCACGGCATCTTCGGCAGCGTAGCTGACCTGGGTTTCCGAGAGCGGGCGTTGCAGCCAGTCAGAGCGGGTTTCGCCTTTGGGCAATTCGATGCCCAGCACTTCCTGCACCAGGCGCGAATAGCCCATGGAGAAGCCCAGGTTCAGGTAACCGGCGGCCAGCTGAGTGTCGAACAGCGGTTGAGGCAGCTTGCCGGTCAGGCGCAGCAGCACTTCAAGGTCTTCGCTGCAGGCGTGCAGCACCTTGACCACACCGCTGTCTTCCAGCAGGTCGGCCAAGGGTTGCCAGTTGCTGATCAGCAGCGGGTCGATCAGGAAGGCGCGTTGGCCGTCGCCGATCTGAATCAGCCCGGCTTTCGGGTAGAAGGTGTCGACCCGCATGAATTCGGTGTCGACGGCGACGAACGGCAACTGGTGCCAGTCGCGGCAGTGTTCGGCCAGGCTCTGGTCGTCACGGATCCAGTGAATTTCGATGGCCACAAGGCTCTCCCACTAACATTGGCGCGCAGTATATACGGCGCGGGCACTGCTGGTGAAACTGTCCAGCTTTTCGGGAGCAGTCCACCCTGTGGGAGCGGGCGCGCCCGCGAAGAAGGCAACACGGTGTATGGCACGGGCTTGGCCCGGGTTCGCGGGCTTGCCCGCTCCCACAGGGACCGCGCAAGCTTGCATGACACGCGACTGGCTTCAGCGCTTGGCCGCCAGCCAGGGCCGGCAACTGGCGAACATGTCCAGCGACTGCTGGTAGAGTTCGGTGTGTACCTGCAACAAGCCAAGCATCGAGTGGAACAGGTTGTCCTGGGACAGCGGGGCATCGCTGAGCCGGGCCAGGCAGTCGGTATCGACGCCGAAGTCCTCCTTGTAGCTGTCAGAGAACCAGGTCAGCAGCGGCACATGCTTCTGCGGCTCGGGAGCGATGGCGTACGGCGTACCGTGCAGGAACAGGTTGTACTCGCCCAGCGACTCGCCGTGGTCGGACAGGTAGATCATCGCCGTGTCGACCTTGTCTTGCTTGCTGCGCAGGATATCGATCAGCGAGGCCAGCACCTTGTCGGTGTAAGCAAGGGTGTTGTCGTACCCGTTGATGATTTCCTCCTTGCTGCACTGGTTCAACGCGTTGCTTTGGCACACCGGGGTGAAGCGCTCGTCGTCACTGGGGTAGCGCTTGAAGTACTCGGGGCCGTGGCTACCCATCTGGTGCAGCACCAGCACGGTGTCCTTGTCGAGGTTGTCGATCAGCGCGTCCAGGCCTTGCAGCAGGATCTGGTCATGGCATTCGCCATTGGCGCACAGCTGCGGATCCTTGAGGTTGCTGACATCAATGAACTGCACGCGATCGCAGGTGCCTTTGCAGCCCGACTGGTTGTCACGCCACTGCACGGCCAGGCCGGCACGCTGGAGAATGTCCAACAGCCCTTCACGGTTTTTCGCTACCCGGGCATCGTAGTCCCTGCGCTTCATGCCCGAGAACATGCAAGGCACCGAAACCGCCGTTTCCGTACCACACGAGTGCACGTCGGAAAACGCCAGCAGGCCCTGCTCCTTGGCGAGATTCGGCGTGGTATCGCGGTCATAGCCCAGCACGCCGAAATGGTCTGCCCGGGCACTTTCCCCGACCACCAGCACGGTCAGCGACTTGCGCTCATGTTTTTGCCAGGCCGCATCACGCTTGGCATCTTCGCCATAATGCTGGAACGGGCGCGAGGCCGTACCGACACGCTCGCTGACATAACCAATGGAAGCCCCGACGATATTGCTGGGGGTGAGCATCAGGCGCAGTTCATGGTGATTGCGAAACAGCGACGACAGCCCCTGATAATTGACCAAGGCGACCGAGCCGATGGTCACTACACAGGCGCCACTGACCACCAACTTGCCCAGCAGCTCGCGGTGCCAGGGGCGGTAAGCGATCTTCGCCTTCCACAGCAGCACCGAAGGCAGCACACCCAGCAGCAGGATATATGCGGCAAACTTGAACGACATCAAGTCGCGCACTTCCGCAATATTGGTCTCGGCCATATTACGAAACATACCGGTATCAATAAGTACACCGTACTGGTTCATGAAGTAAGCCACGCCTGCGCCACTCATGAACAACACGATAAGTACCGGCTTCAATACATATCGGAAAGCAAGTAACGTGAGGATCAGATTGAAGGCGAAGAGCATCAGCATGGCAAACGCCAGGCTTAGCCACAACCCCGACAGGCCGGCAGGAACCGCGGCTTGCAGGTGCTCCCAGAGGAACATGTTGAAGCCGATCAGCAGGTAAAGACTGGCCAGCAGCGTGACCCATTCAGTCCGCAGGGATTTGAAGTTGAGCATCAGCGTTCGCAATCAAGAGTGATTTTCAACCCCCAGGCCAGAAGGCACCGTGGGAAAGTTGGGCGAACTCTAGAAAGGGCGCCATCAAATTTTTGTGAAAAAGACGGTAACAATTTCGTGAAGGTGCGTCTTTTACAAATAATCTCAAAATCATTCAGCTGCCATTCAGCCTGGGCAGCGGCCACAAGCCTGCGCAAAGACAGCTATCCTCAGTGATCAGAGCCTTACCGACAACCCTGACAGAGGTGAAGAAATGCCAGTTCCGCATGATCTGCTCGCTGACCTGCACGTTACCGCTGATGCATTCCAGGCGCTCATTGACAAGGATCAGGACCTGCACAAACTGCACAAGGAGTACAACGCCAAGGACAAGGAGGTGGTCGCCGCCGAAGGCAACGGTACCAACGACGAGGCCGTCAACCGCCTGCGCAAGGAAAGGTTGCTGATCAAGGACAAGATCGAACGGATCATTCATCCGCCCAAATCCTGACAGGCATCTATTGAATCCGCCGGCCTCTTCGCGGGCAAGCCCGCTCCTACATTGAAACACGACACCTGCAGGAGCGGGCTTGACCGCGAAGAGGCCAGCAGCCCTTACACAGCAACCAGCGCTTTCAACGCCCCATCCAGGTCCTCGACCAGGTCACGGTAATCCTCGATACCTACCGACAACCGCAGCAGGTTTTCGCTGATACCCATCACCCCTTTCTGCTCCGGGCTCAGCGAGCAGTGCGACATGCTCCAGGAATGGTTGATCATGCTCTCCACCCCGCCCAGTGAGTCAGCCAGCACAAAAATCTGCAGTGCCTCTACCAGGCAGTTGAGCGCGGCGCGGTCGCCCTTGACCTTCATCGCCACCACTGCCCCGCCACTGCGCATCTGGCGTTTGCACAGTTCATGCTGTGGGTGGCTTTCCAGCCCCGGGTAATAGACCTGCTCGACCTGCGCGTGGCCTTCCAGGAAGCGCGCCACCTGCAGGGCATTGGCGCACTGGCGCTCCATGCGCACATCCAGGGTTTTCAGGCCGCGCAGGGCCAGGTAGCAGTCGAACGGCCCCTGCACCGCACCAATCGCCATGCTGATACGGCGCAGGCGGGCCAGCAGCGCGTCATTGGCTGCCACCACCACACCGCCGGTGAGGTCGGAGTGGCCACCGATGTACTTGCTGGCCGAGTGCATCACCAAGTCCACGCCCAAGGTGATCGGGCGCTGGTTCCACGGTGAGCAGAACGTGTTGTCGATACAGGTAAGAATTCCCCGCGCCCTGGCCAGGTCGCATACCGCCTTGATGTCGACCAGGTGCAGCAACGGGTTGGTCGGCGATTCGATCCAGATCAGCTGGGTTTCCGGCTTGATCGCAGCCGCTACGGCTTCAAGGTCGTTGAGATCGACATAGGTGGTGGTCAGCCCCGAGGTGCGGCTGCGGTAATCTTCCATGATGCGGAATGTGCCACCGTACACGCCGTTCATCACCACCACGTGGGCATCCTTGGGCAGCAGCTCAAGCACGGTTGCGGTGGCATTGACTCCCGAGGCGCAGGCCACAGCGCCCACGCCTTCTTCCAGGGCAGCGACACAGGTTTCGTAGGCATGCCGGGTGGGGTTGCCGACGCGACTATAGGAATATTCCGGCT
Organism: Pseudomonas putida; assembly: GCA_041879295.1. Lineage (NCBI taxonomy): Bacteria > Pseudomonadati > Pseudomonadota > Gammaproteobacteria > Pseudomonadales > Pseudomonadaceae > Pseudomonas > Pseudomonas putida. The sequence goes on along the minus strand of CP047152.1, from coordinate 1,455,860 downwards.
TGTCATCCAGGCTGCGCTTGGTGAACGAACTGGCGGTGACGATGGCCGGGAAAATGGCGTTATCGGCAACGCTGAACTGCTCGCCGGCGTGAATGGTACGGGTGGCGAAATTGCGCGGCTTGTCGGACATGGTCAGGCCCATTGGCAGAATGAAAGCTGCAACTATCGCACAACCCAAATCGTCTGGCCTTGGGGTAATCTGTGAAATATTTTTCTGCACGGCCAGCGCACGATATGGACAGTTTCGACCAGCACATTCTTACCCTGCTACAGCGTGATGCCTCGATCTCGCTGAAGGACCTGGCCGAGGCCGTCAACCTGTCCACCACACCGTGCTGGAAGCGGGTCAAGCGCCTGGAAGAAGACGGCTACATACTCGGCCGTGTCGCCCTGCTGGACCCCGAACGGCTGGGGCTGGGGCTTACTGTGTTCGTCCAGCTCAAGACCCAGCGCCACGACAGCGCCTGGCTGGAGCAGTTTGCCGCGACCGTCACCGGGTTCGAGGAAGTGATGGAGTGCTACCGCATGTCCGGCGACTGGGACTACATGCTGCGGGTGGTGGTGGGCGATATCGCGGCGTATGACCGGTTTTACAAAAAGCTGATTACCCGTACCGACGGGCTATCGAACATCACCTCCAGTTTTGCCATGGAGCAGATGAAGTACACCACGGCTTACCCGGTGAATCGCGCCTGACTGGTGCTGGATTCTTCGCGGGCTCGCCCGCTCCCACAGGGTCACCTCAACCTCAAGCGCTGTGGGGTCCTGTAGGAGCGGGTTCACCCGCGAAGGGGCCAGTACAGGCACCCCATCAATCCGAGGCCAACACCGCCGCAATGCGGTTCCCCGCCTTGGCTTTCACGACCTTGATCGCCACGAATTTCGAGGTCGGGGTATAGGTCCCCTCACCATAGCTTTCCAGCGGTACCAACGGGTTGGTTTCCGGGTAATACGCCGCCGCCTGCCCCTCCGGCACGTCATACGCCACCAGGCGGAACCCCGACACCCGCCGCTCCACGCCATCCTCCCACAACGACACAAGGTCCACCTGCTCACCCGGTTCGAAGCCCAGGCGACGGATGTCCGCCTCATTGACGAACACCACTTCACGCAGGCCGAACACCCCACGGTAGCGGTCGTCCAGGCCATACAGGGTGGTGTTGTACTGGTCGTGCGAGCGCAGGGTCTGCAGGATCAGGTCGGGTTTGTCACCCCGGGCCAGCACCTTGGCATTGACCAGCTCCTCGGGCAGCGCGTGGGGCATGAACCGGGCCTTGCCCGTGGCCGTTCGGAAGTTGCGATCGGCGGCGGTGTTACCCAGGTGGAAACCGCCCGGCTGCTGCAAGCGCTCATTGAAGCTGGCGAAACCAGGGATAACGTCTGCGATCATCTGACGAATACGGCTGTAGTCGGCCACCGCAAACTCCCAGTCTATCGGCTGGTTACCCAGCGTAGCCTTGGCCATGCCGGCGATGATCCAGGGCTCCGAGCGCATATGCGGCGAGCGCGGGCGCAACTGGCCGTGGGAGATGTGCACCATGCTGAAGGTGTCCTCCACAGTCACGCCTTGCGGCCCTTCGGCCTGCAGGTCGATTTCGGTACGGCCCAGGCACGGCAGGATCAGCGCATCGCGGCCGGTGACCAGGTGCGAGCGGTTGAGCTTGGTGGAAATCTGCACGGTCAACGCGCAGTTCTGCAGCGCCGCGTGGGTGCGCGCGGTGTCCGGGGTGGCTTGGGCAAAGTTGCCGCCCAAGCCGATGAACACCTTGGCCCGTCCCTCTTCCATGGCTTTGATCGCCAACACCGCGTTGTGCCCATGGGTACGCGGCACACTGAACTGGAAACGTTGTTCGATGGCATCGAGTAGCGCCGCCGACGGCTTCTCATCAATGCCCATGGTACGGTCACCCTGCACGTTGCTGTGGCCACGCACCGGCGACAGGCCTGCGCCGGGTTTGCCGACGTTGCCGCGCAGCAGCTGCAGGTTGACGATTTCCTGCACGGTCGGCACCGAATGGCGATGCTGGGTGACGCCCATGGCCCAACACATGATGACCCGTTCGGCCTTGCGATACATGCGGGCGGCCAGCTCGATCTCGGCCAGGGTCAAGCCCGACTGTTTGACGATGTGCTCCCAGGACGTGGCGTCCACCGTCGCCAGGTAATCGTCGACGCCGCTGGTGTGCTCGGCGATGAAGGCATGGTCGAACACCGCCGGCTCGCCCTTGGCCTGCGCCTCGCGCTCCCATTGCAACAAATATTTGGCAATGCCGCGCATTGCCGCCATGTCCCCACCCAAGGCCGGGCGGAAGTAGGCACTGGAGGTCGGCTCGGAGCCGTTGCTGAGCATTTCGAACGGGTGCTGCGGGTGCTGGAAGCGCTCGAGGCCACGCTCTTTCAGCGGGTTGAAGCAGACTACCTGGGCACCACGCTTGACCGCTTCCCGCAGGGGTTCGAGCATGCGCGGGTGGTTGGTGCCGGGGTTCTGGCCAATGACGAAGATCGCGTCGGCCAGTTCCAGGTCGTGGAACACCACGGTGCCCTTGCCCACCCCGAGGGTTTCCGACATGCCCGCGCCGCTGGCTTCGTGGCACATGTTCGAGCAATCAGGGAAGTTGTTGGTGCCGTAAGCGCGCACGAACAGTTGGTAGAGGAACGCCGCCTCGTTGCTGGCCCGGCCCGAGGTGTAGAACTCGGCCTCATCTGGCGACTGAAGCGCATGCAGGTGCCTGGCGACCAGCTCGAAGGCCTCCTGCCAGGTGGTTTCGACATAGTGGTCGGTGGCGGCGTCGTAACGCATCGGGTGGGTGAGGCGGCCCTGGTATTCGAGCCAGTAGTCGGTCTGCTCCTTCAACGCGCTGACGCTGTATTTGGCGAAGAAAGCCGGGTCGACCGAGCGGCCGGTGGCTTCCCAGTTGACCGCCTTGGCGCCGTTCTCGCAGAACTTGACCATGTCGCTTTCCGGCGACTCGCCCCAGGCACAGCCGGGGCAGTCGAAGCCGCCGTTCTGGTTGGTCTTGAGCATGGCCCGCAGGTTCTTGAAGGCATTTTCGCTGCCCAGCCAGCTCTTGGTCACGCTTTTCAGCGCCCCCCAGCCGGCGGCGGCGCCCTTGTAGTCCCTGATGTGTTCGTCCTGGCTCATGCGATGAATCCTCACGCTTCGATGCTTTTTTCCAGCCTATGGAGCGTGGGGAGGGGGCGTCCAATCGAAAGATCTTACGGCGTGATAAGCGGTTTCGATCATGGGCTTCCTGGTGCTTGCCGTGCCATCTTCAGCGCCAGTGAGATCGAGCGCCGCCCGCGCGGCGCATCGCGAGCTGCGCTCGCTCCTACGTTTGTTTCGGGCCAGTGACGCCTGTGACAGGCGCGCGCGACCGCCTGGTTTGTACGACGCGAGAGCGAGCCATGCGCCAAGGCGTGCACGATCGCCTGGTTTGTGCGACGCGATATCGAGCCATGCACCAAGGCGTGCGCGCGCAAATCCCCAGGCATCATTGGCCCGAAACAAACGTAGGAGCGAGCGTAGCTCGCGATGCGCCGCGCGGGCGGCGCTCGATCTCACTGGCGCTGAAAATGCCAAGCCGAGTGATAGAGGCCATCGATCAACCAGTAGGACAAAGCAATTTGACGCCCCTGCCCCCAGGTTATAGCTTGGAGTCATGCCCCAACCCCTTCGAGATTCGAGTGCGAACGTGGAACAGAACAGCCGGGCCCTGATCGACGGCTTCAACCGGAAAATCGACTACCTGCGGATGTCGGTCACCGACCGCTGTGACTTCCGTTGCGTGTACTGCATGGCCGAAGACATGCAGTTTCTGCCGCGCCAGCAAATCCTCAGTCTCGAAGAACTGTTCCAGGTGGCCGAGCGCTTTGTCGCCCTCGGCACCCGCAAGATCCGCCTGACGGGTGGCGAGCCACTGGTACGCCAGGGCATCGTCGACCTGTGTGGGCGCATCGCCGCCCTGCCCGGCCTGCACGAGCTGTGCCTGACCAGCAACGGCTCGCAACTCGGACGCCTGGCTCAGCCGCTGTTCGACGCCGGCGTGACACGCCTGAACATCAGCCTGGATAGCCTGGATGCCGACCGTTTCAAGCAACTGACCCGCACCGGCGACCTTGCCCAGGTAATCGCCGGCATCGACGCCGCACGCCAGGCCGGTTTCAAACGCACCAAGCTCAACTGCGTGGTACTCAAAGGCCGTAACGACCATGAACTGGTCGATCTGGTGCGCTTTGCCATCGAACGCGAGCTGGACATCACCTTCATCGAGGAAATGCCGCTGGGGGTGATAAGCGAGCATGAACGTGACGAATCGTTCTGCTCCAGCGATGAAGTTCGTGAACGCCTGGCCGAGCAGTTCACGCTGATCGAATCGACCGAATCGTCCATGGGGCCGGCCCGCTACTGGCGCCTGGCCGAAGCCAAAAACACCCGGGTCGGCTTCATTTCACCGCACAGCCACAACTTCTGCGCCACCTGCAACCGCGTACGCCTTACCGTCGAAGGCCGCCTGCTGTTGTGCCTGGGCAACGAACACTCGGTAGACCTCAAGCACGTGCTGCGCGCCCATCCTGGCAACCCCGAACGCCTGGAAAAGGCCATTCGCGACTCGCTGCACCTCAAGCCCTATCGCCATCACTTCGAAGTCGGTGGCGATGTGCAGATCCTGCGCTTCATGAACATGACCGGCGGCTGAGCAGCCGTCTCAGGACTTCCATGATCGTCCCGCCCTCCCCCGATGTGCTGCGCGTGCTGTTCACCCTCAAGGGGTCGATCGTTAAACGCATTGCCCTGCGCTGCCTGACGGTGACACTGCTGGCCGCGCTGATCGTGCTGGTCGAGCGGCATTTCCCAGCGTATTTCTACCCGGTCAGCGCCACGCCATTCACCTTGCTGGGCCTGTCGCTGTCGATCTTCATGAGCTTTCGCAACAACGCGTGCTACGACCGTTGGTGGGAGGGGCGCAAGGCCTGGGGCAAGCTGATTATAGAAACTCGCTCGTTCGTGCGCGAAAGCATGGTGATCGCCGACGAAACACTGCGCAACGAACTGCTGCGCAACTTGTGTGGCTTCGCTCATGCACTCAATGCCCGGCTGCGTAACGAGGACGAACGGGCAGCTGCCAGACCGTGGCTGGCCCAGGCCGATGCGATCAGCCCGCACAATGTGTGCGACGGTATCCTGCGTGAAATCGGCGAACACTGTTCACGGTTGGCCGCGCAGCAACAGATCAGCGAATGGCGCTACAACCTGCTGGAACAACGCCTGGTGGGCCTGACCGAAGTGCAGGCCACCTGCGAGCGGATCAAGGGCACGCCCTTGCCGTTCCCCTACACGCTGCTGCTGCACCGTACCATCTATATTTTCTGCCTGCTGCTGCCGTTTGCCCTGGCCGAGCCGCTGGGCTGGCTGGCACCACTGTTCACCACCATCGTGGGGTACACGTTCTTCGGGCTGGATGCGATCGGCAACGAGCTGGAAGACCCGTTCGGGCGCGATGAGAACGACCTGCCGACCGATGCCATGGTGCGCACGGTGGAGCGCGATGTGCTGGCCGGATTGGGGGAACAGCAGTTGCCGCCGGCCTTGTTGCCGGTGGGGTATGTGTTGAGCTGACCGTGGGTGGTTGCCTGTTCTGGCCTCTTCGCGGGTAAACCCGCTCCTACAAGGCACAGCAGAGGGCCCGAAACCTGTGCTGTACCTTGCACCGGATAACCCTCAGCCCCGGCTTGCGCAGGCCTCGATCGGCAACAGGTGTTTGACGAAGTTGCATGGCCGGTGCCGTGCATCCAGCTGCTCTGCCAGAATCCCTTCCCAGGCGGTGCGGCAGGCCCCGGTCGAGCCCGGCAGGCAGCACACCAATGTGCGGTTGGACAACCCGGCCAACGCCCGGCTCTGCACGGTCGAGCTGCCAATATCGAGAATCGACAATGCCCGGAACAACTCGCCAAACCCATCGATACGCTTGTCCAGCAGGCACTCGACCGCTTCGGGTGTGCTGTCGCGCCCGGTAAAGCCGGTACCGCCGGTGATCAGCACCACCTGCACCTGTTCATCGGCAATCCAGCTGGCCACCTGAGCGCGGATCTTGTACAGGTCGTCCTTGAGCAGCGCTCGCGCCACCAGCCGGTGACCGACCTCGACCGAGCGATTGGCCAGTAGCGCGCCGGAAGTATCGCTATCGTAGGTCCGGGTGTCGCTGACAGTCAGCACGGCGATGTTCAGCGGCACGAAGACCGCATCAAGTTGGACGCGCACGGTGAAGCTCCTTGAAGGGCATTTTCACCACGCTAGAGGCATACCCCCAGAGGCGTCCAATCGATATGACGTACCGGCCGATCAATGACATCTATCGCAGACGTGGGTTAAGGTCTGCATAACCATACGCCAGGCACTTCCATGGACATCAAGCAGCTCAAGTTCCTCATCGCCCTCGACCAGACCCGCCACTTCGGCCAGGCGGCGGCGCTGTGCCATATCACTCAGCCGACGCTGTCCATGCGCCTGCGCAACCTGGAAGACGAACTGGACCTGGTGCTGGTCAAGCGGGGCCAGCGCTTCGAAGGTTTCACCGAGGCCGGCGAGCGCATCCTGGCCTGGGCCCGCACCCTGCTCGCTGCCCACGACGGCCTGCAGGCCGAGGCTGCCAGTTGTCGTGGCCAGGTGGTCGGCAGCCTGCGCCTGGGCACGGTGCCGCTGGCCAGTTTCAACCCCATGCACCTGCTGCTGCCCCTGCGCGAAAAATACCCCGAACTGCACTTTCAGCTCAGCTCGCTGAGTTCGGAACAGGTACTCGACGGCCTCAGCCGCAACCAGCTCGACCTGGGTATCTGCTACCTGGACCAGGTCAATACCAGCTTCTTCGAAGTGATCGAACTCGGCACCACCACCATGGGCCTGCTGCACGACACGCGGCACTTCCAGTTCGCCAGCGACCAGTTGCGCTGGGACGAGCTCGGCGATATTCCGCTGGGACTGCTGAGCAAAGGCATGCACTACCGCCAGTCTCTGGACCTGAGCTTCCGTAGCCGTGGTCTTGAACCCAATGCGGTGCTTGAGAGCGACTCGAGCTTCCAGCTTATCCAGGCCATCAACACCGGCATATGTTGCGCGATCATGCCACTGGACTGCGGCCTGGAAGACCTCAGCGAGCACCTGCGAATCCTGCCGGTGGCCGACGCCGCCATCCTTAGCCCGGTCGGGCTGCTGCTGCGCCGCAGCGAGCCGCGCTCGGCGATTGCCGAGCAATGCTTTGCCGAGGCGCGTGGGCTGTTTCAGGCCACCTGATCGGCGGTAGCCTGTCGATACTGGCGCGGCGTAAAGCCGGTCAGTTGCTTGAACTGGCGGCTGAAGGCGCTGTGATCGGTGTAGCCGCAGCGCATCGCCACTTCAGTGATCGGCAGCTCCGAATGCAGCAGGCGATGGGCATGCTCCAGGCGCGCCTTGTGGATCATCTGCCGGGGCGTGAGGTGGAACACCCGCTTGCAGTAGCGTTCCAGTTGAGCCACGGAGATACCAGCGATGCGGGTCAGCTCGCCCATGCTGATCGGCTGATGAAAATGCCGGCGGATGTGCTCGTCAACCGCCGCCAACCGCTGATAGGCAGGGTGGCTGTCGGCGGCTGACTGCAAGTCGACCGAGATGCCGACCAGGCCGATGATTTCGCTGGCAGGGTTGTACAGCGGGCGCTTGTGGGTCAGGCACCAGCCGGGCTCACGGCTGCCGTAGAGGTGCAGCTCCAACTGGTCCTCCAGCACCAGGCCTTCCTTGAGAACACGTCGATCCTGCTCGGTATAGCCGGGGCCAAATTGTGCCGGAAATACCTCGGCGCTGGTCTTGCCTAGCAGCGGTTGCAGGCGCTTGAGGCCACAGCGCTGGACCAGTGTGTTGTTGGCCAACGCATAGCGGGCAGCAGAATCCTTGATGAAGATTGCGGCGTTGGGGATGGCGTCGAGCATCGGCAACAACAGCGATACTCCGGCGAGCAGGGCCTCAAGGGTGGCGGGGCGGTGCTGGTCGAGGGACTGGTAGAGGGTTGCCAGGGGGGCGTCGGTCATCTGTCGGTTCTCTGCTGGCTGGGCCGGCCTCTTCGCGGGTGAACCCGCTCCTACAGGGCCCCCACAGATTTCGAATTCTGCGCCGTACCTGTAGGAGCGGGTTCACCCGCGAAAGGGCCGGCACTAGCACTGCATCTCTCAAACCCTTATCCGGTATGGCTTTGAGCCTATCCCCCCGCTTTGCGCCTTACCACTGTTTTTCTGCAACTGTGCCGATTTCGTCATTCCCTGTGCAGAAAATCATCAAGAACCGCCGCCCTGATCGGTCCACTCTATGCCCCACGCAAGCCGCCCAAGTCCTACAAGAGCGCGGCCCAAAAAGCCGCATCTCGTGACATCAGACCTGCCTATCCAATAACCAACAAAAAGGCGAACCCATGTCAGGCAAATTCAAAAAACAGTTATCACTGCTGGACCTCACCTTCATCGGCCTAGGCGCCATCTTCGGCTCCGGTTGGCTGTTTGCCGCCAGCCATGTCTCGGCCATCGCCGGCCCGGCCGGCATCCTCTCCTGGTTCCTGGGCGGGTTCGCCGTACTGTTGCTGGGCATCGTCTACTGCGAGCTGGGCGCCGCCTTGCCCCGCGCCGGTGGCGTGGTGCGCTACCCGGTGTACTCGCACGGCCCGCTGCTGGGCTACCTGATGGGCTTCATCACCCTGATCGCCTTTTCCAGCCTGATCGCCATCGAGGTGGTCGCCTCACGCCAATACGCCGCCGCCTGGTTTCCCGGGCTCACCAAGGCCGGCTCCAGCGACCCAACCGTGCTCGGCTGGCTGGTGCAGTTCGCCTTGCTGGGGCTGTTCTTCTTTCTCAACTACCGCAGCGTGAAAACCTTCGCCAAGGCCAACAACCTGGTCAGCGTGTTCAAGTTCATCGTGCCACTGCTGGTGATCGGCGTGCTGTTCACCTTCTTCAAACCGGAAAACTTCGAGGTCCAGGGCTTTGCCCCGTTCGGTCTGTCCGGGGTGGAAATGGCGGTATCCGCCGGTGGCATCATCTTCGCCTACCTGGGCCTGACGCCGATCATTTCGGTGGCCAGCGAGGTGAAGAACCCGCAACGCACCATCCCCATTGCACTGATCTTGTCGGTACTGCTGTCCACCGCCATCTACGCGCTGCTGCAACTGGCTTTCCTTGGCAGCGTGCCGACCGAAATGCTGGCCAACGGCTGGGCCAGCGTGACCAAGGAGCTGGCACTGCCCTACCGTGACATCGCCCTGGCCCTGGGTGTGGGCTGGCTCGCCTACCTGGTGGTGGCCGACGCAGTGATCTCGCCAAGCGGCTGCGGCAACATCTACATGAACGCCACCCCACGCGTGATCTATGGCTGGGCGCAGACCGGCACCTTCTTCAAGTACTTCACCCGCATCGATGCAGAATCCGGCATCCCGCGCCCGGCCCTGTGGCTGACGTTTGGCTTGTCGGTATTCTGGACCCTGCCGTTCCCATCGTGGGAAGCGCTGATCAACGTGGTGTCCGCCGCCCTGGTGCTGAGCTACGCCGTGGCCCCGGTCAGCGTCGCCGCCCTGCGCCGCAATGCACCACACATGCCGCGCCCGTTCCGGGTCAAGGGCATGGCCGTGCTTGGTCCGCTGTCGTTCATCATCGCTGCACTGATCGTGTACTGGTCGGGCTGGAACACCGTGTCGTGGCTGCTGGCCCTGCAGATCGTGATGTTCGTGCTGTACCTGCTGTGCAGCCGTTTCGTACCCACCCAGCACCTGTCGCTGGCCCAGCAAGTTCGCTCGTCGGCGTGGCTGATCGGGTTCTACGCGGTGACCATCCTGCTGTCGTGGCTGGGCAGCTTCGGCGGCCTGGGCGTCATCGGCCACCCATTCGACACCGTGGTCGTGGCGGCCTGCGCACTGGGCATCTACTACTGGGGCGCCGCCACGGGTGTGCCTGCCCACCTGGTGCGTCTGGAAGGCGACGACGAAAGCGAAGCCTGCGCTGAAACCATTAACGGCCGCCCTGTCGCCGTCGCTTCCTGATCTTTTAAGCAAGGGACAAGCCCATGAAACAGATTCACGTCATCGACTCCCACACGGGTGGCGAACCAACCCGCCTGGTGATGAAGGGCTTTCCGCAACTGCGGGGCCGAAGCATGGCCGAACAGCGTGACGAACTGCGCGAACTGCACGACCGGTGGCGCCGCGCCTGCCTGCTGGAGCCACGCGGCAACGATGTGCTGGTTGGCGCGCTGTACTGCCCGCCAGTGTCGGCCGACGCCACCTGCGGAGTGATCTTCTTCAACAACGCCGGTTACCTGAACATGTGCGGCCACGGCACCATCGGCCTGGTCGCCTCGTTGCAGTACCTGGGCCTGATCACACCGGGTGAGCACAAGATCGACACCCCGGTCGGCCAGGTCAGCGCCACCTTGCATGAAGATGGCGCCATCACCGTCGCCAACGTGCCCTCCTACCGCTACCGCCAGCATGTGGCGGTGGACGTGCCCGGCCATGGCGTGGTGCGCGGCGACATTGCCTGGGGCGGCAACTGGTTTTTCCTTGTGTCCGAACACGGCCAGCGCATTGCGCTGGATAACCGCGAGGCGCTGACCGAGTACACCTGGGCCATGCTCAAGGCCCTGGAGGCCCAGGGCATCACCGGCGAAAACGGCGCCCCCATCGACCACATCGAGCTGTTCGCCGACGACCTCGACGCCGACAGCCGCAACTTCGTGATGTGCCCCGGCAAGGCCTACGACCGCTCCCCATGCGGCACAGGCACCAGCGCCAAGCTGGCCTGCCTGGCCGCCGACGGCAAGCTTGCCGAAGGCCAGACCTGGGTGCAGGCCAGCATCACCGGCAGCCAGTTCCATGGCCGCTACACGCGCGACGGCGAACGCATTCGTCCGTTCATCACCGGCCGCGCCTACATGACCGCCGACAGCACCCTGCTGATCGACGAACAGGACCCTTTCGCCTGGGGCATCTGACCCCGGCCTTTCCCGACTGAACATTGCCAGGAGTGACAACAATGAATGACAACATCTTCACCGGCACCATGCCCGCCCTGATGACCCCCTGCACCGCCGAGCGCAAACCGGACTTCGACGCCCTGGTGCGCAAGGGTCGCGAGCTGATCGAGGCCGGCATGAGCGCGGTGGTGTACTGCGGCTCGATGGGTGACTGGCCACTGCTGACCGAGGCCGAGCGCCAGGAAGGCGTGGCGCGCCTGGTGGCGGCCGGTATCCCGACCATTGTCGGCACCGGCGCGGTGAACACCCGTGAGGCGGTTTCGCATGCTGCACACGCCGCCAAGGTTGGCGCCGCCGGCCTGATGGTCATCCCCCGCGTGCTCAGCCGCGGTGCTTCACTGATCGCCCAGAAGCACCACTTCTCGGCCATCCTCGCTGCCGCGCCGAAACTGCCGGCGGTGATCTACAACAGCCCTTACTACGGCTTTGCCACCCGCGCCGACCTGTTCTTCGAACTGCGCAGCGAGTTCCCCAACCTGATCGGCTTCAAGGAGTTCGGCGGTGGCGCCGACCTGCGCTACGCCGCCGAACACATCACCTCCAAGGATGACGATGTCACCCTGATGGTCGGTGTCGACACCCAAGTGGTGCATGGCTTCGTCAATTGCAACGCCACCGGCGCCATCACCGGCATCGGCAATGCCCTGCCGCGGGAAGTGCTGCAACTGGTGAGCCTGAGTAAACAGGCGGCCAAAGGCGACGCCCGTGCCCGCCGCCTGGCGCGCGAGCTGGAAGCGGCGCTGGCGGTGCTGTCGTCGTTCGATGAAGGCTGCGACCTGGTGTTGTATTACAAGCACCTGATGGTGCTGAACGGCGACACCGAGTACAGCCTGCACTTCAACGAGACCGACGTACTGACCGACGCTCAGCGCAACTATGCCGAACAGCAGTACACGCTGTTCCGCAGCTGGTACGCCAGCTGGTCGGCTGAGCAAAACATCGCCTGAGCAGCCACTGCTCTCCCTGTGGGAGCGGGCGTGCCCGCGAATCAGGCGACCCGGTGCATGGCACCGGCTTCGCCGGTGTTCGCGGGTGAACCCGCTCCTACAGGGGTCGTAATCCCCCCCATGCATCTGCATTAGATTTCCAAGGAGGCTACATGCCCCTCACAGGCAACCTGCTGATCGGCCAGAGGCCGGTAACCGGCAGCCGCGAAGCCATCCGTGCCATCGACCCAAGTACCGGTCAGACGTTGGAACCGGCCTACCTCGGCGGCACAGGCGAACACGTGGCCCAGGCCTGCGCCCTGGCCTGGGCGGCATTCGACGCCTACCGCGAAACATCGCTCGAACAACGAGCAGAGTTCCTTGAAGCCATCGCCACACAGATCGAGGCCATCGGCGATGCCCTGATCGACCGCGCCGTGGCCGAAACCGGCCTGCCCAAGGCGCGCATTCAGGGCGAGCGTGGTCGTACCTGCACCCAGCTACGCACCTTTGCCCGGGTAGTGCGGGCCGGCGAATGGCTGGACGTGCGGGTCGACAGCGCCCTGCCTCAGCGCCAGCCACTCAACCGCGCTGATCTGCGCCAGCGCCAGGTGGCCCTGGGGCCAGTCGCCGTGTTTGGCGCCAGCAATTTCCCGCTGGCCTTCTCGGTGGCCGGTGGTGACACCGCGTCGGCACTGGCCGCTGGCTGCCCAGTGGTGGTCAAGGCCCACAGTGCCCACCCCGGCACCAGCGAGCTGGTCGGCCAGGCGGTGGCGCAAGCGGTGAAGCAGTGCGGCTTACCGGAGGGTGTGTTCTCGCTGCTTTATGGCTCGGGCCGCGAAGTGGGCATTGCCCTGGTCAGCGACCCACGTATCAAAGCCGTTGGTTTCACCGGTTCGCGCAGCGGTGGCATAGCGCTGTGCCAGGCCGCCCAGGCGCGCCCGGAGCCTATTCCGGTGTATGCCGAAATGAGTTCGATCAACCCGGTGTTCCTGTTCGACGCCGCCCTGCAAACCCGTGCCGAAGCACTGGCACAAGGTTTCGTCGCCTCGCTGACCCAGGGCGCCGGCCAGTTCTGCACCAACCCTGGCCTGGTAATCGCCCGGCAGGGGCCGGCATTGCAGCGGTTCATCACTGCAGCCGCCGGGTACGTGCAGCAGGCCGCCGCCCAAACCATGCTCACCCCCGGCATTTTCAGTGCCTACCAGGCCGGTATCGCAGCCCTGGCAGACAACCCCTGTGCCCAAACCATCGCCAGTGGCCAAACCGATCAGGGCCCCAACCAGTGCCAGGCACAGTTGTTCGTGACCCAGGCCGAAGCGTTTCTCGCCGACCCGGCGTTGCAGGCTGAGGTGTTCGGTGCAGCGTCGCTGGTCGTTGCCTGCACCGACGATGAGCAGGTCCGCCAGGTAGCGGAACACCTGGAAGGTCAGCTGACCGCCACCCTGCAACTGGACGAGGCCGACATCGACAGCGCTCGCGCCCTGCTACCCACCCTTGAGCGTAAGGCCGGGCGCATTCTGGTCAATGGCTGGCCGACCGGCGTCGAGGTGTGCGATGCCATGGTCCACGGCGGGCCGTTCCCGGCCACTTCCGATGCCCGCACCACCTCGGTGGGCACGGCGGCGATCCTGCGTTTCCTGCGCCCGGTTTGCTACCAGGACTTCCCCAATGCGCTGCTGCCGCAAGCGTTGAAACACGGCAACCCGCTGCAGCTGCGGCGCCTGCTTGATGGTAAACGGGAAGACTGAGCATGGTCGAAACCGCTGAAACCGATATCGCCGTGGTGGGCGCCGGCATTGTCGGCGTCACCTGTGCCCTGCAACTGACCCGCCAGGGCCATCGGGTAATGCTGGTCGACCGCCAGGCACCCGGCCTCGGCGCGTCTTTCGGCAATGCCGGGCACCTGGCAACCGAGCAAGTGTTTCCGATTGCCGACCTGTCGATCCTCAAGCGCCTGCCTCGCATGCTGCTCGACCCGATGGGCCCGCTGCGCCTGGACTGGAAATACCTGCCCAAGGCCATGCCGTGGTTCACGCGGCTGCTGCTCAACCTGCGCCAGGCGCCGTTCCAGCGCAGCGTGGCTGGCATCCGCACGTTGAACGAAGGCAGCTTGGGCGCCTGGCACCGGCTGTTGGGCTCGATCGGGCGCAGCGAATTGTTTCAAGAGGATGGTTCGTTGCTGGTGTTCGAGAAGCCTGAGTCACGCCAGACACTGGAGGCGTTGCGCACACGCATGCAACAGCAGGCGGTGCCGGTGGACTTCTGGTCGGCCGAAACCGTGCGTGAAGCGGCGCCGCAACTCAGCCCGTCACTGTTGGGCGGACTGTTCTTTCCGTGCACCGGGCACTTCATCGACCCTTATCGGGTGGTGTGCGAATTGTTCGAAGCGGCCAAGGCCAGCGGGGTGCGCTTTGTCCAGGCGCAGGTCGATGGTGGGCAGTTGCACAGTGCCGGCGTGAGCCTTGCCAGCGACCAAGGCATGCTCAATGCACGCCAGGTGCTTGTCAGCTGTGGTGCCCACTCTGCGAAACTGACCGCCGCGCTGACAGGCAAACGGGTGCCGCTGGATACAGAGCGCGGCTACCATCTGATGTTGCCAGGTGAGCACCAGCGCCTGCCGTTTGCGGTCACCTCGCTTGAGCGCAAGTTCATCATGACGCCCATGGCCGATGGCTTGCGCCTGGCTGGCACTGTGGAGTTTGCCGGGCTGCAGGCACCGCCGAGCATGCAACGGGCTTGGCAATTGCACCGGTTGAGCAAGGGGTTGTTCCGGCACGACTTGAGCGTCGAAGGGGCAACGCCGTGGATGGGGTTCAGGCCTTCGTTGCCGGACTCGCTGCCCGTGATCGACAGGGTGTGCGATGGGCGGGTGCTGTTGGCGTTTGGGCATCAGCACCTGGGGCTGACTCAGGCGGCGGTGACGGCGGAATGGGTGGGGCGGCTGGCTGAGCAGGCTGGTGGGCCTGAGATGGCTGCATACCGACTGGATCGGTTTTAGCCTTTACCGGCCTCTTCGCGGGCAAGCCCGCTCCCACAGAGAGGGTGCAGCATCTGAAACCTGTGGTGTCTCTGTGGGGACGGGCTTGCCCGAGAAAGGGCTGCAAAGCAGCCCCTCCAAACCTCAGCGGTAACGCTCGAGCCAGTGCGCATACGGTGCCGGCAAGGTCCAGGAGGCTTTTTCCACCCCCAGTTCCTTGGCCGCAAAGTAAGCCCAGTGCGGGTCGGCCAGGTGCGCGCGCCCTACCGAAACCAGATCCAGCTGGTTGGCCTGCAATGCGGCCTCCGCCAACTGCGGCGTACCAAAGCCCCACGCCGACGTCACGGGCAGCTTTGCCTCGCGGCGCACGCGCTCGGCAATAGGCCCCATGAACGCGGGCCCCCAGGGGATGTTGGTGTCGGGAATGGTGAAGCCGACACTCACGCTCAGCAGGTCGAGCCCACCGGCCTTGAAGCGACGGGCCAGTTCGATCGACTCTTCCAGGGTCTGCTCATCGCGGCCATCATATTCCAACACACCAAAGCGCGCGGTCAGCGGCAGGTTCTCCGGCCACACTTCGCGCACGGCGGCCAGTGTTTCCAGCAGGAAGCGGCTGCGGTTGTCGAAGCTGCCACCGTAGGCATCGGTGCGCTTGTTGGAGTGCTCAGAGAAGAAGCTCTGACCCAGGTAGCCATGGGCAAAGTGCAGTTCGATCCACTCGAAGCCGGCATCACGCGCACGGCGGGCAGCATCGACGAAGTCCTGCTTGACCCGGGCGATATCGTCCAGCGTCATTTCCCGTGGCACCTTCGGCAGGTGCGCGCCAAAGGCAATGGCAGACGGGGCAATGGTCTCCCAGCCGCGCGTGTCGTCGGCGGCAATGTGATCATCACCCTCCCACGGGCGGTTGGCGCTGGCCTTGCGCCCGGCGTGGGCAATCTGGATACCCGGCACGGAACCGGCAGCCTTGATGGCCTGCACCACCGGTACGAACGCCTGAGCGTGGGCATCGCTCCAGATACCGGCGCAACCGGGGGTGATACGCCCTTCCGGCGCCACAGCAGTGGCCTCGACCACCAGCAAGCCCGCACCACCACGGGCCAGCCCGGCCAGGTGCACATGGTGCCAGTCGTTGATCATGCCGTCTTCGGCCATGTATTGGCACATCGGCGGAATGGCAATGCGGTTTCGCAGGGTGACGTCTTTGAGGGTGTAGGGTTCGAATAGCGCGGACATGGGAAACTCCGGGGTCATTTGATTACTGTTGTTCGATCATAATCGAACTATGGCAATTAATGAAACCCCCGTTATCATGTCAACCATGCGAGCCTATAAACATCCCAACCCCGAAGACCTTATCCTTGAACGCCTGCTCTATGCGCTCAGCGACCCCGTGCGCCTGGAAATCGTCCGCCACCTGGCCGGCGTGGCCGAGGCCAGCTGTGGCGAGCTGGACGGAGGTCGGCCGAAGTCGAGCATGTCCCATCACTTCCGTGTGTTGCGTGATGCAGGGTTGGTGCAAACCCGCAATGTCGGGACTACCCATATGAATTCGCTGCGTAGCGAGATGCTGGATAAGCGGTTCCCGGGGTTGCTGGAGTGCATACTGCGCCAGCAGTGATACCTGTGCAGGCCTCTTCGCGGGTGAACCCGCTCCTACAGGGATGGCGATAAGCCTGAGGGTTGCGCTGTGCTTGGCAAAAAAAAGCCACGAGGTCTCCCCCGTGGCTAGTTTCACAACAATGGCCGATTACAGCGCCATGTCGTTCTCGGGCTTGCTCTCAACCGGGTCGCTCACCGCGCCACCGAACTCAACGCTGGCGTCGATCACCGGCGGTTTCCCCAGCTGCAGCACTTCAGCGGTGTAGTTCCACTCTTTCTGGGTGGCCGCTGCCGAATCGTTCAGCTTGGTGCCGTAGCTCGGCACGATTTCCTTGATCTTGGCCTGCCACTCTGGGGTAGCGACCTTCTCCTTGAACACCGTTTCCAGCACGTGCAGCATGATCGGCGCAGCAGTCGAAGCACCCGGCGAGGCACCCAGCAGGCCCGCGATGGTGCGGTCTTCGGACGCCACCACTTCAGTGCCCAGCTTCAGCACGCCGCCCTTCTCGGCATCACGTTTGATGATTTGCACGCGCTGGCCGGCCTGCCACAGGCGCCATTCTTCTTTCTTGGCGTTCGGGAAGTAGGTGCGCAGGGCTTCGAAGCGGTCATCGTCAGACAGCATCAGCTGGCCAGCGAGGTACTCGACCAGTGGGTACTGGTCGATACCGACTTTGGTCATCGGCCACACGTTGTGGGTGGTGGTGCTGCTCAGCAGGTCCAGGTACGAGCCATTCTTCAGGAACTTGGTCGAGAAGGTGGCGAACGGGCCAAACAGGATCACGCGCTTGCCATCCAGCACACGGGTGTCCAGGTGCGGGACCGACATGGGTGGTGCACCGGTCGAGGCGATACCATAGGCCTTGGCCATGTGCTGCATGGCCACGGTCGGGTTCTCGGTCACCAGGAACGAACCGCCTACCGGGAAGCCTGCGTATTCCTTGGCTTCCGGAATACCCGACTTCTGCAGCAGCTTCAATGCGCCGCCGCCGGCACCGATGAACAGGAATTTGGCGTCGGTGGCCGACTCGGTGCCGTCCTTCAGGTTCTTGTATTCGACGTGCCAGGAGCCGTCCTTGTTGCGGGTGATGTCCTGCACTTCGCTGGACAGCTTCAGGTCGAAGCCTTTCTGGGTCTGCAGGTGGCCGACGAACTGACGGGTGATCTCGCCAAAGTTGACGTCGGTGCCGATTGGCGTCCAGGTCACGGCCAGCTTCTGGTTCGGGTCGCGGCCTTCCATCATCAGCGGGACCCACTTGGCGATCTGCGCGTGGTCCTCGGAGTACTGCATCGGGCGGAACAGCGGGCTGGTCTGCAGTGCGTCGTAACGTTTCTTGAGGAACTTGATGTTGTCATCGCCCCACACGAAGCTCATGTGCGGTGTGGTGTTGATGAACGAGTGCGGGTTCTTCAGTACGCCCTGGCGTACCTGCCACGACCAGAACTGGCGGGAGATCTGGAAGGCTTCGTTGATTTCGATGGCCTTGGAGATGTTGACGTTGCCGTCTTTGTCTTCCGGGGTGTAGTTCAGCTCGGCCAGCGCGGAGTGGCCGGTACCGGCGTTGTTCCAGCCGTTGGAGCTTTCTTCGGCCACGCCATCCAGGCGCTCGACCATTTCCATCGACCAGCTTGGCTCCAGCTCGTGCAGCCACACGGCCAGGGTGGAGCTCATGATGCCGCCGCCGACCAGCAGCACGTCTACTTTTTTGGTTTCTGCAGCGTGCGCTTGAATGACGCTTGCAGCGACCGCCAGACCCAGCAAGGTCTTGCCAGCTTTCTTGAACATTGATCATTTCCAGTCAGGAGAACAGAGTGAGGGCCTGTGGCTGGCCCCGGTATAGCGTGTTCTTCAGCGCAGGCTTGTTGTTGATCATTGTTCAGCAGCCAGAGAACCAGAAAACGACTCGGCCTTTAGTCGAATTGACCGACAAGGCTGAATCGTTTTTCCGATTGTATCTGAAATGCCAGCACAAACAAATTGCAGGCCGGAGCGTCAAGGCGACCGGTTGCCCCAGCGGCAGAATGTCACGCCAAAAAACAAAAACCCCCGACCATGTACATGACCGGGGGTCTTGGATCACGCCGCAAGCGTCGCGATCAGGGTACCGCCAAGATTACTGCTGCTGAGGCAGTTTATCGATCGGGCCGCAGCCACCGATGATCTTGGAGATGGAAACCGAAGGGTGGAACAGGTAGTCGTAGGTGCAGTTTTTCGGTTGGTTGTAAACCTGGCCAGTGCAACCCGACAGCAGGGCAACACCCGAAACGACAGCAACGGCAACGGTGGCCTTGAACAGCTTTTTCATTACTCAGTCCTTTAAATGAATCATCTTCGACCATCGTCTGATGGCCGCGGAATCATACAGACTCCAGGCATTGGATCCAAGCCGCACTTGGCACAGGTTCTTTGCAACTGTGCAACAACAGGTTGAAAAGCGCGCCGTTGGCGACGATAGTTCAGCGCACTGCCTTCGCAATGCCCAACAGGAACTCACCATGCTTGGCGTCACCGACTACGGCGCATTCGTCATCGCCTTCCTCATTCTTCTGGCCATCCCCGGCCCGGGCAATTTCGCCCTGATCACCGCCACCGGCAAGGGCGGTATCAAGGCAGGCCTGGCCGCGACCTGTGGCGTAATCGTGGGCGACCAGGTGCTGCTGTGGCTGGCGGTAGCCGGCGTCGCCACCCTGCTGGCCACCTACCCTGCCGCCTTTCATATGGTGCAGTGGGCGGGGGCTGCATACCTGGCCTACCTGGGCCTGCGCATGCTGCTGAGCAAACCCGGTGGTGCAGCACACATCTGCCGCATGGACAACGGCCAGTACCTGCGCCAGACCATGATGATCACCCTGCTCAACCCCAAGGCGATCATGTTCTACATGGCGTTTTTCCCGCTGTTCGTCGACCCGGTGAAGCACCAAGGGCTGGTGACGTTCGGTTTCATGGCGGCGACAGTGGCGGTGGTGACCTTCCTGTATGGGCTGATTGCCGTGGTGCTGACCCATCAACTGGCCGAGCGCATGCGCGCCAACCCGCGAATTGCCAATATGTTCGAGCGACTGGCGGGGGCTTGCCTGGTGGGATTCGGCATCAAACTGGCGGCGATGCGCTGATCCCAAGCCCAACAGGGTCCGGGCACACCTGACAGCAAAAAAAGCCCCCGGCAACTCAGGGTTCCCGGGGGCTTGCTCACTCAGCCATTACCCAATCAATTGGTTTCCAGCTGATACGCCTTGCTCACGAATAACGCTGCAAACAGGCTCTTGCCTTCCTTGAAGGTGTACTGCTCTTCGAAACTGCCGTCTTCGACCAGCTTCTGCCCGATGGCGCACTCCGAGTCGCTGTGGTTCTTGGCCTTGGCGCCAAAGTCACTGCTCCACGACGACAGCCCAACCTCCTGGCAGAAAGCTGCGAACTTCGCCTTGGGGACTTGCTGCTGGTAATCGCTGAAAGCCTCTTTCAGCGGTTTGAAGCCGCTGTAGCTCACCGAGTAGTTCTCGACCTTTGCCTTGCGCGCAAAACCACTCACTGTTTCGGCCAATACCGACTGACCGGTGTAAGGGCTGTATGCACCAATCAGCATGGCACTGAGCGCACTCTTGAGTTGGGTTTCGACATCGTCCAGCTCCGGCAGCGACTGGAAGTCGGCCTTGCGCACGATCTCACCTACCTTGGAGCCATCGTTGCGGTGGGTCACGACAAACGCCATCGAGCCTTCACCGTCACTGGAGCGCTTGATGGTGAAGTCCAGGTCAACCGTGGTGCCAAAATCGCCCGTACTGCTGACCAGAAACGCGCCTGTCACCGGCTGGCGGACCGCCATGTTGGCCCCCCAGGCGAACCCCGACTCAGTGGCCCGGCCATTGGCGGTCAGCTCTGCACGTGGCTGGATCTCGTCGCTGACATCAGCCACCAGAACCACTTCGGCGCCCTTGCTGGCAACGTAGGGGTTGGCCATCTGCATGCCGAGCAGCTGGATGTGAATGGTACCGTCCTTGCTGTCACCGTCGTGAGACAGCTTCAGCGCATCGGCTTTCAGGTATATGCCGGCAACATTACGGCTGACGTTGAGCTGGTACTTGGCCCAACCCGCCAGGCCTTCTTCCGTCGAACTGCCGCGGACCGATTCCATCAAGCCTGACAGGCCGCGCATGAACTGTTGGGCGCCGTTGGTCTGCGCCGCAGTGACACGGATTTCAGGCTCGGCGACGGTCAGGTTGCCGGAAAACGCCGAGTAGGAAATGTCCCCCTCAGACAGTACATCCTCAAGGAAATAGCGCTCCTTGAAGTCGTCGTAGTAGGCCAGCGCAGCCTTCTTACCCGAGCTGGAGACCATCGCATAGCCACCGCCGAGCACCAGCACCGCCGCGGCCACACCGCCAATCAGCAGCTGCTTCTTGTTCATCTGTTTGATCATGGTGTTTGCCTCACTGGACCATCGCGGAAGCGCTGTTCCAGTCGTTCACGTACTTTTGGGAGACCTCGGGGGTCCAGCTGAAATCGATACCGGCGTTGGGGAATTCCTTGGCCAGTACGGCACCGAACGACACGCGGTCGGCACAGTGGTCCTGCTTGCAAGCCTCGGGCTCACCCACGCTGTAGGCCCGGTAGGTAGGCACGGCACGGCCATCGTCCAGCGGGTAGTACGGCGTGGCGTTGGCCACCTGGGTCACGTACCAGCCTTCGCTGTATTCCTCGTCCGCAACCAGACGGCCCTTGCTCGGGAAGTCGATGGTGTAGAAGTCGCCCTGCGTGCCGGTAACGTGCACCATCATCGGCGTCACGCTGGCCGAGGTCGCAGGGTTTTGCTGCTCCAATGGCGAAGCGAAGCGCACCTTGATGCCGGCCATTTGTGCCAGCGCCTCGGTTTCACGCCCCTTGAAGTCGCTCATGCCATCCTGCAACTGCTGGTAACGCTCCAGTACGCGGGTATGCACGCGGGCCAGTTCCTGTTGGCGCTGACGCTCTTCACGCACCCGCCGCTGCTCACGCTGAACCGCCCAGTTCGTACCCTCGCGCACATCGAAGAACAGGCCCTGACGGTTGATGCCGATGCGGTTGCGGGTAATCTTCTGCGCGTCATTGCCCCAGATGTTGTTCGAGATCGCCGACAGGTCCTTGACGATGAACAGGGTGGCCACATCAGTGGTGGTCGGCGAGGTGGTCTTGATCAGGTCGAAGATTTCCAGCGCGGCTTCCTTGTACTTGGCCGCGTCCAGAGCAAACGACTCGTCCGGGGTGACCACCACGTAGTACGGGTCGCTGCCGAACGGGCGCAGTACGCCGTAGCTGGAACGGCTGAAGGTCAGGTACACCTTCATCTGCCGGCCGGGGATTTCGCCCACCAGGAACGCGGCTTGGTCAGCTTGCGCGGTGAGGTAGGAAACAGCCTTGTTCTTCACCGCAGGCTCGAGGTTCTTGATGAAGATCAGGCCGCTCGGGTGCGCGTAGACGCGGTTCCAGTTATCACCCCGGTAGGTGCCCACGGCCTTCCAGCTGATTTTTTCGAAGCTGCCTTCGCCAAAGCCGGAGGCCGGGCACGGCATGGCCGGGGTGGTGCCGAACGACAGGGTGTCGCCATCGCCGATGATCGACTTGCTGAGCACCCATTTGCAGCCGGCGCCGTCCGTTACCTGCATCAGGTTGCGGTTTTCCAGGACCACCGAGCGGCCGAAGTCCGAGGTGGGGGCTACTGCTACTGCTGTGGCAGGTGCCGGGACAGGCGGCACAACAGGGGCTGGTGCCGGGGCTTCGGCGGCCGGCGCAGGGGCCGGTTCTGCAGCTACGGCTGGGGCAGGCGCGGGAGCCGGGGTAGCTTCTGCTTTCGCGGGTGCGGCTTCAACTACCGCCGGGGCTGGCTCAGCAGCAGGGGCTGAAGCCGCTGCAGCAGCAACCGGTGCTTCTGGCTGCACAGGTGCCGGCACTGGCGCAGGTGCTGCAACCGGCGCAGGGGAAACTGCGGCAGGCGCGGCCGCCAGGGTGACCAGCCCCAGGTTGCTGGCATTGCCCGAGCCGCTGGCGTACAGGTTGCCCTTGGCATCGACCGCCTTCCAGCTCACCTTGGCAGTGGAGCAGTCCTTGGCGAACACGAACGGCAGCTTGGTCAGCAGGCCAGACAGCAGCTCCTGGTTGTCCCACGCCGGGCGGGTGATGGTCAGGTCGACCTGGGGCTTGCACCAGCTGGTGGCATCCCCAGGCACTTCGACCTTGATGTTGTCTTTCTTGGAAAAGGCCAGCTCATGGGCGAACGCCTGCGGTACCAGACCACAAGCGCCGATCACTGCCAGCGCGAGCGCGTGCTTTTTCATGGATTTCCTCAGATCAGTTCCCAGGTGCCATTGGCTTGTTTGCAGAAGGTGTTCTGCTCTTGCTCAGTCTTGCCGCTTTGCGATTTCAGGCTGACGGTGACAGGGCGGCAGGCCGCTTCGGCGGCAACTGTCTGGGTCGGCAGCGACTGCACCGAGTCCAGGTCGAAGCCTTGGGTTTCCTTGCTGGCAGCAACGTCCAGCTCGTCCAGGTTCACCGCCGGGGTCACGCGCTTGGCCACGGCCTGGGCCTTGGGCTCGACGTAGTTCTTGTGCACATAGCCAACGGTCACACCCTTGCGCCCGACCAGGATCCAGTCACCGGTGGAGCCCACGGCGGTGAATTCGGTGTGGTTCTTCAGGCTGCCGACCTTCTCGCCAGTCTGATTGGGCGCGGCGCGCACATTGAGGTTGTCGCTGGTGGTCACATACGGCTCGTTGATCAGCTTCATCGACGGCACCGCCTGGATCTTCGGCGCGCGCTTGACCTCGACCTGCTTGGTCTTGGTGTATTCCTTGCCCGGCACGATCTGCGCGGTGGCACCCGAATGGTCGGACTTCCAGGTCACCGGCTGGGCGCTGGCGGTGGTCTGCTGCTGGCTCAGCACCTCCTGGGTGCGCAGCGCCAGGGCCTGCTGGTCCTTCTCGTCCAGCATGTGGCCGATACGGTTGCCCATGTAGGCACCGATGCCACCCGCGATCAGGGCTGCGGCGATCTTGCCGTTACCACTGCCCATGGTCGAGCCGATGGCCACACCGGCCAGGCCACCGATCACGGTGCCCGCTTGCTCTTTGCTGATACCGAGCTGTGCACAGGCCGTGGTAGAGGCGATGGCGACCGCCAGAAGGGACGCGACGAATTTCTTGTGCAAGTGGAGCACTCCATTTTCGGTGGGGCGCACAGCCGCGTACCGCAGCCAATGGTTGGCGGCAGCATTCAAAGTTGTGCGGGGTTTTCAGAAAGTGCGCAGCACTGGCCGCAGACGACAATTCAGCCGTCCAGCGAGGGGCGCAGGGGGAGACCAGTACGGCGCAAAGCATCCAACGAATCCATGTCAGGAAGAGTTCATCGCCCAGCGCGCGTAGTCATTACGGCGTGTGGCCTGGGCGTGAGTGGCGTATCAGAGCGCCGCATTGTAGCCTAAGGTGCCATTGGCAGTTCAAGACAAAATGTTGCAGGAAGCCTGTCTGATGTATTGGTAGAAATCCGTCCTACAACTTGCACTCAGAATTATCCCCTTCCTTGTAGGGCGTTTCCCAAACATACTTCCAACCCGCTCAAACGGTTGCGACGGATTCGGTCGCGCTCTAGTCTCGGCTCGTCGTTGTGAAATCAGCGACCGGCTTTGACAGGCCGACTACTCAAGTTTCCGTTGCAGCGCTTAATGGCAGCTGTGCATGGGGCACATTCGTGTGCGCCGGGTCCTTGGGTACCGGTCTGTCAACCCATGTATAGCTGCCTCCATTCGTTTGACAGCGTTGCCAGGCGGCTCCACTACCCAAGGAGCTTACATGCGCAAGACAGTCCCCGATCCGCCCTACTCCCCCGATTCCACCCAGATCCTGCAAGACACCCTGGTCCAGTCTTCAGAGTACGTGCTCTGCGCCCTGTCCGTGGCCCGCCAATCCGTGCAACTCGAACCTACCGCCCACAGCTCGATCGTGATGCAGGCCGTAATTCATGAAATGGAAGCGGTACAGGGGCTGGTCGAGTCGGCGTTGATGCAGTTGCAGATGCGGCCGCATTTACCCACAGAGCCTCACACCTTGCATTAGCAGGTCAGGCCTCTTCGCGGGCACGCCCGCTCCCACAGGGTCATCACAGCCGTCACGCACTGCACAGTACCTGTGGGAGCGGGCGAGCCCGCGAAGAGGCCAGCCCAGGCAACCCAAAATCCAGGGAAACAAAACAATGCCCACCGACAACACACCAGAACCCACCACAGTCGGCAAGACCTGCTTCTACCAAGGCGAAAACAACACCCACCCGCTGTTCCGCATCGAGCCCGGCATCCCCTGCCAGGACGCCCGCGAGCAGGCCTCCGAACTGATGGGTTACGTGCGCGACCTGATCATCACCGGCCTGATGGACGGCGACCAGAAACTGATCTGGGCCTCGCATTACCTGAGCGCAATGGCCAAGGCGCTGCTGGATGATGCTGAGTTGGGGATGATGAAAAAGTAAGCCGCAACGAAAAAGCCCCCGAAAGCTTTCGCTTCCAGGGGCTTGATCTTGTATGGCGGAGAGATAGGGATTTGAACCCTAGGTACTGTTGCCAGTACAACGGATTTCGAATCCGTCCCGTTCGACCACTCCGGCATCTCTCCAATGCCGCGCATCATACCAGCGTTCTTTTAAAACGCAAACCTTTTTTTCAAAAAAACCGCGTGGTATCAGGCGCTTGCGTGAACCCGTCGCTTACAGCGGCACGCCCAGGCGCTTGGCAACTTCTTCGTAGGCTTCGATCACGTCGCCCAGGCCCTGACGGAAGCGGTCCTTGTCCATCTTCTTACGGGTTTCTTTGTCCCACAGGCGGCAGCCGTCCGGGCTGAACTCGTCGCCCAACACGATCTGGCCGTGGAATACGCCGAACTCCAGCTTGAAGTCGACCAGCAGCAGGCCGGCGTCATCGAACAGCTTGCTCAGCACTTCGTTGACCTTCAACGACAGCTTCTTCATTTCTACCAGCTGCTCGGCGGTGCCCCAGCCGAACGCGACAACGTGGGATTCGTTGATGAAGGGGTCGCCCTTTTCGTCGTTCTTCAGGAACAGCTCGAAGGTGGACGGCTCCAGCTTGATGCCCTCCTCCACGCCCAGGCGCTTGACCAGGCTGCCGGCAGCGTAGTTACGCACCACGCACTCGACCGGGATCATGTCCAGCTTCTTCACCAGGCACTCGTTGTCGCCCAGCAGCTTGTCGAACTGGGTCGGCACGCCGGCTTCTTCCAGTTTCTGCATGATGAAGGCGTTGAACTTGTTGTTCACCATGCCTTTGCGGTCGAGTTGTTCGATACGCTTGCCGTCGAACGCCGAAGTGTCGTTACGGAACAGCAGGATCAAGCGGTCGGCGTCGTCGGTCTTGTAAACCGATTTGGCCTTGCCGCGGTAAAGTTCTTCGCGTTTTTCCATGATTGGGCTCCGCTTGCTTGAGGTGTTGGGCTAGGCGATTTCGCGCCAGTCGAGCCCGTGTTCCTGATTCGCCACCTGGAGCCAGTCCGGGTCGCACCCAAGGGTGTCGACGAAGCACTGGCGGGCCAAGTGTGGCAGGTTGTTCTTGCTGCTGAGGTGGGCCAGCACCAGGTGTTGCAGGTTGTTCCAGCCCAACTCGTGCACCAGGCGCGCGGCCTGGTGGTTGTTCAAATGCCCTTGCATGCCACCCACCCGCTGCTTCAAAAAGGCCGGATAGTGACCGCGTGCCAGCAGGTCGCGGCAGTGGTTGGCCTCGATCAGCAGTGCATCCAGGCCCTGGTAACGCTCCAACAGCAGCGCGTCGTACGAACCCAGGTCAGTGAGCATGCCAAAACGCCGCTGACCATCGCTGACCACGTACTGCAATGGCTCGTAAGCATCGTGCTCGACCCGCGCTGCGGTTACTTCCAGGCTGCCGACGCGCAGGCTTTGGCCACAAGCGAGAAAACCGGCCACCTCTACCGGCTTGCGCATGCCGCGCAAGGTCCCTTGGCTGAGGTAGACCGGTACATTGTAGCGCCGTGACAGCAAGCCGACCCCATGCACGTGGTCGGCATGTTCGTGGGTGACCAGTACCGCACTGAGCTGGGCCGCCGACACGCCGAGCAGCGCCAGGCGCCGCTCGGTTTCGCGCAGGGAAAAGCCGCAATCGACCAGGATGAACGTGTCACCACTGGCGATCAGCGTGCCGTTCCCTTGGCTGCCGCTTCCGAGTACCGCGAAGCGCACTTAGCCCAGGTGGTCCTGAATGGCGCTCAGCACGCGGCGGGCGACATCGGCCGGAGCCACGGTGTTGATGTTTTTCTCGACCGTGACCTGCACGCTCTCACCCACCTTGCTCAGGCGAACCTGGTAACGCTCGGCACGGGCTTCACGCTCTTCCTTGGTCGGCTCGCTGCCGAACAGGCGGCTGAAGAAGCCAGGCTGGTTCTGCTTGTCTTCAGGCTTTTCGGACAGGTTGATGTAGTACAGGCCCAGGCTGCGGTTGATGTCTTCAACACGCCATTCGCCACCCTGCTCCAGGGCACGGCCTACGCCAGACCAGGCGCGGTCCAGGTCAGACCCCAGGTACAGCACCGGGTTGCCGCTGCCGTCTTCACTCAGGCTGACGCGGCTTGGGGCGTCGAAATCGCGCGCGGCCAGCAGCGACACCGAACCACCCTTCTCGGCGCTGCGGTTCATGCTGGCAAGCATTTCGTCGACCAGCAGGGCATCGGTGCCGATATTGCTGGAGGTGGACGGGAACGCAGGATCGGCAGTGCTGCCCGCCGGGCGCTCGACGCTGACCACATACACCTCGGAGGTGTTGCGCTGCACGCCAGGCTCCATGCGCACACGCACACGCACCTCGCTGTCACCGCTGCTGGCAGTGCTGGCCAGACGCTGGCCAAGCGATGCCGACAGCTCATCGAAACGCTGCCAGGTGGTATTGAACTCACCTGTCTGCGGGCGCTCTTCAGCAATGCGGAAGCCGTTGTCCTCGAAGAACTGCCGGGCTACCGGCCACACTTCGGCTGGCGAATGCTGGGCCAGTACCCAGCGGCTGCTGCCGCTGCGCTGCAGGCTGTAGTCGGTAACCTGGGCGGCACCGCCAGTCAGCGGTTGCGGGCGAGGCACTTCGAACTCACCCGCGACGTTATCGTCAGCGACGTTACGCGGAATCGGCAGCAGCGGGTCAAGGCGCTTGACGTTGCTGGCGTCCGGCGGCAGTTGCATCGGCGCGGTCGGGTGCGCCTGCAGGTAGTCACTGCCGCGGTCGCGGAAATAGCCATCCTCGCCCCACAGCCAGCCACACCCGCTGGTGCTGGAGATAATCAGGGCAAGGGCGGAAAGACCAGCCAGTCGCTTCATGCGGTGTACTTCCTCTTAAACCAGTACGCCGGACTGGCGCAAGGCAGTACGGACTTTTTCGTGGCAGCCTTCGCTCAGCCAGGTCAGGGGCAGGCGAATACCTTTTTGCATCAGGCCCATTTCGACGAGCGCCCATTTCACCGGGATCGGGTTGGACTCGCAGAACAGGTCTTTGTGCAGCGGCATGAGTTTTTCGTTGATTGCGCGGGCCTTCTCGGCATTGCCCTCAAGGGCGGCCTCGCACAGGTCGGCCATTTCGCGCGGAGCGACGTTGGCGGTGACGGAGATGTTGCCCTTGCCACCCATCAGGATCAGCTCGACGGCAGTCGGATCGTCGCCGGACATGACGATGAAGTCCTTGCTGACGCCATCGAGGATGGCCTTGGCGCGGGCCAGGTCGCCCGTGGCTTCCTTGATGCCGATGATGTTCGGCACGGTCGACAGGCGGATCACGGTCTCGGCCTGCATGTCGCAGGAGGTACGGCCGGGAACGTTGTAGAGGATCTGCGGGATGTCGACGGCTTCGGCAATGTGCTTGAAGTGCTGGTACAGGCCTTCTTGCGTTGGCTTGTTGTAGTACGGCACAACCAGCAGGCAGGCGTCGGCGCCAGCATTCTTGGCGTTCTGGGTCAGGTGCACGGCTTCGGCGGTGGAGTTGGCACCGGTGCCGGCGATGACCGGAATCGGTTTGGCGCTGCGTTTGACGCGCTCGACCACGTGCTTGATGACCAGGATGTGTTCTTCGACATCCAGCGTGGCCGACTCACCGGTGGTGCCGACAGCGACGATCGCATGGGTGCCGTTTTCCAGGTGGAAGTCTACAAGTTTGTCGAGGCTGCCCCAGTCAACACGCCCTTGTGCATCCATGGGTGTGACCAATGCCACCATACTGCCCGCAATCATGTAACTGCTCCTGCCGGAAAAAGAGAGCGGTAATGGTACTGGGGGCATCGACCTTGCACAAGCGAAGCAGGCGGGTGGAGCATTCCCCTCGGCGGCTTATTTCGCTACCCTTGGCCCTTTGATCGGTGCAGCGCGGCCCGCCGGGCCGTCGACCTTGCTCCCCGCCAGCGTCCAAGACCTCGCATGCGAGCCCCGGGCCCTGCCGACAGGAGGCTTTTGCCCGTCCTGTGCCGACCGCTCATCGCTTTAGGAATGCTGCATGTCCACCCCCACCGTCCGCGAACAATTCCTTGTCATCAGTGCCCTGGGCCCGAACCCCATGGAGCTGGCCAACGTCCTCAGCCGCGCTGCCTTCGAAAACCGCTGCGCGGTGGTCACCTCGCGCCTGAGCCGCCACGGCGAGACCAGCGCCCTGGTGCTGCAGGTGGGCGGCAGCTGGGACGCCCTGGCACGTCTCGAATCCACCCTGCCAGGCCTGGGCAAGAAACACGGCCTGACGCTCGACGTGGTCCGCAGCGCCGACCAGGAAGTGCGCCCGCAGGCCCTTCCATATGTGGCCTACGTCAGTGCTGCCTACCGCCCGGACATCATCAACGAGCTGTGCCAGTTCTTCCTTGACCACCGCGTCGAGCTGGAAGCCATGACCTGCGACACCTACCTGGCGCCGCAAACCGGTAGCAGCATGCTCAACGCCCAGTTCACCGTGATTCTGCCGGCCGGCACGCAGATCAGCTGGCTACGCGACCAGTTCCTGGACTTTGCCGATGCCCTGAACCTCGACGCACTGATCGAGCCATGGCGTCCCCAGAACCCAATGTAAGGAAACCGATCATGGCTGTAGCACTCGACCAACCTGTCGCCGACTTCCAGGCCCAGGCCACCAGCGGGCAAACCGTCAGCCTTGCCGAACTCAAGGGCCAGCAGGTGGTGGTGTACTTCTACCCCAAGGACAGCACCCCAGGCTGCACCACCGAGGGCCAGGGCTTCCGCGACCAGCATGACGCCTTCGCCGCGGCCAACACCGTGGTATTCGGTGTGTCGCGTGATGGCATCAAGTCGCACGAGAACTTCAAGGCCAAGCAAGGTTTCCCGTTCGAGCTGATCAGCGACAAGGACGAGGCCCTGTGCCAGCTGTTCGACGTGATCAAGCTGAAGAAGCTGTATGGCAAGGAGTACATGGGCGTTGACCGCAGCACTTTCCTGATCGACAAGGACGGTGTGCTGCGCCAGGAATGGCGTGGCGTGAAGGTGCCTGGGCATGTGGATGCAGTTCTGGCCGCTGCTCAGACCTTGAACAAGGCTTGAAATTGAATGGGGCTGCCTTGCAGCCCTTCGCGGGCACGCTCGCTCCCACAGGAATTGTGCAGGGCCCAGTGGGAGCGGGCGTGCCCGCGAAGGGCCGCAGAGCGGCCCCAATGACATTCAAAGCATCGGTGAAACGCTAGGCTCCTGCTTGGGCCACGCATCCAGCACGGCCTTGATCAGCGTCGCCAGCGGGATGGCGAAAAATATCCCCCAGAACCCCCATAGCCCGCCAAACAGCAGCACTGCACAAATAATCGCCACCGGGTGCAGGCTCACCGCTTCAGAGAACAGCAGCGGCACCAGCACATTGCCATCCAGCGCCTGGATGATCGCGTACACCGTCATCAGGTAGATGAACTGGTCGCCCCAGCCCCACTGGAACAGCGCAATCAAGGTGACCGGCACAGTCACGACCACCGCGCCCACGTAAGGCACCACCACCGACAGCCCCACCAGCAACGCCAATAGCGCTGCGTAGTTGAGCCCCAGGCTGATGAAGGCAATGTAAGTGGCAATGCCGCAGATCAAGATCTCGATGCCCTTGCCACGGATGTAGTTGGCGATCTGCCGGTTCATCTCGCTGCCCACCCGGCTCAACAAGGTGCGCTGGCGCGGCAGGTAGCCGCTGACCCAGCGGCCAATGAGTTCGCGATCCTTCAGGAAGAAGAACACCAGAATCGGCACCAGCACCAGATAGATCATGGCGTTGACCAGCAGTGGCAGGCTGGACAGCGAGAAGGTCAGCGCCCATTGACCAAATTTGCCAATTTCACCGCGCACCGACTCGATGGCGTGCAATACCTGCTCGTCCGACACCAGGTGCGGATAGCGCTCCGGCAGCAGCAACAACAACGACTGCCACTTGCCGAGCATGCCCGGCAGCTCGTTGAACAGCGTGATCAACTGGTGCCACAGCAGCGGTACCAGCACCAGCATGAACACCGCCAGTGCGCCCATGAACAAGGCGAACACAAGCATCACCGCCAGCCGTGTAGGTACGCGCACACGCTCCAGGGCGTTGACCAGCCCCTGCATCAGAAACGCCAGCACCATGCCCGCCAGCACCGGCGCGAGCATGCCGCCCAGGGTGAGCACTGCGGTAAACGCCAGGAACAACAGGACCGCCAGCACCACCGCTTCCTCATCGGAGAAGTAGCGCTGCACCCAGTCGCGAAAGACTTTGAACATTGACGATCCTTGGAAAAGACTCAGGCCTTGCGCAGCCAGTAAGTATAGGTACCGGCCTCGGCCGTTTCATGCAGCAGGGTATGACCGGCCAACTGGGCGAAAGTGCGGAAGTCGCGCTGGGAGCCTGCGTCAGTGGCGATTACCTTGAGCACAGCGCCACTGGCCAGGCGATTGAGTTCCATCTTGGCCTTGAGCAGTGGCAACGGACAATTCAGCCCGCTGGCGTCCAGTTCGGCGTCGCAGGTCAGGGTGTTACTCATCGCAGGGTCTCCAAAGGCATCGCCAGGCTGCTTCTTGGCATGGCTGGCTAGGATAGCGCCACTGGTCGTCAACGTGTGAGCCCGCTACAGTAGGTATCTTTGATCCGACGCGAGCTTCATGCATGAATCTACTGCGCCCTACCCTGCTGACGCTGGCCTGCCTGATGGCCCTTCCCGGCCATGCTGACGACCTGCCATCACTGGGTGATGCCAGTTCTGCGATCGTCTCGCCGCAACAGGAGCACCAACTGGGCCGCGCCTGGCTCAGCCTGCTGCGTGGCCAGGTCAATCAGCTCAACGACCCTCAGCTCAAGGACTACGTCGAAACCAGCGTTTACAAGCTGGCCGAAACCAGCCAGCTGCAGGACCGGCGCCTGGAGTTCATCCTGATCGACAGCCGCGAGCTCAACGCCTTCGCCGCCCCGGGTGGCATTGTCGGGGTCAACGGTGGTCTGTTCCTCAACGCCCAGACCGAGGGCGAATATGCCTCGGTACTGGCCCACGAACTGGCGCACTTGTCGCAACGCCATTTCGCGCGTGGTGTCGAGGCCCAGCAGCGGATGCAGCTGCCGATGATGGCGGCGCTACTGGCCGGCATCGTGCTGGCCGCAGGTGGCGCCGGCGATGCGGGCATCGGCATGATTGCCGGCACCCAGGCAGCGGCCATCCAGGAGCAGCGGCGCTTCTCGCGCCAGAACGAACAGGAAGCCGACCGCATTGGCATCCAGAACCTGGAAAAGGCCGGCTACGACCCGCGCAACATGCCGACCATGTTCGAGCGCCTGGCACGCCAGTACCGGTATGACGCCAAACCGCCGGAATTCCTGCTGACCCACCCGGTGACCGAATCACGTATTGCCGACACCCGTAACCGCGCCGACCAGGCGCCCAAGGGTGGTATCGAAGACAGCATGCGCTACCAGCTGATCCGCGCCCGGGTGGCACTTACCTACGAAGGCACACCGGGGCTTGCCGCCAAACGCTTCCGTGCCCAACTGGACGAAGACCCAAAGCTGGACGCTGCACGTTATGGCCTGGCCTTGGCACAGATCAAGGGTGGGCAATTGAACGAGGCGCGTGAAATGCTCAAGCCGCTGCTGGCCAAGGCGCCCAACGACATCACCTACAACCTGGCGCAAATCGACCTGGACATCACCAACAACCGTCTTGCCGACGCCCAGCAGCGCGCCGAACGGATGCAGGGGCTGTACCCGGGCAACTATCCGTTGAAACAGGTGCGTGCCGACCTGCTGGTGAAACAGAACAAGCCGGCCGAGGCCGAGAAGGTATTGAACGAGCTGGTCAAGAGCCGCCCGGATGACCCGGATGTGTGGTACGACATGGCTGAAGTGCGGGGCTTGTCGGGCAATACCATCGGCTTGCACCGGGCACGGGCCGAGTACTTCACACTGGTCGGCGACTTTGACCAGGCAATCCAGCAGCTGGATTACGCCAAGCGCCGGGCGGGTGGGAATTTCCCGCTGGCCTCACAGATTGACCAGCGCCAGCGCGAGATCATGGAGCAGCGGCGCATGGTTCAGGAAATGATGGGGCGCTGAAGACGATTCGCGGGCTCGCCCGCTCCCACAGCTACTCCACCGCCTTGGTAAACGGTGCAATATCTGTGGGAGCGGGTGAGCCCGCGAAGAGTATGACGCGGTCTGGCGTCAGGCATTACCAGACAGCTTCAGCCGCGCCGCCTGGGTAAAGTCCAGCATGCGGTTAAGCGGCTTGATGGCCTTGGGCACCAGCGCCGGGTCGACAAAAATTTCGTTGGTGCCGTTACGCAGGCAATCCAGCACCCGCTCCAGGGTGTTCATCGCCATCCACGGACAATGCGCACAGCTGCGGCATGCCGCGCCGTTGCCGGCGGTGGGAGCTTCGACAAATTCCTTGTCCGGGCACAGCTGCTGCATCTTGTAGAAGATGCCGCGGTCAGTGGCGACGATGAAGGTTTTGTTCGGCAGGGTCTGGGCAGCCTTGATCAGCTGGCTGGTGGAACCTACCGCGTCAGCCAACTCGATCACCGCTTCCGGCGACTCGGGGTGCACCAGAATCGCAGCATCCGGGTACAGTGCCTTCATGTCGGCCAACTGGCGCGACTTGAACTCTTCGTGAACGATGCAGGCACCGTCCCACAGCAGCATGTCGGCGCCAGTCTGCTTCTGGATGTAACGGCCAAGGTGCTGGTCCGGGCCCCAGATGATGGTTTCGCCGTTGTCCATCAGGCTTTCGACAATTTCCAGCGCACAGCTCGAAGTCACTACCCAGTCGGCGCGTGCCTTCACCGCTGCGGACGTGTTGGCGTAGACCACCACGGTGCGTTCAGGGTGCTGGTCGCAGAAAGCCGAGAACTCTTCTACCGGGCAGCCCAGGTCGAGCGAGCAGGTGGCCTCCAGGGTCGGCATTAGCACGCGCTTTTCCGGGGTGAGGATTTTTGCCGTCTCGCCCATGAAGCGCACACCGGCCACGATGACCGTTTCGGCAGGGTGATTCTTGCCGAAACGGGCCATTTCCAAAGAGTCGGATACACAGCCGCCGGTTTCTTCAGCCAGCGCCTGGATGACCGGGTCGCAGTAATAGTGGGCAACCAGCACGGCATTCTGGGCCTTGAGCTCGGCAGCGATGGCCGCACGGTATTCGGCCTCCTGCTCGGCTGTCAGCGGGTTGGGCTGCTTGGCGTCGAGGTGGGCCTGAACCAAAAGGCGTTCGGAAATCTGGGTCATGATCGCTGGACCTGCAGGCGCGCTTGCGCGTCAAATCGAGTGTATCACCCGGCCCTGGCAGATCGGCTAAGGGTGCCGGACGGCACACTGACCGCCACGGCCCTCTGCGGGCGCGGATTATTATCGGAGGCCGAAGGCTACAGACAATCCAGCGATTACTAAAGGGGTTTTTGTGTTGCCTGTACTGGCCTCTTCGCGGGTAAACCCGCTCCTACACAGTGAAATCCTTGTAGGAGCGGGTTTACCCGCGAAGAGGCCGCAACAGGAGAAACCATCACCCCTGCGGCGACAGGGCTGCCAGATGCGCCGCCATGAACATGGCGAATTCTTCCACGGTCATTTTTCGGCCATTGAAATCGACCATGCCCTCGGCATAGTGCAGGCTGCTGACCACATCATCGCCCTGCACGGTGGCCATGCCGCTCTGCAGCGCCATCATGCCGACCATCTCCCCCGCCTGGCTCGACTGCATGGCAATGGCTTGGGCATCGGTCTGGCCATCCAGCAAGGCTTGCAAGGTCGCCAGGTCACCGATCATCGGCTTGGACAGCGACAGCTTGCCTTTCACCTCAGTGATGATCTGCTTGCTCAGCTGGTCCGGCGGCAGGTCGAAGCTGGCCGGCGCGGCGAGGTCCATCGACAGGTTGAAGCGGCTCTCGCCATTGGCGGTCTTGAACGACAAGTTTTCCACCGCCAGCTTGGGCTTGGCGGCCAGCAATTTCTGCAAGTCACCCTGGAAGCGGGCCTTTTCGGCATCGTCCATCTGGATCTGCGGCACCGGCTGACCAGCCGCACTGGCGGCCTCGAACTCAGGCAAGTGCGACTGGTACCACTTCGACAAGGCCTGCAGCGCCGGGGCGTTGACCGAGGTCACGCTCACCGCCATCTGTGCCTTGCCTACCGCGCGGCCATCCCAGCTGATGTCGCCGACCTTGTACTCCGCGCGGCCACCCACGGTGTCCGTGCCCTCGAGGGTTTGCAAGGCCTTCTGCTCCAGCCCCTTGATCAGCAGCACCTGCTGTTTCGGCCCAAGTGTGACCTTGGTTTCGGCCAACGCCAGATCGACGTTACCCACATAAATGGCATCGTGCGCGGTGGCTGCGAGGTTACCGCCAAACTTCAGCCCTTTGAGCTCGAACGTGGCCGGCGGCTGGTCGTCTTGCACCCGTTTAATCACGAGACTGTCGGCCTGGCCGTGGAACGTCGAGGCCTTGCCTTCCTTGTCCCCGCTGGCTTCGAACTGCATGCCCGAGAAATCCAGGCTGTTGCCGTCCGCTTCATCAAGCCTTAGCGGCGCCAGCTGAACCTGGCTGACCACACTGCCGCTGTAACCCAGGCTGGTCTGCGCACTGATCGGGGCCTTGCCACCCGCAGCAGCGAACCATGGCGCGACGGCCTCATCCTTCTGCAGCGTGCTGTTGCTGACCGCCATTACCGGCATCAGCT
The DNA here is from genome assembly GCA_041879295.1 of Pseudomonas putida. NCBI lineage: Bacteria > Pseudomonadati > Pseudomonadota > Gammaproteobacteria > Pseudomonadales > Pseudomonadaceae > Pseudomonas > Pseudomonas putida. Next base: position 1,420,136 of record CP047152.1, on the reverse strand, counting down.
TCAGCGCCCTGACCCTGGACCAGGGAAACGGGCCGTGCTCGATCTGGTCGGTCACGCCCACGTCAAAATTGATCACCTCACCCTCACCCACGTTGATGTCGCGAGCCTTGAGCCGGTACTGGGCAGTACTGCTGAAGAGGTGCTGCTCCAGCGACACGCGCTCGATGCTCATGCTACCGCCGGTGCTGACCAGGGCCTTTCTGAGTTCGGCGTTACTGCGGGCAAGCGCGTTGTCCAGCTCTGCCGGCAGCTGCTTGCCGGTGTACCAGGCGCCTGCGGTAGTTGCGACGGCAATGGCGATAGCCAGGCCGGAAAGGATGCCAACTGTTTTCTTCATGAATAGAACCGATTGCTGTCCGTAAGGGCTTCGAAGGCGGCCAGTGGCCACGCAGAAAACGAAGAGTACCACCCCCGATTAGGCCGAGTGCTGGCTCAGGTCGAGAAATGCCATTTTTCGGACACGTCTGACACCGAGACAAGGCAAGCACAGGATTCGTTAATTTTTACGAACACGCCAATTGATCACAATCGCAAATAAACGCGCAAAAACCGAACAAAACCCGGATTTAATCGATAAATATTTCAATTCAGCAACATCTTGTCATGTTTAACTTGACACTCACCTATCCATCGTTTTTTATTTTCACCACTTTGCGCGCTCCCCCGCGCCTCCCGCCGCTCCAACATAAAAGGTGAACAACATGGAGCCCACCCGCTCGCCCTTGCCGCATGCGCAATACACCGTGCCCGTCGTTTACGCCCAGCAGCAGGAGCCATGCCAGCATGCAGCCTGACCAGAGCGCTTCCGGCCACGGCCAACTCCGCAAAACCCTGCGCCTCTGGCACGTGATCATCATCGGCCTGGCCTACCTGACCCCGATGACCGTGTTCGACACCTTCGGCATCGTCAGCGGGATTACCGCCGGCCACGTACCCAGCGCCTACATTCTGGCGCTGGCCGGCATCCTGTTCACCGCCGTGAGCTACGGCACCCTGGTAAAGCGCTTTCCGCAGTCGGGCTCGGCCTACACCTACACCCAACGCGCAATCAACCCGCACGTGGGCTTCCTGGTGGGCTGGTCTTCACTACTGGACTACCTGCTGCTGCCAATGGTCAACGCACTGCTGGCCAAGCTTTACCTCTCAGCCATGTTCCCGGAAGTGCCGGAGTGGATGTGGGTGGCCGGCTTCGTCACCCTGATCAGCCTGATCAACATGCGCAGCGTGAACCTGGTGGCGCACTTCAACCTGCTGTTCGTGGGTGTGCAGGTGGCGATCATCGCCGTATTCATTTACCTGTGCGTGCGTGGCCTGGACCATGGTGAAGGGCTGGGTACCACCTGGAGCCTGATACCGTTCGCCGACAGCCAGACCCAGTTCAGCGCCCTGGCCGCCGGTGCGACCATCCTGTGCTTCTCGTTCCTGGGCTTTGACGCGGTCACCTGCCTGTCCGAGGAAACTCGCGATCCGGCCAAGACCATCCCCCGGGCGATCTTCCTCACCGCATTGATCGGTGGCGTGGTGTTCATCACTGTGTCGTATTTCATCCAGGCCTACTTCCCGACCATGGCCCGTTTCCACGACCAGGAAGCGGCCCTGCCGGAAATCGCCCTGTACGTTGGCGGCAAGCTATTCCAGTCGATCTTCATCGCCTGCACCGTGATCAACACCATCGCCTCGGGCCTGGCCTCGCAAACCAGCGTGTCGCGCCTGCTGTATGTAATGGGCCGCGACAACGTGATCCCGGCCAGCGTCTTCGCCCGCCTGCATTCGCGTTACAAGACACCCGTGCTGAACATTGCCGTGGTCGGCGTCATTTCGCTGTCGGCGATCTTCTTCGACCTGGTGACTGCCACCTCGATCATCAACTTCGGCGCCCTGGTTGCGTTCAGCTTCGTCAACCTGTCGGTGATCAACCACTGCTACCTGCGTGAAGGCAATCGCAAAGGCCTGAGCAACCAGTTGAAGTACCTGATACTGCCTACCATCGGCTTCTGCATCATCGTCTCGCTATGGCTGGACCTGAACGCACATTCGCTGATGTTCGGCGGCATCTGGGCTGCGCTCGGGCTGATCTACCTGGGCTGGCTGACCAAAGCCTTCCGCTCGGCACCGCCCAACTATGTCGCCGAATGACCCCTGCTGCCCACAACGCCCGCGCCTGACCGCGGGCGTTGTACTTGATCGATAAGGAAAGCCTCATGCCGCTGCGTCGCCTCTCCATCCAATGGAAGATCACCCTGCTCGCCGGGCTGTGCCTGCTGGCCATTGTCGCCTTGCTGGTAGCCACCTCGCTGACCCAGGCGCACCGCAGCGCTGCCCTGGTCAACCAGGCCAACACCGCCATGCTTGAAAACAGCGCCCGCCAGCGCCTGCAGGCCCAAGCCGAAACCCAGGCCTTGCGTATCCAGCGCTACTTCATGGATGCCTACCAGTACGGCAATGGCTTTGCCCGCCTGGTGCAAGTGCTGAAGGCCCGGGGTGGTGGCGACCTGCGCGCCGAACTGACCCGCCAGGCGCGTGCCAGCCTCGCCGGCAACCCGGACGTGATCGGCCTGTACCTGGTGTTCCAGCCCAACGCCCTGGACCAACAGGACAGCCAGTACCTCGGCCAGGACGCCATGGGCAGCAATGAGAGCGGGCGTTTCTCGCTGTACTGGTCACAACCCAGTCCCGGCACCCTGGAACTTGAAGCCATGCCGGAAACGATGCTCGGTGACAACAGCATTGGCAGCAACGGCGCGGCGAAAAACCGCTGGCTGACCTGTCCGCAGGACACCGCCAGAACCTGCATGCTCGAACCGTACCTCGACGAGGTCAACGGCCGTCAGGTGCTGATGACCAGCATCGCTCTGCCATTGCTGGAACACGGCAAGGTAGTCGGCGTGGTCGGCCTGGACATCGGCCTGGCCAATCTGCAGCAACTGAGCGTGGACGGCCGCCGCGATCTGTTCGACGGCCAGGGCCAGGTGAGCATCGCTACCGCCGCCGGTCTGCTGGCGGGCAACAGTCGCGACGACAGCGCGCTCGGCAAGCCCATGGACAAGGCAGTACCCGACGGCCTGCTGCGGGTGGCCCACCCCTTCACGCCAATCCCTGACACAGCCCCGTGGCAGGTTCTGCTGGAGCTGCCAGAAAGCGTGCTGCAGGCGCCTGCCGTCGCCCTCAACCAGCGCCTTGATGCCCATAACCAGAACGCCAACCTCACCAGCCTGCTGATAGGCATTGGCACGGCAATCGCGGGTTTGCTGCTGGTGTGGCTGACCGCTCGCGGTGTTAGCCGGCCAATCCTGGCCGTGGCTGCACGCCTGGAAGACATTGCCAGTGGCGAAGGCGACCTTACTCGCCGCCTGGACTACGCCCGCCAGGATGAACTGGGCCAGCTCACCAACTGGTTCAACCGCTTCCTCGACAAGTTGCAACCGATTATCGCCCAGGTCAAAGGGTCGCTGCAGGAGGCACGCGACACCGCCGACCAATCGGCGGCCATCGCCAGCCAGACCAGCAACGGTATGCAGCAACAGCATCGCGAAATCGAACAGGTGGCCACAGCGGCCAACGAAATGAGCGCCACGGCCCTGGATGTCGCCCACAACGCCTCGCAGGCGGCCCAGGCCGCACGTGCTGCGGATCAAGCCAGCCAGGAAGGCTTGCAATTGGTCGACAGCACGCGCCAGGGCATCGACCGCCTGGCCGCAGGCATGAACACTGCCATGGACGAGGCGCGCGCACTGGAAGACCGCAGCGGACAAATCGGCTCGGTGCTTGAAGTGATCCGCACCATTGCCGAGCAAACCAACCTGCTGGCACTGAATGCCGCCATCGAAGCGGCCCGCGCAGGCGAAGCCGGGCGTGGCTTCGCCGTGGTTGCCGATGAGGTGCGCGGCCTGGCCCAGCGCACGCAGGTTTCGGTGGAGGAAATTCGCCAAGTTATCGAAGGCCTTCAGCAAGGCACCCAAGACGTTGTCGGGGCCATGCATGCAGGCCAACGCCAGGCCCAGGACAGCGCCGCACGCATGGAACAGGCATTGCCAGCACTGCAACGCATTGGCGAGGCGGTGGCGGTCATCAGTGACATGAACCTGCAAATTGCCTCGGCAGCGGAAGAGCAGAGCGCGGTGGCTGAGGAAGTGAACCGCAACGTGGCCGGCATCCGCGATGTGACAGAGTCACTGGCTGGCCAGGCCGACGAATCAGCACGTATCAGCCAGGCATTGAACCGGCTGGCCAACCAGCAGCAGGCGCTGATGGAGCAGTTTCGCGTCTGACCTGCAAGGGCCTCTTCGCGGGCAAGCCCGCTCTCACAGGGGCGTAGTGGCTTTCGAGGCTGGTGCAGATCCTGTGGGAGCGGGCTTGCCCGCGAAGAGGCCCTTGCAGACACAACAGCATCGTCGTTTTTACTGAGCACTACTCATGCAAACCGCAACCCGATCCACCTTCTTCGACATCACCAGCGAACAAGGGCTTTTACGCACCTCGATCGCCGCCACCCTGTTCATTGCCACCATCGGCATCGCCTTCGGCCTGGCCTCCGGCTCGTTCTCCATCATCTTCGACGGCGTCTACTCGCTGGTGGATGCCAGCATGAGCGGGCTGTCGCTTGTGGTGGTCAAGCTGATCACTTCGCACACCACCAGCGTGCAGATGTCGCGCAAGCTGCGCGAACGCTTCACCATGGGTTTCTGGCACCTGGAGCCCATGGTACTGGCACTCAACGGCATCCTGCTCAGCGGCGTGGCAATCTACGCGCTGATCAACGCCGTCAGCAGCCTGCTGCAAGGCGGGCGCCACCTGGAGTTCGGCATTGCCATGGTCTACGCAATGCTGACGGTGATCACCTGCGTGAGCATCGCCGTCGTCGAGGCACGCGCCAACCGCAAACTGAAGTCAGACTTCGTGCGCATGGACGTCAAGGGCTGGGTGATGTCAGCCAGCATCACTGCCGCGCTGCTGATCGCCTTCTGCTTTGGCTATGCAGTACAGGGCACTTCGCTGGAATGGGTATCACCGTACATCGACCCGGCGGTGCTGGCGCTGGTGTGCCTGGTGATCGTGCCGTTGCCGATGTCGGTGGTGCGTCAGGCGCTGTCTGAAATCTTCCTGGTCACCCCCGGCGACCTCAAACTGCACGTGGATGAAGTGGCCAAGGCCTTCGTCGCCCGCCACGGCCTGCAGTCTTACCGCGCCTATGTCGCCAAGGTCGGGCGCTCGAGGGAAATTGAGCTGTATTTCATCGTGCCCAAGACCATGGCGGCCAAGACCATTGATGAATGGGATGCGTGGCGTAACGAAATTGGTGACGCGGTGGGCGGTGAAGGGCCGGACCGTTGGCTGACGGTGGTGTTCACTGGCGACCCGGAATGGGCCGAGTGATGTGTGGGCGCTCTGCGCCCTTTTTCCGAAACCCGTAGCGCAAACGAAACGTCCACATCGCATCGAGCAAGTATCTCTGTCTGGCGGCGGCGGTCAGCGTCCGACCAATCAACCCCAGGCTCAAAACGTTCCTCAGCCGAGCCCCGATGACTTGCGCGTGAGGTAAGACGATGAGCGATGCACGTAACCAAGGGAAGGTCAAGCAGGCATTGGGCATCTCGACCCGCAGCTACCTCCATACAGCGAGATCGCCGGCTATGCAGACAAGGTATCTGGTGTTGCCAAAGCGTCGAATCTGGTCAAGAAAGGCACGTATATCGGTACTGCGCTGGATGTGGCCGCCACAGGCTTGTCGATTCATAAAGCCTGCACAATGGGCCGGGAGGAGCAGTGCCGCCGCGCCAAATATGTTGAAAGCTCGGCGTTGATAGGTGGCCTGGGAGGCGGCAGCCTCGGAGGGTATGCGGGAGGTATGGCAGGGGGTGGTGCTTGTGTAGTCGTTCTGGGATTTAGTACAGGCGGCCCTGGAGCGCTGGTTTGTGCTGTGGTAGGCGGTGCAGTAGGCGGTAAAATATTCGGAGACATCGGAAGCTGGGGAGGCGAGATGATGGGTGATTTATTATATAGTGAGGTTTCAGAGTGAATGCAGTTGACCCTGGATGGATTGCGCTGTTGATACTTGCCCCCATAACTCTGTCTATGATCGGGCTTTGTTACATCGCACACAAATATACTGAGCACTTTGAATCGTTTCTTCCGAATTGTACGTACGTGACCGGAAATAAGAAAATATTCCAGCATGCAGGCTTACTGGGCAAAGTCATGCGCACGGGATCGATCTCTCTGGTGCTGGCGATGCCGACAATTTTTTTGCGTAGAAACTTAATTGACTTAAATGAAGTTAAACGTTTCCCGCCCAACACGAAGCGGTTATTGGTGAGCCTGTTAACAATCCAAATCATGCTGCTAATCGCACTAACCATTTTCCATTATGTATATAGTTGAAGCTTAGCTGAGTGACATTAGCTTAATCGTTACGATGGCCAGATAGATAGCCCAGTCCCAGCTGGCCAACTCCAATCACCTTCAGTCCCAGTTATAAGTAGGCAAAGCCCGTTGAAGATATACTGCACTGACTGAGTTTTTATGATAGGTGGCCTGGGAGGCGGCAGCTTCGGGGGTATGGTAGGGGGGGTGGTGCTTGTGCAGTCGTTCTGGGGTTTAGTACAGGCGACCCAAGAGCGCTGATTTGTGCTGCGGTAGGCGGTACAGTAGGCGGTAAAATCGCCGGTGACTTCGGGAGCGAGAGAGGCGAGAAGGTGGGTGATTTTTTATATCGTGAGGTATCGGAGTGAATCAAGTTGACCCTGGATTAATTGCGTTGTTTATCCTTGCGCCCATGAATCTGGCGATGATCGTGCAGTGCTATATTGCGCATAGATACACTGAAGACTTTGAGTCGTTTCTCACAAATTGTAAGTTCGTGACTGGCAATAAAAAAACATTCCAACATGCAGGCTTGCTTGGTAAAGTCATGCGTACGGGATTGATCTCTATGGTACTTGCCATACCGACAATTTTTTTGCGCAGAGGCTTAATTGACTTAAATGAAGTTAAACGTTTCCCGCCCAACATGAAACGATTATTGGTGAGCATGTTAGCCATCCAAATCGTGCTGCTCATTGCGCTTACCATTTCCCATTATGCAGATCGTTGAAAAATAATTGACTGGCATTATCGGGACGATGGCCAGATAGATGGCCTCGTCCCAGCTGGCCAACTCCAATCATCTTCAGTCCTGGTTAGAAAGGTACAAAATTCCTTATTGCCGCGCGCTTCGTGGAACTCCTTGCTCAAGAACGCTGCGTCGAGCAGTAAGGGGCGCTGCAAGCTGTTCCAGCGACCTGTTGCCCCAGAGGAGCTTTTCACACCCACCCTGCTATTCAGATCGATGACATCAGGCGTAAAGACGACGCCGGCATCCCGAACGTCTGCAAGTCAAACAGTCACGCCCAACAGCGCTCGCACCTCCCCTTGAACCAGCACTGCGAGCGCCGAGCCATCCGCCCGTAGTTCGACGAACAAGGCAGAGCTATCCCAAGTCATCGTGCTAGGAAACTGGCGCCATGGTTTCGGCTGCGTGCGATTTATGACCATGCGGACGCGCGGTTACCTATAGCCGTGATAGCCCGCTAACCCGCTAACTCATTGACTTTTCTAGGGCAGACACGAAAAAGCCCACCATGACAGGCGGGCTATTCCATATTTACATCACGACGAAGCGAGCCTAAGGTTCGCCTCAGACGGCTGCAAGACTAGAAACTGGCTGATGCAAGCCTCCCTCTCTAGTACTCACGAACCGCTTTGCATATGGTGGGTCGTGTAGGATTCGAACCTACGACCAATTGGTTAAAAGCCAACTGCTCTACCAACTGAGCTAACGACCCGTTGGATGGCGCGTATAATACTGATTTCTAACGAGAAATCAATACCCCATCAAACTTTGTTCAAAAATACCGCGTCGGGTCTTCGATACCGGCTGCCTTGAAGCCATCGGCGCGCAGGCGGCAGCTGTCGCATTTGCCACAGGCACGGCCGTCATCGTCGGCCTGGTAGCAGGAAACGGTCAAGCTGTAGTCCACACCACGAGCCATACCAGCTTGCACGATCTGAGCCTTGCTCATGTTCTGCAGCGGCGCCTGGATGCGGAAGCCCTGCCCTTCTACACCAGCCTTGGTCGCCAGGTTGGCCATACGCTCGAAGGCCTCGACGAACTCGGGTCGGCAATCCGGGTAGCCAGAGTAATCCACGGCATTGACGCCAATGAAGATGTCGCGCGCTTCCAGTACTTCTGCCCAACCCAAGGCCAGCGAAAGGAACACAGTATTGCGCGCCGGCACGTAAGTGACCGGAATGCCTTCACCCGGGGCTTCCGGCACGTCGATGCTGCTGTCGGTCAATGCCGAACCGCCGATGCCGTCGAGGTTCAGCCCAATGACCTTGTGCTCGACCACACCCAGGTCGCGGGCCACGCGGGCAGCGGCGTTCAGCTCGGCACGATGACGCTGCCCGTAGTCGAAGCTCATGGTGTAGCAGCTGTAGCCTTCGGCTTTGGCCATGGCAACCACGGTGGCTGAGTCCAGGCCACCGGACAACAGGATTACTGCGCGTTTTTCGGTCATGTATACGTGCTCCTCAATCAACGTCCGGGCTCGTCGTTCCACAGCAGCTTGTGCAACTGCAGCTGGAAGCGTACGGGCAAGTTGTCGGCAACGATCCAGTCAGCCAGGTCACTGGCGTTCACCTGATGATGGCTGGGAGAGAACAACACCTCACCGGCACGCTCAGCCAGGTTGTACTGAATCAGCTTGGATACCGCCCAGTCATAGTCCTCGCGGGAACAGATGACGAACTTTACCTGGTCGTTACGCGTCAGCTGCTCGATGTTCTCGTAGCGATTACGGTGCGACTCTTCGGAACCTGGGGTTTTCAGGTCGACCACACGGCTGACGCGGGTGTCGGTGCCGGCAATATCCAGCGCACCGCTGGTCTCCAGCGACACCTCGTAACCGGCGTCACACAGCCGCTGCAGCAACGGCAAGGCGTTGGGCTGCGCCAGTGGTTCGCCACCGGTGACACAGACGTAGCGCGGCTTGAAGCCGGCCACCTGCTCAAGGATCGAATCAAGGGTGCGCACGGTACCGCCACTAAAGGCATAGGCACTGTCGCAGTACTGGCAACGCAGGGGGCAACCGGTGAGGCGCACAAAAACCGTGGGCAGCCCGGCCGTTCGCGTCTCACCCTGCAAAGAGTAAAAGACTTCGGTGATGCGTAATGTGTCTTGCATGCTCGCCACGGGCGTGACAGCTAAACAGGCTGTCCGCCTCCGTCAGGCACTGTTGCGGACTCGACATAGCGTTATCCGCAGCAGCGTGTTTAAGAAAAAAGGGCAGTGATTCTAACGAAAAAACCCGCGACTGGCGCGGGTTTCTTTCGAGCGGTACAGCGGCGACGCCTAGAGCTTCTGCAGGTCACGCTGGGCCAGTTGAGCAGCAGAGGTGCCCGGGTACTGGGTGATGACCTGCTGCAGGATGCCCTTCACCTTGTCGGTATGACCCATACGGCGCTCGACATCAGCCAGTTTGTACAGCGAATCAGGCACCTTGCTGTGCTTCGGGTACTTCTGGCTGACCTGGGCAAAGGCCTGGCTGGCGCCTTGCAGGTCGCCCTTGGCCAGGTTCACTTCACCCAACCAGTATTGGGCATTACCGGCGTACTGGCTGTTGGGGTACTTGCGCAGGAAGGCGTTGAACGCCTGGCTGGCCTTGTCGAAGTCTTTCTGTTTGATCAGGTCGAAAGCAGCGTCGTAGTAGAGCTTCTCTTTCGCCGGATCACCGGGCTGGCTACTGCCGGCCGGTTGTTGCGCAGCAGCACCTGCTGCGGCATCGGGGGCGGCATTGGACGCACCACCACCGGAGGAATTGTCAGGGGTTGCGGCAGGCGCAGCGCCACTGTTGATGCGACGGTCCAGGTCCTGGTAACGCTCCAGGTTTTCCTGCTTCATGCGCGACACATCGTTTTGCAGCTCTTCGATGATGCCTTGCTGGCGGGAAAGCTGATCCTGCATCTGTTGCAGCTGCATGAACAGCTGGCCCTGTGCAGAGGCAGGGGCCGAAGCCCCTGACCCGGCATAGGCGCCGCTCGTGCCATAACCCACAGGCGGATAGCTGCCTGCGTTGTCATCTACTACAGGGACCTCAGCCCAGGCCGCAAGCGGCAGGCTGAGTGCGAGGACGGTTACTACACGGCGGCACATACGCATAAGAACTTACTTACGCAGTTCTACGCGACGGTTCTGAGCCCAGGACTGCTCGTCGTTGCCGGTAGCAACTGGACGCTCTTCGCCGTAGGAAACCAGTTCCAGCTGAGCAGGGGAAACGCCCTGCAGAACCAGGTAGCGCTGAACGGCCTTGGCACGACGCTCACCCAGAGCCATGTTGTACTCGCGGGTGCCGCGCTCGTCGGTGTTACCTTCCAGAACAACACGGTTGCCGTTGGCTTTCAGGTCCTTGGCGTGAACGTCCAGAGCGCGCATGGCTTCTGGTTTCAGGTCCGAGCTGTCGTATTCGAAGTAGAAGGTGGTGATTGCGCGCAGAGCGGCTTCTTCGCTCAGGGAGCCGTCAACAGCGCCAGTGTTGGCACCGTAGCCAGCGTTAGGGTCTACAGCAGCGCCTTCGCCTGCGTTGTCACCGCCCTTAGAGGAGCAACCTACAGCTACGGCCATGGCCAGGGCCAGCGCAGCAAATTTACCAAACTTCAGCATTTCCATCGTGAAACTCCTAATGAAACCCCAGTGTGTTAAGCAAAATGTATTACGCCGCAATCAGTTCAGGTAAGGGGACCAGGACGGTTCTCTGACTTCGCCTTGAGCGGTAGGAAGTGGGAGCCTCACGCGGCCATTAAGCGACACGAGCATCAAGACTCCCCGGCCCTGCTGGCGGGTGGCGTAGATTAGCATGGTGCCGTTTGGCGCAACAGTGGGAGACTCATCAAGACTTGTTTCAGACAGAATCTTTACACTTCCGCGCTGCAAGTCCTGGGCCGCCACTTTGAAGTTGGTAAAGCCCTGTTGGCGATGAATCATTACCAAGGTCTTTTCGTCCGCCGAAAGTTTCGGGTTGGCATTGTAGTTACCCACGAACGTCACACGCTCGGCACCACCGCCACTGACCGACTGTTTATAGATCTGCGGTTTGCCGCCACGGTCGGAAGTGAAGTAAAGGGTATTGCCATCTTTGCCCCAGAACGGCTCGGTATTGATACCCGGGCCTGCAGTAACACGGCTGATCTGGCGCGAAGCCATATTCATCACGTAGATGTCCGGGTTGCCGTCCTTGGACAGCACGAACGCCAGGCGCGAACCGTCCGGCGACCAGGCTGGCGCACCGTTCAGGCCTTCGAAGTTGGTGACCTGCTCGCGGCGGCCAGTATCGATGTTCTGCACGAAGATACGTGGGCGCTTCTGCTCGAACGAAACGTAGGCGATACGTTTGCCATCCGGCGCAAAGCGCGGCGACAGGATCGGCTCACGCGATTGCAGCAGGGTCACCGCACGTGCACCGTCGTAGTCCGAACGCTGAAGGGTGTAGCGGGTGTTGTTGGTGGAGAAACGCTCGGCCGTCACGTACAACATGCGCGTCGAGAACGCGCCTTTGATGCCGGTGAGCTTCTCGAACGACTGGTCGGCGATGTAGTGCGCCATGTCGCGCAGCTGGTCGGTGCTGCCCGCTACGCTGCCGGTCAGCACTTGCTGCTCGGTGGCGACGTTGAACAGCGCGTACTGCACCTGCAGGCGACCGCCCGACGGCACAATGCTACCGACCATCACGTACTGGGCTCCCAGCGCTTTCCAGTCACGGAAGATCACTTCGCTGGCCTGCGACGGCTGGCTGATCATGTTCTGCCGCGGGATTGGCGAGTAGTAGCCAGAGTTGCGCAGGTCGTTGCCGATGATGTCAGCAATGTCCTCTGGCAGCACGCTGCCGCCCTGCAGACCGAACGGCACTACCGCGATGGGGGTAGCCCGATCGCTGCCGCTGGTGACCAGGATGTTCTTTTCCTCTGCAACGGCCATGCCTGCCACGCAGCACAGCATGACCAGCAGTCCTCTCAGACGTTTAATCACAACGCTAGATCCTCAGGTGTAAATGTCATCTTGAACGAACGATAACGGTTGAAATCGCTCGGCTTCATACCCTGCATCTCGGTCAGACGACCAATGTTCTTGACCGCAGCCACTGCCGAACTGTCGTACGGGCCGTCACCACTGGAACGGGCCACGCTGACACTGGTAATGGTACCGTCCGGCAACATGCTGACCTGCAGGGTCACCGTCATGCCCTTGCGCGCGGAAGGCGGACGCGCCCAGCCCTCGGCCGCGCGCATACGGATCAGGTCGTCGAAGTCGCCAGCTACCTGATCGCCCTGCTCGTCAGCCAGCGCCTGCTGCCGCTCGGTGGTGTCAGACAACAGCTCGGCCAGGGCCTGGGCTTTCTTGTCTTCTGCCGCCTTGCGGGCCGCTTCCTGTGCCTTTTTCTTCTGGGCGTCTGCAGCGGCCTTTTTCTTGGCCTCTTCAGCTGCCTTCTTCTTCGCGTCCTCGGCCGCCGCTTTCTTCTTGGCGTCCTCGGCTGCTTTCTTCTTGGCCTCTTCGGCTGCCTTCTTCCTGGCGTCCTCGGCGGCTTGTTTCTTCGCCTCTTCAGCGGCCGCTTTCTTGGCCTCTTCTTCGGCTTTTTTCTTCGCTTCGTCCTCGGCCTTCTTCTTGGCGATGTCGGCCTGCTGCTTCTCGGCGGCTTTCTTCGCCTCTTCGGCTTTCTTGGCTTCGGCAGCTTTCTTTGCCTCGGCAGCCTTGGCGGCTTCAGCGGCCTCGGCTTTTTTCGCTTCAGCAGCCTCGCGAGCCTCTTCGGCCTTTTGAGCAGCGTCGGCCTTCTTTTGTTCCGCGGCCTTCACGGCCTCTTGCTCGACCTTCTTCTGTTCCAATTGCTCAACTTCGGTCTGGCGCGAAGCGGTTTTCTTCGCCTCCCCGGCAATCTTCTGATTGGTCTGGGTGGTCGCCTGGCTCTTGGACTTGAGCTGATACAAGGTAGCCTGAACAATCGGCTTGGATGGCGGCAGCTCAGGCGTCATGGCAAAACTGACGAACAGCAGGGCGAACACCAGCACATGCAGGCCGATGGCCCAGACACTGGGCCAGAAGTAGCTTTCCGAGGCGGATGGCTCTCGCTGTTGCATCAGGGCGCCTCGGTAATCAGGCCAACGTTACCGACACCGGCCTTCTGCAACCCGCCCATGGCACCCATGACCGCGCCATAGTCGACAGCCTTGTCGCCACGAATGAACACCTGGGTCTGCTTGCCCTGGTCACGGCCGGCAGCAATGATCTTGGTGACGGCGTCGGTCATGGCCGGCAAGGTCATGGCTTTGTCCATCTGCTTGTCGGTATCGACTTCGCTGCCGAGGTTCCAGTAATAGGTTTTATCGGCCTTGATGGAGATGGTGAGGATCTGGACGTTGTTGTCCTGCGGCAAGGCTTCGCTGGAAACCTTGGGCAGGTCGACCTTCACGCCCTGGTTGAGCATGGGCGCCGTCACCATGAAGATGACCAGCAGCACCAGCATCACGTCGATGTAGGGCACCACGTTCATCTCGGCGACGGGCTTGCGTTTGTGGCGAACTCGGGCCATGGGCTTCTACCTGATTACTCTTCGCTGGTGTGCACTTTGCGGTGCAGGATCGCCTGGAACTCGTCGGCGAAGGTGTAGTAACGGCCGATCAGCACTTCACTGCGTGCGGCGAAACGGTTGTAGGCAATAACAGCCGGGATTGCCGCGAACAGGCCGATGGCGGTTGCGATCAGTGCTTCGGCGATGCCCGGAGCAACGGTGGCCAGGGTGGCCTGCTGGGCGCTGGCCAGGCCGCGGAAGGAGTTCATGATGCCCCATACAGTGCCGAACAGGCCGATATACGGGCTGGTCGAACCGACGGTGGCCAGGAACGGCAGGCTCTGCTCGAGTTTTTCTTCCTCGCGCGAAATGGCAACGCGCATGGCACGGCCAACGCCTTCCATGACCGCGTCAGGATCAACGCCCGGCTGTTGACGCAGACGCGAGAACTCCTTGAAACCGGCACGGAACACCTGCTCCACACCGGAGTCCGGGTCTGGGTTGCTGCCTGCCTGGCGGTACAGCTTGGACAGGTCGATGCCCGACCAGAAGCGCTCTTCGAAGGCATCCAGCGCACGACGACCGGCGCGCAGCATGGTGCTGCGCTGGAAGATCATGATCCATGAGGTGACCGAGGCGGCCACCAGGGTCAGCATTACCAGCTGTACCACCACGCTGGCATTGCTGACCAGACTCCACATGGAGGTATGGTCGACGACGTTAGCTTCCACGCTTATTCTCCTGCATTCGATTGATTACCCGAGCCGTCCGCCGCAAAGGCGTCGCGCAGCTGGGGCGGTATGGCTCGGGGTTTGAAAGTGTCGGCGCGCACGGCGGCCACCAGGAACTGCCCTTCGCAAAGCAGCGTTTCATCCTTTTCCCGCCACACCTGCTGTACGAAACGCAGGCTGGCGCGATTGAGTTCAAGTACTTGCGCGGTCACCCGCAATTCGTCATCAAGCCGCGCCGGCGCGTGATAGCGCGCTTCGCTGGAATGGACCACGAACAGCAGGTTGTCTTCAGCCAGCTGCGACTGGGAAAAACCCAGGTGCCGCAGGCGTTCGGTGCGCGCGCGCTCCATGAATTTCAGGTAGTTGACGTAATACACCACGCCGCCCGCATCGGTATCTTCGTAATAGACGCGACACCGATGTGCGAACGGTTCGAGCTGATTTTGCGCGCGCATACTCTAGTGCTTACTCCTCAGCTTGCCAATCCGCTGTGGCAACTGTTTTTTCTTCATTAATGTCTTATTGCCAGCGCGCCAAGGGCATGCCAGCGGTAGGACCACAAAAAGTCGCTTTTGATCTGTCATTCATCGCCTGGCTCGGAAAAATCGCCCCCCTCCCCCAAGCGCCCGGGGATATTCAGCCCAAAGTGCAGATAGGCATGCCGGGTGACCACGCGGCCGCGCGGCGTGCGCATGATGTAGCCCTGCTGGATGAGGTACGGCTCAAGCACATCTTCGATGGTATGACGCTCTTCGCTGATGGCTGCAGCCAGGTTGTCCACGCCCACCGGGCCACCATCGAACTTCTCGATCATGGTCAGCAGCAGGCGACGGTCCGAGTGGTCGAAACCACGCTCGTCGACGTCCAGCAGGTTCAGCGCCATGTCCGCCACGGCCTTGGTGATCTGGCCCTTGCCGCGCACCTCGGCGTAGTCACGCACGCGGCGCAGCAGGCGGTTGGCGATGCGCGGCGTGCCACGGGCACGGCGGGCAATCTCGTAGGCGCCCTGGTCTTCGATGGCCAGGCCAAGGATGTTGGCCGAGCGGCTGACGATGGTGCTCAGATCCTTGTCGTTGTAGAACTCCAGGCGCTGGACGATACCGAAGCGGTCACGCAGCGGGTTGGTCAGCATGCCGGCACGGGTAGTAGCCCCCACCAGGGTGAAGGGTGGCAGATCAAGCTTGATGGATCGGGCTGCCGGGCCTTCGCCGATCATGATGTCGAGCTGGAAGTCCTCCATGGCCGGGTACAGCACCTCTTCGACAACAGGTGACAGCCGGTGGATTTCATCGATGAACAGCACGTCGTGCGGCTCGAGGTTGGTCAGCATGGCTGCCAGGTCCCCGGGGCGCTCGAGAATCGGCCCCGAAGTGCTCTTCACCGACACCCCCATTTCATGGGCGATGATGTTGGCCAGGGTGGTCTTGCCCAGGCCGGGCGGGCCGAAGATCAGCGTGTGGTCAAGCGACTCGCCGCGGCCTCGGGCCGCCTGGATGAACAGCGCCATCTGCTCTCGCACCACTGGCTGGCCGATGTACTCGTCCAGGCTCAGGGGGCGAATCGCACGGTCCTGGACTTCTTCGCGGTCGCGGCCACTGGCGGCAATCAGGCGGTCGGCTTCGATCACTTGGTAATCATCCCTTTCAGGCTGCGGCGAATCAGCTCTTCACTGCTCAGGCCGGCCTTGTCCTTGATCGCGGCGATTGCCTTGCTGGCTTCCTGTGGCTTGTAGCCCAGCGAGACCAGGGCACTGACTGCATCGGCCTCGGCACTGGACTCGCTGGCGACCGGTAAAGGCCCATCGGAGACCAGGGTGAACATGGCCGGCGAGGTTTCCCAGGCCTTGAATCGATCCTTGAGCTCGACCAGCAAGCGCTCGGCGGTTTTCTTGCCGACGCCTGGCACGCGCACCAGGGCTGAGGTGTCCTGGGCCTGCACGCAGTGCACCAGTTCATCCACTTCCAGCCCGGACATCAGCGCCAGGGCCAGCTTCGGCCCTACACCGTTCAGGCGGATCAGCTCGCGAAACAGCTCGCGCTCGCGTTTTTCGGCAAAGCCGTAGAGCAAGTGGGCATCTTCGCGCACGACCAGATGGGTATGCACCGTGACGGCTTCCCCCACTTTGGGCAGACGGTACAGCGTGGTCATGGGAACTTCCAGTTCGTAACCCACGCCGTTGACGTCGATAATCAGGTGAGGCGGTTGTTTTTCCGCCAGGGTGCCGCGCAAACGTCCAATCACGTTCCGATCCTTCCTCTCGGGGAGCCGGTCAAAGACCGCTCAACCCTATCAGCAAATGCAGCAGGTGAACGTATCACCCGAACAAAATGTGTATCAGCGCATGAAGCGCTTACAGACGCAAGCGCCCGCCGCGTCGCCGCGCGGTAGTCAAGCCATGCGGTACCAGGCTGGAGCGGGTGTGGGCGTGGCACAGCGCGATGGCCAGGGCATCGGAAGCGTCAATCTGCGGTTTTTGCGTCAATTTCAGCAGATGCATGACCATCATCATCACCTGCTCCTTGTTGGCACCACCTGTGCCGGCCACGGCCTGCTTGACCTGGGTGGCGCTGTACTCGGCGATCTCCAGGCCAGCCTCGGCGGCGGCGACGATAGCCGCGCCACGTGCCTGGCCAAGCTTGAGCGCCGAATCGGCGTTGCGGGCCATGAACACCCGTTCGATGCCCATGGTCACCGGGCCGTGCTGGGCAATGATTTCACTGACACCACGAAAAACAATCTGCAGCCGCTCGTGCAGCTCACCGCTGCCGGTGCGGATGCAGCCCGACGCCACGTACTCGCAACCACGGGCGGTCTGGCGTACCACGCCATAGCCGGTGATGCGCGAGCCAGGGTCGATACCTAGAATCAGAGTCATAAAGCCCGTCGAAAAAATGATGCATCTCTACAAACTGCGCCGGCCCTTTCGCGGGTAAACCCGCTCCTACAGGTACTGCACCACATTTGAAATGGGCGTAATACCTGTAGGAGCGGGTTTACCCGCGAAAGGGCCGGCACAGGCGCTATCAAACGCTCAGAGTTGGCACAAAATGCCAAATCACCTTAGCCTAGGTTTTCCATGATCTCGTCGGAAATCTGAGCATTGGAATAGACGTTCTGCACGTCGTCCAGGTCTTCGAGCATGTCGATCAACTTGAGCACCTTTTCGGCACCGTCCTGGTCGAGCTCGGCACTGGTGGTCGGTTGCATGACGATTTCTGCATCAGCGGCCTTGAAGCCAGCCTCTTCCAGGGCATTACGCACGGCATAGAAGCTGTTGAACGAAGTGAATACGTCGAACGAACCGTCGTCATTGGCCACCACGTCGTCGGCATCGGCCTCCATCGCCGCCTCCATCAACGCGTCCTCTTCCACGCCGGGGGCAAAGCTGATCTGGCCTTTGCGCTCGAACAGGTAAGCCACCGAGCCGTCAGTACCCAGGTTGCCGCCACACTTGGTGAAGGCATGACGCACGGCGGCAGCGGTACGGTTGCGGTTGTCGGTCATGGCTTCGACCATGATCGCCACGCCACCCGGGCCGTAACCCTCGTAGCTGAGCTCTTCGACGTTGTCGCTTTCGTTGGTGCCAGCACCACGGGCTACGGCGCGATCGATGATGTCGCGGCTCATGTTGGCGCCCAGGGCCTTGTCCAACGCCAGGCGCAGGCGCGGGTTGGATGCCGGGTCAGGGCCACCCTGCTTGGCAGCGACCGTCAGTTCACGGATCCACTTGGTGAAGACCTTGCCTCTCTTGGCATCCTGGCGCTCTTTGCGGTGCTTGATGTTCGCCCACTTGGAATGACCAGCCATATCGACTCCGAATCCTTTGAATCACAAACAGCCCCGCCCCATGACGGGGCGGGACGGGAAAATACCTGCGTCGAAACGCAAAGGCGCATCCATATGGATGCGCCCGGGGACTGCTTACTCGACCTTGGTCTGTTCGCGCAGTCGGATGTGCAGCTCGCGCAGGGCCTTGGCGTCGACCATGCCTGGGGCCTGGGTCATGACGCACGCGGCGCTCTGGGTTTTCGGGAACGCGATCACTTCACGGATCGACTGGGCGCCAGTCATCAGCATGACCAGACGGTCCAGACCGAACGCCAGGCCACCGTGAGGCGGTGCCCCGAACTTCAGAGCGTCGAGCAGGAAGCCAAACTTCTCTTCCTGTTCTTCTGCTTCGATACCCAGCAGGCGGAATACTGCCTGCTGCATCTCTTTACGGTGGATACGGATCGAACCGCCACCCAGCTCGGTACCGTTCAGGACCATGTCGTAGGCACGGGACAGGGCGCTGGCCGGGTTGGCTTCGAGCTCTTCCGGGGTGCACTTCGGCGCCGTGAACGGGTGGTGCAATGCAGTGAAGCTGCCGTCTTCGTTCTCTTCGAACATCGGGAAGTCGACAACCCACATCGGCGCCCACTCGCAGGTCAGCAGCTCGAAGTCGTGACCCAGGCGAATACGCAGCGCGCCCAGGGCTTCGCTGACCACCTTGAACTTGTCGGCACCGAAGAACACGATGTCGCCGTCTACGGCGCCAACGCGATCGAGGATGTTGTTGAGGTTGGCCTCAGGGATGTTCTTGACGATCGGCGACTGCAGGCCTTCGACACCCTTGGCGCGCTCGTTGACCTTAATGTAGGCCAGCCCCTTGGCACCGTAGATACCGACGAACTTGGTGTACTCGTCGATTTTGCTGCGCGGCATGCTGGCGCCGCCTGGCAGACGCAGGGCGGTAACGCGGCACTTCGGATCGTTGGCCGGGCCGGCGAACACTTTGAAGTCGACATCCTTCAACTGGTCGGCAACGTCGACCAGTTCCAGCGGAATACGCAGGTCTGGCTTGTCGGAGCCGTAGCGGCGCATGGCCTCTTCGAAGGTCATGTGCGGGAATTCGCCGAATTCCAGGTCGAGCACTTCTTTGAACAGCTTGCGGATCATGCTTTCGGTCAGGCCCATGATCTCGCTTTCATCGAGGAAACTGGTCTCGATGTCGATCTGGGTGAATTCCGGCTGGCGATCGGCACGCAGGTCTTCGTCACGGAAGCACTTGGCAATCTGGTAGTAGCGGTCGAAGCCGGCGACCATCAGCAGCTGCTTGAACAGCTGGGGCGACTGCGGCAGGGCGAAGAAGCTACCGGCATGGGTACGGCTTGGCACCAGGTAGTCGCGCGCGCCTTCCGGAGTGGCACGGGTGAGGATCGGTGTTTCGACATCGAGGAAGCCGTTGTCGTCCATGAAGCGACGGATGCTGCTGGTGATGCGCGAACGCAGGCGCAGCTTTTCAGCCATTTCCGGGCGACGCAGGTCGATGAAGCGGTAGCGCAGGCGGGTTTCCTCGCCGACGTCAGAGTACTCGTTCAGCGGGAACGGCGGGGTTTCCGCCTCGTTGAGCACAGTCAGCTGGTAGCCGAGGATCTCGATGGCACCGGAGGCCATGTTGGCATTCACTGCACCTTCAGGGCGCTTGCGGACCTTGCCGGTGATCTGTACGACGTATTCGCTGCGCACACGGTCTGCGGCGGCGAAGGTTTCGGCGCGATCCGGATCGAACACGACCTGGGCCATGCCTTCGCGGTCACGGATGTCGAGGAAGATCACCCCGCCGTGGTCGCGGCGACGATGGACCCAGCCGCAAAGGGTGACTTCCTGGCCGTCCAGGCTCTCGTTCAGTTGGCCGCAATAATGGCTGCGCATCATGATGGTGGTTTCGCTTCTCGTGATTCGTGTATTCGGTGGAGGCCTTGGCCGCCCGGAGGGCTAATACTGCAAGACCCGGTCACAGCATTCAACTCAGTCGGCCTTGTCGCCGCCTGCCAGATTCTTTTTCGCCCCGGTCTTGAAGTCGGTTTCGTACCAACCGTTACCGCTCAGGCGAAAGCCTGGCACCGACAGCAGCTTTTTCAGTGCCGGTGCCTGACAGGCCGGACAATCGGTCAGCGGCGCGGCGCTGATCTTCTGCAGCACTTCCATGCGGTGCTCGCAGGACGCACATTGATAGTCATAAAGGGGCATGGGTGTCTCTCGTCAACCATAACGCTGGCTGCCGGGGCAGCAAAAAGCGGGATTATATATGGTTAGCAAGCACTGCGCAGCCCGCCAGGCGATCAGCGAGCACTCGGCGGGTCCTGCAGCCACGCCACGCAGATGACCCGGATCAGCCCGCTGAAGTTGCGCACTCCACCCTGGCGCAGGTGCACTTCACGGTCCACATAGGACAACACGGCACTGACCGAACAACGGTTGGCGGCGGCAATGCGTTCCAGGATACCCCAGTAGACAGCCTCCAGGCGCAAACAGGTAGAAAAGCCGTTGAGCCGCACGGAACGTGACACCGGCTGCGTCTGCAGCATGTCAAAGTCCGCCTTGAACGGATCGATGCACTGTTTTCCTGGCCAGCTGCCTTGGCCTGCCATACGTTTGCTCGCTTGCATCATGCGCCACACTTCCTCGTCACAGGTACCAGGTGGCCTATGAAGCGCTGACGGGCGAGCTTAAAGCAGCGGCAAAATGTTCCTTTGCAAATACCAGGTTGCCAGGCGGACCCTGTGGGAGCAGGCGATGCGCTGGATGGCACCGGCTGCGGCGGCGTTCGCGGGCGCGCCCACTCCCACAGGGGTTGCGCAAGTTTTCCGCCTTGAGCAACGGTTACTTGTCGTCGAGCAGCACCCGCAGCATCCAGGCGGTTTTCTCGTGCACCTGCATGCGCTGCGTCAGCAGGTCTGCGGTCGGCTCGTCACTGACCTTGTCCACCACAGGGAAAATGCTGCGCGCAGTGCGCACCACGGCCTCCTGCCCCTGGACCAACTGGCGGATCATCTCGTCTGCCGGAGGGACACCTTCCTCCTCCTTGATCGACGAGTGCCGTGCATAGAATGCATACGAACCCGGTGCCGGGAAGCCCAGGGCACGGATTCGCTCGGCGATCGAATCGACTGCCAGCGCCAATTCGTTGTACTGCTCTTCGAACATCAGGTGCAGGGTGCGGAACGACGGACCGGTGACGTTCCAGTGGAAGTTATGGGTTTTCAGATACAGCACGTAGGTATCCGACAACAGGCGGGACAGCCCATCGACGATGGACTTGCGATCTTCTTCACTGATACCGATATCAATTGCCATGAAGCTCCCCTTTCCATAAGGCTTGAGACTCAAGCGGGCGCCGACCACTGTAGCAACACTTGCCGCATGCCGCATGTGACATGGCGCAACACATCGCCCACTGGGCGGCCTGCGGTTTGAGTAGGCTGCGGCTTTACTGTTAAATAGGCACTGTGCCACCCGTGCGGACTGTCATTACCGGGTGCATAGGCTGGCCTGCCACGTGTTCGCGCTCCATATCTCATGCGCACCGTGCTGCCAGCTCTTCCTGTGATCGGCCTTATCAACAGTGAGCCAACCCCATGTTCAAGATCGTCCATCTGGTGACGGGCGTGGCAGCTTTGCTGCTATCGCTCATACCCAGCCTGAAAACCGATGCGACACCCTTCCTGCAACAACCTGACGCGGTCTACCTGGCCCTGCTCGGCCTGCTCAACCTGGTGCTGGCGCCGGTGGTGCCACTGTATCATCGCGGCGCGCGACAACAACTGCAGCATCTGGCCTGCGCCCTGTTGGTGGTCGCCGTCGTGCTGCAGACCCTGACGCTACTGGCCCGCCCGGAAATGGGCAACCTGGCAGCCCTGGTCTGCGCGGCACTGGCCGTGGCCCTGCATCTGGCCGTGGGCTTTGCACGCGGCCCACGCAAGGCACGCAGCAGCCAGCACGCGGCACAAGATGCCGGCAACCGTGATACTGGCACCGTCAAATGGTTCAACACATCGAAAGGCTTTGGTTTCATCTCCCGCGACTCGGGTGATGACATCTTCGTGCACTTTCGAGCCATCCGCGGTGAGGGCCACCGCATCCTGGTCGAAGGCCAGCGCGTGGAGTTTTCGGTGATGCACCGCGACAAGGGCCTGCAGGCCGAAGACGTAGTTGCGGTAACCCGCCGCTGACCGACTGACGCCATCAACGGCAAGCCAGGCTCCGCAAGGTCAGCGCTGCACCTGAGAGCAGCATCATACCTGTGGGGGCTGGTTTGCCGGCGATGGCAGCCTGGCAGAAATCAATAATGGGGAGGCGGCGCCTCTTCCCCTTCACTGCCATACTGGCCAACCATCTCTTCATGACGCTTGATCAGCTCGGCCATCTGCAATTGCAGCCGCTCGATCACCCGCGCTTGCTCCACCACCACGTCATTCAGCGCCTGGATAGCGTCATCCTGAAACGCCTGACGGGTTTCCAGCTCGACCATACGCATTTCCAATGTCATGTCAGGCCTCTTGGTAACCAGCAAGCTGCAGCCCGCGCAGACGCTGACGAACAGCCTGCAGTTGATCATCGGTGTAACCCACAGGCGCACACTTGCCCCATACCGGAGCCGGCCACGCGGCGTCGTCGCGCTGGCGCACGATCACATGCATGTGCAACTGGCTGACCACGTTACCCAAGGTAGCCACGTTCATCTTGTCAGCTGCGTAGCTGGCCTTCAGCGCTTCTGCCAACAGGGTGGTTTCCTGCCACAACTGCTGTTGCTCTGCCGCATCCAGCTCGAACAGCTCACTGATACCCGCGCGCTTGGGCACCAGGATGAACCATGGGTAATTGGCATCCTTGCTCAGCAGCAACTGGCACAGCGGAAACTCCCCCAGCACCAGCGAATCCTGCTGCAATCGCGAATCGAGGACGAACACGGCATATCTCCTTCAGGCAATACCATCCCGCGTCAGGCGGAAACAGGCCAGCAAGGATACCTTGCACATTCCCGGTAACACAGCGCTACTTTTCGCACCAAAATGAGGCCGCCTGACCGCCTTCCCCACACCTGCCACCCCACAAATGCCCCCGGATTAACAAGTTGCGGTAACACCTTGACTCTAATGGCAGGTTTTTAAATTTTAATGATTCTCGATCCCAAAAAACACCCAAGCCGCCTTCGCCCCGCATTTACGGTACTTTCCGACCCTCGGTAGCAGGTTTTGTGAAAATTTCATGAAGTGTTGCGAATTTTGAGCACGCTTGTTGCATCCCCTTCCCGCCAAGTCGGCACGACATCTGCAGTGGCAGGTGAACGCGACAAATAACAACAGCGACATGGGTTACCAGGGAGTTTCCTCAACCGGAATCGGCAGTTACAGATTCGTTACGGTGCCAGGAACAGCGCTGAGGTTATACGGCCCCTGAAACGGGGCGTGATTTGCGACATGGAAATACTTAAAAGCGACACGGCGAAAAAGTTCCGCAAAGAGTGCTTATAGCCATATCGCCAACAACAGTCTGCGTGCTATACATTTTCGCCGACATAACAAGAAAGAGCTGCCCCATATAACTAAAAGACTTGGACGCAGCGGTACTCTTCCTAAAAACCAAAGGAGCAAATCACGATGCGCGTGATGAAGTGGAGCATGATCGCCCTGGCCGTTGCGGCAGGGACCTCGCAGTTGGCAATGGCCTCGGCACAGGACGAGTCCAAAGGTTTCATCGAAGACAGCAAGCTGAACGTCAAGACCCGCATGCTGTATTTCAGCCGTGACTTCCGTAACAACGATAGCGGCAAGAGCCGCGTTGAAGAAACCGGCCTTGGCTTCCTCGGCACCTTCGAATCGGGCTTCACCCAAGGCACCGTAGGCTTCGGTGTCGACGCCATCGGCATGCTGGGCCTCAAGCTGGACAGCGGTAAAGGCCGCGCCGGCACCGGCCTGTTCCCGACAGGTTCCGACGGCCGTTCGCAAGACGAGTACTCCGAAGGCGGCGGCGCAGTGAAAATGCGCATTTCCAACACCGTGCTCAAGTTCGGCGACCAGTTCACCGCCCTGCCAGTACTGGCTACCGACGACAGCCGCCTGCTGCCGGAAGTGGCTGAAGGTGGCCTGATCACCAGCAACGAAATCGATGGCCTGACCCTGCATGCCGGTCACTTCACCGCGCTCAACGCCCAGGCTCAGACCTATCACGACAGCCTGAACCTGACTGAAGCCAACGTCTTTGGTGGCACCTATGCCATTACCGACAGCCTCAGCACCAGCGTCTACTACTCGCGTATCGAAGATCACTTCCGCAAGTGGTACGGCAACATCAACTGGGCGCTGCCGATCAGCGACAAGCAAGGCCTGGTGTTCGACTTCAACATCTATGACACCAAGTCGATTGGCAACAACCTGACCGGCGCATGGGTAAGCAAGTCCGACGGCACCAATGAGCTGGACAACATCGCAGCCAGCCTGTCGGGCGCCTACAACATTGGCGCCCACACCTTCACCCTGGCCTACCAGAAAGTCAGCGGCGACGGTGATTACGCGTACGGCGTGGACGGTGGCGGTACCGTCTTCCTGGCCAACTCCGTTGCCCGTTCCGACTTCAACGCCGAAGACGAAAAATCCTGGCAAGCACGCTACGACCTGAACTTCGCCGAGTTCGGTGTACCTGGCCTGACCTTCATGACCCGTTATGTTCGCGGTACCGGTGCCACCACCCGCACCACCGACAGCGGCAAGGAATGGGAACGCGACATCGACGTCAAGTACGTGATGCAAAGCGGCCCAGCCAAGGACCTGAGCTTCCGCGTTCGTCAGGCCACCTACCGCTCCAGCGACGGTGTGTACTACGGCTCCTCGTCGATCGACGAACTGCGTCTGATCGTGGAGTACCCGCTGAGCATCCTGTAAGCCTGGCTTGCAGTGCCCCGCACCTGAAAAAGCCCGGCAATCACGCCGGGCTTTTTCTTGGCTGACAAGTGTCACGCCCTGGGGCATCCTGTACGCCTTCGTTTCCCCCCCGTACAATGCGGGGCTATTTCAACGTCTTAGGCAATCGACACGGCTAACCATGCGCACCAGTCAATATTTGCTCGCCACCCAGAAAGAAACCCCTGCCGACGCAGTGGTCATCAGCCATCAGCTCATGCTGCGTGCCGGCATGATCCGCAAACTGGCCTCCGGCCTGTACACCTGGCTGCCGATGGGCTTGCGGGTAATGCGCAAGGTCGAAGCCGTGGTGCGTGAGGAAATGAACGCCGCCGGCGCCCTGGAAGTGTTGATGCCGAGCATCCAGCCCGCCGAACTGTGGCAGGAATCCGGTCGCTGGGAGCAATACGGCCCTGAACTGCTGCGCGTGAAAGACCGCCACCAGCGCGACTTCTGCGTCGGCCCTACCCACGAAGAAGTGATCACCGACCTGGCCCGTAACGAGCTGTCCAGCTATAAACAGCTGCCGCTCAACATGTACCAGATCCAGACCAAGTTCCGTGACGAGATCCGCCCGCGCTTCGGCCTGATGCGTGGCCGCGAGTTCATCATGAAGGACGCCTACTCGTTCCATGCCGACCAGGCTTCCCTGCAGGAAACCTACGATCGCATGCACCAGGCGTACACCAATGTGTTCACCCGCCTGGGCCTGGACTTCCGCCCTGTGCAGGCCGACACCGGCTCGATCGGTGGCAGCTACTCGCACGAGTTCCACGTACTGGCCGAGTCCGGCGAAGATGACGTGATCTTCAGCGACAGCTCCGACTATGCCGCCAACATCGAGAAAGCCGAAGCCATACCGCGTGAAACCGTGCGTCCAGCGCCTACCGAGGAGCTGCGCCTGGTCGACACCCCGAACGCCAAGACCATCGCCCAGTTGGTGGAGAACCACGGCCTGCCGATCGAAAAGACCGTCAAGACCCTGATCGTGCGCGGCGCCGAAGAGGGCAAGCTGATTGCCCTGATCGTCCGTGGCGACCACGAACTGAACGAAATCAAGGCCACCAAGCTGGAACAGGTTGCCGACCCGCTGGTCATGGCCACCGAAGCCGAACTGCGCGAAGCCATTGGCGCCGGTGCCGGCTCGCTCGGCCCGCTCAACCTGCCACTGGAAATCATCATCGACCGCTCGGTTGCCCTGATGAGCGACTTCGGCATTGGCGCCAACATCGACGACAAGCACTACTTCGGCGTCAACTGGGAGCGCGATCTGCCGGTTCCACAAGTCGCCGACCTGCGTAACGTGGTCGAAGGCGACCCAAGCCCTGACGGCCAGGGCACCCTGGTTATCAAGCGCGGCATCGAAGTGGGCCACATCTTCCAGCTGGGCACCAAGTACAGCGAGGCGCTGAAGTGCCAGGTGCTGGGCGAGAACGGCAAGCCGGTCGTACTGTCGATGGGTTGCTACGGCATTGGCGTATCCCGCGTGGTTGCTGCTGCCATCGAGCAGAGCTATGACGACAAAGGCATCATCTGGAATGACGCCCTGGCTCCGTTCCAGATTGCCCTCGTACCGCTGCGCTACGAAACCGACGTGGTCCGCGACGCAACCGACAAGCTGTATGCAGAACTGACCGCCGCCGGCTATGAAGTGCTGCTGGACGACCGCGACAAGAAAACCAGCCCAGGCATCAAGTTTGCCGACATGGAGCTGATCGGCATCCCACACCGCATCGTCGTCAGCGATCGCGGCCTGGCCGAAGGCAACCTGGAGTACAAGCACCGCACCGAGCAAGACGCCCAGACGTTGCCGCTCAATGAAGTGCTGACCTTCCTGCAGGCCCGCGTTCGCCGCTGATAATCAATGCACGAGTGATCATGTTCAAGCGAAGTACCTTTACCCTGGGGGGTGCCGCACTATGCGGCACCCTGCTCCTCAGCGGCTGCGCCAACCAGATGTCCCAGCGCAGCGACCATGAGGAGCGCGTCGAGCGCAAACTGCTCGAGCACACCCTGCAGATCGATGTCGGTGAGCCGAAGGTGATGGAGCTTCCGCAGCGACGTGTGCGCGTGCATGAGCAAAAGCGCTTCGAAGTCACCGAGTTCGAAGTGACCCGTCGCTATGACCGCTACACGCCGTACCAACCCTGGCGTGAGATCTACGAGATCCCGCTGGGTGCAGTGGCCGTGGTGGCGGGTGTCGGCGCCAATGTGGTCAACGTCTTCGCCCTGGGCAACCTGCCGCAAAGCATCACGCATGACTGGCTCAGTTATGGCGTGGATGGGCTCAACCCGTTCATGAACGTGCCCTCCAACGGCCGCGCCCAGCAAAACCTGGCCGGGATCAGCGAAGTGCAGAAAGGCAAGCGCGAGGAATCCACCAGCCTGCCCTGGAGCGAGCGCCTGGTCGAGGTCAAGGCCGGCAAGATGACCCACGAGCTGACCACCGACCGCAATGGCGTGCTGCGTCTGAACCTGCTCGACAGCCCGTTTTCCGAGCAGAACCTCAACCACGTCGGCACCTTGCACCTGCAGGTACATGATGAGGACAATGCGGTAAGAGGCGATGCCAGCCTGCTGGTCAGCGCTACCCTGCGCAATAAGCTGCTTGAAGCCCATGAGCTGATCTTCGATGACCTCGAAGATGATGATGTCGGCCAGTGGGTGCACCGGGTCAAGCGCTTGTCCGAGCTGGGCCTTGAAGAGGAAGCCAGTGAAATGGAACAGAGCCTGATCGAGCTGACCCGCAACGATCCGGAGCTGCAGCAGGAGTTCTTGCAGTCGCTGACCAAGGCCACTGGCCGGTTGGTGGCCGATCCGGGCGTGCATTAACAGAATGGGGCTGCATTGCAGCCCCTTTCATTTATTAGGCGGGAACAGCTCCAGCTGTTCATGCGCCCCCCGCAAGTCACGCAACCGCACCCCTACCCCTAGCAAGCGTACCGGCTTGCCACCACGGGCGAATGCCTGCCCCAGCAATTGCCGATAACTCTCCAGGTCCCGGCCCGCGCCCGCCTGCTCCATGGTGGTCTGGCTGAAGTCATGGAACTTGACCTTGACGAACGGTTTGTCTGGCCGGTAACTGCTGTCCATACGGGCGATGCGTTCGTTCAGGCTGTCCAGCAATTCGGGCAGCCGCGCCAGGCAACTGGTCAGGTCTGGCAGGTCGGTATCGTAGGTGTTTTCAACACTCACCGACTGGCGTCGGCTGTCGTTGTGCACCGCACGCTCATCGATCCCCCGCGCCAGCCCCCACAACCGCTCGCCAAAACTGCCGAACTCGCGCACCAATGCCAGCCGTGACCACTCACGCAAATGCAGGCAGGTTTCGATGCCCAGCCGCGTCAGTTTGTCGGCCGTCACCTTACCCACCCCATGCAACCTGGCCACCGGCAAGGCTGCAACGAACGTTTCCACTTCATTTGGGGTAATCACAAACAGCCCGTTGGGTTTGCGCCAGTCACTGGCGATCTTGGCCAGAAACTTGTTAGGCGCCACGCCAGCCGACACGGTGATATGCAGGGTGCGGGCAACACGCCGGCGTATATCCTCGGCAATGCGCGTGGC
The DNA here is from genome assembly GCA_041879295.1 of Pseudomonas putida. Lineage (NCBI taxonomy): Bacteria > Pseudomonadati > Pseudomonadota > Gammaproteobacteria > Pseudomonadales > Pseudomonadaceae > Pseudomonas > Pseudomonas putida. The sequence goes on along the minus strand of CP047152.1, from coordinate 1,391,525 downwards.
GCTGCCCGAATACCACTGGCTGTCGCTGACATCCAGATAGGCTTCGTCCAGCGACAAAGGCTCGATAAGCTCCGTGTAGTCGCGAAAGATCGTGTGGATTTCCCGCGAAGCCTCGCGGTAGGCCTCGAAGCGCGGCTTGACGATCAACAGATCGGGGCAGAGCTTCAGCGCATGCCGCGACGACATGGCCGAGCGCACGCCATAGGCGCGTGCTTCATAGTTGCAGGTGGCGATGACCCCGCGATGGTCGGGCGAGCCCCCCACCGCCATGGGCCGACCGGCCAGGCGCGGGTCGTCACGCATCTCGATCGCAGCGTAGAAACAATCGCAGTCGACGTGAATGATCTTGCGCAAGGACATGGACGACCGTCAGCACTGTAAATTCATACAGATAGTATCGCATGCGCCCTGCTCTGAAACAGCTCACCTGCCTGGCCACACGATAATCGGCCTGAAAGCCCCGCCGTGCCTGAGCTGCATACTGTTATCAAGCGCTAAGGGTTTGAACAAAAAAGGTTTTTCCAAAACAATTGCTTGACATCGGGGCGCAAATCCGTAGAATTCGATCTCACAGGCGCGGGATGGAGCAGCCTGGTAGCTCGTCGGGCTCATAACCCGAAGGTCGTCGGTTCAAATCCGGCTCCCGCAACCAGATTCGAGAAAAGGCCACTGTTAACGCAGTGGCCTTTTTCTTTGCCCGCAAAAAAGCCTTTTCGAAAAAGCTCGAAAAATCAATGCCTAGCGCTTGACATATAAACTGTACGCTGTAGAATTCGCCCCACTGACGCGGGATGGAGCAGCCTGGTAGCTCGTCGGGCTCATAACCCGAAGGTCGTCGGTTCAAATCCGGCTCCCGCAACCAGATTCAAGAAAAGGCCACTGTTAACACAGTGGCCTTTTTCTTTGCCTGCTGATAAGCGTTTTCGAAAAAACATCGATAAATCAAAGCCTAGCGCTTGACATACAAACTGCACACTGTAGAATCCGCCCCACTGACGCGGGATGGAGCAGCCTGGTAGCTCGTCGGGCTCATAACCCGAAGGTCGTCGGTTCAAATCCGGCTCCCGCAACCATATTCGTCAGAACAAACCCCGCCTGTGTAAAGCAGCGCGGGTTTTGTTGCTTTATACCTTCCTGATTCTTGTCGCCTCGATTTTCCCTACCCTCATGCCAACTCGCAGGCTTGAGATGCCGTATCCAGGATGAACTATCTTTAACCGTGCCAGGCAGCTGCAAACGCCTGAGGCCGGAGTAACATTGGATACGTTTTCCTAAGGGACTTTCACTTGGCCGCACCTCTCCTTCACCTCGCGCAGCATGCCCGGGGCATCTCATGACTTCGCACAATCCCGAACCTCCGGTGCCACTCGCTACGGCGCTACCCGGTGCTGTGCAGCGCCTGCCCTTGCTCGAACGCCTAAGTCGCTACCGCCAGCCCATAGGCCTGATGGTGACCCTGCTACTGTTCACGATGGCCTTGATTGCCTGCCGCCACCTGCTGAACGAGCTGGACATCTATGCCTTGCACGATGCGATGCTCAGCGTGCCGACCCAGTCATTGCTGGGCGCCTTGCTGGCAACGGTGATCGGCTTTGTGATCCTGCTGGGCTACGAGTGGTCGGCCAGCCGCTATGCGGGCGTGAAACTGCCAGCACGCAGCCTGATATTGGGCGGTTTCAGCGCCTTTGCCATCGGCAACGCCATCGGCCTGTCGATGCTCTCTGGCGGCTCGGTTCGCTATCGCCTGTACGCACGCCTGGGCCTTGGTGCTGGCGAGGTCGCACGCATGACCGTGTTTGCCAGCCTGTCACTGGGCTGCGCGCTGCCGCCACTAGCCGCTCTGGCGACATTGAGCAACCTGCCGGCGGCCTCGACAGCACTCGGGTTGGCGCCCGGCCTGCTGGCCGCTGTCGCCAGCGCCGTGCTGGTGCTGTCTGCCTTGCTGGTCATTGGCTTGTACCGCCGACGCCTGGCCGAGCAACCACTGGCCGATAACCTGCTCGTTCAACTGGGCCGGCGCACACTTCGCCTGCCCAATGCGCGCCTGGCGGCCCTGCAACTGCTGATTACCGCGCTGGATGTGGCGGCGGCAGCCACCGTGCTCTACCTGTTGCTGCCAGAAGCCCCTCCTTTCGGCGCCTTTGTGCTGGTGTACCTGCTGGCCTTGGCTGCAGGCGTGCTCAGCCACGTACCGGGCGGCGTCGGGGTATTCGAAGCGATCCTGCTGGCGGCCTTTGCCGACCAACTCGGTGCCGCACCGCTGGCCGCTGCCTTGCTGCTGTACCGGCTGATCTATGTGGTACTGCCACTGCTGCTGGCCTGCGTGTTGCTGCTGGCCAATGAAGCCCGACGCCTGCTGTTTGCACAACAGGCCATCAAGGCCGCTTCGGGTCTGGCCGCACCGGTCCTGTCGATTCTGGTGTTCCTGTCCGGCATGGTGCTGCTGTTTTCCGGCGCCACGCCGGAGATAGACACGCGTCTGGAGCACATGGGCTTCCTGGTGCCACACCGGCTGATCGATGCCTCTCATTTCGGCGCCAGCCTGATCGGTGTGCTATGCCTGCTACTGGCCCAAGGCCTGCGTCGGCGCCTGTCCGCCGCCTGGCTACTGACCACCGTACTGTTGCTGGTCGGCGCCCTGCTGTCGCTGTTGAAGGGTTTTGACTGGGAAGAGGCTTGCCTGCTGACCTTCACCGCTGCCCTGCTCGCTCTATTCCGCCGCTCGTTCTATCGCCCCAGCCGCCTGCTGGAGCTACCCTTCTCGCCGGTGTTCCTGGTGGCCAGCGCCTGTGCGGTAGGCGCATCGGTGTGGTTGCTGCTGTTCGCCTACCAGGATGTGCCTTACAGCCATCAGCTATGGTGGCAGTTCACTCTGGATGCCGACGCTCCACGGGGTCTGCGCGCCGCCATGGGCAGCGCCTTGCTACTGGCTGCCGTGGCACTGACGTGGCTGCTGCGCACGGCGCCGCCGGTGATCCACCTGCCCGATGAAGAAGAGCTGCAACGCGCCAACCGTATCCTGCAGGCCTCCGACCAGCCCGACGGTGGCTTGGCGCTGACTGGCGACAAGGCGTTGCTGTTCCACCCGCGTGATAATGCGTTTCTCATGTACGCCCGGCGCGGCCGCAGCCTGGTGGCGCTGTATGACCCGATAGGCCCGGCCCAGGAACGCGCCGAGATGATCTGGCAGTTCCGCGACCTGTGCGACCTGCATAACGCACGGCCAGTGTTCTACCAGGTGCGCGCGGAGAACCTGCCGTTCTATATGGACATCGGCCTGACCGCATTGAAGCTGGGCGAAGAAGCCCGGGTCGACTTGCGCCGCTTCGACCTTGAAGCCAAAGGCAAGGAGATGAAGGACCTGCGCTACACCTGGAACCGCGGCGGACGCGATGGCCTGAGCCTTGAGATCCATGAGCCCGGCCACGCTCCGCTGGCTGAGCTGAAGGAAATTTCCGATGCCTGGCTCGGCGGCAAGAGCGTGCGCGAGAAAGGCTTTTCGCTGGGGCGCTTCAGCCCGGACTACCTGCAACACTTCCGCATAGCCCTGATTCGCTTCCAGGGCCGCCCGGTAGCCTTCGCCAACTTGCTGGAAACCCATGGAAACGAGCTGGCCAGCCTCGACCTGATGCGTGCGCACCCCGAAGCGCCAAAGCTGACCATGGAATTCATGATGATCGGCTTGATCCTGCACTACAAAAGCCATGACTACGGGCGTTTCAGCCTGGGCATGGTACCGCTGTCCGGTCTGCAACCAAGGCGTGGCGCCCCCTTGACCCAGCGCTTGGGTTCACTGGTGTTCCGCCGTGGTGAACAGCTTTACAACTTCCAGGGGCTTCGACGCTTCAAGGACAAGTTCCAGCCGGACTGGGAACCCCGCTACATGGCCGTGCCAGCCGGGCTCGACCCGCTGGTGGCACTGGCCGACACCGCCGCCCTGATTGCAGGCGGCCTGACTGGATTGGTGAAACGCTGATGACCCGACGCTTTTGGCTGTACCTGCTGGTTCCCCTGCTGCTGGCCGCCTTGGGTGGCGCGCTGGCCTTCTGGCTGTGGACGCGCCCGGCCCCCGAGGCACGCCTGGAACAAATGAGCATCAATGACACCAGCATCACCCTTGTTACCCCTGGTGTGCACCCCAAGGTCCGGGTGGCCATCGGTGTGCCACAAGACCAGGCACTGACGGGCAAGCAACTGCTCGACCTGAGCCAGGCCGGTGAAGCCCAGCTGGTGCAGGTAATTCTGCCGCCTAATGACTGCAGCAAGCAGCAACAGGCCATGGACCAGGCGCTGGCGCAACTGCCAGGAAAACCGACCCTGGTCGCAGGTATCGGCCCCGGTGCCGCTCAGGCCTGGCGTTGGCTGGCCAGCCAGGACAATGACAAGGCGCGGGCCATTTCCGTGGGCTTCACCCTCGAACAGCCTGGCTGCCAGGCACCGCTGCCCAAATCGGCTGCCCATGGCCACTGGAACGTCGCCTGGAACGACAACCCGGATGACGCCAGCGCCGCGTTCGTGCGCGACCAGGCCAACGCCGAAACCAGCATCAGCGACTACGACATCCACTTGCCACAAGTGCTCAAGGCGCAACTCACCCAAGCCCTGGTCGGCCATGACGGTAACGCACTGGCCATGCCGGTGGTCGAGGTGCCGGCCGGGCAAACGACAGACACGGTCACCTTGTTCCTTTCTGGTGATGGCGGCTGGCGCGACCTGGACCGCGACGTGGCCGGGGAAATGGCCAAGCTGGGTTACCCGGTGGTAGGCATCGACACGCTACGCTACTACTGGCAGCACAAGACCCCGGAACAAAGCGCCGCCGACCTTTCCGAGCTGATGCATCACTACCGGCAGAAGTGGGGTACCAAGCGCTTCGTATTGACCGGCTATTCGTTCGGCGCCGATGTGCTGCCGGCAATCTACAACCGCCTGCCGGTCGAGGACCAACAGCGTATCGACGCGGTGATGCTGTTGGCCTTTGCGCGCAGTGGCAGTTTCGAGATCGAGGTCGAGGGTTGGCTGGGCAAGGAAGGCCAGGAAGCGCCAACCGGGCCGGAAATGGCCAAGCTGCCAGCATCCAAGGTCGTCTGCGTGTATGGCGTAGAGGAAACCGACGAAAGCGGTTGCACGGAAAACACGGCAGTAGGTGAGCACCTCAAACTGCCTGGCGGGCACCACTTCGACGAGAACTACCCGGCACTCGCCAAGCGGTTGATTGGCGAGATCGAGACACGCCAAGGCAAGTCCCGCGTAGCTGAGCAGAATTGACAGGCATCAGGGCCGCTCTGCGGCCCTGACAGTACCGTATAACCCAATTCAGATCTCGACCTGCGTCCCCAGCTCGATCACCCGGTTCAACGGCAGGTTGAAGAAGCGCAGGTTGCCGTTGGCATTCTTCAGCAAGAACGCGAACAGGTTGCCCCGCCAGCGCGACATCCCCTCCAGCCGTGACGCGATCACCGTCTCGCGACTAAGGAAGTAGGTGGTGCGCATCGGCGTGAAGTCCAGGCCATCCAGATGGCACAGCTTCAACGCGGCAGGCACGTCCGGCTCATCCATGAACCCAAAGTGCAGCAACACACGGAAGAATCCGTCGCCATAGGCTTCCACCTCGAAACGCTCATGTTCCGGCACCCGGGGCCGGTCTTCGCTGACCACAGTCAGCAACACCACCTGGCTGTGCAGCACCTGGTTGTGCAGCATGTTGTGCAACAGCGCATGCGGCACGGCATCGGAGCGCGCAGTCAGAAACACTGCCGTACCCTCGACCCGGTGCGGTGGCTGAATGCGGATGCTGCTGATGAACAATGGCAACGGCAGCGCACCTTCATCGATGCGCTCGACCAGAATCTGCTTGCCGCGCTTCCAGGTGCTCATCAGCAGGAACAGCACACCGCCGGCCAACACCGGGAAGGCACCGCCCTGGGCGATTTTCGGCACGTTGGCGGCGAAGAACAGCCCGTCGACTAACAGGAAGCCGACCAGAATCGGCACTGCGAGCAGCGGCGGCCACTTCCACAGCAGCAGCATCACCGCGGATACCAGAATGGTGGTCATCAGCATGGTACCGGTGACCGCAACCCCATAGGCAGCCGCCAGAGCGCCCGACGACCCGAAGCCGATGACCAACAGCACCACGCCCGCCATCAGCGTCCAGTTCACCGCACCAATATAGATCTGCCCCTGCTCGTCGCTTGAGGTGTGCTGAATGTGCATACGTGGGATGTAGCCCAGCTGGATGGCCTGACGGGTCAGGGAGAAGGCCCCGGAAATCACCGCCTGCGAGGCGATAACCGTGGCCATGGTGGCCAGCCCGACCAAGGGCAGCAGCGCCCAGTCCGGCGCCAGCAGGTAGAACGGGTTGCGCGCCGCCTCCGGGTTTTGCAGCAGCAGTGCACCCTGGCCAAAATAGTTGAGCAGCAGCGCCGGTAGCACCAGGATGAACCAGGCCCGGGCAATCGGCTTGCGGCCAAAGTGCCCCATGTCGGCGTACAGCGCCTCAGCACCGGTCAGCGCCAGCACCACCGCACCAAGAATGGCCACGCCGATGCCTGGGTTCACCACGAAGAAGTTGACTGCCCAGCCCGGGTTGAACGCCTTGAGCACTTCCGGGCTCTGCGAGATGCCATGCACACCCAGCGCGCCCAGCGCCACGAACCAAGTCACCATGATCGGACCAAACAGCTTGCCGATCTTCTCGGTGCCGTGCTGCTGCACCAGGAACAGTGCCACCAGCACCACCAGCGAAATTGGCACTACCCAGTGGTCGATACCGTCGAAGGCCAGGCCTACGCCCTCCACCGCCGACAGCACCGATACCGCCGGGGTGATCATACTGTCACCATAGAACAGCGAAGCGCCGATCAAGCCACAGATCACCATAAGCGTGCGCAGCCGCGGGTAGGCCGCCGTGGCCCGCCGCGCCAGTGCAGTCAGCGCCATGGTGCCGCCCTCACCCTGGTTATCAGCACGCAAGATGAACATCACGTACTTGAACGACACCACCCACAGCAGCGACCACAGGATCAGCGACAGGATCCCCAGCACGCCATCATGGTTGACCGACACCCCATAGCCGCCGGTAAAGACCTCCTTGAGGGTGTACAACGGACTTGTGCCGATATCGCCATAAACCACACCGACCGCCGCCACGAGCAGGCCCACCGACCGCGACGCCCCCTGCTTCCCCTCGTGCCCGCCCTCAGCGTGACTGCTTGCCTGAACCATCGACCACTCCCGCAAACGGCCTTTACGGCCCTTGGTAATCACTTTGCCGCCAGGCCCTTGAAGGCACCCCGGCGCAACGGCGCGAAGCATAGCGCAGCGTTCGTCGTATTTCTGCTGGTCAAGCGCCCTTGCGCTCGCTAGAATTGCGCACTTTTTGATCAGAGGCGCCAAAAGCGCCCGTCAAGTTCGTCCCCGATTCCGGCCGGGCGACCTGCATTCAATACCGAGGTTAGTCATGTCCACCACGCCCGCCACCCCCAAGGTAGGTTTCGTAAGCCTGGGTTGCCCAAAAGCCTTGGTCGACTCTGAACGCATCCTGACCCAGCTGCGCATGGAAGGCTATGAAGTCGTGCCCACCTACGAGGACGCCGACGTGGTGGTGGTCAACACCTGCGGCTTCATCGACAGCGCCAAGGCCGAATCGCTGGAAGTGATCGGCGAAGCAATCAAGGAAAACGGCAAGGTCATCGTCACCGGCTGCATGGGCGTCGAGGAAGGCAACATCCGTGACGTGCACCCAAGCGTGCTGTCGGTCACCGGCCCACAGCAGTACGAGCAGGTGGTCAACGCCGTTCACGAAGTGGTGCCACCGCGTCAGGACCACAACCCGCTGATCGACCTGGTGCCGCCACAGGGCGTCAAGCTGACCCCGCGCCACTATGCCTACCTGAAAATCTCCGAAGGCTGCAACCACAGCTGCAGCTTCTGCATCATCCCGTCGATGCGCGGCAAGCTGGTCAGCCGCCCGGTGGGTGAAGTGCTGAGTGAGGCCGAGCGCCTGGTCAAGGCCGGGGTCAAGGAGATCCTGGTGATTTCCCAGGACACCAGCGCCTACGGCGTCGACGTCAAGTACAAGACCGACTTCTGGAACGGCCGCCCGGTCAAGACCCGCATGCTCGAGCTGTGCGAAGCGCTGAGCAGCCTGGGCGCCTGGGTACGCCTGCACTATGTGTACCCTTACCCGAACGTTGACGACGTGATCCCGCTGATGGCTGCCGGCAAGATCCTGCCGTACCTGGACATCCCGTTCCAGCACGCCAGCCCGAAAGTGCTCAAGTCGATGAAGCGCCCTGCCTTCGAAGACCGCACCCTGGCACGCATCAAGAACTGGCGCGAGCAATGCCCTGAGCTGGTGATCCGCTCCACCTTCATCGTCGGCTTCCCGGGCGAGACCGAGGAAGACTTCCAGTACCTGCTGGACTGGCTGACCGAAGCCCAGCTCGACCGCGTGGGCTGCTTCCAGTACTCGCCGGTAGAAGGCGCCCCGGCCAACGACCTGGGCCTGGAAGAAGTACCGGACGACGTCAAGCAGTCGCGCTGGGACCGCTTCATGGCCCACCAGCAGGCCATCAGTGCTGCCCGCCTGCAATTGCGTATCGGCAAGGAAATCGACGTGCTGATCGACGAAGTTGAAGAACAAGGCTCGGTTGGCCGCAGCTTCTTCGATGCACCGGAAATCGATGGCAGCGTGTTCATCGATGGCGACCATGGTTTCAAACCAGGCGACAAAGTGCGTTGCCGTGTAGTGGATGCCGACGAATACGACATGTGGGCTGAACCCATCTAAAACGGCTGAAGCCTGCAAAGCCCCTGCCCCGGCGCTCTCCATTAGGGAATGACCGGTGCAGGGGCTTTTTTGTCAGAACGTGTGGAACAGCATCAGGCCGCCCTCGGCATCCGGGCTGGCATCCGAGAAGCCTTTGACTGCGTAGAGTTGGACTTTCCACTGCGGGTTGAGCTTGTGGGTGAGGAACAAGGTAAGCTCCTTGATCTGCGCCCCGGTCGAGACCACTTTCTGCCGCCAATCGTAGGAGGCGCCGGCCGAAGTACCGACCGCCACCGGCAGGGCAAAACCGAGGCTGGCAAATACCGGGTCGTCGAAATCGCTATCGGGCGGGTCGCCGAATTTCTTCCAACCCAGTGTCGCGAAGCCGGTGACCGAGCCAAAGCCCTTGGTGATGTCGACCTGGGTGGTGTAGTCGTACTGTCCGGTGCCCAGGCACTGGTCTTCGTCGGCGGTGGGGAATTTGACCTTGCCGATCAGGTCCAGCATCAGGCCGCCGTCACTACCATCTAACAATGCATAGGCGACGCTGGCAACCGTGTCACCCAACCCGCTCTCCACGTCTCGGCAACCACCGGGCAAGGGGTCACCATTGGGGCCGACTTCGGGGTTGGTGATACGCAACCAGGGCACGGTAACCTTGTAAGTCATGGGGCCGCTCTCATACTTGCCGACCACTGGCAAATACCAGATTTCCGACGTGGTGCCGGTGCCATAGTCGCCACTTGAATAGTCCATGCCAATGGCGGCACTGAAGGTATCAGCCTGCACCGACACACAGGTGCATGAGAGCAAACAGGCGAAAAGAGCGAGCGAGGGTCTCATTTGCACCTCAGTACGCTTTCGGGAAGCATGGTCGGATTTTCACAGCCTAGTTGGCTAACGCCCGGATCGCTCTGGATGCTCGACTTTTTCCACCTTCTCAACTCTCTCTGGTAACTCCACCTTTTCGACCTTTTCGACCCGTTCAGGTTTTTCGACTTTTTCGACTTTTTCGACCTTCTCGACTTTTTCGACCTTCTCGACTTTCTCGACTTTCTCGACTTTCTCGACTTTCTCGACTTTCTCGACTTTCTCGACTTTCTCGACTTTCTCGACTTTCTCGGGCTTTTCGACCTTCTCTACTTTTTCAACCTTCCCGGTTTTTTCGACTTCAACCTTTTCAACCCGATCGGAGCTTCCGCTGTTGCTGCGGGCCGACCGCTCCAAGGTGTCGCGGTGTGCCGACGCTCCCGACTTGTCAACGCTGCCATGGCTACCGGAGCCGTCGACGGCGCTGCGCCCACTGTGATCATCACTACTTTCATCGCGATCGTTGGTCGCATCGCTTGCGCCATGACCGCTGCTGGAACCGCCGGAGCTGCTTTTGTCATGCTCACTACCGTGCCCCGACTGGCTTCTGCCGGGATTGTCTACACGGTCGTCCTGGAGTTCCACGCGGGTTGCCCGCAGCTCATGAGTACCATTGAGCACCCCGCTCACCCGCACACGTTGATCGAGCGCCAACGCCGTTGGCTGCCTGCCGACAATTACGGTGCCCTGCCCCAACGTCACATTGATACCTGCGACCACCAACTGCCGAGCTTGTGTGCGCTGCACCAGCCCTTCAACCACCGCCTGCTGGACACGGCCAGCAAAAGGCAGGCTCGGGTCTGGACGGGTTTGCGCCACTTCAAGCTGGCGCCCGGTCCACTGGCCGCGCACCAGCAATTCACGAGCAGGCGCCACACGGGTACCCAACTTCAACCCTTGAAGGCTGCCAGTGCGATCAACCGCGCCGATGGCGCTGGCCTCCCTCAACCCCGGTGCCCGTTCGATGCGGGTGGCCACTACTTCTCCCCGGGCATCGCGCAGGCCGCTGACCCTCACGGGCTCACCAGGGCGCAGCCCTTCAGCCACCCGCGCGCCAGCGGCCAACCGCACAGGTTGCCCCATGACCCGCAGGGGGGCCGAGGCATTGGGCAGCGCCGTCAATGGCCCTTCGAAGACGTTGAGGATCGAAATGCGCCCTGCTTGCAGGCCGCGCTGGGTGGCGAATGCCTCCACCGCCACCACCTGCCCGATCGCCAGCTGACCACTGCTGGTAGGTGCGCCGTTTTCACTCACCGGTACGTCCTTGCCATAGTGCACTTCCATGCCATTGACGCAGATCGAGGCGAAGCCGGTGATGGTACCGACGATGCCTGTACCCCCAGTACCACCCGGGCGCAGGATCGGCGTACTGGTACCGTCCACACCATCCGCCACTGCACCTGTGCCGCCTGTACCCCCAGGGCGTTGCTGAACTGGGGCACCGGTGCCACCGACGCCGCCATTTTCATTGCGCACACCGGTGCCGCCCATGCCGCCGGGAAACTGCAGACTCGCGGCACCGGCCATACCCACTTCGTCACGGCTGACACATACCGGCGCTGCAGCCACCTCGCCCGGGACCATCAGGTTCCACCCGAAAACCAGGGCAAACGTGACAGCACTGAGGTAGCGCACAAAAAGTGTCATGGCCCGGGTGTCTTCGACGGATCGGAATCGGTAGCTTCAGTGTAGAAATAAAGCCCGACAGTGATGCGCTGACGTTGTTCGATACCGGGCTCATCAACACTCTCCAACTCAGCTGCAAGTCGGCTGAAGGCAAGTAGTGTCTGCATGCCATCCTTGGCTACCACGTCACGCAGATGCTCGACGCTGGCCGGGCTCAAGGCATCGTAGTGCACGCTACGCTCAAAAAACGGCTGGCCTTCGCCGCTGAGGTTATGCACCGCAGCACAGGCATGGTCATGCAGGTTGTGGCCGAAGTACGCAGCCTTTTCATCAAAACCCTTCTGTGGCACGAATGCATGGGCTTCCAGGTGCACGCAATCCTGCTCATCGAGCCGCACGACGCCCAGGCGCAGCCATTCGTCCAGCACCACCCGACCGCGGATATCGGTGCTGACCCTGGCGACCAGGGCATCGAATGAGCAATCGCCACCCACACTGGCTAGCCGTGCAAGCGCCCTCGCCTGGCCGGGCGCCGAGCAGAATGGTGGGGTGTTGGTCCACACATTGACCAGCTGTGCACCTAGCGTGATGTTATCCGGCAGGGTCGCACGTGCAGTGTCGCCCTCATTACGCAGCCGCCGGACATCTTTACGATGTACGCCTGTAAGCAGGCTGATACGGCTGTCGGTTGGCGCAGTGTCGTTCAGGCGAAACTCGCGATGGGCTACATCGACGAACACCTCCTTGAGCAGGTCGGTGAACATCGTGTAGGTGACCCCTTTGCGCAGCATCAGGCGCACCAGCGGGCGCATGACACGCCGCAGCGCACTCAGCATCGACGGGGGTAAAACAGGCGATTGCATTGAGGGCATTCCTTGACAGAGGCACCCAGTATAAGGCGAGGGAATAAATCCCACGCAAACCGCAATCATGTCCCGGCTTGGGCGAGGAAAAAGCTGTCAGCGCTCATTGGAAATGACGTGACAAAGGCAGGCAGGCCAGAACCTGCTCATACAAAACCCGTCCGCTGGGTTTTGTATGGACCACTTCGGATCAGTACCAATCAGCTTCTGCTGTTGTCATCCCCGGCCTCGCCACCGGCATGAACACCGTGGTCATCACCCGGTTCGCCACCCACATGGTTGCCGTGATCATCACCAGGTTCACCACCAACATGATTACCGTGATCATCCCCAGGCTCACCGCCGACATGATTACCATGATCGTCACCTGCTTCAGCATGGTTGCTGCTGCGCCCAGCGTTTGAATTGCCGTCGTGGCCACTGCCACTGTTGCCGGCATGGCCACCACCGTCACCGCCGCTGCCGTGGCCACCACTTCCACTTCCGCCGCCACCGTGACCACCGCCGCCACCACTTCCACCACCACCGTGACCACCGCCTCCACCACTTCCGCCGCCACCGTGACCACCGCCTCCACCACTTCCGCCGCCACCGTGACCACCGCCGCCGCCACTTCCGCCGCCACCGTGACCACCGCCGCCGCCACTTCCACCGCCACCATGGCCACCACCGCCTCCCCCATGACCGCCACCGCCGCCGCCGCCGCCGCCATCTTTAGCGTAAGCACTGGTGCCATGAGAAATCGAGTCAGGGATCAAGGCAATGGACATCGATAACACGCCAGCTACAGCTGCCGCGAGTAACGCCTTCTTGAACAGCAGGTGGATTTGCATAGTCCGTCTCCAGGTCTTCGCCACGAGAACGCCAAATCAGTCAGGAATCCAGTTTCAGATTGAACTTATATTTACGTGGGATTTTTTCCCACGCTTAATTAATAGACCGTCACTCCCCAGGTCTCAAGCGCCAAGCGAACAAGCCGACCGGTGGTTGGCCTGCTATGTTTTCCCTATCGCCCCAGAGGAACGCCGGCATGCCTGCGCTACTGACGCTGCAAACCCCGCGCTTGAGCGACTACAGCGAGCTGGTACAAGTGTGGGAGGATTCGGTACGTGCCACCCACGACTTTCTGCCAGAGGGCTATATCCTGCTACTGCGCGAGCATGTGCTGCGCCGGTATCTCGACGCAGTGATGCTGATCTGCTGCAAGGACCGCCAGCGCATCTGTGGTTTCGCCGGTGTCGCCAACGGGCGGATAGACATGCTGTTCGTCGCACCTGGCTACCGCGGCCAAGGGGTAGGCAAGCGCTTGCTGCGCTATGCAATCAGCGAACTGAATGCCGAGTACCTTGACGTCAACGAACAGAACCCGAGAGCGCTGGGCTTCTACCTGCATGAAGGTTTCGAGGTCATCGGCCGTTCGGAAACCGACGGCCTGGGCCAGCCCTACCCTCTGCTGCACATGAGGCTAATGCGCACAGTGCCTTGAGGCGGCGCCTGAATGTGCCGCGCTATGTGTCCAAAATGGCGCATCTGACACAGATTCCCATCATCTACCGCTTGCAGGCAGGTACAATGGAGGCCTTTCCCTGCCTTGCGAATTGCCCCATGTCCGAACCCGTCCGCCTGTCCAAACGCCTCATCGAGCAGCTCGGCTGCTCCCGCCGCGAGGCCGAGCAGTACATTGAAGGAGGCTGGGTAACGGTCGATGGCGTGGTGGTTGAGCAGCCGCAGTTCAAGGTTGAGCAGCAGCGCGTCGAGCTGCTGCCGGGCGCCCGTGCCGAAACCCTGGAGCCGGTGACCCTGCTGCTGAACCAGCCAGCCGGCATGGACAGTGAAGACGCCCGCGCCAGCATGAACATGGGCAGCCTCAGCGAAGCCCACCGCGAAGGCGTGCGCGCCCTGCACGGGCATTTTGCCCGGCAGGCCTGTGTGGCACCGCTGGAGCGTGGCGCCAGCGGCCTGCAGGTGTTTACCCAAGACTGGCGGGTATCCCGCAAGATCGAAGCCGACCTGCGTCGCCTGGAGCAGGAGTTCATCATTGAAGTGCGCGGCGAGACCACCCCCCAGGCGCTGGAACGCCTGGCGCGCGGGGCCATGCGCAATGACCGCGAATTGCCTAAGGCCAAGGCCAGCTGGCAGAACGAGACACACTTGCGCATGGTGTTGAAAAACCCACAACCAGGGCAGATTTCCGAGCTATGCGCCTACCTGCGTCTGGAGCTTTTAAGCATGCGACGCATTCGCCTGGGGGGTGTGTCGATGGGCAAGTTGCCCTTGGGCCAATGGCGCTACCTGGCTACCTCCGAACGTTTTTAAGCAATACGCCGCGCCGGAACGCGCGGCACCTGAACAGGATTCTGCTGCAATGAACCACAACGACGTCCTGCGCAGCCTGCGCTACATGCTCAAGGTGAACGACGCCAAGATGGCCGAGATCATTGGGCTCTCTGGCCTCGAAGTGCATCCTCTGGTGCTGGCCACCTACCTGAAAAAAGAAGAAGAGGAAGGCTTCGTGCGCTGCCCGGAACGGGTGATGGCGCACTTCCTTGACGGCCTGGTGATCTACCGCCGAGGCAAGGACGATAGCCGCCCGCAGCAGCCGATTGAGCTGCCGGTAACCAACAACCTGATCCTCAAGAAGCTGCGTGTGGCCTTTGAGCTCAAGGAAGACGACCTGCACGCGATTCTCAAGTCGGTCAACTTCCCGGTCAGCAAACCTGAGCTCAGCGCGCTGTTCCGCAAGGCTGGCCACGACAACTACCGCCCGTGTGGCGACCAGTTGCTGCGCAACTTCCTCAAGGGCCTGACCCTGCGCGTGCGCGGCTGAGTGGCCATGCAGCATACGGTTGTCCCGGTCGGCATCGTCCATTCCTGTTTCAAGGAAAAGTTTGCCATTCCGCGCCAGCCACAGCTGGCACCTGCCGCCCGTGGCGTACTCGAACTGTTGCCGCCGTTCGATCAAGGTGACGCGGTCGAAGGCCTGGAGCAGGTCAGCCATGTCTGGCTGCTGTTTCTGTTCCACCAGGCCCTGGAAGAAAAGCCGCGTCTGAAAGTGCGGCCACCGCGTCTGGGCGGCAACAAGAGCATGGGGGTGTTCGCCACGCGCGCAACCCACCGGCCCAACGGCATCGGCCAGTCGGTGGTACGCCTGGAGGGCGTGGAGCCCGGGCGCCTGCTGCTGTCCGGGATCGACCTGCTCGACGGCACGCCGGTGCTGGATATCAAGCCGTATGTGCCTTATGCCGACAGCATCGCTGGCGCCAGCAACCAGATGGCCAATGCTGCGCCGGTGGCAATTGCCGTGCACTGGGCCGACAACGCCCTGCTCCAGGCCCGCGAGCATGCGCTGCGCCTGAGCGAGCCGCTGGTGGAACTGATCGAGCAATGCCTGGCGCAGGACCCACGGCCGGCCTACCAGATACCACCGGCTGAGCGGGTGTACGGGGTGAAGTTCTGGGATGTGCAAGTAAGGTGGCATTACCCGCAGCCGGACGTCATCCGGGTGCTGGAAGTGGTACTGGGCTGAGGGCCACGGGCTTCGCCCGTGTTCGCGGGCAAGCCCGCTCCCACAGGGATCGCGCCAGCTTTTAGAAATTGAGCAAGACAGTTGCTCCCACAAGGGACCGCGCAGACACGAAAAAGGCGACCTTGGGTCGCCTTTCTCATTTCAACTAGCTATCAACGAGCCGGGCCTTCAGCCACGCCCAGGTCGTCGGTCGGGCGGGTATCGATCAACGGCGCACCACCGGAGGCCAATTCCGAAGCCAGCTTGTCGTCGTCCATTTCCTTGACCCACTTGGCCACCACCACAGTGGCAACGGCGTTGCCCACCAGGTTGGTCAGGGCGCGGGCTTCGGACATGAAGCGGTCGATGCCGAGGATCAGCGCCAGGCCGGCAACCGGCAGGTGGCCAACAGCCGACAGGGTCGCGGCCAGCACGATGAAGCCCGAACCGGTAACGCCGGCAGCCCCCTTGGAAGCCACCAGCAGTACCAGCAGCAGGGTGATCTGGTGAGTGATGTCCATGGTGGTGTCAGTGGCCTGAGCGATGAACACCGCAGCCATGGTCAGGTAGATCGAGGTACCGTCCAGGTTGAACGAGTAGCCGGTAGGGATAACCAGGCCGACTACCGATTTCTTGGCACCCAGGCGCTCCATCTTGGCCAGCATGCGCGGCAGGGCCGACTCCGAGGACGAAGTACCCAGCACGATCAGCAGTTCTTCACGGATGTAGCGGATCAGCTTGAGCACGCTGAAGCCGTGGGCACGGCAGATACCGCCCAGTACCACCAGCACGAACAGCAGGCAGGTGATGTAGAAGCAGGCCATCAGGTAGCCCAGCTGCACCAGCGAGCCGACACCGTACTGGCCGATGGTGAAGGCCATGGCGCCAAACGCGCCGACCGGTGCCAGTTTCATGATCATGTTGATGATGTTGAACATGACATGGGCGAAGCGGTCGATCAGGTCCAGTACCGGCTTGCCGTAGCTGCCCAGGCGGTGCAGGGCGAAACCGAACAGCACCGAGAACATCAGCACTTGCAGGATGTCGCCGTTGGCGAACGCGCCGACGACCGTATTGGGGATGACGTTAAGCAGGAAGCCGACGGTGGTCTGCTGCGAGCCAGCGGCGGCGTAGGCAGCCACGCTGCTGGCATTCAGGGTGCTGACGTCGATGTGCATGCCAGCGCCTGGCTTGACCACGTTGACGACGACGAGGCCAATGATCAGCGCGATGGTGGAGACGATTTCAAAGTACAGCAACGCGTAGCCGCCGGTTTTGCCGACCGACTTCATGCTCTGCATGCCGGCAATGCCGCTGACCACGGTACAGAAGATGATCGGGGCGATGACCATCTTGATCAGTTTGACGAAGCCGTCACCCAAGGGTTTGAGGGCAACGCCCGTTTCCGGGTAGTAGTGGCCGAGCAGGATGCCGATGGTGATGGCGACCAACACCTGAACATACAGGGATTTGTACAGCGGCTGACGTGTCGTCATGGCTAATTTTCCTCAAGTGTGCCGGTTCACCCTTCCCAGGGTGATGGGGGCACCTGAATCGCTAACCCTCCTGCACTTGGAGGGATTTGTCGTTGTGTTCGAGCTGCCTGGGCAGGCCTCTGCGAGGATCAATAGCAAGGGTGGTGCCAAAATGCCCATGAAGGGTGCAAGGCCCGTATTTACTAGGGATAAATGCCCAACGACAGGGCGATATTCCCAGGGCGGATTGGCGGATTTCCGCCCGGTGGCGGAATTTGTACAGGGAGGAATGGCGGAAATCCGCCCATTATGAATTGCCAGTGCCGCCCATTCGCGGATTTACCTGCGAATGGGCGGCACTGGCTACGAGTCAATCCAGGTTGAAGGTGATCCTGAACGCGGCGCCTCCCAGCGGAGAATCGCCAAGGCTCAGCTCGGCGTCATAGCTGTCGACGATATCCTTGACCACTGCCAAGCCGATGCCCTGCCCCGGGTGCTGGCTGTCCAGCCGCTCCCCACGCTCCAGAATGCGTTCACGCTGGTCGGCGGGCACGCCCGGCCCGTCGTCCTCGATGCACAAGGTCAGATGCCCCGGCGCCTTCACCAGGCTCACCCGCACTTGCCCCAGGCTCAGCCGGTAGGCGTTCTCCAGCAGGTTACCGAGCATTTCCAGCAACGCGCCCTGCTCCATCGGTACCTGCGCCGCGGCCGGCAACTCCAGCACCACGTCCACACGTTTTTCCCGGTAAACCTTTGCCAAGGTGCTGCACAGGCTGTCGAGCAACGGCCGCAGCAATACGCTGTGGCGTACCAGGCCACTCTTGCGCAGGCTGGCGCGTTGCAGCTGATAGTCGATCTGCTGGCTCATGCGTTCGATCTGGCTTTGCAGCACCCGCGCCTGCTCGCGCTCGCCGCTGCGCTGCTGCAAGCTTTCACCCACGCCCTGTAGCACCGCCAGCGGCGTCTTCAGGCTGTGCGCCAGGTCGTCCAGCGAATCACGGTAGCGCGTGCGCTGCTCACGCTCACTGCGCAACAGACGGTTGAGCGAGCGGGTCAGGCGCAGCAACTCGCGTGGGTGCTCGCCGCTCAGGCCGTCACGTGCACCGGATTCCACTTCATCCAGTTCGTGGCTGAGGCGTCGCAACGAGCGCAACCCCCAGGTCAAGCCTGCCCACAACAACACCATAAGCGCCAGCAATGCAGCGCCGAACCCCAGGTAGAGCTTTTCGCGCAGGCCATTGAGGGTGGCCTTGTACTCGCTCACGGGCTGCAGCGCGACAATGCTGTAGGCGGCGCTCTGCCCGCCCAGCAGCTTTATCTCGACGTCGTACACGAAGAACTCTTCGCCATCGGACTGGTGAATGCGGTCGAACTCGTTGCCGCGCCCGTCATAGCGCGGCTGGTAGTTGATGTGCCGGTCGGCGGTGGCACGCGACTGCCAGACCAGTTTGCCGTCGCGGTCAAAGATATAGCCGAGCAGGCCTGTGTAGGGCAGGTTGTAGCGCTCGTCCGGCAGCAGTGTCGGCATCTGCAACCGGCCATGCTCGATACGCGCAGCGGAAATCAGTGTGGTTACATCAGAGGCCAGCCGCTGCTCGATCGATTCCTGCAAAGCCAGGCTGAAGGCCTTCTGCAAAGCCGGCAGCAGCGCCAGCATGAACAGCAGCGCCAACACTGCGGCGGCCAGCATCAGGCGCACCCGCAGCGAGCGGATCATCGGCAGCGCTCAGTGAACAGGTAGCCCAGGCCGCGCACCGTGTCGATGGGCTTGAAGCCGTGCTCGCCTTCAAGCTTGCGGCGCAGGCGGCCAACCAGCACTTCGATGACATTGGGGTCGCGCTCTTCGTCACCTGGGTACAACTGTTCCATCAGGCGATCCTTGGCCACCACCTGCTGGTGATGGCGCATGAGGTATTCGAGGATGCGGTATTCGTAGGCAGTCAGGGCCAAAGCTTGTTCGTCGAGGGTGGCCTGCTTGCGGTTGAGGTCAAGTACCAAGGGGCCAGCGGTGATGGTC
This sequence comes from Pseudomonas putida, assembly GCA_041879295.1. Taxonomy (NCBI): domain Bacteria; kingdom Pseudomonadati; phylum Pseudomonadota; class Gammaproteobacteria; order Pseudomonadales; family Pseudomonadaceae; genus Pseudomonas; species Pseudomonas putida. The sequence continues at coordinate 1,372,396 of CP047152.1, read as the reverse complement.
GACTGGATGAAACCACTGGAGCGGCGTAACAGGGCATTGAGCCTTGCTTCAAGCTCCTCGAACTGGAACGGCTTGACCAGGTAGTCGTCGGCACCGGCGGCCAGGCCCTCGACCTTGTCTTGCCAGTTGCCACGGGCCGTGAGGATGAGAATGGGGAAGGTCTTGTCCTGGCTGCGCAGGCGCGTGATCAGCTCCAGGCCGCTGATACCGGGCAGGCCCAGGTCGATAATGGCAAGGTCGAAGTGGTATTGCTCGGTCTGGTACAGCGCTTCTTCGGCGTCAGAGACCGCCTCGACCACATGGCCGCTTTCGCCCAGGCGGGTGTAGAGGTGATGGCGAAGCAGGGCTTCGTCCTCGACCACCAGCAGTTTCATGTGCAGCTCCTTATGTGTATTGCCTGTACCGGCCCTTTCGCGGGCACGCCCGCTCCCACAGCAATCGCACCGTTTCTGAAACTTGTGCAGCACCTGTGAAGCCAAAGGCACTGCACGGTTTCTGAGGTTTGTGCAGCGCCTGTGGGAGCGGGCGTGCCCGCGAAGAGGCCAGTACAGGATAACGCGGCTCGTCCGTCAGAACTTGTATGAAGCAGCCAGGTAGGTCTGGGCGCTGCTGGTCAGACGCAGGGTGCCGTCCTTCGGCCCGCCATGTGCGCCCACCTCGGTCGCGGCATTGGTGCGCAGGTAACGGTAGCCCAGTTCGACCGAGGCCTTGTCGGTGATGTCCTGGATCACACCGGCCTGCAGACCGTAGGCATAACCGTAGTCAGTATCCCGGCTGGCGCCGGGCGAGTCCTGGGTGAGCTTGGTCACACCCAGGCTGCCCCCACCGAACAGCTTGGTGGTATCGCCCACCGGCAGAAACAAATCGTAGCTGCCCAGCAGGTTTTCCTGGCGCAACTTCAGGCCACTGTGGTCACCCGAGACGTTGTCATAAGTCATGTAGTAGCGGCCCTGGTCGTTGATCTTGCCCAGACGCACACCCCAGGTATCGTCCTTGCCGATAATACCGTCGGCATTGAGGTGGTCGGTGTTACGTTGCAGCAGGCCGGACTTGCGGACTTTGTCGCTGGTCTGGCCGTAGGTGAGGCTGGCGAAGTTGTCGTCCGCGGCCTGGGCGGTGGTGATGCCAGCGGCACAAACGGCCATGGCGGCAAGCAGGGTATTGAAGGTTTTCATGGCTGGGTACTCCAGTTGGGTGCGCTGTTTCGGTCTGGAAGCTAGAGTAATCAGGGCACCCTGAACCGCGACTGAACCCTGGCTGAACCCCGGCTGAACGAACCGACAGCAAAACAAGGAGTAGTGAACATGCGAGCCCTGCTGGCCCTGACCCTGATGTGCAGCGCCGCCCTCGCCCAAGCGGCGGTAGTGACCCGTGAGATTCCTTATCAGGACGACGATGGCAACCGCCTCGTCGGCTACTACGCCTACGATGATGCGCTGGACGGCAAACGCCCAGGCATCGTTGTGGTGCATGAATGGTGGGGCCTGAACGACTATGCCAAGCGCCGCGCGAGAGATCTTGCCGCCCTGGGCTACAAAGCGCTGGCCATCGACATGTATGGCGATGGCAAGCACACCGAGCACCCGCAGGATGCCCAGGCATTCATGGCCGAAGCGATGAAGGACCCGGCCGCAGCCGCAGCGCGCTTCGACGCGGGCCTGGACCTGTTGAAAAAGCAGCCGAATGTGAACAAGCATCAACTGGGCGCTGTCGGCTACTGTTTTGGCGGTAAGGTGGTGCTCGATGCCGCACGTCGTGGAGAGAAACTGGACGGCGTGGTGAGTTTCCATGGCGCGTTGTCCACCAAAACGCCGGCCAAGCCTGGCGTAGTGCGCGCGGACATCCTGGTTGAACATGGCGCTGCGGACAGCATGGTCACCCAACAGCAGGTGGACGCGTTCAAGGCGGAAATGGATGCGGCCAAGGTCAACTACCAGTTCGTCAACATTGAAGGGGCCAAGCACGGCTTCACCAACCCCGATGCCGATCGGCTGAGCCATGGTGAGCATGGGGGGCCGGACATTGGCTATAACAAGGCAGCGGACGAGCGTTCCTGGGCGGATATGCAGGCGTTCTTCAAGAAGGTGTTCAAATAAAAGATTGTGCAATCGTTGTGGCAGCAACTGTCTTGCTCAATGTCTAAAAGCTGGCGCGATCTGTGTGGGAGCGGGCTTGCCCGCGAACACGGGCGAAGCCCGTGCCATCCACCGCGGTGATTCTTCGCGGGTAAACCCGCTCCCACACGGATCACGCTGTGATCTGCGCCATGTTTTCATGGCTGCGCTAAGTCATCCTGCCACGCCACCTCCCTTAGCGCTTGCACAGCTGGCACAATAACCGCCATGAACACACTTCCCGCCTGCTGCGCCCCGCTCCAGCACCACTGGCCCCTGCCCCACCCATTGCCCGGCGCGGTGCTGGTCAGTTGCGCCTTCGACCCTGCCCACTTGGCCGCCGACGACTTCCAGCGCGCTGGCGTACTGCCCAGTGCCAGCCTGCTGCGCTCGGTGACTAAGCGCCAGGCCGAGTACCTGGCCGGTCGCGTATGTGCCCGTGCCGCGCTGCAGCACCTGGACGGCCGCGACTACGTGCCCGGCACCCACGAAGACCGCTCGCCCATCTGGCCTGCCGGTATTCATGGCTCGATCACACACGGCAAGGGCTGGGCCGCCGCGGTGGTCGCCGGCGAAAAAAGCTGCCAAGGTCTGGGCCTGGATCAGGAAGCCTTGCTGGATGACGAACGCGCCGAGCGGCTGATGGGCGAAATCCTCACCCCGGCAGAACTGGAGCGCTTGGACCGCCGCCAGCTTGGGCTTACGGTCACCCTGACGTTCTCGCTGAAGGAAAGCTTGTTCAAGACCCTGTACCCACTGACGCGCCAACGCTTCTACTTCGAACACGCAGAAGTGCTCGACTGGTCCGCAGAAGGGCTGGCGCGATTGCGCCTGCTCACCGACCTATCACCGCAGTGGCAGCAAGGCGCAGAGCTGCAAGGCCAGTTCTGCCTGCAGGACGGCCACCTGCTGAGCCTGGTCAGCGTCTGACCTTTACAGCGGTGCCTGCTGCCTTGGCCAGTTCAGGCTGAAGCAGGCACCGCCCAACACCTCGCTGCGGCCCACTGTGGCGCGGCCCGCGTGCCAGTAGATGATCCGCCGTACGATCGACAGGCCCAGGCCATGCCCGCCCGAGGCACGGGTACGGCTGTCATCGAGGCGGGTGAAGGGCGTGAAAATGCGGTCCCAGAAGCCCTCGGGGATCCCCGGGCCGTCATCCTCCACATCGATGCGGCAACGTTGCTGGCCCAGCTGATAACTCAGGCGCACTTCGCTCTCGGCATGGCGCATGGCATTGCCGACAAGGTTTTGCAGGGCACGGTGCAAGTAGCGCGGCTCGGCCTCGACCCAGGCGCCTTCGGCATCCGCGCCCTGGCAGTCACCGCGCACCACCCGCACCTCGGCACGCAAAGGTGCCAGCTCTTCGATCACCCGATCGAACAAGGCATCCAGATCGACCCGCTGGAACTTCAAGGCCGGTGCGCCCTGCTCCAGGCGGGCGTAGGTCAGCATCTCGTCTACCAGCTTGTCGAGGTCCTGGATATCACCGTCCATGCCCGCCAGGTGCTTTGCCCGCGCCTGTTCATTCGTGGCGCTTTCGATCATCTCCAGGCCAAAGCGCAGGCGCGCCACCGGCGTGCGCAGCTCGTGGGACACCGCTCGCACCAGCTCGCGCTGCATGGTCAGCGAACGCTGCAGGTGCTCGGCCATGCCATTGAAGGCAGCAGCCAGGCGCCCCACCGAGTCGGCGTCGCCGGCCGGCACGCGGGTGTCCAGGCTGCCCTGGGCGATGCGCGTGGCAGCAATCTCCAGGCCTGACACACGACGCTCCAGCTGACGCACCAGCAGGTAGACCACCAGGCCGATCAGGCACAGCCCCAGGAAGGCAATCAGGATCAGCAACTGCGGCGGGTAAGGGTTGAGCTGGTACAGCGGGCCGATTTCCAGTACCCATGGCGAGCCCGTCAGCCCGGCGAAGACACGGATCGAGTCACCATCCTTGCCCAGCGCCATCACCGTGTCCCCCTCCTCCACCCGGCGCCGCTGGTCATCGTCCAGGCCGACCCGCTCGATACGTTGCAAGGCGACACCAAAGCCGAAGCCTTTTTCCTGCTTGATCTGTGCCAGGCGCTGCTGCTGTTCGGTTACCGGGTAGCGCACCAGCTCGTCGGCCAGTAAATAGAGGGTGGCCCGCGCCAGCTGCTCGCTGATCTGTTTGATCTGCGCGACCAGCATCAGGTCTTCCTGGCCCACCTTGCGCAGCACTTGCGCCGCATGCGGGCCAATCTTCTCGACCACCACCAGGCCACGGTACAGGCGCGCCCGCTGGCTGCCGTCAAGGCTGCGTGCGCTCAGCGGCTGCAGCGCCAACGGCACGCCAAGCAGGCGCTCCCAGATCAGCAGCGAACGCTTGCGTTGGGTTTCATTCTGCACTGCCAGGTTGTCGGCCATCAGGCTGAAGGTGCCCTGGGCCAGGCTCTCGCGATGCTGGGCAGCGCGCACTTCATTGACCAGGTGCAGGCTAAGCACGCCAAGCAAGGCTACCAGCACCAGCACGGCCAGCATGCCGCCGTAGATGCGCAGAAAGATCGAATTGTTCATGGTGCCTCGCCGACGAACAGGTAGCCTTTACTGCGCAGGGTCTTGATCAACCGCGGCTGAAGCGGGTCATCGCCGATCTTGGGGCGGATTTTCGAGATGCGGATGTCGATGGAACGGTCCTGGCCGTCGTAGCCCACGCCACGCAGTGCGGTGAAGATCTGTTCGCGGGTCAGCACCCGGCCAGCGTTGCTGGCCAACAGCCAGAGTAGGTCGAATTCGGCGCCGGTCAGCTCGATCAACTGCTCGCCCAGGTGTGCCTCGCGCAGGCGGTTGTCGATACGCAGCGCACCAAAGGCCAGGTCCTGGCGCTTGCTATCCACGGTTTCGCTACGGCGCAGCAGAGCCTGGATACGTGCCAGCAGCAAGCGTGGGCGCACGGGTTTGCAGACGTAGTCGTCGGCCCCCAGGTCCAGGCCCTGAACCTGGTCGAGTTCATCACTGCGCGCGGTGAGCATGAGGATCGGCCCGGGGTATTGGGTACGCACCCGGCGGCAGATGCTCAGGCCATCCTCGCCGGGGAGCATCAGGTCGAGGATGACCAGGTCGGGCTGGCTGTCGATGATGCGCCTCGCGGCACGTGCGCCATCGGCCTCCACCGCGACCTCGAAACCATTGGCCTGCAGGTATTCGGCGGTGAGCTCGGCGAGGCGCTGGTCGTCTTCGACGATGAGGATGCGCGGTATGGGGTGGTCCATGGCTTTGGCCTTGTTGTTCTTGGGATCGTGTCAGGGCAGTTGAGAGTATGAATGTAGATGGGTGGGGCCTGCGAGATCGAGCGCCGCCCGCGCGGCGCATCGCGAGCTGCGCTCGCTCCTACGTTTGTTTCGGGCCAATCATTCCTGTGGGCTTTGCGCGCGAACGCCTTGGCGTACGGCGCGATATCGTGTCGTACACACAAAGCGGTCGCGCGCGCCTGTAACAGGCGTAACTGGCCAGAAACAAACGTAGGAGCGAGCGCAGCTCGCGATGCGCCGCGCGGGCGGCGCTCAATCTCACAGGCACCCAGATCTTCAACCATGCCCTACCGCCCCCTCAACTGAACCGTTTTTTGTGACAGGGTTCGCGCCCGAAAAAAACTGCCCAAGGCCGTCACGTTGCAGAAAAATACTGCAAACCACTTGGCACAAGGCCTACAGCGAATACCCACCATTCACTCACAAAGTACGCACACGTTATCCACAGGCGATCGCCTTGCAAAGCCCCCAATACCGCATTATCTTGTATCCCGATCGCAGCGAACCACTAGATATAGGGGTTCGTGCAAAATCACACACAAAAGTCAACCCGCAAGATCAAGCGATTTTCCGGGCGGAACTTGAAGTGATTTCAGCAGCCAAACCGCTCCTGCGGAGGCGACCGAGGCAAGCCCCTCCAGGGTCTTGTTCGGGCATGGGTGTTGCAGGCCAGGCCTGGCATCCATCAGCAACAGATTTTGGGCTCCGCCCAGAACCTTTGACTTCGGCCAGGGAGCGGCAAGCCATTGCCCCTTATTCCTGAGTCTGTCCCGAAGTCGGTACGCCCGTGCGGGCGGATGCGCATGCATTGCGCATCCCCGCGGGGCCATCGAGCAAGTGGACGGAACGGTGGGCGCCCTAGGGCGCCTGAACAATATAGAAATTGTGGAGACACCCACCCATGCAAACCGACACAACTCGCGAGAACCCGCAGGCCCAGGTGCCGCAGGCCGCCGATTCCAACCCGGATCTGGCTGCCACCGCCCCTGGCCAACTGCGCGTGATCAAGCGCAACGGCACTGTCGTCCCTTACACCGACGACAAGATCACCGTGGCCATCACCAAGGCGTTCCTCGCAGTTGAAGGCGGTACCGCCGCCGCCTCGTCGCGCATCCACGACACCGTCGCGCGCCTGACCGAGCAGGTTACCGCTACGTTCAAGCGTCGCATGCCATCGGGTGGCACCATCCACATCGAAGAAATCCAGGACCAGGTCGAACTGGCCCTGATGCGCGCCGGTGAGCAGAAAGTCGCCCGCGACTACGTGATCTACCGTGACCAGCGCGCCAAGGAGCGTGCCACCCGCGCCAACACCGACGCCGTGGTCGAACCGCACCCAAGCATCCGCATCACCCTGGCTGACGGCAGCCTGGCGCCGCTCGACATGGCCCGCCTGAACACCATCATCAGCGAAGCCTGCGAAGGCCTGGCCGAAGTCGATGGCGACCTGATCCAGCGCGAAACCCTGAAGAACCTGTACGACGGCGTAGCCATCAAGGACGTCAACACCGCCCTGGTAATGACCGCCCGTACCCTGGTCGAGCGCGAGCCGAACTACTCGTTCGTTACCGCCCGCCTGCTGATGGACACCCTGCGCGCCGAAGGCCTGGGCTTCCTGAATGTAGCCGACAGCGCCACCCACCACGAGATGGCTGACCTGTACGCCAAGGCCCTGCCGGCCTATGTCGCCAAAGGCATCGAGTTCGAGCTGCTGAACCCGGCCATGGCCGACTTCGACCTGGAAAAACTGGGCAAGGCGATCAACCACGAGCGCGACCAGCAGTTCACCTACCTGGGCCTGCAGACACTGTACGACCGCTACTTCATCCACAAGGATGGCGTGCGCTTCGAGCTGCCGCAGGTGTTCTTCATGCGTGTGGCCATGGGCCTGGCGCTGGAAGAAAAAGACAAGGAAGCCCGTGCGATCGAGTTCTACAACCTGTTGTCGTCGTTCGACTACATGGCCTCGACCCCGACCCTGTTCAACGCCGGAACCCTGCGCCCGCAGCTGTCCAGCTGCTACCTGACCACCGTGCCGGACGACCTGTCGGGCATCTACCACGCGATCCACGACAACGCCATGCTGTCGAAATTCGCCGGTGGCCTGGGCAACGACTGGACCCCTGTGCGCGCACTGGGCTCGTACATCAAGGGCACCAACGGCAAGTCGCAGGGCGTCGTACCGTTCCTGAAAGTGGTCAACGACACCGCCGTAGCAGTCAACCAGGGCGGCAAGCGCAAAGGCGCCGTGTGTGCGTACCTGGAAACCTGGCACCTGGACATCGAAGAGTTCATCGAGCTGCGCAAGAACACCGGTGATGACCGCCGTCGTACCCACGACATGAACACCGCCAACTGGATCCCTGACCTGTTCATGAAGCGTGTCTTCGATGACGGCAAGTGGACCCTGTTCTCGCCTTCGGAAGTGCCAGACCTGCACGACCTGACCGGCAAGGCCTTCGAAGAGCGCTACGAGTACTACGAAGCCCTGACCGAGTACAACAAGATCAAGGTGTTCAAGACCGTCCAGGCCAAAGACCTGTGGCGCAAGATGCTGTCGATGCTGTTCGAGACCGGCCACCCATGGCTGACCTTCAAAGACCCGTGCAACCTGCGTTCGCCGCAGCAGCACGTGGGCGTGGTCCACAGCTCGAACCTGTGCACCGAGATCACCCTGAACACCAACAAGGACGAGATCGCGGTCTGCAACCTGGGCTCGATCAACCTGCCGAACCACATCGTCGACGGCAAGCTGGACACCGCCAAGCTGCAACGCACCGTGAACACCGCCGTGCGCATGCTCGACAACGTGATCGACATCAACTACTACTCGGTGCCGCAAGCGCGTAACTCGAACTTCAAGCACCGTCCGGTCGGCCTGGGCATCATGGGCTTCCAGGATGCGCTGTACCTGCAGCACATTCCTTACGGCTCCGATGCTGCCGTCGAATTTGCCGACAAGTCGATGGAAGCGGTCAGCTACTACGCCATCCAGGCTTCCTGCGACCTGGCCGATGAACGCGGCGCCTACGAGACCTTCCAGGGTTCGCTGTGGTCCAAGGGCATTCTGCCGCTGGATTCGCAACAGATCCTGATCGAGGCCCGTGGCCAGAAGTACATCGACGTCAACCTGGAAGAAACCCTGGACTGGGCGCCGGTACGTGCCCGCGTACAGAAAGGTATTCGTAACTCGAACATCATGGCCATCGCACCAACCGCGACCATCGCCAACATCACCGGCGTGTCGCAGTCGATCGAGCCTACCTACCAGAACCTGTACGTGAAGTCGAACCTGTCGGGCGAATTCACCGTGATCAACCCGTACCTGGTTCGCGACCTCAAGGCCCGCGACCTGTGGGACTCGGTCATGATCAACGACCTGAAGTACTACGACGGTTCGGTTCAGCAGATCGAGCGTATCCCGCAAGAGCTGAAAGACCTGTACGCCACTGCGTTCGAAGTCGAGACCAAGTGGATTGTCGACGCGGCTTCCCGTCGCCAGAAGTGGATCGACCAGGCTCAGTCGCTGAACCTGTACATCGCCGGCGCCTCGGGCAAGAAGCTGGACGTGACCTACCGCATGGCCTGGTACCGTGGCCTGAAAACCACCTACTACCTCCGTGCCCTGGCCGCGACCAGCACCGAGAAGTCGACCATCAACACCGGCAAGCTCAACGCCGTTTCCAGCGGTGGCGACAGCGCCCCGGTTCAGGCAGCCGGCCCTGCGCCAGTGCCAAAGGCCTGCGCGATCGACGAGCCTGACTGCGAAGCCTGCCAGTAAGGCCTGAATGCCGCGCGGGGTGCCCAACGGTGCCCCGCGCGGCATTTTTGTATCCGCGCCTCAGAGAAACCTTGCCCTTTGCCCACTGTTCACGCAGCTCGGTAAAAGAACAGGACCTCTCAAAAAGGATGTAAGCCCATGGCGCGGAAAAAACTGGCATCTCGCAAGATTGGTCGCAACGCAGAAACCGGCCGTTTCACCTCGGTGGAACAGGCACGCAAGCACCCCAAGACACACATTGTCGAAACGCTGTATACCCACCGTAGCTAGTGGTAGTTGGCCTCATCGCCGGCAAGCCCGCGGTGAGGCCGATTTCGCCAACGCAGCCTTCAAGAAACACCATATGGTGTGCCTTTAAATTTAAACTGGCACAACATATAGGTTAGCGCTACACTCTCCCCCCGTAGAAGAAGCCACCTGTTTCGTGAACGGACGCACGCCAAACCGGTCGAAAAAGTTACCCTCGCCGGCAACACCCGCGCCCCGATCAAAGGTGAATTCCGGTATACTTTGCGCCCTCTGAAAAGAGCACCTATTCAATTGTCCTGGCCCCTCCCAGAGGCCTGGCCAGGTACAAGCCAGAACACATTCAGATGTAAACGAGAGTCAGCCTCTCGAGCTGTCCATTCGCCGTTACGGCCTTGCGTCAGGCATCACATTCTTTAAATCCAACCGGTTGCCTCTGGGCGACCCTCAAGCAGGAGCCAAACCATGCTGAGCTGGGACGAATTCGACAAAGAAGACGGCGAAGTAGCCGCCAAAGGCAACACCCCTGCGCAGGCCGCTGCCGCCGCCACCCTCGACAAGCTCGACAGCGCCGGTGGTGCCGCCGCCCTGGAGGCCCGTGCGGCCACCGCTTCTGACTCCGAAGCCGTCAAACGTGCAAAGGCTGCCCTCGACGCCCTCGACGTTGCCGAAGGCCTGGCCGAGCTGGAAGGCTCCTCGGCCCGCGTTGCAGTAGATGAAAAGCGCATGATCAACTGCCGCGCCGACCTCAACCAGCTGGTACCGTTCAAGTACGACTGGGCCTGGCAGAAGTACCTGGACGGCTGCGCCAACCACTGGATGCCGCAAGAGGTCAACATGACCGCCGACATCGCCCTGTGGAAGAGCCAGGACGGCCTGACCGAAGACGAGCGCCGCATCGTCATGCGCAACCTCGGCTTCTTCTCCACCGCCGACTCGCTGGTTGCCAACAACCTGGCCCTGGCCGTGTACCGCCTGATCACCAACCCGGAGTGCCGCCAGTACATCCTGCGCCAGGCCTTCGAAGAGGCGATCCACACCCACGCCTATCAGTACTGCATCGAGTCGCTGGGCATGGATGAAGGCGAGATCTTCAACATGTACCACGAGATCCCGTCGGTCGCTAAAAAAGCCGCCTGGGGCCTGAAGTACACCCGCGCCATCTCCGACCCGGAATTCAACACCGGCACCGTCGAAACCGACAAAGAGCTGCTGCGCAACCTGATCGCCTACTACTGCGTACTGGAAGGCATCTTCTTCTACTGCGGCTTCACCCAGATCCTGTCCATGGGCCGCCGCAACAAGATGACCGGCGTCGCCGAGCAGTTCCAGTACATCCTGCGTGACGAGTCGATGCACCTGAACTTCGGTATCGACGTGATCAACCAGATCAAGATCGAAAACCCGCACCTGTGGGATGCGGCGATGAAGGAAGAAGCGACCCAGATGATCCTGCAAGGGACCCAGCTGGAGATCGAATACGCCCGTGACACCATGCCACGCGGCGTGCTGGGCATGAACGCGGCGATGATGGAGGACTACCTCAAGTTCATCGCCAACCGTCGCCTGACTCAGATTGGCTTGAAAGAAGAATATCCAGGGACTACCAACCCGTTCCCATGGATGAGCGAGATCATGGACTTGAAGAAAGAGAAGAACTTCTTTGAGACGCGTGTGATTGAGTATCAGACTGGCGGGGCGTTGAGCTGGGACTGATTTCCACACCAATTCTATAAAGGCTGCCCTTAAACAGCCTTTATAGAACTGACAATCAATCGATTCGTTTAATACAGACTGATAAATAGCCAAAGTATGGGACGTGAGAAGCCCCACAGCAGCCTTGCCTAGCTTATTTGCGCGAGAGTATTCATGAGTTCATGGAAAGATAACAGTCATGTCGTAACAGCCTCCATCAGTGCAGCCGCAACCTTTCTGTTCGCCATCGGCGTTTACGAACAGAGCCTCATCCCGACAAGAACATCCGCTCTTAACAATGTAATAAGCGAAAAAACCAAAGAGTTGAACGAAAAAACCAAATACATTTCCACTCTAAATAAAAAACTCTCCGAAGCAGAGCAAAAAAATTCATCCCTAACTCAAGAGCTAAAAAAAGCAAACAACTTTTTAACTGAAGCCTTGAACCTTGACACCATACAGTATAACAATCCCTACCCTAAAGGCTTAGGTAAGCTGCGCATAGGAGACAGCGCAGACTTAGCATTCGAGATTTTTCGGAAAGAGCAAATAGACACCAGTCAATCAGGTTACTACAGCATAAACCGGGACGGATTCATTAGTGGTGCGACATACTACTTTGACGAAGAAGACGAAACAAAGAAAATAACGCATATCCTGGTACATGCTCAACCAAAAATTGACCTGGAAAACTACGATCCACAAAACTTGAACGATGATCGTCTTCAAGCAATTATTGAAGAGGCTTTTGGGCAGTATATTAAGCTACCGATGGAAGGGTACTATATATGGAGCTTAGCTGACGTAAACATCTTCAAGAACGATAGCCGCTCGTACTTGATTATGGAAAAGGGTTTCGCTCCTGCGACGTGGCCTAAAAAACTAATAAAATTTGTTCATAACTCAAGCTATTGCCCTGCTCCTGCTGAAGTTTCCAAATGAAGAAAGGTCCAAGCCTCGACGGATACTAATCCTAAATTTCTGTTCATGGATTGCAAGCCGATATTATAAAGGCGCGATTACATTTTGCCGGCGCGCAAGAACAACAGCGAATACTTGGATTAATCAAAAGCACCAAACACCGTTTATGCGGGAAAAACACGATGCTCGCGATCCAACAACACTAGAAAAAATGCAGCTTTCGCTCTAAAGCCGTGAACACGCATTTTTTGATTTAGCCTCAACTCAAAAAAAGTAATATCATCTCCAATTTCGCTACGCACTTTTCTCAAGTGCTCTTCAGCGCTAGTTTTTACGGTAGATAAGTCATATGCCGTGTAGCCTAGACCTACTTTACTCCCGGCTTTTCCGCTCGTTTCCAGCACTTGACGCCAAGTCCTCTGACGAAGTGAAGACAAAAAATCGCTGAAACACTTAAGCTCCTCCTTTTCCCATGCTGAAAAGCACTCAAAGGAGTGAGAAAAGTATTTCAGCGTTACAAATGGGTTTTCATTGTCAGCTGACCCGCCACCCATTGCACCGCAGAGAGAGAAAACCTTCTCCTCAATAGGAGATAACTTACCGAGCGACTGAGCTTGCTTGTTTATTTTATCTTTAGGCAGTCTCTTCGCCATCTTCCATTTCCCCGTAGGTCTCCTTATAGTAATCAAGAATTGAATCTTTCGTAATTACTTCTTCGCACCGCTTTTCCGGGGAGAGATTGCCACGTGCTTGAATCCATGGACGCTCAGAATGAGTCATTGCCTCGAGCTTCTTGGCTGCAAATGCTCCGTAAACATCGCAGACTTGCGTCAATATATTCACAGAATCCTGTGCAATATCCTCGGACGCACCACCAGGAGCAATAGGCTGCCATCCGTATTTCTTGAACTCATGCCAGACAGAGGGCACCACTGGACCGTGAGGCCAGGCTTGCATATCCTCGTCAAACAACGGTCGGCCTAAGGCCAACATGTGCCATGCTTGGGCGAAATACAGAAGTTTTTGCACCTGCAGATGCGTGACTACCTCGCCAGCGGCATGATCACTCAGGTTGTTTACAAACCAGTGTGCGACCGCCACAGGTCTTGTCATCGAAATCTCCTCAGCTATCAAAAGGTCAACGAACACCGCATGGGTCATCGGGCCTCGCATCCTATGCCTCTGCCAGCTAAACATCCACACCAAAATTGTTACGTTTGGGCGACTGATCGAGCACAGCCCGTGATCGATTGTGAGCCAACTGGCCCCACCATCCGACTCGATTATAGACCTCATGGCAGCGCATGAAACCTGCACCGGTGGCATTGACGCTCAGCCGAGCGCCTCAGCACCTACGGCAAATCATCACACGATTATGAGGCCAGACGCGCTCGGGGCGCGCTGCTGAGAATCTTCCGGATCAGGAACTCTTGAATATCAGCATTTTCCTACAATAAAGCTTTTGCTTCTGATCCGTGAAGAAGGCAATGATACGAACGGCGCCTAAGAAACGCCTCACGTAGCGGTCAATCCGCCCCGACAGATGCGGCTTTTTTTTGCCTGTGGTTTAATCCTGCGCGCAGAAAACGTGTTATGTCGGGAGCGGACTAATACAAGACCCGCAAGGGGAATACGTCCGGTCCGCTACGTGGGATTTCTTAGCTCCCGACACCCAGCCCTAAGAAAGCTGTAATCACGTAGAGGTAATTGAAATGCCCGTCAAATCCGATAGTTACAGGCTTTTCGCACATGCGTCTCGCCTGTGCCATGCTCAAAGGACCACGGAGGCCAGCCATGACTGACCTTCAAAAACCCTCTCTCTTCACCCGCCACAACCGCCCTCTCCACACTCTCTGGCTCGAATCCCAAGCCTGGTTCTGCGCCCACGAACTCGGCCGGCTGAGCGGTCACTTCTTCGACGAACACTGCATGCGCAAGCTTGACCCGGATCAGTACCGCACGGTGCAACTGCTGCGCTATGGCAAGTACCAGGAGACCACCATGGTCAGTGAGTCCGGGGCCTATACCTTGCTGGCGCATCACCATGTACCGGAGAACCGCCATTTGCGCCGGTGGCTGACACATGAAGTGGTAGCGGTACTGCGTGATATTCAGGCAGATGGGGTGGACGATGCGCCGAGGCTGGGGCAGATGTGCTGGCCTGGTGGACGCAGCGCTACGTTGTTGTATTGGCAGAGTGAGCCTTGGGTGAAGATGCGGGATATGCCGGTGGTGCTGGCCGGGGAAGTGGAGCTGCAGGGGCCGGCTGAGAAACGCAAATTGAGCTGGCGTGAGTGCGCGCAGCGGGCGCTGCGGATGCATGGGATTTAGCGGGCGATTTTTACCTGTTCTGACCCTTTCGCGGGTGAACCCGCTCCCACACCGAACTCGGATGCCTGGACTGATTCCGTTAGCCTAAACAGCGTTTGCGTGCTCTGCTAATACGCGGTTCCGGCTATTGCAGAACCAGTGGGAGCGGGATCAGTCTACTGCCAGTCAGTGAGCCAATTGGGGCCGTTTTGCGGCCCTTTTTGGGCAAGCTATGCTCCTTTTGTAGGATTTTGATTCAACACTGCCCGCAAAAACCACACTCGCGGCCTTCTGGTTATCTGCCAGGGCTATTACACTGATGAGCAATCAATCTACGCGTGTGATCGAATCAGGAAAAGCTATGGCAACCTTGCGCGAAAACCAGCTTAGCGACGAGGCTATCGAGAATCTGGAGAACCAGATCCCAGAGATGGCTGCAGCTGCTACACGCCTTGCGTATTTCCGGGCTGTTGCAGCGGGGCATACGGTTGTCACCGTCGACAACAACCACATCATCGCAACCCACGCTGATGGCCATGTTGAAGTGCTTGCAGAAACCAAACCGAGCCTGAAGGTGAAGACCGGGCAGCGCTTCACCGTGCGCAAGCTCAGTGGGCGCGCCTAAGCTTCGCGTTTTTGCCGGCCCTAATGGGTCTGGCAAAAGCACCATCAAGGACCAGATTCCAGCTCGGCTGGTCAACCTTTACGTCAATGCTGATGAACTTGAAAAGTCTGCCAAAACGACAGGGTTCATCGACCTGAGTGATTATGGCCTTGAGCTCACCGAGCAGGCATTACGGACGTATCTCACCCAGCATCCATTGATCATAAGGGCAGGCCTGCAGGAGAGTGCAGGCCGGCTAACACTCGTAGGCCAAAAAATCGAATTCCGAGGCGTGGATGTAAATTCCTACCACGCTGCAGTCATTGCAGACCTCATCCGCCATCAATTGCTCGAACGCAGAATCAGCTTCACGTTCGAGACAGTGATGTCCTCTTCGGAGAAGGTTCGATTTATGGAAACGGCTCAGCAGATGGGCTACCGGACCTACCTGTATTTCGTAGCCACCGATTCACCGCAGATCAATATTCTTCGGGTAGCAAACCGGGTCGATGATGGCGGGCATGACGTCCCGAGAGACAAAATTACCCAGCGCTATGCTCGAACACTCTCACTGCTTCCAGAGGCCATTTCCGCAGCAAATCGGGCTTATATTTTCGATAACTCCGGAGATGAGTCTGTCTTTCTTGCAGAGATTACTGATGGCACCACGCTGGAGTTTCATCAGGACGACATGCCAGATTGGTTCATCAACGCCTACCTGAGCCGGGTTTGGGAATCTTGATGAACTGGCTGAAGGAAAGAGGCGCGCTACGGCGCAGGTTCTGCTTGCTTGCATGAACTGCGAGGGCTAGGGAGCGCTCGATCTCATCCAGTCAGTCGCTCCGCAAATGAATAGGCCCCGCCCACGCCGACAAGAGGGGTACGGCACAACGAGGTGCCGGGACTGGACATGCCAGTCTACGTGGTCGAGGGCGAGGCCAGATCTGAAGATAGCGCAGGGTAAAGACAAGGTCCACAGCCGATTGGATTGGATTTGTAAACCATGTCTTCGGTTTACAGGCGTACGTCTGTGGGAGCGGGCTTGCCCGCGAAGCAGGTTACGCGATGGATGGCACCGGCTTTGCCGGTGTTCGCGGCTAAAGCCGCTCCTACAGGGGTCGCGCCCGCTGCTGGGATAGTGCCTAGGACTACCTTAGTCGTAGTATGTCTCTAGAGGGCTCTCGGTAGAGCTTCCGCAGCCAGATTTTTGCCATCTTACCCCTAAATTGCACAGCCATCAGGCGTTGACAGCCCACTTCCCCCCTGCTAATAATCGCCCATAGTTGTACGACAACACATAACAAAAACAACAATCCGTGGACGAACCCATGTCGACACCCATCCCGCTGCACCCACGCCTGTTGCACACCCCTCTTCCCCCGGCCAGCTCGCGTACCCCAGCCAGTACGTAGCGCCCGGTTACCGCGCATTCACCCCTGGCCCTGACCGGCCCGTTATCTACCCGCCCCTACCGCAGGCCGCTTGCGCGTGCCCGGTGGACGGGCTGCCACACCCTTAGGGAGCACAACAATAATGAAAATCTGCCACACCCTGCCCTTCGCCCTGCTTGGCGCCGGGGTTATCGCCGGCCTGCCGGGCACCAGCCTGGCTGCGGGATTTGTCGAAGACAGCAAGGCCACCCTCGGGTTGCGCAACTTCTACATCAACCGCAACTTCACCAACCCCAGCAACCCGCAAAGCAAGGCCGAGGAGTGGACGCAAAGCTTCATTCTCGATGCCCGCTCGGGGTTCACCGAAGGGCCCATCGGCTTTGGCGTTGATGTGCTGGGGATGTGGTCGGTCAAGCTCGACGGTGGTGGCGGCACTTATGGTACGGCGTTGCTGCCTCGCCATGACGATGGCCGGCCAGCCGGCGATTACGGGCGCCTGGCAGTGGCGGGCAAGGCGCGTATTTCCAAGACCGAACTGAAGATCGGTGAATGGATGCCGGTGCTGCCGATTCTGCGTTCGGACGACGGGCGTTCGTTGCCGCAAACATTTCGTGGCGGGCAGGTGACCTCCAACGAAATCGCCGGGCTGACCCTGTACGGCGGCCAGTTCCGCGGCAACAGCCCGCGTAACGACGCGAGCATGGAAGACATGAGCTACGGCGGCGGCGTGTCGGACCGCTTCAACTTCGTCGGCGGCGAGTACAAGTTCAACCAGGACCGCACGCTGGTGGGGCTTTGGAATGCGGTGCTGAAGGACGTGTACCAGCAGCAATACCTGCAACTGAGCCACAGCCAGCCGGTGGGTGACTGGACCCTGGGTGCGAACCTGGGCTACTTCCATGGCGACGAGGACGGCTCCGAGCGCGCCGGGCAGCTGGACAACAAGACCTACTCGGGGATGTTCTCGGCCAAGTACGGCGGCAGCACCTTCTGGGTGGGGCTGCAGAAAGTCGATGGTGATACCTGGATGCGGGTGAACGGCACCAGTGGCGGGACCTTGGCCAACGATAGTTACAACTCCAGCTTCGACAATGCCAACGAGCGTTCGTGGCAGGTGCGCCATGACTTCAACTTCGTCACCGTCGGGGTACCGGGGTTGACCCTGATGAACCGCTACATCAGCGGGCGCGATGTGCACAGCGGGGGCGTGACCGATGGCAAGGAGTGGGTGCGTGAAACGGAGCTTGCGTATGTGATCCAGAGCGGGGCGTTCAAGGATTTGAGCGTGAAATGGCGTAACTCGTCGATTCGCCGGGATTACAGCAATAACGAGTTCGATGAGAACCGGTTGATCTTCAACTATCCATTGTCGCTGCTCTGATCAAGACCTGCGGGTTTACCCGCGAATACGGTGGCGATGGAAACGGTGAACGACAGGTGGAGATTGGCCAGCAGGGCCGGCCCTTTCGCGGGTGAACCCGCTCCTACAACGGCCTGTGCCCAACCACCGACCTGTGTCCAACATTGATCAGGTGTAGGAGCGGGTTTACCCGCGAATACGGTGGTGGCGGCAACGGTGAACGACGGGTGGAGATTGGCCAGCAGGGCCGGCCTCTTCGCGGGTAAACCCGCTCCTAAGGGCGACCGCGCAGGCCTTTCGTATTTTTACACGCGAAAAGGCCGGCAAAAGCCGCCCAAGCCTCATTGACAACACACAGAACCACCGCCAATAATCAGCCAAGTCATACGACAACCTACAACAATTAACAACAAGAGCTGGCCATGACCACTACTCCCTTCAATCGCCTGCTGCTCACCGGAGCCGCAGGCGGCCTGGGCAAGGTCCTTCGCGAACGCCTGCAAGGCTACGCCGAGGTCCTGCGCCTGTCTGATATCAGCCCCATGGCCCCGGCCGCGGGCCCGCATGAAGAAGTCATTACCTGCGACCTGGCCGACAAGGCTGCGGTGCATGCCCTGGTCGAGGGCGTAGACGCCATCCTCCACTTCGGCGGGGTTTCTACCGAGCACGCCTTCGAAGAGATTCTCGGCCCGAATATCTGCGGCGTGTTCCACGTGTACGAGGCGGCGCGCAAGCATGGGGTCAAGCGCATCATCTTCGCCAGCTCCAACCACACCATCGGTTTCTATCGCCAGGATGAGCGCATCGACGCTCACGCGCCGCGCCGTCCCGACAGCTATTACGGGCTGTCCAAGTGCTACGGCGAAGATGTGGCCAGCTTCTATTTTGACCGCTACGGCATCGAGACCGTCAGCATTCGCATCGGCTCGTCGTTCCCGCAGCCACAGAACCCGCGCATGCTCTGCACTTGGCTGAGCTACGACGACCTGGTGCAGTTGATCGAACGCGGGCTGTCCACCCCCGGCGTTGGTCACACCATTGTCTATGGCGCGTCCGACAATCGCACCGTGTGGTGGGACAACCGCCATGCCGCGCACCTGGGCTATGTACCCAAGGACAGCTCCGAAACCTTCCGCGCTGCCGTGGAGGCCCAACCGGCCCCTGCCGCCGATGACCCGAGCATGGTCTACCAAGGCGGCGCTTTCGCCGTGGCCGGCCCGTTCAACTGACCCCAAGCCAAGAGGCACGGCATGAACTGCGAACTAATCGTCGACGCCCGCAACGGTACCGGCGAAAGCCCTGTGTGGCACCCCGGTGAACAGGCCTTGTACTGGGTAGACATTCCCGCTCGCCAGTTGCATCGCTGGCAAGCGGCCGATGGCAAACACCAGTGCTGGCAGGGCGACGAGATGCTGGCCTGTATAGCCCGCAGCGGTCAGGGTTGGGTTGCGGGCATGGAAAGCGGCATCTTTCAGCTCCAGGCCATGGCGGACGGCAGCCTGGACAGCCGGCTGCTCAGCAACGTGCAGCACGCTCAGGCCGGCATGCGCTTCAACGATGGCCGCTGCGACCGTCAGGGCCGCTTCTGGGCCGGGACCATGCTGCTGGACATGCAGCAAGGTGCCCACGTGGGCGCGCTGTACCGGCTGGACGGCGAAGGCCAGCTGCACCTGCAGCAGGACGGCATGATCGTGCCCAACGGCCTGACCTTCAGCCCCGACGGCACGCGCATGTACCTGTCCGACTCGCACCCGAACGTGCAGAAGGTGTGGGCTTTCGACTACGACATCGACAGCGGCACACCGCACAACAAACGGCTGTTCATCGACATGCGCGACTACCCCGGCCGCCCGGATGGTGCCGCCATCGACCAGGACGGCTGCTACTGGATCTGCGGCAACGACGCCGGGCAGATCCACCGTTTCACCCCCGAAGGTCGCCTCGACCGATCGCTCCGCGTGCCGGTGAAAAAGCCGGCAATGTGTGCCTTTGGCGGCGCCAGCCTGGACATTCTGTACGTTACCTCGATCCGCCCCACGGGCATCGACCTCAGCGACCAGCCCCTGGCTGGCGGGGTATTTGCCCTCGACCCTGGCACCAAGGGCCTGGAGGAACCTGCCTACCGGGGCTGACGCCCCCTAGCCATACCCACACTTGTACCCACGAAACCAGATAATAAAAACCACGGAGTTTCATCATGACGTTCAAACGCAAGCTGCTCCTTGCCGTACTCCCGTTCGCCTTCAGCGTGGCCATGCCTGCTTCGGCGCTGGACATCAAGTTCGCCGAAATTCACCCGGCCGGGTACCCGACCGTGGTGGCGGAACAGAACATGGGTAAAAAGCTGGAAGACGCCAGCAATGGCGAAATCACCTTCAAGATGTTCGCCGGCGGCGTTCTGGGTTCTGAAAAGGAAGTGATCGAACAGGCACAGATCGGTGCCGTGCAAATGACCCGTGTCAGCTTAGGGATAGTCGGCCCGGTGGTGCCGGATGTGAACGTGTTCAACATGCCGTTCGTGTTCCGCGACCATGATCACATGCGCAAGATCATCGACGGCGAGATCGGCCAGGAAATTCTCGACAAGATCACCAATTCCGATTTCAACCTGGTAGCCCTGGCCTGGATGGATGGGGGCTCGCGCAGCATCTACACGAAAAAGCCGGTACGCAGCCTGGAAGACCTCAAGGGCATGAAGATTCGCGTACAGGGCAACCCGCTGTTCATCGACATGATGAACGCCATGGGCGGCAACGGCATCGCCATGGACACCGGGGAAATCTTCAGTGCCCTGCAGACTGGCGTGATCGATGGTGCCGAGAACAACCCGCCCACGCTACTTGAGCACAACCACTTCCAGAGCGCCAAGTACTACACCCTCACTGGCCACCTGATCCTCCCGGAGCCGGTTGTGATGTCCAAGACCACCTGGAACAAGCTCAGCCCCGAGCAGCAGGCGCTGGTGAAGAAGGTGGCGCGTGAAGCACAGATGGAAGAGCGCGCGCTGTGGGATGCCAAGACCGCCGCCAGCGAAGAGAAGCTCAAGGCCGCCGGTGTCGAATTCATTACCGTCGACAAGAAGCCGTTCTACGACGCCACCGCTTCGGTACGCGAAAAATACGGCGCGCAGTACGCCGACCTGATGAAACGTATCAACGCTGTCCAGTAACCGCGCCCCTTCCCGAACGACCTCGGCAGCGCGGCGCCCGCCGCATTGCCGCTTTGGTGATGCCCATGAAAAACCTGTTCCTGCGTGTGAACGACACGCTGTACTGCACCTGCACCTGGGTTGCCGGCCTGTCGATCCTGACCATGTCACTGATCATTCCGTGGGGCATCTTCGCCCGCTACGTGCTCGGCACCGGCGCCAGCTGGCCGGAGCCAGTAGCCATCCTGCTGATGGTGGTGTTCACCTTCGTCGGCGCCGCCGCAAGCTACCGGGCCGGGGCACACATGGCGGTGACGATGATCACCGACCGCCTGCCACCGCTGCAGCGCAGCCTGGCCGCGCTACTGGTGCAAGTGTTGATGATTCTGGTGTGCGTGTTCATGACCTACTACGGCACCAAGCTGTGCATCACCACCTGGAACCAGTTTCTGGCGTCACTGCCGGGGGTGCGGGTGGGCATGACCTATGCGCCGATCCCGATCGGTGGCGTGCTGACCCTGGTCTTTGTGCTGGAAAGGCTCCTGCTGGGCGATCAGAGCCACCGCAAGGTAGTGCGCTTCGACCACCTGGAAGAAAACGAAGGAGCAGCATAAATGGATGCGTTCATTCTGTTGGGCAGCTTCATTGCCCTTATTCTGCTGGGCATGCCAGTGGCCTACGCCCTGGGCCTGTCGGCGTTGATTGGCGCCTGGTGGATCGACATCCCGCTGCAGGCGATGATGATCCAGGTGGCCAGTGGGGTTAACAAATTCTCGCTGCTGGCGATTCCGTTCTTCGTGCTGGCCGGTGCGATCATGGCCGAAGGCGGAATGTCACGGCGACTGGTGGCGTTTGCCGGGGTACTGGTGGGCTTCGTGCGTGGCGGGCTGTCGCTGGTCAACATCATGGCCTCGACCTTCTTCGGCGCAATCTCCGGCTCGTCGGTGGCGGACACCGCGTCGGTGGGTTCGGTGCTGATCCCGGAGATGGAGCGCAAAGGCTACCCGCGCGAGTTCTCCACCGCCGTGACCGTCAGCGGCTCGGTACAGGCGCTGCTGACTCCGCCCAGCCACAACTCGGTGCTGTACTCGCTGGCGGCGGGCGGTACGGTTTCCATTGGCTCGCTGTTCATGGCAGGTGTGATGCCCGGGTTGCTGCTGAGCGCCGTGATGATGGGCCTGTGCCTGATCTTTGCCAAGAAGCGCAACTACCCCAAGGGTGAAGTGATCCCGATGCGCCAGGCGTTGAAGATAGCCGGCGAAGCGCTGTGGGGCCTGATGGCCATGGTGATCATTCTGGGCGGCATTCTGTCGGGCATGTTCACCGCGACCGAATCGGCAGCAGTGGCGGTGGTGTGGTCGTTCTTCGTGACCATGTTCATCTACCGCGACTACAAGTGGCGCGACCTGCCCAAGCTGATGCACCGCACGGTACGGACCATCTCGATCGTGATGATCCTCATCGGCTTTGCTGCCAGTTTTGGTTACGTGATGACGCTGATGCAGATCCCGTCAAAGATCACCACGGCGTTTCTGACCCTCTCGGACAACCGCTATGTGGTCCTGATGTGCATCAACTTCATGCTGTTGCTGCTGGGCACGGTGATGGACATGGCGCCGCTGATCCTGATTCTTACGCCGATCCTGTTGCCGGTGATCACCGGTATCGGCGTGGACCCGGTGCACTTTGGCATGATCATGCTGGTGAACCTGGGCATCGGGCTGATCACACCGCCGGTGGGCGCCGTGCTGTTCGTCGGCTCAGCCATCGGCAAGGTGAGCATCGAGTCGACGATCAAGGCAATGCTGCCGTTCTACCTGGCGCTGTTCATGGTGCTGATGGCGGTGACCTACATTCCGGCCATCTCGCTGTGGCTGCCCAGTGTGGTGCTGTAAATAAAACCGGGGCTGCGATGGGCTGCAAAGCAGCCCCCTTGGCCCTACCTGCAACGGATCCTGCACATGGCTGCCCCCTCCTCGGCTGTACCTCTATTCCCACGCAAACTGGCAATCGCCTTGCTGGCCCTGCTGGCCTGTTCATTCGCCGGCAACCACATTGCCGCTCGCATCGCATTCGACAACGGCACCGGCGTGCTGCTGGCCATTCTCTGCCGTTCAGGTATTACCTTGCTGGTGCTTGCCTGCCTGCTGCTGTGGCAACGCCAGGCCCTGAGCCTGCCCGCCGGTACCCGGCATTGGCAACTGCTGCTCGGCCTGCTGATCGCCACCCAAAGCCTGTGCCTTTATTCGGCAGTCGCACGCATTCCGGTAGCCCTGGCGCTGCTGGTGGGCAACACGTTCCCGATGCTGCTGGCGCTGCTCACATGGGCACTGGGCGGTGCACGCCCCACCGGCCGCACGGTGTTGTTCATGGGCCTGATTCTGTGCGGCCTGGTACTGGCGCTGGATGTGCCGGCACACCTGGCCGACAGCGCTGCGGCCAACCCGCACTGGGCATTAGGGGTAAGCCTGGCTTTCGGCGCGGCCTGTGCCTTTGCCTGTGCCTTGTGGATCACCGACCAAAAACTGGCTGCCGTGCGCGGCCCTGTACGCAGCCTGCTGACCCTGCTGATCGTGTTCTCCAGCATGCTGGTTGCAGGCGCAAGCGGGGTGATCCCATCCGGTCTGTCACTGCCAGGCAGCAGCAGTGGCTGGGCGGCCCTGGCCACTCTGGTAGTGCTGTATGGCCTGGCCTTCAGCTTGCTGTTCGTCTGTGTCCCTCGCCTGAACATGGCGCAGAACGCACCGGTAATGAACGTTGAACCCATCGCCACGTTGTTGCTGGGCTGGGCCTTGCTCGACCAGCACCTGAGCACTGTGCAGCTGGTCGGCGGCGCGGTGGTGGTGTGCGGTATCGTGCTGCTCACCTACCGCCGGGCCAAATGATTGATCTTCCACAAAGGAGCCCTGCATGGCTGTGACCGAACTGCACCTGCAAGACCGCCTGACACACCTGAGCCTGGCCCCGGAAGTGGGCGCCAGCCTGGTCAACTGGCAGGTAAAGGCGACCGGGCAGGCACTGCTGCGCCATACCGACGCGGCCGCGCTGGCCAGCGGTACACCCCGACGCCTGGCCTGCTACCCGCTGGCGCCGTGGTCCAACCGTATTGGCGAGGGTGGCTTTGCCCGGCCCGAGGGGTGGCAGGCACTGTTAGCGAATACCGGACATGACCCTTACCCGATTCATGGCAGTGCCTGGCAACAGGCCTGGCAGGTAGAACACCACAGTGAACAGCAAGCTCGGTTGACGCTGGACAGTGCCGTGCCGTTTGCCTACCAGGCCACGCTGGATGTGCACCTGCATGAGGGTTGCCTGAACCTGGACCTGCATGTGATGCACCAGGGTGAGCCAGCTACCTGGTATGGCCTGGGGCTGCATCCCTACTTTCCGCGGTATCCCGATACCAAGTTGTACGCAACTGCGCGCAAGGTGTGGCTGGCCGAGGATGGGAGGTTGCCTTCGTACGAGGCCGAGGTGCCTGAGCAATGGCGTTTCAATGCCATGAGGCGTTTGCCCGAGGCAGTGGTTGATCACGCCTTCAGTGGCTGGCCAGGGGAGTGCGTGATCGAACAGCCCAGCGCGGGTTATCGACTGGCGTGCAGTGCCAACGAGGCTGGACACTTCTTGCTGTTTTGCCCGCAAGGACAAGGTTTTTTCTGCTTTGAGCCGGTTAGCCACCCCATCAACGCGCACCACCTGCCAGGGCGGCCAGGGTTGCGATTGTTGCACCGGGGGGAGGCAATGAACCTGGCGTTCAGGATGCAGTATCAGGCGTTGTGAGCGGGTTGCGTGAAAAACGGCCGCCACGGTATCAAACATTGTTTCGCATCATTTCTCGACGCGATGCAGGTTCTCAATCCAGCTGCTGATCGCGCAAACCTTGCGCCAGCATGTCGATAAAGGCCCTGACCTTGGCCGAACCGTACTTGCTTTCGCGGTGCAGCACATGAATGGGCCAGGGCGCCTCTTCGTACTCGGCCAGCAGCACCTGCAGCTGCCCGCTGGCCAGTTCGTCTACGACCTGATACGACAGCAGCCGGGCAATGCCCAGCCCGCCGCTGGCAGCGGCGATTGCCCCGTCATTGCTGGTTACCGTCAGCCGTGGCTTCATGCGCACCAAGGTCGGCTCGTCGGTCACGCCGAAGCGCCAACCGGCCCGCGGCGACAGGTTGGTGGTGCCGATTACCGCGTGCCCGGCCAGGTCAGACGGGTGCTTTGGCACACCATGACGCGCCAGGTAGTCGGGGGAGGCACACAACATGCGCCGCACCCTGCCCACCCGCAGCGCCTTCAACCCGGAGTCGGGCAACGGCCCGATGCGCACGGCCACGTCCATGCCCTCCTCGACCATGTTCACCACGCGGTCGAGGAAGTACGCGGAAACATCGACTTCCGGGTACTGCTGCAGGTAACGGACGATGCACGGCATGACGAACTTCCTGCCGAACAGGATCGGCGCGGTCACCGCCAGATCGCCCCTGGGGGTCGCGTTGATGCCGGCAGCGGCTTCATTGGCCTCGTGGATGCTGGCGAGGATGTGCCGGGTATCTTCCAGATAACGGCCGCCGGCCTCGGTCAGGCGCACGCTGCGAGTTGTGCGCAGCAACAGCTTGACCCCTAGCTGCTCTTCCAGGGCGCTGACGGCGCGGGTGACAGCGGCCGGGGAAATGTCCAGACGGCGGGCAGCCGCGGCGAAGCTTTCCAGCTCGCCGACGGCGACGAACACCTTCATCAGGTGGATCTGGTCCATGCGGGCTCCTGAGGGCTATGGGGCGTGCGGATTATCTTTCATCTGGATGCCTGGTGTTAGCTGTGCCGGCCTCTTCGCGGGCAAGCCCGTTCCTGCGACTGGCTTGAATCAAACATCCAGCACCAGCGCCTGCATCCCCTCCTCAACTTTCGCGGGCACAGCACAACAGATCAGCACCGAACCCGCCTCCGGCAGCTCTGCCGGCGGATTTGGATAATGCACCTGGCCGCTCACCAGTCGGGTCTTGCAGGTACCACACGAACCACCCCGGCAACTGAACTCCGGGGTCAGCCCACGCGCCTCGGCCAGTTCCAGCAAGGTGCCGCTACCGGGAACCCAGCGTGCCTCCTTGGCCGACGCGGCAAAATACACCGGCACCGGTTCGTCGGCGGCAGGCGGCTGTTGCAAGATTGGCTGGTCTGCATCGGTGTGCCGCCGCAGCGTCGACGGGCCAAATGCTTCGGCGTGAATCCGCGCATCCGGCACATGCACCCCACGCAGCCCTTCGTAAAGTTGCTGGGTGAAGCTGCCCGGCCCACACAGGTAGAAATCGTAGTCGTCCAACGCCAGCGTTGCCTTGACCTGTTCGATACCCAACCGACCGGCGAACTCATAATCACGGCCAAGCTGCGCGTGCCCTTCAGGCTGGCTCAGGGCGCGGTGTACATGCAGCAGATCGCCAGCCTGTTGCCGCAAGGTCGTCAGTTCCTGCTGGAACGGCAAGTCAGCCAGGCTGCGTGCGCCATGGAACAGATGAATGCGCCGGGCCTGCCCCGTGCTCAACTGCTGGCGCAGCATGGCCAGCAGCGGCGTGATGCCCACGCCCGCACCGATCAGCACCAACGGCCGCGTACTTTGCTGGTCAAGCGTGAAGCTGCCCATCGGCGGACGTACATTCAACACATCGCCGGCCACAACGTGCTCATGCAGATACCGCGAAGCCGGGCCCTGGGCTTTGACGCTGATGCGCAAGAACCCATCGGCCGGGGCACTTGAAAGGCTGTAGGTACGAATCAGCGCCGCTTCGCCATCACGCGGCACTTGCACAGGCAGATGCTGGCCAGGGGCAAAGGCCACACGGCAGCCTGCCGGTGATTCGAGATAGAACGAGCGGATGTCGCGGCTTTCCTGCTCCACCCGCAGCACCCGCCAGGCCAGCCATTGGCGCTGTTGTTGCCGCTGCTCCAGGCGCGCATCGGCCTCGGCCCAGGTACCGGTCATCAGACTGGTCGGCGCGTATTCCTTGAAAGCCCAGCGCAGGGCAACAGCAGCCGGGCGCCACACCATCTGCTCGACCTGCAGTGTCCATAACCGCTCCGCGCCTTCAAAGGCCTGGATGGCCGGGCTGTCCAGCAGCACCTCGGCATGCCCGTACAGTTGCAACACATTGCCATTTTTAAAGTCGATGAACAGCAAGCCGGCCCGCGGGTTGACCACCAGGTTACCCAAGGTGTTGAAATGCAGATTGCCAGCATAGTCGGGAATGGTGAGCCGATTGCCTTCGACCTTGATGAACCCTGGCCGGCCACCACGGTGGGAGACATCCACCGAGCGCTGGCCGTCAGCATGCTCGACATAGCTGGCGACGAAGAAGGTATCGGCGGCCTCGATCATGCTGACGGTTGAGGTATCCAGTGTTGTCGCATCGAAGCGCCCGAGGGCGGGTTCGGTGACGCGGGTGTAGTCACGCAACTGGATGTACTGCGGGCAGTTGCCAAACGCCTGCTCTACGGCCACTTGCAGTTGCCCCTGTGCAGCGTGGCGGATCTGCCCGTTGATGCGATTGCGCCGACGGGTGTGCAGTTCGATCCCCAGCAGACCGACGGCCTGCCCGGCTGCCAACCCGGGGGTGGCGGGGTCCTCCGCTGGCAACGTGGTGTGGATCGTGAGCATACGAGGGTCGGGCGAGCTTACGAACCCTTCTGGCCCTTCCAGCAGCGTGGCCCAAGGCCGGCCCTGGGCATCCACACTGGCGGCGACCATGAACGGTAACTGGTGATAGAACGCTCGGTGCTGGTCGGGCATGTGGTCACGAATGACCTTTTGCCCGAACGCCTCCATGCGTTCTGCTACACCGACCTTTTCCTGCAGGGTCTTTTCACCCGCATGCCAGGGTGAGGGGCGGTGATCAGGAGACTGTTGCATGGCGGCGCTCCTCGCGATGGCGGGGTTTCAGGCGTGGGTTTGCAGCCCGATCACGGTGCGCGGCATGGGGACGAAACGCGGCAGTGCCTCGATCCGCGCCAGCCAGTTGCGCACATTGGCATACGGCTCCAGCGACACATTGCCCTCCGGGGCGTGAGCGATGTAGGAGTAGTTGGCAATGTCCGCGATGGTGGGTGTGCTACCCGCCAGGAATGGCGTGTTGGCCAACTCGGCATCGATCACCTTGAGCAAGGTGTGGGCGCGGGAAATCACTTCGTCGGTATTGAACGAAGCCCCGAACACCGTGACCAGGCGGGCGGCTGCCGGGCCAAAGGCCAGCGGGCCGGCGGCGACCGATAGCCAGCGTTGCACACGGGCGGCGGCGGCAGGTTCTTCGGGCAGCCAGGTACCGTTGTCATACTTTTTGGCCAGGTAGACGAGGATGGCGTTGGAGTCGGCAATCACCGTGCCGTTGTCATCGATGACTGGAACCTGGCCGAACGGGTTGAGGGCAAGGAAGTCCGGCTGCTTGTGGGCGCCTTTGGCCAAGTCGACGAACACCAACTCTGAGGGCAGGTTCAGTAGCGAGAGCATCAACTCGATGCGATGGGCATGGCCAGACTTGGGGAAGTTGTAGAGCTTGATCGGGTTCGACATGGGCTTGGCTCCTGGTCAGCGCCGGGATGGGGCTGATGGAGCACATGCTGCACTGGATCGGCTGGCAGCAGAATCAGTGCGCAGGGGAAACCATAATTTCGCGGGGCGGAATAATGGTTTCCAAACACTGCGCTGGCACCCGCAGGTGAGCGCTAGCCGATGCAACTATCAGATCAGTGCAGCTTTTTGAAATGTCGGAACAACCCACGCGCAGCCTCGACCACCTGCGGCACGCAGGCCTGGATATCCTCTTCGCTCATCTGGTCCAGCAGCTCGAAATTATCCTCCAGCCCATGTAGCGAAATGGCCTTGAGCAGCAAGGCCTGCTCCGGTGGCAACTCGCCCCAACCGGCAATCTGGGTACCGCGCATGTAGCCGAAACACCACTCCTCCATCACGATCACAGTGCCCTGCTCGCCTTCGCGTTCCTCGAACAGCGGTTCGAACTGGTCGACCTCATTGCTCAGTTCTTCTGCCACCTGGCTGGCATAACGCAGCATCAATGCCGTGTAG
Organism: Pseudomonas putida; assembly: GCA_041879295.1. Classification (NCBI taxonomy): domain Bacteria; kingdom Pseudomonadati; phylum Pseudomonadota; class Gammaproteobacteria; order Pseudomonadales; family Pseudomonadaceae; genus Pseudomonas; species Pseudomonas putida. The sequence continues at coordinate 1,343,486 of CP047152.1, read as the reverse complement.
GCCTCCTCATGGGCGGGCTTCTTGAACTTCGGTACCTTGCCACCCGCCACTGCGGGCAACCATTGTTCCGGGAGGACAGTGACCGGCGAACTGGCCAACGCGACGAAAAAGCCATTGAGCTCGGCCAGGTTCAGCACCGAGTAGTCATTGCCATAGGTGATCAGCAGGTCTTCGAGGCGGTCGAGTTCTTTTTCACTGAGTACGGGGAGCATGGGTAAGAATCCTGGGATGCAAAAGTGTGTGCACCCTAGCACAGCAACGCCGGAAGGGCTGCCCGCGCGAATGATCGCGCGGGCAGAAGGCTCAGGAGTGCAACCAGTCCTGCAGCTCATGCTGTCGGCCGGTGCCGATCAGCAGCCACAGCAAGATGCGGCATTTGCGCGGGCAGAGTTGCCCAGCCATGTACACGCCTTTTTTCTGCAGGTCGATCTCTGCACCAGCAAACCCGTAGGTTGCCCGGGCTGTAGGCCCTCTCCCTGTGCGCGTAGCAACCATGACCGGCACGGTGGGCGCCAGGTGTTCCAGCACTTCGGACCAACTGGCGGAAACATGACCAGCACCGAAACCGGCGATGACCACCCCCTCATAACCCAATGTGGCCACAGCCTGCAGCAGCGCCGTATCTGCGTCCAGGCAGGCTTCCAGCAGGGCAACGCGCTGGTCGGTGCGATACGGTAACGGCAACACCTCCCGTCGCCCGGGCGGATGGCGATACAACACATCACCCTCCAGAACGTCACCCAACGGGCCAAATCCGGGCGACTCGAATGCCGCCATCGCCACGCTGGCCGTCTTGCGAACCCTTGCCGCGCTGTGGACCTGATCGTTCATGACCACAAGCACACCTCGCCCACGGCTGTGTTGTGCCAATGCAACCTGAGCCGCAGCCAACAAGTTGGCCGGCCCATCATTGCCCGGCTGACTCGCCGAGCGCATGGCACCGGTCATCACCAATGGCACATCGAATGACCAGAGCAGGTCCAGGAAATAGGCCGTTTCCTCAAGGCTGTCGGTCCCTTGGCTCAATACCAAGGCCTGAGCCCCGCGCTCCACTTCGCCCCGGGCCCATGCCAACACCTCCAGCAACGTCGCGAAGCCCAGCGATGCACTGGGGAGCAGACACAATGAAGCAACGTTCAACTGCGCCATCTCGCGCAACTGTGGAACCTGAAGCAGTTGCCGCTCACAATCCAGGCTTGGCGTCACACCACCCCCGACAGCACCGGCCCGCATACTGACCGTGCCGCCCAGAGTGGCGATCGACAGCCTGGGCAGGCTCGAATGTTCACTCATGCTGCTCCCCCCACAAGCAATCCGGTTACAGGCACGATTCCCAGCGTGCAGACGGCCATCGACATCACATTGCCGATGTAGCCATGCACATAGGCCGGCAACCGCTGAGTGATCGCCACTGCCAGCGGCGGAGCCACCAGTGCACCCAGTACTGCACTGATCACCACCACTTGCCAGCTGCCGCCATGTGTCAACACCGCAGCGGGGACGATCGACACAATCGGAATGTAGGTAGGGTACCACCCACGGGCTTTCCACTGTCCACGCCAGCATACAACCCCGACCAGGGATGCCAGGGCCTGCCCGGCCACTATTTGCATCACCAGCATAGAACCGTAGGACAGTGCAGCCGGGCTCAACAGGTAAGCCAGCAACACACCCAGCAGTAGCCCGAGGCTGGCCAGTTCATTACCAAAGAATGGGGCTTCGCTGAAGTCGGCCAGAACGCGCCGCAAAGTCCAGACCACACCGTAGTCAGGCTGATTGACAACCGGCTCCACGACGGTGGGTTCACGGCATTGGCGTACCCATGAAGGAAAGCGCTTGCACAGGATGAAGGCCACGACGCTTGCCACAGCCATGCCACTCACATTGCCCACTACCACGGGCAACTGCAGGGGATAACACAGGTAATTGACCATCAGCAGGCTGGCCGGTGTTACCAGTAGAGCCCCCAGTAGCGCCCCCGTGATCGTCACCCGCCAGCCCGCACCAAAAAGCAAGACCATGGCTGCCGGCAATGACACGAAGGCAACGAAGGTAGGTTGCCAAGTACCACTGGCCAAGGTCCATCCCCACAACACATGACTTAGCAGCAAGCCCAAAAGCGAGCTGGTAAACACCCATGGCCATAATCCGCTGCCATAGCAAATGGCAAAGCCCTGCCAGCGGTATCCTCGCAGCTGCGCCCAGTGCGCCAGGCACGCGCCCAGCAGCAAGCCAAGCGCGGGCAGTTCGTGCTTGTAGAAAGCCACTTCACTGATATCACCAACAATCCAGCGCAAGCGGCTGAGCGGCTCATCGAGCGTCGCCACCCTCTGTGCATAATCCAGCCATTGGCCATGGGCAAGGCTTGCAGCGAAAAACACCAGCAGGCAGCCGAACATCAACACAAGCCAATGCTGCTGTCGTGAGAAGAAGAGCGTGTTCATTCGCAATTCCTCAGCGTGGCATAGGTGCATGCAAGCGATAGCCAAGGGTGGCATCGTAGAGGTCGGTGCGCCGGTCTCTTGGCAGGTCGTTGAGGCTGTTCCAGATCGGTGCCGAGCGTGCACTGCTCAAATCGACATCGGCATAGATAATCTCCTCGGCTTCTGCACTGCCCACCTCGCCGATCGGCCAGCCATTGGTACCGGCGATCAGCGAGCAGCCCAGGAAGCGCCCGCCCCGCTCGCTGCCGACACGGTTCGCGGCGGCGATATAAACGTTGTTGACATGGGCTGCCGTCATGGTCAGGTACGAAGCCATACAACGCCCTGCATCATCAAACAACGGCGGCGGGGTCCATACCCAGTTGTTGAGGCTGCAGATGATGTCGGCGCCTTGCGCGGCCATCACCCGGGGTACTTCCGGGAACCAGATGTCCCAGCAGATTAGCAGGCCGATACGGCCGATAGGCGTCTCGAATACCGGAAACCCCAAATCTCCGGGGGTGAACCAAAGCTTTTCCTGGTTCCACAGATGCGCCTTGCGGTAGTGCCCAAGCAGGCCTTCGGGGCCAAACAGCACTGCACTGTCGTAGAGCTTAAGCCCGTCGCGTTCGGCAAACCCCGCAGCCAGGTATACCTGGTATTGCTTGGCGAAGTCGGCCCAGGTTTTCAGGCAAGGGCCGTCCTGCAGCACCTGCGCATGGGAATAGGCTTCGGCACGGGAATTGAAGGTGTAGCCCGTGTTGGCCAGTTCAGGCAGTACGATCAGGTTGGCGCCTTCGCGTGCTGCGCGCCGGGCCAATGCCAGGCCTCTGCTCACGTTGCTCTCACAGTGCTCAAGACCGACCTGAGGGTCGTACTGGATGACAGCGATACGTACGGGGCTGACGGGGGAACAGGATTCAGACATGGCGGCTTCCTTCTTGTGGTTGTTTTGGAAGGACGCCAGTAAAGCGATGTTGGGTCAGGGAGCGACAGTCAGGAGAGTCCTATGGGACCAAAGGAAAGTCACATAATGGCAGTAGGACTCCCCCTACAAAATGGCCCGTACGCCGTTATTTCCCAACCTGATAGTGGGGGTAGTACTCGAGGGTAAAGCCACCATTGAACTCGGCTGACGTGTTGTTGCAGAGGTTGATGACCGTATCGATTGCCGTGCGCAAACACGGCTCGGTCCATCCAGCGTCAACTGAGAAGGACTCGCCAGCCAGATACAGCCCTGAGCGCGCACTCAGGTCTCGGTTGTATTTCATCAGGTTTACAGCATCAAAGTAGGTACCTGCCCTATACAACTTCGCGCACCCGAGCGCATTTCGATCTGTGATCCAACGCTGTATGCAAATATTTCGAGTATCGACGTAAGGTGAAATAGCCTCCCCCACATTGGTGCAGCGTAGAAGGATCCGATCGAGCTCCTTCAGACATTTACTCGCCAACTCCTCATCAGAGAAGGCTGCCAATTTGGTCGCGTCATCCTCCCAGGTATAACTGAGGAGAATGCAGTCATCTGGATAGCTATCGTTGTATCGATAGGCATAGACATCGTGCACAAAGCTATCGGTAATCAGAATCTGCGGCATCGGCTTGTGGTCGAGGAAACTTTTCTTCAGCGGTGCATAGACCTTGCAGCTGGTCTCCCAGTGGGCATGCTTCCAGGCATCGATAATCGGCTGCGGCAACATCTGGCGGGTGAAGCCGCTGAGGCTGATGTTGGTTTCGATCAGCCATGACGGAGTGGTCATGATTACGCTGTCGAAGTCTTCATATTCGGTGCTCTCGTGTAACGGATCACTGCATCGCCAACGGTATCCGACCCGAATACGGCCACTTTCCAGCTTCTGCACCGCACACACGGACGTATCAGTCAGTAGCCCATCACTTGTTTTCAGAAGATGTTCATATAGCGAGATCCCACCCATGCCGACCTCTAGGTGCAAAAGGCTTTCGTCGAGGGCCGCAAGTCCGAGATAAGCTGGCCCTTGAAACGGCAATCCCCTGCTATCTGGGATATTGTTTGCTTCAAGATGCGGCGCAGCGTAAGGCACACCTCTTGAATCCACACGGCCATGCACCAACTGCAAGTGACTGCTGAAGCCAAAGATTGCCGTACGTAGCGGGTACAGGCAGCAAACATCATAAAAGGCTCCCCAGCTGCCATCGCCAATACCGATTGCATAGAAAATGGCTGACTCGTCACTGCTCATGCCCAAACCGCCAAAGTCACCGGGGTTTTCAGGGTCCCAGGCAGCAAGGGCGGGCAAATGCACCAGATCCCTGAACGACAGTCGATGATAGCGTTCGACGATTTCCCGCCATATCGACTCCCAGCTTGACGTGCCATAAACCGCGGCAACATGCTCAGCAAATTGCTGAGCATAATTGCGCCATTTCTCGTAGACCTGTTGCAAGACTGCCGTAGGGGGTGGGGTTTCGCCTGACGGATTACGCCAGATCAAAAGACCCGGGTCACCTTCCCCTTCTAATTGACCTTCGCGAAGATAAATTCCCGTAGCATTCACCCAAGGTGTACCTGGGTTAGGGAAGTCAGAAATCCGCAGCTCGAACAGCTTTGCGTAATAGGCCATGAGCGAGCGACCCTCTTTAGGCGACTCTCCAGTCCTATTGAAGAACGGCATGCGCATCGCCCCCATTTCAAAAGGGGTTGCAGGTTGCTTGTGGCTTGCTGAGCTGTTCACGACCGTCAGGTGTCGCCCGCCTACACGCCGGGACTGCTCAATCAAGGTGATACGGTTGAAACCACAGCGCAATAACTCGCGGGCAGCAGTCAGCCCGGTAACTCCGGCACCGACGATGCAAATGCGGTGATCGGGTTGTGTGGCACGTGCGACGCCGCCCTCTTGTTCGAGAAGCCGGCGGTAGTCGAAGCAGAGATCCGGGGGATTAGGGAAACGTGCGGCCCATGGCTGCATAGGCAGTGATGGGTCGATGGCCAGATCGGCAGGATGGTTGTGTGTTGAACCAATAGTCATGTTCTCGTGTTCTCCATGAGTAGAGAACCTGAGAATGATCAATTGCAAGAGGCGTGAAGTGGTTGCTATGCACCACCCGCCGGCACCTACAGGATCGTGAGATACCTGTGAGTGCCGGCTTACAGCGATAAGGTTGTCAGGTCTTAGACCGCTAGCGCGCGCTCACGCAGCTCGCTGTTGAGGATGCGGTCGTTCTCGCTGTAATCGACCGGGCAGTCGATCACGTGCACACCTGGGGTCTTGATGCAGTGCTCCAGCAGCGGCAGCAGGCCTTCGGCACTTTCCACGCGGTGGCCGTTGGCGCCGTAGGCTTCGGCATACTTGACGAAGTCCGGGTTGCCGTAGTCCAGGCCGAAATCGGTGAAGCCCATGTTGGCCTGCTTCCAGCGGATCATGCCGTAGCCGTCGTCACGCAGTATCACCACGGTGATGTGCATGCCCAGACGTACTGCAGTTTCCAGTTCCTGGCTGTTCATCATGAAGCCGCCGTCGCCGCACACCGAGATTACCGGGCGGTCCGGGTGCACCAGGTGCGCAGCCATTGCCGACGGCAGACCGGCGCCCATGGTCGCCAGGGCGTTGTCCAGCAGCACGGTGTTCGGCTTGTGCGCCTTGTAGTTGCGGGCGAACCAGATCTTGTAGATGCCGTTGTCCAGGGCGACGATGCCTTCGGATGGCAATACACGACGGATGTCAGCAACCATGCGCTGTGGGTAGACCGGGAAGCGGTCGTCGTCGGCGCCTTCGGCGATCTGTGCTTCGTTGGCTTCACGGATGGCCATCAGGCGGGTGAAGTCCCAGTGCGAAGTCTCGGTCAAGGCTTCGCCGATCTGCCACACGGCATTGGCGATGTCGCCGATCACTTCCACCTGCGGGAAGTACACGGCATCGACTTCGGCAGAGCGGAAGCTGATGTGGATGACTTCGGTGCCGCCACGGACCATGAAGAACGGCGGCTTTTCGATCACGTCGTGGCCGATGTTGATGATCAGGTCGGCCGCTTCGATGGCGCGGTGGACGAAGTCACCGGACGACAGGGCAGCGTTACCCAAGAAGCGCGGGTGGCGCTCGTCGACCACGCCTTTACCCATCTGGGTGGTGATGAACGGGATGCCAGTCTTGTCGATCAGTTGCTTGAGGACCTTAGCGGTCATCTTGCGGTTTGCGCCGGCACCGATCACCAGGATCGGGCTGCGGGCCTTCTGCAGTTTTTCGACGGCAGCTTCGATGGCCACGTGCTCGGCCAGCGGGCGGCGGTGCAGGCTGCGCGGGATCGGCAGCGCGTCGGTCTGCTCGGCGGCGATGTCTTCCGGCAGCTCCAGGTGCACCGCACCCGGCTTTTCTTCTTCGGCCAGGCGGAAGGCTTCGCGCATGCGGGCGGGGATGTTGTCGGCCGAGGCGAACTGGTGGGTGTACTTGGTGATGGGGTCCATCATGCCGCACACGTCAATGATCTGGAAGCGACCCTGCTTGGACTTCTTGATCGGCTTCTGCCCGGTGATCATCATCATCGGCATGCCGCCAAGGTAGGCGTAGGCGCTGGCGGTCACGAGGTTGGTGGCACCAGGGCCGAGGGTCGACAGGCTGACGCCGGTCTTGCCGGTCAAGCGACCGTAGGTGGCAGCCATGAAACCTGCAGACTGCTCGTGACGGGTCAGTACCAGCTTGATCTTCGACTTGCGCAGGGATTCGAGCAGGTCGAGGTTTTCCTCACCGGGGATGCCGAATACATACTCGACACCTTCATTTTCCAGGCATTGCACAACGACATCGGCGGCCTTGGCCATCTTGCTTGCTACCTCAAGTGATGGGACGGTGGAAGTCCAGGAATGCGCAGCACGGTACGCTGGCATCGCCAGGTCCAAGAGCAGAAGTGCCCCGAACCAGAGTCTTGACGTAGGGGGGGCGCGGAAAAGTCACGTTAAGGTAACGGGAATATTGTCGCAGCCTGAGATGGTCTGTGGGAGGCGACGTTGGCCTGGAGGGTATACGCCCCTGCCTGCCGTTGCACCATTCTCTGTAGGAGCGGGTTTACCCGCGATCACCGGCGAAGCCGGTGTCCTCCACCGAGTTGCCTGCTTCACGGCATGCCCACAGTGATTCAAACAAGCCCTGGCTTTTTTGCCCACAAAGACAAAACCCCTACCTGCATGTGCAGATAGGGGTTTTGCGAAATGAATCTTGACGATGACCTACTCTCACATGGGGAAACCCCACACTACCATCGGCGATGCATCGTTTCACTACTGAGTTCGGGATGGGATCAGGTGGTTCCAATGCTCTATGGTCGTCAAGAAATTCTGTAGCCAGAATGTCCAGATGGACAGCCCAGCGAATCCGGATATGTGATGTTTGTGGTCTTACGAATTTTCGGGTCTTTCGTCTTCACCACCGCAATCTGCGTCAGCAAATTGCTTGGGTGTTATATGGTCAAGCCTCACGGGCAATTAGTATTGGTTAGCTCAACGCCTCACAGCGCTTACACACCCAACCTATCAACGTCGTAGTCTTCGACGGCCCTTTAGGGGATTCAAGATCCCAGTGAGATCTCATCTTGAGGCAAGTTTCCCGCTTAGATGCTTTCAGCGGTTATCTCTTCCGAACATAGCTACCCGGCAATGCCACTGGCGTGACAACCGGAACACCAGAGGTTCGTCCACTCCGGTCCTCTCGTACTAGGAGCAGCCCCTCTCAAATCTCAAACGTCCACGGCAGATAGGGACCGAACTGTCTCACGACGTTCTAAACCCAGCTCGCGTACCACTTTAAATGGCGAACAGCCATACCCTTGGGACCGGCTTCAGCCCCAGGATGTGATGAGCCGACATCGAGGTGCCAAACACCGCCGTCGATATGAACTCTTGGGCGGTATCAGCCTGTTATCCCCGGAGTACCTTTTATCCGTTGAGCGATGGCCCTTCCATACAGAACCACCGGATCACTAAGACCTACTTTCGTACCTGCTCGACGTGTTTGTCTCGCAGTCAAGCGCGCTTTTGCCTTTATACTCTACGACCGATTTCCGACCGGTCTGAGCGCACCTTCGTACTCCTCCGTTACTCTTTGGGAGGAGACCGCCCCAGTCAAACTACCCACCATACACTGTCCTCGATCCGGATAACGGACCTGAGTTAGAACCTCAAAGTTGCCAGGGTGGTATTTCAAGGATGGCTCCATGAGAACTGGCGTCCCCACTTCAAAGCCTCCCACCTATCCTACACAAGCAAATTCAAAGTCCAGTGCAAAGCTATAGTAAAGGTTCACGGGGTCTTTCCGTCTAGCCGCGGATACACTGCATCTTCACAGCGATTTCAATTTCACTGAGTCTCGGGTGGAGACAGCGCCGCCATCGTTACGCCATTCGTGCAGGTCGGAACTTACCCGACAAGGAATTTCGCTACCTTAGGACCGTTATAGTTACGGCCGCCGTTTACCGGGGCTTCGATCAAGAGCTTCGCTTGCGCTAACCCCATCAATTAACCTTCCGGCACCGGGCAGGCGTCACACCCTATACGTCCACTTTCGTGTTTGCAGAGTGCTGTGTTTTTAATAAACAGTCGCAGCGGCCTGGTATCTTCGACCGGCATGGGCTTACGGAGCAAGTCCTTCACCCTCGCCGGCGCACCTTCTCCCGAAGTTACGGTGCCATTTTGCCTAGTTCCTTCACCCGAGTTCTCTCAAGCGCCTTGGTATTCTCTACCTAACCACCTGTGTCGGTTTGGGGTACGGTTCCCAGTTATCTGAAGCTTAGGAGCTTTTCTTGGAAGCATGGTATCAACCACTTCGTCGCCTAAAGGCAACTCGTCATCAGCTCTCGGCCTTGAAATCCCGGATTTGCCTAAGATTTCAGCCTACCACCTTAAACCTGGACAACCAACGCCAGGCTGGCCTAACCTTCTCCGTCCCTCCATCGCAATAACTGGAAGTACAGGAATATTAACCTGTTTTCCATCGACTACGCTTTTCAGCCTCGCCTTAGGGACCGACTAACCCTGCGTCGATTAACGTTGCGCAGGAAACCTTGGTCTTTCGGCGTGCGAGTTTTTCACTCGCATTGTCGTTACTCATGTCAGCATTCGCACTTCTGATACCTCCAGCAAGCTTCTCAACTCACCTTCACAGGCTTACAGAACGCTCCTCTACCGCATCATCGTAAGATGATACCCGTAGCTTCGGTGCATGGTTTGAGCCCCGTTACATCTTCCGCGCAGGCCGACTCGACTAGTGAGCTATTACGCTTTCTTTAAAGGGTGGCTGCTTCTAAGCCAACCTCCTAGCTGTCTAAGCCTTCCCACATCGTTTCCCACTTAACCATGACTTTGGGACCTTAGCTGACGGTCTGGGTTGTTTCCCTTTTCACGACGGACGTTAGCACCCGCCGTGTGTCTCCCATGCTCGGCACTTGTAGGTATTCGGAGTTTGCATCGGTTTGGTAAGTCGGGATGACCCCCTAGCCGAAACAGTGCTCTACCCCCTACAGTGATACATGAGGCGCTACCTAAATAGCTTTCGAGGAGAACCAGCTATCTCCGAGCTTGATTAGCCTTTCACTCCGATCCACAGGTCATCCGCTAACTTTTCAACGGTAGTCGGTTCGGTCCTCCAGTCAGTGTTACCTAACCTTCAACCTGCCCATGGATAGATCGCCCGGTTTCGGGTCTATACCCAGCGACTAAACGCCCTATTAAGACTCGCTTTCGCTACGCCTCCCCTATTCGGTTAAGCTCGCCACTGAATATAAGTCGCTGACCCATTATACAAAAGGTACGCAGTCACCTAACAAAGTAGGCTCCCACTGCTTGTACGCATACGGTTTCAGGTTCTATTTCACTCCCCTCTCCGGGGTTCTTTTCGCCTTTCCCTCACGGTACTGGTTCACTATCGGTCAGTCAGTAGTATTTAGCCTTGGAGGATGGTCCCCCCATATTCAGACAAAGTTTCTCGTGCTCCGTCCTACTCGATTTCATTGATAAGAGATTTTCGTGTACGGGGCTATCACCCACTATGGCCGCACTTTCCAGAGCGTTCCACTAATCTCAAATCAACTTAAGGGCTGGTCCCCGTTCGCTCGCCACTACTAAGGGAATCTCGGTTGATTTCTTTTCCTCAGGGTACTTAGATGTTTCAGTTCCCCTAGTTCGCTTCTTGCACCTATGTATTCAGTACAAGATACTCAGCTTATGCTGAGTGGGTTCCCCCATTCAGAGATCTCTGGATCACAGTCTGTTTGCCGACTCCCCAAAGCTTATCGCAGGCTACCACGTCTTTCATCGCCTCTGACTGCCAAGGCATCCACCGTATGCGCTTCTTCACTTGACCATATAACCCCAAGCAATCTGGTTATACTGTGAAGACGACATTCGCCGAAAATTCGTACGTTGCTCTTTCGAGCAGAACTCACAAATTTTACCTTAGCCTGATCCACCAGCAGTGAAACTGGTGTTCAGTCTATATCTATCACATATCCGAATTTTTAAAGAACGATCTGACAAAAGTCAGAAATCAACATTCGAGGTGAATGTTCATTTCTAAGTTCTGACAAGCTACTGCATACGGCGAAAGTGGTGGAGCCAAGCGGGATCGAACCGCTGACCTCCTGCGTGCAAGGCAGGCGCTCTCCCAGCTGAGCTATGGCCCCGTATTCAACGGCGAATACCATGTAATGGTAGGTCTGGGCAGATTTGAACTGCCGACCTCACCCTTATCAGGGGTGCGCTCTAACCAACTGAGCTACAGACCTATAACAGGGTCGCTTTACAGCATCGTCTTTTACAATGAATCAAGCAATTCGTGTGGGAGCTCATCAGCAGGCTGATGTCGTCGATTAAGGAGGTGATCCAGCCGCAGGTTCCCCTACGGCTACCTTGTTACGACTTCACCCCAGTCATGAATCACACCGTGGTAACCGTCCTCCCGAAGGTTAGACTAGCTACTTCTGGTGCAACCCACTCCCATGGTGTGACGGGCGGTGTGTACAAGGCCCGGGAACGTATTCACCGCGACATTCTGATTCGCGATTACTAGCGATTCCGACTTCACGCAGTCGAGTTGCAGACTGCGATCCGGACTACGATCGGTTTTGTGAGATTAGCTCCACCTCGCGGCTTGGCAACCCTCTGTACCGACCATTGTAGCACGTGTGTAGCCCAGGCCGTAAGGGCCATGATGACTTGACGTCATCCCCACCTTCCTCCGGTTTGTCACCGGCAGTCTCCTTAGAGTGCCCACCATTACGTGCTGGTAACTAAGGACAAGGGTTGCGCTCGTTACGGGACTTAACCCAACATCTCACGACACGAGCTGACGACAGCCATGCAGCACCTGTGTCAGAGTTCCCGAAGGCACCAATCCATCTCTGGAAAGTTCTCTGCATGTCAAGGCCTGGTAAGGTTCTTCGCGTTGCTTCGAATTAAACCACATGCTCCACCGCTTGTGCGGGCCCCCGTCAATTCATTTGAGTTTTAACCTTGCGGCCGTACTCCCCAGGCGGTCAACTTAATGCGTTAGCTGCGCCACTAAAATCTCAAGGATTCCAACGGCTAGTTGACATCGTTTACGGCGTGGACTACCAGGGTATCTAATCCTGTTTGCTCCCCACGCTTTCGCACCTCAGTGTCAGTATCAGTCCAGGTGGTCGCCTTCGCCACTGGTGTTCCTTCCTATATCTACGCATTTCACCGCTACACAGGAAATTCCACCACCCTCTACCGTACTCTAGCTTGCCAGTTTTGGATGCAGTTCCCAGGTTGAGCCCGGGGCTTTCACATCCAACTTAACAAACCACCTACGCGCGCTTTACGCCCAGTAATTCCGATTAACGCTTGCACCCTCTGTATTACCGCGGCTGCTGGCACAGAGTTAGCCGGTGCTTATTCTGTCGGTAACGTCAAAACAGCAAGGTATTAGCTTACTGCCCTTCCTCCCAACTTAAAGTGCTTTACAATCCGAAGACCTTCTTCACACACGCGGCATGGCTGGATCAGGCTTTCGCCCATTGTCCAATATTCCCCACTGCTGCCTCCCGTAGGAGTCTGGACCGTGTCTCAGTTCCAGTGTGACTGATCATCCTCTCAGACCAGTTACGGATCGTCGCCTTGGTGAGCCATTACCCCACCAACTAGCTAATCCGACCTAGGCTCATCTGATAGCGCAAGGCCCGAAGGTCCCCTGCTTTCTCCCGTAGGACGTATGCGGTATTAGCGTTCCTTTCGAAACGTTGTCCCCCACTACCAGGCAGATTCCTAGGCATTACTCACCCGTCCGCCGCTGAATCAAGGAGCAAGCTCCCGTCATCCGCTCGACTTGCATGTGTTAGGCCTGCCGCCAGCGTTCAATCTGAGCCATGATCAAACTCTTCAGTTCAATACTGCTTGGGTTTTTAAGAAACCCTAAACTTGGCTCAGCAATCTCAAATGACTATGTGATTTCTCGCATGGTCACTTGTGATGCTGATAATCTTTTTGACTATCAGTCCGTACTCACAAGCACCCACACGAATTGCTTGATTCGATTTGTTAAAGAGCGTTTGGTTAAGAGCTTTTCGTCTCAACCGAGGCGCGCATTCTACGCTTTCCTCAGAGCCTGTCAAGCGTTTATTTTGAAGTTTTTACTAGCGCTTTCTTTCGAAAGCCAACAACTTCAACAACTTACCGCTTGCCCCGAAGCGTTCATCGCTGCGAGGAGGCGAATAATACGCCCTTTGAAATCAGAGTCAACACCTTGTTCTGAAAAACTTTTCCATCAACGTTTTGCCCCTACCTGGCAACTAATGAAAGCGCAGTGGATCTGTAAAGAAACACACCACGGAGCGTAGCGGCCATGAGCAATGGGCAAAGCGAGAAAACCCCCGGCCTCTCGGCAGATGAAGAGCAGGAGGTCAGCCACAGCCAACCACCGCGGGCGGCACTGCTGCACGAGATCATTCGCTACCAGGGCGACCAGGAACTGGAACGTACACTTGGCGCGTTGTGGTGGTCGGCACTTGCCGCCGGCCTGTCCATGGGGCTGTCGTTGATGGCCATGGGGCTGTTCTACGCCCGCCTGCCGGAAGGCGCTGGTGCCCACGTGATCGCCAGCGTCGGCTATAGCGCGGGCTTTCTGGCCGTGATCCTGGCCCGCCAGCAACTGTTCACCGAAAATACGCTTACCGCCGTGCTGCCCGTCATGACCTCCCCTACGCTGGCCAACTTCGGGCGACTGTTACGTCTCTGGGGCGTGGTGCTACTTGGCAACCTGGCAGGTACCCTGCTGGTCGCCTGGGTGATGCTGGAACTGCCGATCTTCGACAGCAAGACCGATGTGGCTTTCCTGGAGGTGGGCCGCAAGGTAATGAAGAACGACATCAGCCAGATGTTCGCCAAGGGCATCGTCTCAGGCTGGATGATTGCCACCATGGTCTGGATGATCCCTTCAATGGAGCACGCCAAGATCTGGATCATTCTGATGATCACCTACCTGATGGCCCTTGGCGATTTCACTCATATAGTGGTGGGGTCAGTCGAAGTGTCCTACCTGGTGTGGGCTGGCGACGAAACCTGGAGCCGCTTCTGGCTGGAATTTGCACTGCCGACGCTGGCGGGCAACATCATAGGCGGCAGTTTCATCTTCGCCCTGATCAGCCATGCACAGGTGCGTAGTGACAGTGGCGAACCACCCTCGCGGCTTCTAAACGATGACGAGGCCCTACCCCCGCGCAGTTCGGACGAGCGCAAGTGATACTCAGCGCACCGCTACGGTTCGCTCCTGCCCCTGGCAGCGGGACTAACAGGCCGGGCTGCCCCCGCTCTGCACGCGATCCGGTGAGTCCAGCCTGGCTGACCAACATCAGGAGGAACCATCAGGCGCCCCAAGCAACAGGAAAGCCTTGATGCCCCCTCGGTGATCGAATCAACCGTGAATTGGCTTGCAAGGTCATTTCTCGCCGATGAAGCACTGTTCGACAATATTCATGGGAATTATGCGATGAACGGTACATCAGCGGAAGAATATGAGCATTATGGACAACCGCAACGGCAAAGGGCTTTCATTCGTCAAGCGCATCTACCTGCCGCGTGTCGTCGGTCTGGGAATCGGCCTGTTCACTGTCATGGCGGCCATTGCGCCGCTGTCGCCACCCGCCTGGATGTGGCTGCTGGTACTGTTCAACGGTTTGTTGTGGCCGCACATGGCCTACCTGTGGGCTGCCCGCTCGACAGCCCCCTACCAGGCAGAGCAGCGTAACCTCCTGCTGGACTCGCTGATGGGCGGGTTCTGGGCCGCCGCCATGCACTTCAATCCGCTGCCCAGCGTGACCGTACTGTCGATGATGACGATGAACAACGTCGCCGCCGGCGGAAAGCGCATGGTCTTTCGTGGAGGGCTGGCGCAACTGGCTGGCATGCTCGCCGCTCTCCTGCTGCTTGGCCCTGGCTTGCAATTGACCGCCACGCCCCTGCAGGTCTATGCGTGCCTGCCAATGCTGACGCTGTACCCGCTGACCTTGGGCTGGGTGTGCTACCAGCTTGCGATAAAGCTGGGCGACCACAAGCGCCGACTGAGCGCCCTGAGCCTCACCGACAGCCTGACCGGGCTGTTCAACCACGGCGCCTGGAAGGACCTGCTGCTGCTGAAGTTCCAGGTTTGCAAGCAGCAACAGGGGCACGCGGTGATTGCCCTGATCGACATCGATCACTTCAAGACCATCAACGACACCTTCGGTCATGTGGTCGGTGACTGTGTACTGCGCCAGCTCAGCGCTGAGCTGCGGCGAAGCCTGCGCGAGGGCGACCAGGCCGGACGATACGGCGGCGACGAGTTCTGTGTGATCCTGCCCGAAACCAGCCAAGCTCAGGCCTGCCAAGCCATGGAGCGCCTGCGCGAACGGGTTTCCAGCTACCGCAACCCGCAGCTACCGCAACTGCGCATCAGCCTGAGTATCGGCCTGTCTCCCTTCGAAGCCAACCTCGAGTCCCCCGAGCATTGGCTCGAACAGGCGGACAAGGCGCTGTATATCGCCAAGCACGCTGGCCGCGATCAGGTCAATTTTGCCCGCGGTCAAGCTGCCGCGCTCAGGCTGGCCTATCCTGATTGAACCTCCTTCCTGACTGCCTGGCGGGAGGTTGCCTGAAGGAGCCGCTCGCGCATGGCCAGGACCGCCAAGCTTCCACCCGCTAGCCCCACACCACGCTTTCAGGTGCGCCACCTTATTACCGGTTTCAGCGCAGTGTTCGGCCTGGCCTGCCTGGTCATTCTCGGCGCTCTGTTCAATATCGCTACCACGCTCGACCAGCAGGAACGCCAGCGTAGCGCCTTCCATGCGAACCAGGCGCTGGAACAACGGCTGCTCGCCTCGCGCCAGTTTCTGTCCAGCTATGCCGTATGGGATGCAGCCTTCGAGCACCTGGCGGGCCAAGTCGACTGGCAATGGGCCTACGAGGAAAAGAACATAGGCGAGTCGTTGTACAGCGCCAGCGGCTACGAAGGGGTGTTCGTAGTGGAAAACGGCCGCACCACCTATGCCTTGTTCAAAGGCCAGCCCAGCCAGGCAGGTGCCAACACCTATATAGATACCCCCCTACAGCCGATCATCGAACAGGCCCGCGCGGCGGCAACTTCACGCGAGCAGGTCACCCGTTTCGTATTGTTCAATGGCTGGCCGGCGGCACTCAGTGCAGCTGCTGTGCGCCCGGACCGGGAGGTAACCGACAGCGAGGTGAGCCAAGCGCCAGTGATGCTGTTCATTGATCAGCTCACCGAAAGCAAACTGGCGCAGTTGGGCAACGGCGCTGGCCTGACCGGCATGCACGTGGAAAAGGAGGATATGCAGGATCACAGCCACCTGCGTATAGAGCTGGGCGAAACCGGTTACCATCTGACCTGGAACAGCCCGCTGCCGGGGCGTCAACTGTTGTGGGCAGTGTTGCCGACACTATTGGGCGCACTGCTGATACTTGGGCTGGTGATGCTGTACCTGTTTCGCCATGCCTTGCGCAGTTCCCGAGCGATCGGCCTCACGCTCGTGCACCTGCAACAGAGTAACCAGGCCCTGGAGGCCAGCGAACAGCGTTTCCGCGCGGTGGCCGAGTCGGCGTCCGACTGGATCTGGGAGACCGACCGGCAACAACGCCTGACTTACCTGTCGCAGCGCTTCGCCAACGTCACCGGCTACCCGGTAGACGGCTGGCTGGGTCACCCGCTCAACCAATTGCTGGCCTGCGATACCACGCCGCTGTCACCTTGGCTGGACACCCTGGCTACCGCAGACCCGCAGCAATTGGCCAACCTGCGCTGCACTTACCGCGACCAGAATGGCCAGAACCGCTACTGCCGGATATCCGCCCGTGCTATCTGGCGCAATGGCAAGGCCATCGGTTTTCGGGGTACCGCCAGCGATATCACCGACGAAGTCGATGCCCACGCGCGCATCCAGCACCTTTCGCTGCACGACCCACTGACCGGGCTGGCCAACCGTAACAAGCTCGCCAGGCACCTGGAGCAGGCCTTGCTGCGCGGCAGTGATTCGCCGCCGCTGACCTTGTTGCTGCTGGACCTGGACAACTTCAAGCCGATCAACGACTCGCTCGGTCATGCCGCCGGAGATGCCGTGCTGCAAGAAGTGGCAACGCGCCTGCGTGACACCACCCGCGATGGCGACCTGGTCGCGCGTCTGGGCGGCGACGAGTTTATCCTGGTACTCAACGGCATGGACAACAGCAGCGAGATCGACCGCTTCTGTGCGCGCCTGATCAGCCTGCTGCAGCAACCCATCGTCTTCGACAGCCAGCCTCTGCACATTGGTGCCAGCATTGGCATTGCCCAGACGCGTAATCAGGGCTTCGATGCAGGCGAGCTGATCCGCTGCGCCGACATCGCCCTTTACCAGGCCAAGGCCGATGGAAAGAGCACATGGCGTTACTTCGTTGCCGAAATGAACCAGCAGATCCAGTACCGTCGCCAGTTGGAGAACGACCTGCGCCGGGCCCTGCGCAATCAGGAGTTCGAGTTGCATTACCAGCCGCGCTATCGCCTCGAGGACCTGCGTATCGTCGCAGTCGAGGCCTTGGTGCGCTGGCAGCACCCACAGGAAGGGTTGCTGGGGCCGGACACCTTCATCCCGTTGGCCGAGCAGAGCGACATCATTGTTGCGCTGGGCCGCTGGGTGCTGCGCGAAGCTTGCCGCACTGCCCATGACTGGCCGGCCGATGTGCTGGTTTCGGTCAACCTGTCGCCTGCGCAGTTCTTGCGCAGCGATGTGGTAGCCGACGTACGCGAAACCTTGCTCGACACGACCTTCCCCGCCCAACGGCTGGAACTGGAAATTACCGAGAACGTAATGCTCAATGACATCGAAGGGGCGCTAGGCACCATGCTGTCGCTCAAGGAGCTCGGCGTGCGCCTGAACATGGATGATTTCGGCACTGGCTATTCTTCGCTGGGCTACCTGCGTACCTACCCGTTCGACAGTATCAAGATCGACAAGCGCTTCATCAGCGGCCTGAACAACAACGGCGGCAGCGACCGCGCAGTGGTCCAGGCCATCATCAACCTGGGCGAGGCGATGGGGCTGACAGTGACAGCCGAAGGCGTGGAAAGCGAACATCAACTCAAGGCGCTGGAAAAGGACCGCTGCCATGAAGTGCAAGGCTATTACCTGAGCAGGCCACTGGACAGCGCAGGGTTGGCGGCGTTGTTGCACCAAACATCCCAAAGCACAGCAC
Source organism: Pseudomonas putida (assembly GCA_041879295.1). NCBI lineage: Bacteria > Pseudomonadati > Pseudomonadota > Gammaproteobacteria > Pseudomonadales > Pseudomonadaceae > Pseudomonas > Pseudomonas putida. The sequence continues at coordinate 1,325,360 of CP047152.1, read as the reverse complement.
AGCCCTAGCAGAAGCAGCCTTGTGCTACTGCGACACAGACCGGGTGTGCTGCTGCAGGCTGCGCTGCGCCACGATCTCGGGCAGATCACACCGGCGCAGGTAGGCGCGCAGCGGTTCACCAATGTTCAAGCGTTCATCCACATGCAGATTCAGCAACAGCGAAAGCCGTTCGCGGCACAGCGCCATGCGCTGTCCTCCTTCAGGCCGCCAGACAAACTCGCTGCAGGGGGTGATACTGGCGTCGGCCACGTCCATGCCGAACGCGTCCTCGGAGAAACGCACGATATGAACACCGCGCTTGCCGTGAAAACCGACAAAGCCCTTTAGCTGATCGGCGGCGTTGCAGATATCCTGGGAAGTGATGGCCATGACGTAACCTCGCAATGAAATCGGAAGATACGCACGCCTGGCGGGAGAAGGGTTGCCTCTGTCGGGCAACTCACAGCGGCAGCCTAACGCAACTGGCGGGCCGTTCGCCAAGTTTTTCGTGTTTGCCCAACGTCGTCGGCGAACTCAAGCGGTACTGCCTTCTCCACACGACCAGGCTGTACCGCTTCAAAAATTTCATTTCTGTCTATTGAGGCAGCACCATCACTGCGGGTCGCGGTCCTCGTGCACCTGCACACTCGCCGTCATCCCCGCACTCAAGGTCAGCCCTTCCGGCACCTGATCCAGGCGAATCCTCACCGGTATGCGCTGGGCCAGCCGCACCCAGTTGAAAGTCGGCTCTACCTCCGGCAGCAACTGGCTGTCCGGATTGCTGTTGCGGTCGGTGATGCCGCGGCTGATGCTTTCCACGTGCCCCTGCATCGGTTCACCCGCACCCATCAGCCACACTTTCACGGTGTCCCCTACGCGAATACGCGGCAGCTTGGTTTCCTCGAAATAGGCCTGGATGTAGAACGTCGAATCATCCACCAGCGCCATCACCGATTCCCCGGTGTTCACATAGTTGCCTTCGGCCAGACGCAAATTGGTGATATGCCCGCTGCGCGGGGCCCGCACTTCACTGCGCGCCAGGTTGATCTTGGCCACCTGCAACTGCGCCTCGGCTTCATGCAACTCGCCACGGGCGATGGCAGCATTGATCTGGGCGTTTTCACGCAACTCGGCACTGATCGCCTCTGGCCCCAGGGCAGTACGCCGGGCTGCTTCACGCTCGCGCAAGCGCAGTTGCTGGGCGCGGGTCTCGGTCACCGCGCTAGCCTGATCGAACGCGGCCTGGAAGCGCTCGCGGTCAATACTCATCAACAGGTCGCCAGCCTTGACCTGCTGGTTGTCATGGACCTTCAGCTCGCGTACCCAGCCAGACACATCAGGCGCTATCACCACCACATCGGCGCGCACACGGGCATCGCGCGTCCATGGGGTGAGCATGTAGTACTGCCACAGCTGGTAGCCGGCCAACACGGCCAGGGCCACCACACACAGGGTCACCAGAGTACGTACGGCCGCACGCATCGAAACACTCCTTTATAAAGTTCCCAGCAGGCGTACCACCAGGAACAACACACAAACGAACAGCGCCGCGTCGAACAGCGCCTCATGCCAGATCCAGCGCCCCAACGGCGTGGCATGCACCACCAGGCGCAGCAGGCCGGTGAGCAGCAGCGCCAACAAGACATAAAGCAGAAACGGGCTGAGCAGCACACCGCCCACTTCCCACTCACGCAAACCCATGGGTGTCCTCCTGCCAGCGGCACCATTTGCCCCAGCTCTTCTGCAATTGCAGCACCGCCCCCTCGGCCAGCCGCAGCGGGTCGCTGGCTGGCAGCCGACGCAACGCTGCAATGAACTGCTCACTGGCAGCATCCAGCCGCTGCCCACGTCCGGCAGCCGGCCCTTTGGCCAACACTGCCTCCACTTGTTGAAGGTACTCGCGCTCGGCCGGCCCCAAAGGGGCCTGGGCGACCGCCAGGCACATGCGCAGGTGCACCAGTTCGTCGCCGATATCCAGCCCGTGTAGGCCGTCATCCCAGCGTTTGCGTTCACCTTCCGGTAATTCACTGGCATGCCGCGCCAGTTGCATCAGCCGGTCAGCCATGCGCCCGCCAAACCAGCTGTCAGCCCCGCGCAGATCGCGCCGAGTCAAGCGCACCAGGTCGTTCTGCGTTGCAGCACGCAAGCGCCGGCCCAGCCAGGCCGGGTGGCGGAACACCAGTAAGCGGAAGGCCATGACCGCTGCCGACACCCCCACCAGCATGGCCAGTGCACTGTTCAGCATGGTCGCCACGCCGAACTGCATGGCGTTGAGCGGCGACACCAGCACAATGAAGTGCAGACAATAGGAAGTGGCCGTAGCCCCGGTACGCGGATGGGCCATACCCAGTGCACCTAGAAACAGCGGCACGCCCATGCCCAGGCAGAGCATGGCGAAACTGCTCCATTGCGGCAGTATGATCTGCCCGACCAGAAACGCCGCCGGTACCGCCAGGAATATCCCGCGCAGGAAGCTCAGGCCGATCTGTGCGCCGTTCTCGCGACTGGCGAACAGGCTGCAGACCACGCAGGTCAATATCAATCCACCCGGGGCAGAAGGCCAGGCCGTGGCCAGCCAGAAGCCACTCATTACCAAAAAGGCCAGCGCGCTGCGCGAGCCGAACAGCAAGGCCAGCGACCAGTCACGGTGCGCGGCCAGCCCTTGGGACACGTCCTTGGGCGCCCTGCCCACCTCCACATCCTCAAGTGCTTGGGTGGCGGCCATGGCATAGTCCAGCAGCAGGGCCATGCGCGCCAGGCAGAAGTGTTCCGCCGAACTGATCTGCTCATCGTGTGCGGCATCCCAGATACGCTGACGCAACAACAACAGGCTGGGCTGGTCGGGTTGATCCAGCAGCGCACGCACTTCCTGCAACCAGGGCGTCAGGTGCTCGACCTCACGCTCATCCAGTTGCCGCCACTGGCGGCGCACCGAACGGGAAATCCGCAGCAGCACCATCAGTTTCTGGCTAAGGCCACGAATGGCACGGGCACGTTGGCGCCCGCGATTGCCCTCGAACCAGGCATGTTCACGTTGGCTGTCGATGGCGACGATGCGTCCCAGGCTTTCCAGCAGGCCTTTGCGCGCCTCGTCCTCTCCGCCCAGCATGGCTCTGGCGGCCTGCAGGCCGTTCTGCCAGGCCTGCCGCGCCTGCCCGCCCAGTTGCTGCTCGACCCGCATGGGCCAGAGCAAGGCGCTGCTGGCTGTTGCGCAGAAAATACCCAGGCAGATCTCGGTACAGCGAGCCACGGCCTGGTCGAATACCTGCAGTGGATGGTCGATTGCCGGCAGTGCGATGATCGCTGCGGTGTAGCCGGCCAGCACGAAAGCATAGGCCCAGGCGCTGCGCAACTGGGTGGACGCGGCGGTACACAGGGCCAGCCACAGCGCCAAGGTAAGCAAAAACAGCCAGGGGGTCTGGGCGAACAGGCCGATGAACAGCACCGACATGACTGTGCCGACCAACGTGCCGGCCAACCGCGCCAAGCCTTTCTGCACCACCATGCCCGATAGCGGCTGGGCGACGATGAAAGCAGTCATCAATGCCCAGGAGGGTTGCTCCAGCCCCCAGCGCATTGCCAGCCACAACGCCAGGCCGCCACCGAGCAGGGTCTTGATGGCAAACTTGAGAGCGAGGCTGCTGGGAGCGAACAGGGCCTGAAAGGTGATGGGCACGAGGCGGACCTTGCGGGGAATGGTCTTACTGAAAAGATAGACAATGGTGGCCAGAATAAAGCGGAAACGATTAATTAGCTAGCTAATCATGTTTATCCGGTTGCAGATTCGCCGCCGCTGCAAAAGGGGCCGGCTCGGGCAATATAAAAAATGCAGGCAAAAAAATGGGCGACCGAAGTCGCCCTAAATGCCTTGCGTGCTCGTATACCCGGAAGGTCAGCGCGGCTTGCGCTTGTTCGAGTCCTTCCAGATGAAAATGCCCAGACCGGCAAAGAAGGCAACCATCAACCCGACCGTTACCACACCGGCGATAACCACATTGTCGAAGAACATGCTGGCCTCCCCATTCGTTTGCCGTTGTCCGATGGGTGCAAGTTAACCAATGTGGAGGCGCGAAAAATTGATCAGAGTCAATGGCGCCCGGGGCCGGGCACACGAGGGGGGCGCAGGGTTGACCTGCGTCAAGTTTCAACGCTTCTTCGGCTTGCCCTTGGGCTTCTTTTTCTTGGTGGTACTCAATGGCAGGGCCTGCTCGAAAGCATTGCGCATTTCGTTCAGCCGCTTTTCCTTGAGGTCGTGGACGCGCTTGGCGCGTTCGGCCTCGAAATCGATGAGGTTGTCTTGGCTCATGGGGGGCTCGACGATCAACAGAGAATTGCATGATGAAGCCAGGCGCAGGCGCTGACCAGCCCCCTTATCAGACTTCGATGTCCACCAGCAGCCCTTGGCGTACATGCTCGCCCATCAATGGCGCTACCGGCACCGTGTTGTCGGCATTGACCTCGTCACCCGGGACGGCATCGTAGCGCTCGTGCTCGCCCTTTTGCCGGCGTTGCTGCTGGCGGCGCTGTTCGTCGCGCAGCAACAATACCTGCTCTTGCGGGTCGCGCTGGCGCTTGAGGTCAATGGCACTTTCGCCGGATGCAGGCTGCGCCGGCACCACCGGTTTGATGTCAGGGGTTGGTTTGACCGGGTCCTGTTGCGAGGTGACCGGGGCGGCACTGAGCGGAATGATCGGCGGCAGCATGGACGTTCTCCTATGCCCCTGTATCGGCAGGCGCAGCTTTACCTTGATGTCATGGGCAACATTTACTCGGCTTCGTCACCAGGGTCGTCGTCGCCTGGCGGGCTGGCCTCGCTCCAGGGCCGCTTGTACACCTGCTGCCAAACTGCATCCATATGATCGCGCAATACCTGCGGCGCGGCCTTCAGCGAAGCGCTGTCCTCGCGCTCACCACCGACCGGTTCCTCCCCCGCCGGGGTGATCAGCGACTGGCCGGTAATGGTGTAAATGGCCTGCCCTTCACGCATCTCGATGGCGATATCATGCGGGTCGATACCGCCGCCGCAGAACGCATGGCTGGCCACCGTTACCTCGGCCACGCCATTCTTGTTCAGGTCGCTGACATCACTGACGTCATTATAGAAGTCCACGTCCAGGTCCAGCCCCGGGCAGGTGGTTTCCTGCTCGATCTGCCAGCGCGCCTTGAAGGTGTCGTTCTCGGCCGTGCGCCCGTACAAGGTGGCCTTGAGCACCACCCTGTCCACTTCCTGTTCGCTTTCAAGGTCGCTGGCCTGGCCATCGCTGCGGCTCAGAACCAGCAGCCCTTCTCCATCAACGTCACGAAAGTGCACACTCTTTATCGGCGTCTGCACGCCCAGCACCTCAAGCTGCTCCATCGGGATGGGGGGCAATGTCTCAAAGTTTTTCTGCTCACAGGCGCTCAGCAGCACCAGGCTGCCTACGGCTATCGAAGCGCTGATCCAGCGGTGCTTGGCAGACATGTTGATCCGGAGCCCTCGTCGGCGACCCTGTGCAGAGCGATGAAACGACTAGACTGTGCCTTTCGATACCTTTCGGTGCTATCGGCACTTTGGTCTGATCGGCCGATCCGTTAACATAATCGGCTTTTTCACCGCGGGAGTTCAGGCAGTATGGCGCAGCAGTATCAACCGGGGCAACGCTGGATCAGCGACAGCGAAGCAGAGCTCGGCCTGGGTACCATCCTGGCGCAGGATGGCCGCCTGTTGACCGTGCTCTACCCGGCCACTGGCGACACCCGCCAGTATTCCCTGCGCAACGCGCCGCTGACCCGCGTGCGCTTCTCGCCAGGTGACCAGATCACCCACTTCGAGGGCTGGAAGCTGACAGTGCGCGAGGTCGAGGACATCGACGGGCTGATGGTCTACCACGGCCTGGACGGGCAGAACCAGCCCCGCACCTTGCCCGAAACCCAGTTGTCGAATTTCATTCAGTTCCGCTTGGCCAGCGACCGCCTGTTCGCCGGGCAAATAGACCCACTGTCGTGGTTCAGCCTGCGCTACAACACCCTGCAGCACACCAGCAAGCAGATGCAGTCGGCACTGTGGGGTTTGGGCGGCTGCCGCGCACAGCCCATCGCCCACCAACTGCACATCGCCCGCGAAGTCGCCGACCGCAGCGCCCCGCGCGTTCTGCTGGCCGACGAAGTGGGCCTGGGCAAAACCATCGAAGCCGGCCTGGTCATTCACCGCCAGTTGCTGTCGGGTCGCGCCAGCCGCGTACTGATCCTGGTGCCGGAAAACCTCCAGCACCAGTGGCTGGTGGAAATGCGCCGGCGCTTCAATCTGCAAGTGGCGCTGTTCGACGCCGAGCGCTTCATCGAAAGCGACGCCAGCAACCCGTTCGAGGACGCCCAACTGGCGTTGGTTGCTCTGGAGTGGCTGGTCGACGACGAAAAGGCCCAGGACGCGCTGTTTGCCGCTGGCTGGGACCTGCTGGTAGTCGACGAAGCCCACCACCTGGTCTGGCACGAAGACCAGGTCAGCGCCGAATACGGCCTGGTCGAGCAACTGGCCCAAGTGATCCCGGGCGTACTGCTGCTCACCGCCACCCCCGAGCAGCTTGGCCAGGACAGCCACTTCGCCCGCCTGCGCCTGCTCGATCCCAACCGCTTTCACGACCTGGCCGCTTTCCGCGCCGAGAGCGAGCACTACCGCCCGGTAGCCGAGGCGGTGCAGGAACTGCTCGACGAGGGCCGCCTGTCGCCCAAGGCCCACGCCACCATCCAGGGCTTCCTGGGTGCCGAAGGCGAAGCCCTGCTGGCTGCGGTCAGCGACGGCGACACCCAGGCCAGCGCGCGGTTGATTCGCGAGTTGCTGGATCGCCACGGCACCGGCCGCGTACTGTTCCGTAACACCCGTGCGGCGATTCAGGGTTTCCCCGAGCGCCAGTTGCACCCCTACCCGCTGGCCACGCCCGAGCAGTACCGCGACCTGCCAGCCGGCGAGCACGCCGAGCTGTACCCGGAAGTCGCCTTCCAGGCCCAGGGTGAAGTAGCGGATGACGAGCGCTGGTGGCGTTTCGACCCGCGTGTCGACTGGTTGATCGACACCCTGAAGATGCTCAAACGCACCAAAGTGTTGGTGATCTGCGCCCACGCCGAAACCGCCATGGACCTGGAGGATGCCCTGCGCGTGCGCTCCGGCATCCCGGCCTCGGTGTTCCATGAAGGCATGAGCATCCTTGAGCGCGACCGCGCCGCTGCCTACTTTGCCGATGAAGAGTTCGGCGCCCAGGTACTGATCTGCTCGGAAATCGGCAGCGAAGGCCGCAACTTCCAGTTCGCCCATCACCTGGTGATGTTCGACCTGCCAGCGCACCCCGATCTGCTCGAGCAGCGCATCGGCCGCCTTGACCGGATCGGCCAAAAGCACACTATCCAGTTGCACATCCCGTACCTGCAGGACAGCCCGCAAGAGCGCCTGTTCCAGTGGTACCACGAAGGCCTCAACGCCTTCCTCAATACCTGCCCCACCGGCAATGCCCTGCAGCACCAGTTTGGCCCACGCCTGCTGCCGCTGCTCGAAGGCGGCGATCACAAGGCCTGGGATACCCTGGTGGCCGACGCCCGCGGCGAGCGCGAGCGACTGGAAGCCGAACTGCACACTGGCCGTGACCGTCTGCTGGAGCTCAACTCCGGCGGTGCCGGCGAAGGTCAGGCGCTGGTCGAGGCCATTCTCGAACAGGACGACCAGTTTGCCCTGCCGATCTACATGGAAACCCTGTTCGACGCCTTCGGCATCGACAGCGAAGACCATTCGGAGAACGCACTGATCCTCAAGCCGAGCGAGAAGATGCTGGATGCCAGCTTCCCGCTGGGCGACGAGGAAGGTGTGACCATCACCTACGACCGTGGCCAGGCGCTGTCGCGCGAGGACATGCAGTTCCTTACCTGGGAGCACCCGATGGTGCAGGGCGGCATGGATCTGGTGCTGTCAGGCTCGATGGGCAACACCGCCGTGGCGTTGATCAAGAACAAAGCGCTCAAACCAGGCACTGTACTGCTCGAACTGCTATTCGTCAGCGAGGTGGTGGCACCCCGCAGCCTGCAACTGGGCCGCTACCTGCCGCCGGCGGCACTGCGCTGCCTGCTCGATGCCAACGGCAACGACCTGGCGTCACGCGTGGCCTTCGAAACCCTGAACGACCAGCTCGAGAGCGTACCGCGCGCCAGCGCCAACAAGTTCGTCCAGGCCCAGCGCGATGTGCTGGCCAAGCGTATCAGTGGCGGCGAAGAGAAGATTCTGCCAACCCACATTGAGCGCGTGGCCGAAGCCCAGCGCCGCCTGGCAGCCGAGGCTGACGAGGAGTTGGCGCGCCTGGTAGCGTTGCAAGCGGTCAACCCGAGCGTACGTGACAGCGAAATCGACGCCCTGCGCAAGCAACGCGAAGATGGCCTGGCGATGCTGGATAAAGCCGCCCTGCGCCTGGAAGCCATTCGCGTGCTGGTGGCTGGCTAACGCAGGCCCCTTGTGGGAGCGGGCACGCCCGCGAACACCGGCGAAGCCGGTGGCATCCATCGCAGTGGATGCTTCGCGGGCTCGCCCGCTCCCACAGGAAGGCATCAAGGCCCCAAATTTATTCCTCACTGCGATTGAAGTTATAACCAAATCGTAGAAATCATTGTGCCATTAGTCAGGAAGGCTTAAATAGTCCTTCCTATACTGCCTCTGGGCAGTCTGCACGGGTTGTAGCGCAGACGAGTGAAGACTCGACCAAGAGGCATTCCATGGAATGGCTGGGGCTACAACTGTTCGCCGATCTTCCCGCAACCGGGCGTATCGTCATAGACTGCCGTCATGAACCGCTCCTGGTTCTGCTCGCCTATTTCGTTGCTTGCGCGGCCTGTTTCGCCACCCTCGGCATGGCCGAACGCCAGTCCCACAGCGACGACCCCACCGCCCACCGGCAATGGAACATGCTTGGAGCCTGCTGCCTGGCAGGCGGCATATGGGCCATGCACTTCATCAGCATGCTGGCCTTTCGGGCTCCGGTAGAAGTGCACTACGACCCATCCCTGACCATTCTTTCGCTACTCATCGCACTGGGCGTGGCCTGGCTGGCCATGCACAGCCTGGAACGAAGCAAGATGCGTGCGCCCCACTTTGTGCCAAGCGCAGCGCTGATCGGGCTGGGCATCATCCTCATGCATTTTGTCGGTATGGCCGCGATGGAAACGGGGGCCCGCCAGTACTACCAGACCGGCTTGCTACTTGCCTCTGCCGCCATTGCCCTGCTTACCGCCCTGACCGCGCTGTACCTGGCCAGCTACTTGCGCAATGGCAGCGGCACCCTGTACCAGACCATGAAATACGGCGCCAGCCTGCTGATGGCCGGCGGCATCGTCGCCACTCATTTCACCGCGATGTCGGCCATGACCCTGGTTATCCCTGCCGATACCGCACTGCGCCTGCCGTCTGGCGACAACAGCCTGCAGCTGGGACTGGGCATTGGCTTCATCACCCTGCTGATCAGTGGCGCCAGCATCAGCGCCGCACTGGCCGACAAGAAGTTGCAAAGCAAGGAGCACGACCTGCGCCGGGTCAGCGTACTGCTCAGCCAACTGGACCAGGCCCGCGCTTCGCTGCAGCAGGCGGCGAACTACGATGCCCTGACCAACCTGCTCAACCGCCGTGGGTTCAACCAGGTATTCGCCGATTGCCTGGTCGAACATCAGGCCAGCGCAAACCGCCTGGCCGTGATGTTCCTCGATATCGACCATTTCAAGCGCATCAACGACAGCCTCGGCCACGACGCCGGTGACGAACTGCTCAAGGTGATCGCCAACCACATCAAGGCTGCTACCCGCAGCCACGACCTGGTTGCACGCTTTGGTGGCGACGAGTTCTGTGTGGTCACCAGCCTGAACAGCCGCGACGAAGCCCGACACCTGGCCCAGCGCATCATGCAACGGATGAAAGAACCCATCGACCTTGGCGGGCGACGCATGGTCATGACCACCAGCATTGGTATAAGCATCTTCCCGGACGATGGCGGCACAGCCGAAGAGCTGCTCAAGCATGCCGACCTGGCCCTCTACCAATCCAAGGACAACGGCCGCAACAGCCTGAATTTCTTCAACGACAGTCTGAAGGCCCGCGCGTCGATCGCCTTGCAACTGGAAGAAGAGCTGCGCCTGGCCCTGCTCGAAGAACGCGGGCTGTGTGTGCACTACCAGCCGATCTTCGACCTGCGCAGTGGGCAAGTGGCCAAACTGGAAGCGCTGGTACGCTGGCAGCATCCTCAACACGGCCTGCTCGGGCCCGACCGCTTTGTCGGCATTGCCGAAGCCAACGGCCTGATCATCGACCTGGACCTGTGGGTGCTGCGCCACGCCTGTGTCGACCTGGCACTCTTGCAGCGCCACGGCTATGGCAAGGTCAAGGTCACGGTCAATTGCTCGGCAGTCACCCTCAGCCACGATGAACTGCCCAACGAAGTTGAAAAGGCGCTGTTCCACGCCGGCCTTGCGCCGCACCACTTGGAGCTGGAGGTGACCGAGAACGCCCTGGTGGGCGATATCCAGCGCACGGTCAGCCTGCTCAAACGCGTCCGGGCCTTGGGGGTGGCACTTTCGATCGACGATTTTGGTACCGGCTACTCGTCACTGGCCTACCTCAAGCGCCTGCCGCTGGATGTGCTGAAGATCGACCGCACCTTCCTGCAGGATGTACCAGGCAACCAGAAAGACCGCGAAATTGTCCAGGCAATCATCGCCATGGCGCATACCCTGCACCTGCAGGTAGTCAGCGAGGGCGTGGAAACCGCCGAACAGCAGGCTTTCCTGGAAAGCCATGGCTGCGACTACCTGCAGGGCTACCTGTTGGGGCGCCCCGTTCCGCTGACCGAGTTGCGGCCACTGCTAGAGCGGTTGCAGCACCAGAGCGGCCGGATTACACCTTGTTGCGATACAGCTCTACCAGGGTCGCCGGATCTTTTTGCAGGTAACCCTGGCTACCGTGCAGCCGCATCAGTTGCGCGGCAAGGCCACTGAGTGGCGTTGCCGAGCCTTGCTCGCGGGAAAACTTGACTGCGCCATCAAGGTCCTTGAGCAGCGTGCGTACGTGCCACTTGATTGGCTCGAAGCGGCTCTCTGCCATTTGCGGCGCAAGAATCTGCAATGGCTTGGAATCGGCAAAACCACCGGCCAGCGCTTCAGCGATCAGCGTCGCGTCCACGCCCGACTGTTCGGCCAGTGCCACCACCTCTGCAATTACCAGGGCATTGCACGCTACGATCATCTGGTTGCAAGCCTTGGTCACCTGGCCAGCGCCTACCGCCCCCATATGTGTCACGCGCTGACCAAGCACCTGCAGTACCGGGCGTGCACGCTGCAAGTCGGCCGCTTCACCGCCAACCATGATCGCCAGCGTGCCAGCTTCGGCACCAGGCGTACCGCCAGACACCGGTGCATCCAGCCAGGCCATGCCGCACAGTGCTGCCAGTTCGGCAGCCATTTCACGGGTGGCGGTGGGTTCCAGGCTGGAGAAATCGATCAGCAACTGGCCACTGCGCCCGCCTTGGGCAATGCCTTGCTCGCCGAACACCACTTCACGCACCACCGCCGTGTCGGCCAGGCAGAGTAGAACCATGTCGCTGTCACGGCACAATTCGGCCGGGCTGCCGGCCAGGCGCGCGCCAGCAGCGACCAGGGCGGCGCACTTGTCCGGGCTGCGGTTCCAAACCGTGAGCGGATAACCCGCTGCCAGCAGGCGGCGGCACATGGGCAGGCCCATCAGGCCGATGCCGGCGAATCCAAGCGAAGGTAGTGCAGTGCTCATTGATAAACTCCTGACTGATTCGAACATTTCCCAGGCTGGCTAGGATCCCGTTGGCGCCTGACAGAACGGCGGCCACATTACGCATCCCGTAAACTGTTACCGCCACGCCGAATTGTTACTTCCCTCTACCCGCCTTGATTACTTTCAAGCACCAAAACGGAGCTGATGCGTACTTTTGCGCACCAAAAAAGATCACGCCTCTTCCTGGCACTTCACCTGAATCACGATGAACGGTGAAACCACCACCGCCCAGATCTCTGGGTCGCGGCTTTGCAGGTCCAATGCCTGCTCGGCCGACACCGGCCCAACAGTGCCATCACTACGCCACTTGGCGAAGATCTCGCTGCGATTCTCGGCCATCGCCTCGGCAACGGCGATCAGGTCAAGGCTGGGGTCGACCCAAATCAGGTCACCCTTGGCCCAAAAACGCTCCAACGCTTTCCACTCGATGATTGCCGTCTCGCCAAGCAATTTGGCATAGAGGGTGCTTGTTTGATCAGTCATGGGTGGTATCCGCAAAAAATCGGTCAATAAAAAGGCCGGCATTTTTGCAGAAAAACCCGGTTTCAAATATGTAATTTGGTCGATTGGCCCCGAAGTTGTGGGACGGGGCCGCAGATGCAGGCAGTTTGATGGCGCCTTTCTGTATCTTTCTGTCGATCAAGCGACAACGCAGGAAAGACGCACTTTTCGACCGCTTTTCAAGCGCTCGAACAGCGCTCTACACTGTACCGGTACAGTTCCGGGACATGTTCCGGGGGAAGGTGGGCTAGCGCGTTGGCATGGCCACGCCGCAAATCCCGCCCGGTCTGTAGCCCTGGCCGCCAGGACTATAAGAATTACAACAGAATGAGTGGAGCACTATGATCAAGATTTCCAAGCTGTTCGCCGCAATGGTTCTGGCCGGGGTAGCCAGCCATTCGTTTGCCGCCGATACCATCAAGATCGGGATTGCAGGTCCCAAGACCGGCCCTGTCACCCAGTATGGCGACATGCAGTTCATCGGCGCCAAGCAAGCCATCAAGGATATCAACGCCGCGGGCGGCGTAGATGGCAAGATGCTCGAAGCCAAGGAATACGACGACGCCTGCGACCCTAAACAGGCCGTGGCAGTCGCCAACAAAGTGGTCAACGACGGCGTCAAGTTCGTGGTCGGCCACCTGTGCTCCAGCTCCACCCAGCCAGCGTCCGACATCTACGAGGACGAAGGCGTGATCATGATCACCCCCGCCGCCACCAGCCCGGAAATCACCGCCCGTGGCTACCAGCTGATCTTCCGCACTATCGGTCTGGATAGCGCCCAGGGCCCGGCTGCCGGCAACTACATCGCCGACCACGTCAAACCGAAGGTCGTTGCCGTTCTGCACGACAAGCAGCAGTACGGTGAAGGCATCGCCACCGCAGTCAAGCAAACCCTTGAGAAGAAAGGCACCAAAGTGGCCGTCTTCGAAGGCCTGAATGCCGGTGACAAGGACTTCTCCTCGATCATCCAGAAGCTCAAGCAGAACAATGTCGACTTCGTCTACTACGGCGGCTACCACCCAGAGCTGGGTCTGATCCTGCGCCAGGCTCAAGAGAAAGGCCTGAAAGCCAAGTTCATGGGTCCGGAAGGTGTGGGTAACGACTCCATTTCGCAGATCGCCCAGGGCGCTTCCGAAGGCCTGCTGGTCACCCTGCCGAAGTCGTTCGACGCTGACCCGGAGAACAAGAAGATCGTCGACGCCATCAAGGCTGACGGCAAGGACCCAAGTGGCCCGTTCGTATTCCCCGCCTACTCGGCTGTCGAGCTGATCGCTCAAGGCATCAAGAAAGCCGGTTCCGAAGATACCGACAAGGTGGCCAAAGCCATCCACGAAGGCACCTTCAAGACCCCGACCGGTGACCTGTCGTTCGACGATAAAGGCGACCTGAAAGACTTCAAGTTCGTGGTCTATGAATGGCACTTCGGCAAGCCGAAGACCGAAGTCTCCCCTCAGTAACTGCGTGACTAATAGCTGACCTACGAGCCCACTGTGCGAGCAGTGGGCTTCGTTTTATGAGGTTCATGGGCCCCTCCCCGCGATCCGGGGGCGGGCTCACCTGAAAATCTTAAAACCGTCACCCGCGGTTTCCTGGCCGTACCCCTGCCAGTGAAATGCAAATCAGGTTTTTAGGAGCGCTGTAATGCCTGAGATCTACCATTTCTTCCAACAACTGGTTAATGGATTGACCATCGGCAGCACCTATGCCTTGATCGCCATCGGCTACACGATGGTGTACGGCATCATTGGCATGATCAACTTCGCCCACGGCGAGGTGTACATGATCGGTTCCTACGTGGCCTTCATCGCCCTGGCGGGCCTGGCCATGATGGGTATCCATTCGCTGCCGATCCTGATGACCGTCGCCTTCGTCGCGACGATCTTCGTCACCAGTGCCTATGGCTACAGCATCGAACGGGTTGCCTACCGCCCCCTGCGCAACAGCAACCGTCTGATCCCGCTGATTTCCGCCATCGGCATGTCGATTTTCCTGCAGAACACGGTCTTGCTCTCGCAGGACTCCAAGGATAAATCCATCCCCAACCTGATCCCCGGGAGTTTCTCCTTCGGACCAGGCGGTGCTGAAGAAGTACTGATCAGCTACATGCAGATCCTGGTGTTCGTCGTCACCCTGGTGGCCATGACACTGCTCACCCTGTTCATCTCTCGTTCCCGCCTGGGCCGCGCCTGCCGTGCCTGTGCAGAGGACATCAAGATGGCCAACCTGCTGGGCATCAACACCAACAACATCATCGCCCTCACCTTCGTCATCGGGGCCGCCCTGGCTGCCGTGGCGGCCGTGCTGCTGAGCATGCAGTACGGGGTGATCAACCCCAACGCCGGTTTCCTGGTGGGTCTGAAAGCCTTCACCGCAGCGGTGCTGGGGGGCATCGGCAGTATTCCGGGCGCCATGCTCGGTGGGCTGGTGCTGGGTGTAGCCGAAGCGTTTGGCGCCGACATCTTCGGCGACCAGTACAAGGACGTAGTGGCATTCGGCTTGTTGGTTCTTGTCCTGCTATTCCGGCCGACCGGCATCCTGGGCCGCCCGGAGGTTGAAAAAGTATGAACAGAAATCTCAAACAGGCGTTCTTCAGCGCCTTGCTGGTCTGGGCCGTGGCCTTCCCGGTGCTGGGCCTGAAACTGAGCATCGACGGCATCAGCCTGGTCGTGCACAGCCAGGGCTCGTTCACCATCAGCATCATCGCCGTGTGTTCGGTGCTGATGTTCCTGCGCGTGTTGTTCGACAAGCAGTGGAGTTCGGTGATGGGCCGCCGTTCGGATCGCAAGCTGATCCCCCCGGCAGTCAGTAACTACCTCACCCTGCCCAAAACCCAGCGCTATGTCATCATCGGGTTGATCGTGATGGCGCTGGTATGGCCATTCTTCGGCTCTCGCGGTGCAGTCGACATCGCCACGCTGATCCTGATCTACGTGTTGCTGGGCCTGGGCCTGAACATCGTGGTCGGCCTGGCGGGCCTGCTCGACCTCGGCTACGTGGGCTTCTATGCCGTCGGGGCCTACAGCTACGCGATGCTCTCGCATTATCTGGGCTGGAGCTTCTGGGTGTGCCTGCCGATTGCCGGCCTGATGGCTGCCACATTCGGCTTCCTGCTAGGCTTCCCGGTGCTGCGCCTGCGCGGTGACTACCTGGCGATCGTGACACTCGGCTTCGGCGAGATCATCCGCCTGTTCCTGCGTAACCTCACCGACTGGACCGGCGGCCCCAACGGCATCAGCAACATCCCCAAACCGGAACTCTTCGGCCTGACCTTCGAACGCCGTGCAGCCGAGGGCATGCAGACTTTCCACGAGTACTTCGGGCTGCCATACAACTCGATCAACAAGGTCATCTTCCTGTACCTGGTGGCTCTGCTGCTGGCCCTGCTGGCGTTGTTCGTGATCAACCGCCTGCTGCGCATGCCGATCGGTCGTGCCTGGGAAGCACTGCGTGAAGATGAGATCGCCTGCCGTGCACTGGGCCTGAACCCGACCGTGATCAAGCTCTCAGCATTCACCTTGGGCGCCTGCTTCGCCGGTTTCGCCGGCAGCTTCTTCGCCGCGCGCCAAGGCCTGGTGACGCCGGAGTCGTTCACCTTCATCGAGTCGGCGATCATCCTCGCCATCGTCGTGCTTGGCGGCATGGGCTCACAACTGGGCGTGATTCTCGCGGCCATCGTGATGATCCTGCTGCCAGAGCTGATGCGTGAGTTCAGCGAATACCGGATGCTGATGTTCGGTGCGTTGATGGTGTTGATGATGATCTGGCGTCCGCAAGGCCTGCTGCCTATGCAACGTCCACAGATGGAGCTGCCCCGATGAGCCGCGAAATTCTGCAAGTCAGCGGCCTGAGCATGCGCTTTGGCGGCTTGTTGGCGGTCAACGGCGTGGGCCTGACCGTCAAGGAGAAACAGGTAGTGGCGCTGATCGGCCCGAACGGCGCCGGCAAGACCACCGTGTTCAACTGCCTGACCGGCTTTTACAAGCCCAGCGGCGGCACCATCCTGCTCGATGGCCAGCCGATCCAGGGCCTGGCCGGCCACCAGATTGCCCGCAAGGGCGTGGTGCGAACCTTCCAGAACGTGCGCCTGTTCAAGGAAATGACCGCGCTGGAAAACCTGCTTATCGCCCAGCACCGCCACCTCAACACCAACTTCTTCGCCGGCCTGTTCAAGACCCCGGGTTTCCGCCGCAGCGAGAAGGAAGCCCTGGAGCGTGCGCAGTACTGGCTGGAGAAGGTCAACCTCACCGAGTTCGCCAACCGCACCGCCGGCACCCTTGCCTACGGCCAGCAGCGTCGCCTGGAAATTGCCCGCTGCATGATGACCCAACCACGCATCATCATGCTGGACGAACCTGCCGCAGGCCTTAACCCGAAAGAAACCGAAGACCTCAAGGCCCTGATCGCCTACCTGCGTGAGTCGCACAGCGTTACCGTGCTGCTGATCGAGCACGACATGAAGCTGGTGATGAGCATCTCTGACCATATCGTGGTCATCAACCAGGGCACCCCCCTGGCCCACGGTACGCCGGAAGAGATCCGCGATAACCCTGATGTGATCAAAGCCTACCTGGGGGAAGCGTAAATGCTGAAGTTTGAAAACGTTTCCACCTTCTATGGCAAGATCCAGGCGCTGCACAGCGTCAACGTGGAGATCAACCAGGGCGAAATCGTCACCCTGATCGGCGCCAACGGTGCCGGCAAGTCGACCTTGCTCATGACCCTGTGCGGCTCGCCGCAGGCGCACAGTGGCAGCATCAAGTACCTGGGTGAAGAACTGGTCGGCCAGCCGTCCTCGCACATCATGCGCAAAAGCATCGCCGTTGTGCCGGAAGGCCGCCGCGTGTTTGCCCGCCTGACCGTCGAGGAAAACCTGGCAATGGGTGGTTTCTTCACCGACAAGGGCGACTACCAGGAGCAACTGGACAAGGTGTTGCAACTGTTCCCGCGCCTGAAGGAGCGCTACATGCAGCGTGGCGGCACCATGTCCGGCGGCGAGCAGCAAATGCTCGCCATCGGCCGGGCGCTGATGAGCAAGCCCAAGCTGCTGCTGCTCGACGAGCCTTCGCTGGGCCTGGCGCCGATCATCATCCAGCAGATCTTCGACATCATCGAACAGCTGCGCCGCGATGGCGTGACGGTGTTCCTGGTGGAGCAGAACGCCAACCAGGCGCTGAAGATCGCTGACCGGGCTTATGTGCTGGAGAATGGTCGGGTGGTGATGCAGGGTACGGGGGAAGCACTGTTGACCGACCCGAAAGTACGCGACGCGTACCTGGGGGGTTGAATGAAAAAGGGCCTTCGGGCCCTTTTTTCTGCCTGCAGGACGTGTATCGTGGCCAGCTCTTTGGCAAAGATTCCCGGAGCCCGCCCCATGCGCCTCACCCCTACCCTGCTGCTCAGTGCCCTGCTGCCCCTGTTCGCTGGCTGCCAGTTACTGGCCGAGCAGCCCCGTGACCCGAACATCGGCACCACGCGCATGCAGGGCGAACTGAGCGCCAATGGCGGCCGCCTGTTGTTCAAGCCCTGCAGCGAAGCACGCCGCTTCGTGATCAATGACGTCGCCGGCACCGGCATCCTGCCGGAGGCCGCCAACCTGGCCAAGGACGCCAACGCCAAGTTGTTCGCCGACGTGCGTGGTCGCCTCACTGGCGCCAAGCAGGCCGACAACGACGGCCAGCTGGAGGTCAGCCGCCTGTACCGCCTGGAACCCTCCACCCGCGCTTGCGACGACCCCAACTTCAAGCAGCTGACCCTGCGCGCCAACGGCCATGAACCGGACTGGGACATCAAGGCCAGCGGCAAGGGCATGGTCATCGAGCGAATCGGCCAGCCCCCCCTACCCTTGCCGTTCCTGGAAGAAGAAGTACCCGGTGGCGGCTTGACCCTGACCAGCGAAGCCAACGGCCAGCACGTGGAACTGTGGGTCGCTCCGCAGCGCTGCGCAGATATCGCCACTGGCGCCATCCACCACCTGCGCGCCGAACTGCGCATCGACGGCAAGACCTTGCAGGGCTGTGCTTACTACGGCGGCGCACGCGACAACTGATCACCGGGCGTTTTTATCCTGCCAGTAGGGGCAGCGAACAGCTTATACTTGGCGGTTTGTGTAAAGCCGCCGGCCGCCCATGGCCGGGATACTGGACCCTGCCATGCTACGAATCACCGAACTGAAGCTGCCCCTGGACCATCCTGACGAAGCGTTGCGCGAAGCCATCGTCCAGCGCCTGGGCATCCGCGACCAGCAACTGCTCAGCTTCAACCTGTTCAAGCGCAGCTACGATGCGCGCAAGAAGAACAGCGAACTGCTGTTCATCTACACCATCGACCTGGAAGCCAGCAACGAGGCCGAGCTGCTCAGCAAGTTCGCTGATGATCGCAACATCGGCCCTGCGCCAGATGTCACCTACAAGTTCGTCGGCCAGGCCCCGGCAGGTCTGCAGGAGCGCCCGATTGTGGTCGGTTTCGGCCCGTGCGGCATCTTTGCCGGCCTGTTGCTGGCACAGATGGGCTTCAAGCCGATCATCCTCGAACGCGGCAAGGAAGTGCGCCAGCGCACCAAGGACACCTGGGGCCTGTGGCGTAAAAGCGTGCTCAACCCTGAGTCCAACGTGCAGTTCGGTGAAGGCGGCGCCGGCACCTTCTCCGACGGCAAGCTCTACAGCCAGATCAAGGATCCGCAACACCACGGCCGCAAAGTGCTGGAAGAATTCGTCAAGGCCGGTGCGCCGGACGAAATCCTGTACATCAACAAGCCGCACATCGGCACCTTCCGCCTCACCGGCATGGTCGAACAGATGCGCCAGGACATGATCGCCCTGGGAGCCGAAGTGCGCTTCCAGGAAAAGGTCACCGACCTGTTGATCGAAGATGGCCAACTGACAGGTGTCGTGCTTGAGAGCGGCGAACAGCTGCACTCTCGCCATGTGGTATTGGCCCTGGGCCACAGCGCCCGCGACACCTTCCGCATGTTGCATGCCAAAGGTGTCTACATGGAAGCCAAGCCGTTCTCGGTGGGCTTCCGTATCGAGCACCCACAAACGTTGATCGACAAGGCACGCCTGGGCAAGTACGCCGGCCACCCGAAACTGGGTGCTGCCGATTACAAGCTGGTGTATCACGCCAAAAATGGCCGCTCGGTGTACAGCTTCTGCATGTGTCCGGGTGGCACCGTGGTCGCGGCCACCAGTGAGCCAGGCCGAGTCGTCACCAACGGCATGAGCCAGTATTCGCGTAACGAGCGCAACGCCAACTCCGGCATCGTCGTCGGCATCGACCCCGAGCGCGACTACCCGGGTGGCCCGTTGGCCGGTATCGAACTGCAGGAGCGCCTGGAAGCGCACGCCTATGTAATGGGCGGCAGCAACTACCAGGCACCGGCGCAACTGGTGGGTGACTTTGTCGCCGGCCGGCCCTCCACCGCACTGGGCAGTGTCGAGCCGTCCTACAAGCCAGGTGTGACCTTGGGAGACCTGGCACCGAGCCTGCCGGACTTCGCCATCGAGGCGATCCGTGAGGCACTGCCGGCGTTCGACCGGCAGATCAAGGGCTATAACCTGCATGATGCGGTGTTGACCGGAATCGAGACGCGTACCTCGTCGCCACTGCGGATTACCCGGGGTGAGGATTACCAGAGCCTGAACCTCAAGGGGCTGTTCCCGGCGGGTGAAGGGGCTGGGTATGCGGGCGGGATCCTGTCAGCCGGTGTGGATGGTATTCGTATCGCCGAGGCGGTGGCGCGGGATATGCTCGGCCTCTGACTCTTTATCGACTGACAGGGCCTCTTCGCGGGTAAACCCGCTCCTACACGGAACAATGGTCCCCTGTAGGAGCGGGTTTACCCGCGAAAGGGCCCGGTCCGGCATCAGTCTATTCCAGCACCTACTCCAGACTTCCCCTCCCCCACCCTTCCCCAAATCCATCTAGGCTTGCCCTAGGCCTGCCAGCAACAACATATAACAAAAACGAATATGTTTTTTGTTTTAAGGAACATCATCACAGACTAGGGTGTACGCCCGTACCCTTCGTAAACTGCTCATGGAGAGCCTACAGCCCGTGCGTAGCCTGTTTACCCGTTTCTTCCAGCTCGAAGCTGCCAGCGGCCTGCTGCTGATCGCTGCCGCCGTTCTGGCCCTGATCATCAACAACTCGCCGCTGTCCTACCTGTACAACGGCTTGCTCGACGTACCCGTCGCCGTTCAGGTCGGCGCGCTTAACATCGCCAAGCCATTGCTGCTGTGGATCAACGACGGCCTGATGGCCCTGTTCTTCCTGCTCATCGGCCTGGAGGTCAAACGCGAGGTGGTCGACGGACACCTGTCCAAGCCCTCACAAGTAATCCTGCCTGCCACCGCTGCCGTGGGCGGCATGGTGGTGCCAGCGCTGATCTACTGGTTCATCAACCGTGACAACCCTGCAGCCGTGGCCGGCTGGGCAATCCCTACCGCCACCGACATCGCCTTCGCCCTCGGTGTCCTGGCCCTGCTCGGCAAACGCATCCCCGTGTCACTGAAGTTGTTCCTGATGACCCTGGCGATCATCGACGACCTGGGTGCGATCATTGTCATCGCCCTGTTCTACTCCGGCACCCTGTCGAGTGTGTCGCTGCTGCTGGCTGCAGCCTGCCTGGTGGTGCTGGTGGCGATGAACCGGCTTGGCGTGGTCAAGCTCGGCCCCTACATGATCGTTGGTCTGATCCTGTGGGTATGCGTGCTCAAGAGTGGCGTGCATGCCACCTTGGCCGGTGTCGCACTGGCCTTGTGCATTCCGCTGCGTACACGCAATGCTGAATCGTCGCCTCTGCTGGCGCTGGAACACGCCCTGCACCCTTGGGTGGCCTATGCCATCCTGCCACTTTTCGCCTTCGCCAATGCCGGCGTTTCTCTGACAGGCATGACCTTAGACAGCTTCACCCACCCGGTGCCGATGGGCATCACGGTCGGCCTGTTGCTAGGCAAGACCGTAGGGGTTTTCGGCCTGACCTGGGTGGCGGTCAAGCTACGCCTGGCCGCACTGCCGGCAGGTGCTGGTTGGGGGCAAATATTGGGGGTAGCGATACTCTGCGGCATTGGCTTCACCATGAGCCTGTTCGTTGGCTCGCTCGCTTTCGCCCCGGGTAGCAGCGAGTACGCCGGCATGGACCGCATGGGCATTCTTACTGGTTCGTTCTTTGCCGCAGTGATCGGCTACGCCGTCACCGCAATGGCCAGCCGCAAAACCAGCGTTGCCTGACTTGGCTGAAGCATGAAAAAACCCCGACTGGCAGCAGCCATGTCGGGGTTTTGTTTTACTGCGCTACGGTCAGTGCGAAACGCGGCTGGTACCGTCCACAGTCATGATGCGCACGCGGTCGCCAACACGGAAGATTTCGTTCTCCTGCACGGCCTGCACATAGGCGCGCATGCTGCCATCATCTTCACGAACGGTAATTTCGACGCCTTGGGTACGGGTCAGGCCTTCTTCTGCTGCGGAACCCGCCAAGCCACCGGCTACGGCACCGATCACGGCGGCCACGATGCTGCCACGACCACCACCCACAGCGCTGCCGGCTACGCCACCCACGATGGCACCAGCACCGCCGCCAATCGGGGTCTTGGTGCCCTCGATCTTGACCGGACGCAGGGATTCGATGGTGCCCATACGCACGGTTTGCACGCGGCGGGCTTCGTCACGGGAGTAGCTGTCACCGGTCAAGCTCGAGGCACAGCCCCCCAGCAGCAGCGACATGGTGGTAAAGGTCGCCACCAGCAAAGCGGATTTACGCATGGGTAAAGTCTCCATAAGTCAGGTGCTCATTAGACGCTGCACATTGACGGCTGTCACGGTACAAACGTAATAAAATTGTTTTCATTCAGCCGGGGTACAGCCTGCCGGGCTGTGTCGAAGGCCTTTCAAGTGAGACCAAGAATAGCCATGGATTACTTCATCGTCGTGGTCACCACCGTTACGGGACTGTATTTCCACTGGTGGCTATATGTGCGCATGCGCCGCTGGATGGACCGTGACCTGGCATTGTCGCTGGCAGGGGCTGATCCTGAAAAGCGCGCGTTCATGCTGGAAAGGTTGGCGCAGGCGCGGCAGGAGAAAGTGGGGCGTAAGCAACTGGCGGAGTGGTTGGAGCGCGAGGCGGCGGGATATCCGGGGTAGCTTGATCGATGGCTGGGGCCGCTTGGCGGCCCCAGTTACTCAGGGCGCCAGCCGCTCTCTCAGCCACTGCCCATCCACCAGCCGATAGTTCAACCGGTCATGCAGGCGGCTTGCGCGCCCCTGCCAGAACTCGATGCGCTCGGGCAACAAACGGTATCCCCCCCAATGCTCAGGGCAGTGCGGCTGGGTGTCGGAGAATCGCGCTTCGGTGGCCTTTACCAGGCCCTCCAGCTCCTCACGCCCGGCAATCACGCGGCTCTGTGGCGAGGCCCAGGCCCCCAGGCGGCTGCCCAGCGGGCGTACCTGGTAATAGGCATCCGACTCCTGTGCCGTAACCTTCTGCACACGGCCTTCGATGCGTACCTGCCGCTCCAGCGCTGGCCAGAAGAAGGTCATTGCAGCAAAGGGGTTGGCTTGCAGTTGCTGGCCCTTGGCGCTGTCATAGTTGGTGAAGAAGGTGAACCCCTGCTCGTCGAGCCCCTTCAACAGCAATACACGGCAATGCGGGCGACCTTCGCCGTCCACCGTGGCCAAGGTCATGGCGTTGGCTTCCACCGGTACCTGCTCGGTTTTCACCGCATCGGCGAACCACTGTTGGAACAGGGCGAACGGCTCCCCAGGTGCCTGGGCTTCGGTCAGGCCATCACGGGTGTAGTCGCGGCGCATATCGGCCAGGGATTGGGTCATTACTGCGGTTCCTTGACGATCAGTTGGTCTTCGCAGGGCTGTTGGCAGCTACTTTCTTGTCAATAGTAGCTTTTTTGGCTGCTGACTTGGCCGGTGCAGCTTTCTTCTTGGCTGCAGTCTTCGCAGGTGTCTTGGCCTTGGCTACAGGTTTCTTCGCCGCAGTTTTGGCAGCCGGCTTGCTGCCAGCGGCCTTGGCGGCTGGCGCCTTGGCATCCTGCACTGCCACCATCGAGGCTGGGGCGGGTGCCGGGGTGGCCTGCTGGTATTTGGCCAAGAGTGCGACCATGGTGTTCTGTGGGGTCAGCAACATTTCCACCCGGCGGTTCAGGGCGCGCCCCTCGGCGCTGTCGTTGGCAGCGCGCGGCATCACCGAGCCCATGCCCTTGAGGGTCAGGCGGTCACGCTGCAGGCCACTGAGGCGGAAGATGGCCGATACCGACGCGGCGCGCTCCAGGCTGAGCTTCTGGTTGACAACGGCGGCGCCGCTGCTGTCGGCATGGCCCAGTACCAGCACGGCAGTTTTGGGGTCGCCTTCGACAGTCTTGGCGACGCGGGTGATCGGGCCCAGGGACATGGGCAGCAGCATGTTCGGGCGATCAGGATTGTACGAGCTGTCCACCGGCAGGGTTACCGCCAGCACATTGTCGCGACGCTCCAGCTCCAGCTTGCTGTCCTTGATCGCTTCACGCAGCTTGGGCTCGTATTCGTCCAGCCAGGCCTGGGTGGCCTTCTGGTCAATCTTCGGCACCACCGGTCCCTTGGCTTGCTTGTCCTCACCACCAAACGGCCACCACCAGCGGCTGGCGCTTTCGGATTTGGCATCGGCTTTGGCCACCTTTTCAGTGACGGCTGACTTCACTTGCTGCTCGGCAACCTTGTCCGAACCGAAAGGCCACCAGCTGGAACCACCTTCCTTGGAGCCGTCCGGGGAGTGGCTGGCGCAGCCGGTAACGGCGGTCAGGCACAGGGCGAGTGCTAAGGTTTTATGTGAAGACATCAGCGATACACCATGAAATAGAAAGATATTTTGCCTACGAACTTCAGGCGTTGGCATTGAGGATAGTCAAAGGGGTGTGGCAATACCCGCATTACCCGATCAAAGGCAACTGGCAAGAACGCGTACCAGTTTCTGGGCCCGTGGATCCATCAGCACGTAAGGGCCGAGGGTATTGACCACAAAACCGAAGGCCACATCATGCTCCGGGTCGGCAAAACCAACCGAACCACCGGCACCGGGGTGACCAAAGGCGCGGGCGCCGAGGCCAAATGTGGCATTCGCCACATCGGGCTGGTCGAGCATGCAGCCCAGGCCGAAACGGGTCTGGGTGAGCAAGGTACGGTCCTGGCCGAGGCTATGCTCGCGGGTCAGCTCATCGAGCAGTTCGGATTCAAGCAGGCTGCCGTCCAGCAGCCCGGCATAGAACCCCGCCAGGCTGCGTGCGTTGCCATGGCCATTGGCCGCTGGCTGCTGCATGCGCCGCCATTCCGGTTTGTTGGTGCTGGTCAGTATCGCGGGCGGGTTGGTAAAGGCCCGGGTCGACAGTGCCTCGGGCTCGCGCATGGTCACCTGCAGCAAGCGTTGCGCTGCGGCATCTCCAGCATTGCCTTTGCCACGGGCGATATGCGCGACGCGGTGAAACTCTTCGTCAGCCAGGCCAACATGGAAATCCAGCCCCAACGGGCGGGCGGTGCGGGCCACGATCGAGTCGCCAGGGCCACGGCCGTCGGCACGGCGAATCAGTTCGCCGATCAGCCAGCCATAGGTGATGGCGGCATAGCCGTGTTCTGTGCCTGGCGTCCACCACGGTGCCTCGGCAGCCAGGGCATCGACCATGACCTGCCAGTCATACAAGGCTTCGGCCGGCAGCAGCTCACGAATGGCCGGCAAGCCGGCACGGTGGCTGAGCAGCTGGCGCAAGGTGATCGACTGCTTACCCGCCTGGGCAAACTCGGGCCAGTAGTTGGCCACCGGGGCATCGAGGGCCAGCTTGCCCTCGCCGACTAGCTGCAGGGCGGTAACGGCCGCGAAGGTCTTGGTGCAGGAGAACAGGTTGGCGATGGTATCGCTGTGCCATGCCTGCTGGCCGTCCTTGTCGGCACTGCCGGCCCACAGGTCAACGACGGTTTCGCCACCCACCTGGATGCACAGCGCGGCGCCACGCTCCTGGGGATCATCGAACAGCGCGGCAAAGGCTTCGCGCACTGCTTCGAACTTCAGCTCATAGTGACCCTGGATCTGCACCCGCTGCTCTCCGTACGACCATATCCAAAAAGGTGTGCATTGTTTCAGTAGTTGGGTGTTTTGCAAACTGGCTAGGGCCAAGTGGTCGTGACACAAGGCCCTTCTCACCTAAGTTGACTGCATCAACCTGATCTCAGGGGGCCGGTTTTTCCAGCTCGGCACGCAACTGGTTCATGGTGTGCTGATTGCTTTTGCGCACGGCATCGACAAACCCTGGATATGGCATATCGGTAATCGCCACCAGCCCGAGGTGACCGTTCTCACCATCAAGCAGGCGACCGCTGGCCGGTTGGTCGAGGTACTGGAACCAGTGCGCGCCAACGATCATCGGCTGCGCCATGGCCGCCTTGAGGAAGTTTGCGTAGGCCGGGCCGCGATCCTCTTCCCGCGCCAGCTCCAATGGCCCCGGCCAGAACGGCCCGCGATCACGCGAGCCGAACTGGAACTCGGACACCAGCACCGGCTTGTCCAGTTCCGCCAGGCGGGCAAAGTCGTAGCCGTCCTGTGGCTTGAGAGTATAGAAGTTGAAGCTCAGCACATCGCAGAACTCGGCGCAGGCCTCGACCGCCTCCGGTGTGCTGACCGCATAACGGCCACCCAGGAGCATGTGATTGGGCGCATGCCACTTCAACGAATCGGAAATGGTCTTGAAGTAGGTCTCGGCAAATACCCGCTGGAAGTGCTGATAGTCACGCTCGATTTCCGGGTGCTCCGGGTTAGGCAACGGCGCCTCGAAGCCAGGATCTTCCATGAGTTCCCAGGCGGTCAGTTCGATGCCCCAGGCCTTGGACAGCCCCTCCTGGTTGCGATACTTGTCGCGCAACTGCTTGAGGAACGCGCGCTTGGCTGGCACGTCGGTGGTCAGGCGCAAGGTACCGTAAGCCAGGCCATAGCGGGCCTTGGGGTCGCTTCCGGGGGCAGCCCAGGCCAGCTCGTTGTCCGCAAAGTAGCCGATCAACCAAGGGTCATCACGGTGATCGCGAGCGGCAATGGCCACGGCACGTTCGGTGGCCATGGCAAAACGCGGGTCGAACGGGTCGGGCATGCGCCCCCACCAGTCCATGCCAGTGCTGATGCTGGCGTAGTCGCCCTCGATCGACAGCGGCAAGGTATACGGCATGCGTCTGGCTTGGCCAAGAGCCGGCTCACTCCAGTTGCCAACGGTGTTGAACCCCCAGGCCTGAAGGCGGTCAAGCGCGTGCGCCTGCCAGCGGTCGGCATCCAGCGCCGGCGGTGCGCAGTCCGCTGGCTGGCCCTCCACCGCAGGCGGGCAGGGTTTGCCGTAGGCACGCTGCAGGTTGGCGGCGTAGAAGTCGAACCAACGCCCCTGCTTGAAATTGCGCCCTTGCGACGAGGCATTGCCATCGTCGTTGTTGCTTTCGCCATAGAACGCGGCCAGTGCATCGCCCTCGGCGGGCAGGGCCTTGAACATGCCTTCGCGCCCGGCGACATAAGTACGCCCGCCGTCTGCCGCCACGGCGTTCACCCCCAGCGAATAGAACGGGTGCCCATCCGGCGTTACCAGATACCAGCGGCCATCACGCTTTTCAGTGCGAAAGAAGCCCTTGGCTGCAAAGGCCGGCCCACCCACCAGGCCGCCGTAAGCGTCCAACTGCTGCTTGCTGCGCTCCGCCAACCAGCCCTTGAGCTGTTGCTGTTCACGGGTATTGGCCGCCTTGAGCTGCTCGTCACTGGATACCTTCTCGGGCCAGGTCCCGCGAGTCGACTGGCCATAGGCATCAATCAGCTCGTGATAGGCCGCCCTGTACGCCTGGTCGTCATCCTGAATACCGACACGCTCGATCAACAGGCTCTGCGCAACCTTGGGGCTGGGGATGCTCAGGCTGACCGAGGTCACCTGCTTGAGGTCGACTGCACCGGCACTGCTGGTCAACAGAACGCGCTGACCACCATGGTTCCAGGGCATCGGCGGGCCGGCGCGCATGCCCTGGCTCAGAGGTGAGCGGGCCGTCAACGGCACCATCACGGTTTGCGCGGGGCCAGCGGGCAGGTCGATACGGCTGGTCAAGGTGCGCCCATCGCTGCCTTGCACCGTAACATCCACGGTCAATGCCCAATCCATGGCACTTTGCAAGCGCAAGGTCAGGAACTGCCCCGCAGACCAGTCCCACACCCCGCTCTGCGGGCTCAGGCGAAGGGTCGGCTGCTGCGCCGGGTTGAACACCACACGCCGCAACACCTCGCCCTCGGCCGTTTGTTCCGCGTTGTACTGCGGCATGCCGGCATCCACGGTCGCCACATTGACCACCGAGGCCGGGCGCACAAAGCTGAACAGCGTTTGCTGCTCGGCCAGCAAGGGCGAACTGCACAACAAGGCGAAAACAGCGGGCAGGGTGCGGCGGATCATAAGGCGGGGGCTCTCCTTCAAGACCCTGACGGGCCCAAGACGAGTAATGGACAATGCGCCGGAGCAAGTGCTCCGGCGATCAGGAAATTTCCCGCCGGAACGGCGGTAGCGCATTGAGAATAGCCTTGCCGTAACGCTGCGTGACCAAGCGCCGGTCAAGCAAGGTGATAACGCCGCGATCCTGCTCGGTACGCAGAAGGCGACCGCAAGCCTGGATCAGCTTCAACGAGGCGTCGGGCACGGCAATTTCCATGAACGGGTTACCGCCACGTGCCTCGATCCACTCGGCCAGCGCAGCTTCGACCGGGTCGTCGGGCACAGCAAAGGGAATCTTGGCGATGACGACGTGCTCGCAATACGCACCCGGCAGGTCGACACCTTCGGCAAAGCTGGCCAGGCCAAACAGCACGCTGTGCTGGCCATCGTCGACCCTCGCCTTGTGCTTGTTCAGGGTTTCCTGCTTTGAAAGGTTGCCCTGGATGAGCACCAGCTTGCGCCAGTCACGGTCCAGACCATCAAACACATCCTGCATCTGTTTGCGTGACGAGAACAACACCAGCGCGCCACGGGCATCTTCGACGATGTTCGGCAGCTCGCGGATGATCGCTGCAGTGTGCGCGGTAGCATCGCGGGGGTCGGCCTTCAGGTCGGGGACCCGCAAAAGACCGGCATCGCCATGCACAAACGGGCTGGGCACCACACAAGTGACGGCATCGCGCGGCAACCCCGAACGCATGCGGAAACGGTCGAACTTGCCCAGCGCTGTCAATGTCGCCGAAGTCACAAGCGCACCGTGCGCCACGCTCCACAGGCTGCGCCGCAGCATTTCTGCGGCGAGGATGGGGCTGGCGTTGACTTCGATGTCGAACAGCGCGCCACTCTCGGCCAAGGTCAGCCAGCGCGCCATGGGCGGGCTGTCTTCTGGGTCTTCGGCAGTGAAGGCCGTCCACAGCTCCCAGTTGCCCTGGGCACGGGTGACCAGGCTGCCGAACAGCGGATACCACTCTTCGGCCTGATGGCTGGCGATGCCGATGTTGACCTCACCGTCCATGCCTTCCTTGAGCAGGTCAGCCAGGCGGGTGAACAGATCGTTGAGGCGGGCAAAGCCCTTTTTCAGTTCGATGCCCACTTCGCGAATCTGCTCCGGCACCACCCCACCCTCGAAACGGTAACGCGGGCGTTCACGGCCTTCGGTGTCCTCGCTGGGACGGAAGTCGGCCACCTGTTCACAAAGGGTGAACATGAACTGCTGCTGGGTGCGTACTTCTCGCGCCAGCTCCGGCACCTGCTCGATGTACTTGCCCAGGTCGCCGGGCAGCGGATGCTGGGCCAGCAATTTGGTCAGGTTCTTGGCGGTCTGTTCCAGCCAGTCGGCGGTGGAACGCAGCCGCGAATAATGGGCGAAATGGCCGATGGCCTTGTCTGGCAGATGATGGCCTTCGTCGAACACGTACATGGTATCGCGCGGGTCGGGTAACACCGCACCGCCACCCAGGGCCAGGTCGGCCAGGACCATGTCGTGGTTGGTGACGATCACATCGACCTTGCCCATGCCTTCGCGAGCCTTGTAGAACACGCACTGCTGGAAGTTGGGGCAGTGGCGGCCGGTGCACTGGCTGTGGTCGGTGGTCAGCCGTGCCCAGTCCTGGTCTTCCAGGGCCTCTGGCCAGCTGTCACGGTCACCGTCCCAGCGGTTGCCGGCAAGCTTCTCGATCATGCTGTTGAACAACTTCTGGCTGCGCTCGTCGACTTCGATACGGAAGCCTTCTTCCTCGAACAACTGAGCCGTGGCTGACTGGGCGTGGCCTTCCTGCAACAGGATGTCGAGCTTGGACAGGCACAGATAGCGGCCACGACCCTTGGCCAGGGCGAAGCTGAAGTTGAGGCCACTGCTGCGCATCAGGTCGGGCAGGTCCTTGAAGACGATCTGCTCTTGCAGGGCTACGGTAGCCGTGGCGATCACAAGGCGTTTGCCGGCGGCCTTGGCCGCCGGGATGGCAGCCAGGCTGTAGGCTACCGTCTTGCCGGTACCGGTGCCCGCTTCCACGGCCACCACGGCAGGCTCGCCAGCGCGGCGGCCTTCATCGTCGCAGGCAATGTCGCCAAGCACTTTGGCCACTTCGGCGATCATCAGGCGTTGGCCATAGCGCGGCTTGAGGCTCTTGGCTTCGAGAAAACGCGAATAGGCGCCCTGGATAGTGGCTTTGAGTTCGTTGCTGATCATGGTCTGCAGGCGCCCGGAGGGCTGGATATATTTTCAGTGTTTCGCATGAGGCGGCTATCATACCCCGCTATTGCCCTTTCTGCCGCATGGAGATCCGAATGCTCGCCTTTGCCCTGCCCTACACACTGCATGTTCTGGCCGCCCTGGTATGGGTCGGCGGCATGTTCTTCGCCTGGCTGGTGCTGCGCCCGGCAACGGTTGCAGCCCTGGAAGGGCCTGCCCGCCTGCGCTTGTGGGTGGAAGTTTTCCGACGCTTCTTCGGCTGGGTCTGGCTGGCGGTGGCGATTTTGGCGATAAGTGGTATCGGCATGTTGCACATGCGCTTCAGCGGTTTCGAAACGGCGCCCCGGTACGTGCACGTAATGATAGGTGGCGGGATCGCCATGCTTGCCTTGTTCATGCGCATTCAGGCGTTGCTGCTGCCAGAATTGAAGGCAGCAGTGCAGGCCGAGGACTGGCCGGCAGGGGCGGCGGTACTGGGGCGCATTCGGCGGATGGTGGGTATCAATCTGCTGCTGGGGCTGGCCGTGGTTGCGGTGGCCAGTTCGCGGCTGGTGATCTGACAGGTTCTGCGCGCAACCTGTAGCGAAGCCGGCGCCACGGTGAATGTCACCGGCGTTGCCGGTGTTCGCGGGCAAGCCCCCTCCAGCAAGGGGCCGCAGTGAGAATCAGAGCCGCTGCAAGATCAGTTCAGCCGCGGCGCCTTCCGCGCACGGGGAATGGACATCACATGGAAGATACCCGTCAACAGTATTTGCAAACGGTCAAACCAGCGGTGACTGCGTCCGCGCAGGCTGCGATTGAAGAACAGCACTTCAAGCAGGTGCAGGCCCAACAAGACGATGCCGGCAGCATTGATCAGCAGATTGAAGGGCAAGGGTTGTGGCATCAACTGATTGAACAACACCACCCCCCAGAAAGCGACCGTCAGGACCTTGCCCAGGCCCAGGATGAACTTCATACCCCGCCCCTATCGATTGTTCTCATGTCGAGGCAGCCTGATCGAGCAAACCATG
Organism: Pseudomonas putida; assembly: GCA_041879295.1. NCBI lineage: Bacteria > Pseudomonadati > Pseudomonadota > Gammaproteobacteria > Pseudomonadales > Pseudomonadaceae > Pseudomonas > Pseudomonas putida. The sequence continues at coordinate 1,294,400 of CP047152.1, read as the reverse complement.
CGAACAGCATTCACGGTAATGCCAAGGCAGGCGCCAACACCACTCAGTTGAGGTGCAGTTCCACCCGTCGGTTGCGCGCGCGGCCCTCGTCGGTTTCGTTGTCGGTAACCGGCTCGCTTTCCCCGCGGCCCTGGCTGGTGACCTTGCCCATCTCCAGGCCCTGCCCAATCAAGTACTCGGCCACGCTGCTGGCGCGGCGTTCGGAAAGTGCCTGGTTGTAGCTGTCGGAGCCCACACTGTCGGTGTGCCCGATCACACGGACCTTGGCCACCGTCGGTGAATTGAGTTTCGCCACCAGGCCTTGCAGGCGTTGCTGGGCCGCCGGCGTCAGTTCGGCGGAGTCGAAGGCGAACATCACCGCGCCGTTGTCATCGAGGGTGATCACCTCTGGCGAGGGTTCGGGAGCACTGGCAGGTGGCGCGACCGGGTACTGTTTCAGTGGGCAACCCATGTGGTCGACCGCCGTGTTGGCAGGGGTCTCGGGGCAGTGATCACGTCGGTCGAAAATGCCGTCACCATCTTCGTCACCGTCCTGGGCGTAACAAATCAGCCCCCCGGCGATGGCGCCCAAGGCACCACCACCGGCAGCCCAGGAAGAACTCTCGATGGCGCCAAGGCCACCACCGACCAAGCCGCCCAGCAGGCTGCAGATGGGCCAGGTCCTTTGGTTGAGGGGCGCGCTGCCATCACTGTGCGTGGCACAGCCCGCGAGCAGGCTGGCAGCCACCAACAGCGGCAATGCCGCCTTCGACGTCACACTCATGCTGAATGCTCCTGTGTCATTGGCCACAAACGGCTGGCCGGCATGAAGACGCGCCCGTGCCACTGCTCAAGGCACGGGCGCATGCCGCCTTACCGCTGGATCTTGATCTCGGTACGACGGTTCATGGCACGCCCTTCGGCCGTGGCGTTGTCTGCCACCGGCTGGGTTTCACCCGCGCCGACTACCGAAACGAAGCTGCTGCGCGGTACACCGCTTTCGACCAGATAGTCGGTCACCGAATGGGCGCGTCGCTCGGACAGTTTCTGGTTGTAACTGTCGGAACCGACGCTGTCGGTATGGCCGCTGACGCTAAGGCGGGCAGATGGCGCTTCCTGCTTCAGGCGCGTGGCAATGGTATTGAGGCGCTCTTTGTCACTGGCAGTCAGGCGCGCAGAATCGAACTCGAAGTGCACATCACGGATGACAATGACTTCTTCCTTCTGCACCACCACTTCTTCGACCACCGCGACCGGCTCAGGCGGGCATCCGTTGGCATCGACCTGCACACCACGCGGGGTGCCAGGGCATTTGTCACGGCTGTCGGGCACGCCGTCGCCATCCTCGTCGCCATCGCCGTGGGCCCAGCAATAGCCCGCCGCCAGGCCACCGCCCAGCAACGCACCCCAGCCAGCCCAGCTGGAACTTTCGATGGCGCCCAGGGCGGCGCCGCCTACACCCCCGACGGCGGCACATTTCGGCCAGTCGGTTTTTTGCAAACCTGCACAACCAGTCAACACACTGGTGAGCAGTACCAGGGGTATCGCTGTGCGTACTATGCTCATTTCATTGCTTCTCCTAGGGGGAATCGGCATAAGACCGATCTCTGGGAGTAAAGACCGCTCATCCCAACCCTGCCAGCAATAAGCTACGTCACGGCCACATGCCTCTTTGCCCACACGCCGCAGCCCGCTAGTCTTGGACGACTAGAACGAGGAATGGCAATGACCGAAGGTTTTTCCAAACGCACCCCTCAACAGGCCCTGGCGGCCCTGCTCGAGCGCTTCACTCCACAACGGCTGCTGCTGGTAGGTACGCGCTTTCCGGCGCTGGACGCCTTCGCTCAGGCGCACCCCCAGGTGACCATCGACATCGCCGCCCCTGGCCCGCTGCCGGCCGAACTGGCTGCCCAGCGCTTTGACCTGGCGGTATTGGTGGACTGCCTGGAACACTTGCCCAAGCGCACCGGCCTGGAGCTGCTCGGCGGCATTCGCAACCTCAATGCCAGCCGCGTTGCAGTGCTGGCCGACCTGGCCGCCTGCGGCTGGCAGGACACCGACTTTTTCGCCCTGGCCTTGTCGGCCAGCGAGAAATTCTGCCGTGACCAACAGGTTTTGAGCCTGTTCACCTATGATCTACATGACTATAAGCAGGTCCCGGACTGGCTCAACGCCAGGTTCTGGGCCAACCCTGAAAACTTTGGCAAGTACTGGTGGTGATGATGAGTGTCTCGGTCTGCCCTTGTGGCAGTGGCAACCTGCTTGACGCCTGCTGCGGGCATTACCATGCCGGTACCCCGGCACCGGATGCCCAGGCCCTGATGCGCTCACGCTACAGTGCGTACGTGCTGGGCCTGGTCGACTACCTGGTAGCCACCACCCTGCCGGTTCAGCAAGCCGACCTGGACCGTGCTGCCATGGCCGACTGGAGTGCACAGAGCACCTGGCTGGGCCTGGAGGTGGAAAGCGCAGAAGTGCTGGGCGGCCAGCCGGAACACGGCTTCGTCACCTTCACCGCGCGCTGGCACGACCAGGACGGCGATCATCAGCACCGTGAACGCTCGGCCTTCGTCCAGCATGCCGGGCGCTGGTACTTCATCGACCCGACGGTCGGGCTGAAGGCCGGGCGCAACGACCCCTGCCCTTGCGCCAGCGGGCACAAATTCAAGAAATGCTGCGCCAGCTACGTAGGGAACTGAACATGATCAAGCGCACCCGTCTGCTACTGCTCGGTGCGCTGCTGACATGGCTGACGGGCTGTGCCAGTTGGGGCGAAGACTGGCGCGAGCCCGAAGTGCACCTGGTCGAGGTCGAAACGGTCAAGGCCAGGTTGCTGGAACAGGAGTTCGTGTTGCACGTGCGGGTCGACAACCCCAATGACAGCCGCCTGTTCATACGCAACGTGTCGTATGCAATACGCCTCAATGACCTGCTCCTGGTGCAGGATGAAGCCAGCGTATGGCGCAGCGTGGGAGGGCATGCACGGCGCACTTTCAAGATAACCGCACGCACCAACCTGTGGCAGCACCTGAAACCACTGGCCAAACTGCTGAGAAGCAAGCAGCCACTGCATTACACCCTGCAGGGCGAACTGGCGACCGGGTTGCTGATCCATCGGGACCTGCACATATCACGCAGTGGTGAGATAATCCCCGGCGATCACATACCGGAGTAACCCTGCAATGTCCCAACAACCCCACGTTCATGGCCCTGACTGCAACCATGACCATGATCACCACCACGACCACGGCCATGTACACGGCCCGCACTGCAACCACGGCCACCAGGAGCCGGTACGCAACGCCCTGAAGGACGTTGGCCGTAACGACCCGTGCCCGTGCGGTAGCGAGAAAAAGTACAAGAAGTGCCACGGCGCCTGATCGACTGACTCGATAAAAATCTGAGAGATTGCACGATCACTGTGTTCGCGGGCGCGCCCGCGAACACGGGCGAAGCCCGTGCCATCCACAGCGTCGCCTGCTTCGCGGGCTCGCCCGCTCCCACAGGTACCGTGCCAGCCTCTGGATCATGAGCCTGGCACAGGTGGGTTATGCGGCTTTGCGCCGGTTAGCCCCCAGCAGGTCCTGGTACCAGAGGCCGGCATCATAGGCGATGGTCACCAGGGTGGTCTCGACATACCGCGGGTGCTGGGCCATGCGCTGGGCAACCGCCAGACAGGCAGCGGCTGTATTACCGACGAAAATGCCACTCTGCATGTAGAACCAGCGCTGTGCGGCCAGCATTTCTGCATGGTGCACCTGGGCCCGCTCGTCCACCAGCGACCAGTCCATGAACGGCGGACAAACGCCCACGGCCATGCCTTCAAAACGATGATCGGCGAACACGCCAGCCCTCGAATCACAGCCATTGGGATCGACCAGTACCGTCGACACCTCGAAGCCATGGTCCTTCAGCCCCAGGGTGATACCCGTGAAACTGGCGCCAGTACCCGCACAGCCCACGAACAGTATCTGCCGCCCCGCCCCGGCGCTGGTCAGTTGCATGGCCAGTTCGCTGGCGGTCTGATAACGATGGGCCTCGATGCCTACCGGGTTGTTGAACTGGTCGGTGTAGAAGTATGACTTGCCCAGTGCGGCCTGATTATCCAGGTGATGCATCACCACGTCCTTGGGTGTGGCACCGGCCATCAGCATTTCCTTGCCAATCAGTCGGGCACCGAAACACTCCAGCAGATCCCGCTTGGTCTGGCTGAAACTCAGCCCGACCGCCAGCTCTACGGCGACCTGGTACTTATGACAAGCCGCCAGCAAGCCGAAGCCGAAACTGCCACCGGTCTTTTCGATGACGGTCGTCACCCCGGGAATGATGTCGCCCCTGCGCACGGCATGTTCGACGATCTGCCGCGCCGCCCGGTATTTGTGGCTACCGCCCGGGTTGTTCATTTCCAGCTTGGTGTAGATGCGATCGCTGACACTGATGAGCTCGCTCATTTGCGGCTACCTTCCATTGAAGTATGTAGGCCGGCCTTGTTCTGCAGCAGCCCGGCAGTGGCAACCAGCAGCCCCATGCAGAGGACCATGCAGATGGCATTGGTACCGTCCCAGCCGACCGAGCTCAGCAACAGCGAAGGGCTGAATGCGCCGATGGTGGCAAAAACGGCAATGGCCAGGTCGTTCTTGCCCTGCATCTGCATCGCAGCCGGGCTGTTCTGCAGTGACTGGGCCAGCAACGCACCTCCGCCTACATAAGTGAGGTTCCAGCCCAGTCCGAGGGCAATCAGTGCCAAGGTCATCATGGCGTAGCTGTGCGACCAGATATTCATCGCCGAGCAACCGATCAACAGGGCCAGGCCCGCGCAAATGGTGGTCTTGATACCCAGCCGCTGGATGATGGCGCCGGTGAAGAACGACGGGGCAAACATGGCGATCACATGCCACTGGATCGCCAGTCGGACGTCAGTGAAGTCCTCGTGCATGTGTTTCATGTGCATCGAGGCCTGGATCATCAGCAGGTTCATGATCCCGTAGCCCAGCGCAGCCACAGCCATTGCCACAACCACGCTCGGGCCTGCCGGCTCGGCACGGGTGCTTGCCGGTTTTGCTGTGCTGTTGACCGCGCTGGCCGTGCCCGCATCATTGGGCAGGCACAGGGCAATCAACAACGACAGCAGCGCCAGGCCGACAAACGCGGCGTAACACAGCGAAAACAGTGGGAAGCCGCCAACATCACGCAGCCACTCGGTAAGCGTCGGCCCGACCACAGCCGCGATGACCCCGCCAGCCACGACCAGCGAAAGCGCCTTGGGCTTCAAGGCCTGGGAAAGATTATCGGTCGCCGCGAACCGGTTGAAGTTGGCGAACGCGATGTATACACCCAATGCAGAGTGACTGAGGACCAGCGCAGGAAAATGCTCGTGCTCCACCGCCAGAAAGCCGCTGACGCCAGACAGCGCCAAGGGAATCGCACCCAGCATGAAAGCCTTTTTACGGCCGATGCGGCTCATCAGCCTGGAGACCGGATAGGTTGCCAACATCAGGCACAGAAACTGGAACCCGTACGGCACTGTGGACCATGCGGCGTCAGGCGCCAGCGAGGCCCCGACAATGGCGGCCATCGTCACCGACATCACGGCAGTCGTCAGGTTGATCGACTGTGCGGTGAAATACAGGTACGTGCGCCGCGGTAATGTGCTGTTCATAATGCGTGCTCGTGATAAGTGGACAGGTCGATTTCCGCCTCGGGGAACACGCAGATCAGCCGTTCCTTGCCTTTACCCAGCCGTTTGCGCTTGACGCCAAGGCGCCCGATGCGCCGCGGTGAATCGAGGTGGGTGCCACCGCAGGGGATTTCGATCCCGTTGTAGGTCCACAAACGTGCGTCTTCCAGGCCTTGAACCGCGTAGTGCTCGATGGGCGCATCGCAGCCGATCAGTTCATTCGCCCGCCGTTCTATTTCAAGTACGTCTTCAGCCGTGAACGCGTCCTCGACCAGAAAGTCGAAGCGTGCCGTGTCCTCTTTGATATGGCAGCCGATAGTCCATTGCTTCAGCTCTTCACGCAGCCCGATGGCGGCGGCATACAGGAAGTGGCTGGCACTGTGAGACAACGTCAGCCGTTCGCGCCGTTCAATATCGATAGTGACGCGAGCCGGCATGCCTGCGGTGACTTCATCCAGCAAGTGCAAATCATCAGGGTGCACATTGTGAATAATGATGCCGCCCAGTTTTCCGCCTTTGAAACCTTCCAGGCGAATAGGACTACCGTAGAGTTTTTTAACCCAGACGAATCGCACGGTACCCACCGGTAATTCAATCGTGCCGAAGTCCGCTTCCTGGCCGCCACCTTCCGGGTAGGCCACCGTGCTCAGCAACTCGATACCGTCACTGTGCACCCGCACTACTTGAGTATTCGCGCCCGCCAGGTACTGATCTTTGTAATACAGTTTTTCGGTATTTCTTAAAACTTCATAGTTAAGAGAGTTCATGCTTCCAATACCACCTGCAATGATGTTTTAACCTGTACCCGGGCAGCGGCCGGGACGTCTTTGGTAACAATGCATCCCGGCCCGATAAACGCGCCGTCACCCACATGAATAGCGCCCAGCACACTGGCGAAAGCGCCGATCTGTACCCGGTTACCCAACGTCGGATGCCTGGGGCTCGAGGGGTTGTCACTGATACCGCGGGCGCCCAGGGTTACACCGCCAAGCACGTAGCAATCGTCACCAATGGTCGATGTTTCACCAATGACGGTGCCCATGCCGTGATCGATGATGAAGCGCGCACCGATGCGGCTGCGGAAATGGATCTCCGCCCCCGACAGCATTTTTCCGCGCCGGGAGATCATGGCGGCCAGGCATTGGCCGCCGGCGCCGTAGATAGCGGCGCTATTGTTGTAGATCCAATGGGCAAGCCGATAATGCAAAACCGCAGAATAAGAGGTGTAGGTTTTTGCAATGAATACCAGGTCGCGGCCGGCAGCCGGATCTTTCATGGCAAATGCCTGCAAATCGGCATGTGCCTGTTCAGTCACACTTTCAATGACCGATGTTTCTTTCAGTGCTTCGAACTCGACGATTGAACAACACTCCAATAACGCCGAGGTCACAAGATTCTTTACAACTTTGAATGACTCCAGTTCGTCAGGGACAGGAAGCCTGGCAATGACGGCTGATTGCATGTCCATAGGGTGCATGGGCTTGATATCCAGTTGTCTGGTCTGCACAGACGCTATAAGTGCCGCCTTTGTTGGCAGCCGAAAGTTTCGACACAGGGATATTGGCATGTACTGGCCATTTGCAAACGAACAGTCGACAAGCATTTCCGTTAACTGTTAGGCTTTTTTTTCTAACGGTTTCGGACCTGCCATGATCCCCTGCAGCCTTCATCACCTGTTGAAACAACGCCTGGATGCAGGCGAGTGGTTGCCCGGGCAACGCATGCCCTCCATCCGCAAGCTGACCGCTGCAGTCGACTTCAGCTACCACGACGTCGTGTCGGCCTATGCCCAGCTGGTCAGCGAAGGCGTGTTGACGGCATCACCCGGCCGTGGCTACTTCGTCGCAAACCGGACGCGTCACACCGGCGTGATCCACGAACCCGAATGCATGGCCGGCGATCCGCTGTTCCGGCTGTTGCAGGGCGGCCAGCACTTCACCAAGCTAGGCAGCGGATGGCTGCCCCCGGCGTGGCGCGACACCGAACTGCTGGCCAAGGCAATTCGGCGCACGGCGCGGCTGGAGCAGAGCTCGCTGGCAGAATACGGCGACATCCAGGGCTACCTGCCCATGCGCAAACAGCTTTGCGTGCACATGAAACGGCTGACCCGTGTCGAAGCCCGCCCCAACCAGTTGCTGACCACACTGGGTGCCACTCAAGGCCTGGACTTGGTGGCACGGTTGCTGATCAAACCAGGCGACCACGTTTTCGTCGACGAGCCGGGCAACGGCAACCTGATCAAGCTGATCCAGCTGGCGGGCGGGCACGTCGTCGGCATTCGGCGGACCCAGGACGGGCCGGACGTGGAAGAAATGAGAAGCCACCTGGCCAGGCACAAGGTCAAGGCGTTTTTCTGCAACAGCACTTTCCACAACCCGACCGGCAGCAACATCAGCCCGCACAACGCCTTCAGCGTCCTGCGCCTGGCGGTGGAGCACGAGTTCTTCGTGGTCGAGGATGATGTGTATGGGGACTTCAGCCCCGCCGTGCGCCAGACCTTTGCCGAGCTGGACAACCTTGACCGGGTTATCTACATCGGCAGCTTCTCCAAGTGCCTGTCGGCATCGCTGCGCGTAGGGTTCATTGCCTGCTCGCAAGACCTGATCGAGCCGCTCACACGCCTTAAACTGCTGACCTGCGTTGCGGTCCCCGCGTTTTGCGAACGCTTCGTCAACACCATATTGTCAGATGGCACCTATGCCCGGCACATGAAGGACGTGCAGCAGCGTCTGATCCGCCAGCAAGTGCAAACCCAACGCTTGCTGCTCGAGCGCGGCTGGCAGTTCGATATTGCACCGCAAGGGGGGATGTTCCTCTGGGTCTATCACCCGGACCTGCCCGACCTGCAACCTTTCATGCGCAAACTGGAGCAGCACAAGATCCTGCTGATGCCCGGCTCTGCATTCGCGGTGAGCCGTGACTACCGACGCTACACGCGCATCAATTGCACGCATTTTTCCGACGCACTGGCTGAGCGCTTCGACGTTTGAGGCGCGCAATCAAATAAACCGACCTGGGACCTTGCATGGCGCCTGCGCGCTTACTACCTTAGCGCCTTTCCAAACCAGCCTCGCCTTGCAGGAGCCCTTGTCATGGCCGCCCCCGCCTTTCCTCACTTCCGCCTGCGGTTTGCAACCGCTGCCACCCTGCTCGGCATGCTCGGGCTGGCCGGCTGCCAGACGGGCGGCTACCAGGATAGCGTGCCACCAACCAGCGGCGTGCAGCCGCTCAAGGGCCTGGCGCAGAATGTTTCGGTACGGCGCAATGCCATGGGCGCGCCGCTTATCGAAAGCAGCAGCTTCCATGATGCGCTGTTCAGCCTGGGCTATGTGCACGCTGGCGACCGCATCGAACAGATGGTCGCCATGCGCCTGCTCGCCCAGGGCCGCCTGGCCGAACTGGCCGGCAGCGAGGCGCTGGATATCGACCGCCTCATGCGCGCCGCCAACCTCAAGCAGAGTGCCGCCCAGCAGTACGCCGACGCATCGCCAAGGCTCAAGCGCTTCTTCGAAGTGTATGCGCGCGGGGTCAACGCCTACCTGTTCCGCTACCGCGACAAGCTGCCAGCAGGCCTGGCCAGTAGTGGCTATCGCCCCGAATACTGGAAGCCTGAAGACTCGGCGCTGGTCTTCTGCCTGTACGCGTTCAGCCAGTCGGTTAACCTGCACGAGGAACTCAGCGCCCTGACCCTGGCGCAGAAAGTGGGTAGCGACAAGCTCGCCTGGTTGCTGCCCGGAGCCCCGGACGAGCCGTTGGCCGAAATGGAAGTGGACAAGCTCAAGGGGCTGAACCTTGCCAGCCAGTTGCCGGGGCTGCCGGCCCTGGTGGCTGCCAGCCAGAAGCTCGCCGACCTCGACCTGCTCGGTAGCCCGGGGTCGGCCAACCTGGCCCTGGGCCCGCAGCGCAGCCGCAGCGGCAAAAGCCTGCTGGCCAGCGACAGCCGCGCCGGCTGGGCCTTGAGCCCGGTACAGATCAATACCAGCAAGTACCAGGTTGCCGGCCTGTCCTTGCCCGGCCTGCCGATCGTGCTGGCCGGCTACAATGGCAAGCTGGCCTGGAGCAGCAGCGCGGTGATGGCCGACAATCAGGACGTGTTCCTCGAGCAGTTGCGCCACCAGGGCAATCAGTTGAGCTACCTGGCCGACGGTAAATGGCTGCCGGCCCGTACCCGTAACGAAACCTTCTTTGTCCGTGGCCAGCGCCCCGTGCGCGAAGTGATGTACGACACCCGCCACGGCACCCTGCTGGCCCAGCCAGAAAACGCCAGCCTGGGCCTGGCGCTGAACCTGCCACAGTTCGAAGGTGATCGCAGCCTGGATGCGCTGTTCGACCTGACGCGGGCCAAGAACCTGGAGCGGGCCTTCGACAGCACCCGGGAAGTGACCGCTGCTGCCGTCAACTTCGTTTTCGCCGAGCCTGAGCACATCGGCTGGCAAGTCAGTGGCCGCTACCCCAATCGCCGCGAAGGCCAGGGCTTGCTGCCCTCGCCGGGCTGGGACGGGCGTTACGACTGGGATGGCTATGCCGACCCGATGCTGCACCCATACGACCAGGACCCACCCGCGGGCTGGATCGGCCATGCCAACCAGCGCAGCCTGCCGCGCGGCTATGGCATGCAGCTGTCCAGCACCTGGTACTACCCCGAACGTGCCGAACGCCTGGCACAGCTGGCCGGCAACGGCCGCCACGACAGTCGCAGCCTGATTGCCCTGCAGAATGACCAGGTGACCTTGCTGGCCAACAAGCTCAAGCAGATGTTCGACGCCCCCGGCATGGCCCAGCCTCTGAAGCAGGCGATCGACGCCCTCCCCGCCGGGCAGCGCGACAAGGCCCGCGACACGCTGGCCCGGCTCAAGGCCTTCGATGGCCGCCTGAGCCCGGTGTCGGCCGATGCCGCGCTGTACGAGTTGTTCTTGCAGGAGGTCGCTCGCCAGACCTTCCTCGATGACCTGGGCCCGGAGGCCGGCCCGGCGTGGCAGGCGTTCGTCAGCAATGCACGTTTGTCGTTCTCGGCGCAGGCCGATCACCTGCTGGGCCGCGATGACAGCCCTTTCTGGGATGACCGCACCACGCCGCAAAAAGAAGACAAACCCACCATCCTCGCCCGCAGCCTGGCAGGTGCAATGGAGGCCGGTATCGCGCAACTGGGTGCCGACCGACGCACCTGGCAGTGGGGCAAGCTGCACCAGTACCGCTGGCCGGCACCGGCCTACCATGGCCTGGGCGATGCGATCAGCCGTGCGCCGCTTGCCGCAGGCGGCGACTTCACTACTCTGGCCCTTACACCATTCGCCTGGGGTAGCGACTTCGACACTCGCCTGCCAGCCTCGGCACGGATGATCGTCGACTTCGGCCAGGCCGAGCCCTTGCAGATACTGACCAGCAGCGGCCAGTCCGGCAACCCGGCCAGCGCGCATTACCGCGACGGGCTGGATGCCTGGTTCAAAGGGCGCTTCATGAGCCTGCCACTGCAACAGCAGAACTTCGGCAGGGCGTATGGCAACCAGCGGCTCACATTGGTACCGGGGCGATAAGGGCGCGCTTGAGGGAAGCCCGAGGGGGCCTGGAGAACTTTTTCAGCGGCCCCCTCCACATCCATCCGAACTAACGCCTTGCACCACAAATCCTAACGGGTAAGCCCAGAACTAGTGCCCGTGCCATGGACCTTGTCATCGCCCGCCCCGAAGGCCTGTACTGCCCGCCCGGAGATTTCTACATCGACCCCTGGCGGCCCGTGGACCGGGCTGTCATTACCCACGGCCACGGCGACCACGCACGCACCGGCAATGGCCATTACCTGACCGCCAGCCCCGGTGCCGGCATTCTGCGCAGCCGCCTGGGCCAGGACATCAATTTGCAGACCCTGCCCTACGGTGAGCGCCTGCTGCACCACGGTGTGACGTTGAGCCTGCACCCGGCCGGGCATGTGCTGGGTTCGGCGCAGGTGCGCATGGAGTACCAAGGTGAAGTCTGGGTTGCATCCGGTGACTACAAGGTAGAACCCGATGGCACCTGTGCGCCCTTCGAACCAGTGGCGTGCCACACCTTCATCACCGAATCGACCTTCGGCCTGCCGATCTACCGCTGGCCAAGCCAAAGCGAGATCTTCGCCGGCATCAATGCCTGGTGGCGGGCCAACAGTGAACAGGGCAAGGCCAGCGTGCTGTTCTGCTATGCCTTCGGGAAGGCCCAGCGGATTCTGCATGGGCTGGATGCCAGCATTGGCCCGATCCTCGTACATGGCGCCATGGAGCCGCTCAACCGGGTGTACCGGGATGCCGGCATCCGCCTGCCGGAAACCCGCTACGCAGGCGATATTCCGCGCAACGATCCACTGCTGCGCCAGGCACTGGTCCTGGCGCCCCCATCAGCCAGCGGCAGCAGCTGGATGCGCCGTTTTGGCGATTACAGTGATGCCTTCGCCAGCGGCTGGATGCTGCTACGCGGCGCCCGCCGGCGGCGCGGCGTGGACCGGGGCTTTGTGCTGTCCGACCACGCCGACTGGCCTGGCCTGCTCTGGGCCATTGGCCAGACCGGTGCCCAACGGGTGATGGTCACCCACGGCTCGGTCGAGGTACTGGTGCGCTACCTCACCGAACAAGGCCTGGATGCCCGCGCCTTCGTCACCGAGTATGGCGACGAAGACGATGTGCCCAACACCGCCCCCTCGCCATGAAAGCCTTCGCTACGCTGTTCCTGCGCCTGGACGCGACCACCTCCAGCAATGCCAAGCTCGAGGCACTGCGGGACTATTTCGACATGGCGCCCGCCGACGATGCTGCCTGGGCGGTGTATTTCCTGGCCGGCGGGCGCCCACGCCAGCTGGTGCCCACCCGCCTTCTACGTGAACTGGCAACGACGCTGGCTGGCCTGCCGGACTGGCTTTTCGAAGAAAGCTATCAGGCCGTGGGCGACCTGGCCGAGACCATTTCGCTGCTGCTGCCGCTGCACGCCGATGGCAGCGAGGAAGGCCTGGCTACCTGGGTGGAACAGCACTTGCTGCCCCTGCGCGGCCTGCCGCCTGAGCAAGTCAGGCTGCGCCTGCCACCGCTCTGGGCGCGGTTGGACCGCGCCAGCCTGATGCTGTGCCTGAAGCTGATCACTGGCAGCTTTCGCGTGGGCGTGTCAAAGCTGCTGGTCACTCGCGCCTTGGCGCAACTGGCCGGGCTAGATGCCAAACGCGTGGCCCAGCGCCTGGTCGGCTACACCGATACAGGCCATCGCCCTACTGCAGCCAGCTACCAGAGGCTGATCGCTCCAGAGTCCGCCGATGAACACAGCCAGCGCGGCGGCCAGCCCTACCCCTTCTTCCTGGCCCATCCGCTGCAAGTGTCCAGCGATCAATTCGATACCCTGCTCGGTCCACCAAGCGATTGGCAAATCGAGTGGAAGTGGGACGGCATTCGGGCGCAGGTGGTGAAGCGCGATGGCCAGCTGTGGGTGTGGTCGCGCGGCGAAGAACTGGTTACCGAGCGTTTCCCCGAACTGCATGGTCTGGCACAGACGTTGCCCGATGGCGTGGTGCTCGATGGCGAGATTCTGGTCTGGAAACCCGGTGAAACCGAGGCGGAACTGGCCGTGCAGCCTTTCGCCTTGCTGCAACAGCGCATCGGTCGCAAAACGCTGGGCAAAAAGCTGCTGAACGATGCGCCGGTGGTGTTGCAGGCCTACGACCTGTTGGAGTGGCAGGGCGATGACTGGCGCAGCCGCCCGCAGCACGAACGCCGAAGCCAGCTGGAACGCCTGGTGGATGAACACCCACTTGCCCCCGTGCTGTTGTCGCCTTTGCTGCAAGGCCCGGACTGGACCGACCTTGCCCGCCAGCGCGAGCAATCGCGCAGCCTGGGGGTGGAGGGCTTGATGCTGAAGCAGCGCGAGGCCCTTTACGGTGTGGGGCGCACCAAGGACATGGGCATTTGGTGGAAGTGGAAGATCGACCCGTTCAGCGTCGATGCGGTGCTGATTTATGCCCAACGCGGCCACGGCCGCCGGGCCAGCCTGTACAGCGACTACACCTTTGCCGTATGGGATGCACCGGCAGGTACACCTGGTCGTGCGCTGGTGCCCTTTGCCAAGGCCTATTCGGGGCTCAGTGACGAAGAAATGCGCAAGGTCGACGCCATCATCCGCAAGACCACGGTGGAAACGTTCGGCCCGGTACGCAGCGTGACGCCAACGCTGGTGTTCGAGCTGGGTTTCGAAGGCATCGCCCTGTCCCGGCGCCACAAAAGCGGTATCGCCGTGCGCTTTCCGCGCATGCTGCGCTGGCGGCTGGACAAGCCGGTGGAGGAGGCAGATGACCTGGCCACCTTGCAGGCGCTACTGGCCTGAAAAAGTTTGCGATGTCCGACTGCTGCAGGATGAGGCGCATTCGCTGAAACTATGCTTCTATTTTTGAGCCGACCCGTGTCGCAGACCGTTTTCGCCACGCAGCCAGGACCAACATGCACCATTCAACCCATGACCTGCTCTCCCCCGTACCGGGCATCACCCGCCAACTGCACAGTTTCCACTTCGGCCCCCGCAGTGGTGGCAAAGTCTATATACAGGCCTCGCTGCATGCCGACGAGCTGCCGGGCATGCTGGTAGCCTGGCACCTCAAGCGCCGTCTGGCCGAGCTGGAACAGCAGGGCCGACTGCAGCGCGAGATCATTCTGGTCCCGGTGGCCAACCCGACGGGCCTGGAGCAAGTGCTGCTGGACGCACCATTGGGGCGTTTTGAACTGCAAAGCGGCGAGAACTTCAATCGCAACTTCGTCGACCTGTCGGACAGCATCGGCGACGAGATCGAAGAACACCTCACCCAGGACCCACAGCACAACCTTGCACTGATCCGCGAATACCTGCGCCGAGGCCTGGACGCACACCCGGCCCGCACCCCTCTGCAGGCCCAGCGCCTGATACTGCAGCGCCTGGCCTGCGATGCCGATATGGTGCTGGACCTGCACTGCGATTTCGAAGCGGTCGAGCACCTGTACACCACACCCGATGCCTGGCCCCAGATCGAACCCTTGGCCCGTTACCTGGGTGCCCAGGCCAGCCTGCTGGCAACCGACTCGGGCGGGCAGTCGTTCGATGAATGCTTCAGCCTGGTCTGGTGGCAATTGCAGCAGCGTTTCGGCAAACGCTTTCCGATTCCGCTGGGCTGCTGCTCGGTAACCGTCGAGCTGCGTGGTCAGGCGGATGTCAGCCATGACCTTGCCAGCCAGGACTGCCAGGCGATCCTCGACTTCCTGACCCACGCCGGCGTCATCGAAGGCACCAGTGCCGCCCTGCCCGCACTGTTACGCCACGCCACGCCGTTGGCCGCGGTGGAACCCGTGGCAACGCCACTGGGTGGGTTGCTGGTTTATCACGCCAAACCCGGCCAGCACCTGGAGGCCGGCCAATTGATCGCCGAAGTCATCGACCCGCTCAGTGACCGAGTTACCGCCCTGCGCAACAGCCAGCCAGGCCTGCTGTATGCGCGTAGCGTACGGCGCATGGCCACGGCTGGCATGGTCATCGCCCATGTGGCCGGCGAACAGGTATGCCGCAGCGGCTACCTGTTGGCCAATTGATCCGGTAAAACCATTGCAGCCGGCAGGTGGTCTGTAGAAGCACAGCCTTCGGAGGGCCATCTGCCTCATGCCTGCTGCTACCGACCTCGCCAATGCCTGGTTTGCCAAGCGCGGCTGGAAGCCCTTCGCTTTCCAGCGGCGCGTATGGGCTGCCGTCGCACGGGGCGAGTCCGGTTTGCTGCATGCCAGTACCGGTGCAGGCAAGACCTACGCGGTATGGCTCGCTGCGCTACGTGCGTTCAAGGCTGGGCCGCAAGGCCGCCAGCCAGCGCCCTTACAGGTGGTGTGGGTGACGCCCATGCGTGCCTTGGCCGCCGACACCGCACGTGCGTTGCAAGCGCCGCTCGATGAGCTCGAGCTGCCGTGGAGCGTGGGGGTGCGCAGCGGCGACACCAACAATGCCGAACGCGCCCGACAGGCCCGGCGGCTACCCAGTGTGCTGATCACCACCCCCGAAAGCCTGACCCTGCTGCTGACCCGGGCACAGGCACATGAGGATTTCGCCACGCTGCAACTGGTGGTAGTGGACGAATGGCACGAGCTGCTTGGCAACAAGCGCGGGGTACAACTGCAGCTGGCCTTGGCGCGCCTGCGGCATTGGCACCCAGGCCTACCGACCTGGGGCTTGTCGGCAACGCTCGGCAACCTGCAACACGCACTGGATGTCTTGCTACCGCAGGGCGGCCTGCTGGTGCAAGGCCGGCAAGACAAGGCGCTGCAAGTCGACACCCTGCTGCCAGCAGTGATCGAGCGCTTCCCTTGGGCTGGGCACATGGGCCTGAAGATGCTCGACCAGGTCTGTCACGAGATCGACGCCAGTGCCAGTAGCCTGGTGTTCACCAACACCCGTGCCCAGGCCGAAGTCTGGTATCAGGCCCTGCTTGAGGCCCGCCCGGACTGGGCCGGGCTGATCGCCCTGCACCACGCCTCGCTGGCCCGCGATACCCGCGACTGGGTCGAGCGCAGCCTCAAGCAAGGCAGCCTGAAGGCGGTAATCTGCACGTCCAGCCTGGACTTGGGCGTGGACTTTCTGCCAGTGGAACGGGTGCTGCAGATCGGCTCGGCCAAGGGCATCGCCCGCCTGATGCAGCGGGCGGGTCGCTCAGGACACGCGCCTGGGCGGCGCTCCAGGGTCACCCTGGTGCCCACCCATAGCCTGGAACTGGTGGAAGCGGCGGCGGCCCGGCAGGCACTGACAGCCGGCCACATCGAAGCTCGTTTTTCACCGCGCCTGTGCATGGACGTGCTGGTACAGCATCTGGTCAGTATGGCCTTGGGCAGTGGCTTTCGCCCGGAGCAACTGCTCGCCGAAGTGCGCAGCACCTGGGCCTTTCGCGAGTTGCGCGACAACCAATGGCAATGGGCGCTGGATTTCGTCTGCCACGGCGGCAGCTCACTGACCGCCTACCCGGACTACCAGCGCGTCGAGCGTCAGGCCGACGGTGTTTATCGGGTTACCAGCGAACGCTTGGCACGGCGCCACCGTATGGGCATCGGCACCATCGTCAGCGATGCCAACCTGCAATTGAAATACTGGAGCAAGGGCGGCGGGGGGAAAACGCTGGGCAGTGTTGAAGAAGCGTTCATCGCTCGCCTGCGCCCCGGCGATACACTGGTGTTTGCCGGGCGGGTACTGGAGTTGGTGCGTGTGGAAAACATGACCGCCTATGTGCGTCGCAGCACCGCGCGCAAGGCCGCTGTGGCGCGCTGGAACGGCGGGCGCATGCCGCTCTCGAGCGAGCTGGCCGAGGCGCTGGTCGAGCAGCTCGATGCTGCAGCCCATGAACGCTTTGACGGGCCGGAAATGCGCGCAGTACGCCCACTGCTTGGGCTTCAGGCACAGTGGTCAGCCTTGCCCACCACAGGCACACTGCTGGCCGAGACCTTCAAGTCCCGTCAGGGCTGGCATCTGTTCCTGTACCCCTTTGCCGGGCGCATGGCCAACCTGGGCTTGGCCAATCTGATTGCCTGGCGGGTCAGCCGCGCACAACCGCTGTCGGTGTCGATTGCCGTCAATGACTACGGCTTCGAACTCCTCAGCCCTGCCAAGGTGGACTGGGCCACGCACCTGCCGCAAGCGCTCGGCACCGGGCATCTGCTGGAAGATGTGCTGGCCAGCCTGAATGCCGGGGAAATGGCACTGCGGCGCTTTCGGGAAATTGCCCAGATTGCCGGCCTGGTGTTTGGCGGCTATCCCGCCGCGCAGAAGAGTACGCGGCAGATCCAGGCCTCCAGCGGCCTGTTCTATGAGGTGTTTCGCAAACACGACGCAGGGAACTTGCTGCTTGGCCAGGCGCGGGATGAAGTATTGAGCGAAGAGCTGGAAATCGAGCGGCTACGTCGGCAATTGCTAAAAATGAGCGCGTTGCAACTGGACCTGCGGGCGTTGAAGCGGCCAGGGCCACTGGCGTTTGCCTTGCTGGTGGAAGGCATGCGCGAGACGTTGAGCACCGAGAAGCTGGCAGACCGGATTGCGCGGATGGTGGCGGACCTGGAGCAAGCGGCGGACGCGGAATGAATTACCAACCCATCGAACACTGTGGTCAGGTGCTCTGGCTGCTCGCCGACAAAGCCGTCTACTGGCCCGCCCGCCGGGCCCTGCTGGTGGCCGACGTGCACATCGGAAAGGCCGCCAGCTACCGTGCCCTGCATCAACCGGTGCCACGCGGAACGACTGAGGCGACACTCGCCCGGCTCGATAGCTTGCTGGCCGCGCATGACTGTGAGCAACTGATCATCCTGGGCGACTTTCTGCATGCCCGCACGGCCCGTGCACCGGCAACGCTGGCCAAAGTGGATGATTGGCGCAAGCGGCACAAAGAACTGAAAATAGTGCTCATACGCGGCAATCATGACCGCAACGCCGGCGATCCACCCGCCTCGCTCGATATTCAGGTCGTGGACGAGCCGTGGGTTCTGGAGCCCTTTGCCCTGCAGCACGAGCCGCAGCTCCACCACACACACCCGGTACTGGCGGGCCACGTACACCCAGTCTTCGTCCTGCGAGGCAAGGCCCGTCAGCGCCTGCGCCTGCCTTGCTTCCTGATCGATGAGCAGGTCAGCCTGCTACCTGCATTCGGTGAGTTCACCGGAGGGTGGGAAATAACGCCCGCCAGCGCCAGCCGCGTGTACCTGGCTGGCGCTGACCGCGTCTGGACGCTGTAGCGACGCTCAGGCAACAGGGGCGGGAGGCGCCTCGTCCGGCAAGGTCGGCTCGCCTGGCTCCATGGGTGGCGTCTCACCGGGCTCTGGCGGTTGTGGAGTATCGGGGTCAGGTTGATGAGGCACGCCCCCCGCCTGCATGGGCAGCGGGTGCGCCAGCAGTGACCAGGGCAACAACCCTACGTGATTGGGCTGCAGGCCTGCCAGCTTGGCACTGATTGCGGGATGGAGTTTCATTGGCTGCTCCTGACGAAAGCCGATGCACATCATGCACACCGGCGTTACTTCGTTGGAGTGCCAAAGGCGCGGGTAATTCCCCGCGCTTGTCGGCTCAGGTACGCGGCAGGGTGACGCCGCGCTGGCCCTGGTATTTGCCGCCACGGTCCTTGTACGACACTTCGCACTCTTCGTCGGACTGCAAGAACAGCATCTGCGCCACGCCTTCGTTGGCGTAGATCTTCGCCGGCAGCGTGGTGGTGTTGGAGAACTCCAACGTCACGTGGCCTTCCCACTCGGGCTCGAGCGGCGTGACGTTGACGATGATGCCGCAACGGGCGTAAGTGCTCTTGCCCAGGCAAATGGTCAGCACGTCACGGGGAATACGGAAATATTCGACAGTGCGCGCCAGGGCGAAAGAGTTTGGCGGGATGATGCACACGTCGCTCTTGATATCGACGAAGCTGCCAGCATCGAAATTTTTCGGATCGACGGTAGCCGAGTTGATGTTGGTGAACACCTTGAATTCGTCGGCGCAGCGTACGTCGTAGCCATAGCTGGAGACGCCGAAGGAGATCACGCGGTTGTCCTGCTCGCCGCGCACCTGGCGCTCGACGAAGGGCTCGATCATGCCGTGTTCCTGCGCCATGCGGCGAATCCACTTGTCCGATTTGATGCTCATGGCGGGGTGTCCTGAAGAGTTGCGAGGTGAAAATCGTGACGCGCATATTACCGGTCCCGGCGCCCAGGTTAAAGTTCCATCCCTAATCCCGCGCCGGGTGGGGGCTGCAGCAGCCGCCGATCCGAATTTGCCTAAAGCGGCTTCTGACCATTGGCAGGTTGCGGAAAGTGGGGTAAGGTGTTGCCACTGTGCTGCACGTGACACCGAGAATCTCTAGTTTGATGCACGATCCTGATCGGCCCATCGCTGAATTTTCTGCTCTCTTTGCGCTCAGTCCCGGGCAGGGTTTTTCCTGACCGTTATCAAATTGTCCAAGGAGACAGAAAAATGTCCAACCGTCAATCCGGTGTTGTTAAGTGGTTCAACGACGAGAAAGGCTACGGCTTCATCACCCCTCAGTCGGGCGACGACCTGTTCGTGCACTTCAAAGCCATCCAAGCTGACGGCTTCAAAACCCTGAAAGAAGGCCAGGCTGTTACTTTCGTCGCTACCCGCGGCCAGAAAGGCATGCAGGCTGAAGAAGTTCAGATCGCCTAAGTCGATCTAGCGTCTAGCTTTCAAAAAAACCCGCCTTCTGGCGGGTTTTTTCATGCCTGCTCGAAATAGGCGCTGGCCTCTTCGCAGGCTCACCCGCTCCCCAGGGACTGCACAGATTTCAAGTGCGGCGCAGTCGCTGTGTGCGGGCAAACCCGGTATGACAGGTCAGTCTTCGCTGATGGTAATGCTCGGCATTGCCGGTGCCGCTGCTTCCTGCAGCACGATCCGCGCGCCCACCTGGCGGGCCAGTTCCTGGTAAACCATGGCAATCTGGCTTTCCGGCTCGGCAATCGCAGTCGGCTTGCCGCTGTCGGCCTGCTCACGGATCAGCATCGACAACGGCAGCGACGCCAGCAGGTCGACGCCATACTGGCTGGCCAGCTTCTCGCCGCCACCTTCACCGAACAGGTGTTCGGCATGGCCGCAATTCGAGCAGATATGCACAGCCATGTTCTCGACCACGCCCAGCACCGGAATGTTGACCTTACGGAACATTTCCACGCCCTTCTTGGCATCCAGCAGAGCAAGGTCCTGCGGCGTGGTGACGATCACCGAACCGACCACCGGCACCTTTTGTGCCAGGGTCAGCTGGATGTCACCGGTACCCGGTGGCATATCGATCACCAGGTAATCCAGGTCATCCCAGGCGGTCTGGGTGACCAGTTGCAGCAGCGCGCCCGACACCATCGGGCCACGCCATACCATCGGCGTGTTGTCGTCGGTGAGGAAGGCCATGGACATGACTTCCACGCCGTGTGCCTTGATCGGCACGAACCACTTCTGCTCGCGAATCTGTGGACGGGTACCCTCGGCAATGCCGAACATCACACCCTGGCTGGGGCCGTAGATATCGGCATCGAGGATACCTACCCGGGCACCCTCGCGCGCGAAGGCCAAGGCCAGGTTGGCTGCGGTGGTCGACTTGCCCACACCGCCCTTGCCCGAGGCCACGGCGATGATGTTCTTGACGTTGGCCATGGCTGGCACTTGGGCCTGGGCCTTGTGCGCAGCCACCACGCAGTCGATCGAAACTTGGGCACCAGTGACACCCTCAAGGCCGCCGATGGCGGTCTGCAGCACCTGGGCCCAGCCGTTCTTGAACAGCCCAGCGGCATAACCCAACTGCAACTGCACGCTGACCTGCCCGCCCTGGATATCGATGGCGCGCACGCAGCCGGCGCTGACCGGGTCCTGGTTCAGGTAGGGGTCGGTGTACTGGCGAAGCACGCCTTCAACGGCGGCACGGGTGACGGCACTCATGGAGACTCCCATTGGCAAACTGAATGTAAAACAGCCGCCTATCCTAACCCGTCAATCGTCAGCAGATACGCTTGCGGGGTGAAATATCTTCGCCAGCCCTTTATAGTGGCCGATCATCCTCATTTTTACCCCGTAGCCAGATAAGTAGCCGAGCCACCATGTCCGAGCCACGCCAGATTCTCGTCACCAGCGCCCTGCCCTATGCCAATGGATCGATCCATCTCGGCCATATGCTGGAGTACATCCAGACGGACATGTGGGTGCGCTTCCAGAAGCTGCGCGGCAACCAGTGCATCTATGTCTGCGCCGATGACGCCCACGGTTCGGCCATCATGCTGCGCGCCGAAAAGGAAGGCATCACCCCGGAACAGCTGATCGCCAACGTCCAGGCCGAGCACAGCAGCGATTTCGCCGACTTCCTGGTGGATTTCGACAACTTCCACTCCACCCACAGTGAAGAGAACCGCGAGCTGTCGAGCCTGATCTACTCGCGCCTGCGTGAAGCCGGGCACATCGCCACCCGTTCGGTGACCCAGTACTTCGATCCGGAAAAAGGCATGTTCCTCGCCGACCGCTTCATCAAGGGCACCTGCCCGAAGTGCGCGGCCGAAGACCAGTACGGCGACAACTGCGAAAAATGCGGCGCCACTTACGCACCTACCGAGCTGAAGAACCCCAAGTCAGCGATCTCCGGTGCCACCCCGGTACTGCGTGATTCCCAGCACTTCTTCTTCAAGCTGCCAGACTTCCAGGCCATGCTGCAGCAATGGACCCGAAGCGGCACCCTGCAGGAAGCGGTAGCCAACAAGCTGGCGGAATGGCTGGATTCCGGCCTGCAGGAGTGGGATATCTCCCGCGACGCGCCGTACTTCGGCTTCGAGATCCCGGGTGAGCCTGGCAAGTACTTCTACGTATGGCTGGATGCGCCGATTGGCTACATGGCCAGCTTCAAGAACCTCTGCGCACGCCGCCCGGAACTGGACTTCGACGCCTTCTGGAACGAGGGTTCCAAGGCCGAGCTGTACCACTTCATCGGCAAGGATATCGTCAACTTCCACGCCCTGTTCTGGCCAGCCATGCTCGAAGGCGCCGGCTTCCGCAAGCCGACCGCGGTCAACGTGCACGGCTACCTGACGGTCAACGGCGCCAAGATGTCCAAGTCGCGCGGCACCTTCATCAAGGCCCGCACCTATCTGGACCACCTGCAGCCGGAATACCTGCGTTACTACTATGCGGCCAAGCTGGGCCGTGGCGTCGACGACCTGGACCTGAACCTGGAAGACTTCGTGCAGAAGGTCAACTCCGACCTGGTCGGCAAGGTCGTCAACATTGCCAGCCGTTGCGCCGGTTTCATCCACAAGGGCAACGAAGGCGTGATGGTAGGCGGTGATGCCGCGCCTGAGCTGACCGAAGCCTTCCTGGCTGCCGCGCCCTCCATCGCCGAAGCCTATGAGGCCCGTGATTTTGGCCGCGCCATGCGCGAAATCATGGCACTGGCCGACCGCGCCAACGCCTGGATCGCCGACAAGGCACCGTGGTCACTGGCCAAGCAGGAAGGCAAGCAGAATGAAGTCCAGGCCATCTGCGCCCAAGGCATCAACCTGTTCCGCCAGCTGGTGATCTTCCTCAAACCGGTACTTCCGGTGCTGGCGGCTGACGCCGAGGCATTCCTCAACGTGGCCCCGCTGACCTGGAACGACCACCTGACACGTCTGGAAAACCACCCGCTTAACCCGTTCAAGGCCCTGATGAGCCGTATCGAGCCGGCCAAGGTCGAAGCCATGATCGCTGCCAGCAAGGAAGACCTGCTGGCTGCCGAAGCCAATGCCCCGGCGGGCAATGGCGAACTGACGAAGGACCCGCTGTCGGCAGAGATCGAGTTCGATACCTTCGCGGCCGTCGACCTGCGCGTGGCGCTGATCGTCAAGGCTGAAGCCGTAGCGGGTGCCGACAAGCTGCTGCAACTGACCCTGGACATTGGTGACGAGCGCCGCAACGTGTTCTCCGGCATCAAGTCGGCCTACCCAGACCCGTCCAAGCTGGAAGGCCGCCTGACCATGATGGTAGCCAACCTCAAACCACGGAAGATGCGCTTTGGCGTGTCCGAGGGCATGGTCATGGCTGCCGGCCCTGGCGGTGAAGAAATCTACCTGCTGAGCCCGGACAGCGGCGCCAAGCCAGGCCAGCGCATCAAGTAACTCCCCTGCGGGCCATTGTGGGAGCGGCCTGCCCGCTCCCACAATACGCAGGCCCCTTCATGTCAAATCCGGACAATCGCCCTGATTCCCGGCTATCGTCATCTCATGAATGACTACATCCTGGTCCTGATCAGCGCCGCACTGATCAATCACCTGTGCCTGCTCAGACAGCCACTCTCCGGGTTGCAACTACAGGTGCACGGCCTGGCCTGCGCCCTGTGCATTGCCCTGGGCGTAATCGGCGCGCAACTGCTGGCGTACGCCGTACTTGCCCCGTTGCACATCCACGATCTTGCCCTGTTCCTGCTATTGCCTTGGCTGGCTTTGCTCGCCTGGGGCCTCCCCTGGCTACTGGCCAAGTGGCGCCCAGCCTGGCCCGTAGTGGGGTTGCCAGCGCTGCTGTTGAGCAATGCCGCAGCGCTTGGGGTGGCTCTACAACAGGCAAGCGACGACGTCAGCTGGCCAACCGCGCTACTCCAAGGCTTGCTGACGGCTGGCGGCTTCTGGCTGACGCTGATGGTGTTCGCCGACCTGCACCAGCGCAGCGTCCACGCCGATATCCCCGACGCGCTGCGCGGCCTGCCCATCCAATTGATCGGTGCCGGGGTAATGGCCATGGCGTTTTCCGGCTTCAACGGGATGTTTGGCCAATGAGCAGCCCCGATCCGCGCCTGCGCACCAGCATGGGCCTGGTGTTGCTCGCCTGCACGCCTGGACTGCTGGCGCTAATGTGGCTGCATGGCTGGGGCATGGTGCTGAACCTGTTGCTGTGTGCCAGTGCCGCGCTGCTGTGCGAAGCATTGCTGCTGGCACTGCGCAATCAATCACTGAGCCAGGCGCTAAACGACGGCAGCGCACTGGTAACCGCCGTGCTACTGGCGGCCGCCCTGCCCACCCTGGCGCCATGGTGGCTGCCGGTCATCGCGGCATGTGTTGCGATCGGCATCGGCAAGCAGGCCTATGGTGGGGTCGGGCGAAATCTGTTCAATCCGGCCATGGTGGGTTACGCCTTCGTGCTGCTCAGCTTCCCATTGCAGATGAACCATTGGCCGGCACAGGCCCCGGGCCTGCTCGACAGCCTGCAGCAGGTGTTCGCTGGGGGCGATCAGATTGATGCCTGGGCCCGTCCGACATTGCTCGACGGCCTACGCCACAACCGCAGCCTGACCATTGACGAGCTGTTTGCCAGCCATCCGGGCTTTGGCAGCATTGGTGGGGCAGGCAGCGAATGGGTCAACCTGGCATTCCTGCTTGGCGGCCTGTTTTTGTTGCAGCGCAAGGTGATCAGTTGGCATGCACCGGCAGGTTTGCTGGCAGGGCTATTGATATTCAGCCTGTTGGGCTGGAATGGTTCGGGGTCGGACTCCAATGGCTCGCCTTTGCTGCACCTGTTTTCCGGCTCGACCATGCTGGCAGCATTCTTCATTGCGACCGAGCCGGTGTCCGGCCCCAGAAACGACTGGGCCAAGTTGTGCTTCGGCCTGGGAACAGGGCTGCTCATCTACCTGATTCGTACCTGGGGCAGCTACCCGGATGGCACCGCGTTCGCCGTCCTGCTGATGAACCTTTTGGCACCGGCACTCGAGCGCGTGGCTGTGCAACGTCAGCAGGCAGCCCGATGAAGCATGGAGCTCGGGATGCGGGCCTGCTGCTACTGACTGGAGTATTGGCAGTGTCAGTCACCCTGGCCTGGCGGCAGTGGACCAGCCCGGCCATCGCCAGCGCCGAAAAACAAATGCAAAGCCGCCAGCGGCTGGCCGTGCTGCCCGAAGGCAGCTATGACAACCAGCCCCTGGAAAGCCCACTGCCAAGGCCCGCCGCACAGCGGCCCAACAGCCGTATCCTGGCGGCTTACCGTGCCACTATGGCAGGCAAGCCAAGCGCCATAGTTCTGGTCACACAGGCGCAGGGATATGTCGGGCCAATCGTGCTGAGCGTCGCGATCGCCACAGACGGCCGGCTGATCGGCAGCCAGGTCGTCGAACAACAGGAAAGTCCCGGGCTGGGCGCTCACCTGGCTGACCCACAGCTGCAGTGGCTGAAACAGTTCGACAACCGCCATCAGGGCGATCACTGGGCGCTAAAGCGGGACCAGGGTGATTTTGACCAGTTGGCCGGCGCAACCGTGACCTCGCGGGCAGTGATCGCCGCGTTGCAGGACGCACTGAATTATTTCGATGAGCAGCGTAGTGTATGGCTGGAGGGCGCCGCGCATGAATAGGTTTTGCCTGCTGGCCATGAGCCTCGCTCCCCTGTTGGGCGCCACCCGAACGCTGGGTGAAGGCGCGGCCATCGGCCTGTGCGCAGTGGTGATGGGATGCCTGCACCAACTGTTGCTGGCCCCCCTGCGTAAACGCGTCGCCAGCTGGGCATATGTACTGGCCAGCCTGCTGCTACTGGCAGCTCTGGCCAGCTGCCTGCAGTTGGCCATGCGGGCCTGGCTGCTACCACTGGCCATTGCACTGGGTCACTATCCCGCATTGTTGTGCCTGCAATGCCTGGCCAGTGACCATCTGCTTCCTGACCAACGCCGCTGGCACGTGCTCGCAAAGCACCTCGGCGCTGTCTTTGCCAGTTGCCTGCTGCTGGGCGCCAGCCGCCAATGGCTGGCTGACCATACCGAGCTGCACCTGGCCAGCCTCGCCCCCGGTGCGCTACTGCTGCTGGGATTGCTGTTGGCCTTGTACAATCGCCTGCGTCCGGGCTCTGCCCATCCACATCGTCAAGGAAAGCCCTGATTTCATGAATGCCGCCAAACGCCTGGAGATTTTTCGCAGGCTGCACGAAGACAACCCCGACCCAAAGACCGAACTGGCCTACACGACCCCGTTTGAACTGCTGGTCGCCGTGACACTGTCCGCGCAATCCACCGACGTCGGCGTCAACAAGGCCACTGCCCGCCTGTTCCCCGTCGCCAACACCCCCGAGGCCATCTATGCCCTGGGCGTTGAAGGCCTTAGCGAATACATCAAGACCATCGGCCTCTACAACAGCAAGGCCAAGAATGTCATAGAAGCGTGCCGGCTGCTGATCGAGCGCCACGACAGCCAGGTACCGCAAACCCGCGAAGCGTTGGAAGCGCTGCCCGGCGTCGGCCGTAAAACCGCCAACGTGGTGCTTAACACCGCGTTTCGCCAACCGGCGATGGCAGTGGACACTCATATCTTCCGGGTGAGTAACCGCACGGGTATCGCGCCAGGTAAAACGGTGCTGGAAGTGGAAAAGAAACTGCTCAAGTTCGTACCAAAGGATTACCTGCTCGATGCCCACCACTGGCTGATCCTGCACGGGCGCTATGTGTGCCAGGCGCGCAAGCCACGGTGCGGCAGCTGCAGGATCGAAGATTTGTGCGAGTACAAGCACAAAACCTCCGACGATTGAGCCGATAGGCAGAAACCAATCACGTCGATTGAAAAAATCTTTTTTACCAGCGTCTGCTTTCTGGTTATAAGGACGGCCAATGGCCCCTTGGCTTGGAGCGACTCATGAGTACCGATAAAGACGACCTGTCGATCGATGATGATTTTGTTGCCGCAGACGATGACGCGGAACCACAGGTTGAAACCGCAAAGACCAACCTGAGCAAACGCCGCACCATCGACAACATGCTAGAAGAACGGCGCCTGCAGAAGCAGCTGGCCGATTTCGATTACGACCTTTAGTTCTGGCCCTTTAGTCATGGATCGTTAGCCTTGGCAAAGCCTCCTGGCTGGAGGCTTCAAGGCCTGGCGGTCAGTTCAAACCTTGCCGTTGCGCCAGCTCGATCAGGTCAACCAGTGACCGTGCATTGAGCTTGAGCAAGAGCCGCGACTTGTAGGTACTGACCGTCTTGTTGCTGAGGTACATGCTGTCGGCAATCTCCTTGTTCGAACGCCCTCGCGCCAGTTGTTGCAGCACGGTCATCTCTCGCGCAGAAAGGCGATTCACCATATCCGTCTCACTGCTCGCGCCCCTGCCACGTGACGCATGCAAGGCCTGGTTGGGGAAGTAGCTGTAACCCGACAACACAGCCTTGATAGCGCTAAGCAGCTCGGTAAGCTCCTGCTGCTTGCACACGTAACCCGCCGCCCCCGCCTGCATGCAGCGCATCGAAAAGTTACCGGGAGCCTGCGACGTCAGCACCAGCACCTTGCTACCCGGGCTGAATGTCGCCATGCGGGCGATCACCTCCAGGCCATCCAGTTTCGGGATACCGATATCCAGCACCACAATATCCGGCAGGTGTTGCCGTGTCAGCTGCAGCGCAGCCACCCCATTGTCAGTCTCCGCCACAACGTCATACCCATGCCGCTCCATCAGCATGCGTACGGCCAGGCGTATGACCGGATGATCATCCACGATAAGCACTTTATTCATGCGATATCCATACATTGTTGTTGCTTTGGCACGCCACGATAACCGACAGGACGCTTGCTGGCGCGGCGATTTACCAGTGAAAGCCATGGACAGACAAAACCTACAGAGCTTACAGAAACTTCCTACACATTAAGACTATGGTTGTAACAAACAAATTACTTATTACCGAAAGAAACGGTACCACCCACTAACATAAACGCACCAGTTGAATACTGATCTTCAGCAGAGGAGAACTTCCGACTCGAACGCGTTGAAAAATCAACACAACTAGGTTCTCTGACGATCATTCCTCCCCCGGGAAAGAATCCAGCCTTTAGTTGAGTACAGCAGTAAGGTAAAGATGGACAAAACCGCTGGAGACGGCCCCTATGACCCAAGCACAACCTGTCGCCCCGCTGACGATCATTGCCATCTTCGCGGGGATTATCGAAGCCTCCGCCCTTGCCACACTGCCATTTCTCGGCGAGTCCAGCCAAAAGCTCTACACCTGGTTCCTGGTAGGTTTTCCATTCTTTCTGACGGCACTGTTTTTTCTGACGCTCAACTTCAATTACAAGTCGTTCTACAGCCCGCTCCCCAACAACCCTGTACACGAAAACACGCCAGCACTGAACAGTGCGGCCACACCCGCTATTGCCAATGATGCCCGTGAGGCGGTACAGGGCGAGCCTGTTACATTCATGTTCTCCGGCCCCGACGCCTGTCGCATGATGGAACAACAACTCTTGCACGCTCTTGCCCACCCCCCCGAGCCGGCGCGAGTCTGGCGCTTTTGTAATCTGGATAGACGTCAATGTGCGCAGCTTTCGATCAGCGCACTTGAGGGCGATGATGTGAACCCTCGAAGTTGAACGACTCGCCTTTGCGCAGGCATAAAAAAACCCCGGACTGAGCCGGGGTTTTCACGCACACCAGCAATCAGAGCAGCGAACGGCCCTTGTTGGCGGCAATGCGCATACGCAGCGCGTTGAGCTTGATGAAGCCAGCAGCGTCTTCCTGGTTGTAGGCACCACCATCTTCTTCAAAGGTGGCGATGTTGGCATCGAACAGCGAATCGTCCGACTTGCGGCCAACCACGGTCACATTGCCCTTGTACAGCTTCAGGCGCACCACACCATTCACGTTCACCTGCGAAGCATCGATCATCTGCTGCAGCATCAGACGCTCCGGGCTCCACCAGTAGCCGGTGTAGATCAGGCTGGCATACTTGGGCATCAGCTCATCTTTCAGGTGAGCGACTTCGCGGTCCAGGGTGATAGACTCGATGGCACGGTGGGCCTTGAGCATGATGGTACCGCCAGGCGTTTCGTAGCAACCGCGCGACTTCATGCCGACGTACCGGTTTTCGACGATGTCCAGGCGGCCGATGCCGTTGGCACCACCGATACGATTCAGGTCGGCCAGAACGGTAGCCGGGGATTTCTCGACGCCGTCGATGGCAACGATGTCACCATTGCGGTAGGTCAGCTCGATATAGGTAGCCTGGTCCGGGGCGTTCTCAGGCGAGACACTCCAGCGCCACATGTCTTCTTCGTGCTCGGTCCAGGTATCTTCCAGGACACCGCCTTCATAGGAGATGTGCAGCAGGTTGGCGTCCATCGAGTACGGCGACTTCTTCTTGCCGTGGCGCTCGATCGGGATGCCGTGCTTCTCGGCGTAGTCCATCAGCTTTTCGCGGGACAGCAGGTCCCACTCGCGCCATGGGGCGATGACCTTGACGCCTGGCTTCAGGGCATAGGCACCCAGCTCGAAGCGCACCTGGTCGTTACCCTTGCCGGTGGCGCCATGGGAAATGGCGTCGGCGCCGGTTTCGTTGGCGATTTCGATCAGGCGCTTGGCGATCAGCGGACGGGCGATGGAAGTACCCAGCAGGTACTCGCCTTCGTAGACGGTGTTGGCGCGGAACATCGGGAACACGAAGTCACGCACGAACTCTTCGCGCAGGTCGTCGATGTAGATCTCTTTAACGCCCATTGCCTGGGCCTTGGCACGAGCCGGTTCGACCTCTTCGCCCTGACCCAGGTCAGCGGTGAAGGTCACCACTTCGCAGTTGTAGGTATCCTGCAGCCACTTGAGAATCACCGAAGTATCAAGGCCGCCGGAATACGCCAGTACGACCTTTTTTACGTCCGCCATGCCATCACTCCACGGGGTTGTACGGAAAGGGACCGATTCTACCGGCGTTGCGGATAAATTTACAGTGGGGCGACAGCTTCTGACGACAAAGCGACAGAAATTGTCGGAAGGGCGACTTGCCAGATCAACACGGAAATTTGACGCAAGGGTTGGCGCCCCATCCGGTCTCAGGGCGCCTTCGCCCCCGACGCGGGAGCAGCCGGAACGGCTGGAGCGGGAGCAGCCGGCGACACGGGCTCAACCGGTTTTTCCACCGCCTTTTCAACCTCCGCCACCCGATCCAGCTCGATATTCACCCGCCGATTACGCGCCCGGTTCGATGCACTGTTGTTCTTCGCCAGCGGATAACGCTCACCATGGAAGCGCACAGTAATCTGCTCTTGCGGCACACCGTGAGCCTTGAAGTAATCGGCCACGGCCAATGCGCGGCGGCGCGACAGGTCGCGGTTGGTCAGGCGGTTGCCACTGTTGTCGGAGTGGCCGTTGAGCTCGATATGGTTAACCGTAGGGTCGGCCTTCAGGTAGTCGACAATCACCTCCAGCCGCGCCTTGGCTGCTGCATCCAGCTCGTAACCGCCCCCAGGGAAGCCCACTTGAGTCTGGCGCACCTGGTCATAGTTCATCGGCAACAGCTTGCCGGCACAGACCTGATAGTCATTGTAGGCTTTGGCGAAGCTGACCGGCAGCACCCGCACCTCCATCGGCCTGCCCGCCTCACCGGTGTAGTTGCGCACGACGGTGCTACGCCCGTCGAGCAAACCGTTGATCAGCCGGCTGGCCTGCCCTTGGGAGGAGCTGAACAGCACACCGCTGCGGGCCATGCGCACATGGCCCAGGTTGATATCGCCACGCCCAGGTTGCCAAGGCGCTGCCGCGGCCAGCAGGCTGGCGGTGCCGGCACCCAGTACGTTGCTGTCCGAACGCAGCTGGAACACCGGCTGCTCGCCTGCCCGGCGCACGAACGTACCGCTGCCGAAACCTTCGATCGGTTGGCTCAGACGACACTCGAACTGGTCACCCTCGACCTGCCAGGCAATGTTCTCCATGCGCGTCTGGAAAGTCAGTGCGCCGGCCGGCAGGCTGGCGAACAGGGTCAACAGGGCTAGGTAACGCTGGCGCACGGGCGGCTCCACAATTTCTGACGGCTTACCAGCAGGCTATCGGACGCCGCGCGGAAAACTTGATAGCCGTGCTCGCCCCAGGGTTTTCCGGTAGGATTGGGGCTTGAGTTCGACCCGCCTGGAATCCCCAATGTCCGATCGCCTGACCCTCCTGCGCCCCGACGACTGGCACATCCATCTGCGCGATGGTGCCGTCCTGCCCCACACCGTTGGCGACGTGGCGCGTACCTTCGCCCGTGCCATCATCATGCCCAACCTCGTGCCGCCGGTGCGCAATGCCACCGAGGCCGGCGCCTACCGTGAGCGCATTCTGGCTGCCCGCCCGGCCGGCAGCCGCTTCGAGCCGCTGATGGTGCTGTACCTCACCGACAACATCAGCCCCGAGGACGTCCGCGCGGCCAAGGCCAGCGGTTTCGTGTACGCCGCCAAGCTGTACCCGGCCGGCGCCACCACCAACTCCGATTCCGGCGTGACCAGCATCGACAACATCTTCCCGGCCATAGAGGCACTGGCGGAAGTGGGCATGCCGCTGCTGGTGCATGGCGAAGTGACCCGCAGCGAGATCGACGTGTTCGACCGCGAGAAGCGCTTCATCGACGAGCACTTGCGCCGTGTGGTCGAGCGCTTCCCGACGCTGAAAGTGGTGTTCGAACACATCACCACCAGCGACGCCTCGCAGTTCGTCACCGAGGCCCCGGCCAACGTGGGTGCGACCATCACCGCCCAGCACCTGCTGTACAACCGCAACCACATGCTGGTTGGCGGCATTCGTCCGCACTTCTACTGCCTGCCGATCCTCAAGCGCAATACCCACCAGGTGGCCTTGCTGGACGCCGCCACCAGCGGCAACCCGAAGTTCTTCCTCGGCACCGACTCGGCACCTCATGCCCGTCACGCCAAGGAAGCAGCCTGCGGTTGCGCGGGTTGCTACACCGCCTATGCGGCCATCGAGATGTACGCCGAAGCGTTCGAACAGCGTAACGCGCTGGACAAGCTGGAAGGCTTCGCCAGCCTGCACGGCCCGGCCTTCTATGGCCTGCCGGCGAACACCGACACCATTACCCTGGTCCGCGAAGAATGGACCGCTCCGGAAAGCCTGCCATTTGGCGAGCAAACCGTAGTCCCGCTGCGCGCTGGCGAAAAACTGCGCTGGCGCCTGCTGGAGAAAAACGCGTGAGCGAAGACCTTTACGAAGACGACCTGGACACCCAAGGCAGCAGCGGTCCTCGCCACCCGATGGCCGAGCGCTTCCGCGGCTATCTGCCGGTCGTGGTGGATGTTGAAACCGGTGGTTTCAACAGCGCTACCGATGCATTGCTGGAAATTGCCGCCGTCACCATCGGCATGGACGAGAAAGGTTTCCTGTTCCCCGAGCATACCTACTTCCACCGAGTAGAGCCGTTCGAGGGCGCCAACATCGAGCCGGCCGCGCTTGAGTTCACCGGGATCAAGCTGGACCATCCGCTACGCATGGCAGTCAGCGAGGAAAGCGCGATGACCGACATATTCCGCGGCGTGCGCAAGGCCCTCAAGGCCAACGGCTGCAAGCGGGCGATTCTGGTCGGCCACAACAGCAGCTTCGACCTGGGTTTCCTCAATGCAGCAGTGGCGCGCAATGACCTGAAGCGCAACCCGTTCCACCCGTTCTCCAGCTTCGACACCGCCACCCTGGCGGGCCTGGCGTATGGCCAGACCGTGCTGGCGCGGGCCTGTCAGAGCGCCGACATCGACTTCGACGGGCGTGAGGCGCACTCGGCACGTTACGACACCGAGAAAACGGCTGAGCTGTTCTGCGGCATCGTCAACCGCTGGAAAGAAATGGGCGGCTGGCGCGATTTCAACGACTGATCTGCCAAAAGCATTCGCGGGCACGCCCGCTCCCACAGGTTAACCTTTGCCTTCAGGCATGCAGAGAATCTGTGGGGGCGGGCGCTCCCGCGAAGAGGCCGGCACAGGAAGGCAAAAAAAACCGGCCACGAAGGCCGGTTTTTTATGCACGCAGCAATTACAGCTTGCCAGCGTTCTCGCTCAGGTAGGCAGCAACGCCTTCAGGCGAAGCGTTCATGCCCTTGTCGCCTTTTTTCCAGTTGGCAGGGCAGACTTCGCCGTGCTCTTCGTGGAACTGCAGAGCGTCGACCAGACGCAGCAGCTCGTCCATGTTACGGCCCAGTGGCAGGTCGTTGACGATCTGCGAACGGACAACACCATTGGTATCGATCAGGAAGGCGCCACGGAAGGCCACGCCGCCTTCGGACTCGACGTCGTAGGCTTTGCAGATTTCGTGGGTCATGTCGGCAGCCAGGGTGTACTTCACCTGACCGATACCGCCGTTGTTGACCGGGGTATTACGCCAGGCGTTGTGGGTGAAGTGCGAGTCGATCGACACGCCGATCACTTCCACGTTACGCGCCTGGAAGTCAGGGATGCGGTTGTCCAGGGCGATCAGCTCGGACGGGCAGACGAAGGTGAAGTCCAGCGGGTAGAAGAACACCAGGCCGTACTTGCCCTTGATGGCCGAGGCCAGGTTGAAGCTATCGACGATCTCGCCATTGCCCAGCACGGCCGGAACGGTGAAATCGGGGGCTTTCTTACCAACGAGTACGCTCATTGTAATCTCCTGATGAGGGTGAAAAACCGTTTGCCGGGCCAGACGGGCTTGCCCGACATCCAACAAAGGCCGACCATCATACACGGCTTCTCATGACAGGCCGACTCCGTCGACAAAGCGACCGCCGGTCGCTCAAGCACACCCCTCTCAGAAAGATCTTTGACAAGCATTCTCATTAACATTAAGCTCCAACCCATCGACCCAACCAGCGATGGTCAGCCCTTATGTATGTGTGTCTTTGTGTCGGCGTTACCGACGGACAGATCCGCGATGCGATCTATGAAGGATGCTGCAGTTACAAAGAAGTGCGAGCCGCGACCAATGTCGCCAGCCAGTGCGGCAAATGCGCCTGCGTGGCCAAGCAGGTGGTCCGCGAGACCCTGACCGAACTTCAGGTCAGCCAGGCAGCCCTGCCCTACCCCGTCGAATTTACCGCTGCCTGAACCCAGAATTTCAAGAACCGGACCTGGCGTCCGGTTTTTTTATGCCTGAAATTCAACAAGTTAGCGCTACAACGCGGTTCACAAACATTCTTATTCCTATTAATTTTCACTTATTATTCAAGAACTTAGGTTTGACACACCTAAGTATCGGGCTCAAACTTCACTGGATTGACACTTCTACAGGGCAGGAACCCCGACATGAAAGGCGACGTAAGCGTCATCCAGCATCTCAACAAGATCCTCGGAAACGAGCTGGTCGCGATCAACCAGTACTTCCTGCACGCACGCATGTACGAAGATTGGGGGCTGAACAAACTCGGCAAGCACGAGTACAAAGAATCCATCGATGAAATGAAGCACGCTGACAAACTGATCAAGCGTATTTTGTTCCTCGAAGGTATTCCTAACGTTCAGGACCTGGGCAAACTGCTGATCGGCGAGCACACCAAGGAGATGCTCGAGTGTGACCTGAAGATTGAACAGCAAGGCCTGGTCGACCTGAAGGCAGCCATCGCCCATTGTGAAACTGCTGGCGACTTCGGCTCGCGTGACGTGCTAGAAGATATCCTCGAGTCCGAGGAAGAACACATCGACTGGCTGGAAACCCAACTGGGGCTGATCGACAAGATCGGTATCGAGAACTACCTGCAGTCGCAGATGGGCGAAGAGTAACTACTCGCCCCATAAAAAAACCCGCGATCAGCGGGTTTTTTTATGCTTGCCGGTAGATCAGGCTTCAGAAGCCTTGGCCTTGGCAGCCGCTTCCTTGATCAGGGTTTGCAGCTCACCGTTCTCGAACATTTCCAGCATGATGTCGCTGCCGCCAACCAGCTCACCGGCTACCCACAACTGCGGGAAGGTCGGCCAGTTGGCGTATTTTGGCAGGTTGGCGCGAATTTCCGGGTTCTGCAGGATGTCGACGTAGGCGAACTTTTCGCCACAACCCATCACGGCCTGCGATGCACGCGCAGAGAAGCCGCATTGCGGGGCATTCGGCGAGCCTTTCATGTAAAGCAGAATGGTGTTGTTGGCAATCTGCTCTTTGATCGTTTCGATGATATCCATGTAGCACCTCGGCTGAACTATCCGACACAGTCGTCGGCACGGTGTCGCATTGTATCGGAAAGCCGAGCGCCGTGCTCGGCCTTGCCGTTCCTCAAGCGGCCTCGACCTGCACGGGTACGCCATTGAGCGCAGCGTTTCCGGAAACCTGGTCCCGAAAGCGTTCGTCAGTCAGGTCATTGGCGCTCACGCCGGGTTGCGCCTGGGCGATCTGCAGGTGCACGCCCTGACGACCATGACCAAAGCCGTGGGGCAAGCTGACCACACCGGGCATCATGTCTTCGCAGGCCTGCACCTCGACCTCCAGTGAGCCAGTACGCGAACGGATGCGCACGCGCTGGCCATCCTGCAGTTGCCGCTGCTGCAAGTCTTGCGGGTGCATCAACAGCTGATGCCGTGGCTTGCCTTTTACCAGGCGATGGAAGTTGTGCATCCACGAGTTGTTGCTGCGCACATGGCGACGCCCAATCAGCAGCAGTTCGCCCGGCACTGGTGGCGTCATTTGCGCCAGGCGCTGCAGGTCGTCGAGCAAAACCTGAGGGGCTGCTTCGACAGCCTTGCTGGCAGTCGTCAGCCGCCCTGCGAGGTTGCTGCGTAAAGGCCCCAGGTCAAGCCCATGCGGGTGATCGTCCAGTGTTGCCAAGGAGAGCTGCCAAGGCGTTGCTTCACCATAGCGCCCTTTGCGCAGGGCTTGATCAATCATCTGCGCAGGCGACCAGGTCGGTTTCAACTCCAACTCGGCACGCTTGGCAAACGCCTGGGCCAGGCCGACGAAGATTTCCCAGTCATGCAGTGCGCCCTCCGGCTTGGCCAGGATCGCCCGGTTGAAGCGCGTGACGTTGCGCACTGCCAGCAGGTTGAAGGTGCTGTCGTAATGGTCATTTTCCAGCGCTGAGGTGGAGGGCAGGATCAGGTCGGCATGGCGGGTGGTTTCGTTGATGTAGAGATCGATGCTGAGCATGAAGTCCAAACCCTCCAGCGCTGCATCCAGCTGGCGACCGTTAGGCGTGGACAACACAGGGTTGCCGGCAACTGTCACCAGGGCGCGCACCTGCCCTTCGCCCGGTGTTTGCATTTCCTCGGCCAGGGCAGCCACCGGCAGCTCGCCGCCGTACTCGGGCAAACCCGACACACGGCTCTGCCAGACGTTGAAATGGCCGCCCGAGGTGGTCGCCACCAGGTCGACGGCAGGCTCCGTGCACAACGCGCCGCCTGTGCGGTCGAGGTTGCCGGTCACCAGGTTCACAAGTTGCACCAGCCAGTGGCAAAGGGTACCAAATGCTTGGGTCGAGACGCCCATGCGGCCGTAACACACGGCCTGCCCGGCAGCGGCGAAGTCGCGTGCCAGCTGGCGAATGTCCGCTGCAGCGATACCACACTGGGCACTCACGGCCTCGGCACTGAACGGCGCAATGGCCTCACGCACCTGCTGCAGGCCGTTGACCGGCAAGTGCGAGCCCCGTGCCAGGCCTTCTTCGAACAATGTGTTGAGCAAGCCGCACAACAGGGCTGCATCACCACCGGGGCGTATGAACAAATGCCTGTCAGCCATTGCCGCCGTTTCGCTACGTCGCGGGTCAACCACCACCAGGCGCCCACCACGCGCCCGAAGGGCCTTCAGGCGCTTCTCCACATCCGGAACGGTCATGATGCTGCCATTGGAGGCCAGTGGGTTGCCGCCAAGAATCAGCATGAATCCCGTGTGGTCGATGTCCGGAATCGGCAGCAGCAGCCCATGCCCGTACATCAGATGGCTGACCAGGTGTTGGGGCAACTGATCCACTGAAGTGGCAGAGAAACGGTTACGGGTCTTGAGCAGGCCCAGAAAGTAGTTGCTATGGGTCATCAAGCCGTAATTGTGCACACTCGGGTTGCCTTGGTAGACCGCCACGGCATTGCGCCCATGGGCCTGCTGGACCGCCCACAATTTTTCGGCCGC
This sequence comes from Pseudomonas putida, assembly GCA_041879295.1. NCBI lineage: Bacteria > Pseudomonadati > Pseudomonadota > Gammaproteobacteria > Pseudomonadales > Pseudomonadaceae > Pseudomonas > Pseudomonas putida. The sequence goes on along the minus strand of CP047152.1, from coordinate 1,257,464 downwards.
CAGTGCAAAGGCCTCATCCCAGCCAATGGCTTGCCAATGGTCGCCTACTCGCCTGTGTGGCTGGCGCAGGCGATCCGGGTCGTTCTGAATGTCCTGCAACGCCACGGCCTTGGGGCAGACATGGCCACGGCTGAACGGGTCCAGTGGGTCGCCCTTGATCGAGCTGATCAGGGCCCGCCCGTCCTGCTCATGGCTGACTTCGATGTTGAGCCCGCAGATCGCTTCGCACAGATGACAGGCACGGTGGTGCAGGGTCTTGGTCATGGCCGCCTCTGCCTTGTTGTTGTCGAACAGTGACTATGCGCCCGGCCCCTCCCCGCGGCCAGTGCGCTTCGCCGCGTGAATCCACCGACATCAGGCGCACGATTTACGACAGCCATTTGCCAAATTGCCAGCAAGCCGTGTACAACCTTGTGTAGCAAATAAAGAACAGCACGGCCAACGGGCAAAGACACCGTTTGCGACACCCTTTGCGATCAGGCCGCTTTTCCCCCCTTGGCTTCAGGCGACATTTACTTATAGTATTGCGCCTTTCCCTATTTCGTCCGCCCCGTGCGGCTTACGCCGCAGGTCATTCCCGTTGTCAAAAAAACCATACGGTCGACCTGCATACCGTTGCAGATAAGGTAGTCAATCATGAGCGCTAGGCACTTTCTCTCCCTGCTGGACTTCACCACCGACGAATTGCTCGGGGTGATCCGCCGCGGCATCGAGCTGAAGGACCTGCGTAAGCGAGGCGTGCTGTTCGAACCCCTGAAGAACCGTGTACTGGGCATGATCTTCGAGAAGTCCTCGACCCGTACCCGAGTGTCCTTCGAGGCCGGCATGATCCAGCTCGGCGGCCAGGCCATCTTCCTGTCGCCTCGCGACACCCAACTGGGCCGCGGCGAGCCGATTGGTGACAGCGCCATCGTGCTGTCGAGCATGGTTGATGTGGTGATGATCCGCACCCACGCCCACAGCACCCTGACCGAGTTCGCCGCCAAGTCGCGCGTGCCAGTGATCAACGGCCTGTCCGACGAATCGCACCCGTGCCAACTGCTGGCCGACATGCAGACCTTTGTTGAACACCGCGGCTCGATTCAGGGCAAGACCGTGACCTGGATCGGCGATGGCTTCAACATGTGCAACTCCTATATCGAAGCCGCCACGCAGTTCGATTTCCAGCTGCGCATCGCCTGCCCCGAAGGCTATGAGCCGGATCAACGTTTCATGGCACTGGGCGGCGACCGCGTGCAGATCATCCGGGATGCCAAGGAAGCTGTGCGTGATGCTCACCTGGTGGTCACCGATGTCTGGACTTCCATGGGTCAGGAGGAGGAAACTGCACGGCGCCTGGCGCATTTCGCACCTTACCAGGTCACCCGCGAACTGCTCGACCTGGCTGCACCCGATGTCCTCTTCATGCACTGCCTGCCCGCCCACCGTGGCGAGGAAATCAGCCAGGACCTGCTCGACGACCCACGTTCGGTCGCCTGGGACGAGGCTGAAAACCGCCTGCATGCACAGAAGGCGCTTCTCGAATTCCTTGTAGAACCGGCTTACCACCACGCATGAGTCAACCCCTACTGCTCAACCTGCGCAACCTCGCCTGCGGCTATGGCGACCAGCGCATCGTCCAGAACCTCAACCTGCACCTGAACGCAGGCGACATCGGTTGCCTGCTGGGTTCATCCGGTTGCGGCAAGACCACCACCCTGCGCGCCATCGCCGGTTTCGAGCCGGTGCACGAAGGTGAAATCCACCTGGGCGGTGAGGTCATTTCCCGGGCTGGCTTCACCCTGGCCCCGGAAAAGCGCCGCATCGGCATGGTGTTTCAGGACTACGCGCTGTTCCCGCATCTTACCGTGGCGCAGAACATTGCCTTTGGTATCGCCAAACACCCACGCCAGGCCGCCGTCATCGAAGAGATGCTGGAACTGGTCAAACTCGGCGGGCTGGGCGGTCGTTACCCGCATGAGTTGTCTGGCGGTCAGCAGCAACGTGTCGCCCTGGCCCGGGCGCTGGCGCCCGAGCCGCAACTGTTGCTGCTTGACGAGCCGTTCTCGAACCTCGACGTAGAGCTGCGCCGTCGCCTGAGCCATGAGGTTCGCGACATTCTCAAAAGCCGCGGTACCAGCGCCATTCTGGTCACTCACGACCAGGAAGAAGCCTTTGCGGTCAGTGACCAGGTCGGTGTCTTCAAGGAAGGCCGCCTGGAACAGTGGGACACGCCCTACAACCTTTACCACGAACCGCAGACGCCATTCGTGGCGAGTTTCATCGGCCAGGGATACTTCATCCGTGGGCAAATGAGCAGCCACGAAGCGGTCAATACCGAAGTGGGTGAGCTGCGCGGTAACCGCGCCTACATCATGGCGCCGGGCAGCTCGGTGGATGTACTGCTGCGCCCGGATGATATCGTGCATGCACCAGGCAGCGCGCTACTGGCAAACATCGTGGGCAAGAGCTTCCTCGGGGCATCGACGCTCTATCGCTTGCAGTTGCCCACCGGTAGCCAGCTGGAAGCGATCTTCCCTAGCCATAACGACCACGAGGTCGGTGAGAATGTGGAGATTGCAGTGAAGGCCGATCACCTCGTGCTATTCCCTGTACCGGGTAGCGTTGCGGCACAGTTGCCACGCCAGGAGAATGGCGTGCGTCGTTACAGTTCGGCGACTTGACTTCACCGCCAGGGGGCCGCTTGGCGGCCCCCTGTTCTCAGCCTCGACCAATCCCGGCGAACGAGCCCTGCGTATACTCCGCCAGCACCGCCGCTGCCAACTCCACTTCCAGGCCACGCCTACCGGCGCTGACATGGATAGTTGCAAAATTCTGCGCCGAGTCATCGATAAAGGTCCGCAGACGCTTCTTCTGCCCTAGTGGGCTGATCCCGCCCACCAGGTAACCGGTCGCCCGCTGCGCCGCCGCCGGGTCGGCCATCTCGCACTTCTTTACCCCGGCAGCATGGGCCAGGGCCTTGAGGTCCAAGGTCCCCACCACAGGCACAACCGCTACCAGCAATTCCCCTTTCTCGCTGCTTGCCAGCAACGTCTTGAACACCTGTTGCGGGTCGAGCCCGAGCTTTTCTGCCGCCTCCAGGCCATACGACGCCGACTTCGGGTCATGTTCATAACTGTGCACACGATGCTCGGCACGGTGCTTTTTCAACAGGTCTAGGGCGGGGGTCATGCAAGGGCTCCAGTCAGGGACGACTCGGCGGCTACTTTAGGACAATTCCTACATCCCAGCTAGCGCACCGCGATCGCGCGCCTCTAGTACGGGATCCGCATCTTATTCTAGCGGCCATATCGTGACTGACCGTTCACTTTCGACCTTTGACATCAGCGTTTCTTGTCTATATTTTTTCGTTTCTGAATAAGCGGTGCACTTTTAAGGTGCATTTCCTACATCATCCGGGGTCAATGGGGATAGACACCGGGTTTTGCTGTCGAGCGCTACGCGCCTCACAACAAAAAAAACGAGGTCATACATGACGACTGCTCTGCACCAACCCACGCTGTCCAGCCAGTGCCTGGCCGAGTTTCTCGGCACCGCCCTGCTCATCTTCTTCGGTACCGGCTGCGTCGCCGCGCTCAAGGTTGCCGGCGCCAGCTTCGGGCTTTGGGAGATCAGTATCATCTGGGGCGTGGGCGTCAGCATGGCAATCTACCTCACCGCCGGTATTTCCGGTGCGCACCTGAACCCAGCCGTAAGTATCGCCCTTGCACTGTTCGCAGGGTTCGACAAGCGCAAGCTGCCCTTCTACATGCTGGCCCAGGTATGCGGCGCATTCTGTGGCGCGGCACTGGTCTACACGCTGTACAGCAGTCTGTTCTTCGATTTCGAACAGGCCCACGCCATGCTGCGCGGTAGCGAAGGCAGCCTGGAGCTGGCCTCTGTGTTCTCCACCTACCCGCACCCGTCCCTGTCCACCAGCCAGGCATTTCTGGTCGAAGTGGTGATCACTGCCATTCTGATGAGCGTGATCATGGCCCTGACCGACGACAACAACGGCCTTCCGCGCGGTGCCATGGCACCGCTGCTGATCGGCCTGCTGATTGCGGTGATTGGGAGCGCCATGGGCCCTTTGACTGGCTTTGCGATGAACCCGGCCCGCGATTTCGGGCCAAAACTCATGACATTCCTCGCCGGTTGGGGCGAAATCGCCTTCACTGGCGGGCGGGATATTCCTTATTTCCTGGTTCCGGTATTTGCACCGATCGTTGGCGCCTGCCTGGGTGCAGCGAGCTATCGCGGCCTTATTGCACGCAACCTGCCAGTAGCGCCCGCCGCGACCCCAGAGACAAATGACATTCGCCAGGGCGATACTCAAGCCAATTGATGCCGCCACCACGCGCAGCCCTGACCCTCTATTCTTGCAAGGCCTACGACCATGACAGACACCCAGGATAAGAACTACATCATCGCCCTGGACCAGGGCACCACCAGTTCGCGGGCGATCATTTTCGACCGTGACGCCAATGTTGTGGGTACCTCCCAGCGCGAGTTCGCACAGCACTACCCACAGGCGGGTTGGGTCGAACATGACCCGATGGAGATTTTCGCCACACAAAGCGCGACCATGGTCGAGGCCCTGGCCCAGGCAGGCATCAGCCACGCTCAGGTCGCCGCACTGGGCATTACCAACCAGCGCGAAACCACTGTGGTGTGGGACAAGGAAACCGGGCGCCCGGTGTACAACGCCATTGTCTGGCAATGCCGCCGCAGCACCGAGATCTGTGCCCAGCTCAAGCGTGACGGCCATGAAGGCTACATTCGTGAAACCACCGGCCTGGTCACCGACCCGTATTTCTCCGGCACCAAGCTGAAGTGGATCCTCGACAATGTCGACGGCGCCCGTGAGCGCGCCGAGCGTGGCGAACTGCTGTTCGGCACCATCGACACCTGGCTGATCTGGAAATTTACCGGTGGCAAGGTTCACGTCACCGACTACACCAACGCCTCGCGCACGCTGATGTTCAACATCCACAGCCTGCAGTGGGACGACAAGCTGCTGGAAATCCTGGGCATCCCGCGGCAAATGTTGCCTGAGGTGCGCCCCTCTTCTGAAGTGTATGGCCACACCAAGAGCGGCATAGCCATCGCCGGTATCGCCGGCGACCAGCAATCGGCACTGTTCGGCCAGATGTGCGTGGAGCCGGGCCAGGCCAAGAATACCTACGGCACTGGCTGCTTCCTGCTGATGAACACGGGTGACCAGGCGGTGAAGTCGTCCCACGGCCTGCTCACTACCATTGCCTGCGGCCCGCGTGGTGAGGTGGCCTATGCACTGGAAGGCGCGGTATTCAATGGTGGCTCTACCGTGCAATGGCTGCGTGACGAACTGAAGATCGTCAACGACGCCCTGGATACCGAGTACTTCGCCAGCAAGGTCAAGGACAGCAACGGCGTGTACCTGGTACCAGCCTTTACCGGCCTGGGCGCCCCATACTGGGACCCGTATGCCCGCGGTGCGTTGTTCGGCCTGACACGTGGCGTGAAGGTAGACCACATCATCCGCGCCGCACTGGAGTCCATCGCCTACCAGACCCGCGATGTCCTCGACGCCATGCAGCAGGACTGTGGCCAGCGCTTGTCCGAACTGCGTGTGGACGGTGGTGCCGTGGCCAACAACTTCCTCATGCAGTTCCAGGCCGACATCCTCGGCACCTGCGTGGAGCGGCCGCAAATGCGCGAAACCACGGCACTGGGCGCCGCCTATCTGGCTGGCCTGGCCTGTGGCTTCTGGAGTGGCCTGGACGAGCTGCGCGACAAGGCGATCATCGAGCGCGAGTTCAGCCCGCAGTTGGACGAAACGCAGAAAGAAAAGCTGTATGCCGGCTGGAAGAAAGCAGTCAAGCGTACCCGTGACTGGGAAGATCACGAGGCATGATACCTGTGGGGGCCGCCATACGGCCCCCATCGTCCACTGGCCGTCATCCCTTTCCTACGGCATCATTGCAGAATTTGTCCGGCAGCCCCAAAGGACCGCCCATGAATCTGCCCCCCCGCCAACAACAAATCCTCGAACTGGTGCGCGAACGCGGCTATGTCAGTATCGAGGAAATGGCGCAGCTATTCGTTGTCACTCCCCAGACTATCCGGCGCGACATCAACCAGCTTGCCGAGCTCAACCTGCTACGCCGCTACCACGGCGGTGCGGCTTACGATTCAAGTATCGAAAATACCGCCTACGCCATGCGTGCCGACCAGATGCGCGACGAAAAACAGCGCATTGCCGACGCCGTGGCCCGACAGATTCCCGACCATGCCTCGCTGTTCATCAACATCGGCACCACCACCGAATCGATTGCCCGGGCACTGCTCAACCACAGCCACCTGAAAGTCATCACCAACAACTTGCACGTGGCTGCGATCCTGGCCGCCAAGGACGATTTCGAAGTGCTGGTGGCGGGTGGCACGGTGCGCCGAGATGGTGGTGTAGTCGGCCAGGCCAGTGTCGATTTCATCAACCAGTTCAAGGTCGACTTCGCCCTGGTGGGCATCAGCGGTATCGACGAGGATGGCAGCCTGCTCGATTTCGACTATCAGGAAGTGCGGGTGTCGCAAGCCATCATTGCCAATGCCCGACAAGTGATCCTCGCGGCCGATTCCAGCAAATTCGGGCGCAATGCCATGGTGCGTCTGGGCTCGATCGACCTGGTCGACTGCCTGGTCACCGACCAGACACCGACCCCAACCCTTACCCAATTGTTGAACCAGAACAAGATCAGGCTTGAGGTGGTTTGAGGGCTGGCGGGTGCATACAGCCAGATATGTGACGGCCGTGAGATCAAATGCGGCCCGCGCGGCGCATCGCGAGCGAGGCTCGCGCCTGCATCGTTTTCGGGCCAGTTATGCCTGAGACAGCGCGCGCGCCCAGAACCCTGGCCGTCCCCTAAATTTTCGTAAATGTTCACTTCATTGTCATTTGATCAGTTTTTTCTATAGAGACTGACTGGCGACCGGCTTTCTGTTGCGCTAATATTTTCGCAAACGAACATCAATGTTCATATTCGATGTGAACAGCCCCAGGAGGCCTTGCCCGTGTCCCAGCCAGTTTCGTCACAGCCCCCAACAGCCGACTGTTATGACCTTGCCGTGATCGGCGGTGGCATCAATGGCGTGGGCATCGCTGCCGACGCCGCTGGTCGCGGCTTGAAGGTCTTCCTTTGCGAAAAGGACGACCTGGCCCAACACACGTCGTCAGCCAGCAGCAAACTGATTCACGGTGGCTTGCGCTACCTGGAGCACTACGAATTTCGCCTCGTACGCGAGGCATTGGCTGAACGCGAAGTGCTGCTGGCCAAGGCGCCGCACATCGTCAAACCTATGCGCTTCGTGCTTCCGCACCGCCCGCACCTGCGCCCTGCCTGGATGATCCGCGCCGGCCTGTTCCTCTACGACCACCTGGGCAAGCGCAAGCGTCTGGGCGCCTCGCGTAGCCTGCGCTTCGGCCCGGGATACCCGCTTAAGCCAGCAATCACCCGCGGCTTCGAATACGCCGACTGCGCTGTCGATGACGCCCGCCTGGTGGTACTCAACGCCATGGCGGCACGTGAGCTAGGCGCACATATCCACACCCGCACCCGCTGCTTGCGCGCCGAACGTGTAAAGGGCTTGTGGCAGGTAGAACTGCAGCACGCCGATGGCACCCTCCAGACGATCCATGCCCGCGCACTGGTCAACGCCGCCGGCCCGTGGGTGGCCAGCTTCATCAAGGACGACCTCAAGCTCGAGGCGCCTTACGGCATCCGCCTGATCCAGGGCAGCCACCTTATCGTGCCGCGCCTGTATGAAGGTGAACATGCCTACATTCTGCAGAACGAAGACCAGCGCATCGTCTTCTGCATCCCGTATCTGGACCGCTTTACCCTGATCGGCACCACTGATCGGGAATACAGCGGCGACCCGGCCGCGGTCGCCATTACCGAGCAGGAAACACACTACTTGTTGAAGGTGGTCAACGAGCACTTCAACCATCAACTGAGCCCAGCCGACATCCTGCATACCTACTCCGGCGTTCGACCGCTGTGCAACGATGAATCGGACAACCCTTCGGCAGTGACCCGGGACTACACACTCGCCCTTTCGGCGGACGAAGGCCAGGCACCGTTACTGTCTGTGTTCGGCGGCAAGCTCACCACCTACCGCAAGCTGGCCGAATCGGCCATGGCCGAACTCAAGCCCTTCTTCACCCAGATGCGCGGCGCCTGGACTGCCAGTGCGCCACTGCCGGGCGCAGAGGGCATGACAACGGTACAGGCGCTGATCGATGCCGTACTGGCACGTTGCGGCTGGTTGCCTGTTGACCTGGCCAAACGCTGGGTGCTCACCTACGGCAGCCGCGTGTGGCGGCTGCTTGATGGCGTTCACGGCCCCGAAGACCTCGGGCAGGCTATCGGCGCCGGGCTGTTCACCCGCGAGGTGGACTACCTGCTGGAGGAGGAATGGGCAGAGCAAACCGCTGACATTATCTGGCGTCGCACCAAGCTGGGCCTGTCGCTGACCGCGCAGGAGCAGATGGCCCTGGGGGCGTATCTGCAGCATGCCCGCAAGGTGCGCACAAATAGCCGCGCAGCCTGATATCGACGGTGAAGCCCTCTTGATTCGTCAAGGGGGCGTATTCGCCCAGCGCTCATAGGCTTCACGCGCCAACCGCGCCAGCAATGCCCGCTCGCTGCGATCGTAATCAGTTTTCAGTGCTTCACAGCGTTGCAGAAACTCGCTTTCGTTGATCACTTGCTCATCTACCTGAGCCTGCAGGGCTTCCATGCGCTGGTGCAGTGGCTGTACCAGTTCTTCAAATCGCTGCGCATGAAACTCTCGCGCGTATTGCTCCCAGAAAGGCCGCTGTGCCAACGAGGCTATCAGGGCATCCGTCGTCTCAGTTTGCAAAACCGCGTCCTGGACCCGCAGCACATCGCTGGTGGTTACGTTTGCAAAACCTGGGTAATGCATTTCGTCGAGCTCGATCGGCAAGCCCAAGGGACGCGCAAGCCGCTGTCGGTAAAAAAGCCGTGTCTCGATTTCATCGATATGAGGGGCGTGCTCGGCATGCATGCGTTGAACATGTAAAGTCGCGTGACGGTCGACCTCGTCCAGGCGAAACAAACCACGCGCCAGGCTTAGCAAACGGGCTTCCATCCGACTGCCATGCGCGTCTTCGACGGCGCGCAGCACCAGAACCCCAAGCTCCATCTGCTCCAGCAACAGCAGCAGGCGGTCTTCACAACTGCGCCGGCCAGATGCCTCTAGAAACAACTGATGACGCAACTGCTCGTGCTGCTCACACGTTTCAAGAATTCGCCAGATTCGGCTGCGGTAATGCCCAGGGTGCTGTTCAAAGTCCTCACCATGGACGAAGTCTGCCAGAAAGCGGAACATTCCATCTGATTGCGGTTCCTCAAGCAGGGCTGTCCATATGGCCTGCTGGCGATCACGTTCAGCGTCGGCTGTACTGTTGGCCCAGGTATTGAAAAGGTCACTGTCAATGGCGCGATGGCGTGCGGACGCTGACCCCCACTGCCCCGGGGTCACACTTCGAGCCTCATCGAGCAGCAATGCGTCAGCTTCGCCAAGTGGATTATCGTGCAAGGACAACTGGTGCACCTGCAGGCGCAGTTGCTGCACCTCTCGGCGCAGTGTGCGGATGTTGTTGTTACGCAAGTCTATGTGGGCACGAAATGAAATCCGCTCAGGCAACGCCTCAAGGCCAGCAGAGCGCAAGTTGACTTCACGCAAATTGCCCAGGCGCGTCAGTACCGGCGCCCTTCCCAGCGGGTTGTGGCTGAGGTCGAGGTACCGCAGCGCGCTCATCCCGGCAAGACGCAACTCACCGGCCTCATCCATGATCACGCTGTTGCGGCGCAGGTTTAGCTGCCGCAGGCGGGGCATATGTTCAATGCCGTGAGGGATCGCAGTCAGGCGATTGCCGGACAGGTCGAGCTCAATCAGGTTGGGAAAACGTCGAAGGAAGTCCCCATTGATTTCACCAAGGCGCAGGTCACTGAGGATCAGCCGTCGCACATGATCAAAGCTCACCCCCTCCGGTAATTCGGGCAGACTACCGATACGCTCTCCGCTGATGATAAGCGCGTAGTCCCCGGCCTCGTCGGTTATCTTGCGCCGCCAGCTTCGCCGAACGGCAGTAGCGACCCGACGGCGGCGCAGCGCGTCCAGTGGGTTACTGGCATCCCTGCGCCATTGGCGCAGGCTCTGACGCAGGCGTGCCAACTGTCCCGTGAGCTGGCTGTAGTGCTCCCACAACCCTACTCGCCGCTCCATTAGGTCAAGCAGATAGGCTTGTAGCTCCCCGTCTGTCATTGTCGGAAACACTTGGTGGATACCACGCCCTATGGCACGCCGACTGCTCTCCCCTCGCCCACTCAAGGCATACCCGATACGCCCGTCCCCAAAACGGGTCGGGGGCCGCAGGCCAACGCCCAGACGGGGCATGCCACAGAGCTCAGCCGCTTGGGTACGATCACCGGCAGCGGCCTCGATCAACAACGAGCCCAGGGCACCTGGACTGACAGCGGCATCGCCGAGATCGGCTGTCTGCGTCTCGTCCAGCGCAGACAGCAGCGCCGCCAGGTAGGGGCCGGATGTGCCTTGACCGGCATAGCGGTAGCCATCACCGCGGCGCACGATACACCGTACATCCTGCGCAGACTCAGCGCCGATACCGGCCAGATACCGGCCACTCGGGCTACCTTCGCGCAGTTCGATGCGCAGGGTGTCCGGCCATTTCAGCTGACGCTCGAGCAAGCCCAAAGCCAGGCGTTCGGTATCGGGATTGACGCAACGCGGCAGGCGCAAGCCGGCACAGGCCCTGTCCAGACGGCTTTCGCGCAGTGACCATCGTGCGCGCTCGGCCACTGCCAAAGGGATCCGCTGCGCGGTGCTGAGCGTATCGAGCTGCGCACCGCTGCATTGCTGAAGCAGCTCACGGGTACAACGAGCCGACAGGCCCGGGAAAGTGCGCCGCAATATCCGCTCGATGCCATTGGGCTGCACTTGCCGATCAGCAACGTACTGCGCCAGTCGCGGCGCGCTGAAGTCCGGGTGCAATTCATGTGCCTGATAAAGCTCCAGGGCATCGAGCAACCGTGCAGGTGCGCCCATGTGCTCGACGTGCAAACGGCGAACCTGCGCCTCACTCAGCCCTGTCACCTGGAGTAGGTAGTCGCATGTCGCTTCCGGTAGTTCTGCCAGGGGCGTACTCAGGCGGCGCACCAGATTGGCCCGCCCTTCCCAGTATTGGGGAGCTTCCAGTTCATGGCGCCAGCCGCCGGCGCCATTCTGCTCGATCACAGGCCGATAGGCACTGGCACGACCAGGGTGCAGGATCCTGGAGCGACCATCCTGCGGATCCTCCAACACTCGATAACAGCCCTCATCGAGGTGCCATAACCATTCCTGTGCGCCAGCACCACGCAAAGGTTCGGCATCGTAACCGGGTAGATCCGTGGCCATGAGCTTGACCTTGCCTGCGGAGTCGCACACCGGTACCAAGTCATCCACGAAGGCCAGCCGCTCAAGGGCACGCACGGCCACTTTGCTGCCGGCTGCGATCATCCCGCCGAGCACGACGTTCTCGGCAACATTGAACAGGTGGTTCAACGCCCCTTCGCGATCACCCATGCGCCAATCTTCATACCCTTCATACACTTCGTCAGCAATCTGAACCGCGTTTGCCACCAGCAGCACTTCGCCAAGCACAGGCACGAAGGCGCCCGCCACGTTCAGCAAATTCATGCCCAGCTCTTTGTAGCCCTGCATGCGCGCTTCGCGGTCTTCGTCATCTTCGACATCGGTGGGTACGGCGAGCACCTTGGCGTCATCCCTGATCTTGGCAAGGTGTTGCCGGCGCAGGTGTACGAACGGTGCGTCCGTGACCGGTGCAGAACGGGCGTCGAGTTCCACCCCGGCTGCCGATGCCTGCGCGACCCGTTCGTTCAATACCCGATAGAAATTGATGCGCTCACGCTCGGTAATGAAGCGCGCGAAAAAGCGCCGATAGTCCGGCGCACAAAAGCGCTTACCGAGGTAGTTGTCGAGTGCGTCCCAGCTGGCATGACGGGAGACGGGCTGATGAGGGTCATCGGGTATCCAGAGCACCACCGACTCCACTGCGCCATCAGCTGACGGACGCACTTCCAGCGTCAGCACGCCTTGAACCGGGCGGCCCAATAGGTACAACTGTCGGGGAACCACAGTGCCAACCAGCGCAGGCACTACCGGCTTTTCGGCAACAAGCGGCAACAGAAAAAAATATGTGCGCTCGTCAATGTCCTGCTTCAACGCGGCGACCCGCATCGCCACCTCGAAATGTGCCTTGAAACTCGCTTCGAAAAGCCCGTGCAAGCGGGAAACGGCCTGGCCCGGCTCATCCTCCGGGCGATCTTCTGGCTGTAGGTGGTGCGTGAGCAACGCCTGGTACTTGCCACCTGCGTCGACCTCGCGACATGCGGAGGCAAACGCGTGGAAGCTCATCGGCAGCCGGTTACCGTTGCCATCGACCAGTTCACCTTTGCGCATCAGCCCGGGGCGCGTCTCCCTGCGATGATAGTTATGCAGCGCCGCCTCCAGCAATGACCGCCTGGAGCGGCGAACATAGGTGGGCCGCAGCAGCGCAGGCGAAGCGCTGGGCAGCACCAGCCGCTGCGAGACCCGTACCTTCCAGCCCGTCACGTCCGGGTTGCTGATGCCGCTCTTGCGCAGCTTCGTTTTGAGCAACTCTGCCGCGTAGGCCTGCAAGGAAGGGATGGCCTGGAGGATCGGGCCAAGCCGAGCATTGCAGTGCGCCTGCCGACGCAGGGCATTACGTAACGCATCGAGCCTTTCCGGTTGCGCGTGGTCGACTAGCCATCCAGGCAAGTTTTGGGCAATCAGGCTATCGATGGAATCGTTCGGGGGCCGGTGCGGTGACATCTGTGGAACTCTCCAGGCAAAGAGCAGAGCACACTACGTCTGCGCCCTTGCCGCGCACTGCATAGTTACCACACGCGATACCTGAATGTGCGGCAGCCCACGCGTTCGGATAACCGAACGAGCAAACGCTATTTATTCGGCCTGGCGAACCCCGGAGAGATGTAGAGACTGTCAAGCGCGAGCAATACAAGCGGTTTAAGGTCGACAGCAGGGCTTGGCACGAGTCATGCTCTACACTTGGTAGCCGAATGCACCCGCTTCTTGCTGTATTCGTTGAACGAAGAGTCCGCCAACGGCTCCATAAAAAAAACAAACACGTCGAGGAAAATTTGATGCGTATCGTTCGTCAATTGCTGGGCGCAGCCATCGCGGCTGCAGTCATCGCTTCGCCGGCCATGGCCGAGGAGCTCACCGGCACCCTGAAGAAGATCAAGGAATCGGGCACCATCACCCTGGGGCACCGCGACTCCTCCATTCCATTTTCCTACCTGGCCGGCAAACCTGAGCCCGTCGGTTACTCGCATGACATCCAGCTGGCCGTCGTCGACGCGCTGAAGAAGCAACTGGGCACGGACATCAAGGTCCGTTACAACCTGGTCACCTCGCAAACCCGTATTCCGCTGGTGCAGAACGGCACCGTCGACCTGGAGTGCGGCTCCACCACCAACAACGTCGAGCGCCAACAACAGGTCGGCTTCTCGGTCGGCATCTTCGAAGTCGGTACCCGCCTGTTGACCAAGGTCAAGGACGGTCAGCCTGCATACAAAGACTTCCCGGACCTGGCCGGCAAGAACGTGGTGACCACCGCCGGTACCACCTCCGAGCGCATCCTCAAGGCGATGAACGCCGACAAGCAGATGAAGATGAACGTGATTTCCGCCAAGGACCACGGTGAAGCCTTCAACATGCTCGAAAGCGGCCGCGCCGTGGCCTTCATGATGGACGACGCCCTGCTCGCCGGTGAAATGGCCAAGGCGCGCAAGCCATCCGACTGGGTCATCACCGGTACGCCACAGTCGTATGAAATCTACGGCTGCATGGTGCGCAAGGAAGACGCTGCGTTCAAGAAAGCGGTCGACGACGCGATCATTGCCTACTTCAAGTCGGGCGAAGTCAACAAGAGCTACGACAAGTGGTTCATGCAGCCGATCCCGCCTAAAGGTCTGAACCTCAACTTCCAGATGAGCGAAGAGCTGAAAAAACTGATCGCCGAGCCAACCGACAAGGCTGCGGACGAGAAGAAGTCCTGATCCTCAGCAAATAGTGGCCTGGTGCTCACAAGCACGAATCAATTCTGCAGGCCACTCATTAGTGTCTAACCTTTCATCCGTGGGCGCCCTGCGCCCCCGGATGCTCGAAGGTGCCCGTGAAACAACCGTCTGAGGGGAAATCCCGATGAATTACAACTGGGACTGGGGCGTGTTCTTCAAGTCCACCGGCGTGGGCAGCGAAACCTATCTGGACTGGTACATCACCGGCCTGGGCTGGACCATCGCCATCGCCATCACCGCCTGGATCATCGCGCTGCTGCTGGGGTCACTCCTCGGCGTCATGCGTACCGTGCCGAACCGCCTGGTATCGGGTATCGCCACCGCCTACGTGGAACTGTTCCGCAACGTACCGCTGCTGGTGCAATTGTTCATCTGGTACTTCCTGGTACCCGACCTGCTGCCAGAAGGCTTGCAGGAATGGTTCAAGCAGGATCTCAACCCGACCACTTCGGCACTGATCAGCGTGGTCATCTGCCTGGGCCTGTTCACCGCCGCACGCGTCTGTGAGCAAGTGCGTACCGGTATTCAGGCACTGCCCAAAGGCCAGGAAGCTGCCGCCCGCGCCATGGGCTTCAGCCTCCCGCAAATCTACAACAATGTGCTGCTGCCGCAGGCCTACCGGATCATCATTCCGCCGCTCACCTCCGAGTTCCTCAACGTGTTCAAGAACTCCTCGGTGGCGTCGCTCATCGGCCTGATGGAGCTGCTGGCGCAGACCAAACAGACCGCTGAGTTTTCCGCCAACCTGTTCGAGGCGTTCACCCTGGCCACGCTGATCTACTTCACCCTGAACATGGGCCTGATGTTGCTCATGCGCATGATCGAGAAGAAAGTCGCCGTGCCTGGCCTGATCTCCGTGGGGGGCAAGTAAATGGAAATGGATTTCAGCGAAATCATCCCCGCCCTGCCAGCCCTCTGGGACGGCATGGTCATGACCCTCAAGCTGATGGTCATGGGAGTCATCGGCGGTATCGTGCTGGGCACCATACTGGCCCTGATGCGCCTGTCGTCGAGCAAGCTGCTGTCGAACCTGGCCGGTGCCTACGTCAACTACTTCCGCTCGATCCCGCTGCTGCTGGTGATCACCTGGTTCTACCTGGCGGTACCGTTCGTGCTGCGCTGGATCACCGGCGAAGATACCCCGGTGGGTGCCTTCACCTCCTGCGTGGTCGCCTTCATGATGTTCGAGGCCGCGTACTTCTGCGAAATCGTCCGCGCCGGCGTGCAGTCGATCTCCAAGGGTCAGATGGGCGCCGCACAAGCGCTGGGCATGAACTACGCGCAGACCATGCGCCTGATCATCCTGCCTCAGGCCTTCCGCAAGATGACCCCGCTGCTGCTGCAGCAGAGCATCATTTTGTTCCAGGACACCTCGCTGGTGTATACCGTGGGCCTGGTCGACTTCCTCAACTCGGCTCGCTCCAACGGCGACATCATCGGGCGCTCCCATGAGTTCCTGATCTTCGCCGGCGTCGTCTACTTCATCATCAGCTTCTCCGCTTCGTGGCTGGTCAAGCGCCTGCAAAAAAGGATCACCGTATGATTTCCATCAAGAACGTCAACAAGTGGTACGGCGACTTCCAGGTACTGACCGACTGCAGCACCGAGGTCAAGAAAGGTGAAGTAGTGGTGGTCTGTGGCCCGTCGGGCTCGGGCAAGTCCACCCTGATCAAGTGCGTCAACGCGCTGGAGCCGTTCCAGAAGGGCGACATCGTGGTTGACGGCACCTCGATTGCCGACCCGAAGACCAACCTGCCCAAACTGCGCTCGCGGGTGGGCATGGTGTTCCAGCACTTCGAGCTGTTCCCGCACCTGACCATCACCGAAAACCTGACCATTGCCCAGCGCAAGGTGCTGGGCCGCAGCGAGGCGGAAGCCACCAAGAAGGGCCTGGCCCTGCTCGACCGTGTAGGCCTCAGTGCCCATGCCAAGAAGCACCCTGGCCAGCTCTCCGGTGGCCAGCAGCAGCGCGTGGCAATCGCCCGCGCCCTGGCGATGGACCCGATCGTCATGCTGTTCGACGAGCCCACCTCGGCACTGGACCCTGAAATGGTCAGCGAGGTGCTGGACGTGATGGTGCAACTGGCCCAGGAAGGCATGACCATGATGTGCGTAACCCACGAGATGGGCTTTGCCCGCAAAGTCGCCAACCGGGTTATCTTCATGGACAAGGGCAGCATCATCGAAGACTGCACCAAGGAAGAGTTCTTCGGTGACCAGAGCGCCCGCGACCAGCGCACCCAGCACTTCCTCAGCAAGATCCTGCAGCACTGACCCGGCCACAGCTTCCGCTGCCAGGCACCCACCAGGCAGCGGAAGCTGGTCGTTACAAGGCCACTGTGATGAAATGCGACCCCTCGCTACTTCGCCCTGCCAAGCCTGCCGTGAATTCCCGCCTGATCCGTCAATTGCTGTTACCGCCACTGATCATCCTGCTGATGGTCGGCCTGGGAATGGCTGGCTACCTGATCAGCGAGAGCAATGGTATCCGCACCCTCAGCGAAAACGGCGAACGCCAGCTGGAGCTGCACGCACGTACGGTCGAAAGCGAAATCAGCAAGTACACCTACTTGCCGAGCCTGCTGGAACTGGAAGACAGCGTCTCGCACCTGCTCACCGACCCGGACGGCGGCTCACGCCAGACGGTCAACGAATACCTTGAAGGCCTGAACCGTCGCAGCCGCAGTCGGGCCATCTTCGTCCTCGACACCAATGGCCGGGTGCAGGCCACCAGCAACTGGCGCGATGCCGACTCGTTCCTGGGTGAAGACCTGTCGTTCCGCGCCTACTTCCAGACAGCCGTGCGCGGCGAACCCGGGCGGTTCTACGGCATCGGCAGTACCACTGGCGAGGCCGGCTATTACCTGGCCCACGGGCTTGAGGAGCACGGCAAGATCATAGGCGTTGCAGTGATCAAAGTGCGCCTGGACACCCTCGAGGAGCGCTGGCAGCGCGCCCGCCTGGAAGCGTTCGTCAGCGACGAAAATGGCATCATCATCCTCTCCAGTGACCCGGCCCGGCGCCTTAAGTCGGTGCGCCCGCTGACCCCGCAAATCAAGGAGCGCCTGGCGCGAAGCCTGCAGTACTACTGGTGGCCGCTGAACGAACTGCAGCCTCTGGCCCGGGAGACCCTGGCCGACGGTGTGGAAAAACTGACCTTCCCCGCCAACACCGAAACCGCTCATGGCAAACCGCACGAAGTGGCCTACCTGGCGCAAACCAGGCGCCTGGTGGACACGCCCTGGCATTTCACCCTGCTGACCCCACTGCAAGACCTGCGTCGCGAATCCATGGTGCAGGGCATCCTGGTGGGCGTGGCCTTTGCCTTGCTGGCGATCCTCGGCATTGCCTGGAACGAGCGGCGCAAGGTGATCGCCACCCGCCTGGCGGCCCGCGAAGCCCTTGAAGAAGCCAACAGCCAGCTGGAGCGGCGGATTGCCGAACGCACCGCCGACCTGCGCGCCAGCAACGAACGCCTGAAGGGCCAGATTCGCGAGCGCCGGCATGCCGAGCAAACCTTGCGCCACGCCCAGGATGAGCTGGTGCAGGCGGGCAAGCTGGCCGCCATCGGGCAAATGTCCACCAGCATTGCCCACGAGCTGAACCAGCCACTGGCCGCGTTGCGCACCTTGTCTGGCAATACTGTGCGCTTCCTCGAGCGCGGGGCGCTGGAGACCGCCAGTACCAACCTGCGCACCATGAATGACCTGATCGACCGCATGGGCCGCATCACCGCCAGCCTGCGCTCATTTGCCCGGCGCGGCGATGACAGCGGCCAGGCTTCACTGGCCAAGGCGGTGGAGGCCACCCTGCAAGTGTTGGCCAACCGCATCAGTGCCTGTCACCTGAAATTGCACCACCAGTTCGAGGACCAGCAACTGGCCATCGACCAGACCCGCCTGGAGCAGATTCTGGTCAACCTGATCGGGAATGCCCTTGACGCCATGGCCGCGCAACCGCAGCCTGAGCTGTGGCTGGAAGGCGAGTTGCAGGGCGACAAGTACCGTTTGCAGGTGCGCGACAATGGCCATGGCATCGACGCCGAGGCGCGCAAGCACCTGTTCGAACCCTTCTTTACCACCAAACCGGGCGAGCATGGCCTGGGCCTGGGCCTGACCCTGTCGGCGAGCCTTGCCGCCGCCGCCAAGGGAAGCCTCAACGTCGAGCATCCCGCCACCGGCGGCACGGCCTTTGTCCTGGCCCTGCCTCTGGTTTCACCCCCTAGCGAATCGGCAGAGCATCCATGAACCAAGCGCCTCTTACCGTCCTGATCGTCGAAGACGACCCGCATGTGCTGCTCGGCTGCCAGCAGGCGCTGGCCCTGGAGGATATCGCCTGCGAGGGCGTAGGCAGCGCCGAACAGGCGCTGGAACGCATCGGCGACGATTTCGCCGGCATTGTCGTCAGCGATATCCGCCTGCCGGGTATTGATGGCCTGGAGCTGCTCAATCGCCTCAAGGCCCGTGACCGCAGCCTGCCAGTGGTGCTGATCACTGGTCATGGCGATATCGACATGGCCGTAGGCGCCATGCGTAACGGCGCCTATGACTTCATGGAAAAACCGTTCTCCCCCGAGCGCCTGGTCGACGTGGTACGCCGCGCGCTGGAACAGCGCGGGCTGTCACGCGAAGTGGTGGCCCTGCGCCGCCAGCTGGCCGAACAGAGCAGCCTGGAGGGACGCATCATTGGTCGCTCACCGGCCATGGAGCACTTGCGCGAACTGATCGCCAACGTCGCCGACACCTCAGCCAACGTGCTGATCGAAGGCGAGACCGGCACCGGCAAAGAGCTGGTCGCACGCTGCCTGCACGACTTCAGCCGCCGCCAGAGCCACCCGTTCGTGGCGCTGAACTGTGGCGGCCTGCCGGAAAACCTGTTTGAAAGCGAGATATTCGGCCACGAGGCCAACGCCTTCACCGGTGCCGGCAAACGCCGCATCGGCAAGATCGAACACGCCAATGGCGGCACGCTGTTCCTCGATGAAGTGGAGAGCATGCCGATCAACCTGCAGATCAAGCTGCTGCGCGTACTGCAGGAGCGCACTCTGGAGCGACTGGGCTCGAACCAGAGCATCCCGGTGGATTGCCGGGTGATCGCCGCGACAAAGGCCGACCTCGATGCCTTGGGCCAGAGCGGCCAGTTCCGCAGTGACCTGTATTACCGGCTGAACGTGGTAACCCTGGAGCTGCCGCCGCTGCGTGAGCGCCGTGAAGACATTCTGCAGTTGTTCGAACATTTCCTGCAGCAGTCGGCCCTGCGCTTCGACCGCGAAACACCGACACTGGACAGCCAGACCCTGTCGCGCCTGATGGCCCATGACTGGCCGGGCAACGTGCGCGAGTTGCGTAACGTGGCCGAACGCTATGCCCTCGGCCTGCCAGCGTTCAAGAAAGGCCCCAGCGGTGGTGCCAACCAAGGCCTGCTTTTTGCCGAGGCGGTGGAAGCATTCGAACGCAACCTGCTCACTGATGCCCTGCAACGCACTGGCGGCAACCTGAGCCAGGCCAGCCAGGAGCTGGGAATGGCCAAGACCACGCTGTTCGACAAAGTGAAAAAATACGGCCTCGGCTGACTTGAACCCAAACTGGAAAGCCTGAGATCGGTGCAGCACCTGTGAGAGCGGGCAAGCCCGCGAAGCAGCCAGCGCAAATTCAGAGCCCAGCGATGTGCGTGACCGCTTGCCTATGCGCCTGCAAATAAGGCAACACCGCCCCCAGCAGCGGCGCCTTGAACGGCTCTTGAAAACGGTGCGCCAGCCCCGGGATCAAGCGCAATTGGCTACCCTGAATATGCGCCGCCAGGTGCACGCCATGCATCACCGGCAATAACGGATCAGCCGTACCGTGCACCACCAGGGTCGGCACTCGCAACTGGTTGAGCAACTCCACGCGACTCGGCTCGGCCAGTATCGCCATGATCTGGCGCTTGGCTCCGTCCGGGTTGAACGCCCGGTCGTAGGCCTCCGCCGCCTGATGCAGCAACACGTCACGGTCGTCGTGTACTTCCGGGCTGCCCAAAGCCGCCAGCAGGTCGGCCTGCTGCTCGATAGCCACTGCGCGGTTCGGCGCGCTGCGCCGGGCCAGCAACTGCACCAACGCCGGATCCGGTGCCGGCAAACCCGCAGCCCCTGAACTGGACATGATCAGCGTCAGGCTGCGCACACGCTCGGGCGCCATCGCCGCCAGATGCTGGGCAATCATGCCGCCCATGCTCACCCCCAATACATGAAACTGACGCACGCCCAACGCGTCCATCAGGCGCAAGCCGTCATCGGCCATATCAGTCAGCGTATAGGGCGCCGACACAGGCAGGCCCAGCTTGTAACGCAACAGTTCGAGCGTCAGGTTGGCGTGCGGTGGCACCTGGTTCCAGCGTGACAGGCCGACATCGCGGTTGTCATAGCGGATCACCCGAAAACCTTGTCGGCACAATGCCTCGACCACGTCGTCCGGCCAATGAATCAGCTGCCCGCCCAGGCCCATGACCAGCAGCAAGGCCGGGTCGCGTGGCGCACCGACGCTCTGGTACACCAGGCTGACGGCACCCAGTTCGGCACGCTGCACCGGCACATGGGCGTCACAGCGCTGTTCGGCGGAACTCGCCGGTACGCTCAGCAGGAAGAAAAGAAAAAGCCAAAAAGCCCGCATGAAAGAAACACCAGAATGCAGATCCCCAGTAGAGCGCGAGTCTGATGAATTCTGTTCGGGCGCGCTGCCACAGTTCGGTGACAGTTTCATGACTTCCGCCAGACGGTGCGACGATCGCCCAGTCGACAGATGCCGCATCATGAGGGAAACTCAACTCATTCCCTGTTTCTTCAATTCCACACCCCGGAGTCATCTGTGCTGGAGATCCGTCACCTGAAAACCCTTCATGCCCTGCGCGAAGCCGACAGCCTGGTGGAGGCCGCCGAACGCCTGCACCTGACCCAGTCGGCATTGTCGCACCAGTTCAAGGAGCTGGAAGAGCGCCTGGGCCTCCCGATTTTCGTGCGCAAGACCAAGCCGATCCGCTTCACCAGCGCCGGGCTGCGTCTGCTGCAACTGGCGGATGCCACCCTGCCGTTGCTGCGCGGTGCCGAACGTGACATCGCACGCCTGGCCGGCGGCACTGCCGGGCGCCTGCACATGGCTATCGAATGCCACAGCTGCTTCCAGTGGCTGATGCCGACCATCGACCAGTTCCGCGATGCCTGGCCGGAAGTGGAACTGGACCTGGCCTCCGGCTTTGCCTTCGCCCCGCTGCCGGCCCTGGCCCGCGGCGACCTTGACCTGGTGGTTACCTCCGACCCGGTGGACCTGGCAGGCATCACTTATGTGCCGCTGTTCACCTACGAGGCGATGCTGGCAGTGGCCAACCAGCACCCGCTGGCCAGCAAGCCTTACATCGTGCCGCAAGACTTGCTCGACCAGACGCTGATCACCTACCCGGTGGAGCGCGATCGCCTGGACATCTTCACCCGCTTCCTGGAGCCGGCCGATATAGAGCCAGCTGCCGTGCGCACCTCGGAGCTGACGGTGATGATGATGCAACTGGTGGCCAGCGGCCGTGGCGTATGCGGCATGCCGCATTGGGCGCTGCACGAGTACAGCTCGCGCGGCTATGTGAAGGGCAAACGCCTGGGCGAGAAAGGCCTGTTTGCCACGCTTTATGCCGCCGTACGCACCGACATGCTCGATGCCCCATATATGCGCGACTTTTTGCTGACGGCCAAGGACACCTCGTTCGCCACCCTCGACGGTGTCAGCGCGGTGCGTTGAGCGCCTGGCGATACAGCGGCAGGATCAAGTCGCGGGTCAGGGGGGCCAGTTGCATGACGGGCGCCTGATCTGCAGCCAGCCAGACCACCTCCTCGATCTCTGCGGCCGGCACCACGGCAGCGGCGCTGTCGACACGGAACAGTTCGGCTTGCACTTCGAAGCCGGGCTCGTTGGCGGCGGGGGCACTGAACTGGCCCAGGTGCATGGCCTGAGCCGGGTCGATGCGCAGGCCCAGTTCCTCGTGCAACTCGCGCACCAGCGCCTGTACCGGCGTTTCACCGGCATCGATCTTGCCGCCTGGCTGCATGAACGCCTCGGTGCCACGCTTGCGCACCAGCAGGGTGCGGCCCTGAGGGTCGATCAGCAGGGCGGCGGCGATGCGGATGATGTTGGGCATGGGTGAGCTCGCTGAAAAAATTGACTCGGGAGGATCCCATGGGGTCATTGGCCTGACAAGGCCGGTCATTCCTGTGCCGGCCTGACAGACGAGTGGCCCCTTGCCAACCCGTTGCACACCCTCCATAAACAACACATGAACCTGCCCGCCAAACACCACCCGGTGCTCGAGCTGTTCCATCCTGCCGTCAGCACCTGGTTCCGCCGCTACTTCGCCACGGTAACCGATGCCCAGGCCCAGGCCTGGCCATTGATCCACGCCGGGCAATCCATGCTGCTGGCCGCGCCGACCGGATCAGGCAAGACCCTGAGCGCTTTTCTGGCCGTGCTCGATGAACTGCTGCGCGAAGGCATGAAGCACCAGGGCGAGCTGCCCGCACAGACTCTAGTGATCTATATTTCACCTCTGAAGGCCCTGTCCAATGACATCCGTCTTAACCTGCAGGCCCCGCTCGAAGGCATCAGCCAAGCCATCGCCGACCAAGGCCTGAACGCCCCACGTATCACTACGGCCGTGCGCACGGGCGACACGCCGCAAAAGGAACGTGCCGCCATGCGCAAGCTGGCCCCGCACATTCTGGTGACGACCCCCGAATCGCTTTACGTGCTGATGGGCTCCGCTTCTGGCCGTGAAGGCCTGGCCAACGTGCACACCGTGATCGTCGATGAAATCCACGCCCTGGCCGGCAACAAGCGCGGCGCCCACCTGGCACTGACCTTGGAACGACTGCAAGCCTTGTGCAAAAGGCCACTGCGGCGTATAGGCCTGTCCGCCACGCAACGGCCGGTAGAGCGTGTGGCACAGTTTCTGGTCGGGAGCGGGCGTGCCTGCGCCATCGTCGATGTCGGCCATGCGCGCCAGCGCGATCTGGCTATCGAAGTGCCGCCAGTACCGCTGGGGGCAGTGATGGCTACCGACGTCTGGGGCCTCGTGTACGATCGTTTGGCCACCCTGGCCCGTGAACACCGCACCACGCTGGTATTCGTCAACACCCGGCGCCTGGCCGAGCGTATCACCCGCCACCTCAGCGACCGGCTGGGTAAAGAGGCGGTTGCCGCGCACCACGGCAGCCTGTCCAAGGAGCTGCGCCTGGATGCGGAGCAGCGGCTCAAGAGCGGCAAGCTCCAGGTGCTGGTAGCAACCGCATCGCTGGAGCTTGGCATTGATATCGGCGATGTCGACCTGGTTTGCCAGATCGCCTCGCCGGGCTCGATTGCCGCCTTCCTGCAACGGGTAGGCCGCGCTGGGCACCAGGTCGATGGTGTGCCAAAGGGGCGCCTGTTCCCCACCTCACGCGATGACCTGATCGAATGCGTTGCCCTGCTTGACTGCGTTCGCCAGGGCGAACTGGACGAACTGCACATCCCCCGGGCGCCACTGGATGTACTGGCCCAGCAGATCGTCGCAGAAGCCAGCAACCAGGCCTGGCACGAACAGGCTCTGCTGGATTGCCTACGCCAGGCTACACCTTACGCCGAGCTCGATCAGCACCATTACCAGGCCCTGCTGCGCATGCTCGCCGAGGGCTACAACGGCCGCCAGGGTGTGCGCAGTGCCTACTTGCACCGTGACGCAGTGACCGGCACGCTGCGTGGCCGACGTGGCAGCCAACTGACTGCGCTGACCAGCGGCGGCACCATCCCCGACAACGCTGACTACGCCGTGTTACTGGAACCGCAGGCGCTGAACATTGGCAGCGTCAATGAAGACTTTGCCGTGGAAAGCATTGCCGGCGATATTTTCCAGCTGGGCAACGCCTCGTATCGCATTCTGCGCGTAGAGCCGGGCCGGGTGCGGGTAGAGGATGCTCACGGCCTGCCGCCGACCATTCCGTTCTGGCTGGGTGAAGCGCCGGGGCGCAGTGACGAGCTGTCTGCCGCCGTAGCCCGATTGCAGGCGCGAATAGACCAGCAACTGGCGCAGGCAGGCGGCGACACGGTCGAGGTACTGGCCTGGTTGCAGGCGACCTTCGAACTGGACGAAGCCAGTGCAGGCCAGTTACTCGACTACCTGGCCCGCACCCGTGAAGTGCTTGGCGCCCTGCCCTCGCAGGATACGCTGGTGATGGAACGCTTTTTCGATGAGTCCGGCGGGACCCAACTGATCATTCATTCGCCCTACGGCAGCCGTATCAACCGCGCCTGGGGCCTGGCCCTGCGCAAACGCTTCTGCCGCACCTTCAACTTCGAGCTGCAGGCTGCCGCCAGCGAGGACGCCATCGTGTTGTCACTGTCGACCAGCCACAGTTTCGAGCTGGACGAAGTGTGGCGTTACCTGAACAGCCGCAGCGCCGAGCCGATCCTCATCCAGGCCCTGCTCGATGCACCGCTGTTCGGCGTGCGCTGGCGCTGGAACGCAGGCGTGGCCATGGCACTGCCGCGCTTTGTGGGCGGACGCAAGGTGGCACCACAAATCCAGCGCATGAAAAGCGAAGACCTGATTGCCGCTGTGTTTCCCGACCAGATCGCCTGCCTGGAGAACATCGTCGGCGAGCGGCAGATTCCCGACCACCCGCTGGTCGAGCAAACCCTCGACGACTGCCTGCACGAAGCAATGGACAGCGAAGGCTGGCTGGCCCTGCTGCGGCGCATGGAAAGCGGCGCAGTGCGCTTGCTGTGCAGGGACTTGCCCGCCCCCTCGCCACTGGCATCAGCGATTCTCAACGCCCGGCCTTATGCCTTTCTGGACGATGCACCACTGGAAGAACGACGTACCCAGGCGGTACTCAACCGGCGCTGGAACGACGTGCACAGTAGCGACGACCTGGGCGCACTGGACGCTGATGCCATTGCTGCCGTCGCGGCCGAGGCCTGGCCACAGCCGGCCAATCCCGACGAAATGCACGAAGCATTGATGAGCCTGGGTGCCATCGGTCAGGTCGAGGTAGATGCCAATCCCTGCTGGGATTTGCTGCTAAGGCAGCTGGCCAAGGCCGGGCGTGCCTTGCGTCTGCCCGATGACAAGCTCTGGTTGGCCCGCGAACGCCTGAGCCTGCTGCTGGCACTGTACCCCACAGCGCACATGGAGCCAGCGTTCGAACGGCTCGCTGGCTTCGACCAGCCCATCGAACCCGACAACGCACTGAGCGAACTGCTGCGCGCCCGCCTGAGCGGCCATGGCCCGCAGACCCTGGCGCAAATCGCTGCGCCATTGGGCAAACCGGTAACCGATATCGAGCAGGCTCTGGCCCGCCTGGAAGCCGAAGGCTATGTGCTGCGCGGGCATTTCAGCCCAGGTACAACTGACTTGCAATGGTGCGAACGCCACTTGCTGGCACGCATCCACCGCTACACGGTCAAACGCCTGCGCCGCGAGATCGAACCGGTCAGCCTGCAAGACTTCATGCGCTTTCTGTTCGATTGGCAGCACCTGGCGCCTGACGAGCGCCTGCGTGGTCCGCAGGCGGTGGCCGAAGTGCTGGTCCAGTTACAAGGGTTCCCCAGCGCCGCAGCAGCCTGGGAGGCGGAACTGCTGCCGGCGCGTATCAAAGACTACAGTCCGCACTGGCTCGATGAAGCCTGCCGAAGCGGGCAGTTTGCCTGGAGCCGGCTGGCGGCAACAGTGGCGAGCAGCACGTTGACCAGTACCCCACTGGTGCTGCTGCCGCGGGAGCAGTTGAACACGTGGCGCAGTCTGGCGCCCGCACCTGCTGTCGACGCCCTTGGCCTACGTGCGCAACGTGTGCACGAAGCGCTGAAAACCCTGGGGGCGCTGTTCTTCGATGAACTGGCACATGAAGCACATCTGCTGCCCAGTGAACTGGAAACTGCACTGCAGGAGCTAGTGGGCTCAGGCCTGGTCGGGGCGGACAGCTTCACTGGCTTGCGCAGCCTTATCACGCCTGCAACCAAGCGCAGCTCACGTAACAGCCGCCGTGGCCACCCGCCACTTTCCAGCAGCATGGCACATGCCGGGCGCTGGTCACTGCTGCGCCGCAGCGTTGCGCCACCGGAGCACGACCAGCGCCTGGAGCACATTGCCCGCACGCTGCTGCGCCGCTATGGCGTGATCTGTTGGCGCCTGTTGGCGCGCGAGAGTGATGTACTGCCGCCCTGGCGTGAGCTGCTGCGCTGCTACCACCGATTGGAAGCACGTGGCGAAATCAGGGGCGGGCGCTTCATTGCCGGGCTGGCCGGTGAACAGTTCGCCTTGCCGGAGGCGGTAGTATTGCTGCGGCAAGTGAGACGACGTGAACCGGACGGAACGCTGCAGGTGGTGAGCGCCAGTGACCCGCTGAACCTGATCGGCTCGTTGCTGCCGGGGGCGAAAGTGCCGGCAGTGATTGGCAACCGGCTTCTGTATCGCGACGGAATACCGGTGGCGGTGCGGATGGCAGGGCGTTACGCGTATCTGATCGAGGCGTCCGCACAGGAGCAGGAAAGCTGGCGGCAAAAACTGCTGCGCGACACCCTGTAGGAGCGGGTTTACCCGCAAATATGGTAGCGGCGGCAACGGTGAACGGCGGGTGGAGATTGCCCGGCAGGCCCGACCCTTCGCCGGTAAACCCGCTCCTACAGCGGTTGGCGTTGCGCCCAGGCAATTTGGCTCGGGTCGAGAATGATTTGCGCTACCCCGATTTTATTTTGCAGGGCCCGGCAACTTGGCTATGGTCGGGGTTTGCCCCCAGGCCCTGAGCCTGACCGAGCCATCGCAAGGACCCTGTATGAGCCTGTCACTTCTCAGTCGTTATGCCTTCTTCGCCGCCTGTGTGCTGTTCACCCTGGCGAGCCTCCCCTTCAGCCACCACGAATGGTTGTGGCCGTTCACCCTGACCACTGGCATCCTCAGCCTGGTCGGCCTGTTCGACCTGCTGCAGCAGCGCCACGCCGTACGCCGCAACTACCCGGTTCTTGGCAACATCCGCTATCTGGTCGAGGCCATTCGCCCGGAAATCCGCCAGTACCTGCTGGAGTCCGACAGCGATGCCCTGCCATTCTCCCGCGCCCAACGCTCGCTGGTGTATGCCCGGGCGAAGAACGAAGCCTCGGACAAACCTTTCGGCACCCTGATCGACGTATATGAATCCGGTTTCGAGTTTATCGGCCACTCGATGCGCCCGGCACCGCTGGCCGATCCGGCCAGCTTCCGCGTTATCGTTGGTGGGCCGCAGTGCAGCCAGCCGTATTCGGCCTCGATCTTCAACATTTCGGCCATGAGTTTCGGCTCGCTAAGTGCCAATGCCATCCGTGCGCTCAACCAGGGCGCCAAGCTGGGCAACTTCCACCACGACACCGGCGAGGGCAGCATCAGCCCTTACCATCGCGAGCACGGCGGTGACCTGGTGTGGGAACTGGGCAGCGGCTACTTCGGGTGCCGCACGCCGGATGGGCGCTTCGATCCCGAACGCTTCGCCGCCCAGGCGCGCAGCCCTCAGGTGCGCATGATCGAGATCAAGATGAGCCAGGGCGCCAAGCCCGGCCACGGCGGCATATTGCCCAAACACAAGGTTACCCAGGAAATTGCCGAAACCCGTGGCGTGCTGATGGGCGAGGATTGCATCTCCCCGTCGCGCCACAGCGCCTTCTCGACACCGATCGAAATGATGCAGTTCATCGCCCAGTTGCGTGAACTGTCCGGCGGCAAGCCGGTGGGTTTCAAGTTCTGCCTGGGTCACCCGTGGGAATTCATGGGCATCGCCAAGGCCATGCTGGAAACCGGCATCCTGCCCGACTTCATCGTCGTCGATGGCAAGGAAGGCGGCACCGGCGCAGCGCCTGTGGAGTTCACCGACCATATCGGGGTGCCACTACGTGAAGGCCTGCTGTTCGTGCACAACACCCTGGTCGGCCTGAACCTGCGCGACAAAATCAAGCTGGGCGCCAGCGGCAAGATTGTCAGCGCCTTCGACATCGCCAGCGTGCTGGCCATTGGCGCCGACTGGGCCAACTCGGCACGCGGCTTCATGTTCGCCATCGGCTGCATCCAGTCGCAAAGCTGCCACACCAACAAGTGCCCGACCGGCGTGGCCACGCAAGATCCGCTGCGCCAGCGTGCGCTGGTGGTGCCCGACAAAGCCCAGCGGGTGCTGAACTTCCATCACAACACGTTGCGTGCCTTGGCGGAAATGCTCGCGGCGGCAGGCCTGGAGCACCCGGCTCAACTGGAGGCCAAGCACCTGGTGCGGCGCATTTCGGCCACCGAGATCAAGCTGTTCTCGCAGATGCATGTGTTCTTGAAGCCAGGTGAGTTGCTGACCGGCGAGGTGGACGGGCAGTTCTATTCGCGGATGTGGCAACTGGCCCGGGCGGACAGTTTCGAGCCGCACAGCGAAGTGGCGGCCTGACGGAACGCTGGGGCCGCAAAGCGGCCCCACGTCAGATCAGGAGGCGGTACTCGTCGCACCTTGTGCGTCTTTCGGCGCCAGGCGGAGCGTGTAATACAGCACCGTCAGCAGCACCAGGAACGCCGGGCCGATGTACAGGGCCACACGCGTATCCTCGAAGTACGCCATCAGCCCGACCACCAGCACCAGGAAGGCCAGCGCCAGATACGAGCTCAGCGGCCACAGCCACATGCGGTACTTCAGTGCCTTGCGCTCGGCAGTGGTAAGGCCGGCGCGGAACTTCAGCTGTGCCAGCAAGATCATCACCCAGGTCCAGATCGCACCGAAGGTGGCGATCGAGGTTACCCAGACGAAGACCTTTTCAGGCACCAGGTAGTTGGCCAGCACGCCCAACAGCAACGCGCCGATCGACAGCAGCAGCGCATTGCGTGGCACGCCGTTCTTCGAGGTACGGGCGAAGGCCGCCGGGGCCTGGCCGTTCTGCGCCAGGCTATAGAGCATGCGCCCGGTGCTGAAGATGCCGCCGTTGCACGACGAAAGCGCCGCTGTGATGACCACGAAGTTGATGATGCCGGCGGCGGTCTTGATGCCGAGACGCTCGAAGGTCATGACGAACGGGCTGCCCTGACTGCCGATTTCGCTCCACGGATAAATCGACAGGATCACGAACAACGCGCCGACGTAGAACAGCAGGATGCGCCAGAACACCGAGCCGATGGCCTGCGGAATGGTCTTTTGCGGGTTGCGTGCTTCACCTGCGGTGAGGCCGATCATTTCCACGCCCAGGTAGGCGAACATCACCATCTGCAGCGACATCAGCACGCCAGTCACACCATTGGGCATGAACCCGCCGTTGCTCCACAGGTTGGAGATACCGACTGCGACACTGTCATTGCCAAAGCCGAAGGCAATGATGCCGATGCCGCCAAGAACCATGGCGATGATGGTGACGATCTTGATCAGCGCGAACCAGAACTCGAACTCACCAAAAGCCTTCACCGCCACCAGGTTGACCGCGCCCATGCTGCCCAGCGCCGCCAGGGCCCAGATCCAGCGCGGTACGTCGGGGAACCAGATGCCCATGTAGATGGCCACTGCAGTAATTTCGGCAACACAGGTCACCAGCCACAGGAACCAGTAGTTCCAGCCGGTCAGGAAGCCCGCCAATGGGCCGAGGTAATCCTGGGCATAACGGCTGAAAGAGCCGGCGACAGGGTTGTGCACGGCCATTTCACCAAGCGCGCGCATGATCACCAGGATGGCCAGGCCACCGATGATGTAGGACAACATGATGGCCGGGCCGGCCATTTCGATCGCCTTGGCCGAACCGAGGAAAAGACCGACACCGATACAGGCGCCCAGCGCCATCAGGCGGATGTGCCGTTCGCCCAGTTCACGCTTGAGCGGGCCGCCTTCAGTGGCCTGGCCGTGGGCAGAGTGGTTGCCGACTGGCATAGCAATACAACCTCATTTTGTTATTGGATTTGACCTCCGTGCAGCCGCGACCATGCCGATAGGCGTGGCGTTGGCTTGCCAGGCCGGCCTTGTGAGCCGGCCCATGTGCCGGACTAGAGCGCCCGGCAGGGCGAAGGGGGCCAGCAGTATAGGAAGACCGTTGTAGGAGTTTTCACTGTATATATGCAGAAATTTGGCTAGAACTCTGGGGCCGCTGCGCCCCCCCAAAAATCGCCAAGGCACCATAGCAACATCGTCCGTTGAGGAAACCCACACCAAAGCCGCATAGCCCTACGCCACTTTTCCCTTCTTCTTACAAATTTTTCACCCTATCCACTCAACGTCTAAGCTTCAGACAAGCAAGACGAAAACACCTGGCCGGATAGAAGACTATGGGCGCACTGTGGCAATCGGAACCCAGCAGAACGGAAGCACCCGAGATACCTCCGGCCGAGACGCCACAACCTGAATCCCCCCGTCAGCGTCGGCTATGGTGGTGGCTGATCCTCCTCACCCTGCTGGTGGCACTGGTAGCTATCGCCGTTGCCGCGTACGACGAGTTCCGCACCTCCGAACTGCAATCGCGCGAGTTCAGCAAACTGGCCGGTACACTGACCTACTCGCTGCAACCTGGTCCCAGCGACGCCATCATCTACCCCGGCGATGGGCCGTTCGACAAACGCCTGGGCTATAGCGCCCTGGGTGAATTCCTGCCACGCCTGCTCAAGCGCGACTACCTCATCAGCGAACAGGTGAAGTTCTCTCCCGCACTGATGAACTACGTCGAACATGGGCTGTTCGCTCCCTATATCGAGAAGATCCAGGCCGGCCTGTCGATCACCGACTGCCGCGGCGACACGCTGTACCAGTACAACTACCCCCAGCACCTGTACCCGGACTTTGCGGCGATTCCTCCCGTGATGGTCAACAGCTTGCTGTTCATCGAGAACCGCGACCTGTTGGATACCAACGAACCACGTAACAACCCGGCCGTGGACTGGCCACGCTTTGCCAAGGCCGCCTACAGCCAGGTCGCCAAGTACCTGGCCCTGCCCGGCCAGTCTGCCGGCGGCAGCACCCTGGCCACACAGCTGGAGAAATATCGCCACTCACCCGATGGCCTGACGGTGTCGGGCGCGGAGAAGATCCGGCAGATGATTTCTGCCAGCGTACGTGCCTATCAGGGCGGCCCCGACACCACAGAGGCACGCCAGCGCATCGTGCGCGACTACCTCAACAGCGTACCGCTGTCGGCCGTGCCTGGGCATGGTGAGGTACATGGCATGGCCGAGGGCCTGCGGGTGTGGTACGGCGCCGACTTCGACCAGGTCAACCAGGCCCTGAACGCCACCGCCACCGACCCCGAGAGCATGGCCGCGCGCGGCCTGGCCCTGCGCCAGGTACTGTCGCTGATGATTGCCCAGCGCCGCCCCTCGTATTACTTGTCCAAGGGCCGGGTCGAGTTGGCCGAACTCACCGACTCGCACATTCGCGTGCTTGCCGCCAACAAGGTCATCAATCAGCCGCTGGCCGATGCCGCGCTGGCCAGCAAGGCGGTGTACCGCGACTGGGTAGCGCAGCCAACCATCGTACCGATCATCACCAACAAGGGCATCAGCCTGGCACGCAACCGCCTGTCGGCCATGCTCAACCGCCCGCTGTACGACCTTGACCGCCTTGACCTGTCAGCCACCAGTACCTTGCAGGCCGACCTGCAACTGCAGGTCAGCCAGTACCTGAAAAACCTTGCCGACCCAGAGTTTGCCGCACAGATCGGCCTGATCGGCGAGCGGCTACTCACTGCCAAGACCACCGACCAGGTGAGCTACAGCTTCACCTTGTTCGAGCGCACCGCCGATGGCTCGCGGGTACGGGTGCAGACCGACAGCACCAACCAGCCCTTCGACATCAATGAAGGCAGCAAGCTGGAACTGGGCTCAACCGCCAAGCTGCGGGTACTGACCACCTATCTGGAAATTATCGCCGAGCTGCACGACAAGTACGCGGGCAAACCTGCCGCCGATCTGAAGAAGGTCGAAGTGGCCGAACTCGACCGCATCACGCAATGGTCGCTGGAATGGCTGGCACAGAACAGCAAAAACCAGAGCCTGGACGCCATGCTCGACGCCGCGCTGGAACGCAAGTACTCGGCCAACACCGGCGAAGCGTTCTTCACTGGCGGCGGGATGCATGTGTTCAACAACTTCCGCAAGGAAGACAACAACCGCAACCCGACACTCAAAGACGCACTGCGCGAATCGATCAACCTGCCGTTCATCCGCCTGATGCGCGACCTTGTGCGCTACGTGACTTACCAGCAGCCGTACAACCGCGTGGCGCTGCTCAAGGACGACACCGACCCGCGCCGTCAGGAGTACCTTGCGCGCTTCGCCGACAAGGAGGGCACCAAGTACCTGATGCGCTTCTGGAAGAAGTACCAGCGTAAAACCTCGCAACAACGCCTGGACACGTTCCTCGACAGCATGCGCGTGACCCCACAGCGGTTAGCGGCAGTACACCGCTACCTGTTCCCCGAGGCAGGCCAGGAAACGTTCAACGCATTCGTGCGTGCCCACCTCAACGGTAACAAGAAAGTGTTGGGCAAACTGACCGATGGCCGTCTGTCAGAGATGTACGCTGCTTACGGCCCAGGCAAGTACGACCTGCCCGACCAAGGTTACATCGCCAAGGTTCACCCGCTGGACCTTTGGCTGCTTGGCTACCTGCTGAAGCACCCAAGCTCGACACTGACCGAGATGGTCAATGCCAGCCGTTTCGAGCGCCAGGAGGTATATGGCTGGCTGTTCAAGAGCCGCCACCAGAGCGCCCGAGACAGCCGTATCCGCACCATGGTCGAAATCGAAGCCTTCCTCGATATCCACCAGCGCTGGAAACGCGTGGGCTATCCATTCGACCACCTGGTGCCCTCATTGGCCACCGCCATCGGCAGCTCCGGCGATCGCCCCGCTGCCCTCTCGGAACTGGTCGGGATCATCCAGAACGACGGCATTCGCCTACCAACCCTGCGCATCGATACCCTGCACTTTGCAGCCAATACACCCTACGAGACCAAGTTGATCACAGACCCGGACCGGGGCGTGCGAATTCTGCCGGTCGAAGTGGCACGTGCGCTCAAAGGCGCCATGTCGCAAGTGGTCGACGCAGGTACCGCGCGGCGTATTTCCGGCAGCTTCAAGCTACAGGACGGCACGCCACTGGTGATGGGCGGCAAGACCGGTACCGGTGACAACCGAATCGAAAGCTTCGGCGCCGGCGGCCGGCTGATCGGTTCGCGCTCGCTGAACCGCACCGCCACCTTCGTGTTCTTCCTCGGCGACAACCACTTCGGCACGCTGACCGCCTTCGTGCCGGGTCGCACGGCAGAAGCGTTCAAATTTACCTCGGCGCTGCCGGTGCAGGTGCTCAAGGGCATGGCACCGATCCTCATGCCATACCTGCAGCCAGGCAACCCGAATGAGTGCAAACCGCCACAGGTTGCCCTGCACACACCGCCGCCGACAGGTAACACATCGACTGAGTAGATGATAATCATCAGCATTTAAAGGCTTGTCATTAGATATATCTTGAGTAATATCTTACGATATATCGCAAACGACAGAGCCCTATCCTTATGCGCGAACATCACCCTCATGACCCCTTCGAGCGGCGCCCCGGCCGTGGCGAACGCGGCCCGCGGGTCTTCGCCCCTGGTGACCTCAAGCTGCTGATGCTGGACTTGCTGGCCGAGCAACCCGGCCACGGTTACGACCTGATCCGCCAGATCGAAAACCTGTTCGAAGGCAGCTACAGCCCAAGCCCCGGGGTGATCTACCCCACGCTGAACTTTCTTGAAGAAGCCGAGCTGATCAGCGGCCAGGTGCAGGGCAGCAAACGCCTGTATGCCATCACCGATGCCGGCCGCAGCGCCTTGGCGGATCAGGCGGTAGCCCTGGATGGCGTGCGCATGCGCATCGAGGTCAGCAAACGCGCCCTGCGCGGCCACGACCGCCCACCAGAGATTCATGAAGCAGTCGGCAACCTGCGCCATGCACTGCACATGCACAGCGGCCGCTGGACCGCGGAAGAAATCGAACGGGTCCGTGACCTGCTCAACCATGCCGCCAAGGCTATTGCCTCCGGGCCAACCGAACCTTTCAGGGAGACGCCCAATGAGTGACACCGTTCACCGCGTAAACCATGAGATCCGCCAGCGCCGTCTGCAGGTACTTCGGGTCACCGAGCTGACCCCGCGCATGCGCCGCATCACCTTGGGGGGTGCCGAGCTGCAAGGCTTTACCAGCATGGGCAGCGACGACCATATCAAGCTGCTGTTCGCCGAAACGCCGGAGCAACAACAGGCCATCGAGGCCCGTAATCTGGGTAAGGACGGTGGCGCGCGGCCTACCATGCGCGAGTACACGCCACGGCGCATCGACCTGGTGGCAAATGAGCTGGACATCGACTTCGTGCTGCACGGCGACGGCCCTGCCTCTACCTGGGCCGCACAGGCCACGCCCGGGCAAACCCTGGACATCGCCGGGCCAAGGGCCTCGCTGGTGGTACCGGATATTTTCGACAACTACCTGCTGATCGGCGATGAGACTGCCATCCCGGCAATTGGCCGTCGGCTGGAGGAGTTGCCAGCCGGCCGCCAGGTGCTGGCAGTGATCCAGATAGAAGACGAGCAGGAGCGCCAGCCGCTGCCAAGCAAGGCCCAGGTGGAAGTGATCTGGGTACGTCGCCAAGAGGAAGACTTGTTGGCACTGGTGCGAAACCTGAGCTTGCCGCAAGGCCAGCTGTATGCCTGGGTGGCGCTGGAGAAAGCCCTGACTCGCCAGGCCAAGGCGTTGTTGCTGGAGAAAGGGGTAAAGGAAGACGCGCTAAAGGCTGCAGCCTACTGGCGGGCCAACGGGACCGCCGACGACGAGTGATCGTGATTGCCTGATCTGCCGTCTTCGCGGGCAAGCCCGCTCCTACACTGATCGGGGATGGACGCAAATCGGCGGTTGGACACAAATCGGTTGTTGGCACAGGCCGTTGTAGGAGCGGGTTCACCCGCGAACACCGGCGCAGCCGGTGCCACGCAAAGCGCCGCCTGCGTCGCGGTTTGAACCATTTGATAAGACCAAGCGGTTCAGCCCCGACCACCTCAGAAAAGCTCGACCGCCCACAGCGTATCTACAGGGCGCCACGCCACGTTGTTGCTTACCAACGAAGGTCTCGCTGCCCCGCCAGGGCCTGCGGCCCGAGCCATTGGGCCCCACGCAACAATGGCGTCAACGGCGCTTCAGGCTGCAGCTGGAACACCACCTGCGCCCGGCGCCCTGGCAGGTCGGCATCCACGCCCAGTTGATGTTGCCCTTGCTGCGCTAACTGCCCGCGCAGGTGCCAGCCACTGCGGCAGTCCATTTCCAGCCAGCCGTGCCCAAGGCCTAGTGACCAAGGGTCGCTCAGCGCAAGGTCGGTTACGATCACGCGGCCTTCACTGGCTTGGCATTGGCGCCCTGCCCCTTGCATCTTCAACACACCCTGCCACTGGCCGGCCAGGCGGTAATCCGTCGATACCGTCGCCAAAGTCCCCTTGGCTGATACCTCCAGCCGCCAACGCCAAGGCCAGCCTTCTGCAAGCAACTGCCAGGCCTGGCCCTGGAACCCCACCTGCGCATTCGCCTGCAAGCGCCAGGGCTGCAGCGTCCAGCGCAAAGGCCCGACCGGCCCCCATTGTTGTGCCTGCCCTTGCCAAAGGCTTCCACTGACATCACGTATCGGCAGGCCGGACGCACGCACCAACCACTTGGCCGGAAGCTCGATAAACAGCGTGAGCACGAATACCAATAGCACCCAGGCCATTGCTGCTCTGCGGCTCATGGCTGCACCACCAGGTCGAATCGCAAAGCCTTGCCCTGCTGCTCCAGCCCCCATTGCAACGGCAGTGCGCCTTCTGCACGCAGGCTCTGCAGCCAGCCTTGCAGCATGCGCTCATCGGCCACTTGCCCGCGCAGCTGCCAGGCCTTGTCTTGTGTATCGACTTCGGTCAGTTCGATCCCACGGGCCTGGGCCGACTGACGTAGCCGCTCCAGGTTCACACCGGGCCCGCCTTGCAGGCTGGCCGCCTGTTCGGCCAGCGCGCGCCACTGGCCAAGCTCGCGCCATTGCGCAACGCCTTCACGCAGGGCCAGGACGGCCAGCAGCAGAGCGATCAGTCCCCAGGCGAACTTGAAGCGATGACGCTGTAACCAGTCCCGGTTCATGAGGCGGCTCCCAAGTCGAAGATCACCCGGCCTTCTTGAACCTGCACTGTGGCGCCAGCGGCAGCTGCCATATCACGCCATGGCGGCGCATTGCCCTCGCCCTCCAGGCGCAGGTGCCAACGCTGACCATCGAAGCGCACCGCTTGCAGGCGCCAATCAGGGTTGGCACGCAGCCAGGCCTGCAAGCGAGCCTGCAGGTCGTCTAGCTGACGTGTACGCAGTTGCTGCTGCAGTACGCTCTCGCGCAGGCGCTTGAGGGCCTGCGCCGCGTGCCGAGGGCTGGCCTGCTCGCCGGTCACGGCAATGACCTGGCTGCGCCAGAGTTGCGCCTGGCGCCATTGCTGGCTCAACCACAAACCACCCCAAACGGTGGCCAGCATCAGGCAAGCCGCCAACAGCCGCTGCTGCTGGCGGGACGCCACCGGCAACGAGCGGACTTTGCGGGTGCGTTCGAACAGACCGGGTAATGTGTCGAGCGGCGCAAATACGGTGGGCCAGTTGCCGCTCAGCGACGTCTTGTGCAGCCCTGCCCACGGTGGCTGCGGCACCCCACCCAAGGCATCAGGCCAGGCCAGCCAGTGTTCCTGTCCGTCTTCGGCCAGCCCTTTGTAACAGGACATGCCGGGCATACGCTGCCATTGCCAGGCGCATCCTGGCTCGGGCAGCGGCAGCAACTGCAGCTCCGCCCAGCAGCGCACCACCTGCAAGCCCCAGGCGGCACATTGGCCACGCCAGTCATCCAGCTGCTGACGCGCCACTACCAGCAGGCGAAGGTGCCCGGGTTCACGGGCCAGGCAGGCACAAGCCACCTCATGCGGGGCCTGCAGCAAGCGATCCTCAAGCAACAAAGGCCATTCTTCGCGCTTGAGCCCGGGCGGGGCCGGCACGCGAAAATGGCTGCAGGCTTCGGCAGGCAGAACCAGCGCAACATGGGCCTGCGGGTTGGCCGGTGGCTCACCCTGCCCCTGGCTTTGCAAAATACCCTCCTGGACCAGCGCCCAGTGCCAGACAGCACCCGGGCGCAGCAATAGCCACGCCTGGGCCGGCGTACGCCGCCGCCATTCAAATTTCATGAGCGCCCCCATGGAAGGGCGAAGGTGCAGACATAGGGGGCTCCATCACGCAGCAGTTCCAGACGCACGCCACGGCCTGGGTGCACCGGTTGGTCAGAAGGCCAGGCCAGCCAGCGGCCGCCCTGGTAGTACAGAACGTTCATGGCGCTGACCTGGTCGAGTCGTTCGCGCTGTACCCAGCGTGGGGCGACGGCGGCGTACAAATCCGCCGAGCTTTCCAGCAGCAGGCGCTGCTCACGGGCCTCGA
The DNA here is from genome assembly GCA_041879295.1 of Pseudomonas putida. Lineage (NCBI taxonomy): Bacteria > Pseudomonadati > Pseudomonadota > Gammaproteobacteria > Pseudomonadales > Pseudomonadaceae > Pseudomonas > Pseudomonas putida. The sequence goes on along the minus strand of CP047152.1, from coordinate 1,219,809 downwards.
AGCGCAGGCGCTGGCGTTGCAGGCGCGAGCCACCTTCGGCTGCCGGCAGGCCGGTGCTGGCAACCCACAGCAACTGGTTGCTAGCGGGCTGCCAGTCCAGCCAACGACTGGCCAACGGCAGACGCTGGTCGTAGACACGGCGCAGCACCGGGCTGTCGAAGCGCCGCTCCAGCGCCAGGCAAAAGTCCAGCACCGAGGTTTGCTGATTGGTGTGCTGCAGGCGCTCGCGCACCTTCAGCCAGCCGTTGACCAAGGCAGCCAGCATGATGCCAAGCACGGCAGTCAGGGCCAGAGCGACCATCAGTTCGATCAGGGTCAGGCCTGCCTGGTGGCGTTTCATGGGCGCTCCAGAAACACGGTGTACTGGCCCAGTGGCAGGCGCTGCTCGCGGTCGGCGAACAGCTGTAGCTCGCCACGGCGCAGGTCGCGCACGCCGGTGCGGCGCAGTTGCAGTTGCCAGTGACACAGTTGGCCACCTTGCCCAAGCTCGCCGGCTACCTGGTTTTCGGCAGGCCAGTACTGCTCGACGACAAAGCGTGCTTGCAGCTCACGCGCGCACAACAAGCCAAGGCGGTGCTGTTGCAGGTTGTCCTGCACAGCCAGCCGCTGGCGGAGTACCTGGCTGGTGATCACCGCCAGCACGGCAGCGATCGCCAGGGCTACGGTCACCTCCAGCAGAGTGAAACCACGCTGTGTTTGCTTCATGGCACTACCCACATGCCATCGGTGCGGCTCCAGGCCCATTGCTGACTGCCATCGGCCCAGCGCCAGCGCACGCTACCCGACTGCGCCCAGCCATGCGGCGTGAACAGCACGCGCGGTTGCGGGCTGGCCGGCCAGTCCGGGTGCAGGCCCTTGGGCCAGTCGCCGAGCGGCACCGCTTCGACCACCCAGGCATTGGCCTCGCGGCGCACGAACTCCGGGCGCTGGCCATTCCAGCGCAGCCCGCGCAGTTGCCCGGCATGCCGGGCCAGCGCGGCCTGGCCGCGAGTCTCGGCCGCCAATCGTTGCAAGGCCTGGTCGACACGGGCCTGGCCACTGCCGAGCCCGACTACCGCCAGCCCGGTCATCAGCCCGGCGATGGCCAGTACCACCAGCAGCTCGATCAGGCTGAAGCCACGCTGACCGCGCACCGGTTACAGCGCCCAGTTACCCAGGTCGGCATCCTGGCCTTCGCCACCCGGCATGCCATCGGCGCCCAACGAGTACACATCGACCCGGCCGTGTTCGCCGGGCATGCGGTACTGGTAAGGGGTGCCCCACGGGTCTTCCGGCAGGCGACGCACGTAGCCATCACTGCGCCAAGCCCGAGGCAGCGGCTCCTGAGCCGGCTTTTTCACCAGCGCGGCCAGGCCCTGTTCGTTACTGGGGAAGCGCAGGTTGTCCAGACGGTACATGTCCAGTGCCTGCTCCAGGGTGGCCAGGTCGGCCATCACCTTCTGCTTCATGGCCTTGTCCTGGTTGCCCAGCACGCTGGGCGCAACCACGGCGATCAGCAGGCCGATGATGAAGATCACCACCATGATTTCCATGAGGGTGAAGCCGCGTTGGCGGTTACTTCGATGCTGCATGGCAATACTCCTTGTCGTCACAATTGCAGGCCCTGGTTGAGTTGCATGATCGGCAGCAGCACCGCCAGCACGATGAACAGCACCACAGCGCCCATCACCAGGATCATCAGGGGTTCGAACAGCGCCATGGCGGTATCGACCTGGCGGGCAAAGCCGCGCTCCTGGTCGTCGGCCACGCGCTCGAGCATGTCCGCCAGGGTGCCGCTGGCCTCGCCGCTGCCGACCATATTCACCAGCAGCGGCGGGAATTGCTGGCTGGCATCTAGCGCACGGTGCAGGCTTGTGCCGCCCTGCACGTGTTGGCGCACCTGCTCCATGGCCAGGCGGATACGCCGGTTACCGATGGTTTCAGTGGCCACTTGCAAGGCTTCGAGCAGGGCCACGCCACTGCCAGTGAGAATCGCCAGGCTGCGCGCCAGACGTGCGCTTTCCAGCACCTGCAGCAGGCTGCCAATACGTGGCAGGCGCAGCAGCAGTTGGTCGCGACGCAGACACCAGTGCGGTTTGCGCAGCAACCATCCAGCCAGCACGGCAAGCATCAACGCCAGCCCCAGCAACCACGGTCCGGCCTGCACCACCGCCTGGCTCAAGCCGATCAGCAACGAGGTAATCAGCGGCAGACTCTGCCCGGCGTGGGCAAACTGTTCGGTGAGCTTGGGCACGACGAAGGTCATCAGGCCAATGACCACGGCCAGCGACACCCCCATCAGTACCGTGGGGTAGATCAACGCGGTACGGGCCTTGTGTTGCTGGCGTTGTACCTGCTCCAGGTGGTCGGCCAAGCGGGTCAGCACCTGGGCCAGGTGCCCGGAACGTTCGCCGGCCTCGACCAGCGCGCAGTACAGGCCAGTGAACGGTGCGCCCTGCCGGGCCAGGCTGCGGGCCAGGCCTAGGCCTTCGGCCAGCGAGCCGCGCAAGGCCACCAGCACACTGTGCAGGGCGGGCTGACGCAGTTGCCGTTCAAGGGTGGCAAGGGCATCGACCAAGGGAATGCCGGCCCCGGTCAAGGTGGCCAGCTGACGGGTCAGCTCACACAGCTGGGCGCGGCTCAGGCGCTGGCGACGGGGTTGTCGGCTGCCGGCTTCATGACGCTGCAACTGGCGGGCGAACAGGCCCTGCTCGCGCAACAGCTGGCGAGCGTGGCGTTCACTGTCAGCCTGCAAGCTGGCCTTGTGCGATTTGCCGGCGAGGTCAACGGCCTGGTAGCGATAGGTTGGCATGCCTTAGCCCTGTACCACGCGCAGTACTTCGGCCAGGCTGGTCTCGCCGCGAGCAAGGCAATCGCTGGCCATCGCCACCAGGCTTTGGCGCCGATCAGCCAGGTAATCCTGCATGGCCAGCTCACTGGCGCCGTCGTACAACAAGCCGATGAGCCCAGCGTCCAGTTCGATAAACTCGTACAGCCCCAGTCGCCCGATATAACCGCTGCCCTGGCACTGCTCGCAGCCCACGGCGTGATAAGTGCTGTCCAGTGCCGCCAGCTCGGGCCACAGCTCGCGCTCGGCGGCCTGTAGCGGGTGCGCCACGGCACAGCTGCACAAACGCCGCACCAGGCGCTGGGCCAGGACGCCGCGCAGGCACGAGGCGATCAGGAAGGGCTCGATGCCCATGTCGCGCAGGCGGGTCACTGCGCCTACCGCGCTGTTGGTGTGCAAGGTCGACAGCACCAGGTGGCCGGTGAGGCTGGCCTGCACGGCGATCTGCGCAGTCTCCTGATCGCGGATTTCGCCGAGCATGATCACGTCAGGGTCCTGACGCAGGATGGCGCGCAGGCCACTGGCAAATGTCAGCCCGGCACGCGGGTTGATGGCGGTTTGGCCAATGCCGGCGATGGCGTACTCCACCGGGTCCTCGACGGTAAGGATGTTGCGGCTGCCATCGTTGAGGCTGTTCAGGCTGGCGTACAGGGTCGTGGTCTTGCCCGAACCGGTCGGCCCGGTGGACAGCACAATGCCGTTGGGCCGCGCCAGGCAACTGCGCAGGCCCTGCAATACCGCTGCCGGCATGCCCAGGTTATCCAGCGCCAGCAGTCTGGCCTGCTTGTCGAGCACGCGCATCACCACCCGCTCGCCGTGGATGCCGGGCAAGGTCGAGACTCGTACATCCACTTCGCGCCCCGCCGCGCGCAAGGTGATGCGGCCGTCCTGGGGCTGACGCTTTTCAGCGATGTCCAGGCGGGCCATGACCTTGATCCGTGATACCAGCATGGCCGACAGCGCACGCGGTGGACGCAGCACCTCACGCAGGTGGCCATCGACCCGCAGACGCACCACCAGGCTCTGCTCGAAGGTCTCGATATGGATGTCCGAGGCGCGCAGCCGCAGCGCCTGGCCGAACAGGCCGTTGATCAGGCGGATCACCGGCGCTTCGTCGTCGCTTTCAAGCAGGTCTTCGATGCGCGGCATCTCGCTCATCAGGCTATCCAGGTCGACCTGGTCGCCGATGCCTTCGATCAGCGCCTCGGTGGCGGCATCGCCGGCCTGGTACAGCTGGCCAAGGCGCTCGTCGAACAGCGCAGGTTCCAGATATTCGAGCAGGCTTGGCTGGCCATGCACACGCAACAACTCCTGCAACTGGGCATTGTCGGCGTCGGGCCGCAGCCATAGCTGCCAGCCCTGCTCTGCCGGGGCCATGGCCACTCCGCTCTGCCGTGCCTGGCGATAGGGCAGCATCACCAGTCACCGCCTTCCAGGCGTGCGCGGCTGGCGGGGAATACCTGCAACAGCCGCGTGCCCTCTGCAAGGTCCGGCAATTGCAGCGGTGTGGTCTGCTGCAGGGTGCGGTACTTGTCTTCACTGAGGCCCGCAAGGCTCGGGCCGTCGCGCAGGATACGCGGGCGGATGAACACCATCAGGTTCTGCTTGGTATTGCGGGTGGCATCGGAGCGGAACAACCGGCCAAGATAAGGAATGTCGCCAAGCAGCGGCACACGCTGGTTGCTGGTACTCAACTCGTCACTGATCAGGCCGCCAAGTATCACCAGGCCGTTGTCCTCGACCATGACCTTGGTCTTGATCTCGCGCTTGTTGGTGATCACGTCGCTGGCCGAGCTGGTGTCGGCAATCGACGACACCTCCTGGACGATGTCCAGGCGCACGCTGTTATCGATATTGATCTGCGGCTTGATGCGCAGCTTCACCCCGACTTCCTTGCGCTCGATGGTCTGGTACGGGTTGGCGTTGTTCTGCGTCACGGAGCCGGTGACGAAGGGCACCTCCTGACCGACCAGGATTGATGCTTCGGCGTTGTCCAGGGTCAGCAAGGTGGGCGTGGACAGCAGGTTGAAGCCGCTCTTGCCCTTCAGCGCGTTGATCAGCATGGCGAAGTTGAAGCCCCCGCCGAAATGGCCGATGCCCGCCGTGGCACCGGTAGTGGTGGACAACAGGTCACCCAGGGCCTCGTTGTCGCCACTGGCGGCGGCCCCGGCAATGCTGGCGATATTCACCCCGTTACTGCCGAAGTTGACGATACCGGCGCCGAACTTCTCGTCGGCGAACAGCCACTGCACACCCAGCTCCTGGGCGCTGCTGTCGGACACCTCGGCGATGATCGCTTCGACCACCACCTGGGCACGGCGAATGTCCAGTTGCTCGACAATGGCCCGGTACGCTGCCAGCTCGCTGTCGGGGCCGACCATGACCACGGCATTGGTACCTTCTTCGTATTCCAGGCGGATGCCCGGGCCACCGGAGGCTGGCATCACCGGCCGGTCCTTGCCCTCTGCCTCACCCGCGCCCTCAGCCGGCACCGCACCTTCCTGGCTGAGCCCTCGCAGCACCTTGACCACTTCACCGGCATTGGCATGGCGCAGGTAGATCACCTGGGTGCTGCCATTGCCCGGTGCCTCTTGAGGGCGGTCAAGCTGGCGCAGCAGGCTGGCGATGCGTTCGAGGTTGCTGCGCCAGTCAGTCACCACCAACTGGTGCGCCGCCGGGTACGGTGTAATAACCCCAACCCGCGGGTCGATCAGCGGTTTGAGGATACCCAGTACCTGTTCGCTGGCGGCGTTGCGCACGTTGAATACGCGGGTGGCCACGCTGTCGCTACCCTCACCCTGCCGCCCGCCCGCCTCCACTGGCACCGGCTCCAGGCGCGCGGCCTGGTCGGGCACGATCTTCACGCTGCCATTGGGCAGGTCGACGGTGGCATACCCCTGGGCGCGCAGTTGGGCCAGGAAGATGTCGTAGATGGCGTCGGCGTCGTGCAGGTCGACAGTGCGCACGGTGACCTTGCCCTTGACCCGGGGGTCGACGATGAAGGTAGTGCCGGTGATGCGCGACACGCTGTCGATGAACTCGCCGAGTTCGGTATCGACGAAATTCACTTCGTACATCGGCGTACCGTTGTCATCGAACACCGGCTCTTGGGCATAGGCCATGGACAAGGCCAGGCTCAGCGCAGCCGCCATGCAGTATCTAACAGGCATCGTTCATCCTTGCCGCTTGAAGCCGGTCACGGCGGGGCGTGGCGGCCAGGGCAGGCGCTCACGCCGCCCCTGGTTGTTGAAAATCAGGCCATCGCTGTCGATGTCCTGCAGCACGATCCCTGGCGCCAGGCGCTGACCGCGGGCCAGGGTGCGCACTTGCTGGCCGTAGCGCAGCACCACCACACTGGCGGCCAATGGCTGGGCCTTGAGGCCGCCGAGGTACTGCAGCGGCAGACGGGTGATGGTGATGGCGCCGTTGTCGGGCGGCGCCTGCCAGTGACCGACCATCAGCCCGGGCAGCGGGCTATCGGCCACCGCAGGTGCCGTGGCCGGGTGTGGCTGCCGGCTCAGCTGCAGCACACACTGCGCAGACAGCCAGCCGGCCAAGGTCAGGCCAGCACCGGTGAGCAGACGCGAGGTGAGCATCACGAGGCCAATTGCCGTGGGTGCCAGCCTGGGTGCCCCTGCACGTAACGCACTTCGGGCAGTTGCAGCGGCGCCAGTTGCCAACCGTCAGGCTGGCGGGCGAGCCAGGCCTCGACCCGCTGCCAAAGTGGCTCGCCGGCCTGGCTTTCGAATTGCAAGCCAAAGGTGCGGCACAGGCCCTGCACCGGCTCCAACCCCGTGATGCGCTTGCCTTGTGGGCTGTAGCTGACGCTCCAGGCCTGGCCCTGCCAGCGCGGCAGGTCCTGGCTGTTGTCCAGCAGCAGCGGGTCACCGAACAATTGTTCAGCGGCGTTTTCCAGCACTTGTTCGACCTGCCTGGCCGGTGCCTCGACCACTGGCGCCGGGTAACCACCGGTAAGGCTGATCAGGTGTTCGCGGGTAATGGGCGCCCCGGCGGACAGCGGGTAGTCGTAACGCAGGCCCGGCAGCAACACGGGCATGCTGCTATCGTCGGCCAAGGCTTGATGCAGCAGGCAGTCCCAACTGCCGCCACGGGTATCGCGGCGCCACAAGGCCTGGGGCGCGCGGGCCAGCGGCTGGTCGAGCCAGGCCGCGTGGCCGGCCCGTTGCTGGCGCAGTTGTGCCTGCAATTGCGCGACACGCAGCTGCGCGGCAGGCGCCAGTTGCTGTTCAAAGGCCGGGAAAAAACGCCCGTCGAACTGCCACTGGCCGGCCACTCGCTGGCAGCGCAGGCGGAAGGCACCGCTGCCCCGGCAGCCGGCAAACAGCACCGGCACGCGCCGACCGCTGGCCTGGGTGACCTCGACCGGTGCCGGCCACAGGTCCTGACCACGGGCACACAACAGCACGTCGATTTGCGGCACCCGTTCAGCCAGCCACAAGCCGGGGCCCGTGCCTGCATCGGCCATGGCCACCACCAGGTCAGCCTCGCGCCGGGCTTGCTCGAATACCGGCAGCAGTGACTGATACCACTGTTTAAGAGAGGCTTTCTGGTCCTGTGCGTACGGGTCGGTCACGCCAACCACTGCAATACGGGCACCGCCGCGCTCGAAAATGTGCAGGCCTTGCACGCCCAGTGCCTGGCGTTGTGCGTCAGCCAGCCCGGCGCCGAGGGTAATGGCGCTGGCCTGGCGATACAGGCCCATGCAGCGTTGCGGCCACAGCACACGCTCGTCGCTGCTGACCCGCGCTTCGATGCCCAACAGCTGGCTGCCTTGCACACCACTTTCGCCCTGGGTCAGGTAGGCCAGGCCACTGCCATTCCAGCCTTGGCCGTTTTCCAGGGTCAGGCTGTTGCCCGCACCGGCCTCGCCACGCAGTTGTTCCAGCAACGCCGCGAGCACCGCATAACCGCCCAGCGGGGCCGTCGTTGCCTGGCGGGCATCGAGCAGCGGCGCCAGTTGCGGGTAGGCGATGCTGGCGCTGCTGCCGGTCATCCAGGGCGCACGGCCCAAGTGGCTGACCGGCCCCAGCCGGGTAGCCGGTACCACCGCCTGGCCAGGCTGGCGGGCATCGAGGGTATCGGCGACGTACAGCAAGTCGAGCCGGGCGTTGCCGCCCTGCTGCCCTGGGAAGGCTGTGCAGGCGCCGAGCAGCGGTGCCAAGGCACCGATACCCATCCAGCCGATCACTTCGCGCCTGCGCACACTGCTCGCCATCGCATCGCCATCCTTATCCACGTCCATTCAGGGTCCCGGATGTTGCGGCGTTGGCATTACAGTTTGATGGCAGAAATCCGACAGAAATTCCAATTCGATCTTTAGATTCCCCATCCAAGAACCGAAAGTTTTAAAAGCTCGTTAACATTTCTGCCAAGGAATCATCACACTTGCGCCTTACAGTCGCGGTTTCTTCCAACTCAGCCAACATAAGGACAACCTGATGAGTCGAGATACCGGCGACAACCTGGACCGGAACCAAAGCGGCAATCTGCCGATGGCCAACGTCATGGATGCCTACCTGAGCCGCCGCAGCGTGATGCGCGGCAGCCTGGGCGCCGCCATCGCCATGATCGCCGGTACCGGCCTGACAGGCTGCTTCGACGGTGGTGGTTCCGATCACGATGATCCGGTCACCGAACCGCCAGTCACCGAGCCGGAAGTGCCAAAACTGGCGCTGGGCTTCCAGTCCATCCCAGGCTCGCGCACCGACGCCTGTGTGGTCGCCGCCGGCTATAGCGCCTATGTGCTGGCACCTTGGGGCACGCCACTGAACAGCAACGGCAACCCGTGGAAGTCCGACGGCAGCAACACCTCGACCGACCAGGCCAACGCCATGGGCATGCACCACGACGGCATGCACTTCTTCCCCATCAACGGCAGCTCGGAAGACGGCCTGCTGGCAATCAATTTCGAGTACATCGATACCGCCGCCCTGCACCCGGCCGGCCCCACTACCGATGTCAACGGCAAGCGCCCAGTTGAAGAAGTGCGCAAGGAAATCAACGCACACGGTGCTGGCGTGGTACGCCTGCAGAAAATCAACGGCCGTTGGCAGGTGGTCGACAACGACCCGCTGAACCGTCGCTTCACCACTGCTTCACGCATGGAAATCACCGGCCCGCTGCGTGGCACCGACCACGTCAAGACCAAGTACTCCACTGCTGGCACCCACTGCCGTGGCACCAACAACAACTGCGGCAATGGCTATACCCCGTGGGGCACCTACCTGACCTGCGAAGAGAACTGGCCGGGCATCTTCGTCAACAAGGGCACCCGCCCCGAGGACCAGCGCCGCATTGGCGTGGGCACCTCCAGCGGCCAGTACAAGTGGGAAAGCGCTGCCGGTGACGCCAGCGAAGTGGATGACGAATTCGCCCGTTTCGATGTTACCGTCAAAGGCGCCAGCGCCACCGACGACTATCGCAACGAAGCCAGCACCTACGGCTACATTGTCGAAATCGACCCGTACAACAGCAGCACCCTGGCCACCAAACGCACCGCGCTGGGCCGCTTCCGCCACGAGGGCTGCGCCCCCGGCCTGCCCGTCGCCGGCAAGCCGCTGGTGTGGTACATGGGTGACGACTCGAACAACGAGTACCTGTACAAGTGGGTGTCCACCGCCGTGTGGGACCCCGCCGACGCCACCCCGGCCGACCGCTTGGCCACCGGCGCCAAGTACCTCGACCAAGGCAAGCTCTACGTGGCCCGCTTCAATGCCGACGGCACCGGTGTATGGCTGCTGCTGGATGTGGCCACCGCCACCACGGGCGGCAGCACCTTGGGCGCGCTGTACGGCGACTTGCCGGGCATCATCCTCAACACCCGCGGTGCTGGCGATGCCGTGGGCGCAACGCCGATGGACCGCCCGGAATGGACAACGGTCAACCCGCTGAACGGCGATGTGTACCTGACCCTGACCAACAACAGTGCACGCACCCCGGACAAGGTCGATGCAGCGAACCCGCGCGGCCCGAACCGCCACGGCCACATCATTCGCTGGCACGACAGCGACGATCAGCTGAGCTTTAACTGGGACATCTTCGTGTTCGGCGCCAACGCTGCCGGTACTGCCGACATCAACCGCTCCGGCCTGACCGAACTGAACCAGTTCGCCAGCCCCGACGGCATGAGCTTCGATAGCCGCGGCGTGCTGTGGTTCGAGACCGACAACGGCGAAAGCACCTTGACCGACTACACCAACGACCAGTTGCTGGCGGTGATCCCTACCGACCTGGTGGATGCCAGCGGCAAGCAGGTGCCGGTGAACGCACAGAACCAGGTGGACCTGCGGCGCTTCTTTGTCGGGCCAAACGGTTGCGAGGTGACCGGGATTACCTTTACCCCGGACAACAAGACGCTGTTCGTCAACATTCAGCACCCGGGGAACTGGCCGTATACCGACAAGGCGACCGATGCGACGCCGGCTGGGGCTACCGTACGGCCGCGGGCTTCGACGGTGGTGATCCAGCGTATTGATGGCGGGGAGATCGGCACCGTTTGATCCAGTGCCGGTCAGCCAACCTTTTGCTGGCTGTACCGGCCTCTTCGCGGGCAAGCCCGCTCCTACAGGGATCCCACGGGTTTCAAAACCGGCGTAGGGGCGGGCTTGGCCGCGAAGGCGCCCGTAAACGTTACCAGGCTATCGGCTCCCGGCTACGCACCCGCACTTGCTGCGCTGGCACCCGGGCATGCCACTGCACCACCCCCAGCGCCTCCACCTGGAATTCGCTGCGCATCACCCGCCCCTCTTCTTCGAACGACAGCTGCAACAGAAAATGCCCGCTATTGAGCAGCAGCCCTTCGCTCAACCGTTCGAACGTTTCATCATCCACCGCCCCCAGCGCCTGGCGCAGCGCGGCGGCATCCACGTACCCTGACGCCGGCCGACCGCTGATGATGCGGCTGAGCAACGAACGCGAGTAACGCCCTTCATACAGCGCCTCCAGCAGGGGCAGATGCTCCAACCCCAACGCATTGGCGTTGAGCCGCCAGCCAGTAGTCTGCGACAAGGCGCACAGCATCGGGTAACGCGCCTGGCGGCTGGCGTCCGGCTCCAGCAACAGGTTCAGCTCGCTGGTGTCGAGCATCGGCTGGTCAGCCGCCAGCCGTGGCGGTTGCTGGCGCAGGTACTGGGCGCTCTCGGCGCCCTGCAGGCGGGCATCACTGTCGGCATCGAGCCAGTCGGCCAAGGCATCGACCAGGCGTTCGGCCGCCATGTCATTGCCCAGCAAGTAACGCAACTGGCGCTCGGCGCGTTCGCCATCGGCACCCAGCAACGCATTGACGTTGAAGCAGGTGTGCTGGTCGCGTACCCGCAACTGCGCCTGGCCAGCGCCAAAATCGTAGTTCAGCGGCTGCCCGCGCAAGGCTTGCCAGAACACCGGGCTGAGCCGCCAGGCGGGGTCACGCAGGGCCTGCCCGGCATAAGCCAGGCCGGCCTGCTCCATGGCCCGCACCTGCACCCGCTGGTGTAGCAGGCGCACATCGTCAACCTGGCGTCGGCCATCCTCCACCAACCAGGCCATGCCCGCCGCCAGCATTGCCAGCACCACCATCACCATCAACAGGGCCGCACCCTGCTGTTGCCTTCCACCCATCCGTGTGTGCCTCGCTCGCGGAATAAAAACGCCAGTCAACACGCGGGGTGTTTCAGGTAGATGGCAATGCCCGTTCGTCATGCGCACGTCATCTAGGCAAGGCAGGATTGCCCTTCCTTTTCATGACCTTACAGGAGTGGTCGCTATGGGTGGCATTGGAATCTGGCAACTGGTGATCGTACTGCTGATCGTGTTCTTGCTGTTTGGTACCAAACGCCTGAAGGGTCTGGGTAGCGATGTGGGCGAGGCGATCCAGGGTTTTCGCAAATCCATGGGCGGCGACAATGACGCCAGCGCCGCTGGCCAGGCGCAAGTGCAGCAACAGTGCCCGCTGAACGGCCAGGCTGCTCAGCAACCTCAAGCGGACCGCCAGGCCTGATGTTCGAGGTAGGCTTCAGCGAGTTGCTGCTGATCGGCGTCGTCGCACTGTTGGTACTAGGCCCCGAGCGCCTGCCGGTGGCAGCCCGTACCCTCGGGCGCGGCCTGGGCCAGGCGCGCCGGGCCATGCACGCCTTGCGCACGCAGGTGGAGCGCGAAATCGAAATGCCCAACCTCGACAAGGCACCTTTGCAGCGCCTGGAACAGGAGATCCGCCAGGGCATCAGCCTGAACGCGGTGCCGGCCAATGATGCGGCCACGGCCGCGCTGCCCAAGGAAAAAGCTTCATGAGTATTGCCATGGACCCTGCGGCGAGCATGCCGCTGACCGAACACCTGCGCGACCTGCGCAAACGCCTGGTGCGTTGCCTGGCGCTGGTGGCATTGGTGTTTGCCGGCCTGTTCCCCTTCGCCCAGACGCTGTACACGCTCATATCCGAACCGCTACGGCGCTTTTTGCCGGAAGGCGCGAGCATGATCGCCACCAGTGTCACCTCGCCCTTTCTAGCACCGTTCAAGCTGACCGCGATGTGCGCACTGTTCCTGGCCATGCCGTTGCTGCTGCATCAGGCCTGGGGCTTTCTGGCGCCGGGGTTGTACCGCCGTGAACGGCGCATTGCCCTGCCGCTGCTGGTTTCGAGCATCGTGCTGTTCTATGCCGGCATGGCGTTCGCGTTCTTCCTGGTGTTCCCGATGATGTTCGGTTTCTTTGCCAGCGTGACGCCGGACGGCGTGGCGATGATGACCGACATCAGCCAGTACCTGGACTTTATCCTGGCGCTGTTTCTGGCATTCGGGCTGGCGTTCGAGATCCCGGTGGCGACGTTCATCGTGGTCTGGGCGGGGTTGGCCGATGTGGCCGCATTGCGACGCAGCAGGCCCTACGTGGTCGTCGGGTGCTTTGCGGTGGGGATGATTCTGACACCGCCGGATGTGTTTTCGCAGACGATGCTGGCAGTGCCGATGTGGGTGCTGTTCGAGGTGGGGTTGCTGGCTTGTGGAATGTTGAAGCGGCCGGAGCCAGGCAAGGAGATTGTGGCTGGATTGTAGGGCCCTTTCGCGGGCACGCCCGCTCCCACAGGGATATCACAATCCTCAGAACCTGTGATATCCCTGTGGGAGCGGGCGAGCCCGCGAATGGCCGTGATGGGTTCTAGAACTCGGCGAGGCGCCAGACTTCATAGGCTGGCGTCTCGTACGGGTGGCTCTGCTTGAGCGCAGCGACGACCTGAGCCACCAGTTCGTCAGCCACCACCAGCTCCACCTTCCACTCCTCCACCACCTCGACCTGGCCGGTTTGCCCGAGGAACGGCTGGCTGCCGTCCAACGGGCGGAACTGGCCCTGGCCCAAGGTTTGCCAGGCGCAGTGGTCATAATCACCAATGCGCCCGCCGCCAGCGGCGAACACAGCGCCCTTGACCGCTGCGACGTGGCTGGCGGGGACGAAGAAGGCGAGCTTGTACACGCCTTAGTTCACCCACACCCGCGCGTTGCGGAACATACGCATCAGCGCGGCGTCTTCCTGCCACTCGTCCGGGCGCCAGGAGTTCTGCACAGCGCGGAACACACGCTCCGGGTGCGGCATCATGATGGTCACGCGGCCGTCGCGGCTGGTCAGGCCGGTGATACCACGCGGCGAGCCGTTCGGGTTGGCCGGGTAGGCTTCGGTGACCTTGCCATGGTTGTCGACGTAGCGCAGGGCCACGCAACCGGACACATCGGCTTCCAGCAAGGCTTCTTCGCTGGCGAACTCGGCATGGCCTTCACCGTGGGCGATGGCGATCGGCATGCGCGAACCGGCCATGCCCTGCAGGAAGATCGAGTTGGACTTCTGCACCTCGACCATGGCCACGCGGGCTTCGAACTGCTCCGAGCGGTTGCGCACGAAGTGCGGCCAGTACTCGGTGCCCGGGATCAGCTCGTGCAGGTTGGACATCATCTGGCAACCGTTGCACACGCCCAGGGCGAAGCTGTCGGTACGCTCGAAGAAGGCCTGGAAGGCGTCACGTGCACGGGCGTTGAACAGCGCCGACTTGGCCCAGCCTTCACCAGCGCCCAGCACGTCACCGTACGAGAAGCCGCCACAGGCGACCAGGCCCTTGAAGGCTTCGAAGTCGACACGGCCAGCGAGGATATCGCTCATGTGCACGTCGATGGCGGCGAAGCCGGCACGGTCGAAGGCGGCTGCCATCTCGACCTGGCCGTTGACGCCCTGCTCACGCAGGATGGCCACTTGCGGGCGCACGCCTTTCTTGATGTAAGGCGCGGCGATGTCGTCGTTGACGTCGAAGCCCAGCTTGACCGACAGGCCCGGGTTGTCTTCCTCGAGCAGCAGGTCGAATTCCTGGTCAGCGCAGTCGGCGTTGTCGCGCAGGCGCTGGATCTGGTAGCTGGTTTCAGCCCACTGGCGCTGCAGCATGCGACGGTCATCGTCGAACAGCACTTCGCCATTCAGGCTGATGGTCACTTCAGCGTTGTTGACCGGCTTGCCGATCACCGCGACGCATTCTTCACCCAGGCCGGCAGCGCTGAACTGAGCCAGCACGTCCGGGGTAGCATCCTGGCGAACCTGGATCACCGCGCCCAGCTCTTCGTTGAAGAGGATGGCCGGCACTTCGCCCTTGCTGTCGGTCAGCGGGTCGAGTTGCAGGTCGAGGCCGCAGTGGCCGGCGAAAGCCATTTCCAGCACGGTGGTGACCAGGCCGCCGTCGGAACGGTCGTGGTAGGCCAGCAGGTGGCCGTCGTCGTTCAGGCCCTGGATCACGGCGAAGAAGGCTTTGAGGTCTTCGGCGTCGTCGACGTCCGGTGCCTGGGCAGCGATCTTGCCGTAGGTCTGGGCCAGGATCGAGGCACCCATGCGGTTCTTGCCGCGGCCCAGGTCGATCAGGATCAGGTCGGTCTCGCCCTTGTCCATGCGCAGTTGCGGGGTCAGGGTCTTGCGGATGTCGGTGACCGGGGCGAAGCCGGTGATGATCAGCGACATCGGCGAGGTGACGCTCTTCTCGACGCCCTCGTCGCTCCACTTGGTCTTCATCGACATCGAGTCTTTGCCGACCGGAATGGTGATGCCCAGCTCCGGGCACAGCTCCATGCCGACAGCCTTCACGGTGTCGTACAGGCGTGCGTCTTCACCCGGGTGACCAGCAGCGGACATCCAGTTGGCCGACAGTTTGATGTCGGACAGCTTTTCGATGCGCGAAGCCGCCAGGTTGGTCAGGGTTTCGCCGATGGCCATGCGGCCGGACGCCGGGGCATCCAGCAGCGCCAGCGGCGTACGCTCGCCCATGGCCATGGCCTCACCGGTGTAGACGTCGAAGCTGGTGGCGGTAACGGCGCAGTCCGCCACCGGAACCTGCCACGGGCCGACCATCTGGTCGCGGGCAACCAGGCCGGTGATGGTGCGGTCGCCAATGGTGATGAGGAAGCTCTTGCTGGCCACAGCCGGGTGGTTCAGCACGCGCTGGACGGCGCTGTCCAGGTCCAGCTCGCTCGGGTCGAAGTCATCGCCCAGCTCGGCTTCGCGGGTAACCGAACGGTGCATGCGCGGCGGCTTGCCCAGCAGCACGTCCAGCGGCATGTCCACCGGGGTATTGCCGAAGTGGCTGTCGCTTACGGTCAGGTGCGGCTCTTCAGTCGCTTCACCAACCACGGCAAACGGGCAACGCTCGCGCTCGCAGATGGCCTTGAAGCGCTCGAAGTCGACTGCGCTGACGGCCAGCACGTAACGCTCTTGCGATTCGTTGCTCCAGATTTCGTGCGGGGCCATGCCCGGCTCGTCATTTGGCACGTTGCGCAGTTCGAAGCGACCACCGCGGCCGCCATCGTTGACCAATTCAGGGAAGGCGTTGGAAATACCGCCAGCGCCCACGTCGTGGATGAAGGCGATCGGGTTGCTGTCGCCCAACTGCCAGCAACGGTCGATGACCTCCTGGCAACGGCGCTCCATTTCCGGGTTTTCGCGCTGTACCGAAGCGAAGTCCAGGTCAGCCGAGCTGGCACCGGTAGCCACCGACGAAGCAGCGCCGCCGCCCAGGCCGATCAGCATGGCCGGGCCGCCAAGCACGATCAGCTTGGCGCCGACGGTGATTTCGCCCTTCTGCACATGGTCTTCACGGATGTTGCCCATACCACCGGCGAGCATGATCGGCTTGTGGTAGCCGCGCACTTCTTCACCGTGGGGGGTGTCGATGGCTTGCTCGAAGGTACGGAAGTAGCCGGTCAGGGCCGGGCGACCGAATTCGTTGTTGAACGCAGCGCCACCCAGAGGGCCTTCGATCATGATGTCGAGGGCGTCGACGATACGCTCGGGCTTGCCATAAGCCTGCTCCCAAGGCTGTTCGAAGCCCGGAATGCGCAGGTTGGACACGGTGAAGCCGGTCAGGCCGGCCTTGGGCTTGGCACCACGGCCGGTTGCACCTTCGTCGCGGATTTCGCCACCGGAGCCGGTGGAGGCGCCGGAGAACGGGGCGATGGCGGTCGGGTGGTTGTGCGTTTCCACCTTCATCAGGATGTGCACCGGCTCCTGCACCGCGCCGTACTGGCGGGTTTCAGGGTTCGGGAAGAAGCGGCCGGCAACGTTGCCGACGATTACCGAGGCGTTATCCTTGTAGGCCGACAAAACACCTTCGTTGTGCATCTGGTAGGTGTTCTTGATCATGCCGAACAGGCTCTTATCCTGAGCCTGGCCGTCGATATCCCAACTGGCGTTGAAGATCTTGTGACGGCAGTGCTCGGAGTTGGCCTGGGCGAACATCATCAGTTCGATGTCGTTCGGGTTGCGCTTGAGGCCCTGGAAGGCATTGACCAGATAGTCGATTTCGTCTTCGGCCAGGGCCAGGCCCAGGTCGATATTGGCCTTGGCCAGGGCGTCGCGACCGCCGGAAAGGATGTCCACGGAGGTCATCGGCTTGGGCTGGGCGTGGCTGAACAGGTCTGCGGCCTGCTCCAGCTGGCCGAGCACACGCTGGGTCATGCGGTCGTGCAATTCGGCGGCGATCAGTTCGGCGTCAGCGTCGCTCAGGGTGCCGGCCACGTAGTAGGCGATGCCGCGCTCCAAGCGCTGGATCGACTGCAGGCCGCAGTTGTGGGCGATGTCGCTGGCCTTGCTGGCCCATGGCGAAATGGTGCCCAGGCGCGGCACTACCAGGAACAGACGACCCGTCGGCTCCTGTACCGGCACGCTCGGGCCGTACTTGAGCAGACGGCCCAGCACCTGCTGCTGGTCGGCGGTCAACTCGCCGTCAACATCGGCGAAGTGGGCAAATTCGGCATACAAACCAGTAACAGCGGGGACTTTCTGGCTCAGTTGCTCGAGTAATTTACCGTGGCGAAAGGCAGAAAGGGCAGGAGCGCCGCGCAGGATCAACATCGTCGGGACAGCCTCAGGAAGGGGTGTGCTTAGAGGCCGTGCATTCTAGCCTAATTCGATGGCTTTCGGCACCTGCTCTAAGCCATGCCTGCCGGGCGGCGGAACCGGACTTTTGGGTCAGAATTTTGGATGTTCGCCTGAAGATGTTCGTCGCCTGGCAGATCGAGCGCCGTCCGCACGGCGCATCGCGAGCTGCGCTCGCTCCTACGTTTGTTTCAGGCCAGTAACGTCAGTGACAGGCGCGCGCGACCGTGTGCTCCGTACGACGCGATATTCCGTCATGCGCCAAGGCGCTCGCGCGTAACTCCTGCAGAAATAACTGGCCGCAAACAAACGTAGGAGCGAGCGCAGCTCGCGATGCGCCGTGCGGACGGCGCTCGATCTACCAGGCGACGAACCTCTAACGGCAAGCCACACAGCACGGAACCCGCTACCAGACAAGCTAACAGTTGTCGAGATATGGTTGGGCCAGTCCTTTGCGTATACTGCAACCTATGTTCGCCCACACTGCTTTGCGCCAGCGTTGCGCCAAATGGCTTCTCGCAACCGGACTCTTTCTGCTGCTAGGTGCCTGCGTTGAAAAACCCAGCACCCTCGAGCGCGTGAAGGAGGATGGCGTGCTGCGCGTAATCACACGCAACAGCCCGGCAACCTACTTCCAGGACCGTAACGGCGAAACCGGCTTCGAGTACGAACTGGTCCAGCATTTCGCCGACGATCTCGGCGTAAAGCTGCAGATCGAGACCGCCGACAACCTGGACGAGCTGTACGACTCCCTCGGCAAGCCCTCCGGCCCGGTACTGGCTGCTGCCGGCCTGGTCAGCAGTGAGCGGCGCAAAGCGCAGGTGAAATACTCCCATCCCTATCTGGAGGTGACCCCGCAGGTCATCTACCGCAACGGCCGCCCACGCCCCACCAGCGCCAAGGGTTTGGTCGGCAAGAAGATCATGGTGCTCAAGGGCAGCAGCCATGCTGACCAGTTGGCCGAGCTGAAAAAGCAGTACCCGGCCTTGCAATATGAGGAATCCGACGCCGTCGAAGTGGTCGACCTGCTGCGCATGGTGGACGAAGGTCAGATCGACTTGACCCTGGTGGACTCCAACGAACTGGCGATGAACCAGGTGTATTTCCCCAACGTGAGGGTCGCCTTCGATTTGGGCGACACCCGCGACCAGCGCTGGGCAGTGGCAGCAGGCGAAGACAACAGCCTGCTCAACGAAATCAACGAATTTCTCGACAAGGCACAGAAGAACGGCACCCTTCAGCGTTTGAAGGACCGCTACTACGGCCATGTTGACGTACTCGGCTACGTCGGCGCCTACACCTTCGCCCAGCACCTGCAACAGCGCCTGCCCAAGTACGAGAAGCACTTCAAGAGCTACGCCAAGGTCGAGCAGGTCGACTGGCGCCTGCTGGCAGCCATCGGCTACCAGGAATCGATGTGGCAGCCGGAAGTCACCTCCAAGACCGGCGTGCGCGGCCTGATGATGCTGACCCAACGCACCGCCCGGGCCATGGGCGTGTCCAACCGGCTGGACCCGAGGCAGAGCATCCAGGGCGGCGCCAAGTACTTCATGAAGATCAAGGAAGAGCTTGATGACAGCATCAAGGAGCCGGATCGAACCTGGTTTGCCCTTGCCGCCTACAACGTTGGTGGCGGCCACCTTGAAGACGCCCGCACCCTGGCCAAGCGCGAAAAGCTAAACCCGAACAAGTGGCTGGACGTGAAGAAGATGCTGCCGCGGCTGGCTCAGAAGCAGTGGTACCGGCAGACCAAGTACGGCTACGCCCGTGGTGGCGAACCGGTGCATTTCGTGGCCAACATCCGCCGCTACTACGACATCCTCACCTGGGTGACCCAGCCGCAACTCGAAGGCCAGGTGGCCGAGGGCAACCTGCATGTGCCCGGGGTCAACAAGAACAAGCCGGCGGATCAGTCGCCACCGATGTAAGCCTTTCAGGGCCTCTTCGCGGGTAAACCCGCCCCTGCATAATTCGCACAGAACTTACAGGAGCGGGCTGCCCGCCAAGAGCCGGATGCAATTCAGGCCTTGGCCCGACGAGCCCTGAAGAAATCGCTGAGAATCTGCCCGCACGCCTCGGCCAGCACCCCGCCCTCCACCATCACCCGGTGATTGAGAAAGCCTTGGCCAAAGAACTGTCCCTGGCTCTGCACGACCCCCGCCTTGGGTTCCAGCGCGCCAAACACCACGCGCATCACCCGCGAATGCACGATCAGCCCCGCACACATGCTGCACGGTTCCAGGGTCACATACAGGGTGCTGCCGGGTAGCCGATAGTTGCTGGCCGACCTGGCTGCCGCCCTGATCGCCACCATCTCGGCATGCGCGCTGGGGTCACTGTCGATGATCGGCCGGTTGAACCCCTGGCCGATCACCTGTCCGTGCTGCACCAGTACCGCGCCCACCGGTACCTCGCCCAGCGCCGCGCCTTCGGCGGCCAAACCCAGTGCCAGCCGCATGAATTCCTGATCGCGACTGCGATCGATGATCTGCGGACGCATCAGACCACCGCGATCGCGGCCATCAGGCCGGTTTCCATATGGTCGATGACGTGGCAGTGGAACATCCAGGTCCCAGGGTTATCCGCCACCAGCGCTACCTGGGCACGCTCGTTCTTGCCCAGCAGGTAGGTGTCGGTGAACCACGGCTCCTTGATGTCGTGACGGTTGGAGCCGATCACCTTGAAACTCATGCCATGCAAGTGGATCGGGTGCTGGTACTGGGTCATGTTCTTAAGCTCGAAGATGTAGCTCTTGCCCTTTTGCAACGTGGCGATGGGGCGGTCGGCGCAGGTCTTGTCGGTGATATCCCAGGCCTGACCGTTGATCTGCCACAAGCTCGGCGGTTTGCCCGCGTCAGTTGTGACAGAGACGCTGGCGGCCCACTCGAAATTGAAGTTCAGCTTTTCGGCATTCTCCAGGTCCGGCTCGGCGATCGGATTAGGCGGCAGCGCTGGCGGCCAGTCACTCGGCGCGTCGTTGCTGGCCACCGAACGCAGGGTGCCCAGGCGCACGAAACCATCGCGCAGGGAGATTTCCTCACCCGCCTCGGGAATGCGAATGGCCAGACAGATACGCATGCCCGGGCCTAACCAGTACTCATCCAACGCACGCGGGGTGACCGGGTTGCCGTCGAGGGCATAGATTCGCGCCTCGCAGTTGCCTTTGAGGTTGAGGCGATAGGTCCAGGTGTTGTCCAGGTTCAGCAGGCGCACCCGCACCACCTGGCCGGCCGGCAGCTCGGTGATCGAGTCGGCCTGGCCGTTGATGGTGATCAACCGCCCGGCAGTGCCGTTGCGCGCGGCCTCGCGCGGGATGCTGAAAGGCAGCCATGCGCCCTGCTCGTCCACATGCCAGTTCTTCAGGCTCAGCGTACGCTCATGCTGGAACCCGGTGGGTTCACGCTCCTCGACGATCAGCGGCCCGACCAGACCGCGGCCTAGCTCTTCGGAGCTGCTGACATGGGGGTGATACCAATAGCTGCCGGCGTCCGGCACGCGGAACTTGTAATCGAAGTATTCACCTGGCTTGACCGGCAATTGCGACACATAAGGTACGCCGTCCATTTCCAGCGGTAGGCGAATGCCGTGCCAGTGGATAGTGGTCTCGACCGGCAGATGGTTGATAAACCTAACCCGCAGCCAAGTGCCCTGGCGCACGCGCAGCTCGGTGCCCGGGGCCGATGGGCCGAAGGCCCAGGCCTCGGTCTTGAACCCCGGCACCAGCTCCACTTCCAGCGGGGCGGCAATCAGCTCGTAGTCATGCCCGGCGTTTTCGTCCTCGACCTTGCCCAACCAGTATCGCGCCGCGCCCCCGGCGCCCAGGCCTACTACAACCAGGCCGGTCAGGCCCTTGAGCATTTGTCGACGGGTGAAGGACATCGGTGCGGGTACCTCGTATTCTGCGCAATCAGTCTGTCAGCAAGGCGCTGACGATGAAGGGCGAATACGATACACCTGCAAATGGGAAATATTAAGTGAAGTATCCAACCATCTTCCGCTTTAGCTACGGATTGGCTGGGCGACCGGCGTAGCAGAATCAATCGACAGCGCCGACATCAATTCGACACCATTGCCAGAGGCACCTCGGATGAGAAAATGCCTCGCAGTGCAATCATCAGCTCATTTGGCGGTTGGCTTGACTGCCAGGGCGGTGCATGGGAATGAATCGCCGTCAGCCAGCACACTCACCGAGCCTTCTCTAAAGGAATGCAATGGTAAATGGACTTATCAGCTTACGTCCCTAGTTGGGGCGACATCGAACGCAACCTGGACCAGAGGTTCAGCGCCCTGAATCAGAGCGTCAGCAGCGGCTTGCGCAATGCCCATGACAGCTGGGACGGTTTCACCCGCCGTGTAAGCGATGGCGCCAGCCAGGCCTATGGCGCTGTAGGCGCGCATCGAATCGACAGCGTCCGGCAGGCGATGGCGCTGTCCTACCCCATGATGCAGTCAAATCTGTCCCGCACATGGGCATCCATCAACATCGACCAGATTTTCCCCGTGCTGCTCAAGCTGGTGCGAGAAGTGGTGATGATTCTCGGCGGCAGCGTCGCGCTGGGCGGCGTTATAGCGGCGCGGTAGGTTCTCTCGCCTTCCGCCAGGTACCTCTTTCAGAGTACTGAATCGGATTGAGCAAGGCCCCACGACTCATCTCTTATTAGAAAAAGTACTATGATCGACCTGCACAGCTCCACCCTCGCCGTTACCGAATATGCCTACCGGTACAACCACTTGCTGCCAGCGCCCACCCCACGCGAATCCGCAAGCCGTGGCTACGTACACCCGCAATGGCAAAATTCGCGCGCCTGCACACTCACCCCCGATCAATCGCTCGACAGAGCCAAGGGGGCATTGCTGGGGTTGGCCATTGGCGATGCCGTAGGCACCACGCTGGAGTTCTTGCCCCGTGATGCCAAGCATGTCGATGACATGGTCGGCGGCGGGCCGTTCAGGCTCAAGCCAGGTGAGTGGACCGATGATACGAGCATGGCGCTTTGCCTGGCGGACTCGTACCTGGCGTGCATGCGATTTGATCATGCCGATTATCTTGAGCGTCTGTGCAGGTGGTACAAGCAAGGGGAAAACAGCGCTAACGGTGTCTGCTTCGACATTGGCAATGCAACCCGCCTTGCCTTGGAAGGATGGCTACGGCAAGGCTTGGACTGGTCAGGCAACACAGACCCGAACACGGCCGGTAATGGCTCGATCATCCGACTCGCCCCGACCGCCATTTTCAGGCGCCACATGCTACCGTCCACCTGGCGCGAAGCCCAAAGTCAGAGTCGGACCACCCACCGCGCGCCCGAAGCACTGAGTTGTTGCGAACTGCTGGGTGCGCAGCTGCACCTCGCCCTGAACGGCGCAGACAAGGAGGAAATATGCCGCCCCATGGTGCGCCCATTGCAGCCCCGCGCCACGATTATCAACGCTGGCGAATACAAGGAAAAAAGCCGCGACCAGATTCGCTCCTCAGGGTATGTCATCGACACCTTGGAAGCTGCACTGTGGGCAGTGTGGAATACCGACAACTTCAGGGACGCAGTGCTTCTGGCAGCAAACCTGGCAGACGATGCCGACAGTGTGGCAGCCGTGGCGGGGCAACTAGCCGGGGCGTTGTACGGGGTATCCGGCATGCCCGTGCAATGGGTAAAGACAGTGGCGTGGTCAGAACACATACAGGACCTCGCCCAAGCGTTGCACGACCAGGCGCCTGAAAGCGACCCGTTCTACTCGCTGAGATAATGCACGCAGCGGGGCAGATGAACGTGAGTAGCCGATAGACCTCAGAATGACAAAGGCCCGCGATTACGCGGGCCTTTGTGTGTTACAGGTCATCTGACACTGGCTATTGCCATGTGCCGGCTTATTCCCACTCTATTATCAACGACTAGAAATACCCCATAAATATCATCTATTTACGAAACATAAATCTCATAACACCACAAATAATGCCATATCGGTTCTGCCATCAGCAATTCCTTGGATTACAGCCTGAAAAGCTGGACGGCACTGTAGCGCTACCACGATGACGGGGCTGTGCCCATTGATAATAATTGGTGCGAGTACCAGATACGGCGCTAGGCGCTGGGGCGCAAGAACTGGCTCTTTGCACGGTCTCTACGGAGCTCTAAACGCGCCGCCGCGATCATGAGCTTGATCCAGTCGGCCCGCAACAACGGACACGATCCGTATGCCTACCTGAAGGACGTGCTGACACGCCTGCCAACGCAGCGGGCGTCGTGGGCATCTTCCCCTACGATCCAGCGATCACACGGCTGGTAGGTGCGATGCTGCTGGAGCAGAACGACGAGTGGTGCCTGCAACGACGTTACATGCAGTTGGAGGCCTTTGAAGCAGTCAGCGATAATCCACAGGCCAAGCTGTCGGCCGTGATCAATTAAACGGCCAACTCAGTGGCCAGAGCCATGATGAGTTACACCACTTCCTGGGACACGATCAAAAGTAAAGCGATAGCGCGGGTAATTGAACTCGATATTTCCAGTGGTTACAGCGAGTTATGCGAACTGAACCAGCAGCCGCCATCTTATTGCCACTATTGCTGTAATGCCGCGTGAGCGTAAAGAATGCAGCACGTTCGGAATTCTATCGGTTGTCTCAACGGCAATCATGGCACTAAGCTATACGTTACTCAGCTTATTGACCGCTGTAACACCTGCATGCGCGCTGACTGAACGCGCGCCTTCACCAAGGACTGTGATGTGTAAATGGACCTTCTAGCCCATGTCCCCAGTTGGGACGATATCGAACGTAACCTCGACCAGAAATTCGGCGAGCTAAACCAGAGCATCAGCCATGGATTGCAGAGTGCTCATGACAGCTGGGATGGTTTTACCCGTCGTGTCAGTAATGGAGCCAGCCAGGCTTATGGCTATCTCGGTGGGCACCGCATCGACAACGTACGTAACGCCATGACGTTGTCCTACCCGATCATCCAGACCGATCTTCGCCGTAAATGGGCGTCCATCAACATCGAGCAGATCCTGCCAGTGCTGCTGGAGTTGGTTAAAGAAGTCTCAATGATTGTGGGAGGGAGTGTGGCGGTGGGTGGCGCCATCGGCGGCGCGGTTGGCTCGCTTGCTTTTGGCGCGGGCGCGCTACCGGGCGCAATGGTTGGAGGCGGGATTGGGTTGCAAGTGGGCAACCTGATTCTGATGGGTTTGGGTTTGGCGGCCATCGCTGACTATTTCTATCAAGGCTTACCCACCTGCCTTGCGAGCCTGCAAGAAGGACTCGCTACGGCCTGGTACGCATCCGACGGCGTCAAGCCAGAAGGGCTTGATCCTACCGGCGGCTCTTCGGCGCAGATCCAGGAGCGAACAGAACGCGCAGCACGACAACTTGCGCGTGGGCAGGAGCAATTGGTGTTGCTGCTGTTGACGGCCATCGTCACCTACCTCACTCGCGGCCAGATGAAGGCTGGGGTGATGAATAGTATGGAAAGCATTGCAACGCGCAGCGCCAAGCTTCAGGCGGAGATCTCCAATAGGCAGTTTGCGGATTGGTTGGCGAAGAATGAGCAGAAGATTCTGGCGCAGCCTGAGTTGCAGATCAAAGGCGTCAGTTCAGTTGAGACCCTAGCGCGTGAAACTGAGATGCGTGATTTTTACGCCAAGCAGGATCCTACATTCACTTCAGTGGAAAATAAACGACAAAAAGCCAAAACATTTGAGCCCAAGGGTTTAAGCACCCAAACAGTTCAAGAGTATTTGGCTAGCGAGGAAGGGAGAAAATATTTCGCTAAAATTATAGCAGCAGCTCCTGATACATCGCCTGATGTTCTCATTGAGAGAGCTTTTAGCCAAATCGCATCAGGCAGTACCATACCGGTGACCACACACATAACAACCCCCCTTGTGAAAATTGTACCTATTGGCGAAAAGGGCGTTTCTGATTTCTCACCTTTTTTTACCACCATGGATGAATTAAAAGCGGCTGCAAAATCTGGAAGAACCCTAGCGGACTCACTTGGCTTACCCGTCATTAGCGAAAACTCGAGATACTCTATATTTGAGATCACCCCACTCCAGCCTACTGAGGTTTTTATGAGCAAAGTAGCACCAACGGTGGAGTTTGGAGGTAATATCACGAGAGCTGGAGGGGCGTCCCAATACCTGGTGCCTAACAGACAAGAGTGGTCTGCTGCGAAACTCATAGGCGAAATCGATAACTAGGAATCATCATGGACATTCTGGCTTTAAAAAAAGCGGCAGTAGAACTACGAAAAAATCTCGAGCTACACAAGAAAACAGAGCCAGCAGCGCTATATTTATACGAACAATTGGAGCATTTAATATCCGCAGCTGAGCGGGGCGAAATTAGCACTCCAGTTGAGGCTAGGGACGTACCAGGCAGTAAAATTATGGATGAGTCAAATCTCAGAAAATACAAAGAGCTTTCGGAAGCTTATAGCACCTTCTACATCGAGCTTATTGGAATCCGAAATTCAGAAACATACAAAATGATGGAAGACATGATTAGAGAAGCTCGAAAGGAGGAGTAAAAACCAGGATGTCTGTTACGCAGTTTCTTAGCTGGCGTGCCCCCTGCATGCGCGCTGACTGAATGCGCGCCTTCACCAAGGACTGTGATGTGTAAATGGACCTTCTAGTACTCTCGACACCATGTCGGCATTTCTAATGCCGATCATGGTATCGAGGTACTTGTGCAGATGCCAACCATCCGCACCATGAAAAACGCCATTAATGACACAGTAAAAGTAACTATCTATCTTTATTTTTTACAACTAGATCAGATAGTTACGAATACCCCCTACTCCCACTCGATGGTCGCCGGCGGCTTGCTCGACACGTCGTAGGTAACGCGCGAAATACCGTCGATTTCGTTGATGATACGACCGCTGACAGTTTCCAGCAGCTCGTACGGCAGGTGTGCCCAACGCGCGGTCATGAAGTCCACGGTCTCGACGGCACGCAGGGCCACGACCCAGGCGTAGCGACGGCCGTCGCCGACGACGCCGACCGACTTGACCGGCTGGAATACCACGAATGCCTGGCTGGTCTTGTGGTACCAGTCGGCCTTGCGCAGCTCTTCGATGAAGATGTGGTCGGCGCGACGCAGGATGTCGGCGTATTCCTTCTTCACTTCACCAAGGATACGCACGCCCAGGCCCGGGCCCGGGAACGGGTGGCGGTAGACCATGTCGTATGGCAGGCCCAGCTCCAGGCCGATCTTGCGCACTTCGTCCTTGAACAGTTCACGCAGCGGCTCGACCAGCTTGAGGTTCATCTCCTCGGGCAGGCCGCCGACGTTGTGGTGCGACTTGATCACGTGAGCCTTGCCGCTCTTGGCGCCAGCCGACTCGATCACGTCCGGGTAGATGGTGCCCTGGGCGAGGAACTGGATGTTTTCCAGCTTGCTGGCTTCGGCATCGAACACATCAATGAAGGTGCGGCCGATGATCTTGCGCTTCTTCTCCGGGTCGGCTTCGCCGGCCAGGTTGTCGAGGAACTGCTTTTCAGCGTCGGCGCGGATTACCTTGACACCCATGTTCTCTTTGAACATGGCCATCACCTGGTCGCCTTCGTGCAGGCGCAGCAGGCCGTTGTCGACGAATACGCAGGTCAGCTGGTCGCCGATGGCACGGTGCAGCAGCGCGGCAACCACCGAGCTGTCGACGCCGCCGGACAGGCCCAGCAGAACGTTGGCCGAACCGACTTGCGCACGCACCTGGGCGATGGCGTCTTCAACGATGTTGGACGCCGTCCACAGGGCTTCACAGCCGCAGATGTCCTGCACGAAACGGGACAGGATGCGACCACCTTGCTTGGTGTGGGTCACTTCGGGGTGGAACTGCACGCCGTAGTAGCCGCGGGCGTCGTCGTACATACCGGCGATCGGGCAGCTTGGGGTGCTGGCCAGAATGCTGAAGTTGGAAGGCATCTGGGTGACCTTGTCACCGTGGCTCATCCACACGTCCAGGCCCAGCACGCCATCGTCGTCAACGTGGTCTTCGATGCCGTCGAGCAGGCGGCTCTTGCCGACAACGTCCACGCGGGCATAACCGAACTCACGCAGGTCGGAACCTTCTACCTTGCCGCCCATCTGCTCGGCCATGGTCTGCATGCCGTAGCAGATACCCAGCACAGGCACATTCAGGTCAAACACGGCTTGCGGAGCGCGCGGGCTGTTGGCTTCGTGGACCGACTCGGGGCCGCCGGCAAGGATGATGCCGCGCGGGTTGAATTCGCGGATCGCTTCATCGTCCATGTCGAACGGGTGCAGTTCGCAGTACACGCCGATTTCGCGCACTCGGCGGGCGATCAGCTGGGTGTACTGGGAACCGAAATCGAGGATCAGGATGCGGTGAGCGTGAATGTCGAGGGCCATGACTCAATCTCGTCAGTGGAAATCGGAAACGACGCGGGGCTGTCATGACAGCCCCGCTTTATGTTGTAGCTGGAAGCCTCAGCCTACGCGGTAGTTAGGGGCTTCTTTGGTGATTTGCACGTCATGCACGTGGGACTCGGCCATGCCGGCACCGGTGATACGTACGAATTCCGGCTTGGTGCGCATTTCTTCGATGGTTGCGCTGCCGGTGTAGCCCATGGACGAACGCAGGCCGCCCATCAGCTGGTGGATAATCGCGGCCAAGGCACCTTTGTAAGGAACGCGGCCTTCGATGCCTTCCGGTACCAGCTTCTCGGCGCCGGCCGAGGAGTCCTGGAAGTAACGGTCGGACGAGCCTTGCGCCTGTGCCATGGCACCCAGCGAGCCCATGCCGCGGTAAGCCTTGTAGGAACGGCCCTGGAACAGCTCGACTTCACCCGGGGCCTCTTCGGTACCGGCGAACATCGAACCCATCATCACGCAGGAAGCACCGGCAACGATGGCCTTGGACAGGTCACCGGAGAAGCGGATACCACCGTCAGCGATCAGTGGCACGCCAGTGCCTTCCAGCGCTGCGGCAACGTTGGCGATGGCGCTGATTTGCGGCACGCCGACACCGGCAACGATACGGGTGGTGCAGATAGAGCCAGGGCCGATACCGACCTTGACCGCATCGGCACCCGCTTCGGCCAGGGCCTTGGCGGCAGCGCCGGTGGCGATGTTGCCGCCGATCACCTGCACTTGCGGGTAGGTTTCTTTCACCCAGCGTACGCGGTCGATCACACCTTTGGAGTGGCCGTGGGCAGTGTCGACGACGACAACATCAACGCCAGCCGCCACCAGCGCAGCTACGCGCTCGCCGGTGTCCTTGCCGGTGCCGACGGCGGCGCCGACGCGCAGGCGACCCTGGTCGTCCTTGCTGGCCAGCGGGTAAGCCTTGGCTTTTTCGATGTCTTTGACGGTCATCATGCCCTTGAGGTTGAACTTGTCGTCAACGATCAGGACTTTTTCCAGACGATGCTTGTGCAGCAGCTCGCGAACTTCGTTTTTGTCGGCGCCTTCGCGGACGGTGACCAGACGCTCTTTCGGCGTCATCACGTCACGGACCTTGGCGTCCAGACGATTTTCGAAGCGCACGTCACGGGAGGTGACGATGCCGACCAGGTCGCCGTTCGCCAGCACCGGCACACCCGAGATGTTGTTCAGGCGGGTCAGCTCGAACAGGTCGCGCACAGTGGCATCGGCGTCGATGGTGATCGGGTCCTTGACCACGCCAGCCTCGAACTTCTTGACCTTGCGCACTTCGCCGGCCTGTTGTTCGATGGTCATGTTCTTGTGGATGATGCCGATACCGCCTTCCTGAGCCATGGCAATGGCCAGACGCGCTTCGGTCACGGTATCCATGGCAGCGGAAACCAGCGGAATGTTCAGCTCGATGCCACGGGTCAAACGGGTCTTGAGACTGACTTCATTGGGCAGTACCTCGGAATAGCCAGGTACAAGGAGGATATCGTCGAAGGTCAGGGCTTCTTGGCTGATACGCAGCATCGCGGGGGCTCCCGGGCGGGAAAAATGGAAGCGCGCCATTATACTCATGCATGGCGCGCCGCTCAATGCAAAATAAGGGCCTTCGGTCAGGCTTGTGGCAGTTTTACCTGCACCACGGCCACCGGCTGGTCGAGCCAGTCGGCGAAGCTGTCGAGAAAGGCCTGGGTGAACCCGGCCTCGCCCCAGTTGTTGAAGATGAACCCCAGGTTGGAAAAGGCACATGGCTGCAGGTAAATGAAGCCATTGATGTCATCTTCGAAGCCGCACAGTGGGCAGGTAAAGTTGTCGCTCACTGCCGGCATCCACTCTTCCAGGCTTTCGAACAACGGCTCGCCTACCTCGCGCCGGCACTCCGGGCAACCGGCTTCTTCGAGGAAGCCTTCGGTGGGGGTGTAGATGCAGCGCTTGAGCATCACTTCCAGGCCGTTGACCGGCTCGCCGAAGGGCAGTTTTTCCGGGTGCAGGGCCACTTTGCGCGCCCCTGCCGCCAGGGCATGGCCCATGCGGTTGCCGGTGCGACCGCAGGTGGTCAGTTGCTCCTCGACGACTTTTTCGCGCACCAGCCAGCGCAGGATGGCGCGGGAGCGGGCTTCATGCACCGGGACGGTAGACAGCTTTGGAACGATGATGCTCTGGGTGTTCATGAACGGGACAAGCCTGAGAAACGCCGGTAATGACGCAATTCTACCGCTCAGGCGCTCAGGTAGCGACCAATCAACGCCAGGCCGCTGGCCAGCACCAGCAAGGTGACCAGGCGTACGAACGCTTCGCGGGACAACCGGTTGGTCAATCTACGCCCTACCCACAGGCCAGTGAACATGATAGGCAGCAGGTAGGCGATGCCGAAGACAATGTAGGCCCCAGCGATGGCCATGAGGAGAGCTGAGCGAGCATCGTGCCGAGTTCCTGGGTAGTCCTTGTATTCGTCGCAGGATTGCGCCGGGGCAAACAGGTGCATGTCTTGGGGTTTTTGGTGCCTGTGAGATCGAGCGCCGCCCGCGCGGCGCATCGCGAGCTGCGCTCGCTCCTACGTTTGTTTCGGGCCAGTAACGCCTGTGACAGGCGCGCGCGACCGCCTTGTTTGTAAGACGTGATATTGCGCCATGCGCCAAGGCGTTCGCGCGCAAATGGCACAGGAATAATTGGCCAAAAACAAACGTAGGAGCGAGCGCAGCTCGCGATGCGCCGCGCGGGCGGCGCTCGATCTCACAGGCACCACAAACCCCAAGACATGCACTCACCCAGCCCAGTATCATGCCCACCATGATCAGAGACCCCTTTGAACGACTCGGCCTGGACCGCGAGGTCCTTACCGTCAGCCAACTCAACGGCCGCGCCCGCGTGCTGCTGGAAGACGTTTTCCGCAGTGTGTGGGTGGAAGGCGAAATCTCCAACCTCGCCCGCCCGGCGTCCGGCCACATGTACTTCACCCTCAAGGACAGCGGCGCCCAGGTGCGTTGCGCGTTGTTCCGGCAGAACGCCACGCGGGTACGCCAGGCACTGCGAGACGGCCTGGCGGTGCGGGTGCGCGGCAAGGTTTCGCTGTTCGAGGGACGTGGCGACTACCAGCTGATTCTCGACACCGTCGAGCCCGCCGGTGATGGCGCGCTGCGCCTGGCTTTCGAGGCCCTGAAGGAAAAGCTCGGTGCCGAGGGACTGTTCAGCACCGAACGAAAGAAGCCACTGCCGGCTCACCCGCAGCGCATCGGCATCATCACCTCGCCCACTGGCGCGGTGATCCGCGACATCATCAGTGTGTTCGGCCGCCGTGCCCCGCAGGTGGAGCTGAACCTGATCCCTACGGCGGTACAGGGCCGCGAAGCCATCGCGCAGATCGTACGCGCCATCCGCCTGGCCGACAGCCTCGGCTTCGATGCGCTGATCCTGGCGCGTGGTGGTGGTTCGCTGGAAGACCTGTGGTGTTTCAACGAGGAAGCCGTGGCGCGTGCCGTGGCCGCCTGCGTCACGCCAATTGTCAGCGCCGTGGGCCATGAAACCGACGTGTCGATCAGCGATTTCGTGGCTGACGTGCGCGCGCCCACACCGTCTGCTGCCGCCGAGCTGCTGGCCCCTGACAACAGCGGCCTTCGGCAACGCCTGGATGGCCTGCAACGGCGCCTGCTGCTGCGCATGCAGAACCGCCTGACCCACGACCGCCTGCGCCTGGAATCACTTACCCGGCGCCTGCGCCACCCAGGCGAGCGTTTGCGCCAGCAGGCTCAACGCCTGGACGACCTGGACATGCGCCTGCGTCGCGCGTTCATGCTCAACCTCAACCAGCGCCGCGAACGCCTGGCACGCCTGGACGCCCGCCTGGCCGCGCAGCATCCGGGGCGTAACCTGAAACTGCTGAACCAGCGCCTGGACAGCCTGGCCGAGCGCCTGCCACGGGCCATGCGTGAGGTGCTCAAGGACCGTCGCCAGCGGTTCCAGGCCCAGCTGCAGACACTGCAAGTGGTCAGTCCGCTGGCCACCCTGGCCCGCGGATACAGCATTTTGCTGGATGAACAAGGCCAGGCCATTCGCAGCGCCGAACAGACCCGCAACGGCCAACGCCTGACTGCCCGCCTGAACGAAGGCGAGCTGCTGGTGCGCGTCGAAGACAACCACCTGACCCCGGTCACCCTCTCACTACTGGACTGACACATGCCCCGCATGCTCGCGCCCCTGCTTGCCCTTTCCCTGCTGCTGCTGGCCGGCGGCGCCCAGGCCAGCTATATCACCCGCACGCTGAACAAACCGGTACCCGGCGGCGTGGCGGTCGTCGACCTGGGCCCCGCCGCCAGCGCACCCAGCGCCCGTTTCGACGGCAAGCCGGTGCTGGTGGTGAAGGAGCAGGACAACTGGCTGGCCATCGTCGGCATCCCGCTCACCCAAAAGCCCGGTACCGCAGTGCTGAACCAGGGCGGGCGCACCCTGCCTTTCAGCGTAGGTAGCAAGAAGTACCCTGAGCAGCGCATCACCCTGAAGAACACCCGCCAGGTCAACCCTAACCCGGCCGACCTCAAGCGCATCGACCGCGAGCTGGCCGAGCAGATCAAGGCCTACCGCAGTTTCAGCCCGAACCTGCCAAGCAACCTGATTCTCGACAAGCCGGTCAACGGCCCGCTGTCGAGCAAGTTCGGCGTGCGCCGCTTCTTCAATGGCGAAGAACGCAACCCGCATGCCGGGCTGGACTTTGCGGTACCGGCGGGCACGCCGATCAAGACACCCGCCAATGGCAAAGTGATTCTGCTGGGGGATTACTTCTTCAACGGCCGCACGGTGTTCGTCGACCATGGGCAGGGCTTCATCAGCATGTTCTGCCACATGTCGAAGATCGATGTGCAGGTCGGGCAGCAACTGCGTCGTGGCGAGGTGGTCGGGCGCGTGGGCTCGACCGGGCGGGCGACCGGGCCGCACATGCACTGGAACGTCAGCCTGAACGATGCGCGGGTGGACCCGGCGATTTTCATTGGCGCGTTCCAGCCCTGAAACTGCGGCGTCTGCTTCGCGGGCACGCCCGCTCCCACAGGTAAAGCGAAGCCTTCAGACACAGCGCGATACTGGTGGGAGCGGGCATGCCCGCGAAGACGCCAGCACAGTCGACAGCAGATCAACTGCGTTGCGCCATCGAAAAATACTGCGCAAGAATCAATAAGCGCCCAGAAGATCCAAGCCATAAAATCTCGCCCGATTACTTTTTTTAAGCATTTATCTCAATTTTTCCCGAACGCTTGCCATCCCCCACCCCACTGGTTAAGTTTGAAGGCATGAAAACCTTCAGCACCCTCATCCTGCTCCGACAACATCGCAGCCTCTGCCTGGTCAGCGCCCGACTACCAGGCTGAATCGCGTCGCCTCGCCTCCTCATATCGTTATCGCTTCGGCAGGCCCGATCTCGGCCGCACACAAAAGGATTGCTTCCATGACCATGCTCAAAGACCCTTCGAAGAAATACCGCGCTTTCCCGACCATCGACCTGCCTGACCGTACCTGGCCGTCGAAGACCATCACCCAGGCACCTATCTGGTGCAGTTCCGACCTGCGTGATGGCAACCAGTCGCTGATCGAGCCGATGGACTCGGAGAAGAAACTGCGCTTCTGGAAGACCTTGGTGCAGGTTGGCGTGAAGGAGATCGAAGCCTCGTTCCCGTCTGCCTCGCAAACCGATTTCGACTTCGTGCGCACCCTGATCGAGGACGGCCACATCCCGGATGACACCACCATCCAGGTGCTCACCCAGGCACGTGAGGACCTGATTGCCCGCACCTTCGAGTCGCTGCGTGGTGCGAAGAAGGCCATCGTCCACCTGTACAACGCCACCAGCCCGTCGTTCCGCCGCATCGTCTTCAATCAGGACAAGCAAGGCGTGAAGGACATCGCGGTGAACGCGGCCAAGCTGTTCGTCAAGTACGCCGCCCAGCAGCCGGAAACCCAGTGGACCTTCCAGTACTCGCCAGAAACCTTCAGCGCCACTGAAATGGAGTTCGCCAAGGAAGTCTGTGACGCGGTCATCGAGGTGTGGAACCCTACCCCTGAACACAAGATCATCCTCAACCTGCCGGCCACCGTGGAAGTGTCCACGCCAAATATCTACGCCGACCAGATCGAGTGGTTCTGCCGCAACATCAGCCGCCGCGACAGCGTGATCATCAGCCTGCACTGCCACAACGACCGTGGCACCGGCATCGCTGCCACCGAACTGGGCCTCATGGCCGGCGCCGACCGTGCCGAAGGCTGCCTGTTCGGCAACGGCGAGCGTACCGGTAACGTCGATCTGGTGACTTTGGCTCTGAACCTCTACACCCAGGGCATCGACCCGTTGCTGGACTTCTCCGACATCGACGGCGTGCGCAAGGTGGTCGAAGAGTGCAACCAGTTGCCGGTACACCCACGCCACCCGTATGTGGGCGACCTGGTCCATACCGCGTTCTCCGGCTCGCACCAGGACGCCATCCGCAAGGGCTTCGCCAAGCAGCAGGATGGGGAACTGTGGGAGGTGCCTTACCTGCCGATCGACCCGGCCGACATCGGCCGCAGCTACGAAGCGGTAATCCGCGTCAACAGCCAGTCGGGCAAAGGCGGTATCACCTACCTGCTTGAGCAGGAATACGGCATCAGCCTGCCGCGTCGCATGCAGATCGAATTCAGCCAGGTGGTGCAGGGTGAGACCGACCGCCTGGGCCTGGAAATGACCGCCCAGCAGATCTACAGCCTGCTGCACAAGGAATACCTCCAGGCCAACGCGCCATACGCACTGGTCAGCCATCGCCTGCAGGAAGAAAACGGCCACAGCGCTGTGGAAGTGGAAGTTGCCGGTGAAGGCGAAACCACCCTGCACTGGCGCGGCAAGGGCAACGGCGCCCTGGAAGCACTGGTGGCTGGCCTGCCGGTTGCCGTAGAGATCATGGACTACAACGAGCACGCCATTGGCGCTGGCACCAATGCCAAGGCCGCGGCCTACATTGAACTGCGTGTAGCCGGTGGCCGTCCGGTGCATGGCGTGGGTATCGATGAGAACATCACCACGGCCAGCTTCAAGGCCCTGTTCAGCGCGCTGAACCGCTCGCTGAGCCAGCAGGAAGCCAAGGCGGCCTGAAGCCTGGAATGAGGGATGAGAAAGCCCGCATCGTTTGATGCGGGCTTTTTTTGTTGACCTGGACTGGCCATTTCGCGGGTAAACCCGCTCCTACAACGGCCTGCGCCCAATCACCAATGTGTGTGTGTCCACCACCGATCAGGTGTAGGAGCGGGTTTACCCGCGAATACAGAGGCCACGGCAACGGTGAACGGCCAGGGATATTGGCCAGCAGGCCCGGCCCTTTCGCGGGTAAACCCGCTCCCACAACGGCCTGTGCCCACCTCCCGGTGTATGTCCACCGCAGATCAGTGTGTAGGAGATCGGTTTACCCGCGAAAAGGCCAGCACAACCAGTGCAAATACTCCAGGCAAAAAAAGGGGCGCCGACCAAGCGCCCCATAAGCCGTAAAGCACACAACTGATTCAGTTGGCGTCCAGCAGTGCCATCGCCTCGGCACTGCACGCTTCGATCCGCGCCCAGTCACCGTTCTTGATCCAGCTGCTGTCGAGCATCCAGGTCCCCCCCACGCACATCACGTTTGGCAGGGCCATGTAGTTGCGCACGTTGGCCGGGTTTACACCGCCAGTGGGACAAAAACGAATATCGCCGAATGGGCCACCAAAGGCCTTGATCGCTGCTACGCCGCCGCTGATCTCCGCCGGGAACAACTTGAACCGGCGGTAGCCCAGGGCATAGCCCATCATGATTTCGGACGGCGTACTGATGCCCGGCAACAGCGGGATTTCACTGTCCACCCCCGCCTCGAGAATGTCCTGGGTAATGCCTGGGGTAACGACGAACTGCGCGCCCGCAGCCTCAACCGCTGCGAACATGCTGCGGTCGAGCACGGTACCAGCGCCGACACACAGCTCCGGGCGCTGCTCACGCAGCACCTGAATGGCCTTGAGGCCATGCTGTGAGCGCAGGGTCACTTCCAGGGTACGGATGCCGCCGGCGGCCAGGGCGTCAGCCAGCGGCAGGATGTCTTCCTCACGAGCAATGGTGATTACCGGCAGGATGCGCGCCTTTTTGCAAATGGCGTCGATCCGCGCGGCTTTATCAGCCATCGAGAGCTTGGGCTGCGGGCGTTCAAGGGTGGTCATGACTGTGGATCCTTGGCTCATGGGCACCAGTAGATGTCCAGGGGGTCGTGAAGAAAAGCGCGAATCGGCATTTCAGTAAGGTCGTTGCCCGCCAGCGCGGCGCGCAGGGTAGCGAGTTTGCTCTGGCCTTGCACAGACAGCGCGATGAAGGCAGCACTGGCCAGCAGCGAACGGGTCATCGACAGGCGCTGGTGCGGCACGCTCGGCGCCAGCAGCGGCAGGCAGCGGCGTGGGCCGGCCGGGTCCAGGCCTGCTTCCAGGTTGGGACTGGCGGGGAACAGCGAGGCGGTATGGCCATCGTCGCCCATGCCCAGCACCAGCACGTCGATCGGCGGTAGCTCAGCCAAGGCCTGGTCAGCTTTGAGCGCAGCTGCATCGAGGTTCTCCGCCTGGTGGTACAGGCCAACGAAGCGGGCCTTGGCGGCTGCGCCCTTCAACAGGTGGCGGGCCAGCAGGCCGGCATTGCTGTCGACGTGCTCTACCGGCACCCAGCGCTCATCAGCCAGGCTGACGATGACTTTGGCCCAGTCCAGATTCTCGCTGGCCAGCTTCTCCAGGAACGGCACCGGGCTGCGTCCGCCAGACAACACCAAGCAGGCCTGCCCCTTGGCGGCAATCGCTGCGCGCAGGCGCTCAGCCACATCATGAGCCAAGGACACGGACAGTGCCTTGGCATCCGCCAGTTCATGAGCCTTCACGGCCGCTGGCAGTTTCAGTTCAGATATCCCCATACCACGCCCTCCCATCGCGTGTGATCAGTGCAATCGAGCTCATCGGCCCCCAGGAGCCCGCAGCGTACGGCTTGGGCGCGTCGCCCGCATTACGCCAGCCGGCGATCAACTGGTCGCACCACTTCCAGGCATACTCGATTTCGTCCTTGCGCACGAACAGGTTCTGGTTGCCGCGCATCACTTCGAGCAACAGCCGCTCGTAGGCATCCGGAATTCTTGCACTGCGCCAGGCATCGGAAAAATTCAGCTGCAATGGGCCACTGCGCAGTTGCATGCCTTTGTCCAGGCCCTGCTCCTTGGTCATCACCCGTAAAGAAATGCCTTCGTCCGGTTGCAGGCGGATGATCAGCTTGTTACCGATCTGCAAACGCTGTTCCGGGGCGAAGATGTAGTGCGGCGTTTCCTTGAAGTGAATGACGATCTGCGACAGTTTTTGCGGCATGCGCTTGCCGGTTCGCAGGTAGAACGGCACGCCCGACCAGCGCCAGTTACGGATGTCGGCGCGCAGGGCGACGAAGGTTTCGGTGTCGCTCTGAGCGTTGGCGTTGTCTTCTTCCAGGTAACCAGGCACCGGCTTGCCTTCGCTGTAGCCAGCAATGTACTGGCCGCGCACCACACTGGTGCTCAGGCCGTCGCCGGTGATCGGTGCGAGGGCCTTCAGCACTTTCACCTTCTCGTCACGGATGGCATCGGCGGACAGTTCGCTGGGCGGGTCCATGGCGATCAGGCACAGCAACTGCAGCAGGTGGTTCTGGATCATGTCGCGTAGCTGGCCGGCCTTGTCGAAATAGCCCCAACGGCCCTCGATACCGACCTTTTCCGCCACGGTAATCTCCACATGGGAGATGGAATTCTGGTTCCACTGGGTTTCGAACAGGCTATTGGCGAAACGCAGGGCAATCAGGTTCTGCACCGTCTCTTTGCCCAGGTAGTGGTCGATGCGATAGACCCGACTTTCAGGGAAGAACCGCGCCACGGCATCGTTGACCCGGCGCGACGACTCCAGGTCGTGGCCAATAGGTTTCTCGAGCACTACCCGGGTGCACGCAGCCAGCCCGACCTTGTCGAGGTTTTCGCAGATGGCCCCATACACGGCCGCCGCCGTGGCGAAGTAGGCGATCAGCGGCAGCTCGCCAGGCAGTTGCTCGGCAAGGGCCTGGTAACCCTCGGGCTGAAGGAAGTCCAGGTGCTGGTAATTCAGGCGGGCGAGGAAGCGCCCCAGCGCAGCAGGCTCGATGTCTGTCTCGGGCACGTGCCGGCGCAGGTGGGCTTCGATACTGTCCAGGTGCTCCTGCGCACTGCCGGCCTCGCGAGCCAGGGCCAGCAGGCGGGTCTCCGGGTGCAACAGGTTGGCCCGGTCGAGCTGGTAGAGCGCAGGAAACAGCTTGCGCAGTGCCAGGTCGCCGAGGGCGCCAAACAGGGCAAAGGTGCAAGGTTCGACACTGATTGCAGCCATGATGTTGGTTCTTTCCTAAAGTTGGTCTAGGAATACCGCTTTCACACACGGTTTTCAAGGGGAAATGTAGTAAAAACCACAACATTACACACAAGTGTTACAGACAAGTGGTACGCCAACCGCACCGACAGTACGATAGACGACCGTGCAAAAAGCCTGCTGCTCCCACAGCCGGCTGTCTTCCCGACCCAAGGACACACCCATGGACCGCGTGCGAAACCTCCTGGAACAGATCCAGGGCCGCCTCGACGAGCTGAACAAGGCCGAACGCAAAGTCGCCGAAGTCATCCTGCTCAACCCGCAACAAGCCACCCGTTTCAGCATCGCTGCGCTGGCCCAGGCGGCCAAGGTCAGCGAACCGACCGTCAACCGCTTCTGCCGCTCGTTCGGCGTCAGCGGCTACCCCGAACTCAAGCTGCAACTGGCGCAGAGCCTGGCCAGTGGTGCCGCCTATGTCAGCCGCGCGGTGGAGGCCGACGATGACCCGGCCGCCTACACCCAGAAAATCTTCGCCAGCGCCATCGCCTCGCTTGACAGCGCCTGCCAGCAACTGGACCCGCAGCAGGTCAGCCGCGCCGTGGACATGATGATCCAGGCCCGGCAGATCCACTTCTTCGGCCTTGGAGCCTCGGCTCCAGTGGCCCTGGATGCGCAGCACAAGTTCTTCCGCTTCAACCTGGCCGTGTCGGCCCACGCCGATGTGCTGATGCAACGCATGCTGGCCTCGGTCGCCCACACCGGCGATCTGTTCGTGATCATTTCCTACACCGGACGCACCCGCGAACTGGTCGAAGTGGCACGCCTGGCACGTGAAAACGGCGCTTCGGTGCTGGGCCTGACCGCCGCAGGCTCGCCACTGGCCAATGCCTGCAGCCTGAGCCTGCACATCCCGCTGCCGGAAGATACCGACATCTACATGCCGATGACCTCGCGGATCATCCAGCTGACCGTGCTCGATGTGCTGGCCACCGGCATGACCCTGCGCCGCGGCGTGGACTTCCAGCCCCACCTGCGCAAGATCAAGGAAAGCCTCAACGCCAGCCGCTACCCGATCGAGGACGACGAACTCAACTGAGCCGGTGCGCCTGCAAACGCAGGTGCGCACGCTGCCCAGGCGCCAGGCTCAGGCCTTCGCCACTGCCGCTGGTCGCCTCGACGCAGACAAAACGCTGCGACTCGCGGCCCGTCACCCCCATCAGCGGGCGATTGCCAGGGTGCCAGACCACGGTGTCGTCGCTGTCACCGGTGTCGATGCACAGCTCGCGCTGCCAGGCTGGGTCCTGCAATTGCACCCGTGGCGTACCGGGGTAGACCTTCTGGCAGCCGCCCTTGAGCTTCAGCGCGCCATCTTCACGGCAAGCCTGGCGGTTGAGGCGGTCGTAGCCTTCAATGTCTTCCAGCCCAGACAGCGCTATCTCTGACACGTCACTGATGCGCCAGTACGCCAGCAGCGCATGGCTCAGCTGGCAGGGCTCGCTATCCTGATGTTCGGTGCTCAGGCTCAGCTCCATACGGCTACCTAGCCGGGCGTGCAGGTCGACTTGCCAGTCGCACAGGTCCAGCCGCCATTTCAGGGTCACACCCTCCTCGTCCTCACGGCTGTCCACCAGTTTCCAGTCCAGCAGCCGCGCCCAGCCGTGGTCCGGCCACAGGTCTTCGCTGGGATGGCAGCCATACCAGGGCCAGCACACCGGTACACCACCGCGGATCGCCCCCACCTGCGGCCACTGTTCGGCGCACCACAGCCACGGCCGTTCACCCGCCGGTTGAAAGTGCAGCAACTGCGCGCCCTGGCGGCTGAACACCGCCTGGCAACGGGGGTGGTCGATGATCAGGACATCGCGCTGCTGGTAACGCTCCCATTCGAATGTCGGCCGTGGCCGCTGCGAGGAAAAGAAGCGATGGAGCGGATGTTCGGGCATGGTTCAGAGCTCTTGTTGTTCGAGATAGCGCTGTCTCGGCCTATCCCCGACACCCACTGCAGACCAGTGGGTGCCAGGAACCGATAATGGATTGGCGTAAATTTACAACAAGTGCCCTCAGAATGACGACTGAATCTTCAAGCCAGCGACCAGCGCGTTATCTACCTCGTCCACCCCGCCAGGGCTCTTGATGTACTGCAGGTTAGGCCGCACGGTCAGCCAGTTGGTAACGTGGAAGCCGTAGTAGAGCTCTGCGTTGTACTCGGTGCGCTGCAGCGGCACGAAACCAGGGTTGTCGTAATCGTTGATGCCGCTTTGGCCGTTGAGCAACTCGGCGCGCTTCTTCACGTCGTCATTCACATGAATTCGCGCCACGCCGAAGCCGATGTCATCTTTGGGCCGAGCGTCGAAAGCACCTTTGTAGACCAACCCTACCTGCTGGTAGTTGTCGACCACGTTGGTGGCCTTGTCGTGCACGGTAAAGTTGGCGAACAGGCTGAGGCCACGGTTGACGTCGCCGCCGTGGGCGGTGACCTGCTGTTGCGCCACCACCCACCATCCGTGCTTGCTGGAGTGCGACTTAAAGGCTTCACCTGTCAGCGCCTGCGGGTTGCCGTTGACGTCGTCGAACACATCGTCAGCCTTGGCCGTGCTGTAGTAGTAACCCAGGCGGTACTCGCCCGGCAGGCCATTGACCTTGGGCGACCACACCGCTTCCACCGGCAAGATCGCACCCTTGGTGCCACTGCCGCTGAGCTTGAAGCCGTTGCCGGTTTCCAGGTTGGAAGGGTTCTGCTCGAAGGCCCCGACCTGTACGAAGAACTCCGGCGTGATGTTGTACTTCACCCGCAGCGCCCACTGGCTGACCGGCCAGTTGTACCAGATGCCGCCCACCCAGTTGCCCACCTGCGAGCCGCAGAAAGCCAAGTTCTGGAAGTCACAAGGGAAGCTGTTGAAGTCCTCGCCTTCGCCAAAGCGGCCAAATTTCACGTCCAGTGCGCCGTCGAAGTACTTCTGCTTGATCCACATCTGGGTCAGGCGCCAGGTCTGGCCACGGCCCCACACCTCCTGCACCGAGCTGAACTGCCCGGCGCGCGGGTCGCTGATGCGGTCGTTGGACAGGTTGCGACCGCTTCGCTCGGTGATTGCCAGCTTGAACTCGGCATCATGCCAGCCCAGTATCTTCTGCAAGTCCAGATGCGCGCCGAGGGCGAACTGGTCGCTGTAGCGTGCGGTCTTGTCGTCGTTGTAGCCGCCATGCAGGTTGCCAGCCACCTCGCCCACATAGTCGAGGGTGAAGTCATAGCCCTTGTCCAGCAGCTCGGTCCGGGTGCCGCCCCAATCGCCGGTCATCCATTTTGATTCGCTGGAAAAAGCCTCGGCAGCCTGGGTACCGCTGCTGCCTACAAGTGCAAGCAAGGCCAACGATCCCAGTGTCTTGATGCGTTTGCGCTGTTCCATCCCTTTGCGTCCTCTTTTTTCTTATTGATGGTG
The DNA here is from genome assembly GCA_041879295.1 of Pseudomonas putida. Lineage (NCBI taxonomy): Bacteria > Pseudomonadati > Pseudomonadota > Gammaproteobacteria > Pseudomonadales > Pseudomonadaceae > Pseudomonas > Pseudomonas putida. The sequence continues at coordinate 1,178,412 of CP047152.1, read as the reverse complement.
TAGACGAGTCAACGGCCTTTGAAGTGAGCCACGTTGTCCTTTGCAGTTGCGCCAGTGCTGGCCAGGTGCAGGCGCTCGCCATTGTCGGCGTCGAACAGCAGCACCCGGGCCGGGTCGAATTGCAGGTTGAGGGTGTCACCCACCCGGCACACCACATCCGGTGCAAGGCGGCAGCACACTTTTGTCTGGTTGAGCGTGACGAACACCAGCAGGTCCGGCCCGGTGGGCTCTGTGACCTGCACCTCGGCGCGGATACCCGGCAAACCATTGCCGTCAGCAGCGCCCAGGGCGATCTGCTCAGGGCGGATGCCGAGGATGATCTCGCGCCCCTCCAGCTCGTCAGCAGCCAGCCCCAAAGGCAGCTCGCAGCGCGCCTGGCCGCTGTCGAGCAGCGCCAGCAAGTGGCCATCGTGCCTGGCCAGACGCACCGGAATGAAGTTCATCGGCGGCGAACCGATGAAGCTGGCCACGAACTGGTTGGCTGGGTCGTTGTAGATCTGCTGCGGGGTGCCGAACTGCTGGATGATGCCGTCCTTCATCACCGCCACCTTGTCGCCCAGGGTCATGGCCTCGATCTGGTCATGGGTGACGTACACCGTGGTGGTCTTCAAGCGCTGGTGCATCAACTTCATTTCGGTGCGCATTTCGACCCGCAGCTTGGCATCGAGGTTGGACAGGGGTTCATCGAACAGGTAGATCTTGGGTCGCCGCGCCAGTGCCCGGCCCATGGCCACGCGCTGCTGTTGGCCACCGGACAGCTGCGCCGGCTTGCGCGCCAGCAAGTGTTCGATCTGCAGCAACTTGGCCACCCGCGCCACTTCCTCGTCGATGGCGGCCTGGGGCAGCTTGCGGATCTTCAGGCCGAACTCGATGTTCTCACGCACGCTCATGGTGGGGTACAGCGCATAGGACTGGAACACCATGGCGATATCGCGGTCCTTGGGGCTCATGCCACTGACGTCCTGCTCGTCGATGAGGATGGCGCCGCCGGTAATCTGCTCCAGGCCGGCGATACAGTTCATCAAGGTCGACTTGCCGCAGCCCGACGGCCCCACCAGGATCAGGAACTCGCCATCCTTGATCGACAGCTGGATGTCCTTGAGGGTGTCCGGCAGGCCGCTGCCGTAGGTTTTGTTCACATTGCGAAGTTCGAGCGTTGCCATGGCTTACCCCTTGACCGCGCCGGCCGTCAGCCCGCGCACGAAATATTTGCCTGCCACCACGTAGACCAGCAGGGTTGGCAGGCCAGCGATCATCGCTGCCGCCATGTCGACGTTGTATTCCTTGGCCCCGGTGCTGGTATTGACCAGATTGTTCAGGGCTACGGTGATCGGTTGCGAATCGCCGCTGGAGAACACCACGCCGAACAGGAAGTCGTTCCAGATCTGGGTGAACTGCCAGATCAGGCAGACCATGATGATCGGCGTGGACATCGGCAGGATGATGCGGCGGAAGATGGTGAAGAACCCGGCACCGTCCAACCGTGCGGCCTTGACCAGCGCGTCGGGGATGCTCACGTAGAAGTTGCGGAAGAACAGCGTGGTGAAGGCCAGGCCGTAGACCACATGCACCAGCACCAGGCCGCTGGTGGTGCTGGCCAGGCCAAGCTTGCCGAGGGTGAACGAGGCCGGCAGCAGCACGGTCTGGAACGGCAGGAAGCAGCCGAACAGCAGCAGGCCGAAGAACAGTTGCGAACCCCGAAAGCGCCACATCGACAGCACATAGCCGTTCAGTGCACCAATAGCGGTGGAGATCAGCACCGCTGGCACGGTGATCATGATCGAGTTCCAGAAGTAACCGCTGACCGCTGCCCAGGCCTTGGCCCAGCCTATGCCGGTAATCACCGCAGGCCAGCTCAGCAGGTTGCCGGTGCTGATGTCTTCGGGGGTCTTGAAGCTGGTCAGCAGCATCACCACCAGCGGCACCAGATACAGCAGCACGGCGATCAGCAACACGGTATGGATGGCCATACGGCTGAAGCTGAGCACCGGCTTGTCGACAGGACTATGCATGGCGTTTGCTCCGCAGCTCCGAGTACAGGTAAGGCACGAGGATCGCCAGGATCGCCCCGAGCATGAGGATGGCGCTGGCCGAGCCTATGCCCATCTGGCCGCGGCTGAAGGTGAACGAATACATGAACATTGCAGGCAGGTCGGACGAGTAACCCGGGCCGCCGGCCGTCATTGCCGCCACCAGGTCGAAGCTCTTGATGGCAATGTGCGAAAGGATCATCAGCGCGCTGAAGAACACTGGGCGCAGGCTGGGCAGCACTACAGTCCAGTAGATGCGCGGCAAGCTGGCACCGTCGATCTGTGCGGCGCGGATGATCGATTGGTCAACGCCGCGCAGGCCGGCGAGGAACATCGCCATGATAAAGCCCGAGGCCTGCCACACGGCGGCGATCACCAGGCAGTACACGACCCGGTCAGGGTCGATCAGCCAGTCCAGGCGAAAACCCTCCCAGCCCCAGTCACGCAACAGCTTGTCCAGGCCCATGCCGGGGTTGAGCAGCCATTTCCACGCGGTGCCGGTGACGATCATCGACAACGCCATGGGGTACAGGTAAATGGTGCGAATGAAGCCCTCACGGCGGATGCGCTGGTCCAGCAGCACCGCCAGCAACACACCGATGGCCAGGCTGATGGCGATGAACAGGCCGCCGAACAGAAGCAGGTTCTTGCTCGCCACCCACCAGCGGTCGTTGTCGAACAGACGGGCGTATTGCGCAAGGCCCGCCCACTTGTAGGTGGGCAGAAAGGTCGAGGTGGTGAAGGACAGCACGAAGGTCCAGAGGATGTAGCCGTAGAAGCCCACCAGGACGATGAACATGCTGGGTGCCAGCACCAGCTTGGGCAGCCAGCGCTGAAGCGCGTCCAGGGGTGAGGCCCGCAGTTGGGCGGTGGTAGTGCTCATGTATTGAATCCCGAGGTAGTGGCGGTGCTGCGCACCGCTTCGCGGGCAAGCCCGCTCCCACAGGTCCGGCGTCATGACCAGGAACAGTGGTGAGCAGGGCCCATCTGGGAGCGGGCGTGCCCGCGAACAGCCGTTACCGGGCAGCCTTGATCGCCGCCGCCAGCTTCTTCGCCGCATCGGCCGGGTCGGCCTTGGGGTCGTTGATGTAGTTGGTCACCACATCGAAGAACGCGCCCTGCACGGCCAGCGTGGTGGCCATGTTGTGCGCCATGCTCGGTTGCAGGCCGCCCGTTTTGGAGTCGGCCAGGAAGTCCTTGGCGGAGGTTTGAGCACAGGCATCGAAACCATACTTGCCCATGTCGGCAAGCATGTCGTTGCGTACCGGGATCGAGCCCTTGTTGATGCTGAAGACCTTCTGGAAGTCCTCACCCAGCACCTTGCGGGCGATATCCTGCTGGCCAGCAGAGGTGCCAGCGTTGTTCTGCTTGAACACCACCAGCGAGTCGATGTTGTACAGGAACGCCTTGTCGGTGCCGGGGAATGGCACGCACTGGTAATCCTTGCCGGCGGTTTTCTTCGCCAGGGTCCATTCGCTCTTGGCCCAGTCGCCCATGATCTGCATGCCGGCCTTGCCGTTGATGACCTTGGCGGCTTCCAGGTTCCAGTCCTGGCCCTTGCCGTCCGGGTCCATGTAGGTGGCGACCTTCTTCAGCTCGGTCAGCGCCTTGACCATGTCCGGGCCGGTCAGGGCGGTGTTGTCGAGGTCGACCAAGGCCTTCTTGTAGCCGTCGACGCCCATTACCGACAACACCACGCTTTCGAACACGGTGCTGTCCTGCCAGGGTTGGCCACCATGGGCCAGCGGGATGAAGCCAGCAGCCTTGAGCTTGTCAGCGGCGGCGTAGAATTCCTCGAGGGTGGTGGGCGCCTTGTCGATGCCGGCCTTCTTGAATACTTCGGGGTTGATCCACAGCCAGTTGATACGGTGGATATTCACCGGCACGGCAACATAATCACCGTCGTACTTCACGGTGTCGGCGACTTTCTTGTCCAGCAGGGAGTCCCACTTTTCTTCCTTGGCCACATCCTTGAGCACATCGGCGTCCAGCAGGCCGGTGGCCGCCCAGTCCTGGATGTCCGGGCCCTTGATTTGCGCGACGCCAGGCGGGTTGCCGGCCACCGCGCGGCTCTTCAGCACGGTCATGGCCGTGGCACCGCCGCCGCCGGCAACGGCGCCGTCCTTCCAGATGAAGCCATCTTTTTCGACCTGGGCCTTGAGCACATCGACCGCGGCTTTTTCACCACCGGAGGTCCACCAGTGCACCACTTCGACGCTGCCTTTGGCGTCAGCAGCCTGGGCACCCAGGGGGATCAAGGAGGCAAAGGAAATTGCGGCAGCGAAACGGAGCGTGGAATTCATCGAGGCACCTTTCTTGTTGTTATGCCGTGCAAGTCGATCGCTTGCGTTGCATGAAGTCTAAACAGCGCGCTCGCCTCGTCAGGTAACGAAGCGATGCGTGAATGTCATCGTTTGGTTACATTGCCGCCCAGGTTGCTGGCCAGGCTGGGTGCCAGGGGCAAGCCTGGCAACAGCAGCGCCTGGTAGGCGTGATAGAGGTCGGGCTTGCCCGGCCAGAGGGTGCCGGCCGGCTGGTTGTGTGCATCGAGTTCGTGGTGCCAGCTGCCGCCGATGGGGTCGATGAAATGATTGGCGATAAAGCCCCAGCAGCAGCGGTACCACTGTTCGTAATGCGCCTCGCCGGTGCGTTGCAACAGGGCTGCCGCAGCGGCGCAGGCCTCGGCGTGCACCCAGTGCAGTCGTGCATGCACCACCGGGCGATCAGCCCAGTCCAGCGTATAGACGAAACCCGGTTCACCATCGACGTTCCAGGCCTGCTGGCAGGCGGTGTCGAACAATGCGCGGGCACTGTTCGGCAGCCATTGCGGGGCGCACAGGCCGGCCCGTTCAAGGCTGGCTTCCAGGTGCAGCAGCAACCGCGCCCACTCCAGGGCATGCCCGGGTGTAGTGCCATAAGGCCGAAAGGGGTCGGCGGGGTGTTCGAGGTTGTAATCCGGCAGCGGTGCCCAATGGGCATCGAAATGTTCGATCACCCGATAACCGTTGGCGGCAGCATGGCCATGGATGATGCGTTCGGTAATTCGCAGGGCGCGTTGCAGCCACAGGCCGTTGCCGGTGGCATCTGCCAAAGCCAGAAAGGCCTCGGTCGCGTGCATGTTGCTGTTGGCGCCCCGGTACGGCTCGGGGAGCTGCCAGGCGCGGGAGAAGGCTTCCCGCAGGGCACCTTCTTCTTCGCTCCAGAAATGCGCTTCGATCACCTGGATTGCGTCTGCCAATAGCGTATTGGCGTCGACAACGCCGGCCACCACCGCCGAGCTGGCGGCCAGCGCGACGAAGGCATGCAGGTACGCCGCCTTGCCGCTATCGACGTGGCCGTCGGGGTGAGCGAACCAGCCGCCGTGGTCGGCATCCTGCATGGCTCCGCGCAGTGCTGCCACACCGTGCTCGGCATAGGCCAGGCTGCCAGGGATGCCCTGCAGATGGGCCAAGGCGAAGCAATGGGTCATACGGGCGGTGTTCATGGTTTCGGCACGGGCACCAGGGGCGAGTTGCCCGTTGGCATCCAGATTGCCGAAACCGTCGGGTAGTTTCGCGGCCTTGGCAAAGGCCAGCAGGCGCTGTGCTTCGGCCAAGCGCCAGGCGTTGTGGGCCGGGGCATTGAGCCAGCTGTCAGCGGACAGGTTGAGGGAGGTCATGGGCCAGCTTGATCCTTGCCAGTCATTTGCGAATTCTAGCCAGCGGGGTCATGGCGGATGTCACGAAGGACGGCGGGATTGTCACCGGTCAGTGACATTTCGCCTGCCTGTATTGGCCTCTTCGCGGGCGCGCCCGCTCCCACAAAGACCACACAGCCTTCCAAGTTTACGCTGTACCTGTGGGAGCGGGCTTGCCCGCGAAGAGGCCCACACAGGCACCCCAAAAAATCAATCCATACCCCGTGGCAGATACAGAGTCACCCGCAGCCCGCCCTCGCGCAGGTTCAGCAAGCTCACCTCGCCCCCATGGCTATGGGCGATGTTGCGCGCAATGCCCAACCCCAGCCCATACCCCTGCTGCTGCCCGGCCAGACGGAAATGCGGCTCGAACACCTGTTCCAGCTGCTGCTGCGGCACCCCGGGCCCCTGGTCATCCACCTGCAGCACAAAGCCTTCTGCCCCGTCGATGATGCGCAGCCGCGCCCGTTCGCCGTACTTGATGGCGTTGTCGATCAGGTTGCCGATGCAACGACGCAATGCCAGCGGCTTGCCCGGGTAAGGCGCCAGCGCCTGGCCCTCGACGGTGATGCGACCATCGCCCAGGTAAGGCTCGGCCAGAATCTCCAGCACCTGGTTGAGGTCGACCGGCTCGATGTTTTCGTGGATGTCGGTGTCCTTTACGCACTGCAAGGCGCCTTTGACCAGCAACTCCAGCTCGTCCAGATCCTGGCTGAACTTGGCCTGCAGGCGCTCGTCCTCCAGCAGTTCGACACGCAGGCGCAAGCGGGTGATTGGCGTGCGCAGGTCGTGGGAAATGGCGCTGAACAACTGGCTGCGTTCAGTCAGGTAGCGGCTGATTCGCTCACGCATGCTGTTGAACGCCCGACTAACCTCGACCACTTCACTGCCGCCCGCTTCAGCCAACGGCGCCACATCGGCGCCCAACGACATTTCCCGCGCAGCCCGCGCCAGCCGTTTGAGCGGCCAACTTTGCCAGTGCACCAGCAGGCCGATGAACAGCAGCAGCAAGGTTGTGGTGAGCACGATGAAACCGATCTGCTGCCGAGGCAGGCGTTCGGCCTCCAGGCTGGTATAGGGTTCAGGCAGCAACGAGGCGATATACAACCACTCCCCCTCACCCAGACGGATCTGCGTTACCAGCACCGGCGGGTTGAGTGGTTCCAGGGTCAACGAGTAATGCGCCCAGGAGCGCGGTAGCTCGTCGAGCTTCAGGCCACTGTTGAAGATACGCAGGTCGTCGGGGGCGACGAACGCTACGGAAATTTCCATCTGTGAACCCAGGCGCTCGTGCAGCACCTGCTGGAACACATCGATCACCGCCTGCTTGCGAGGGGTGATGGGCAGTGCCTGCATGTCCAGCGGCGTGGCGTTAAGCGACACGAAAAAACGCGTGCCGCCCATGCTGCGCAATTGGTCGAGCACCAGCGGCCGGTAGGCCACCGGCAGCGAGCGGAAGTAACTGACGCTGGCACTCATGGAATGGGCCAGGCTGCTGGCGCTGGCACGCAGCCCCTGAAGCTGGCTGGCGCGCAGCTGAGATACCCAGATAATGCTGGACAACCCCTGGGCCAGCAGGACAACCAGCAAGGTCAGCAGCAGCATGCGCCCCAGCAAGGAGCGCGGCAGCAGGCGCCAGCGCCGCTCAGGGCGCACAGCAGACATGCGCCGCCAACAAGTAGCCACTGCCTCGCACGGTGCGGATCAGCCGGGGAGGTTTGTCGGTATCGCGCAGGCGCTGGCGCAGACGGCTGACCGCCATGTCGACGATACGGTCCAGCGGCATCGGTTCGCGGCCACGGGTGGCGTTGCCGATGGTGTCGCGGTCGAGGATTTGCTGCGGGTGATCGAGGAACAGTTTGAGCAGGGCAAAGTCGGCGCCGGAGAGGATCACCTCCTCTCCATCACGGTGGAACAGGCGGTGGCTGACCGTGTCCAGGCGCCAGTCGTCGAAGGCCAGCACGGCGCTGCCCGGCGCCGTCTGGCCGAACTCGGTGCGGCGCAACAAAGCCTTGATTCGCGCTTGCAGTTCGCGGGGGCTGAACGGCTTGCCCAGATAGTCATCAGCGCCCAGTTCCAGGCCAATGACCCGGTCAGCCTCGTCCGAGTTGGCGGTGAGCATGATGATAGGTACGCGCGCCTGGCGTGGGTGCTGGCGTACCCAGCGGCACAAGCTGAAGCCGTCTTCGTCGGGCAACATGACGTCAAGAATGACCAGATCGCAGGGCGTGGTTTCCAGCGCACGGCGAAAGCCCCTGCCGTCAGCCTCGGCATGCACCTGGAAGCCGGAGCGGCTCAGGTAGGTTTGCAGCAGTTCACGGATTTCCTGGTCGTCGTCGACCATCAGGATCGATTTGCCGGCAGTGCTCAAGGTGGTCCTTCCTCTTGTTGATTGCAGGTCTTTTTGCCTGCTGTCGGGTATTGCCATCGGGGCCGTCAAGTGGCCCCATCAGTGATCCAACGCCTGCTGCAACGCTACACCGGCCCCCTCCAACCCGGAAAACTCCGCCGTCACCAGCCACACCGGCACCCCGGCAAAATAGCCACTCATACACCCCTTGTCGGCAAAACTCGCGGCAAACCCGCTACGCAAGAACAGCTCGGCAAAGCGCGGAATCACACCGCCAACAATATAGACCCCGCCTCGTGCGCCCAGCGTCAGCACATTGTTACCCGCCACTCGCCCAAGGAAACGGCAGAACTGCTCGACCACCGCCAGCGCTCGCGGCTCACCGCCCAGTGCGGCATCGGTGATATGCGCCGGGGTCTTGTGCCTGGGCGTGTCGCCGTCCAGCGCACAGATCGCCTGGTACAGCCGCACCAGGCCACCACCACTGAGCACGGCCTCGGCGCTGACATGACCGATCTGACTGTGGATCTGCTGGTGGATTGCCGCTTCGCGAGCATTGCCTACCGGCAGGTCAACATGCCCGCCTTCACCCGGCAGGGCCTTCCAGTGCTGTTCGCCCAGACGCAGCAACGAGCCCACACCCAGGCCAGTACCTGGGCCGATCACCAGTGCCGGCCGCGAGGGGTCGGCCTGGCCGGGGCACACCTCGCGGAACTCGCCTTCGCGCAGACGGGTCATGCCCAGCGCCATCGCGGTGAAATCATTGATCAGCAACAGTCGCTCGACCTGCAAGGTCTTGCAAAATGCCGTGCGGCTCAGGCGCCAGTGGTTGTTGGTGAAGCGGAATTCATCGCCATCGACCGGGCCGGCCACCGCCAGGCACACCGCCGCCAGGCCGCCACGGGCGATACCCTGGCTTTCCAGATAGGCCTCGATGGCCTGCTCGGGGTTGGTGTAGTCCGCGGTGGCGAAAATTTTTACCTCATGCAGCTGGTTGTCACGCCACAACGCAAAACGGGCATTGGTGCCGCCAATATCACCAACCAGCAGGTGCTTCATTTGAGGTGCTCCAGGGCCGAGGTAAAGGCACTGGCGCCCTGCTCTGCCGGGCTGAACGCCATGCGCATGAAGCCGAACAGCTCGCGCCCACACCCCAGGTCGTTGCCCTGGGGCGCTGGCGGCAGCTCACGGCTGGCCAGTTCTTCTGCCGACACCATGATCCGCAACGTGCCTTCGACACCGTCGACTCGCACGATATCACCATCGCGCACCCGCGCCAGCGGGCCGCCGTCGTAAGCCTCCGGGCAAACGTGGATGGCCGCGGGGATCTTGCCCGAGGCACCGGACATGCGTCCGTCGGTAACCAGCGCAACTTTGTAGCCACGGTCCTGCAACACACCGAGGAACGGGGTGAGCTTGTGCAGTTCCGGCATGCCATTGCAACGCGGGCCCTGGAAGCGCACCACCGCGACAAAGTCACGCTCCAGCTCGCCGGCCTTGAACGCGTCGGCCAGCGATTGCTGGTCCTGGAACACCCGTGCGGGGGCCTCGACCACCTGGTGCTCAGGGGCGACGGCAGACACTTTCATCACGCCACGACCCAGGTTGCCTTCCATCACCCGCAGGCCGCCTTCGGCCGAGAATGGCCGCGACACCGGGCGCAGGATGCTTTCGTCCAGGCTCTGTTGCGGCCCTTCGCGCCACACCAGCTTGCCATCGTCGAGGAAGGGTTCCTGGGTGTAGCGGCGCAGGCCATGGCCGGCCACGGTGTTGACATCTTCGTGCAGCAGGCCGGCGTCGAGCAGTTCACGAATCAGGAAGGCCATGCCGCCGGCAGCCTGGAAGTGGTTGATGTCGGCCTTGCCGTTGGGGTACACGTGCGACAGGGTCGGCACCACTTCGGAGAGGTCGGCCATGTCCTGCCAGGTCAGCTGGATACCCGCAGCCTGGGCAATCGCCGGGATGTGCAGGGTGTGGTTGGTCGAGCCGCCGGTAGCGTGCAGCGCGACGATGGAGTTGACCAGCGCCTTCTCGTCGACGATTTCGCCCAGCGGCATGAAGCTGCCGCTGGCCTTGGTCATGCGCGTCACCTGCTGCGCGGCCTCGGCGGTGAGTGCGTCGCGCAGCGGTGTGTACGGGTTGACGAACGAGGCGCCCGGCAGGTGCAGCCCCATCACCTCCATCACCAATTGGTTGGTGTTGGCGGTGCCATAGAAGGTGCAGGTGCCGGGGCTATGGTAGGAATTCATCTCGGACTCCAGCAGCTCTTCGCGGCTGGCCTTGCCTTCGGCATAGCGCTGGCGCACATCGGCCTTCTGCTTGTTGGAGATGCCGGAAACCATCGGTCCGCCCGGGACGAAGATGGTCGGCAGGTGGCCGAAGCGCAGCGCGCCCATCATCAGGCCGGGGACGATCTTGTCGCAGATGCCCAGCATCAGTGCTGCGTCGAACATGTTGTGCGACAGCGCTACCGCCGTGGACATTGCGATCACTTCACGGCTGGCGATAGCCAACTCCATGCCCGGCTCGCCCTGGGTCACACCGTCGCACATGGCCGGCACGCCACCGGCAAACTGGCCGACCGAACCGACCTCGCGCAAGGCCTGCTTGATCTGCTCGGGGAAATGCAGGTACGGCTGGTGGGCAGACAACATGTCGTTGTAGGCCGAGACGATGGCCACGTTGGCCGCGTTCATCAGGCGCAGAGTCTGCTTGTCTTCGCTGCCGCAACCGGCCACGCCGTGGGCGAAGTTGGCGCACTGCAGGCTGGCACGCATGGGGCCGTCACTGGCCGCGCCACGAATCAGCTGCAGGTAGCGTTCGCGGGTGGCTCGGCTGCGTTCGACCAGCCGCTGGGTGACCTCAAGGATGCGCGGATGCATGTACTGGACTCCAGGCTAATTGTAAGGGCGGTTTACCGGGCATTTCCCCTCCAAACGATTGCGGCCTAGGCTCATGGTTAGGAGCCCGCTGCATCGGTGGAGGCACGTCGCCCAACCACTCGTTGTATATTTAAACAAAATACTGCCACTAAAAAGGCTTGTTTTCTATCAGCCAGTGAATAATCTTGTAATTCCAACAACAAAACCGTTTCAGTGAAGCTCCTTTGTGCCACAGGTTTCACTCGAACTGCCAGAGGTACTGCCATGACCCTTCGCATCGCCATCAATGGATTCGGCCGAATCGGGCGCAATGTCCTGCGCGCACTGTATACCCAAGGCTATCGCCAGGACCTGCAGGTCGTCGCCATCAACGACCTGGGCGACAGCGCCATGAATGCCCACCTGCTCAAGTACGACAGTGTCCACGGCATCTTTGACGCGACCGTCGAGGCCGACCACGAAAGCCTGACGGTCAACGGTGACCGTATCGCGGTCAGTGCCATCCGCAATCCGGCCGAACTGCCCTGGAAGGCCGAGGCGATCGACGTGGTGTTCGAATGCACCGGGCTGTTCACCGACCGGGCCAAGGCTGCTGCGCACCTGGCCGCCGGGGCGGGCAAGGTGATTGTCTCGGCACCGGCCAAGGGTGCCGATGCCACCGTGGTATACGGGGTCAACCACGACATCCTGCGCGCCTCGCACCAGGTCATTTCCAATGCCTCCTGCACCACCAACTGCCTGGCGCCGATCGCTCAGGTGCTGCACCGGGAGTTCGGCATCGAGCAAGGCCTGATGACCACCATCCACGCCTACACCAACGACCAGGTGCTGACTGACGTGTACCACAGCGACCCGTACCGCGCGCGTTCAGCGACCCAGTCGATGATCCCGAGCAAGACCGGTGCCGCCGAGGCCGTGGGCCTGGTGCTGCCGGAACTGGCCGGCAAGCTGACCGGCATGGCGGTGCGGGTGCCCGTCATCAACGTGTCGCTGGTAGACCTCACTGTCAACCTCAAGCGCGAAGCTACGGCGGAGCAGGTCAACCAGCTGTTCCTCGAGGCCAGCAAGCATTCCAAGGTATTGGGCTACAACGCCCTGCCATTGGTTTCCTGCGATTTCAACCACAACCCGCTGTCGTCGATCTACGATGCCAACCATACCCGCGCCAACGGGCGGATGCTCAAGGTGCTGGCCTGGTATGACAACGAATGGGGGTTCAGCAACCGGATGCTGGATAACTGTTTGGCGTTGTGCCGGGCTGGCTGAGCATGACAAGGCATTTTCGGCGCCTATGAAATCGAGCGCCGCCCGCGCGGCGCATCGCGAGCAAGCTCGCTCCTACATTTGTTTCGGGCCAATTATGCCTGTGGGATTTGCGCGCGAACGCCCTGGCGTATGGCTCGATATCGCGTCGTACAAACAAGGCGGTCGCGCGCCAGTGGCACAGGATGGACTGGCCCGAAACAAATGTAGGAGCGAGCTTGCTCGCGATGCGCCGCGCGGGCGGCGCTCGATTTCAAATACACAGAAAATCCACCGCCAAGCGCCCGCAGACTCACAATCTTTACCTTTTCCTGATAATTCCACACTTGACCTGCCGCACGGATGATAAGCATTATCATTAACCTTTCGTCGGCCAGGTCCCCCCGTGAGTCAGTCCCGGTTCAATTCCGTCTTCCTCGTTCAGCGCCTCACCCTGCTGCGTACCCTGCAGCGCATGGTCGGTAACCCCAGCACGGCCGAAGACCTGCTGCAGGAAACCTACCTGCGGGTGTCCCGCGCGCTGGGCGAGCGGCCCATCGAGCACATCGAGCCGTTCGTGTTTCAGACCGCGCGCAACCTGGCGCTGGACCACCTGCGTGCACGCCGGGTGCAGGCACGCATGCTGGTCGACGACGTGCCCGACGAAGTGCTGCACAGTGTCGCCGCGCCCGCCACCAGCAGCGAGGATGCCGCCCACGCCGAGCAGTTGCTCAAGCACCTCAGCGTCAGCCTCAATCAACTGAGCGAGCGCCAACAACGCATTTTCATCCTCAGCCGCCTGCATGGCGCCACCTATCTGGAAATCGCCGAACAACTGAGTGTTTCGCCCAGCACGGTACAAAAGGAACTGAAACTGATCATGGCAATCTGCATGGGTGTTGCCGACCGTCTCAAGTAGGTAACGCAAAGCCCCTTGCCACTCCCCACCCCAGCCGTGATGATGCGCAGAAAAACCATTCAAGGATTCACCGTGACCGACCGCCCTGCCCCTCGCCCGTCACCTGCCCGGCTTAGCGCCCGAGCTCGTGCCATGGACGAGGCGCTGGACTGGCTGGTGCGCCTGCAATGCGCAGATGCCGCAGACACCCAGGCCTTTGAAGCCTGGCTGAGCGCTGCGCCAGAAAACGCCGAGGCCTATGTCGAGGCCGAGGCACTGTGGAACGGTACCCCGTTGCATCAAGTGGCCACACAGATGCACCAGCAGCAACGCCGCTCATGGCGCGGGCGCCTGCGCAGCCACTGGAAACCTCTGGCCACCGCAGCGCTGCTGGTGGTTGGGCTGTTCACCGTCGGTAACCTGCCCATGCGCCTGCAGGCGGACCACCTGACTGTGGTCGGCGAGCGCCAGCGCCTGCAACTGGAAGACGGCGCAAAAGTGCTGCTCAACACCAATTCGGCATTTGCCAGCGAACGCCAGGACGGCCGCCAGGTCGCCCGCCTGCTGCAGGGCGAGGCTTATTTTCAGGTTCCCGACAGCGCGCAGCTGCCGCTGGAAGTGAAAGCTGGGCCTTTGCGCGCACAGGTGCGCGACACCGACTTTGCCGTGCGTTACCTTGACGGCGAAGCTCAGGTGCGGGTGCAACGCGGCGCTGTCGACCTGCAGGGTGGGCGCGACCAGCGCATCCGCCTGAGTGCCGGCGACAGCATCAGCGTCGGCCCCGAGGGCTTTGGCCAACGCCAGCGCCCAGACATGCACAAGGACCTGGCCTGGATCGACGGCCGCCTGGTGTTCGAGAACTGCCCGTTGAGCCAGGTGCTGGCCGAAGTGCAGCGGTACTACCCGGGCTGGATCATCAACCGCAATACACAGCTGGAGAATGTTGCCGTCACCGGTAACTACCGCCTCGACCAGCCGCTGGAAACCCTGCGCGCACTGGCCCACATCACCTCGGCACAGCTGCATGAGTACCCGGCGCTGGTCATCCTGAACTGACCCTGAATTATTTTTACGCGATCGCACTCGCCCGCCCGTCTCGTTATAGCCAATGCAACTGATTCTTGTTTGTGAACGAGAACAGCCATCACCTATAACAGCCCGCGCGTCTGGGAGCGCTTCCGATGTCCACTGGTCCTACCCGCTCGTCCAACCTTCCCCGCCGTACAGGACAACTGTCCCTGTTGACCCTTGCCCTGCTCGCCAGCGGTGCCTGCAGCCTGCCGGCGCTGGCCGCCGAGCCGGCACAGGCCAGCAGCCCGCGTATGGGCGACTACCGCTTCAGCATCGGCCAGCAACCGCTGGTGTCGGCGATCAACGCCTTCAGCCAGGTCACCGGCTGGCAGGTCGGCTTCAGCGCCGAGCTGGCCGACGGCGTGGCTTCGCCAGGCGTACAGGGTTCGCTGCCGCCAGATGCTGCCCTCAAGCGCCTGTTGCGGGGTACCGGGCTGAGTTTTCGCAAGATCAGCAACGGCAATGTGGTACTGGAGCGCCAAACCGCAAGCAACGTGATCGCCCTGCAGCAGGTGACCGTCAGCGCCACCCGCAGTGCACAGGACGTCAGCCAGGTGCCGAGCACTGTCAGCGTGCAGACCCGTGAGCAACTGGACCGGCAGAACGTGAACAATATCCAGGATCTGGTGCGCTACGAGCCGGGGGTGTCGGTATCCGGAACCGGCCAACGCAGCGGGCTGAACGGCTACAACATCCGGGGTATCGACGGCGAGCGGATTCTCACCCAAGTCGACGGCGTGTCGATCCCCGACAGCTTCTTCTACGGCCCCTACGCCCAGACCCAGCGCAACTATGTCGACCCGGAAATCGTCAAGCGTGTGGAAATCCTCCGCGGCCCGGCCTCGGTGTTGTATGGCAGCAACGCCATCGGCGGTGCGGTGAGCTACTTCACCCTCGACCCGGACGACATCATCAAGCCCGGCAAAGACGTGGGTGCACGCCTGAAAACCGGCTACAGCTCGGCCGACGAAAGCTGGCTGACCTCCGCCACTGTCGCCGGCCGCCAGGGTGATCTCGACGGCCTGCTGCACCTGAGCCAGCGCAACGGCCACGAGACCGAAACCCACGGCAGCCACAGTGGCGACGGCCTGTCACGCACCGAAGCCAACCCGATGGACGTGCGCACCACCAACGTGCTGGCCAAGCTGGGCTGGAACTACGCCGACGACGCGCGCCTGGGGCTCACCTACGAGCGCTACAAGGATGACCGCGACCAGAACATCCTCAGCGCGGTGGGTGGGCCGTTCATTCCGGGCTTCGGTGGCATGAACTCGTACCGCATGCGCCAGGGCAACGACACGATCACCCGTGAACGCTTCGGCCTCAATCATGAATTCGACCTCGATAGCGTGGTCGCAGATCACGTCAAATGGAGCCTCAACTACCAGATCGCGAAGACCGACCAACGCACCGATGAGCTGTATGTCGCCTCGGGACGCCAAGTGTTTCGGGACCGGCAGACGACCTACAAGGATCGCCAGTGGGTATTCGACGCCCAATTGGACAAGGCCTTCAGCATCGGCCAAACCGACCACCTGCTCACCTACGGCACCACACTCAAACAGGAGAAAGTCACGGGTTCACGTAGCGGCACCGGCACTTGCCTGAATATCGGTGGGACCTGCACCGCCATCGGACAGGACAGCGCGCGTGACGGGCAGGCGTTGGTCAGCGACTTCCCGGACCCGACCGTGAATACCTACAGCCTGTTCGCGCAGGATGAAATCCGCTGGAACAACTGGACCTTCATGCCCGGCGCGCGCTACGACTACACCCGCATGGAACCCAAATTCACGGAGGAATTCCTGCGTGGTCTGGAGTCCAGCGGTACGGCGCCAACCTCCCAGGACGATTCGGACAAGAAGTGGCACCGCATCTCGCCCAAGTTCGGCCTGACCTACGCCTTCAACGACAACTACACCTGGTACGGCCAGTATGCAGAGGGCTTCCGTACTCCGACCGCCAAAGCCATGTATGGCCGCTTCCAGAACCTGGACCAAGGCTACCGCGTGGAGGGCAACCCGAACCTCGAGCCTGAAAAGAGCAAAAGCTACGAAACCGGCCTGCGTGGCAACTTCGACGCCGGCAACTTCGACGTGGCAGTGTTCTACAACAAGTACCGTGATTTCATCGACGAAGATGCCGTGCAAAGCGCCAACCTGGAACAGACCTTCCAGGCCAACAACATCAAGCACGCCACGATCAAGGGTGCCGAATTCAAGGGCCGCCTGAACCTCGACCACTTCGGCGCAGCGCAGGGCCTCTATGCCCAAAGCTCGATTGCCTACACCTATGGTCGTAACGATGACACCGGTCAACCGTTGAACAGTGTCAACCCGCTCAAGGGCGTATTCGGCCTGGGCTACGAGCAGCAGAACTACGGCGGCTTGCTGAGCTGGACGCTGGTCAAGCGCAAGACCCGTGTCGACGACAGTACCTTCTATTCGCCTGACGGTTCCACCTCGAAGTTCCGTACCCCGGGCTACGGCGTGCTGGACCTGACCGGCTACTACAAGGTCACCGACGACGTCACCATCAATGCCGGGCTGTACAACCTTACCGACAAGAAATACTGGCAGTGGGATTCGGTGCGCAGCTACGACGGCCAGGGTGAAGCGGCTGTGACCCAGCCTGCTAACATCGACCGCCTGACCATGCCGGGGCGCAACTTCGGTATCAATGTGGTTTGGGATATCTGATCGCTTTAAATGTGCATTGGTTGTGAGATCGAGCGCCGCCCGCGCGGCGCATCGCGAGCGAAGCTCGCTCCTACATCTGTTTCGGGCCAGTTATTCCTGCGCCTTATGCGCGCGGCCCCTTGGTGTCCGACTCTGTATTGTGTCGAACCAACAAGGCGGTCGCGCGGGCGGCGCTCGATCTCTCAGGCGCTGCAATAACCAATCTGAAAACACCCTTTTTTTACTGTCCCGCCCCCGCTGTTTCGTCTTGTATCTAGACGCCCCCTCTCCAAGGACTGCCCCATGACCGAACGCCCAGCCCTGCGCTCCCAACGCCTGAACCAGATCACCCACGCCCCGCACGCCGAGCTGGATGCCCTGGTCAAATCCCACGCGCCTTTCGACAGCCGCGAAAGTTTCGCCCGCTTCGTCGTCGCGCAATACCTGTTCCAGTCCGAGCTGCAGGCCCTGTACAACGACCCTCAACTGATCGCCATCGTCCCTGACCTGGCTGAACGCTGCCGTGCCGACCAGGCCCGCCTGGACCTCGCCGACCTCGACACCGAAGTACCGGCCGCCGTGCCGGGCGCCGTAGGCAAGCCGAGCCTGGGCGAGGCAATGGGCTGGATCTTCGTCTCCGAAGGCTCCAAACTGGGCGCTGCGTTTCTGATCAAGCGTGCCGTGGCCCTGCAGCTGTCCGACAGCTTCGGTGCCCGTCACTTGGGCGAGCCCGCCGGTGGCCGTGCCGAAGGCTGGAAGCAGTTCACCCGCATCCTCGATGGCCTGGCGCTCTCGCCTGAAGAGGAAGCGGCTGCCGAACGCGGTGCAGTGGCCGCTTTCGAGCGTTTCACCGAGCTGCTCAAGCACGCCTACGCTGCGGATGCCGCGCTGGTCTGATACGCCGTAGCCGGCCACCCCTCCGGTGGCCGAACCGTTTTATGCAGTGAGAACATGACCCAACCAGCCCGCTCGAAACTCGCCCGCCTGTTGTATGGAATCCTGGCCTACGTGAGCCTCGGGGTGGGCCTGGTCGCCATTGTGATCCCTGGTTTGCCGACCACCGAGTTCATCCTGCTGGCCGCCTGGGCCGCCACACGCAGCTCACCGCGCCTGTCGGCATGGCTGGAGAACCACCGGCTGTTCGGGCCAATTCTGCATAACTGGCGCAACGGCAAGGTTATCCAGCGCCGCGCCAAGGTCAGCGCAACCATCAGCATGCTGCTGTGTGCGGGCCTGATGCTGACCTTTCTGGAACACCACTGGCCGGTATTCCTGGCAATCGCCGGGATGACCTTGGGCAACCTGTGGATCTGGTCACGCCCGGAGCACGCCTGCCCTGCCCCGTCACAAGCTCAGCAGCCCTGAATACAGGGCATAGGCCGCCAGCGCGGCACCCACCAGCACGGCGGCGAAAATCAGCTTTTCCCAGGCCGTGAACAACGTCTGCCCCTGCTCATGCTTGGCCCTCGCGAACAAGATGACGCCGGGGGCGTACAGCAGCGCCGAAAGCAGCAGGTACTTGAGCCCGCCGGCATACAGCAGCCACACGGCATACAGCAGGGCAACCAGCGCCACCAGCAAGTCCTTGCGCCGCAACCTCGGCTGCCCGGCATAGGTTTCTGCACGCATCGCCAGCAGCACGGCATACGCCGCAGACCACAGGTAGGGCACCAGGATCATCGACGAGGCCAGGTAGATCAGACTGGTGTACGTACCGGCGGAAAACAGCGTGATCAGCAGGAAGCCCTGAATCATGCAGTTGGTCAGCCACAGGGCGTTAGCCGGCACATGGTTGGCGTTTTCCTTGGCCAGAAAGCGCGGCATGGTCTTGTCCCGCGCCGTAGCGTAAAGGATCTCGGCACACAGCAGCGCCCAGGACAGCAAAGCGCCAAGCAACGAGACTGCCAGACCGAGACTGATCAGCAAGGCGCCCCAGGGGCCAACGATATGCTCCAGCACCGAGGCCAGTGAGGGGTTCTGCAGCCCGGCCAGTTCCGGTTGGGTCATGATGCCCAGCGACAACACGTTGACCAGCACCAGCAACGCCAGCACACCAAGAAAGCCGATGACCGTGGCCTTGCCCACGTCTGACCGACGCTGGGCGCGCCCGGAATACACGCTGGCGCCCTCTATGCCGATGAACACGAATACAGTCACCAGCATCATATTGCGCACCTGCTCCAGCACGCTGCCGAATTGTGGGTTGCTCAAGCCCCAGATATCCCGGGTGAAGATGTCGGCGCGGAAGGCAAATGCAGCGATCACCACAAAAATCAGCAACGGCACCACCTTGGCCACGGTAGTGACCTGGTTGATGAAAGCCGCCTCCTTGATGCCGCGCAATACCAGAAAATGCACCGACCACAACAGCAGCGAGGCACAACCGATGGCGATGGGTGTGTTGCCTTCGCCGAACACCGGGAAGTAGAAACCCAGGGTGCTGAACAGCAGTACGAAGTAGCCGACGTTGCCCAGCCAGGCGCTGATCCAGTAGCCCCAGGCCGAGGAAAAGCCCATGTACTCGCCAAAGCCAGCCTTGGCGTAGGCATACACCCCCGAGTCCAGTTCCGGCTTGCGGTTGGCCAAGGTCTGGAACACGAAGGCCAAGGCCAACATGCCGACTGCGGTGATCGCCCAGCCGATCAGCACTGCGCCCACATCGGCACGCGCGGCCATGTTCTGCGGCAGCGAGAAGATCCCGCCACCAATCATCGACCCGACCACCAGCGCGATCAGCGCGCCCAGGCGCAGCTTCTGTCCCGGTTCGCTCATGAGCCTCCTTCTTCAAACCCTGTCATGCGTTTGAAACAGCATTGCGGGCTATATAAATATCGTTACTTATACTGAAGCTGTGGGTTCAACCTATATCACTCATAACTGCTTTGTCTATGTACCTGCCCTCTCAAAACTAGCAGCAGTCCGGCAACAGGAAAAGAAACTGATAAAACTCGAATTTCTTGTGAAAAATTTGCTAAAGCGGCAAAAGCGGCTAATTTCAAGCATCGCAGGCTGAACAGAGCGTTTGCTCTAGAAGGACATGGAGGTGCCAGCACACAAGGCCTGCAGCTCAAGCTGTCGGCACTCTCCAGGAGCACCCGTGAAGGAAATTTCCTACCTTCACGGCGCCTTAAACTGACATAAGTCAGCTCAAGGCAAAGGCGTCGGATCTATTCTGTCGTCAACTTTCTCCTGGCAGGAGTTGTTAAATGTCTGATTCATCCGGAAAACTAAAGCTCGGCGCGTTAGTTGCACTTGTCGTCGGTTCGATGATTGGCGGCGGTATCTTCTCGCTGCCGCAAAACATGGCAGCCAGCGCAGGGGTTGGGGCCGTGCTGATCGGCTGGGCGATCACCGCAGTCGGCATGCTGACCCTGGCCTTCGTGTTCCAGACCCTGGCCAACCGCAAGCCTGATCTGGATGGCGGGGTGTATGCCTATGCCAAGGCCGGCTTCGGCGACTACATGGGCTTTTCCTCGGCCTGGGGCTACTGGATCAGTGCCTGGCTGGGCAACGTCGGCTACTTCGTGTTGCTGTTCAGCACCCTGGGCTACTTCTTCCCGATCTTTGGTGAAGGCAATACCCCAGCCGCCATCATTGGCGCGTCGATCCTGTTGTGGGCGGTGCACTTCCTGGTACTGCGCGGCATCAAGGAGGCTGCCTTCATCAACCTGGTCACCACTGTGGCCAAAGTGGTGCCGCTGGTGCTGTTCGCCCTGATCTGCCTGTTCGCCTTCAGGCTCGACATCTTCACCGCCGATATCTGGGCCGTGGGCACGCCAGAGCTTGGCAGTGTCATGAACCAGGTGCGCAACATGATGCTGGTCACCGTGTGGGTGTTCATCGGCATCGAGGGCGCGAGCATCTTCTCGGCGCGGGCGGAAAAACGCACCGACGTGGGCAAGGCAACGGTGATCGGCTTCGTGACCGTGCTGCTGTTCCTGGTGTTGGTCAACGTGCTGTCGCTGGGCATCATGACTCAACCGGAACTGGCCAAGCTGCAGAACCCGTCGATGGCTGCCGTGCTGGAGCATGTGGTCGGCCACTGGGGGGCGGTGCTGATCAGCGTCGGCCTGGTCATCTCGCTGCTCGGGGCGCTGCTGTCGTGGGTGCTGCTGTGCGCCGAGATCATGTTCGCCGCAGCCAAGGACCACACCATGCCGGAGTTCCTGCGCCGCGAGAACGCCAAACAGGTACCGGCCAACGCCCTGTGGCTGACCAACGCCATGGTGCAGATCTTTCTGGTCATCACGCTGTTCTCAAGCAGCACCTACCTGTCCCTGATCTACCTCGCCACCTCGATGATCCTGGTGCCCTACCTGTGGTCGGCAGCCTATGCGTTCTTGCTGGCACTGCGCAGCGAAACCTACGAACAGGCCCTGGCCGAACGCAAGAAGGACCTGATCATCGGTGGTATCGCCCTGTTGTACGCCGTCTGGCTGCTGTACGCAGGCGGCGTGAAATACCTGCTGCTCTCGGCCCTGCTCTACGCACCTGGCGCCATCCTGTTCGCCAAAGCCAAGCGTGAGGTGGGCAAACCGGTCTTCACCAACGTGGAAAAACTGATCTTCGCAGCCGTGGTCATTGGTGCCTTGGTGGCAGCCTATGGCCTGTATGACGGCTTCCTGACCCTTTGACCCACGTCTTCGCTCAATTGGAGGAATGAAACCATGTCCGCTGAAAAACAGAAGTACGGTGTCCACTCCGAAGCCGGCAAACTGCGCAAAGTGATGGTTTGCGCCCCTGGCCTGGCGCACAAGCGCCTGACGCCGAGCAACTGTGACGAACTGCTGTTCGACGACGTGATCTGGGTCGACCAGGCCAAGCGTGACCATTTCGACTTCGTTACCAAGATGCGCGAGCGTGGCGTGGATGTGCTGGAGATGCACAACCTGCTGACCGATATCGTGCAAAACAAAGAGGCCCTGAAGTGGATCCTCGACCGCAAGATCACCCCTGACACCGTCGGCGTAGGCCTGACCAACGAAGTGCGTAGCTGGCTCGAAGGCCTTGAGCCACGCCACCTGGCCGAATTCCTGATCGGCGGTGTGGCAGGCCAGGACCTGCCGCAGAGCGAAGGCGCCGAAGTCGTGAAGATGTACAACGACTACTTGGGCCACTCCAGCTTCATCCTGCCACCACTGCCCAACACCCAGTTCACGCGCGACACTACTTGCTGGATCTACGGCGGCGTGACGCTGAACCCGATGTACTGGCCGGCGCGTCGCCAGGAAACCCTGTTGACCACCGCCATCTACAAGTTCCACAAGGAGTTCACCGAGGCCGACTTCCAGGTGTGGTATGGCGACCCGGACAAGGACCATGGCAATGCCACGCTCGAAGGCGGTGATGTGATGCCGATCGGCAATGGCATCGTGCTGATCGGCATGGGCGAGCGCACCTCGCGCCAGGCCATCGGCCAGCTGGCGCAAAACCTGTTCGCCAAGGGCGCCGTCAAGGAAGTGATCGTCGCCGGCCTGCCAAAATCCCGCGCCGCCATGCACCTGGACACTGTCTTCAGCTTCTGCGACCGCGACTTGGTCACGGTCTTCCCGGAAGTGGTGAAAGAGATTGTGCCATTCATCATCCGCCCGGACGAAAGCAAGCCTTACGGCATGGATGTACGCCGCATCAACAAGTCGTTCATCGAAGTGGTGGGCGAGCAACTGGGCGTCCAGCTGCGCGTGGTCGAGACCGGCGGCAACAGCTTCGCCGCCGAGCGCGAACAGTGGGATGACGGTAACAACGTGGTGGCCATCGAGCCGGGCGTAGTCATTGGCTACGACCGCAACACCTACACCAACACCCTGCTGCGCAAGGCCGGCATCGAGGTCATCACCATCAGCGCCGGCGAACTGGGCCGAGGCCGTGGCGGCGGCCACTGCATGACCTGCCCGATCGTGCGCGACCCGATCGACTACTAACGACCATCACGCCCGGCCGCACCCATGAAGTGGCGGCCGGGACATCACCGAACTCAAGGAGAAACTGTCATGGCGTTCAACATTCACAACCGCAACTTGCTCAGCCTGGAACACCACACCACCCGTGAGTTGCGCTACCTGCTGGACCTTTCCCGCGACCTCAAACGCGCCAAGTACACCGGCACCGAGCAGCAGCACCTGAAGGGCAACAACATTGCCCTCATCTTCGAAAAGACCTCCACCCGTACCCGTTGCGCCTTCGAAGTGGCAGCCTATGACCAAGGCGCCAACGTCACCTACATCGACCCCAACTCCTCGCAGATCGGCCACAAGGAGAGCATGAAGGACACGGCCCGTGTGCTCGGGCGCATGTATGACGCCATCGAGTACCGTGGCTTCAAGCAGGAAATCGTCGAAGAGCTGGCCAAGTTCGCCGGCGTACCGGTGTTCAACGGCCTGACCGATGAATACCACCCAACCCAGATGATCGCCGACGTGCTGACCATGCGTGAGCACAGCGACAAGCCGCTGCACGACATCAGCTACGCCTACCTGGGCGATGCCCGCAACAACATGGGCAACTCGCTGCTGCTGATCGGCGCCAAGCTGGGCATGGATGTGCGCATCGCCGCGCCCAAGGCACTGTGGCCGCATGACGACCTGGTCGAACGCTGCAAACAGTACGCTGAAGAAAGCGGCGCACGCATTACCCTCACCGAAGACCCGAAAGCCGCGGTCAAGGGTGTCGACTTTGTCCATACCGACGTGTGGGTCTCGATGGGCGAGCCGATCGAAGCCTGGGGTGAGCGCATCAAGCAGCTCAAGCCTTATCAGGTGAATGCCGAACTGATGAAGTCCACCGGCAACCCGCGGACCAAGTTCATGCACTGCCTGCCGGCATTCCACAACTCCGACACCAAGGTAGGCAAGCAGATCGCCGAACAATACCCGGACCTGGCAAACGGCATCGAAGTGACCGATGACGTGTTCGAGTCGCCAGCGTGCATCGCCTTCGAGCAGGCGGAAAACCGCATGCACACGATCAAGGCGATCTTGGTATCGACCCTGGCGGATCTATAAGTAGCCCGCAGTCCCTGTGGGAGCGGGCGTGCCCGCGAAGGCGTCAGCCGCATCATCGATGATGTCAGGTCTGGCCTCTTCGCGGGCATGCCCGCTCCCACAGCGAACTCCGCAGCCTCCGTGCAGCGACAGTCCATTCATTCTTTCGCTAAAGGACATTCCACATGCGTATCGTTGTTGCATTGGGCGGCAACGCCCTGCTTCGTCGCGGCGAGCCCATGACCGCTGACAACCAGCGCGCCAATATCCGCACCGCCACCGAACAGATCGCCAAGATCCACCCTGGCAACGAACTGGTCATCGCCCACGGCAACGGCCCGCAAGTGGGTCTGCTGTCGCTTCAGGCCCTGTCGTACAAGCCAGACGAGGCCTACCCGCTGGACGTGCTGGGTGCAGAGACCGAGGGCATGATCGGTTACATGATCGAACAGGAACTGGGCAACCTGCTGGCCTTCGAGGTGCCCTTCGCCACCTTGCTCACCCAAGTGGAAGTGGACGCCAACGACCCGGCCTTCAAGGATCCGACCAAGTTCATCGGCCCGGTTTACAGCAAGGATGAGGCCGAGCGCCTGGCCAAGGAAAAGGGCTGGGTGGTCAAGGCCGACGGCGACAAGTACCGCCGCGTGGTAGCCAGCCCGAAACCCAAGCGCATCTTCGAAATCCGCCCGATCAAGTGGCTGCTGGAAAAGAACAGCATCGTAATTTGCGCAGGCGGTGGCGGCATCCCCACCCTGTACGATGAAAACCGCAAGCTCAAAGGCATCGAGGCGGTGATCGACAAAGACCTGTGCTCGGCGCTGCTGGCCGAGCAATTGGAAGCCGACCTTCTGATTATCGCCACCGACGTCGATGCAGCCTACATTGACTGGGGCAAACCGACGCAGAAGGCCATCGCCCAGGCCCACCCGGACGCGTTGGAAACGCTGGGGTTTGCCGCCGGCTCCATGGGGCCGAAGGTGCAGGCCGCCTGCGACTTTGCCCGCAACACCGGCAAGGTGGCGGTGATCAGTTCGCTGGAGAACATCAAAGACATCGTCAAAGGCACGGCCGGCACTCGGGTTTCCACCGAGAAGCCGGGGATCAGCTACCGTTGAATGCAGCAGGCGGGCTTACGCGGCCCGCCATTTTCGACCTTCCAAAGGAGATAGCCATGGCCCAGTATCACTCCGGTCATGTACACATCGAGCGCACTGCGCTGAACAACGCCGACCACAGCTATGACCTGAGCATCGAGTACGAGGCTGTGTCGGACCCCAAGGAAGGCAGAGGTATTCAGTTCCACATGCATGGCAGCATCGAAGGCAAGCCGGTGGAAGAAAAGTTCTTCCTGGCCAAGGACCAGGTCTTGCCCAGCTTCCTCATGCTACTGACCCGCAAGGCGCAGTCATATCTGAAGCCGCCGAAAAAATTCGAGACCCTGAGTTCGCCGCACAAGCTTTATGACCATATGTTTGCGGACATTCGCGAAAAGCTCGATGTGAAATCGGGCGACCCGATCAAACCTGAACATCTGGAGTGACCCTTGTCGCGAGCAAGCCCGCCCCTACAGCAGCAATCCTGTGGGAGCGGGCGTGCCCGCGAATGCGCCACCGCCAACCTTGGGCCTGACCCCCGTCTCAGGGCATACTGGCGGCCTCCATCGCCAACTGTTCGAACCCCATGCGCATCCACGTCAGCTTCATCGACCGCGTCGGCATCACCCAGGAAGTCCTCGCCCTGCTCGGTGCCCGCAACCTCAACCTGGACGCCGTGGAGATGGTCCCGCCGAACGTCTACATCGACGCCCCCACCCTCAGCCCCGCCGTACTCGAAGAACTGCACGACGCGCTGTTCGAAGTACACGGTGTGCAATCGGTGGACGTGGTCGACATCCTCCCCGGCCAGCGCCGCCACCTGCAGCTCGATGCCCTGCTGGCCGCCATGAGCGACCCGGTGCTGGCGGTGGACAGCGCAGGCCTGGTGCTGTTGGCCAACCCGGCGCTGATCGAACTGTGCGGTCGCGAATCTGCCGGGCGCTCGGTGGGTGAACTGTTTGGCGACCCCGCATTGCTGCAAGCGCTGCTGGACAACAACTTCCACCTGCCCATGCGCGAAATGCAGCTGAACGGCCATAGCCTGCTGCTGGACGCCATGCCGATCACCAACGCCGGTGGCCTGCTGACGCTGTACCCACCCTCGCGCATGGGCGAACGCCTGTCGGCCCTGCACCACGACCACGCCGAAGGCTTCGATGCCTTGCTGGGCGAGTCGCCGGCCATTCGCACCCTCAAAGCCCGCGCCTTACGCGTGGCGGCGCTCGATGCGCCGCTGCTGGTGCATGGCGAGACCGGCACCGGCAAAGAACTGGTAGCCCGCGCCTGCCATGCCGTCAGCAGCCGCCACGCGGCCCCATTCCTGGCCTTGAACTGCGCAGCACTGCCCGAGAGCCTGGCCGAAAGCGAGCTGTTCGGTTACGCGCCCGGGGCCTTTACCGGCGCGCAACGAGGCGGCAAGCCTGGGCTGATGGAACTGGCCAACCAGGGCACCGTATTCCTTGATGAAATTGGTGAGATGTCGCCATACCTGCAGGCCAAACTGCTGCGGTTTCTCAGCGACGGCAGCTTCCGCCGGGTGGGTGGCGACCGCGAAGTGAAGGTGGATGTGCGCATCATCAGCGCAACCCACCGCGATCTGGAGCGCATGGTCGCCGAAGGTAGCTTCCGCGAAGACCTGTTCTATCGTCTGAACGTGCTTAACCTGGAGGTACCGCCGCTTCGCGACCGTGGCCAGGACATCCTGATGCTGGCGCACTTCTTCATGCAGCAGGCGTGCACGCAGATCCAGCGCCCAGCCTGTCGGCTGACCCCCTCCACCCATTCGGCACTGCTGGCCAACCCTTGGCCGGGCAATGTGCGCCAGTTGCAGAACGTGATCTTCCGCGCCGCGGCTATCTGCGAGGGCAACCTGGTGGATATCGGCGACCTGGACATCGCCGGCACCTCGGTGGCACGCGGGCAAGATGGCGAAGTGGCCAGCCTGGAACAGGCCGTGGGTAATTTCGAGCGCGAGCTGTTACAGCGCCTGTATGCCAGCTATCCGTCAACACGGCAACTGGCCGGGCGCTTGCAAACTTCGCACACGGCTATCGCCCAGCGGCTGCGTAAATATGGAATACCCGGGAAACCATGACGCCCGTGGTAAAAACCCATAATTGAATCAGACTTTTCCTGGCTGCCCAGCCGTATTTGACTGGAGTGCTCCCCGTAGAATGGTGACATTGTAATTTTGCATGTCACCTTGAACTAAGAGCACCCTGATGTTTGAACTCGATTTTTACGGGACACTTGTAGCCGCCTCTTTGGTACTGCTATTGGGACGCGGCCTGGTCGCACGTATCGGTTTCCTGCGCGCATACAATATCCCTGAGCCTGTTGCAGGCGGCCTGGTCGTTGCCTTGTCACTTCTGGCATTGCGCAGTTTCGATGTACACGTCCAGTTTGATACCTCGTTGCAAACACCGTTGATGCTGGCATTCTTCGCTACCATCGGCTTGAGTGCAGACTTCGCGAGCCTGAAGAAAGGTGGACGCGTGGTCGCCGTATTCCTCCTGGTGGTGACGGGTTTGCTGGTGGTTCAGAACGCCATGGGTATCGGTCTGGCGACAGCGTTGGGGCTCGACCCGCTGATGGGCCTGCTGGCCGGTTCGATCAGCTTGTCGGGTGGCCACGGTACAGGCGTTGCCTGGGGCGCGACCTTCACTGAGAGGTTTGGCCTGGCTTCGGCGTCGGAACTGGCAATGGCCTCTGCCACTTTCGGGCTGGTGTTGGGCGGTTTGATTGGTGGCCCAGTCGCCCGGTTGCTGATCAAACGGGTCAAGACACCAGGGGTGCAAGAAGAAACGCCGCAGCTACCCAAGGGCTTTGAACAACCGGACAGAGAGCGCCTGATCACATCGTTTTCATTTATAGAAACCTTGGCACTTATTGCTGTCAGCTTATTGACTGGCACATTACTTAACAGCTTGCTGAAAGGTACAGCATTCGAACTACCGACATTCGTTTGCGTACTCTTCGTCGGCGTACTGTTGCGCAATGGTCTTCGGGCTTTCGGCTTTTACAAAGTATTCGAACGGGAAGTGTCGGTACTGGGCAATGTAAGTTTGTCCCTGTTCCTGGCCATTGCCTTGATGTCGCTCAAGTTGTGGGACCTGGCAGCCCTGGCTTTACCCTTCTTTACCTTGTTGGCCGCGCAGACACTGGTCATGGCGCTGTTCGCAATCTTCGTGACGTTCAAGGTAATGGGGCGCAACTACGATGCAGCCGTCCTGGCTGCCGGCCACTGTGGCTTCGGCCTGGGTGCTACACCGACAGCCATCGCCAACATGCAAGCGGTGACACAACGCTATGGTGCCTCGCACCTTGCCTTCCTGGTGGTGCCGATGGTGGGGGCGTTCTTCATCGACATCATCAATGTCATCGTGATCAAGCTGTACCTGGCATTGCCCTTGTTCATTACTGGTTAAGCGCTTTCAGGCCCCCTTAAAGCACAGGACCGACAACCAGAAGGCCGCTCTGAGTTGCCTACCAACGCAGCATGCGGGGGCCCCACCAGGCACCGAACGCCGTCGGAACAAGCATGCCAAGGACATACCACACACCCCAGAACGGTACGCCCATTTCCGGACAATGCAGGCAGTAGGCCACCGTCGCGGTCGAGCCCGCCAGCAGGCCGCCGGCAGCGCCCGCTTGCCGTAACCGGGTGGGCGCCAGGCCTTTCAGCGCCCAGAACACGGTGACAAAAGCCGGCACCGACAGCAACGTGATATTCAGTGCGCAGGTACGCCATGTGCGCCCGAACAACAGGTCGGCGCGAGCATCCACAGGCGCCCCGGCGATACTCACGGCCGCCCCGCACCAGACCAGCAGCAGTGGCAAGCCAAGCATCTTCCAGCCCGCAGCGCCCTTCCCCCCTGGCCTGGCCAAGCGGCTTGTCAACCACAGCCCGATCAACGCCAAGCTGGTTGGAAAGGCGACTTTGCCCCCGAACAACGGGGTTTGTGCGACCTCTGTGATATCACTACGTACACCGTAAAGGGCAACTGTCAGCAGCAGTGCTGCGGTCAGCCCACCCAGCACAGCAACCGCCATCCGCCTGCAAACGGCGTGGCGCGGCACTGGCCCTTCGCCTGCGGCCAGCAAGGCAATCAAGTCGTCAGTCTTCATGGTTATTGGCTCCTCCAATCAGCCTGGATAGCGCTTTCAGACCTCGATGTATCCCAACCTTTACCGCTGAACTGGAAAGCCCGGTAAGTTGTGCCGTCTCTTCGACAGACAACCCCTCCAGCTTGACATGAACAATCGGCAGTCGTTGCCGCTCTGGCAGTTGCTTGAGCAGCTTGGTCAGGTCTCGGCTGGCCTCGGCTGATTCAACCTCCGAGATGGCAAACAGTTGCGCATCATCGTCCAGAACATCATGCCGGGCTTCGCGACGTGAAACACTTCGCAGATGATCCGCCAGTTTGTAACGGGCGATCGCATGCACCCAAGCCGTCAAAGGCTGCTGTGCCTGGTAAGTGTGACGCGCGTTATGCACCGCCAGCAGCACATCCTGCACCATGTCCTCTATCTCGGCCGGGCGCCTGCTCAGACGGCTGCGCAGAAACGCACGGACATGCAGCGCAAGCGTGCCAAGAAAATCCTGATAGGCCAGCTGGTCGCCTGTCAGCCCTCGAAGCAACAGTGCTTTCAACCGGGCCTCGCGAGCCTCGAGCTCATCCTGTGAGTTAGTTCGCTGCATGGGCCGCCTGGGTTACACCCTGAATACAATTGACTTGATTCATCCGCTCCCGGCGTGTGGCACGCAGGTGCTGCAAATATGCCATGCCCTTGGCTTCAACATCAGCTTGTTAAGACATGCCCTGAAAAAAATTCTCCCACGGCTGTAACCCTTTTTACGCGAGGCACGAATTACTCCATGAGCCGCCGGTAAAGACCACGGCCACACTCTCAGGAGATTCACCCATGAAAACCCTCGCCCTCACCACTGCAGCACTTGCTCTCGCCTCGCTTGCAGGCGTTGCCATGGCGGCCGACAGCACGCAACCCGCAGGCAGTGGCGCTGCCATGGAAAAATGCTACGGCGTCGCCATGGCAGGAAAGAACGATTGCAAGGCCGGCGCCGGTACCAGCTGCGCAGGCAGTGCGAAGAAAGACTACGACGGCATGCACTGGAAAAACGTCCCCGCCGGCACCTGCACTTCGATCAAGACACCTGCCGGCATGGGTTCGCTGACACCTCACAAGTCTTGATCAGGGGAAACCGACCATGAACGCAGACGCACGAATGGGCGCCGGAATCAGCCTGAAGGCCGAGCACTACGACCAGGCGCTGGCGTGCAATCTCGAAGGGCTCTGGTTTGAAGTTCACCCGGAGAACTACATGGTCGGTGGCCCTCGCCTTGCCTGGCTGAACCGCATCGCAGAGCGGCACCCGGTCTCATTGCATGGTGTGGCACTTTCGCTGGCGGCTGATGCAGCCCCCGATCAGGACCACTTGCAGCGTCTGCGCGCACTGTGCGATCAGACCGAACCGGTACTTGTATCAGAGCACCTGGCCTGGTCCACCTGGCAGGGGCACTACCATCCAGACCTGCTGCCATTTCCCCGCAGCAACGAAGCCCTTCAGCGCATCGCTGAAAACATCCAGCGATGCCAGGAGGTATTGGGCCGGCGTATATCCATCGAAAACCCCAGTCATTACTTGCAGCTGCAGGGCCATGACTGGGACGAGATCGACTTTCTTGGCGAACTGACACGTCGCACGGGTTGTGGCCTGCTGCTGGACATCAACAACGTCTATGTGAGTGCTCACAATCTGGGGTTCTCGGCAACTGCCTACCTGGACCGCTTTCCAGCGCAAACCATCACAGAAATTCACCTGGCCGGGCACAGCGATGATGACCAAGGCAACCTGTTGATCGACTCTCATGATGCGCAGGTGGCCGAGCCTGTGTGGGCGCTGTACCGCCAACTGGTTTCCCGTGTCGGCCCGCGCCCGACACTCATTGAACGTGACGACAAGCTTCCCCCGTTCACCGAACTGCTTGCCGAACGGTCCATCGCACAGTCGATCATGACTTGCCCAGGTGTATTGCCATGAACCTTTCCCTTGGTCAGTTCCAGCACGCATTCATCGAGGCACTCTATTCCCGCCCTGCTCCCCAGCTTTCGGGAGTGGCCGAACAAGCGGCGTTCGCGGTTTATCGCAACACGGTGCTGGCCGGCTGCGTGGATGCGCTGCGCGCAAACTTTCCGAGCGTGTGCACACTCGTCGGGCGCGCCTGGATGGATGAGACCGCGGCAGTCTATGCGCGGCAATTTCCCCCCAGCGATCCCCGGCTGATCTGCTACGGCGCAACCTTTCCAGATTTCCTCGAAGACATTCAGTCACAGCATGCTGTGCCGTATCTGGCGGATGTCGCGCGCCTGGACCTGCGTTGGACAGAAGCCTTCAGCGCGCCGAACGAACCGTGCCTGAACCTTGTCGAGCTGGCAGGCATGACCCCCAGCGATCTGGATCACGGTTGCCTGGCCCCCCGTGCCAGTGCCCGCTGGTACTGGTGCGAAGCGCATCCTGTGTACACCCTGTGGCGCTGCGCCCGCGAACAGCTTGCCTGGCCCCATGACCAGCCATGGGTGGGCGAAGGGGTACTGTTTGTCGGGACCGCTGATGGCGTATGCCATCAGCCGTTGGGGAAAGGTGGCCATGAGTTTCTCAAGGCCTGTGCGGCCGGACACTCGCTGATGCAGGCCTCAGACCTGGCGCGACACGCAGAAACCGACCTGGACTTCACCGAGATGCTCGGGCGCCTGATGACAGCCCAGGCTTTTCGCCCACTCGCCTTCACAGGAGAACACCACCATGGCTAGTGTCGATTTCACACCCCCGGCCAGCGGCCTGCGGCGCGCCTGGAACCACGTTGCGCAAAGCATCGAGCGCCGGTTGAGCGATGACCTGTTGTGCCTGGTCGCCCGGCTCGGGATCGCCTCGGTATTCTTTCTTTCCGGGCGCACCAAAGTGGAAGGTTTCCTTACCCTCACACCCGGCACCTATGAGCTGTTCCGCACCGAGTACGCGCTGCCGCTACTCTCGCCCTGGCTTGCAGCGCACCTGGCAGCCTACGCTGAGCACTTGTTCCCGCTATTGCTGGTGCTCGGGCTGATGACCAGGCTATCTGCGCTGGCACTGCTGGGCATGACCCTGGTGATAGAAGTGTTCGTATACCCCGATGCGTGGCCCACCCACCTGACTTGGGCAGGGCTCTTGCTGCTCCTGGTCGCACGTGGCGCCGGCGCGTTTTCGCTGGATCATCTGCTGAAAGTGAAATGACCGAAGGCCAATTGGCACCTGCCATGTTCACGCAGCAATCGTATCGTTTTCGCTACACTGTAGCGAAAACGATACAAGCCCGCCTCGACGTGGGTGCACAAGGGTTTGATGCTCAAACCCTTTTCCTCCCATGAGCACCTGTAACGATATCATTCCATACAAAAAATATGGCTTTCCACCATATTTACGTAAGCAATTGATAAAAAAGAAGTTCTTTATATTGGCCGCATTATTGCTTAGGGAATCCTACCCTAAGAGCGCGGCGCCACCGCGCCCCACGCCCTGCTTCCCGAGGATTTCCCATGAGCGAGTTGCGTTTCACTGAAGATCACGAATGGCTGCGCGTCGAAGCCGATGGCAGCGTCACCGTGGGCATCACCGCCTACGCCCAGAATGCCCTGGGCGACGTGGTTTTCGTGCAACTGCCAGAGTTGCAGCAGTATGAGAAAGGCAGCGAAGCGTCCACCGTCGAATCGGTCAAGGCCGCCAGCGGCGTGTACATGCCACTGACGGGTGAAGTGGTCGAAGTCAACGGCCAGCTCGAAGACAGCCCGGAACTGGTCAACGAAGACCCGATGGGCGAAGGGTGGTTCTTCCGCTTCATCCCTGCCGATGCAGAAGCCGTGACCGCTCTGCTCGATCAGGACGCCTACGACCGCCTGCTCAAAGCCAACGACGACGCCTGAGGACACCCGCCATGACCATCAACCTCGGCACCGCCAACGAATTCATCGCCCGTCACATTGGCCCGCGCGCCGCTGACGAACAGGCCATGCTCACTGCACTGGGCTTCGACTCGCTGGACGCCATGACCGCTGCGGTCATCCCCGACAGCATCAAGGGCACTAGCGTGCTTGGCTCGCATGACGGCCAAAGTGAAGCGGATGCGCTGGCCGCACTCAAGGCCATCGCCGGCAAGAACCAGCTGTTCAAAAGCTACATCGGCCAGGGCTACTACAACACCCACACTCCGGCGCCGATTCTGCGCAACTTGCTGGAAAACCCGGCCTGGTACACCGCCTACACCCCATATCAGCCAGAAATTTCCCAGGGCCGCCTGGAAGCGCTGCTGAACTTCCAGACCCTGATCAGCGACCTCACCGGCCTGCCGATCGCCAACGCCTCCTTGCTTGACGAAGCCACGGCTGCGGCCGAGGCCATGACCTTCTGCAAGCGCCTGTCGAAGAACAAGGCCAGCCACACCTTCTTCGCCTCGGTACACTGCCACCCGCAAACCCTCGACGTGCTGCGCACCCGTGCCGAGCCGCTGGGTATCGAAGTTGTGGTTGGCGACGAGCGCGAGCTGGGCGATGTCAGCGCCTTCTTCGGCGCCCTGCTGCAATACCCGGCCAGCAACGGTGAAGTGTTCGACTACCGCGAGGTCGTACAGCGTTTCCATGCTGCCAACGCACTGGTCGCCGTAGCAGCAGACCTGCTGGCCCTGACCCTGCTGACCCCACCGGGCGAATTCGAGGCTGACGTGGCCATCGGCAGCGCCCAACGCTTCGGCGTGCCACTGGGCTTCGGTGGCCCGCACGCGGCTTACTTCGCCACCCGCGACGCGTTCAAGCGCGACATGCCTGGCCGCCTGGTCGGCGTGTCGATTGACCGCTTCGGCAAAACCGCCCTGCGTCTGGCCATGCAGACCCGCGAGCAACACATCCGCCGCGAAAAGGCCACCAGCAACATCTGCACCGCCCAGGTGCTGCTGGCCAACATCGCCAGCATGTTCGCCGTCTACCACGGCCCTGCCGGCCTCAAGCGCATTGCCGAGCGCACCCATGCCCTGACCGCGATCCTTGCCGCCGGCCTGAAGGCGCTGGGCGTACAGGTGGTAGGCGCCAGCGCCTTCGACACCCTGACCCTGGCCACCGGCACTGCCACCGCCAGCCTGCATGGAAAGGCACGCGCCCAAGGCATCAACCTGCGCCAGATCGATGCCGCCCATGTGGGTTTGTCTCTGGACGAAACCAGCACTCAGGCTGACGTCGAGTCGCTGTGGCAGCTGTTGGGTGGCGAGCAGGCACAGCCTGACTTCACCGCACTGGCCGCCAGCACCGGTTCCCTGCTGCCTGCCGCCCTGCTGCGCCAGTCGGCCATCCTGGAACACCCGGTGTTCAACCGCTACCACAGCGAAACCGAGCTGATGCGCTACCTGCGCCGCCTGGCCGACAAGGACCTGGCGCTGGACCGCAGCATGATCCCGCTGGGCTCGTGCACCATGAAGCTGAACGCCGCCAGCGAAATGATCCCGGTCACCTGGGCCGAGTTCGGCAACCTGCACCCGTTCGCCCCGGCCGAGCAGAGCCAGGGCTACCTGCAGATGACCACCGAACTGGAGGCCATGCTGTGCGCGGCCACTGGCTATGATGCCGTGTCGCTGCAGCCCAACGCCGGCTCGCAGGGCGAATACGCCGGGCTGTTGGCGATCCGCGCCTACCACCGCAGCCGTGGTGAAGGCCACCGCGATATCTGCCTGATCCCGTCGTCGGCCCATGGCACCAACCCGGCCACCGCACATATGGCTGGCATGCGTGTCGTGGTTACCGCCTGTGACGCCCGTGGCAACGTCGATGTCGAGGACCTGCGCGCCAAAGCCATCGAGCACCGCGAGCGCCTGGCTGCAATCATGATCACCTACCCGTCGACCCACGGCGTGTTCGAGGAAGCGATCGGCGAAATCTGCGCGATCATCCACGACAACGGTGGCCAGGTGTACATCGACGGCGCCAACATGAATGCCATGGTCGGACTGTGCGCGCCAGGCAAGTTCGGCGGCGACGTTTCCCACCTGAACCTGCACAAGACCTTCTGCATCCCGCACGGTGGTGGTGGCCCGGGCGTTGGCCCGATTGGCGTCAAGTCGCACCTGGCGCCGTTCCTGCCAGGCCATGCACAGCTGGAAAACACCCAGGGCGCGGTATGCGCTGCGCCGTTCGGTAGCGCCAGCATCCTGCCAATCACATGGATGTATATCCGCATGATGGGCGGTGCCGGCCTCAAACGTGCCTCGCAAATGGCAATCCTCAACGCCAACTACATCGCCCGCCGCCTGGAAGAGCACTATCCTGTTCTGTATACCGGCGGTAATGGCCTGGTGGCTCACGAATGCATTCTCGACCTGCGCCCACTGAAGGACAACAGCGGCATCAGTGTCGACGACGTGGCCAAACGGTTGATCGACTTCGGCTTCCACGCCCCGACCATGTCTTTCCCGGTGGCTGGCACGCTGATGATCGAACCGACCGAAAGCGAGTCCAAAGAAGAACTGGACCGCTTCTGCAACGCGATGATCCAGATCCGCGAAGAAATCCGCGCGGTGGAGGACGGTAGCCTGGACAAGGACGACAACCCGCTGAAAAACGCACCGCACACTGCGGCTGAGCTGGTTGGCGAATGGACCCATGGCTACAGCCGCGAGCAGGCGGTATACCCCTTGGCGAGCCTGGTGGAAGGCAAGTACTGGCCGCCGGTCGGCCGGGTCGACAACGTGTTCGGCGACCGCAACCTGGTGTGCGCCTGCCCGTCGATCGAGAGCTATCAGGACGCCTGATTGCGCTCAGGCCCGCTACCTGACTTGAGGTGTGGACCTCTGTGGGAGCGGGCACGCCCGCGAATGCGATGATGACTTCACCGACGCATTCGCGGGCACGCTCGCTCCCACAGGGTTCACCGTCCGCCTAATTTCCCCGGCTGGAGGAACCACCATGTCACTGAGCGTCTTCGACCTGTTCAAGATCGGCATCGGCCCCTCCAGCTCCCACACGGTCGGCCCGATGCGCGCCGCTGCGCGGTTCGCCGAAGGGCTGCGCCGTGATGGCTTGCTTACCCGCACCGCCAGCGTCAAAGCCGAGCTGTATGGCTCACTGGGCGCCACAGGCAAAGGCCACGGCAGTGACAAAGCCGTGCTGCTGGGCCTTGAAGGCGAACACCCGGACATTATCGACACCGACAGCATTCCCGCTCGCCTGCAAGCCATCCGCGACAGCGGACGCATCAACCTGCTGGGCGAGCACAGCATTGCGTTCATCGAAAAGCAGCACCTGGCGATGATCCGCAAGCCGTTGGACTACCACCCCAACGGCATGATCTTCCGCGCGTTCGACGACGCAGGCCTGCAAATCCGAAGCCGCGAGTATTACTCGGTAGGCGGTGGTTTCGTGGTCGACGAGGACGCTGCCGGCCACGACCGCATCGTCGAGGACACCACGGTGCTGGCCTATCCGTTCAAGACCGCCAAGGAGCTG
The DNA here is from genome assembly GCA_041879295.1 of Pseudomonas putida. Classification (NCBI taxonomy): domain Bacteria; kingdom Pseudomonadati; phylum Pseudomonadota; class Gammaproteobacteria; order Pseudomonadales; family Pseudomonadaceae; genus Pseudomonas; species Pseudomonas putida. The sequence continues at coordinate 1,141,970 of CP047152.1, read as the reverse complement.
CTCGGCCACTGCACCGCGCATGACCTGTCGGTGAGCCAGGTGATGCTGGCCAACGAGACCGCCTGGCGCCCAGAAGCAGAAACCCGAGCCGGGCTGCTGCGCATCTGGCAGGTGATGCAAGATTGTGTCGCTGCTGGTTGCCAGCATGAGGGCATATTACCGGGAGGGCTCAAGGTCAAACGCCGTGCGCCGGCCCTGTACCGCCAACTGAGCGGCCACCCGGAGGCCAGCCTGCGTGACGCCCTGTCGGTGCTCGACTGGGTCAACCTCTACGCCTTGGCAGTGAACGAGGAAAACGCCTACGGCGGTCGTGTGGTTACGGCCCCTACCAACGGCGCAGCGGGCATCGTCCCGGCAGTCCTTCACTACTACATGCGCTTCGTGCCGGGTGCCAGCGAGGACGGGGTGGTGCGCTTTCTGCTCACCGCCGCAGCCATCGGCATCCTGTACAAGGAAAACGCCTCCATCTCCGGTGCCGAAGTGGGCTGCCAGGGCGAGGTCGGCGTGGCCTGCTCGATGGCCGCCGGGGCGCTGTGCGAAGTGATGGGTGGCAGCGTGCAGCAGGTGGAGAACGCCGCCGAAATAGGCATGGAACACAACCTGGGCCTGACCTGCGACCCGATCGGCGGCCTCGTGCAGGTGCCCTGTATCGAGCGCAATGCGATGGGCTCGGTGAAGGCCATCAACGCGGTACGCATGGCCCTGCGCGGCGACGGGCAGCACTACGTGTCGCTGGACAAGGTCATCCGCACCATGCGCCAGACCGGCGCCGACATGAAAAGCAAATATAAAGAGACCGCCCGTGGCGGCCTGGCCGTCAACATCATTGAATGTTGACCCGACAATGACAGCAAGGAGTCATCGATGTCCGAAACACTGCTCAAGACCCCACTGCATGCCCTGCACCTGGAACTGGGTGCGCGCATGGTGCCGTTCGCCGGCTACGACATGCCGGTGCAGTACCCGCTGGGTGTGCTCAAGGAACACCTGCACACCCGCGAGCAGGCCGGCCTGTTCGACGTCTCGCACATGGGCCAGATCATTCTGCGTGGTGCTGACGCCGCCAAGGCGCTGGAAAGCCTGGTACCGGTGGATATCATCGACCTGCCGGTGGGCATGCAGCGCTATGCCATGTTCACCAATGAGCAAGGCGGCATTCTTGACGACCTGATGGTTGCCAACCTGGGCGACGACACTCTGTTCCTGGTAGTCAACGCGGCCTGCAAGGCGCAGGACCTGGCTCACCTGCAAGCGCACATCGGCAGCCGCTGCGAGGTGCAGCCGCTGTTCGAGGAGCGTGCCCTGCTCGCCCTGCAAGGCCCGGCTGCGGTCAAAGTGCTGGAACGCCTGGCTCCAGAAGTGGCCGGCATGATCTTCATGCAGTTGCGCCGGGTAAAGCTGCTGGACGTGGACTGCTTCGTCAGCCGCTCGGGCTACACCGGCGAAGACGGCTACGAGATCTCGGTACCGGTCAACGCTGCCGACGCCCTGGCCCGCCGCCTGCTGGCCGAGCCGGAAGTACAGCCGATCGGCCTGGGCGCACGCGACTCGCTGCGCCTGGAAGCTGGCTTGTGCCTGTATGGCCATGACATGAACACCGAGACTACGCCGATCGAAGCCAGCCTGCTGTGGGCGATTTCCAAGGTGCGCCGTGCCGAGGGTGCACGTGCTGCCGGCTTCCCTGGTGCCGAGGCGATCTTCGCCCACGTGCGCGACGGGGTCGCGCGCAAACGCGTAGGCTTGTTGCCTCAGGAGCGTACGCCAGTACGCGAAGGCGCGGACATTGTCGACGCAAACGATAAACCGGTGGGTAAAGTATGCAGCGGAGGCTTTGGTCCGACACTCGCTGCACCTGTCGCAATGGGTTATATCGATAGTGAACATGCTGCACTCGACACTGCACTGTTTGCCGTGGTGCGTGGAAAGAAGGTGGCCTTGAAAGTCAGCAAAATGCCTTTCGTGACACCACGTTACTACCGTGGCTGAAACGGCTTTGTGAAGGTTTTGGGCAGCGTCGACATATTCGTTTTCGAACCTGCCCAATAACTTTTGAACATGGCGCCAGGCCAGGCGCCATGCCGTTTCCGACAAATCGGTCGGTTATCGGCAAGCGGCCAGTTTTCCATACGACCAAGGGCTTGTTTTTCGCTCGGGAGTTGGCGTAGAGTCACTGCACTGTGTTTGCATGGGTCGCAACAGTTCGTGACCTGGGCCAGTAGCCGAGATTTGCTACAACCCGTTCGACGTCTCTTACTTCCTGCAACCCAGCCCAGTAGTCTTTCGCTTACAAAAAAGTGCGAAAGAAACTGTCATCAAAATTTAAGTTTCATAGGAAATAAGACAATGGCTGAGCGTCAGAAGGGTACCGTCAAGTGGTTCAATGACGAAAAAGGTTACGGCTTCATTACCCCAGAAAGCGGTCCGGATCTCTTCGTGCACTTCCGCGCTATCGAAGGCAACGGCTTCAAGAGCCTGAAAGAAGGCCAGCAAGTCACCTTCGAAGCAGTCCAGGGCCAGAAAGGCATGCAGGCTGACAAGGTTCAACCTGTCTGATCCAGCGCCAGACTTTGAAAAGCCCCTGCCAAGTGCAGGGGTTTTTTTTTGCCCGTAGAATAGTGGGCTCGTATTTTGGAGCGTCCTGCATGTCCAAGCCTCTACTCACACCCCAGGGTGATTTTCCGCCGGTCAGCCTGGGCCGGCGCCTGGCTGCAATGTTCTATGACTTTTTGCTGTGTACCGCACTGCTGATCGTTACCGCTGGCGCCTACAAGATGATTCAGATGTCGATCATCGGCGAAGCACGTATGCGCGAGCTGACCGAGGCCGGCGCACTGGATGGCGACCCACTGCTGTCTACGGTATTGCTGTTTGCCCTGTTCGGCTTCTTTGCCAAGTTCTGGACCCACAGCGGGCAGACGCTGGGTATGCAGGTGTGGGGCGTCCGGGTGCAGAATGCCGATGGCTCGGCCATCAGCCTGTGGCAGGCGCTGTTGCGGTTCGTCGTGTCGATCGCCTCGTGGCTGTGCCTGGGGTTGGGTTTTTTCTGGGTGCTGATCGACAATCGCAAGCGTGGTTGGCATGACATCTATTCGGAAAGCCAGCTGGTGCGGGTGCCTAAACAGAAAAAATAAGCCACAAGCTTGGCGTTGCCGGTTCGGCCCTTTCTTGATGCCTGCGCGGTACCTGTAGGAGCGGGTTTACCCGCGAAGAGGCCGGGACAGCTCAACACCCATGAAAAAGCCGACCCTGAGGTCGGCTTTCTTGTGCAGCTCAGGCTATTAGCCTGCCCGGCGCAGCAACCACACGCCCGCCAATGCACAGATACCTGCCGGGATCACCACCGCTAGCAGCGGCGGGAAGCCGAATACCTGACTCGAAGGCCCGAGCAGGTCCTGGCCAATGCGAAACACGAAGCCCACCAGTACACCCGTGAACACGCGCTGACCGAGGGTTACCGAACGCAGCGGGCCAAAGATGAACGAGATCGCCATCAGCACCAGAGCCGCCGTTACCATCGGCTGCAGCACCTTGGTCCAGAACGCCAGCCAGTAGCGGGCGTTGTTCAGGCCCTGGTCAGACAGGTAGTGGATGTAGTCCCACAACCCGGTAATCGAAAGCGACTCCGGCGCGAGGATTACGGTATTGAGCAGCTCTGGCGTGAGCGATACATCCCAGCGCTCCTCTGGCGCGTTGACCACCTCGGTATGGTCGCCACGGAAGTAGGTGGTACGCACATCGGCGAGCAGCCAGTGGTCGCTCTGGTACTGTGCGCGGCGGGCAAAGCTCGAGGTGACGATCTTGCGCTCGCTGTCGAAGCGGTAGCGGGTCACGCCCAGCAGCAGGCCATTGGGCTGTACGGCGTTGATGTGCACGTACTCCTCGCCCTGGCGGTGCCACATGCCGCGCTTGGAGCTTTGTGCCTCACCACCACCCTGAGCCAGAGAACGGTCGGCCTGAGCCTTGTTCTCAGTCACCGGAGCCACATATTCGCCAATCAGCAGACCAACCAGCATCAGCACCAGCATCGGCTTCATCACCGCCCAGACGATGCGGCCGATGGACACGCCGGCCGCACGCATGATGGTCAGCTCGCTGCTGCTGGCCAGACTGCCCAGGCCGATCAGGCAACCGATCAAGGCGGCCATTGGCAACATTTCATACAGCCGCCGAGGCGCGGTAAGCAGGACAAAGTTGCCCGCTTCCATCACTGTGTAGGTGTCACTCAGGTCGCTCATCTCATCGATGAAAGCGAAAAGTGAAGCCAGGCCGAGGATGATCCCCAGCACGGCCAGGATGGCCAGCAGCACGCTCTGGCCGATGTAGCGATCGAGCTTAGCCATGGGCCACCTCCGCACGGCGGGCGGCGCGTTTGAGGCGCAGCGGCTCCCAGTACATCAGGCCAAGGCCGATCAGCAGGAACAGGCCGTGTACCCACCACATGCCCAGGGCAATCGGCAGTTTGCCCTTCTCGAGGGCGCCGCGTACGGAAATCAGCATTGTCAGGTAGGCCATATACAGAAGAATTGCCGGCAGCAGCTTGAGGAAGCGGCCCTGGCGCGGGTTGACCCGCGACAGTGGCACTGCCAGCAGGGTGACGACGAACACCAGGATCGGCAGCGACAGCCGCCATTGCAGCTCGGCGCGCTCACGCAGGCCCTTGGCGCCGATCAGTTCGGAGGTGGGAATAGCTTCGCGCTCGGTCACTTCCTCGGCCACTTCCGGCTTGGGCAGCAGCACGCCGTAGGTGTCATACTTGATGGCGCGGTAGTCGGCCTGGCCCGGATTGCCGTCGTAGCGGTAACCGTTTTCCAGAACCAGGTAACGGTTGCCGTCGGCCTGGATTTCCTGGTGACCTTTTTCAGCGACCAGCACCGATGGGGCGCGGTCCTTGGTCTTGTCCTGGTTGAAGCGCTTCTCGGAGATGAACACCCCGCCCAGGTTGATGCGGTCATCCGACAGTTGCTCGGTATAGGTTACCCGCGAGCCATCACGCAAGGTCTGGAAGCGGCCCGGCACCAAGGTATCGAACTCGGTCAGGGCATCCTGCTGGCTGATGATCTGCTGCACCTGGGCCACGCCCTGCGGGGCCAGGCTCATGCTCAACCAGGCCACCAGCAGGGCAACCAGGGCAGCCGGTGCCATGGTCAGGCCCAGCAGGCGCTGCTGGCTCATGCCTGTGGCCGACAGCACGGTCATCTCGCTTTCCAGGTACAGGCGCCCGTAAGCCAGCAGTATGCCGAGGAAGAGCCCCAGAGGCAGGATCAGTTGCAGGAAGCCTGGCAAGCGGTAGCCCATGATCAGGAACAACACGCCAGGGTCGAGCACGCCTTGGGCAGCCTGGGCCAGGTACTTGATGAAGCGCCCGCTCATGATGATCACCAACAGCACAGCGCTGACGGCGCTCAAGGTCACCAGGACCTCGCGGGACAGATAACGAAAGACGATCAAACCAGACACTCCTGGGTTGTCAGGGCGGACAGCCATGCAATGGCGCCAAACAATGACTTAGTACATCCAAGACCAATGCCGGTTCGCCAAAGGCGAACCTCCATGTAAAGTGCGCGCATTATCCTGTGATTGACCGCCCCTGTCACTTGGCCGCGCACGAAGGTGCACAACGGGGTTGTCAGCACGCTTGCCACAGGCTCAAACTGGCAGCTTTTCCGCTGGTGCGCGACGACGCGGCCAGGCCCGTCCAGAGCGCCGGAACACACGGCGCCATTCGTATCGATCATTCGGGGATCCTGACATGGAACTGGTTGTAAAAAGCGTAGCTGCTGCATCCGTAAAAACCGCCACCCTGGTCCTTCCGGTAGGTGAAAACCGCAAGCTCGGCGCTGTTGCCAAGGCTGCCGACCAGGCCAGCGAAGGCGCCATCAGCGCCGTGCTCAAGCGCGGCGACCTGGCCGGCAAGCCGGGCCAGACCCTGCTGCTACAGAACCTCCCTGGCCTGAAAGCCGAGCGCGTGCTGCTGGTGGGCAGCGGCAAGGAAGAAGCCCTGGGCGACCGCGCCTGGCGCAAACTGGTGGCCAGTGTCGCTGGCGTGCTCAAGGGCCTGAATGGCGCTGACGCAGTGCTGGCCCTGGACGATATCGCGGTCAGCAACCGCGACGCCCATTATGGCAAGTACCGCCTGCTGGCTGAAACCCTGCTGGACGGCGAGTATGTGTTCGACCGCTTCAAAAGCCAGAAAGCCGAGCCGCGCGCGCTGAAAAAGGTCACCCTGCTGGCCGACAAAGCCGGCCAGGCCGAAGTCGAGCGCGCGGTCAAGCATGCCAGCGCCATCGCCAGCGGCATGGCCTTCACCCGCGACCTCGGCAACCTGCCGCCTAACCTTTGCCACCCAAGCTTCCTGGCCGAACAGGCCAAAGACCTGGGCAAGGCGCACAAGGCCCTCAAGGTTGAAGTGCTGGACGAGAAAAAGATCAAGGACCTGGGCATGGGCGCGTTCTACGCCGTGGGCCAGGGCAGCGACCAGCCACCCCGCCTGATCGTGCTCAATTACCAGGGCGGCAAAAAGGCCGACAAGCCTTTCGTGCTGGTGGGTAAAGGCATTACCTTCGACACCGGCGGCATCAGCCTCAAGCCAGGCGCCGGCATGGACGAAATGAAGTACGACATGTGCGGCGCCGCCAGTGTGTTCGGCACCCTGCATGCAGTGCTCGAACTGCAACTGCCGATCAACCTGGTGTGCCTGCTGGCCTGCGCCGAGAACATGCCAAGCGGCGGTGCCACCCGCCCAGGTGACATCGTTACCACCATGAGTGGCCAGACCGTGGAAATCCTCAACACCGACGCTGAAGGCCGCCTGGTGCTGTGCGACACCCTGACCTACGCCGAGCGCTTCAAACCGCAGGCGGTCATCGACATCGCCACCCTGACCGGCGCCTGCATCGTCGCCCTGGGCAGCCACACCTCCGGCCTGATGGGCAATAACGACGACCTGGTCGGGCAGTTGCTCGATGCCGGCAAGCGCGCCGACGACCGTGCCTGGCAGTTGCCGCTGTTCGATGAATACCAGGAGCAACTGGACAGCCCGTTCGCCGACATGGGCAACATTGGTGGGCCGAAGGCCGGTACGATCACCGCTGGCTGCTTCCTGTCGCGCTTCGCCAAAGCCTACAACTGGGCGCACATGGACATCGCCGGTACCGCCTGGGTCAGTGGCGGCAAGGACAAAGGCGCCACTGGCCGCCCGGTTCCTCTGCTGACCCAGTACCTGCTGGACCGCGCTGGCGCCTGAAGCCGTGAAGCTGGTGGTGCCTTGCGCACCACCGGCCGGTAATCCCCACCATGAGCAAAGTCGACTTCTACATTCTGCCCACCGATTCGCTGTCGGCGCGGCTCGATTTCGCCTGCAAGCTGTGCGAAAAGGCCTGGCGCCTCGGCCACCGGGTCTATCTGCACTGCCAGGATGCAGAACAGCGCAGTGAACTGGACCAACGCTTGTGGCGCTTCAAGGGCGAGGCTTTCGTGCCCCACGACCTGGCCGAGGTCCATGCAGATGCTGGCGTGGTGCTGGGCCTGGCTGACAACGCGGGCGAGCACTGCGGTCTGCTGATCAACCTCGGCGCCAGCGTGCCGGGCTTTGTCGGGCAGTTCGAGCGGGTGGCCGAAATCGTCGTTGAAGAGCCCGCCATCCGCCAATCAGCCCGTGAGCGATTCCGTTTCTACCGTGAACAGGGCTATGCTCTGCAAGACCACCGCTTACAGCGACTTTGACGACGATGGACAAGCCCTCCCCTTTGCCCGATTCCGCCCACCTGCTCGATGACCTCGAGTCGATCCGTCAGCTGCTTGGCGACGCCGACCTGCAACCGCCGCTGCTCACCGAGACGGTAGAGCAGATTCCGTTGCTGCTGGACGAAACCGCCAGCGACCCCGCGGCGCCCGACGAACCGGTAGCTGCCGAACCCGAGGACGACCCGCAAACCCGCCGCCAGGACACCCTGCTGCACCTGGAAAGCGAGCTGCGCGCTGCCGCGCAGATGATCATGCAGGACGTGATCAACGACTTTACCCCGCATATCGAGAACGAAATCAAGCGCCGGCTGGATGCGCGGATCGAGCGCCTGATCAAGCGTTCCGAGTAGAATCGGGCAACGGTGTCGCCTGCTTCGCAGGCAAACCCGCTGCCACAGGTTCGAAGCCTGCGCTTTGCCCGCGAGACAGGCGACACTGTTCCGACAGTTGTCAGCAGCTTGTCGCCTGCGGCCCCCAGCTTGGTTATACTTCCCGGCTTTCCCGAATAAATGCACAGGGTCCCGCCGCGCATGGATAAGACCTACCAGCCGCACGCAATCGAAACCTCCTGGTACAACACCTGGGAGTCCGAGAACTATTTCGCTCCACAAGGTGCAGGCGAGTCCTACACCATCATGATCCCGCCGCCGAACGTAACCGGCAGCCTGCACATGGGCCACGGGTTCAACAACGCGATCATGGACGCCCTGATCCGTTTCCGCCGCATGCAAGGCCGCGACACCCTGTGGCAGCCTGGTACCGATCACGCGGGTATCGCCACGCAGATGCTGGTCGAGCGCCAACTTGAAGCCAAAGGCCAGAACCGTCATGACCTGGGCCGCGAAAAGTTCCTGGAAAAGGTCTGGGAATGGAAGGATCAGTCCGGTGGCAACATCAGCCGCCAGATTCGCCGCCTGGGCTCATCGGTAGACTGGAGCCGCGAGCGCTTCACCATGGACGATGGCCTGTCCGAAGCAGTAAAAGAAGCGTTCGTGCGCCTGCATGAAGACGGCCTTATCTACCGCGGCAAGCGCCTGGTCAACTGGGACACCAAGCTGCACACAGCGATCTCCGACCTCGAAGTGGAAAACCACGACGAGAAAGGCCACCTGTGGAACCTGCGCTACCCGCTGGCCGACGGCGCCAAGACCGCCGAAGGGCAGGACTACCTGGTGGTTGCCACCACTCGTCCGGAAACCCTGCTGGGTGACGCCGCCGTGGCAGTCAACCCGAACGACGAACGCTACCAGGCACTGATCGGCAAATTCGTCGAGCTGCCATTGGTCGGCCGCCGCATCCCGATCATCGCCGATGACTATTGCGACCCCGAGTTCGGTACCGGTTGCGTGAAGATCACCCCGGCCCACGACTTCAACGACTACGAAGTCGGCAAGCGTCACAACCTGCCGCTGCTGAACATCTTCGACAAGAACGCCTTCGTGCTGGCCAGTGCCCAGGCCTTCAACCTCGACGGCAGCGTCAACGAGCAGGTCGACACCCAACTGCCGGCCCAGTATGCCAACCTTGACCGTTTTGTCGCGCGCAAGCAGATCGTCGCCGACCTGGACGCCCAGGGCTTGCTGGTCAGCATCGACGACCACGCCCTGAAAGTGCCGAAAGGCGACCGCTCCGGCACGGTCATCGAGCCGTGGCTGACCGACCAGTGGTACGTTTCCACCAAGCCGCTGGCAGAACCTGCCATCGCCGCCGTGGAAGATGGCCGCATCCAGTTCGTGCCCAAGCAATACGAGAACATGTACTTCTCCTGGATGCGTGATATCCAGGACTGGTGCATCAGCCGCCAGCTGTGGTGGGGCCACCGTATTCCGGCGTGGTACGACGAGGCCGGCCAGGTCTACGTTGGCCGCAGCGAGGAAGAAGTACGCACCAAGCACAAGCTGGGCGCCGACGTGGCCCTGCGCCAGGATGACGACGTACTTGACACCTGGTTCAGCTCGGGCCTGTGGACATTCTCCACCCTGGGCTGGCCGGAACAGACCGAATTCCTCAAGAAGTTCCACTCCACCGACGTACTGGTGACTGGCTTCGACATCATCTTCTTCTGGGTTGCGCGCATGATCATGCTGACCATGCACCTGATCAAGAACGAAGACGGCACCCCGCAGGTACCGTTCAAGACCGTGTACGTGCACGGCCTGGTACGTGACGGTCAGGGCCAGAAGATGTCCAAGTCCAAGGGTAACGTGCTGGACCCGCTGGACATCGTCGACGGTATCACCCTCGACGCCCTGCTGGAAAAACGCACCAGCGGCATGATGCAGCCCAAGCTTGCCGAGAAGATCGCCAAGCAGACCAAAGCCGAGTTCCCAGAAGGTATTGCCAGCTACGGCACCGACGCCCTGCGCTTCACCTTCTGCTCGCTGGCCTCGACTGGCCGCGACATCAAGTTCGACATGGGCCGCGTCGAAGGCTACCGCAACTTCTGCAACAAGATCTGGAACGCTGCCCGCTACGTGCTGGACAAGGGTGAAGACTGCGGCCAGAACGGCGAAGCCTACGAGCTGTCGCTGGCCGACCGCTGGATCATCTCGCAGCTTCAGCGTACCGAAGCCGAAGTAACCCGCCAGCTGGAGCAGTTCCGCTTCGACCTGGCCAGCCAGGCGCTGTACGAGTTCATCTGGAACCAGTACTGCGACTGGTACCTGGAGCTGTCCAAACCGGTACTGTGGGACGAAAACGCCCCGGTAGAGCGCGCCCGCGGCACCCGCCGCACTCTGGTGCGTGTGCTGGAAGTGGCACTGCGCCTTGCGCACCCGTTCATGCCGTTCATCACCGAAGAAATCTGGCAGCGCATCGCGCCGCTGGCCGGCATCGACGGCAAGACCATCATGCTGCAGCCGTGGCCAGTGGCCAACGAAGCGCGCATTGACGCCGCCGCCGAAGGCGACATCGAGTGGCTGAAAGAGCTGATGGTCGGCCTGCGTAATATCCGTGCCGAAATGAACATCGGCCCAGGTAAGCCGCTACCGCTGTTCCTGAAGAATGCCAACGCCGACGACCAGCGCCGCCTGCAGGAAAACGAAGCGCTGCTGAAGAAGCTGGCCAAGGTCGAATCGTTCACCGTCCTCGGCGATGCCGACGAAGCGCCGCTGTCCGCTACCGCCCTGGTCGGTGACCTGCAAGTGCTGGTGCCAATGGCCGGGCTGATCGACAAGGATGCCGAGCTGGCACGCCTGAACAAGGAAATCCAGCGTCTGCAAGGTGAAGTGCAACGTGTTGGCGGCAAGCTGTCCAACGCAGCCTTCGTCGACAAGGCCCCACCTGCGGTGATCGAGAAAGAACGCGCCAAGCTGGCCGAGTCTGAACAGGCTCTGGCCAACTTCACCGAGCAGCATGCGCGGATTGCTGCGCTGTAAACACTAGAGAGACCGTTGGGGCCGCTACGCGGCCCTTTCGCGACACAAGGCCGCTCCCACAGGACGGCGCCAACCTTCAAGGCGCCACCCTCCTGTGGGAGCGGCCTTGTGTCGCGAAAGGGCTGCGTAGCAACCCCAGGTTCTTCAAGCCACCGCTCGTATAGGGCTGGACACTGCCATGACCCCGAACAAACCCACCCTGCACCCGCGCAACCGCCACCAGGGTCGTTACGACTTCCCCAGCCTGATCAAGGCCCACCCTGATCTGGCCCGTTTCACCATCACCAACCCCCACGGCAAGCCCAGCATCGACTTTGCCAACCCCGAAGCCGTCCGCGTGTTCAACCGTGCACTGCTCAAGGCCCAGTACGGCATCCAGCACTGGGACATCCCGGCCGATTACCTGTGCCCGCCCATTCCTGGCCGCGCCGATTACATCCACGTAGCCGCCGACCTGTTGGCCGATGACAATGCCGGCGACGTCCCAAGGGGCCCCCAAGTGCGCGCGCTGGACATCGGCGTGGGGGCCAACTGCATCTATCCACTGCTGGGCCACAGCGACTACCGCTGGCGCTTCCTCGGCTCAGACATCGACCCCATGGCCTTGGCTTCGGCCAAGGCCATCATCCAGGCCAACGGTTTGGGCAAGGCCATTACGCTGCGTCAGCAGGCCAACCGAGCGCACATCCTCAGCGGCCTGCTGCAGGAGGGCGAGCGCTTCGACCTGACTTTGTGCAACCCGCCCTTTCATGCCTCACGCGACGAAGCCACCCGCGGCAGCCAGCGCAAATGGAAGAACCTTGGCAAGCAGGACCCCAAACGCAAGCTGCCGGTGCTGAACTTCGGTGGCCAGAACAATGAACTGTGGTGCGAAGGCGGGGAAATCCGCTTTGTCACCCAATTGGTTGGCGAAAGCGTGCAGTACGCCGGACAGGTGCTGTGGTTCACCAGCCTGGTGTCCAAGGCCAGCAACCTGCCGGGCATCGAGGCCGCGTTGAAGAAGTCCGGCGCCAAGGCCGTGCGCATCATCGAGATGGGCCAGGGGCAGAAACAGAGCCGCATGGTCGCTTGGAGCTTCCATGACGACGCCGCACGTCAGGCCTGGCACGCCCGGCGTAAATCACAGGCATGAAAAAACCGCGCCCGGGCAAGCCGGGCGCGGTTTCGTCAAAGCAACAATTACTTGTTGATAGCGTCGGTCAGCACTTTGGCTGGAACGAACTTGACGACTTTCTTGGCAGCGATTTCGATGGCAGCGCCAGTCGAAGGGTTGCGGCCGGTACGGGCAGGACGCTCGGAGACTTTCAGCTTGCCGATGCCTGGCAGAGTGATTTCAGCGCCGTTTTCCAGTTGGTCTGCAACGATCTGGCCCAGTTGCTCCAGAGCGTTCTTGGCGGTGGCTTTTGGCGCGGCGATCGATTCGGCGATGTCGGCAATCAGTTGGTCTTTGGTCAATGCCATGGTGGTGTTCCTTCCCTATCAAATTCGATGGTTATGCAGCGGACTACGACGTTATCGGGCCAGCCCCTTTAAATGGAGGGCCGCGCCAATTGCGTATGTAGATACGTAAATCGGCGTTTGGTTCGACACGACGAAAGCAAGCTGCCAGCACTGCGCCACACGAGGGGCGCAAGACCGCGCAAAACTACCACAGGAATGGATAAATATCCGCTTCGCACTTTGATTAAATGCAGGTTTTTCGGGCGTTTCAGCTGAAAACACACAAAACTGAACAAAAAACGAACAACAGACATATCTGCCAACATACGGCCACTGCATCACCTCAGGTCTAGGTTAAACTTGGCAACTTTTGCAGCTCGCCGAGAATTCCATGCCAATCCGTCATTGCATCGTTCACCTGATCGACAAAAAGCCCGATGGCAGCCCCGCCGTGCTGCATGCTCGTGACTCCGAACTGGCTGCCTCCGATGCCATCGAAAACCTGCTGGCCGACCTCAATGACAGCTACAACGCCAAGCAAGGCAAAGCCTGGGGCTTTTTCCACGGCGAATCGGGTGCCTATCCGCTGAGCGGCTGGCTGAAGCAGTACCTGGATGAAGAAAAGGACTTTACCGCCTTCAGCCGCGTGGCTGTCGAGCACCTGCAGAAGCTGATGGAAGAGTCCAACCTGTCCACCGGCGGCCACATCCTGTTTGCCCACTATCAGCAAGGCATGACCGAGTACCTGGCAATCGCCCTGCTGCACCATAGCGAAGGTGTAGCTGTGAATGCCGAGCTCGACGTGACCCCTTCCCGTCACCTCGACCTTGGCCAACTGCACCTGGCAGCACGCATCAACCTGTCGGAGTGGAAGAACAACCAGAACTCCAGGCAGTACATTTCGTTCATCAAGGGCAAGAACGGCAAGAAGGTGTCGGACTACTTCCGCGACTTCATCGGCTGTCAGGAGGGTGTCGACGGCCCGGGCGAAACCCGCACCCTGCTCAAGGCCTTCAGTGATTTCGTTGAAAGTGAAGACCTGCCGGAAGAATCTGCCCGCGAGAAGACCCAGACCCTGGTCGAGTACGCCACCACCCAGACCAAACTGGGCGAGCCGGTGACACTGGAAGAGCTGTCCAGCCTGATCGACGAGGACCGCCCCAAAGCGTTCTACGACCACATCCGCAACAAGGACTACGGCCTTTCGCCGGAAATCCCGGCGGACAAACGCACCCTCAACCAGTTCCGCCGTTTCACCGGGCGTGCCGAGGGGCTGTCGATCAGCTTCGAGGCACATCTGCTGGGGGACAAGGTGGAATATGACGAAGCGGCGGGGACCTTGATCATCAAGGGGCTGCCGACAACCTTGGTGGATCAGCTGAAGCGCCGCAAGGACTGATTTCCCCCAAGCCGCCAAAGGAGGCAACCAATGCCTCCTTCGCCGACTTGCGCAGCCGTTTCACCAACCGCTCCTGGCGCAGCGCCGCGCTCTTGTCCGGCCACTGCTCCACATACACCAGCGCCTGGGCCGGGCTGGTCTTGAAATAGCGGGCGCCCTGCCCTTTCTGATGCGCGGCAAACCGACGCTGCGGATCATCGCTGATGCCGCAATACAACGAGCCATTGGCTGCCCTTACCAGATAGACGAACCAGGGCTTTCCAACGGCAGGTTCGACAACCTCACTCACCCTGGGCCTGCTGGAATGCGCGCAACCCCTTGAATGCCTGCAGGCGGACCTTGTTCTGCATCAGCGGCGACCACCCCAGCAGCATGCCAGGAACACCCAGCGCTTGCCGCGACCAGCGCCACAGGTCAAAGGTGTCGTCATGCTGGCAAATCAGCCCATCACGAATGACAAAGCGTGCCTGGATATCGTTGACCACAATACGCCCGGTCTGGCTGAACAAGTAGGTAGCCACCCAGTGCGCGCTGCCACTGTGCTCATCTGCGCGTATGCTGTCGAATGTCAGGGTGAAGTTCTTGGCGCGGGTGGTGAGCATCCGCCACATATCGCCTGCGTCCTTGCCGCGCAGGGTGCCGAACACCGGGTCGCTGAAAACGATATCGTTGCTGTAGCAAGCCAGCATGGCGTCGGCATCCAGCCGCTGGAAGGCCTGGTAGAAACGGGTGATCAGGGCGCGGTTGGCATCGCTCATGGGGGGCTGGTCCGTCCTAGGTTCGAAAGCTGCACGATAATCTGCCACGATGGCTTATGCCAGTACCGTCCTCTTGGCGGGTAAGAGGACGGTACTGCAAAACAGGCCTCAGACCTTCTCGCTGGTCACCTGCACATGCAGCGCCCGCCCGGCCCCCAGACCGAAGACGATGGCACCGACGCCCAGCACCGCAAAAATCCAGCCCAGGGCCGCCCAGCCGCCAGTCAGGTCATGCACCAGGCCCACCGCAAATGGCCCCATTGAGGCGAGGGTATAACCCACCCCCTGGGCCATGCTCGACAAGTTCGCCGCCACATGGGCATCCTTCGAGCGCAGCACGATCAAGGTCAGCGCCAGGGCAAAGGTACCGCCCTGCCCCAGGCCCAGCACAATGGCCCACCCCCACAACCCGGAAAGTGGCGCATACAGGCAACCGAACAGCCCCGCCAGCGTACCCGACATGACTACCACGATCGCCAGCCGCTGGTCCTTGCCGCGGGTGGCCAGCCAAGGGGCGCTGAGCGAGCTGATCAACTGCACGATTACCGACCCTGACAGCACCAGCCCTGCCTCGGTTGGGCTGAGGCCGCGACCGATCAGGATCGATGGCAACCAGCCGAACACGATGTAAGCCAGTGATGACTGCAGGCCCATGTACAGGGTCACCTGCCAGGCCAGTGGGTCACGCCACAGGCCTCGCACGCGATAGGCTACCTTGTGCAGGCCATGCCCCTGACGGGCCTGTGGCAGCCACACCAGCATGGCCAGGAAGGCCGGCAGCACCCAGAAGCCCAACCCTAGTGCCCAGCTGCCGTCGAAATGCTGGGCCAAAGGAACGGTGGCACCCGCGGCCATGGCAGCGCCCAGGCATAATGCCATGGTGTATACGCCGGTCAGTGTGCCAGCGTGCTGCGGAAAGTCGCGCTTGACGATACCCGGCAACAACACGCCGATAATGCCGATGCTGGCCCCCGCCATCAGGCTGCCGAGGAACACCCCGACAGCCCCAAAGGCGCTTCGTACCACGAGGCCAAGTGCCAAGGTGACGAGGATGCCAAGAATCACCCGCTCGCTGCCAAAGCGCCGCGCCAGCACCGGCGCCAAGGGAGCAAACAGGCCCAGGCAGAGCACCGGCAAGGTGGTCAGCAAGCCAGCCTGCGAAGCACTCAGGCCCAGGCCTTCAGATACTTGGCCCAGTACCGGCGCCATGCTCGACAATGCCGGGCGCAGGTTCAAAGCCACCAGCACCAGGCCCAGCAGCAACAGCCAGGGCCGCCGCAACACCACAGCCTGCTGCTGGACCTGCTCGTCGTCAGCTTCAGCGTCGATCAGCAGCTCATCGAGATCCCGCTCGTTCGAGGGGGTATTACGGGTGATGGATTCAGCCATGGCCTTCTCGGTGTCAGGATTCAATGAGGGTACGGCTCAGGCACTTGGCCCGTTCAACGTCACGTCGCTCGATGGCCTCGAGGATCTGCCCATGCAAGTCGAACGTGGCCTGGCAGCGCGGAACGGTCGCCAGACTGTGTTGCAGCGCGGCAGCCACGACACCGGAAAAGTAACGGTACAACTCGCTTAATGCCGGGTTGTGGGCGGCATCCACCAGCCGCTGGTGGAACACCAGATCGCAAGCCACATAGGCATCGACATCGCCGTGAAAGTGCCCGGCACTGCCTTCAAGGGCATCCCGTAGCGCTTGCAGGTCAGCATCGGTACGGCGCAGAGCCGCCAGGCCGATGGCCTCCACCTCGAGGATATGGCGTGTTTCCCGGGCCTGCTCGGGCGTACATCGGGACATCGCGCGCACCGCCTGCAGCGGGTCCTGGGCAGTGCGCAGGTAGCTGCCGTCGCCCTGGCGAATTTCCACCAGGCCACTGAACGCCAGCACGCGCATGGCCTCACGCACGGTGTTGCGGCTAATGCCCAATTGCAAGGCAAGCTCTGGCTCGGTAGGCAGGCGCTGGCCGACCTGCCAATCGCCCTGCACGATGCATTCGCGCATGCGCTCTACAGCCAACTCCACCAGGGAGCGCTTGCTCAGCTCGGTATTCATACCACTCAACCAATCATCCGATGAATTTACGCAGCTTACTGGATTGCGGGCAAAAACGTAAACAACCTGATATTTCTGCCAGTTGTGGGCATGACACTTTGTTGCAACCCTCGTTGCGTGCTTTCAAGGATGTGCCTACATGCGACTGGCGAGTTTGCTGTTATTTCTGTTCCTGACCCTGCAGCCAGGCTGTGACACGGCCCGGCACCAGAGCCGCCCTAAAACCTTGCTCATCGGCCTTGACGGCGTGCAATTGCAGCAATACCTGCAACTGGGCGATGCGACCAACCTGAAGCAGCGCCTGTATTACGGCAAGGCCTACACAGGGGGCATCAGTGGTAAAACCAGCGAGCAACCCACCTTGAGCGGCCCTGGCTGGATCACTTTGCTGACCGGCGTGTGGAGCAACAAGCATGGCGTTGAATCGGACGATGACTCGCAACGGGTAAACCCGGCGTTTCCTAGCCTGTTCAAGCGGCTACGCCTGGCACACCCCAATGCCTACCTCTCCAGCATCGTCAACTGGTCACCCATCAACACGGCATTTCTGCTGGAGGACGCCCATGACGCCAATGTACGCGAGAGTGGTTTGTCGGATGAACAGGTGATAGCACGTACGTTGCAGATCCTTGGCGACACACCCGCTGATTTCACGTTCATTCAACTGGATGAACCTGACCAAATCGGCCATCACACCGGTTATGGTGAGCGCTATGCACAGGCGTTGCGCAAGGCAGACAGCGAGATCGGACGGCTATTGGACAAGGTAGACCAGCGGCGTCGCATGTTCCCGCAGGAAGATTGGCTGGTGCTCGTCAGTACCAACCATGGCCGGGACTATTGGGGGAAAGGCCATGGCGGCGCTTCGGAGCAGGAAAAGAGCATCTTCATCGCCAGCAACAAACCGTTGAATCAGGAACTGACCGAGCTGAGCATTCCTGTGGAAATGCCTGGACCCGGCAACCTGTACGGGCTACCCGCGCAGACCTCGGTTGCGCCCACGGTGCTGCGCCACATGGGCCTCAAGCTGCAGCCGGAATGGCTATTGGATGGCACGCCTTTACTGGGTGATACCGGCGTACGCAAGGCGCGGGCCGACGAGAACAAAGGATCGCTACGCTGGAACAGCAATGCCAATGGCTATCTGACCATTATCAAGAATGGGCATGTAGTTGCCCAGGTGGCGGCCAGAGACGAGCAATGGACCGACCCTGAGGGCATGGACGAGCAGAACGATTATGTACTGGTGCTTGATGGTACACCGACGGCAGTGCGCAACAGGCCGGCAGCCAAGCCGTTTGTGATCGAAGACCGCCGCTATTAAGCCCTTGAGAAGCAACAGTTTTGTCGTTCCTCAAGGGCTGGCGCGATCCCCGTAGGAGCGGGTTCACCCGCGAAAGGGCCGGGCCTGCTGGCCAGTTTCCACCCGCCGTTCACCGTTGCCGCCGCTACCGTATTCGCGGGTAAACCCGCTCCTACACGTCAGCTCAACGCATCCAGCAGTGCCTGGTTCATTTCCGGCGTACCGATGGTGATCCGCAGGAACTGGGCAATACGCGGCTGCTTGAAGTGGCGCACGATCACGCCCTGCTCGCGCAAGCGTGCCGCCAGCTCGCCGGCATCCTGCTGCGGGTGACGGGCGAAGATGAAGTTGGCAGCCGACGGCAGTACCTCAAAGCCCTTGGCCTGCAGTTGCCCGACCAGCGCCTCGCGGCTGTCTATCACCTTGCGGCAGGTTTCCTCGAAGTACTCTCGATCTTCGAACGCCACCGCCGCACCGACGATAGCTGCACGGTCCAGCGGATAGGAGTTGAAGCTGTTCTTGATCCGCTCCAGCGCCTCGATCAGGTCCGGGTGCCCCACTGCCAGGCCAACTCGCAGACCCGCCAACGAGCGCGACTTCGACAGCGTCTGGGTAACCAGCAGGTTATCGTAGCGGTCCACCAGGCTGATCGCCGTTTCACCACCGAAATCGATGTAGGCCTCATCCACCACCACCACCGAATCACGGTTGGCCTGCAGCAACTGCTCCACCACCTGCAACGACATCAGGCAACCGGTCGGCGCATTGGGGTTGGGGAAGATGATGCCCGCGTTGGGCTTTTTGTAGTCCTCGATGCGGATCTGGAACTGCTCATCCAGCGCCACCTGTTCGAAGGCAATGCCGTAAAGGCCGCAGTAGACCGGGTAGAAGCTGTAGCTGATGTCCGGGAACAGCAGGGGCGTATCGTGCTGGAACAGGCCGTGGAAGATGTGCGCCAGCACCTCGTCCGAGCCGTTGCCGACAAACACTTGCGCCGGGGTCACGCCGTAGTACTCGGCCACTGCTTGCTTGAGGCGGTCACCGTTCGGGTCGGGGTACAGGCGCAGGTTATCGTTAAGTTCGCCGCGCATGGCCTCCAGCGCCTTGGGCGATGGGCCATAGGGGTTTTCGTTGGTGTTCAGCTTGACCAGGCGCGCCAGCTTGGGTTGCTCGCCCGGCACATAAGGCACCAGGTCCTTGACGAAGGGGCTCCAGAATCGACTCATGCTCAGTTCCCCTTGTCTTGGGTCAGGATACGGTATTCGGCACTACGGGCGTGGGCAGTGAGCGACTCGCCTCGGGCAAGGACCGAGGCAGTGTGACCCAGCTCGGACGCGCCCTGCTCGGAGCAGAAGATGATCGACGAACGCTTCTGGAAGTCATACACCCCCAGCGGCGACGAAAAACGCGCGGTACCTGAAGTGGGCAGCACGTGGTTAGGGCCAGCGCAGTAATCGCCCAGCGCTTCGCTGGTGTGGCGGCCCATGAAGATCGCGCCAGCGTGGCGAATGTGTGGCAGCCAGGCTTGCGGGTCGGCCACCGACAGCTCCAGGTGTTCCGGTGCGATGCGGTTGGCCACTTCCATGGCCTGCTGCATATCTCGCACCTGAATCAGCGCACCACGGCCGTTGATCGACTTTTCGATGATATCGGCACGTTCCATGGTTGGCATCAGCTTGTCGATGCTGGCAGCCACGCGATCGAGGAAGGCGGCATCCGGGCTGACCAGAATGGCCTGGGCGTCTTCGTCGTGCTCGGCCTGGGAGAACAGGTCCATGGCGATCCAGTCCGGGTCGGTCTGGCCGTCGCACACCACGAGAATTTCCGAGGGGCCGGCGATCATGTCGATGCCTACCTGGCCGAACACGTGGCGTTTGGCGGTGGCAACGTAGATGTTGCCCGGGCCGACGATCTTGTCCACCTGCGGCACGCTTTCAGTGCCGTAGGCCAGCGCAGCCACGGCCTGGGCACCACCGACGGTGAACACCCGGTCGACACCGGCGATGCAGGCAGCCGCCAGCACCAGCTCGTTGACCTCACCCCGTGGGGTCGGTACCACCATCACCACTTCAGCCACGCCGGCAACCTTGGCCGGGATGGCGTTCATCAGCACCGACGACGGATACGACGCCTTGCCGCCCGGCACATACAGGCCAGCGCGGTCCAACGGGGTGACCTTCTGGCCGAGCACGGTGCCGTCGGCCTCGGTGTACTGCCAGGAATCCTGCTTCTGCCGCTCGTGATAGATGCGCACACGGTTGGCGGCCTTTTCCAGGGCTTCGCGCTGGACCGGAGTGATACGGGTCAGCGCCAGTTCCAGGCGCGCGCGATTGAGGATCAGGTCGTCAATCGACTTGGCGTCAACACCATCGAAGCGCTGGGTGAATTCCACCAGCGCCGCATCACCGCGTTCACGCACGGCCTTGATGATGTCGAGCACGCGCTGATTGACCGCGTCATCGGACACACTTTCCCAGCTCAGCAGATGATCCAGATGTCGGGCGAAATCCGGATCAGCAGCGTTGAGACGGGCAATTGCAGTGGACACGGTCATGGCGAGGGCCTCGTAATATTAGCGAATGCTCAGGCGCCCTAGGGGATTGTGCGAAAAGTGCCTGCGCGACGATCATGCTACGTTAAAAACAGGCTCGGAATGCTCATTTGCAACCAGCAAAGTCGGGCGCGACCCCGGCCGTTCCTCGCCTGTTTTCGTTCTTGCATGATCGCCGCTCGGCGACTTTTCGCACAATCCCAAGCTACCAGTCCATACGCGCGGGCACCCGAGAAAAATGGCTATGACGCGGATAGACGGGCGCGACAGCGAAGGCCGCGCGCAGCAGGTAGAGCGTTAGCCGCGGTGTCGCGATTCGACCGCTCCGCGCAGCGTCTCGATCAGGCTCTGGATGCGGGCGTGCTGCATTTTCATGGAGGCTTTGTTGACCACCAGGCGCGAGCTGATCGTGGCGATCAGTTCCTGGGGTTCCAGGCCGTTGGCACGCAGGGTGTTACCGGTGTCGACCACGTCGATGATCTTGTCGGCAAGGTTGATCAGCGGTGCCAGCTCCATCGAGCCATACAGCTTGATGATGTCGACCTGGCGACCTTGCTCCGCGTAGTAACGCTTGGCTACGTTGACGAACTTGGTGGCCACGCGCAGGCGCCCCTTGGGCTCGGCTGCGCCGACTACGCCCGCGGTCATCAGCTTGCATTGGGCAATCTGCAGGTCCAGGGGCTCATACAGACCCTGGCCGCCGTACTCCATCAACACGTCCTTGCCGGCCACACCCAGGTCGGCAGCACCATGCTCGACGTAGGTCGGCACGTCGGTGGCACGCACGATCAGCAGACGCACGTCGTCCTGCGTGGTGGGGATGATCAGCTTGCGGCTCTTGTCCGGGTTTTCGGTCGGCACGATGCCGGCCTCGGCCAGCAACGGCAAGGTATCGTCGAGAATACGGCCTTTGGAAAGCGCGATGGTCAACATTGGAACGTCGGTCCTTAAGCGGCTGCTGCCGGCCAGGTCATCGACCTGGCCGCATTCAATTCAAAAGGTGCGTCCTTGCACCCGCGGGGTACTAGCCCGGTACGCGGCGGATTTTCGCGCCGAGCATCTGCAGTTTTTCCTCGATGCACTCGTAACCACGGTCAATGTGGTAGATGCGATCGATCAGGGTATCGCCTTCGGCAACCAGCGCCGACAGCACCAGGCTGGCCGAAGCACGCAGGTCGGTGGCCATGACCGGGGCACCCTTCAGCGCCTTGACGCCAGTGACGATGGCGGTGTTGCCTTCGACCTGGATCTGAGCGCCCATGCGGTGCATTTCGTAAACGTGCATGAAGCGGTTTTCGAAGATGGTCTCGATCACCGCGCCAGTGCCTTCGGCAATGGCATTCAGCGAGATGAACTGCGCCTGCATGTCGGTCGGGAACGCCGGGTACGGGGCGGTACGCAGGTTGACGGCTTTCGGCCGCTTGCCATGCATGTCCAGTTCGATCCAGTCTTCGCCGGTATTGATGTCGGCACCCGCTTCCTTGAGTTTTTCCAGTACGGCCTCAAGGATGGTGGGGTCGGTGTCCTTGACCTTGACGCGGCCACCGGTCACGGCAGCGGCGACCAGGTAGGTACCGGTCTCGATGCGGTCCGGCATCACGCGGTAGTTGGCCGAATCCAGTCGTTCGACACCATCGATGGTGATGGTATCGGTACCTGCGCCCTGAATGTTCCCGCCCATGGCGTTGATGAAGTTGGCCAGGTCGACCACTTCAGGCTCACGCGCGGCGTTCTGCAACACGCTGCGGCCCTTGGCCAAGGCAGCGGCCATCATGATGTTCTCGGTACCGGTCACGCTGACGGTGTCGAAGAAGAAGTGCGCGCCACGCAGGCCGCCTTCAGGCGCCTTGGCCTTGATGTAGCCGCCTTCCACTTCGATCTTCGCCCCCATGGCCTCAAGGCCACGGATGTGCAGATCGACCGGGCGCGAGCCAATGGCGCAACCGCCAGGCAAAGCCACTTCGGCTTCGCCGAAACGGGCAACCATCGGGCCCAGCACCAGGATCGAAGCGCGCATGGTCTTCACCAGCTCATACGGCGCGACCAAGGTCTTGATGGTGCGTGGATCGATTTCCACCGACAGCTTTTCGTCGATTACAGGCTCGATGCCCATGCGCCCGAACAGCTCGATCATGGTGGTGATGTCGTGCAGGTGCGGCAGGTTGCCCACGGTGACCGGGCCATCGGCCAGCAGGGTCGCTGCCAGAATCGGCAGGGCTGCGTTTTTCGCGCCCGAAATGCGGATCTCGCCGTCAAGGCGAGCGCCGCCAGTAATAATCAGTTTGTCCATTGGAGTCTCGCCGCCAAGTTGGCTCAGGTGCGCTCAGCCCAGGCTGCGCTGCTGAAAAATTTCATGGTTACCGCATGGATGCTGCCATTGGCGATCCACGGATTCAGGTGAGCATAGATCGCCTGCTGGCGTTTGACCGGACTCAGGCCAGCCAACTCGTCGCTGATCACGTTCAACTGGAAGTTGCAGCCTTCGCCTTCAACTTCGACCCGGGAACCCGGCAATTTCTCTTCAAGGAAGCTCTTAACTTCTACGGCCTGCATGCTCAACCTCAATCGGCGCCCGATGCGCACGGGTCGGCCATCATACAAAAAAGCCCCTCGCCTGCGAAGCCCAACGAAGGCTTCGCTGACCGAGGGGCCATCATCCGTGCCTGGCCACTAGCTTGCCAGCACTTCATCGAGATCATAGACCTCGGCAATTTCCCGCATGTCGTCGGGCATGCTACGCACCTCGCACGCCTTGCCGGTGGCCTGAGCATCACGAATGTACGCAAGCAACAGCGACAGGCCGACACTCGACGACTTCTCGACAGCCGAGCAATCAAGCACCAGTCGCGGCTCGCGCGAGCCATCGATCAGCACCTTGCCCTGCTTGCGCAAGGCCGGGCCGCTGCGGTAATCCAGCACGCCAGCCAGACGCAGCACGCCCGGCTCGGCCATGCTTACAGCAGCCTCGCTCATTTGACGCTCTTCTCTGGCGAGTTGTCAGCAGTCTGCTTGGCCTTGGCCACTTCGCCGGCCCAGCCGTCGATGGTCTTGTCCAGGTCGTTGCCGTTGCGCTGCATGGCATCGGCGAACTGGTCACGGAACAGCTTGCCGATGTTGATGCCGTTGACGATCACGTTACGCACCTTCCACTCGCCACCAATGTTCTCCAGGGTGTACTGCACGGGGTACACGGCACCGTTGTTGCCGGTGACCTTCATGCCGACGCTGGCGCGCTTGCCGTCATCGGCCTTAGCCGGGTCGACGGTGATGCCCTGGTTGTTGTACTCAAGCAAGGCATTGCCATAGAACTGCATCAGGCTGCGCTTGAAGTTCTCCTGGAAGCGCTGCATCTGCTCCGGGGTCGCCTTGCGCGAGTACTTCACGGTCATGATGCTGCGCGAGATACCGTCAGCATCCACCACCGGGCCAAGAATGCGGTTGAGCGAGTCATAGAAGGCGTTGGGGTTGGACTTGTACTGCTCCTTGTTGGCCTTGAGGTCGCCGAGCAGTTCATTGGTGGTGCCCTGAACCACTTCGTGCGGTGTCTGCGCAGCCAGGGCCAGCAGGGGGAAGGCCGCCAGTAGCACTAGCAGGCCACGTCGCAGGATCGAAATCATGGATACTCCTTAATTAGCCGGTTGCGCTTCTTTCGGTTCCTTGCCAACAGAGTTGAGCAGGAACTTGCCAATCAGATCCTCCAGCACCAGTGCCGACTGAGTGTCATGGATGGTTGAACCATCCTTGAGGACATCGTCTTCACCGCCCACGCTGATGCCGATGTACTTCTCACCAAGCAAACCGGCGGTCAGGATCGAGGCAGTGGAGTCGGTCGGCAGGTTATCGACCGACTTGTCCAGCTGCAACGTCACCCGACCGGTGTAGGAATCACGGTCCAGATCGATGGCGGTGACCTTGCCGATGGTCACACCGGCCATGGTCACTTTAGCTCTGACCGTCAAACCGGCGATATTGTCGAAGTACGCATAAACTTTATAGGTATCAGTGGTCGGGCTGGCCGACAGCCCGCTGACACGCAGGGCCAGCAGCAGCAGCGCCAGGATCCCGGCCAGGAGGAACAGGCCGACACCGATTTCCAGGGTGCGGTTTTGCATCAGAAATCTCCAAACATCAAGGCGGTCAGAATAAAGTCCAGACCCAGCACTGCCAACGAGGCATAGACCACGGTCTTGGTGGTTGCACGACTGATCCCTTCTGAAGTGGGCTCACAGTCGTACCCCTGGAATACGGCGATCCAGGTCGAGACGAAAGCAAATACCAGGCTCTTGACCAGCCCGTTGAGCACGTCGTCAGTGAACGAAACACTGTTCTGCATGTTGGCCCAGAACGAACCCTCGTAGACGCCCAGCCAATCCACCGCCACCCACGAGCCACCCCAGATACCGACCACGCTGAAGATCAGCGCCAGCAGCGGCAGCGAGATGAAACCTGCCCACAGGCGTGGAGCAACGATGTACTTGAGCGGATCGACACCGATCATTTCCAGGCTCGACAACTGCTCGGTGGACTTCATGTTGCCGATTTCGGCGGTCAGCGCGGATCCGGCACGACCGGCAAACAGCAACGCCGTTACCACCGGGCCAAGTTCACGCAGCAGGGTCAGGGCGACCATTTGCCCTACCGCCTGCTCCGAGCCGTACTTGGTCAGAATGCTGTAACCCTGCAGCGCCAGCACCATGCCGATGAACACCCCGGACACGACGACGATCGCCAGTGACAGCACGCCCACCGAGTACAACTGCTTGGTCAGCAGCTGGAAGCCGCCGCCAATGCCGCCGCGACCGACCAGCGCATGGAACAGGAACAGGCACGAACGCCCGAGCACGGCCAGCACGTCGATTGCCGACCGGCCCAGCAGGCGGACACGTTCGA
Organism: Pseudomonas putida; assembly: GCA_041879295.1. Classification (NCBI taxonomy): domain Bacteria; kingdom Pseudomonadati; phylum Pseudomonadota; class Gammaproteobacteria; order Pseudomonadales; family Pseudomonadaceae; genus Pseudomonas; species Pseudomonas putida. Next base: position 1,116,456 of record CP047152.1, on the reverse strand, counting down.
GTAAGGATTTTCTGCGCATCAACGCGCCCCCAGCAGGTCGGCGCGGTAATCAGGCGCGGGAAAGTGGAAGGGAACCGGGCCATCCGGGTCGCCTTTCATGAATTGGCGGATCCGTGGATTGTCCGAGCCCATCAGCTCATCAGGCGTCCCCTGGCCCAGCACCTGGCCGTCACCTACCACGTAGATGTAATCGGCGATGCTGGCGGTTTCTGCCAGGTCATGGGAAACCACGATGCTGGTGATGCCCAGGGCATCGTTGAGCAGGCGAATCAGGCGCACCAGTACCCCCATGGCGATCGGGTCCTGGCCGACGAACGGTTCGTCGTACATGAGGATCTGCGGGTCCAGGGCAATCGCCCGGGCCAGCGCCACGCGGCGCTTCATGCCACCGGACAGCTCATCGGGCATCAGGTCGATGGCACCGCGCAGCCCCACGGCCTGCAGCTTCATCAGCACGATGTCACGGATCATTTCGTCCGACAGCTGAGTATGCACGCGCAGCGGGAACGCGACGTTCTCGAACACATCGAGGTCGGTGAACAACGCGCCGCTCTGGAACAGCACGCCCATCTGCTTGCGGGCGTCGAACAGGTCGCTGCGCGACAGCGTCGGCAGGTTCTGGCCGGCCACCCATACTTCACCGCTGGAGGGACGCAGTTGCGCACCCATCAGGCGGAGCAACGTGGTCTTGCCGCAACCCGATGGTCCCATGATGCCGGTGACCTTGCCGCGCGGGATGCGGATGTCGACGTTGCTGAAAATGCTGCGCGAACCACGTTTGAAGGTTACACCCTTCAACTCGACCGCGTAGGCGCTATCCACACTCATCTAGACTCCTTGCTAATGCAGCCTCGTCCTAGTGGACGCCGGCCTCCATCTGGAAGGCACACACATCCCGGCAGGCCGAATAGCGGCGAACTATAGCACCGCTGACAGCGCCGCCCCAAGGCCGGGCAAGCAGTCGTTCAGCACCGGGACAGGCTTTGGTGGTATTCGCTACAGCAATCGAGGAGGTGAGGGTTTTCATCATTGCGCGTATAATCGTCGCCTTTTCCTCAGGCATTGCTTTTTCGACATGAGCCAATCCAGCGAGCTGATCCAATCCGCCCAACGCACCCTGCGCCTGGAACTCGAGGCCGTAGAGGCCCTTTTGGCGCGCATCGACGACAATTTCGTCAAAGCCTGCGAACTGATTCTGACCAGCAAGGGCCGGGTCGTCGTGGTCGGCATGGGCAAGTCCGGGCACATCGGCAACAAGATCGCCGCCACCTTGGCCAGCACCGGTACGCCAGCGTTTTTCGTCCACCCGGCCGAAGCCAGCCATGGCGACATGGGCATGATCACGCGCGATGATGTCATCCTTGCCTTGTCCAATTCCGGCAGCACAGCCGAAATCGTCACCCTGCTGCCGTTGATCAAACGCCTGGGCATCAAGCTGGTCAGCCTGACCGGCAACCCGGACTCGCCCCTGGCCCAGGCCGCCGAGGTCAACCTCGACGCCCGCGTCGAGCAAGAGGCCTGCCCGCTGAACCTCGCCCCCACCTCCTCCACCACGGCATCGCTGGTGCTGGGTGACTGCCTGGCCATCGCCCTGCTCGAGGCCCGCGGCTTCACCGCTGAAGACTTTGCCTTCTCGCACCCGGGTGGTGCACTGGGCCGCCGCCTTTTGCTCAAGGTCGAGAACGTGATGCACAGCGGCAACGAGTTGCCCCAGGTTGCCCGCGGCACCCTGCTCAAAGAGGCACTGCTCGAAATGTCCCGTAAGGGCCTGGGCATGACCGTGATCGTCGAAGCCGACGGCACGCTGGCCGGGGTATTCACAGACGGCGACCTGCGCCGCAGCCTGGACCGCAACATCGACATACACACCACTCTGATCGACCAGGTGATGACCGTGCACGGAAAAACGGCCCGCGCCGAAATGCTCGCTGCCGAAGCCCTGAAGATCATGGAAGACCACAAGATCGGCGCGCTGGTGGTGGTAGACCGCGAGGGCCGCCCGACCGGCGCCCTGAACATGCACGACCTGCTGCGCGCCGGTGTAATGTAAGGAGCGATGGAATGAATCAGGACCTCATGCAACGGGGCAAAGCCGTCAAGCTGGCAGTGTTCGATGTGGATGGCGTGCTCACCGACGGGCGCCTGTACTTCCTCGAAGACGGCAGTGAGTTCAAGACCTTCAACACCCTCGACGGCCAGGGCATCAAGATGCTCATGGCCTCGGGCGTGACCACCGCGATCATCAGCGGGCGCAAAACCCCTGTGGTCGAGCGCCGGGCGAAGAACCTCGGCATCCCGCACCTGTACCAGGGCCGCGAGGACAAAGTGGTCGTGCTTGACGGCCTGCTTGCGGAGCTGGGCCTGAGCTATGATCAAGTAGCCTACCTGGGCGATGACCTGCCCGACCTGCCGGTCATTCGCCGGGTGGCATTGGGCATGGCCGTGGCCAACGCCGCACCGTTTGTTCGCCAGCACGCCCACGGCGTGACCCAGGCACGCGGTGGCGAAGGCGCAGCCCGTGAATTCTGCGAACTGATCATGCAGGCCCAGGGCACCCTGGACGCTGCCAACGCCAATTACCTGTAAGGCTGCCCATGTTCAGCAAGAAAGCCCGCACTATTGCGCTGCTAGCAGTGATTACCGCCCTGCTGGCGGCGGTCGGCTACTGGAATGTCAGCCCGGAAAGCTTCCTCGACAAGCCGGTGGCCAAGGTAGACGAAAGCGCCATCGACTACTATGCGATCAACGCCCACAGTGTGCAGTTCCTGCCTGACGGCAAGCTGCAGTACGAAATGACCGCCGACAAGGTCGAGCATCTCAAGGCCAGCGAAATCACGTTGCTGACTACGCCGGATCTGCACATGTACCGCGGCACCGAATACCCGTGGCACGTGCAGAGCACCCGTGCCGAGGTCAATCCGGACGGCACCGAGGTCGAACTGATCGACAACGTACGGATTGCGCGCACCGACGAAAAGCAGCGTGAAACCATCATTACCAGTTCACGCATGACCGTGTTCCCGCAGAAGCAATATGCGCAGACCGAGCAAGCCGTTAGAATCGACGGCGCCGGTGGCACAACTACGGGCAAAGGAATGAAAGCGTATTTGAAAGAAAGCAGGATGGACCTGCTCTCTAACGTAAGAGGACAGTATGAGGCTCGTTAAAACTCTCCCCCTTTTGCTCAGCCTGAGCGCAGCACTGGGAAGCGCGAGCGCCTTCGCACTGCCGAATGACCGTGATCAGCCGATCCGCATCCAGGCCGACCAGGCTCACCTGGATGACAAGCAAGGCGTGGCCACCTATACCGGTGACGTGATCATCACCCAAGGTTCGATGATGATCAAAGGCAACACCGTGACCATCACCCGCTCCGCCTCCGGCGACATCGATGTGGTGACCTCGGTGGGCAACCTGGCCTACTTCGAGCAGCAGCAGAGCGCAGCCAAGCCGGACAAGATGAAAGGCTGGGGCGTGACCATCCAGTACCAGGCGCAGAAGGACCTGGTAATTCTCACCGACCGCGCCAAGGTCGAGAACGAAGGCAACACCACCGAAGGCGAAAAGATCGTCTACAACACCCAGACCCAGGTGGCGACCGCCGGTCGCGGTAGCAACGTGACAACACCACGTCAGCGTATCGACATGGTGATCCAGCCCAAGAAGAAGGCCGAGTAAATGGCAACCCTCAAAGCCCAGCACCTGGCAAAGAGCTACAAGGGGCGGCAGGTAGTACGTGATGTCAGCCTGTCGATCGACAGCGGCCAGATCGTCGGCCTGCTCGGCCCCAACGGCGCCGGCAAGACCACTTGCTTCTACATGATTGTCGGGCTGGTCCAGGCCGAACAGGGCCGAGTACTGATCGACAACCTCGATGTGAGCCACCAGCCCATGCACGGCCGCGCCCGCGCCGGCATCGGCTACCTGCCGCAGGAGGCCTCGATCTTCCGCAAGCTGTCGGTAGCCGACAACATCATGGCCATCCTCGAGACCCGCAAGGATCTCGACCGGGACGGCCGCCGCAAAGAGCTGGAAAGCCTGCTGCAGGAGTTCCACATCAGCCACATCCGCGACAACCTCGGCATGAGCCTGTCCGGTGGCGAACGCCGCCGCGTCGAGATTGCCCGCGCCCTGGCGACAGCGCCCAAGTTCATCCTGCTGGACGAACCGTTCGCCGGTGTCGACCCGATTTCGGTTGGCGACATCAAGCAGATCATCCACCACCTCAAGGCCAAGGGTATCGGTGTACTGATTACCGACCACAACGTGCGTGAAACGCTGGATATCTGCGAAACCGCTTACATCGTCAACGATGGCCGACTGATCGCTGAAGGCGACGCAGAAACCATCCTGGCAAACGATCTGGTCAAAGAAGTTTACCTGGGCCATGAGTTCCGCCTCTGACCCGGCAAGCGCCTGAAGTACTGGCTAACAGCCGTGAGACTGCGGGTAAAGTTGTTACGGTACTCTAGGCAAACGCTACAATTTAAGGCATAAAACTTGCTTGATCTGGCGCTCCGGCGCCCTCGTGTAGTGGATGGCGCATGCGCGCCGGCGAACAAGGTATTAAGCCCCTGCCATGAAACCATCGCTCGTCCTAAAAATGGGCCAGCAACTGACGATGACTCCTCAGTTGCAACAGGCCATCCGCCTGCTCCAGCTCTCAACCCTGGACCTCCAACAGGAAATCCAGGAAGCGCTGGAGTCGAACCCGATGCTCGAACGTCAGGAAGACGGCGAAGACTTCGACAACAGCGACCCGATGGCCGACAACGCCGAGAACAAGCCGGCCGCCGAAGTTCAGGACAACAGCTTCCAGGAAAGCGCCGTCAGCGCCGACAACCTGGAAGACGGTGAGTGGAGCGAGCGCATCCCCAACGAGCTCCCGGTCGATACCGCCTGGGAAGACATCTACCAGACCAGCGCCAGCAGCCTGCCGAGCAACGATGACGACGAGTGGGACTTCACCACACGCACATCGGCCGGCGAGAGCCTGCAAAGCCACCTGCTGTGGCAGTTGAACCTGGCGCCGATGTCCGACACCGACCGCTTGATTGCCGTCACCCTGATCGACAGCATCAACGGGCAGGGCTACCTGGAAGACACCCTCGAAGAAATCTGCGCCGGTTTCGACCCGGAGCTGGATATCGAGCTGGACGAGGTCGAAGCAGTACTGCACCGCATCCAGCAGTTCGAGCCGGCTGGCGTCGGTGCTCGCAACCTCGGCGAATGCCTGTTGCTGCAACTGCGCCAACTGCCCGCTACAACCCCGTGGATGACCGAAGCCAAGCGTCTGGTCACCGATTTCATCGACCTGCTCGGCAGCCGTGACTACAGCCAGCTGATGCGGCGGATGAAAATCAAGGAAGACGAGCTGCGCCAGGTCATCGAACTGGTGCAAAGCCTTAACCCGCGCCCTGGTTCGCAGATCGAGTCCAGCGAGCCCGAGTACGTGGTGCCCGACGTCATCGTGCGCAAGGACAGCGACCGTTGGCTGGTAGAGCTGAACCAGGAAGCCATCCCACGCCTGCGCGTCAACCCGCAGTACGCCGGCTTCGTGCGACGTGCCGACACCAGCGCCGACAACACCTTCATGCGCAACCAGCTACAGGAAGCGCGCTGGTTCATCAAGAGCCTGCAAAGCCGTAACGAAACCCTGATGAAGGTGGCCACGCAGATCGTCGAGCACCAGCGCGGCTTCCTCGACCACGGCGACGAAGCGATGAAGCCGTTGGTACTGCATGACATTGCCGAAGCAGTAGGCATGCACGAATCGACCATCTCGCGGGTTACCACGCAGAAATACATGCACACCCCGCGCGGTATCTACGAACTGAAATACTTTTTCTCCAGCCATGTCAGCACCTCCGAAGGCGGAGAATGCTCGTCCACGGCGATCCGCGCGATCATCAAGAAACTGGTTGCGGCGGAAAATCAGAAAAAGCCATTGAGTGACAGCAAGATCGCTGGTTTACTGGAGGCACAAGGCATCCAGGTAGCCCGTCGCACCGTCGCCAAGTACCGCGAGTCCCTCGGCATCGCACCGTCGAGCGAACGCAAGCGACTGATGTAGCCCCTGAGATGAGCCACAGCGTTTTCGTGGCAGGTGCAAGACCTGCCTCTTTATGCACGGGCAACAAAGGAGAAGCTGTATGCAAGTCAATATCAGTGGACAGCATGTAGAAGTCACCCAGCCACTGCGCGATTACGTGCTTGAAAAGCTCGCCCGCGTGGAGAGTCACTTCGACAAGATCACCAACGTGCAGGTAATCATGAAAGTCGAGAAGCTTCAGCAGAAGGTCGAGGCGACCCTGCAGATTCCCGGCGGCGAAGTGGTAGCCAACGCCGAACACGAAGACATGTATGCAGCGATCGATGCCTTGGCCGACAAGCTCGACCGCCAACTGAAAAAACACAAGGAAAAACAGCAAAGCCTGCTGCAAGGTGCAGCTGCCCGCTGATCCCCCTCATCCATGATCCGACTTGAAACCATCCTGACCCCCGGCCGTTCCCTCGTGAACGTGCCGGGCGGCAGCAAGAAGCGCGCCCTGGAAAAGGTCGCCACTGTCATCGCCGACCAAGTGCCAGAACTGGAGATGCAGGACGTCTTCGAAAAACTGGTAGCCCGGGAAAAGCTCGGCTCTACCGGATTCGGCAATGGCATCGCCATCCCGCACTGCCGCCTTGAAGGATGCTCAGCTCCAGTCAGCGCTCTGCTGCACCTGGAAGCCCCTATTGATTACGACGCCATCGATGGCGCGCCAGTGGACCTGCTGTTTGTGCTGCTGGTGCCCGAAGCGGCCACCGATGCCCATCTTGAGCTATTGCGTCAGATCGCCAGCATGCTCGATCGCAAGGAGGTTCGTGATCGGCTGCGCGCGGCCACCAGCAATGAGGCTCTGTTCCAGGTTGTCCTGGACGTACAGAACGAGCACTGAACATGCGCCTGATCATCGTCAGCGGCCGGTCCGGCTCCGGCAAGAGCACCGCCCTCGATGTCCTGGAAGACAGCGGTTTTTATTGCATCGACAATCTGCCCGCTGGGCTGCTGCCGCAGTTGGCGGAAAATGCACTGATCAACACCGATTTGCTGCAGCCCAAGGTGGCGGTGTCAATCGATGCGCGCAACCTGCCCAGCCACCTGATACGCTTCCCTGAACTGCTTGAAGAAGCCCGCGCCCGGCACATCCAGTGCGACGTGTTGTACCTGGATGCCGATGAAGAGGTCCTTCTCAAACGTTTCTCGGAAACCCGCCGGCGACACCCTCTGACCAACGCCAACCGCTCGCTCGCGGAAGCGATTCGCGTGGAAAGCGAGTTGTTGGGACCCATTGCCGACCTGGCCGACCTGAAGATCGACACCACCAACCTGAACCTGTACCAGTTGCGTGACTCGATCAAGCTGCGCCTGCTCAACCAGCCCGAGCCTGGCACAGCGTTTCTGGTCGAGTCGTTCGGTTTCAAGCGGGGAATGCCGGTTGACGCCGACCTGGTTTTTGACGTGCGCTGCCTGCCCAACCCCTACTGGAAGCCAGAACTGCGTGAGCACTCGGGCCTCGATCAACCCGTGATCGACTACCTGGCTGCACAAGCGGATGTCGAAGACATGTACAACGACATCTCCAGCTACCTGCTCAAATGGTTGCCCCGCTTCGCTGCCAGCAACCGCGCCTACGTAACCATCGCCATCGGCTGCACTGGCGGCCATCACCGTTCGGTGTACATCACCGAGCGCCTTGGTCGACAGCTGCAGCAAACCCTGAAAAACGTCCAGGTCCGCCATCGCGACCTCTAGCCCAAGGATCCGCCCCACGATGCCCGCCCGCGAAATCACCATCATCAACAAGCTGGGTCTGCATGCCCGGGCGGCAGCCAAGTTCGTCGGGGTGGCCGGCCGCTTCCCCTGCCAGGTACGGGTTGGCCGCGCCCCGGACAAGCTGGTGGATGGCAAGAGCATCATGGCGGTGATGATGCTGGCAGCAGGCAAAGGCACCCAGGTGCACCTGCATACCGAGGGCGAGCAGGACAGCGACGCCATGGACGCACTGGTCGAGCTGATCAACAACTTCTTTGACGAAGGCGAATAGACCTCGTACACCTGCGCTTGCACAATGTCAGGACATCGCGGCATCCATCACCATCATCAGACAGAAGCCTGTACACAGCCTAAAGCTCGCCAAGAGCGCATACCGGTCCGACTCACTTCAGGGCTTCGAGGTAGCGACGCTCGACTTCCACCCAGTCAATGACGTTGTAGAAGGCACCGATGTATTCCGGGCGACGATTCTGGTACTTGAGGTAGTACGCGTGTTCCCACACGTCCAGGCCCAGGATCGGCACATTGCCGTGCATCAGCGGGCTGTCCTGGTTGCCGCTGCTCTCCACCACCAACATTTTTTGCGGCGTTACGCTGAGCCAGGCCCAACCGCTGCCGAAGCGGGTCAACGCGGCTTTGGTGAAAGCCTCCTTGAAAGCCTCGAAACCGCCAAGTTGGGCAGTGACAGCTTGCGCCAGCAGACCCACGGGCTCGCCACCGCCCTGAGGTGACATGACAGTCCAGAACAGGCCGTGGTTGGCGTGCCCGCCGCCGTGGTTGGTCACAGCGCCACGCAGGTCTTCCGGCAGTTGCTTGACGGCAGCGATCAGTTTTTCCACCGGCCATTCGGCCCACTTGGTACCTTCAACGGCGGCATTGAGCCCGTTGACATAAGTCTGGTGATGCTTGGTGTGGTGGATTTCCATTGTCTGGGCATCAATGTGTGGCTCCAGCGCGTCGTAGGCGTATGGCAATGCAGGCAAGGTATGGTGCATGTCAGTGAATTACGTAGGCATGGGTTCTGGGCGGTGACGCAGTGTCAGATACCCCCGGCGGTGAGCTTTTCCGGGTCCAGCAGCGCTTCAAGCTGATCGCGGGACAGATCGGTGTGCTCCAGCGCCACATCAATGATTGGGCGCCCCTGCTTGTAGGCGGTCTTGGCGATTTCGGCGGCCTTGAGGTAACCGATGATCGGATTCAACGCAGTGACCAGGATCGGGTTGCGCGCGAGGGCTTCCTTGAGTTTGTCTTCGTTGACCTTGAAGCTGGCGATGGCTTTGTCGGCCAGCAAGCGGCTGACATTGGCCATCAGCTCGATGCTTTCCAGCAGGTTGCGAGCGATCACCGGCAGCATCACGTTCAGCTCGAAGTTACCGGCCTGGCCCGCGACGGCGATGGTCGCGTCGTTGCCAATCACTTGGGCGGCGACCATGGCAGTGGCCTCCGGGATCACCGGGTTGACCTTGCCTGGCATGATCGAAGAGCCCGGCTGCAGAGCTTGCAGCTCGATTTCGCCCAAACCGGCCAGCGGGCCGGAGTTCATCCAGCGCAGATCGTTGGCGATCTTCATCAGCGCCACGGCGGTGGTCTTGAGCTGGCCAGATAAAGCCACGGCCGTGTCCTGCGAGCCGATCAGGGCGAACAGGTTCTGGCCGGGCGTGAACTCGATCTTGGTCAGGCCACTGAGCTGGCGAGCGAAACCGACAGCGAACTGCGGATGGGCATTGATGCCGGTACCCACGGCGGTTCCGCCCTGGGCCAGCGCCTGCAAGTGCGGCAGCATCGCTTCGATGTGCGCCTTGGCAGCATTGATCTGCGCAGCCCAGCCATCCAGCACTTGGCTCATGCGCACCGGCATCGCGTCCATCAGGTGAGTACGACCGGTCTTCACGTACTGATGTACTTGTGCCGACTTGACCTCGATCACCTGCACCAAGTGCGTCAGGGCTGGCAGCAACTGCTCGTGCAGGGCCAACGCAGCGCTGACGTGGATGGTGGTCGGGATGATGTCATTGCTGCTCTGGCCACAGTTGACGTGGTCATTGGCATTGACCGCCTCACCCAGTACATGGGAAGCCAGGGTGGCGATAACCTCGTTGGCGTTCATGTTCGAACTGGTGCCAGAGCCGGTCTGGAACACATCGACAGGGAAGTGCTGGATGAAATCCTCGGCCAGCAGTCGCTCAACCGCCTTGACGATAGCCTGACCCTGCCCGGCAGAAAGTTGCGCCAGTTCGACGTTGGCCTTGGCCGCAGCGGCCTTGGCCAGCAACAAGGCACGAATGAACTGTGCCGGCATACGCTGGCCGCTGATCGGGAAGTTGTCGACCGCGCGCTGGGTCTGGGCGCCGTAAAGGGCCTGAACCGGCACCTGCAGCTCACCCATGCTGTCACGCTCGATACGGGTATCACTCATCATCAAATCCTTGCATCAGTTCATCGGGAGAAATCGAAGGCAGCAGGCGGCAATTGGCCAACTGCAAGGCGTAGGGCTGCCAGCGCTGGTTCTGTTCCTGACGGTCGAGGTTGCGCAGGTCCAACAGAGGACGCCATGCCTGATCCAGGCACAGGCAACGCCAATGCCAAGGCAGCATGCGATCACAGGCGGTATCCAGCAGCAGGCGAAACGCTGTCAGCGCCACCGTCCAAGACGAGGTTTCGGTGCAGCACACCAGATAGCGGCCTTCGGCCAGGTAATGCTCGATCAGGCGCGGCTCGTCGGGCTCGAGCGCACAGCGAATACGCCGGCTGAGCCAGCGCCAGTTTTCCAGGTAGGGCAGTTCGCGGAGGACGGGTTTCATGAACATCATCGCCGAGTTAACGGATAATGATATTGATTATTAAATGACAACCATAATCATTACAAGAGGGGATGATGAAACAAAAAACCCGGCGCAAGGGCCGGGTCTTAGGATTTGCAGAAAAAGTTTAGAGCCTGTAGCAGCCCGTTCGCGGGCTAACGATCAGCTACCAGCAACGGTCATGCGCTCAATCAGCACCGAGCCCGTATGGATATTGCTGCGGGTTTCAAGATCGCTGCCAATCGCGACAATCTGCTGGAACATGTCTTTCATGTTTCCGGCGATGGTGACTTCCTGCACGGCATGCTGGATCTCGCCATTTTCGACCCAGAACCCCGCCGCACCACGGGAATAGTCCCCCGTCACCATGTTCAAGCCATGCCCCATCAGCTCGGTCACCAGCAGCCCGCGGCCCATGCGGCGAATCAGCGCGGCCTGATCTTCGATACCGTGGCTGACGAACAGGTTGTGCACGCCACCGGAATTGGCCGTACTTGGCAAACCCAGCTTGCGCCCGGAATAGGTACCCAGCAAGTACGACACCAGCTCGCCTTTGTCGACAAACGGTTTGGCATAGGTGGCCAGGCCATCACCGTCGAACGCGGCGCTGCCCAACGCACGCGGAATATGCGGACGCTCGTCCAGGGTCAGCCAGGAAGGGAACAGACGCTGACCAATGGTACCCTCCAGGAACGACGACTTGCGGTAGAGGTTGCCGCCGGAAATGGCCGACAGGAAGCTACCGAACAGACCACCGGCCAATTCGGCCGAGAACAGCACCGGTACCTCGCAAGTCGGCACCGGCCGGGCGCCAAGGCGGCTGGCAGCACGCTGGGCAGCGCGCACGCCGATGCTGCGCGGGTCGGCCAGCAGGTTGCCCTGGCGGTTCACGTCGTACCAGTAGTCACGCTGCATCTGCCCGTCGCCTTCGGCAATCATCACGCAGCTCAGGCTGTGGCGGGTCGAGGCGTAGCCACCGATGAACCCATGGCTGTTGCCATACACGCGGCAGCCCTGGTGGGTATTGAGGGTGGTGCCATCAGCGTTGAGGATGCGCGGGTCGGCGTCGAACGCCGCCGCCTCGCAGGCCAGGGCCATTTCAATGGCCTTCTCGGGCTCGATATCCCAGTCGTGGTACAGGTCCAGATCAGGGATTTCACGCGCCATCAGCGCCGCGTCGGCCAAGCCCGAGCATTCATCCTCGGAGGTATGCCTGGCAATTGCCAGCGCTGCGGCGACAGTCTCGCGAATCGCCTCCGCGCCACTGGCAGAGGTGCTGGCCGAACCTTTACGCTGGCCGACATAGAGGGTGATACCAAAGCCCTGGTCGCGGTTGAACTCGACCGTTTCGACCTCCCGCTGGCGTACGGTGGTGGACAGCCCCTGCTCCAGCGACACCGCCACTTCGCAGGCACTGGCCCCCTGACGACGCGCCTCGGCGATGATCGCCTCGACCTGTTCCTGCAATGCTGGCAAGTCTTTCGGACCTACGCTCTGGACTGCACTCATGGTTCTCTCCACTCAAATTCTGCGTACGGCTTGGGGTCATTCTACGACCGGGCCGGACAAGCGGCCCCCGACTGGTTATCATGGCGGCGATTTCTAGCGGACTGCCACCATGGTTGATTCAAACGACGACGCCTTCGACGGCGAAAAAAGCAAAACCCAGATCAAGCGCGAACTCCATGCGCTGGTCGAACTCGGCGAGCGGCTTACCACGCTCAAGGCCGATACCTTGGCGCGCCTGCCATTGACCGACGAGCTGCGCAAGGCACTGGCCGAAGCCAGCAAGCACACCGCTCATGGCGCCCGTAAACGCCACATGTCGTTCGTCGGCAAGCTCATGCGCGTGCAAGACCTCGATGCCATCCACGCCCTGCTCGAGCAGATGGACAGCTCGACTCGCCAGTACAACGAACGCTTCCACAGTTTGGAGCGCTGGCGTGACCGGTTGATCGACGGTAACGACGAAGACCTCGAGCGCTTCGTCAACGAGTACCCCGACACCGACCGCCAGCAGTTGCGCTCGCTGGTGCGCCATGCCCAGCACGAGAAGGCGCGGAACAAACCGCCTGCCGCCGCGCGCAAGGTGTTCAAGTACATTCGCGACCTCGACGAGTTGCAGCGCGGGCTACGCTGACAGGCTGGGCCGCTGTGGGAGTGGGCATCGCCACTCCCACAACGGTTCCCGAAACCATCAAGCCCCGGTACCGCCCACGGTAATCGCATCCAGTTTCAAGGTAGGTTGGCCCACCCCGACCGGCACCGACTGCCCGTCCTTGCCGCACGTCCCTACCCCGCTGTCCAGTGCCAGGTCGTTACCGACCATCGAAACCCGGCTCATCGCCTCCGGACCATTGCCGATCAGGGTTGCGCCCTTCACCGGCGCGGTAATCTTGCCGTCTTCGATCAGGTAGGCCTCACTCGTGGAGAACACGAACTTGCCGCTGGTGATATCCACCTGCCCACCACCGAGGTTGGCGCAGTAGATACCCTTCTTCACCGACGCGATGATCTCCTGCGGGTCGCTTTCGCCGGCACGCATGTAGGTGTTGGTCATGCGTGGCATCGGCAGGTGCGCGTAGGATTCACGACGGCCGTTACCGGTCACAGCCATGCCCATCAGGCGCGCGTTCAGCTTGTCCTGCATGTAACCCTTGAGCACGCCATTCTCGATCAGCGTGGTGCATTCGGTCGGGGTGCCTTCGTCATCCACGCTCAGAGAACCGCGGCGGCCTTCGAGGGTGCCATCGTCGACGATGGTGCACAGGCTCGACGCCACCTTCTCGCCAATCCGGCCGCTGAACGCCGAACTGCCCTTGCGGTTGAAGTCACCTTCCAGGCCGTGGCCGACCGCTTCATGCAGCAGCACGCCCGACCAGCCCGAGCCCAGCACCACCGGCAAGGTACCGGCCGGTGCCGGTATCGCCTCCAGGTTGACCAGGGCCTGGCGCAACGCCTCGCGGGCATAACCCATGACCCGCTCTTCGGTGAAGAAACGGTAGTCGGTACGGCCGCCACCGCCCTGTCCGCCACGTTCGCGACGGCCATTCTGCTCGACGATGACGCTGACATTGAAGCGCACCAGCGGGCGTACGTCGGCAGCCAGGCTGCCATCGGCCGCAGCAATCAGGATGCGTTCCCAGACCCCGGCCATGCTCACGCTGACTTGCTGAATGCGCGGGTCCAGAGCACGGGTGGCGGCATCGACACGCTTAAGCAGCTCGACCTTTTCGGCACGGCTGAGCACGTCCAACGGGTTGTCCGCGGTATACAGGGCGGCCACCTCCTGACTGCGGAAAGCTTGCACCCTGCCGTTTTGCCCGGCACGGGAAATCGAACGGGCGGCACGGGCTGCCGAGGTCAGCGCTTCAAGGTTGATCGCGTTGCTGTAGGCGAAGCCGGTTTTTTCGCCGGACTGGGCACGCACGCCCACGCCCTGGTCGAGGTTGAAGCTGCCCTCTTTGACGATGCCGTCTTCCAGCGCCCAGGTTTCCGAGATCTGGCCCTGAAAATACAGGTCGGCGGCGTCGATGCCGGGGCCAGCCAACTCACCCAGCACGCTCTGCAGGCTGTCCAGGGTCAAGCCGCCTGGGGCCAGGAGCTGCTCACTGACGGTGGATAACATCTGGCTCATAGTCACTCCGAGGTGTGCGCAGGCCGCAACGCGCCCTGCGAAAAAAAGCGCCGGTGCGATACCACCGGCATGCGCGCCCGAATGGACGCTTGTTCTTCAATGTCGCGCTCGGCAAGCAGTACCGCTTCACCTTGCGCCTGTTCTGCGAGAATGCGTCCCCAAGGGTCGACGATCATCGCATGGCCATGGGTTTCCCGTGGGCCAGGGTGGGCGCCGCCCTGTGCCGCAGCCAGCAGATAACACTGGGTTTCGATGGCCCGGGCTCGCACCAGCACCTCCCAATGTGCTGCGCCGGTCACTGCAGTAAAAGCAGCCGGTGCGGTGATCAGCTCCGCGCCGGCGGCGCGCAGCGCGCTGTACAGTTCGGGAAAGCGCAGGTCGTAGCACACGCTAAGCCCAAGCCGCCCGAGCGGCGTATCAGCCACCACCACCAGAGCACCCTGCGCGTAGTCATCCGACTCGCGGTAGCGGCCCCGATTGTCGGCCACATCCACGTCAAACAGGTGCAGCTTGTCATACCGTGCCACCACCTCGCCGTGTTCATCGATCAACAGCGAGCACGCATGGGCCTTGGCATCGGGCTGGCCGACCGGTGGCAATGGCAAGGTACCGGCAACAATCCATAACTTGAGGTCGCGGGCGGTGCGTTTCAACCATGGCAGAATAGGCCCTTCCCCCAAGGCCTCGGCACGGCCGATGGCAGCAGCGTCCTTGCGCCCCATGGCGGCAAAGTTTTCCGGCAGCACCGCCAACCGTGCGCCGCCGGACGCGGCCTGCTCCAACAGGGCACCGGCACGCTGCAGGTTGGACTGCACGTCGTCCTGGCTGACCATCTGGATTACCGCTGCCTTCATGGGTACTCCTAGCGGGATTTTTCGAAAGGTTTCACAAATGTGATTCTAGGCTCTTTCCATGGCCCTTCGACACGGTAGTGCACGCTGGCAAAGCGTGACACGCGGTCACCGATCAGCCGATCGACCAGGAACAGTGCGCCACCCACAGCTGGCGCGCCGACGATCAACGCTGCCAGCGGCAGGTTGTTGGTCACCGGCAGGCTCACCTGCAGGTCGGCATCGACCCGGTCGCTGACCATGTCCAGCGTGCCGTCGAGCTCGAAGTTGCTCGACGGGCCGGTCACGGTAATCGGTTTGCGGGTTACGTAGACGCCACTACTGGCCACCAGCAAGCCCTTGACCCGGTCATAGGCCAGGCCCTTGTCAAACAGGTCGGAAAAGTCCAGACGCAGGCGACGGCCAATCGAGTTGAAGTTGAGCAGGCCGAACACCCGCAGTGCCTGTGCACTGCCTTCGACCTCGACGAACTGGCCGGTGCGCAGCGCTGCATCCAGGCTGCCCGAGAAGCGTTTCAGGCCCACCGCGGCCGGCGAACCCGGCCAGCGGCCATCCACATCCAGGCGGAAGTCGCGGCTGGTCACAGTCGGGGCAAAGCCCCAGGCTTTGAGCACATCCGCCAGGTTCTTGCCATCAAGGCGCCCTTTGTACCAACTGCTGGTTTTGCCCGTTTCACCCTCCCAGCCACCACCGCCATCAATGCGCAACCCCTTGAGGTCGAGGTCGATATCACTGGCCTTGACGCCACGTGCGGTCGGCCGCAGCTTGATCGAGGCGCTGCCGTAAAGATCGTCACCTCGATAAAGCTTGTCGATGCTCAGGTCCAGTGCCGGGACTTTGCGCGGATCGAACGAGGACAGCGGGTCGGGCCCGTCTTCAGCCTGCTGTTCAGCGGCGCTGGCGGCAGGCAGGCGCAAGGTCTGCATGCGCACGACCATGGGCGCGCCCTTGGCATCCGGTACGCGTGCGTTACCGATGACCTCCTTGCTGTCGAGGCGCAAATCCCAGGCTGGCCCGGCCCGGGCCAGGCGAACTACGGCCTGGTTCAGGTCCATGCCGAAGGCTTTCAACTGGCCGATGCTCAGGTCGACGCTTTGCAAGTTCTGCCGCGCGCTGCCACCCGGGTCGTCGCCAGCAAGCTGGGCAGCCTTTTCCTGCCAAGGGGCCAGGTCCAGGGTCTCCAGGCGCCCGCGCACCCTCAGCCCTTGGCTGACAGGTACCCGGGCGTCGCCTGTACCCAGCACCAGCTCGCCACGGCCCTGAGTCAACTTTTCGGCCGGCGCAGCATAGGCAAAGCGGGCAAGGTCGGCGTAGGCGGCATCGAATTGCCGCTCCGGGCCCTGAAGGCTCATGTTGAAACGGCTGTCACGGGTATCTGCTGCCGCTTTGCCGAACGGAGCCGGCAAGTCGATGGCCAGGCCCTTGAGGCTGGAAGTGACACTCAGGCGGTTGTCCCGGCTCCCCAGACTGAGCTGCAACTGATACGGCAGGTCACCGGATGCCGGCAAAGCCTGGTTGAATTGCAGCCAGTCAGTCAGCGTCTTGAGCGATACCTGGCCATTGGCATTGATGCGGGTCTGCATCTGCCCAGCCTGACCTTCAGCGGTGATTCGAGCCGTTACCGGCTTGCCGAAGGCCTGTAGGCTGATGCCCTTGCCACTCAGGCCCTTGTCGAAGTCGAAGCTGAAGTCGCCCTTCAGGCGGTTCAACTCCAGGCTCGGCGGGGCAACCTTCAGGCGCGCGTCACTGGTGGCGAAGTCCACCTGCACTTTTGGGCGCTGCCCATGGGTCAGCGGGATATCGAGCTTGACCTTGCCCTTCAGCGGCCCCTCACCTTCCCAGCCGGCAAAAATCTCACCGGTGCCGATGGGCGCTTCCTTGAGAATCTTCAGGCCATCACCCAGGCTACCGTCGAAGTCGCCGTCCAGATAAAGGTGGCTGTGCTGGTCACCGTCAACATGCGGGATATCGACTTTCACATCGCTGACCTTGGTGTCGAGCAGCACGCCTCGCCGGGCCATGATGCGCACGCCACTGTCCTCGATGAACACATCGCCATCCACATGCTGCACCTGTGGCCAACCAGGCTGGAAGTCCAGGGCGGCGTCATGCACCTTGAAGAACAGGCTGATGCTGCGCGCTTCCGGCGCTGCGCCATGGTTCAGCGAGCCCTGATACTGGAAATAACCCTCGTCCACGGCACCTTTGACGATAGCGCTGCGCAGCCATTCGTCGAGCGCCGGGCTGAGCACTTCGGGCAGGTACTTGGCGGTATAACGGCCATCGCCTTCGGTCAGGCCGACGCGCAGGTCCATGTAGTCCTCGCGGCCCTCCTCGAACAACAGGCGAATCAGGAAGTCACCGGCGATCTTGCCCTCTTCGCCCAGCACCTTGAGGTAGGGCGCAACCAGGGTGAAACCGTCTTTGTCCAAAGTCCAGGTCAGGCGCGCATTCGCCTTCTGGTAGTGCCAGGGCTTGGCGAAGATCGGGTACAGATGCAGCATGAACGCATCGGTATCCAGGCGCAGCTCGCCATGGCCCAGATCACCCCTGATGCTGCCACTGACGTTACCGGCCGCCGGGGCGTTGTGATAAGCATCGAAGCCTACTTTCTCCAGGTTGGCTGCAAACTGCAGGCGCTGGTCACCCTCGGCCTTGGGCCTGGCCTCGAGGCGCACATTGCGCAACGTACCGGTTACCTTCAAGCCATCGACCACATCCTTTACCTTGTCCGGCAGCGGTGCCAGGGCATCGATCAGCGGGGTCAGCGGTGTGAGGTCGAGGCGGTCCGCCTGTAACTGCCAGCTTTCATCGGCTGCGTTCTGGCCAGGGCGCTGCTGCAACTGCAGGTGAGACTCCCAGCGAGCCTTACCGAGGTCCATGGCCAACGAGTCGACGACTACGTCGAAGCCTTGCTCCCGCCGCTGGAACCACGCACCAAAAGCCAGATTATTCAGGTTGGCAGCCTTGCGCCCGGCATAGGCGCCCTCCAGCCTGGGAGCATTGAGCCGTACGACGGCCCGTTGCAACTGTCCCTTGCCCCAGTTGACCCAGAACTCACCGCCTGCCCGCAGGGTATCAGCATGCCACTGCCCCAACACCCGGGGCGGCAGCCAATGTGCCCAGTCACTTTGCGGCAGGCTCAAATAGGCTTCTACCTCGCCATCGCGCCAAGCTTCGGCCGACATATGGCTGTTCAGGCTCAGCGCCAGGGGCTGGCCGTCGGGCAGGGTGGCACGCAGGTCCAAGGCCTGGCGTGTGGCACCGGCCTGCACGCCGGCACTCACATAAGTCAGGGTCAGCGGGTCGCGCTGCCAGGGGTGCAGGGTGACCAGACTGTCGAACACATCGATGCGCCCCAGCTGGCGCAAGCGCTGCAGCAGGTCGGCAGGGTCCAGCGGTGCATCGTCCTTTTTAGGTAGGCCTTCGAGGCTCCAGGCGCCCTGCTCGTTCTCGCGAAGGATCAGTTGCAGCCCGCCCAGCTGAATACGCGCCAGGCGCACTTCGCGGGCGGTAAGGCTGGCCCAGATGTCGGGCACCACCATGACCTCGTCCAGCCGCAGCGCCTTGGCGCCTTCGCCCAATTGCAGGTCGCGCACCCGCAACACGGGGGCCAGTCCGCTCCAGTGCCCTTCCAGGGCACCGACATGCACGGGCAGGCCCAGCGCCTGCTCGGCCTTGCTTTCTACATCGGCACGGTACTCGGCTACCAGCGGCACCAGTTCACGGCCAAGGCTGACATATAGCGCTACCAATACTGTCAGCAGGGCACATATGCCCAACCCCCAGCGGGTCAGAGCGACAAGAACGCGGTTCAGACGTCCCATGGCCATGGCCCTCCAAGTCGTTTATCCATGATGGCCGGTACTGCCGGCTTTGCCAGCCCGACGACGCAGTGGCGTGTTTCAGAAGGCCTCAGAGCAGCACCACGTCGTATTGTTCCTGCGAATACATCGACTCGACCTGGAAGCGAATGGTTCGACCGATGAAGGCCTCCAGTTCCGCCACGTTGCCTGATTCTTCATCCAGCAGGCGGTCGACCACCTTCTGGTTGGCCAGCACACGGTAGCCTTCAGCCTGATAGGCACGGGCCTCCCGCAGGATCTCGCGGAATATTTCGTAACAGATGGTCTCGGGTGTTTTCAGCTTGCCGCGGCCCTGACAGGCCAGGCACGGCTCGCAAAGCACCTGCTCCAGGCTTTCCCGCGTGCGCTTGCGGGTCATCTGCACCAGGCCCAACTCGGTGATGCCAATGATGTTGGTCTTGGCATGATCGCGCTCCAGCTGTTTTTCCAGGGTACGCAGTACCTGGCGCTGGTGATCTTCGTCTTCCATGTCGATGAAGTCGATGATGATGATGCCGCCAATGTTGCGCAGGCGCAGTTGTCGGGCGATGGCGGTAGCGGCCTCGAGGTTGGTCTTGAAGATGGTTTCTTCGAGGTTGCGGTGGCCGACGAAAGCCCCGGTGTTGACATCAATGGTGGTCATCGCTTCGGCCGGGTCGACCACCAGATAGCCGCCGGACTTCAACGGCACCTTGCGCTCAAGGGCCCGCTGGATCTCGTCTTCGACGCCGTACAGGTCAAAGATCGGGCGCTCGCCCGGGTAATGTTCGAGGCGGTCGGCAATTTCCGGCATCAACTCGCCGACGAACTGTGTAGTCTTCTGGAAGGTTTCCCGCGAGTCGATGCGGATCTTCTCGATCTTCGGGTTGACCAGGTCGCGCAGGGTACGCAGGGCCAGGCCAAGGTCTTCGTAAATGACCGTGGGCGCGCCGCAGGTCTTGATCTGGGTGCCAATTTGCTCCCACAGGCGGCGCAGGTAGCGAATGTCCTGCAAGATCTCCTCGGCACGCGCACCTTCGGCGGCGGTGCGCAGGATGAAGCCGCCGGCATCCTTGATGTTCTCGCTATCCATGCAGTCGCTGACCACCTGCTTGAGGCGATCACGCTCGGCTTCGTCCTCGATTTTCAGCGAAATACCGACATGACTGCTGCGCGGCATGTACACCAGGTAGCGCGACGGAATTGATAGCTGAGTGGTCAGGCGCGCACCCTTGGTGCCGATCGGGTCCTTGGTCACCTGCACCACCAGGGCCTGCCCTTCGTGTACCAGTGCGGTGATGTTCTCTACCGCCGAGCCTTCACGCTGGGAAATTTCCGAGGCATGGATAAACGCAGCGCGCTCAAGGCCGATGTCGACGAAGGCCGCCTGCATGCCTGGCAGCACACGCACCACCTTGCCCTTGTAGATATTACCGACGATGCCACGGCGCTGGGTGCGCTCGACGTGCACTTCCTGCAGCACCCCGTTTTCCACCACCGCCACACGTGACTCCATCGGGGTGATGTTGATCAGGATCTCTTCACTCATGGCAGGCTCTCGTCAAAGGTTCTTTCTAATGATGGATGGCGTATGCACTGCTGGCTACTGCGGGTTTGTTACCTCTGGCGTATGCGCGGGCGATTGCCAGCAGGCAATGCCGAACTGGCCAAGCAAATCCGCCGTTTCACAGAGCGGCAAGCCGACCACCGCCGAGTAGCTGCCAGAGAGGCCGGTGACGAACACCGCACCCAACCCCTGGACGGCATAGCCGCCTGCCTTGTCGACCGGCTCGCCGCTGGCCCAGTAGCGCTGCGCTTCATCGGTACTGATGGCGCGAAAGCGCACCTTGCTGGTAACGCAAAAACTGTGCACCCGCTGGCCATCGTCCAGGGCAACAGCGGTCAGCACCTGATGCTCGCGGCCCGACAGGTCAGCCAGCATGGCCAAGGCATCTTCGCGGTTTTCCGGTTTGCCGAGAATACGACCATCGAGCACCACGGCAGTGTCTGCGCCGAGCACTACAGCCGGCCCGTCGACACGGGCCAGGCCGGCGGCGGCCTTTGCCCGGGCCAGGCGTTCGACGTAGGCAGGGGCGCTTTCGCTGGGCAGCGGAGATTCATCGACGGGGGCATTGATGACAATGAATGGCACGCCGATCTGCGTCAGCAGTTCACGACGACGGGGCGAGCCGGAAGCCAGGTATAGCGGGGTCATGCAGACATCTCCCTGTCAGCGGCACATTGCCGTCAGTTGATATGCAAGCGTCGACGCAGGTCGCGCAAGGCAAAGCTGATCCACGGCCAGAGCAAGGCACTGATTACCGCCGACCAAACCAGCGCCAAGGTGGGCAGGCGGTTGCCGGTCAGTGCGCTGAGCCATAGCTGGATCAACTGGGCGATGCCAAAGATCACCAGAATGACCAGGCTTTGCTGCCACATGGGGAACATGCGCAGACGCTGCTGCAGGGACAGCACCAGAAAGGTGATGAGGGTAAGGACCAGCGCATTCTGCCCCAGCAGGGTGCCATACAGCACGTCCTCGGCCAGGCCCAGCACGAATGCCGTGGTCATGCCGACTTTGTTCGGCACGGCAAGGGTCCAGAACGACACCAGCAAGGCCAGCCACATGGGCCGGAACACCTCCATGAACTGCGGCATGGGAGAAACACTGAGCAGCAGGCCGATGGCGAAAGTAAGCCAGATGATCCAGCCGTTGTTGCGGCGTGATGCAGCCATCATTGCCTCCGGGGTTGAGCGGGTGCGGCCGGCGTGGCAGGTGCAGCAGCCGGGGCTGCGGGCTGCGCGACCGGAGTGACCGGAGCTGCCGGTGCGACCGCCGCGGCCGGCGTACCAGCGGCTGGCGCAACCTGATCACCGGTAGCGGCCGGCTGACCAGCAGGTGCAGCCCCCTTGCGGTCAGCCTCCTCCTGAGCAATGGCGGCATCGGTGGCGCGCTGCTCCGGGCTACGCCGGTCACTGAACACCAGCAACATATAGCGGCTGCGGTTAAGCGCGGCGGTGGGGATGGCGCGGACGATGGCAAAGGGCTGGCCGGAATCGTGGATCACTTCGTTGACCGTGGCCACCGGGTAACCGGCAGGAAAGCGCTGCCCCATGCCGGAACTGACCAGCAGGTCGCCTTCCTTGATGTCGGCAGTGTCGGCCACATGGCGCAACTCCAGGCGCTCCGGGTTGCCAGTGCCGCTGGCAATGGCACGCAGACCGTTGCGGTTGACCTGCACCGGAATGCTGTGGGTGGTATCGGTCAGCAGCAGCACCCGCGCGGTGTAGGGCATCAACTCTACGACCTGGCCCATCAGGCCGCGGGCGTCGAGCACCGGCTGGCCCAGAAAAACACCATCACGCTCACCCTTGTTGATCAGAATGCGGTGGGTAAACGGGTTGGGGTCGACACCGATCAGCTCGGCCACTTCGACCTTTTCGTTGACCAGCGCCGAAGAGTTGAGCAACTCGCGCAGCCGCACGTTCTGCTCGGTCAGGGCCGCCAGCTTCTGCAGGCGCCCCTGCAGCAGCAGGGCTTCAGTCTTGAGCTTCTCGTTTTCGGCAATCAGCTCGGTGCGGCTACCGAACTGGCCGGCCACACCTTGCCAGGCACGCTGCGGCAAATCGGTGATCCAGTACGACTCCATCAGCACCAGGCCCATCTGGCTGCGCACGGGCTTGAGCACGTCAAAGCGCGCGTCGACAACCATCAACGCGACTGACATCACCACCAGAACGAGCAGGCGAACGCCCAGCGAAGGGCCCTTGGAGAAAAGCGGTTTAATGGGCCGTTCCTCGTGGACGACTCAGGAGGTCATTGGACATGGGACAACGCACCAGCCTGGTTGCGGATTGACGGTTACGGCGCCCCAAACGGGCACCAGCGCAGCACATACAGGTAGCACTGTGCGTACTACCTGTAAACCGGGCGCTCGTGAACAGCAAGCGTGATCACTCGCTGGAGAGCAGGTCCATCGCGTGCTTGTCCATCATTTCCAGGGCGCGACCGCCGCCACGGGCGACGCAGGTCAGCGGGTCCTCGGCAACGATTACCGGCAGGCCGGTTTCCTGGGCCAGCAGTTTGTCGAGGTCACGCAGCAGCGCACCACCACCGGTCAGCACCAGGCCGCGCTCGGCGATGTCCGAAGCAAGCTCCGGCGGCGATTGCTCGAGGGCGCTCTTGACCGCCTGGACGATGGTCGCCAGCGATTCCTGCAGCGCTTCGAGCACTTCGTTGGAGTTCAGGGTGAAGGCACGCGGTACGCCTTCGGCCAGGTTACGACCACGTACGTCGACTTCACGTACTTCGCCACCTGGGTAGGCAGTACCGATTTCCTGCTTGATACGCTCGGCGGTGGATTCGCCGATCAAGCTGCCGTAGTTGCGGCGCACGTAGGTAACGATGGCTTCGTCGAAGCGGTCACCGCCCACACGGACGGACTCGGCATAGACCACGCCGTTCAGCGAGATCAGGGCGATTTCAGTGGTACCACCACCGATATCGACGACCATGGAACCGCGGGCCTCTTCAACCGGCAGCCCTGCACCGATGGCAGCGGCCATCGGCTCTTCGATCAGGAACACTTCACGGGCACCCGCACCGAGGGCCGACTCGCGGATGGCGCGACGCTCGACCTGGGTCGACTTGCACGGCACGCAGATCAGCACGCGCGGGCTTGGCTGCAGGAAGCTGTTCTCGTGAACCTTGTTGATAAAATATTGCAACATTTTTTCGCAGACGCTGAAGTCGGCGATGACGCCGTCCTTCATCGGACGAATGGCTGCAATGTTGCCAGGCGTACGGCCCAGCATGCGTTTGGCTTCGGTACCGACGGCGACGACGCTTTTCTGGTTGCCATGGGTACGGATGGCAACAACCGAGGGCTCATTCAGGACGATACCGCGCTCACGCACGTAAATAAGGGTGTTGGCAGTACCCAGGTCGATAGAAAGATCGCTGGAAAACATGCCACGCAGTTTCTTGAACATGGGAAAGTGACCCTGGGGAAAGCGTGGGTAAAAAAGTGCGGCAAACTCTAACAATGGCAGGGATTTTGGGCAAGGAGCCAATATGTTAAATTGGCTGTTTTTCCGAGCACGCCAGCAGAATTTCGCGGCCGTTAGACCGCCAGAAAGCTGACATGTTCCTCACTGCGGACCCAAATTCCGTTCTTTGTTTCCCTTGGAGATCCTCATGGCGCTTGAACGCTGCGACGTGGAAAAGATCGCCCATCTGGCCCGCCTGGGCCTGAATGATGGCGAACTGCCACGCATTACTGACGCCCTGAACAGCATTCTCGGCCTGGTCGACCAGATGCAAGCGGTCGATACCACTGGCATCGAGCCCCTGGCCCACCCGCTGGAGGCCAGCCAGCGCCTGCGTCCCGACCAAGTCACCGAAAGCAACCAGCGCGACGCCTACCAGGCCATTGCGCCGTCGACCGAAAGCGGTCTGTACCTGGTTCCCAAAGTCATCGAGTAAGGGATAGAGCCTGCCATGCATCAATTGACCCTGGCCGAGATCGCCCGCGGACTCGCCGACAAATCGTTTTCTTCCGAAGAGCTGACTGGCGCGCTGCTGGCGCGCATCAAACAGCTCGACCCACAGATCAACAGCTTCATCAGCATCACCGACGACCTGGCCCTGGGCCAGGCGCGTGCCGCCGATGCCCGGCGCGCCGCTGGCGAAACCGGCGCGCTGCTGGGTGCACCGATTGCCCACAAAGACCTGTTCTGCACCAACGGCGTACGCACCAGCTGCGGCTCGAAGATGCTCGACAACTTCAAGGCGCCCTATGACGCCACGGTGGTCGCCAAGCTGGCCGAAGCCGGCATGGTCACCCTGGGCAAGACCAACATGGACGAGTTCGCCATGGGTTCGGCCAACGAATCCAGCCATTACGGCGCGGTGAAAAACCCATGGAACCTTGAGCACGTTCCGGGCGGCTCGTCCGGTGGTTCGGCCGCTGCAGTGGCCGCGCGCCTGCTGCCCGCCACCACGGGCACCGACACCGGCGGCTCGATCCGCCAACCCGCGGCACTGACCAACCTCACCGGCCTCAAGCCAACGTACGGTCGTGTGTCACGCTGGGGCATGATCGCCTACGCCTCCAGCCTCGACCAAGGCGGCCCGCTGGCCCGCACCGCCGAGGACTGCGCGCTGCTGCTGCAAGGCATGGCCGGCTTTGATGCCAAGGATTCCACCAGCATCGAAGAACCGGTGCCGGACTACAGCGCCAGCCTGAACGCTTCGTTGCAGGGCCTGCGCATCGGCCTGCCGAAAGAGTACTTCGGCGCCGGCCTCGACCCCCGCATCGCCGACCTGGTCCAGGCCAGCGTCAAAGAGCTGGAAAAGCTCGGTGCAGTGGTCAAGGAAATCAGCCTGCCGAACATGCAGCATGCCATTCCGGCCTACTACGTGATCGCCCCGGCTGAAGCCTCTTCCAACCTGTCGCGTTTCGACGGCGTACGCTTCGGCTACCGCTGCGAAGAGCCCAAAGACCTCACCGACCTGTACAAGCGCTCACGCGGCGAAGGCTTCGGCGCTGAAGTACAGCGCCGCATCATGGTCGGGACCTACGCCCTGTCGGCCGGTTACTACGACGCCTACTACGTGAAGGCGCAGCAAATCCGCCGCCTGATCAAGAACGACTTCATGGCCGCCTTCAACGATGTCGACCTGATTCTCGGCCCGACCACGCCAAACCCGGCCTGGAAGCTTGGCGCCAAGAGCAGCGACCCGGTTGCCGCGTATCTCGAAGACGTCTACACCATCACCGCCAACCTGGCGGGCCTGCCAGGCCTGTCGATGCCTGCGGGCTTCGTCGACGGCCTGCCGGTCGGCGTGCAGCTGCTGGCGCCGTACTTCCAGGAAGGCCGCCTGCTTAACGTCGCGCACCGCTACCAGCAGGTGACCGACTGGCACACCCGCGCCCCCAACGGCTTCTGAGGAATTCACACATGCAATGGGAAGTTGTGATCGGGCTGGAAATTCACACTCAGCTCGCCACCCAGTCGAAGATCTTCTCCGGCAGCGCTACCACCTTTGGCTCCGAGCCGAATACTCAGGCCAGCCTGGTTGACCTGGGCATGCCCGGTGTACTGCCGGTGCTGAACGAGGAAGCCGTGCGCATGGCGTGCATGTTCGGCCTGGCCATCGATGCCGAGATCGGCAAGCGCAACGTGTTCGCACGAAAAAACTACTTCTACCCGGACCTGCCCAAGGGCTACCAGATCAGCCAGATGGACCTGCCGATCGTCGGCAAGGGCCACCTGGACATCGCGCTGGAAGACGGCACCATCAAGCGCATCGGCGTAACTCGCGCGCACCTTGAAGAGGACGCCGGCAAGAGCCTGCACGAAGACTTCAGCGGTTCCACCGGTATCGACCTGAACCGTGCCGGCACCCCGCTGCTGGAAATCGTCTCCGAGCCTGACATGCGCAGCGCCAAGGAAGCCGTCGCCTACGTCAAGGCGATCCACGCGCTGGTGCGCTACCTGGGCATCTGCGACGGCAACATGGCCGAAGGTTCGCTGCGCTGCGACTGCAACGTATCGATCCGCCCGAAAGGCCAGACCGAGTTCGGCACTCGCTGCGAAATCAAGAACGTCAACTCGTTCCGCTTCATCGAGCGCGCGATCAACAGCGAAATCCAGCGCCAGATCGACCTGATCGAAGACGGTGGCAAAGTGGTGCAGGAGACCCGCCTGTACGACCCGAACCGTGACGAAACCCGCTCCATGCGCAGCAAAGAGGAAGCTAACGACTACCGTTACTTCCCCGATCCGGACCTGCTGCCGGTGGTCATCGAGGACAGCTTCCTCGAAACCATCCGCGCCGGCCTGCCGGAACTGCCCCCACAGAAGGTCGAGCGTTTCCAGAGCCAGTACGGCCTGTCGGCCTACGACGCCAACGTATTGGCTTCCAGCCGCGAACAGGCAGACTACTTCGAAGAAGTGGTGAAGATCGGGGGGGATGCCAAGCTGGCGGCCAACTGGGTCATGGTCGAACTGGGCAGCCTGCTGAACAAGCTGGGTGTCGAAATCGATCAGGCGCCGGTCAGCGCCGCGCAGCTGGGCGGCATGCTGCTGCGCATTCGTGACAACACCATCAGCGGCAAGATTGCCAAGACCGTGTTCGAGGCCATGGCCGCCGGTGAAGGCGATGCTGACAGCATCATCGAGAGCAAAGGCCTGAAACAGGTTACCGACACCGGGGCGATCGACAAGATGCTCGACGAAATGCTGGCAGCCAATGCCGAGCAGGTCGAACAGTATCGTGCAGCCGATGAGGCCAAGCGCGGCAAGATGTTCGGCTTCTTCGTCGGCCAGGCCATGAAAGCCTCCAAAGGCAAGGCCAACCCGGGGCAGGTGAACCAATTGCTCAAGGCCAAGCTCGAAGGGTGATGATTTTCCCCCTGTAATGCTGCGAGGGCTTCGCCCTCGTTCGCGGTTGAAGCCGCTCCTACACAAGCCAGCGCTTCACCTGTAGGAGCGGGTTTACCCGCGAATGGCCGCACCGGAGAGCACCTGACTTGCTAAAACGATCCCTCGGCACCCTCGCCCTGTTTTCTTTCCTGGCCGGCTGCGCCAGCCATGACATCGACCCCCGCGGTTACGACCAAACGGGCACCGCTTCCTACTACGGGTCGCGCCACCACGGTAAACGCACCGCCAGTGGCGAACCGTTCAACCAGCACGGCCTTACCGCCGCCCACCGCAGCCTGCCTTTCGGCACGCGTGTACTGGTCACCAACATGGCCAACCAGCGCAGTGTGGTGGTACGTATCAACGACCGTGGCCCGCACACCCGCGGCCGCCTGATCGACCTGTCTCGCGCAGCAGCAGAAAAAATCGGCATGCTCCGTAGCGGAACAGCGCGCGTGCGGGTACAAGGGCTTAGCGACTGACGCGACAGGAGTCCGACCATTTTCGACCTGGCCACCCTTCCCACTTTTAGCCTGCTGCAAATGGGCGTTGCCCTGCTGTTGCTGGTCGGCGGCGCCGAGTTACTGGTGCGCTCCGCTTTGCGCCTGGCGCAACGCCTGCATGTTCGTCCGCTGATCATAGGCCTGAGCCTGGTGGCCTTCGGCAGCACCGCGCCACAATTGACCGTCAGCCTCCAGGCTGCCTACCAGGGCGCGCCGGATGTGGCAGTAGGCAGCGTGATAGGCAGCAACATCTTCAACGTACTGGTCATTCTCGGCCTGGCCGCACTGATCATCCCGCTGCGGGTGTCACGCCAGCTGGTGCGCCTGGACATTCCATTGATGATCGTCGCCAGCGGGCTGGTGTATGCACTGTCCGCCAATGCCCGCCTGGGCAGGGTTGAAGGGGCACTGTTATTGCTTGGGCTGGCCGGTTACCTGGCCATGCTCTGGCACCAGTCGCGCCACTACGCACGCACCTACCCTGCCCCGGACGCCGCCAGGTCAGGTGCCGGGCGCTTCTGGGCAGGTACGCTGCTGCAGGTACTGGTCGGCCTTGGCCTGCTGAGCCTGGCGGGCCACTTGTTACTGGAAGCTGCCATCGAGGTGGCCACCGACCTGGGCCTGTCCGAGCGCATCATCGGCCTGACGGTGGTTGCCATCTGCACCTCCCTGCCGGAACTGGCCGCTGCGCTGATCGCCGCCTTGCGTGGCGAACGGGAGATCGCGGTGGGCACGGTGATCGGCAGCAACCTGTTCAACCTGCTGGCCGTATTGGGCCTGACCGCACTGATCACCCCGGAGCCACTGTCGATTTCGCCTAACGCGCTGTCTTTCGATCTGCCTGTAATGCTCGGCGTTGCCGTACTGAGCCTGCCAGTGTTCTATTCCGGTTACCGCATCACTCGCGCCGAAGGCCTGGTGTTTCTTTGCCTGTACCTGGCCTACGGCCTTCATGTGGCGGCTTTTACCATGGGTATGCCGCTGGCTGGCCGCCTGGAGCGATTGATGCTGTTCTATGTACTGCCGGTGCTCGCCACAGTGCTGCTGTACACCACCGTGCGTGCCTGGCGGAGGCAGCATTGAAAGGCATGGAAGTGGCACGCGTCAGGGCCGCCAGACGCATGCCTTTAGGCTTTCATCGCCTGTGAGATCGAGCGCCACCCGCGCGGCGCTCGATCTCACAGACACCGAAAACCTAACGGCATACCCCTTACGAACAAACCCGATCAGCCCTTGGCCTGGCGCGCCTTCTTCATCTTGAAGGCGAGCCACAGCACAGCGATCCATGCCGGGATCAGCATTACCGAGATGCGAATTGGCGGCGTCAGGTACATCACCACCAGGATCAGCACAATGAATGCCAGGCACAGGTAGTTGGTCAGTGGGTGCCCCAGGCTTCTGTAGAAAGGGGTGATGCCGGCAGCCAGCTTGGCCTTGCGGAACTTCAGGTGGGTGATGCTGATGCTCGCCCAGTTGATTACCAGCGCAGACACCGCCAACGCCATCAGCAAGCCAAAGGCCCCACCCGGCATCAGGTAGTTGATCAGCACGCACAGGCCGGTCGCAAAGGCCGAGACGCCCAGCGCGGTCAGCGGCACACCGCTACGGCTTACCTTCAGCAACTGACGCGGCGCATCGCCCTGGCTAGCCAGGCCGAACAGCATACGGCTATTGGCGTACACACAGCTGTTGTACACCGAGAGCGCAGCCGTCAACACCACGATATTGAGGATGGTCGCCACCAGGTCGCTGTCCAGTTCGTGGAAGATCATCACGAACGGGCTGCCGCCCTGCACCACCTTCTGCCAAGGGTACAGCGACAACAGCACTGCCAAGGCACCGATGTAGAAAATCAGGATGCGGTACACCACCTGGTTGGTGGCCTTGGGGATGCTCTGGCGCGGGTTGTCAGCCTCGGCAGCCGTGATGCCGACCAGCTCCAGGCCACCGAACGAGAACATGATCACCGCCAGGGCCATTACCAGACCAGTGACGCCGTTAGGGAAGAAGCCGCCGTACTGCCACAGGTTGGCCACGCTGGCATCCGGGCCACCATGACCGCTGCCCAGCAACCAGGCACCAAAGCCGATCATGCTGACGATCGCTACCACCTTGACCAGGGCGAACCAGAACTCCATCTCGCCATAGACCTTTACCTGGGTCAGGTTGATCAGGTTGATCACCACGAAGAAGATCGCCGCCGTGGCCCAGGTGGGGAAGTCCGGCCACCAGTACTGCACGTAGATACCTACCGCCGTCAGCTCGGCCATGCCGACCAGCACGTACACCACCCAGTAATTCCAGCCTGAGACAAAGCCGGCAAACTCGCTCCAGTATTGGTGGGCGAAGTGGCTGAAGCTGCCGGCGACCGGCTCTTCCACCACCATTTCGCCCAGCTGGCGCATGATCAGGAAGGCCATCAGGCCGGCGATGGCGTAGCCCAGCAACACGGAGGGGCCGGCCAACTGAATGGTCTGGGCAATGCCCAGGAACAAGCCGGTACCGATGGCCCCGCCCAGCGCGATCAGCTGGATATGGCGATTCTTCAGCCCGCGCTGTAACCGCTCGGGCGTGCTCTGGTCTTGCATGAAGTGTCCTTTAGCTCAGTGAGGCAGTGTTGTTGCTGTTATTTGCAGTCAAGGATCTAGATCCATCCGCCCCACTGCAAGATGAAAATACCAATGTTGGTGGTGATCGCCGCCATTAGCGTGGTAATCACGATGATCGACGCGGCCAGTTCATGATTGCCGTTGGCCGCCCGCGCCATCACGTAGCTGGCTGCAGCGGTCGGGCTGCCCATGTACAGGAACAGGATGCCCAGCTCCGCCCCGCGAAACCCGCAAAACCAGGCCCCAAGGGTGCCGAGCAGCGGCAGCCAGAGCATTTTCACGAGGCTGGCATCGATGGCCAGCCGGCCACAGTTACGCAGCGCTGCCAGTGACAGCGTGCCACCGATACAGATCAGCGCCAGCGGCAGGGTCATCTGTGCCAGGTAGTCACCCGAGGTCAGCAACCAGTTAGGCAGCGGCACCTGACCGTAAGCCATCGGTGCGGCCACCAGCACGCTGATGATCAGCGGGTTGCTGAAAATGCTCTTGCAGATACTCCACGGATCGGACTTGAGGTCCGGGCTGTACACCGCCAGTACCACCGCTGACAGCGAGTTGTACATGAGGATGACCAGGCCTGCGAGCACCGCCCCCAGGGAAATGCCATAGTCACCGTACAGGCTGGCGGCCAGGGCCAGGCCGATCACACCGTTGTTGCCGCGGAAGGCGCCCTGGGTATAGATGCCCCGGTCGGCCATCGGGCTGCGCCAGATGGCCATGCCCCAGGCAATGCCGAAACCGGCCAGGGTGGCGACGATGAAATACAGGAGGACACCGGGCTTGACCGCTGCGGCCAGGTCGGCGTGGTAGATGCCGAGGAACAGCAGCGCCGGCATGCAGACGTTGAACACCAGCTGCGAGGCGACACGGTTGAAGTTGTCGTCGATCAAGTGTATGCGTTTGAGCAGGACGCCCATGAACAGCATGGCGAATACCGGCGCCGTGATGTTCAGGGTCTGGATAAGAAGGGCGAGCATGCGCAAGCGATCCTGGAGGGGTTGCCGTCAGGCGGCCAATGATACGTCAACGGCCGGGATTTGCGGGGATCAAGCGCGATAAAAGGAAATGCCTTTCAGGTTTTCCGATGCCTTCACCGGCCTCTTTGCACGTAAACCCGCTTCCACAGGTACCACGCCGCAACTCATCGGCTCATACATACCTGTCAGCCATTCATGACAAGCCCGCAGCAACCCAAGCCTTGTTCAGCCGCTTCTCCCGCGCCGACGCCGCCAGCGCCATCACCCCCTGGTCACGCTGCCAGATTTGCGCCCAATGTACCGGCCCTGTCGCCAACGCCGCATCTATCTCCCCCCGCAACGCCTGGAACTGCGCAAACAACCCGCCCAGCAACAAGTGACAACCCATGCTATCGGCACACTGGCGGCTACCCTCGGCACAGCCGGCCAACAGCCCAAGCAACTGCAGGCGCAACCCCTGCGGCCAGGCGCACTCTTGTCCCACGCCATATAACCAAGCGGTCAGCGCCGTGAGCACATACAAATCCTCCAGCGAACGGAACGGCTTCACATAGGCATCCCAACCGTCACCGGCCAGCAACTCGCACGATGCCTGCTCCAGCAGCAATCGGCCATGGCCGACTTCCGGCATCAGCGGCAGAGTTGGCAATGGCTCCAGTGTAACCCCCGGCTCCCCGGGGTAAACCACCGCCAGGCTCAGTTGCGGCGCAGCGCCAGCCGCTTCGCTACGCGCAGCCACCAGCAACCACTCCGCCTCCAGGCCAGCAGTAACGAAGTCTTTGCAACCCGACAGCCGCAGAGCATCCAGCCGTGTGTGCATGTCTGCCGGCCGCACGCTGCGCCGCTCGGTGGCACACAAGGCGCCAAGGCTGTGCGGCGCACTGGGCCACAGCACGCGAAGGGCAGCCTGGTAACCCACCAGGAAGGCCAGGCCCGGGGTGGCCATTGCACGCCCGCCCAGTACCGCCAGTTCGAACGGGGCAACCGGGCCGAGGCGCTCAAGCAGCGCGGCGTAGGTTTCGCCCAGGGTGCCTGTCGGCGCGAGGCGAAGCGGATCGTTGAGTCGTTGCAACCAGGCCATGGCACAGCTCCTTGCTGGAGGGCTTTCAGTTAAGGCTCAGGGTGTGTCACGCAAGCATCACCAAAGATTCACAGGGGTGACACTGGGTCTACCTAGGCTGACTTTGCACAACAAAGCCGACCGGCCGCAACCCTTCTTGGCTGGCTTATGGAGACTCGTAATGACTCGGATCGCTACCGCTGGCGACTACAGCACTGAACGCCGTCTGCAAGCCGAACGCCTGGTTGGCGCCGCGGCGCTGCAAGAAGCCCAAGCCTTGCGCTACAGAGTATTCAGCGCAGAATTCAAGGCCAAGCTCAAAGGTGCCGAGCAAGGCCTGGACATGGACGACTACGACGTGCACTGCCGCCACATTGGTGTACGCGACCTGAGCACCGGCGAACTGGTTGCCACCACCCGCCTGCTCGATCATCAGGCCGCCAGCAGCCTGGGCCGCTTCTACAGCGAAGAAGAGTTCAGCCTGCACGGCCTGTTGCAGCTGCAAGGCCCGATCCTCGAGCTGGGCCGGACCTGCGTGGCCCCCGACTACCGCAACGGCGGCACCATCGCCGTGCTCTGGGGTGAACTGGCCGAGGTGCTCAACGAGGGCCGCTACAGCTATCTGATGGGCTGCGCCAGCATCCCCATGCAGGACGGCGGCGTACAGGCCCATGCAGTGATGCAGCGCCTGCGTGAGCGCTACCTGTGCACCGAACACCTGCGAGCCGAGCCGAAGAACCCGCTGCCGAAACTGGCCCTGCCCAACAACGTCATTGCCGAAATGCCACCGCTGCTCAAGGCTTACATGCGCCTGGGCGCGAAGATTTGCGGCGAGCCATGCTGGGACGAGGATTTCCAGGTGGCTGACGTGTTCATCCTGCTAAAACGCGACGAGCTGTGCCCACGCTACGCCCGCCACTTCAAGGCGGCGGTCTGATGCCGAAGTTGCGGGTACTGGCCCGCCTCATCCGACTGCTGCTGGTGCTGACGCAGGGCATGCTGATGGCCAGCATCATCGCCTTGGGAGAACGCTTGGGCTTCAAGGCGCCGATCGAACGGCGCCAGCGCTGGACCTGCCTGTTCATGAAGCGCCTGGTCGCCGCCCTACCCTTCGACGTGAAGGTAGTTGGCGAACTTCCACAGCGGCCGATGCTGTGGGTCAGCAACCATGTTTCCTGGACCGACATACCCCTGCTTGGCATGCTCACGCCGCTGTCTTTCCTGTCCAAGGCCGAAGTTCGCCATTGGCCGGTGGCCGGCTGGTTGGCGGAAAAGGCCGGCACGCTGTTCATTCGCCGTGGTGGTGGCGACAGCCAGCGCCTGCGCGAACAGATCGCCGGGCAACTGGGTCTGGCCCGCCCGCTGCTGATATTCCCCGAAGGCACCACTACCAGCGGCCGCACGTTGCGCACCTTTCATGGCCGCCTGCTGGCAGGTGCCATCGACCGTGGCGTGGCAGTGCAGCCAGTCGCTATCCAGTACCTGCGTGATGACCAGATCGACCCGGCAGCGCCGTTCATTGGGGAAGACGACCTGGTGTCGCACCTGATACGCCTGTTTGCCCTGCCGCGGGGCGAGGTATGCATCCACCTGCTGCAGCCTATCGGTAGCGTGGGCAAGGAACGTGCGGTGCTGGCATTGCAGGCGCAACAGGCGATTCACCTGGCGCTGTTTGGGGTTGAAGACGTGGAGATGGCGCCACGTCGACAGGCGCGGGCTGCCTGAATGCGTGTACTGCCTGTTCTGGCTCTTTCGCGGGTGAACCCGCTCCTACACCGAGCGCATTGCCCGTAGGACCGGGTTTACCCGCGAAGGGGCCAGTATCACCCACACACCTCTAACTGTCAGACCTCCGCCCTACCGCCGCAAACGCCTGCAGCTGCGGGTAGAACTCGCGAAAATCCGCCAGCAGCGGCTCATACAGTCGCTCCAGTTCCACCATCACCCCGGCCATCCCCTCAGGCCGTGACAAGCGCCGGGCAATGCCGTTGAACACCTGCTCCAAGGTGGCAAAATCGCCATACGCCCCTAGCCAGTCATCCGCTGCCATGAAAGGCGCAATCCGCGCCAACCGCCCAGGCAGCTCGGGCTCTGCCAGCAGTACCCGATAAAACGCGCCAGTGAACTGCTCCAGCGGCTGTTCGGCGTAGTGGCTCCAATGCCGTGCCAGGCAATGGTCGAAAAACACGTCCAGAACGATGCCGGCAAAGCGCCGCCGCTCGCGCGGAAAACGTGCCAGAGCCGCTAGCACCAACGGGTGCTGGTCGGTGTAACTGTCGATATGCCGGTGCAGCCGGATGGCCGCCTCCAGCGCAGGCGGAAAGCGCCCTTCCAACGAGCCTTTGACAAAGTCGCCATAAAGGCTGCCAAGCAGTTGTTGCGGCGCCGGACCGCCCAGGTGCAAGTGTGCGAGGTAGTTCATGAGCGCAGTCTAGCACCGCCGCCCAGCATATCGTTATAACGCGATATATCGATTCGTACTCAGCTCAGAACGCCTTCGTATTTGTATATCGGAATTCAGCGAATTATATTTCGTCCTATCGCGATATACCGCTACAGCGAGCCTCAAACCATGCCACTCGATCTCGACGAAATCATAAAAGCACTGGCCCACCCGGTCAGGCGAGAAATTCTCAGCTGGCTGAAAGACCCGGCAACCCAGTTCCCAGACCAGTACCACAGCACCGAAAACGGTGTGTGTGCCGGGCAAATCGACCAGCGCTGCGGCCTGTCGCAGTCGACGGTCTCTGCCCACCTGGCCACGTTGCAGCGCGCCGGGCTTATCAGCAGCCAGAAGATTGGCCAATGGCACTTTTTCAAACGCGACGAAGCCACCATCCAGGCGTTCCTCGAACAACTGCGCCAAGCACTTTGACAAGGCAGGTAACCGCTATGACCACGCTTTTCGATCCAATCAAACTGGGCGACCTGCAACTGCCCAACCGTATCATCATGGCCCCGCTCACCCGCTGCCGCGCCGATGAAGGCCGCGTGCCCAATGCGCTGATGGCCGAATACTACGTACAGCGTGCCAGCGCCGGGCTGATCCTCAGCGAGGCCACTTCGGTCAGCCCCATGGGCGTCGGCTACCCAGATACCCCCGGCATCTGGAACGATGAACAGGTCCGTGGCTGGAACAATGTGACAAAGGCCGTACATGCCGCAGGCGGACGTATCTTCCTGCAGCTGTGGCACGTGGGCCGAATCTCCCACCCCAGCTATCTGAATGGCGAACTGCCTGTAGCCCCCAGCGCGATCCAACCCAAGGGCCATGTGAGCCTGGTGCGCCCACTGAGTGACTACCCCACCCCACGAGCACTGGAAACCGAAGAAATCAGCGACATCGTCGAGGCCTACCGCAGCGGTGCCGAAAATGCCAAGGCTGCCGGTTTTGATGGTGTGGAGATCCATGGCGCCAACGGTTACCTGCTCGACCAGTTCCTGCAAAGCAGCACCAACCAGCGCACCGACCGTTACGGCGGCTCGCTGGAGAACCGCGCGCGCCTGCTGCTGGAGGTGACCGATGCGGCCATTGAAGTGTGGGGCGCGCAGCGCGTAGGTGTGCACCTGGCACCGCGTGCCGACGCCCATGACATGGGCGACGCCGACCGCGCCGAGACCTTCACCTATGTGGCCCGAGAGCTGGGCAAGCGCGGCATCGCCTTTATCTGCTCGCGGGAGCGGGAAGCCGATGACAGCATCGGGCCGCTGATCAAAGAGGCATTCGGTGGCCCGTACATTGTCAACGAGCGTTTCGACAAGGCCAGTGCCAATGCCGCCCTGGCCAGTGGCAAAGCAGATGCCGTGGCGTTTGGTGTGCCGTTCATCGCCAACCCCGACCTGCCGGCACGGCTGGCAGCCGATGCGCCGTTGAACGAGGCACATCCCGAAACTTTCTATGGCAAGGGGCCGGTGGGTTACATCGATTATCCGCGGTTGTGATCGAGAGCCGTTCGCAGGCACGCCCGCTCCCACCGGTACGGCGAAAAGCTTGAAAGCTGTTCTTGATCCTGTGAGAGCGGGCGTGCCTGCGAATAAGGCTCAGCTGATGTCACGGACGAGCGTTGATCTGTTGCTGCAGGTTCTGAATCTGGCTTTGCAGCGTGTTCAGGTTACGCGTCATCTGCGCCCGGAAGGCATCGAACTCCTTCACCGAAGCACCACTGGAGGACGCCGCAGCCGGGCGGTTGTCGATCTGGCTCTTGAGCACGACCATGTCCTGCTCCAGGCTCTGGATAGCCGCACTCGGGTTGCCCTGCTTCTTCAGTGCTGCCACCTCGCCACCCAAACTCTTGAGCTGGCCGTCCAGCTTGCCGCCATCAACCTGTGCAGCCTTCAGCGCGGCAACCTGCTCGTTCAGGCTCTTTAACTGGGCATCCAGCTTGCCACCATCGACCTGACCCGAACGCAACGCCGCCAGCTCGCCATTCACCAGCTTCAACTGCGCCTGCAACTGGCTTTGCAGCTCGGTCACGGCCTTCTGCTGTTCTCGCGTATCGGCCAGCACCTGCTCCAGACGCTTGCCCAGGTCGCCGGTCTGACCGGCAACACCCTTCTGCAACTGGCGCAGCTGTAGCTTCAATGCCTCAGTGCTGGTAGTGGCGCCTGACTCGGTGGCCGCCACCTTGCCACTGATCGCCTGAAGGCGGCCAGCCGCCTCCTCACTGATGCGGGCAAAGCTTTCCTGGGTGGCCACCAGTTGCTGCTCCATCAGCGAGATCTGCTGGAAACTCCACCAGCCCAGGCCCGCCAACGCGATGAAGGAGGCTCCGATCAACGCCCACAACGGCGCCGTGCTGGCCCCGCGGGCGGCTTTCTGGCGGCTGCGCATCACATGCGCCGGCATCAGTTCGTCATCATCAACCGTTCCCGCCCGCAAAGTTGGCACGTCATCAAAGTCATCGTGAACATGGTTACGCATGGATACATTCAACCGCCGAAGTCACATAGAGGCACGAGTATAAACCGCCAGCGCGGCGCATTGATGACCATTGTCAGCCGGGCGGCAAATGCTTCCACCAGCTGCAGAACTCATCCACCGCCGTCCACAGGCTGACCTTGGGCTGGTAGTCCAGATACTGCCGGGCACGGCTGATATCCAGGGTGAAATCACGGCTCATCACCTGCATCCCCAGGCGCGACAAGGTCGGTTGCGGGCGCCCTGGCCATAACATGCAGGCCGCCTCGTTCAGGGCGGCCAGGCTATAGGCAAGGCCATAGGAACGGTAGCGGGTCACCTGGGGAAGCTGCATCTGGCGCATCACGTAGTTGACCACGTCCCACAGCGGCAGTGGCTGACCGTTGCTTATGTTGTAAGCCTGGCCCAGCGCCCGATCATCAGCGAACAATGCACTTAGCAGCGCCTCGTTGAGGTTGTGCACACTGGTGAAATCGACCTTGTTCAGGCCGTTGCCGATGATCGCCACACGCCCTTTGCGCTGCATTTGCATCAGCCGCGGAAAGATACTGGCATCGCCAGCGCCGGTGACGAAGCGCGGGCGCAGCGCCAGCACTTCCAGACCGAACTCCTGGGCACCGAACACTTTCTGCTCGGCCAGGTACTTGGTTTGCCCATAGTGATCGTGAAAGCGACGCGGCACCTGGTCTTCACGGATGTCCAGACGCGAACGGCCATTGAAATAGATCGACGGCGAAGACAGGTGCACCAGGCGCCGTACATGCTCTTTCAGGCAGCCCTCGACCACGTTTTCGGTAACCACCACGTTGCCCTGGTAGAACTCCTGATAGCGTCCCCAGTTACCCACCGCGCCAGCGCAGTGCACCACGGCTTCGACACCCTGACACAAACGCCGGGCCAACTCGGCGTCCCCCAGATCGCCCGGGATGAACTGTGCGCCACGCTTGACCAGGTGCTCGACCCCTTCGGCACGGCGGCCGCTGACACGCACGTCCAGGCCTTGCTCCAGAGCGAAACGCGCAAAGCGCCCGCCAATGAAGCCACTCGCGCCGGTGACCAGAATTCGCATGTAACACTCCGTCTTGCCAGATTTCAGATGCAACTGACGCTAGCCATGACTACAAGGGCACCAGCCAGTGCTGTGCGGTGTGCCGCAAGTGGTCAGTCAGTTGCGCAAGCAATTGCCCGCCATTGCGCCAATGATGCCAGTACAGCGGCACATCGATGGGGGTATCGCGACAGATTTCCACCAATTGCCCACTGGCCAATTGCTCCCGGGCCTGCAGTTCGGGCACCAGGCCCCACCCCAATCCTGCCTCTGTCATACGCAGGAAGCCTTCGGATGAAGGGCACAGGTGGTGCAGAAAACCACCCTCCATGCCCAGCGATGCCAGGTAGCGGTGCTGCAGGAAATCGTCCGGGCCGTACACGATCGCCGGGGTACGGGCCAGGCGGCTGGCGACAAAACCTTGGGGGAAGTGCCGCGCCATGAACACGGGACTGGCCAGCGCCCGGTAGCGCATGGCCCCCAGTGGCAAACTGCGTGCTCCGGCTACCGGTCGCTCACTCCCACACAGGCAGGCTGCCACCTCGCCGGCACGCATGCGTTTAAGCCCCACTTCCTGGTCCTCTACCACCAGCTCGGTCAGCACGTTCTGTTGTGCGCAGAAGTTGCCCACCGCGCCAGCCCACCAGGTGGCCAGGCTATCGGCGTTGAGGGCGATGCGCAGGCGCTCCGGCATGCCTTCTTCGTCCAGCGCCGGTACCTGGCGCTGCAGGTCGCGCTCGAGCAGGCGCACCTGCTGCACATGGTTGAGTAGCTGGCGGCCGACTTCGGTCGTGCCGGGCGGCGTGGCACGTACCAGGACCGGCTGGCCGACCCGCGCCTCAAGCAACTTGATGCGCTGGGAAATGGCCGACTGCGACAAGCCCAATACCTGCGCTGCACGCTCGAAACCGCCTTGTTCGATCACTGCCGCAAGGGCAGCCAGCAGCTTGTAGTCTAACATCGATTTTCCTAATGGGTGATCAGCTTTATTTGTTTTTCTTATACAGCGCCGAACATCACAATGGCCAGCATCTTCCGTGACCCTTTTTGGAGAGCCCTGCCATGTGGCAAAGCTATCTCAATGGCATGCTGGTGGCCTTCGGCCTGATCATGGCCATCGGCGCCCAGAACGCCTTCGTCCTCGCCCAGAGCCTGCGCCGTGAGCATCATCTGCCGGTGGCAGCGCTGTGCATCGTCTGTGATGCCATCCTCGTAGCCGCCGGGGTGTTCGGCCTGGCCACCGTGCTGGCGCACAACCCGACCTTGCTGGCAATTGCCCGCTGGGGCGGCGCGGTGTTCCTGATCTGGTACGGCGCCAAGGCGCTGCGCAGCGCCTGCTCCAAGCAGAGCCTGCAGCACCAGCAGGGCCAGGGCGTCCGTTCCCGTCGCGCCGTGCTGCTCAGCGCCCTGGCGGTGACCCTGCTGAACCCGCACGTGTACCTCGACACGGTGTTGCTGATCGGCTCGCTGGGCGCCCAACAGTCCGCCCCTGGCGCCTACGTGGCCGGTGCGGCCAGCGCTTCGCTGCTGTGGTTCTCGACCCTGGCCATTGGCGCGGCCTGGCTGGCACCGTGGCTGGCGCGGCCGGCGACCTGGCGGATGCTCGACCTGATGGTGGCAGTGATGATGTTTGCAGTGGCTGCGCAACTGATCTTCAACTGACCTCGGGGTTTGGCGCGCCATATTCATCGACTGCAAGATCGAGCGGCACTCGGTCTCACATTTGACACCAGCGCAAGGGCGAGCCGCCGGTCGGCTCAGCCCAACCCCTCCGGAACCTCTATTCCCTATGTTTGTTGCGTGGTTATGCGCCGGGCCCGGTGCTATGATCCAGCGCTTGCGTCGCAAAGAGTACAGACTCGCCGACGCTTATCGGGCCGCCCGTGATCGGCCTTGCGCAAACCGCAAACAGACCTGAATCAGGAGATCCACCATGGCTTTTGAATTGCCGCCGCTGCCGTACGCCCACGATGCCCTGCAGCCGCACATCTCCAAGGAAACCCTGGAGTATCACCACGACAAGCACCACAACACCTATGTCGTGAACCTGAACAACCTGGTCCCAGGCACCGAATTCGAAGGCAAGACCCTGGAAGAGATCGTCAAGAGCTCTTCGGGCGGCATCTTCAACAACGCCGCTCAAGTCTGGAACCACACCTTCTACTGGAACTGCCTGTCGCCAAACGGCGGCGGCCAGCCGACCGGTGCACTGGCTGACGCCATCAACGCCGCTTTCGGTTCCTTCGACAAGTTCAAGGAAGAGTTCACCAAGACTTCGGTCGGCACCTTCGGTTCCGGCTGGGGCTGGCTGGTGAAGAAAGCTGACGGTTCCCTGGCCCTGGCCAGCACCATCGGCGCCGGCTGCCCACTGACCAGCGGCGACACCCCGCTGCTGACCTGCGACGTCTGGGAACACGCCTACTACATCGACTACCGCAACCTGCGTCCGAAGTACGTCGAGGCGTTCTGGAACCTGGTCAACTGGGCCTTCGTTGCCGAGCAGTTCGAAGGCAAGACCTTCAAGGCCTGAGCCATTCAGCCTTGATCAAGAAACCCGGCCATGTGCCGGGTTTTTTTGTGCCTGTATTGCCCGCAAAGAGGCTGCCACGGTTTTGCTTGCTCAGCCCGCATACCACGCTAACATCAAACCTCTGGAAGATTGATACAGCGCATTCAAGTTGCGGGGTCAGGCAACCGATACACTGCTAATGGTCGGCCGGTAGTGTATCGTCATCGTTGATGGCAAAATGATGCCATGCGCATGGATTAAGGAAACCCCATTGAAGCTGGAATTGCGGAACAGCTTGTCGGTCAAGTTGCTCAGGGTCGTGCTGCTGTCGGCGCTGGCGGTCGGCGTCGTGCTCAGCTGTGCGCAAATCATCTACGACACCTACAAGACCCGCCAAGCCGTGAACAATGATGCCCAGCGCATCCTCGACATGTTCCGCGACCCTTCGACCCAGGCGGTGTACAGCCTCGACCGTGAAATGGGCATGCAGGTCATCGAAGGCCTGTTCCAGGACGAGTCAGTGCGCATGGCCTCCATTGGCCATCCCAACGAAACCATGCTGGCAGAAAAGTCCCGCCCGCTGCAGGACATGTCCATGCGCTGGTTCACCGACCTCATCCTCGGCCAGGAACGCACCTACACCACGCAACTGGTCGGTCGTGGCCCTTACAGCGAATACTACGGCGACCTCAGCATTACCCTCGACACCTCGTCCTACGGTAAAGATTTCCTGATCAACGCGGTGATCATCTTCATTTCCGGCGTACTGCGGGCCATGGCCATGGGCCTGGTGCTGTACCTGGTCTACCACTGGCTGCTGACCAAACCGCTGTCGAAGATCATCGAGCATCTCACCCAGATCAACCCTGACCGCCCCAGCCAGCACCAGATACCGCTGCTCAAGGGCCACGAGAAAAACGAACTGGGCCTGTGGGTGAACACCGCCAACCAGTTGCTGGCCTCGATCGAACGCAACACCCATCTGCGCCACGAAGCGGAAAACAGCCTGCAACGCATGGCCCAGTATGATTTCCTCACCGGCCTGCCCAACCGCCAGCAACTGCAGCAGCAACTGGACAAGATCCTCATCGACGGCGGCCGCCTGCAGCACCGCGTGGCAGTGCTGTGCTTAGGCCTGGACGACTTCAAGGGCATCAACGAACAATTCAGCTACCAGGTCGGTGACCAGTTGCTGCTGGCCCTGGCCGACCGGCTACGCGCCCACAGTGGCCGCCTGGGCGCCCTGGCGCGGCTGGGCGGTGACCAGTTCGCCCTGGTACAGGCCAATATCGAGCAGCCCTACGAGGCTGCCGAACTGGCGCAGAGCATCCTCGACGACCTGGAAGTGGCGTTCGACCTCGACCACGAGCAAATCCGCCTGCGCGCGACCATCGGCATCACCCTGTTCCCCGAAGACGGCGACAGCACCGAAAAACTGCTGCAAAAAGCCGAACAGACCATGACCCTGGCCAAAGTCCGTTCGCGCAACCGCTACCAGTTCTATATCGCCAGCGTCGACAGCGAGATGCGTCGCCGTCGCGAACTGGAAAAGGACCTGCGTGAAGCCCTGCCGCGCAACCAGTTGTACCTGGTGTACCAGCCACAGATCAGCTACCGCGACCACCGGGTGGTTGGCGTAGAGGCCCTGCTGCGCTGGCAGC
The DNA here is from genome assembly GCA_041879295.1 of Pseudomonas putida. Taxonomy (NCBI): domain Bacteria; kingdom Pseudomonadati; phylum Pseudomonadota; class Gammaproteobacteria; order Pseudomonadales; family Pseudomonadaceae; genus Pseudomonas; species Pseudomonas putida. The sequence continues at coordinate 1,073,812 of CP047152.1, read as the reverse complement.
ACCCGGAACTGGGCATGGTGCCACCCGACCAGTTCATCCCCTTGGCCGAGCAGAATGGCAGCATCATCAGCATCGGCGAATGGGTACTTGATCAGGCCTGCCGACAACTGCGCGAATGGCACGACCAGGGCTTCAGCGACCTGCGCATGGCGGTCAACCTGTCAACCGTGCAACTGCACCACAGCGAGCTGCCACGGGTGGTCAACAACCTGCTGCAAGCCTATCGCCTACCACCGCGCAGCCTGGAACTGGAAGTCACTGAAACCGGCCTGATGGAAGACATCAGTACCGCCGCCCAGCACCTGTTGAGCCTGCGCCGCTCCGGGGCGCTGATTGCCATCGACGACTTCGGCACTGGCTACTCGTCCCTCAGCTATCTGAAGTCGCTGCCGCTGGACAAGATCAAGATCGACAAGAGCTTCGTTCAGGACCTGCTCGACGACGATGACGACGCCACAATCGTTCGCGCCATCATCCAGCTGGGCAAGAGCCTGGGGATGCAGGTGATCGCCGAGGGCGTGGAAACCGCCGAACAGGAAACCTACATCGTTGCCCAGGGTTGCCACGAGGGCCAGGGCTACCACTACAGCAAGCCGCTTTCGGCCCGTGAACTAACTCACTTCCTCAAACAAGCGCAACGCAGCCGGGTTTCGGTTTCCTGAGGCCACCTGCCCGGTTACAGGCCGTGACCCGGATTTACACGAATTGCGCGCCCGCCCCTTTACAGCAAATGCAAATCTTTCGCATGATGTTGTAGTTTCGCGTGCCACGGCGCACGGTCCACCCCTTGGTCCAACCACACGATGCAGGAAAACCAATAATGATTCGAATGCCTCTGGCCTCCGCCAGTCTGCTGGCCATTGCCATCGCCCTCGCCGGTTGCGGTGAAGGCAAGGACGAAAAAGCCGCCGCGGCGCAAGCCCAGGCACCTGCTGCTGCCACCGCCGCTGCTGCGCCAGGCGCTGTCGACGAAGCAGCCGGCAAAGCCGTGGTCAAGCATTACACCGACATGGTCTACGCCGTGTACAGCGACTCGCTGAGCACTGCCAAGACGCTGCAGACCGCAGTCGACGCGTTCCTGGCCAAGCCCAACGACGAAACCCTGAAGGCCGCCAAGCAAGCCTGGTTCGCCGCACGCGTACCGTACCTGCAGAGCGAAGCCTTCCGCTTTGGCAACACCATCATCGACGACTGGGAAGGCCAGGTGAACGCCTGGCCCCTGGACGAAGGCCTGATCGACTATGTCGACAAGAGCTACGAGCACGCCTTGGGCAACCCGGCGGCCAGCGCCAACATCATTGCCAACACCGAGATCCAGGTGGGTGAAGAGAAGGTCGACGTCAAGGACATCACCCCCGAAAAACTGGCTGGCCTGAACGAGCTGGCTGGCTCCGAAGCCAACGTTGCCACGGGCTATCACGCCATCGAGTTCCTGCTCTGGGGCCAGGACCTGAACGGTACCGGCCCAGGCGCTGGCAACCGTCCGGCATCCGACTACCTGGAAGGCCAGGGCGCTACTGGCGGCCACAATGACCGCCGCCGTGCCTACCTGAAAGCGGTTACCGACCTGCTGGTCACCGACCTCGAAGAGATGGTCGGCAACTGGGCACCGAACGTCGCCGACAACTACCGCGCCAAGCTGGAAGCCGAGCCTGTCAACGACGGCCTGCGCAAGATGCTGTTCGGCATGGGCAGCCTGTCGCTGGGCGAACTGGCGGGTGAGCGCATGAAAGTTTCGCTGGAAGCCAACTCGCCGGAAGACGAGCAGGACTGCTTCAGCGACAACACCCACTACTCGCACTTCTACGACGCCAAGGGCATCCGCAACGTCTACCTGGGCGAGTACACCCGCCCGGACGGCACCAAGCTGACCGGCCCTAGCCTTTCGTCGCTGGTCGCCAAGGTTGACCCAGCCGCCGATGCAACCCTCAAGGCCGACCTGGAAGCCACCGAGGCCAAGCTTCAGGTAATCGTCGACCATGCCCTCAAAGGCGAGCACTACGACCAGCTGATCGCCGCCGACAATGCTGCAGGTAACCAGGTCGTGCGTGACGCAATCGCCGCACTGGTCAAGCAGACCGGGGCGATTGAGCAGGCCGCGGGCAAGCTGGGTATTGCCAACCTGAACCCGGACACTGCGGATCACGAGTTCTGATCCTGCTGTAGCGCTTCAACGCAAACGCCCGGCCTTGTGCCGGGCGTTTTCATTCGCTGCCGGGTAAAACGCTTCCTGCTGCCTGGCGTACGCGCAAATGCTCATCCTGTAGGCCTTCGATCAAAGCTAACAGGAGGCACAGTGCTGCAGATTCTTGATGTCTGGGGCGAAGGCCGAATCGTCCAACGCATGAATGGGGGGGACCTCATTACCGGATTCAACGATGCGTACAACCTGAACAAGGCCGGCCAGCTCATCTCCAACGGGCCGTTCGCAGGCGGGCACATTCCCAACCTCATCGTCGTATACGAATACGATGCTCCGGACTTTCCCCTCGACGACCATGCAGTCCCTCACGTGACGCTGATGGGCGCTCCGATTACCCACCACGTGGCCGAGGAAATGTGCCGGGTAGTTGCCCGCCCCGGCAAGATCTACCTGTACGACCCCAACGAAACCGACCGCCGGATGTTCGAAGCGGTCGCCAGTGACCAAGGGCTGCAACTGCTCGGTCGCTTTCATCCCGCCGAGCTCGACCCCCCGTTCAACGAAATCACCTTGCTCGCGGCCTATGTCTATCGCGCCCCGACTAGCCCCTTACCCCGCCCGAAAACTGAACATTAAGAGGAAACACCACATGGCCAACGTCACCTACTTGCGCTCCATCGCCAATAACACCCCTTATACCTTGACCCTGATCGACGGTGAAAACCGCAGCAACAGCCTGGCAGTCGGCGCCCAGCACGTCTGGAATGGCTCGCTGGCCATCCCATGGATCGGCAGATCGACTGAGAACCACAAGGCCTTGCGCCTGATCCTCGGCCCGTCTGCCGACACCAGCATCTGGATATTCCAGGACTACTGGCAACCTGCGCACGAGGACGCAGTCAAGTGCATTACTGCCTCTTCCATGGAATACACCAGCGAACAAGTCATCGAAGTCACCGGCGATAATCGCGGTGGCGGCAACAAAAACCTGATCGTCAACCTGGTCAACCGAAACTTCATGCTCTATATGGCCTGACCAACTGCGCTCACGGCAATTTCATCAAGCAAACGCAAATTGCTCTTATTCAATGATCCTGGGCCTGCTAAGCTGCACGCCGGTTTTTCGCTCACGCCCAGGATTTTCGATGTCCTTGTCGCTGTCCCGACTCCCTCCCCTGCTGCTGGCCTGTGCCCTGGCCGCCTGTGACGACGCCCCGCGTTTCACCCACGCCGAGCCCGGCGAAGCGTTATCGGGTGGCAAGGCGACCGTGCAGCGCAGCGATCGCAATGCCTATTCCCTGCCCTCGGCCAACCTCTCGCCAGAGCAGCGCCTGGACTTCGCCGTTGGCAACAGCTTCTTTCGCAACCCCTGGGTGATTGCCCCGTCCACTACCACCGCGCGTGATGGCCTGGGCCCGCTGTTCAATACCAACGCCTGTCAGAACTGCCACGTGCGCGATGGCCGTGGCCACCCACCAGAGCCGGGTGACAGCAACGCGGTGGGTATGCTGGTGCGCTTGTCGATCCCCGACCAACCCTACCTGGCCAAAGTGATCGAGCGCCTCGGCGTGGTGCCAGAGCCAGTCTATGGCACCCAGTTGCAGGACATGGCCGTCCCCGGCGTGGCGCCGGAAGGCAAGGTGCGGGTCAGCTACTCCAGCGAAACCGTGTCATTCAAGGACGGCCACCAGGTCGAGTTGCGCAAGCCAGCCCTGCAAATTACCCAGCTCGGCTATGGTGTGATGCACCCCGACACGCGCTTTTCGGCGCGGGTGGCACCACCGATGATCGGCCTGGGCCTGCTTGAAGCTATCCCCGAAGCCGACCTGCTGGCCAACGAAGACCCGGACGACCGCAACCGCGATGGCATCCGCGGGCGGGCCAACCGTGTATGGGACGATGCCCAGGGTAAAACGGTGATCGGCCGCTTCGGCTGGAAAGCCGGGCAGCCCAACGTCAACCAGCAGAACGTGCACGCCTTTGCCGGCGACATGGGTCTGACCAGCACCCTGCAGCCCAAGGACGATTGCACCCCGGCCCAAACCGCCTGCCTGTCCGCACCTAACGGCGACGGGGCCGATGGCGAGAAAGAAGTCAGCGACAACATCCTGCGCCTGGTCACGTTCTACACCCGCAACCTGGCTGTGCCGGCCCGCCGCGACGTCGGCTCGCCACAGGTACTGGCGGGCAAGAATCTGTTCTACCAGGCAGGTTGCCAAGGTTGCCACACACCGCAGTTCACCACCGCCGCCGACGCCGCCGAACCAGAGTTGGCCGACCAGGTCATCCGCCCCTACAGCGACCTGCTGCTGCATGATATGGGCCCGGGGCTGGCCGACGAGCGCACCGAATTTGCCGCCAACGGCCAGGACTGGCGCACCGCGCCGCTGTGGGGCATCGGCCTGAGCGAAACGGTCAGTGGCCACAGCCAGTTCCTGCATGACGGCCGCGCCCGCAACCTGCTTGAAGCCGTGCTGTGGCACGGTGGCGAAGCCGAGGCGGCACGCAACTTCGTACTCACTTTCAATGCCGAGCAGCGCGCCGCGTTGCTGGCGTTCCTGAACTCACTTTAAACGCGCAAAGGAGCCGGGCATGTTCCGACCCAAACTGTTGTTCACAAGCCTCGCCGCACTCGCCCTCGGTGCCTGCTCGCCACAAGACCCGCAAGCAGTGACCTCCGCCGCTATCGCCAACCAGGTGATCCTGCCTACCTACAGCCGCTGGGTCGAAGCCGACCGTACGTTGGCTGCCAGCGCCCTGGCCTACTGCGAAGGCAAGGAAAGCCTGGACAAAGCCCGCGCCGACTTCCTCAACGCACAAAAAGCCTGGGCCGAGCTTCAGCCGCTGCTGGTCGGCCCGTTGGCCGAAGGCAACCGCGCCTGGCAGGTACAGTTCTGGCCCGACAAGAAAAACCTGGTCGGCCGTCAGGTCGAGCAACTGGTCAACGGCGACAAGCCAGTTGATGCTGAAGCTTTGGGCAAGTCCAGCGTAGTGGTACGTGGCCTGTCGGCCTATGAGTACATCCTGTTCGACAGCAAGCCGGACATCGCCACTGCCGAGCAGAAGGCCCGCTACTGCCCGCTGCTGGTGGCCATCGGCGCGCACCAGAAGGCCTTGGCAGAGGAAATCCTCAAAGGCTGGAACAGCACCGACGGCATGCTCTCGCAGATGACCAAGTTCCCCAACCAGCGCTACGCAGACTCCCACGAGGCGATCGCCGATCTGCTGCGCGCCCAGGTTACCGCTCTGGACACCCTGAAGAAGAAGCTCGGCGCACCGATGGGCCGTCAGAGCAAGGGCATCCCGCAGCCGTTGCAGGCCGAGGCCTGGCGCAGCCACAATTCGATGAACAGCCTGCAGGCCAGCCTCAAGGCCGCCGAAGCCGTCTGGGTCGGGGTAGACAACCAGGGCCTGCGCGGCCTGTTGCCCAGCGGTCAGAAAGCGCTGGCGGACAAGATCGACGCCGCCTACGCTACCTCGCTCAAGTTGCTGGCCGATAACCAGAAAACGCTGGGTGAGCTGCTGGCCGACGACGCCGGTCAGCAAACCCTCAACCAGATCTACGACAGCCTCAACGTCGTCCATCGCCTGCACGAAAGCGATCTGGCCAAGGCACTGAACATCCAGCTGGGCTTCAATGCCAACGACGGTGACTGATCATGCTGCGACGCCAGGCACTCAAACTCGGTAGCGTATTGCTCAGTGCCCTCACCTTGGGCGGCTGGAGCCTGTTCCGCAACAAAGGCAGCGAACCCTTGCTGCTCTCGGCGCGTGACAACGGCAACGGCCAGCACTTTGCCGTAGGTTTTCGCCTGGACGGCACACAGGTGTTCAGCACCCAGGTCGCTCAGCGTTGCCATGCCATCATCCACCACCCCGAGCAGCCAATCGCCCTGTTCGTCGCCCGCCGCCCTGGTACCGAAAGCTACCTGATCGACCTGCGTGACGGCCGCCTGCTGCAAACGGTAGCCTCGCAGCCTAACCGGCACTTCTATGGCCATGCCGTGGTACACAAAGACGGCGAATGGCTGTATGCCACCGAAAACGACACCACCGACCCGGGGCGGGGCGTGCTTGGCGTGTACCGTTTCGAAGGCGAGCGCCTGGTGCACACTGGCGAGATACCGACCCACGGTATCGGCCCGCACGAGGTTGCCTGGCTGCCCGACGGCGAAACGCTGGTCGTGGCCAATGGCGGTATCCGTACCGAAGCCGAAAGCCGTGTCGAGATGAACCTCGATGCCATGCAACCTAGCCTGGTGCTGATGCAGCGTGACGGCACCCTGCTGAGCAAGGAAACCCTGGCCCAGCAGATGAACAGCGTGCGACACCTGGCAGTGGCCAGCGATGGCACCATCGCCGCCTGCCAGCAGTTCATGGGCGATGCCGATGAAACTGCCGAGCTGCTGGCGATCAAGCGCCCGGGCGAGCCATTCAAGGCCTTTCCGGTGCCGGAGCGGCAACTGCAAGCCATGGCCCAATACACCGCAAGCGTTGCCATCCACAGCGAGCTGCGGCTGGTAGCGCTGACGGCGCCGCGGGCCAATCGCCTGTTCGTCTGGGACCTGGACAGCGGCGCGGTGCGGCTGGATGCCCCGATGCCCGACTGCGCAGGCGTTGGCGCAGTGAAGGACGGCTTTGTCGTCACCTCCGGGCAGGGCCGTTGCCGGTTCTACGATTGCCGCAAGGCCGAACTGGTCGGGCAACCGATGAACCTGCCGTCCGGTTTCTGGGACAACCACCTGCATCTCGTCTGATTTTTCTGTTGCATTCACTGCCTCTTTCGCGGCTAAAGCCGATTCCACAGGGTTCTACACGGTCCCTGTGGGAGCGGTTTTAGCCGCGAAAAGGCCGGCACAGGCATTTCACACCCCTCCTCCCGAAAAACAGTCAATACTTCCCCCATCCACACGTGGGCAGGATCGCCCGTTGTCGTGTAGAAACGAATAACAACTGCATCCAAGGAACCGGACCTATGCTGCGCCGCCGCATGCTCATCATGTTGGCCGTTGTTCTGCTGATTCTGCTGGCCCTGGGGGGTTACAAAGCCTTCTCGATCTACCAGCAGATCCAGATGTTCACTGCCCCCAGACCGCCCATCACCGTGGCGGCTGCCATGGCCGAACAGCGCCAGTGGCAAGAGCGCCTCCCCGCGGTCGGCAGCCTCAAAGCGCTGCAGGGCGTGGATCTGAGCCTGGAGGTGGAAGGCATCGTCAAATCCCTGCACTTCGACTCAGGCCAGCAGGTCAAGGCCGGGCAACTGCTATTGCAGCTCAACGACGATCAGGAAACAGCCCTGCTCGGCACCGCCCAGGCCGACCTGGGCCTGGCCAAGGTCGATTTCGGCCGTGGCAGCCAGCTGGTCGGCGATTCGGCCATCTCCCGCGGCGAATTTGACCGCCTTTCCTCCCAGTACCGGCGCAACCAGGCAGTGGTCGAGCAGCTCAGGGCGCAGAAGATCAAGAAGAGACTCAATGCACCTTTCAGCGGCACCATCGGCATCCGCCAGGTAGACATCGGCCAGTACCTGGCCGCCGGCACGGTGATCGCCACCCTGCAAGACACGTCCAGCCTGTACGTAGACTTCAACGTGCCGGAACAGGCCCTGCCACACCTGAGCCTGGGCCAGCAGGTGCTGGTGCAAGTGGCCGCCTATCCGGGCCAGCGCTTCCCCGCCAACCTCAGCGCCATCAACCCCAAGGTCGAGGAAACCACGCGCAACCTGCTGGTACGCGCCACCATGGCCAACCCCGACGGCAAACTGCTGCCAGGCATGTTCGCCAGCCTGTTGATCCTGCTGCCCAACCCGCAGCCGCAAGTGGTGGCGCCGGAAAGCGCCATTACCTACACCCTGTATGGCAACTCGGTGTATGTCGTCTCACCGAAAAAGGACAAGAACGGCAAGCAGGAAAACGACGACAAGGGCCAACCCCTGCTGATCGCCGAACAGCGCACAGTACAGACTGGCGAGCGCCGAGACGGTGTGGTTGTGGTCAGCAAAGGCCTGCAGGCCGGGGAACAGGTGGTCACCGCAGGGCAGCTGAAACTCACCCCCGGTGCCGCGATACGCATTGGCCAGGACAACGCTCTCAAGCCCGAACCGGGCGCAGCGGCCAAGGACTGACAGGAGGCTGGCATGGCGTTCACCGACCCGTTCATCCGCCGCCCGGTGCTGGCCAGCGTGGTCAGCCTGCTGATTCTGCTGCTCGGCTTCCAGGCCTGGAACAAGCTGCAGATCCGCCAGTACCCGCAAATGGAAAACGCCCTGATCACGGTCACCACTGCCTACCCCGGGGCCAACGCCGAAACCATCCAGGGCTACATCACCCAACCATTGCAGCAGAGCCTGGCCAGTGCCGAAGGCATCGACTACATGACCTCGGTGAGCCGGCAGAACTTCTCGATCATTTCCATTTACGCGCGCATTGGCGCCGACAGCGACCGACTGTTCACCGAGCTGCTGGCCAAGGCCAATGAGGTGCGCAACAAGTTACCCCAGGACTCCGAAGACCCGGTACTGAGCAAGGAAGCTGCCGACGCCTCGGCGCTGATGTACGTCAGCTTCTACAGCAAGGAAATGAGTAACCCGCAGATCACCGACTACCTGTCACGGGTTATCCAGCCCAAGCTGGCCACCTTGCCGGGCATGGCCGAGGCGGAGATCCTCGGCAACCAGGTGTTTGCCATGCGTTTGTGGCTGGACCCGGTGAAACTGGCCGGTTTCGGCCTTTCGGCTACCGACGTGACCAATGCCGTACGCCGCTACAACTTCCTTTCCGCCGCAGGCGAGGTCAAAGGCGAATACGTGGTCACCAGCGTCAACGCCAGTACCGAGCTGAAGTCGGCCGAGGCGTTCGCCGCCCTGCCGCTCAAGACCAGCGGTGACAGCCGCGTGCTGCTGGGCGACGTGGCGCGGGTCGAGATGGGCGCAGAAAACTACGACACGGTCAGCTCGTTCGACGGCACCCCGTCGGTCTATATCGGCATCAAGGCCACCCCGGCCGCCAACCCGCTGGATGTCATCAAGGAAGTGCGGCGCATCATGCCAGAGCTGGAAAGCCAGCTGCCCTCGGCACTGAAAGTGTCGATTGCCTACGACGCCACGCGGTTCATCCAGGCTTCGATCGACGAAGTGATCAAGACCTTGGGCGAAGCGGTGCTGATCGTCATCGTGGTGGTGTTCCTGTTTCTCGGTGCCCTGCGCTCGGTGCTGATTCCGGTGGTGACCATACCGTTGTCGATGATCGGTGTACTGTTTTTCATGCAGATGATGGGCTACTCGCTCAACCTGCTGACCCTGCTAGCCATGGTGCTGGCCATCGGCCTGGTGGTGGACGATGCCATTGTGGTGGTGGAAAACATCCACCGGCACATGGAAGAAGGCAAGTCGCCGTTCGACGCGGCCCTGCAAGGCGCGCGCGAAATCGCCATGCCAGTGGTGTCAATGACCATCACCCTTGCCGCGGTGTATGCACCGATCGGCTTCCTGACCGGGCTCACTGGCGCGCTGTTCAAGGAGTTTGCCCTGACGCTGGCCGGGGCGGTGATCATTTCCGGTATCGTTGCCCTTACCCTGTCGCCAATGATGTGCGCCTTGCTGCTGCGCCGGGAGCAGAACCCGAGCGGCCTGGCCCACCGCCTCGACCAGCTGTTCGAACGCCTGAAGGGGCGCTACCAGCGCTTGCTGCACGCCACCCTCGATAGTCGGCCGGTGGTGCTGGTGTTTGCCGTGATCGTCCTGTGCCTGATCCCGGTGCTGCTCAAATTCACTCAGAACGAACTGGCGCCCAACGAGGACCAAGGGGTGATCTTCATGATGAGCAGCTCGCCCCAGCCGACCAACCTCGACTATCTCAATGCCTACACCGACGAGTTCACACCGCTGTTCAAGACCTTCCCCGAATACTATTCGTCGTTTCAGATCAACGGTTTCAATGGCGTGCAGACCGGTATCGGTGGCTTTTTGCTCAAGCCTTGGAACGAACGTGAACGCACACAGATGGAGCTACTGCCGCTGGTGCAGGCCAAACTCGAGGAAATCAGCGGGTTGCAGATCTTCGGCTTCAACCTGCCGTCGTTGCCCGGCACTGGCGAGGGCTTGCCGTTCCAGTTTGTGATCAATACCGCTGGCGACTACCCGGCACTGTTGGAAGTGGCCCAACGCATCAAGAAGCGCGCTCAGGAATCGGGCAAGTTCGCCTTCCTCGATATCGATCTTGCCTTCGACAAGCCCGAAGTGGTGGTGGACATCGACCGGGCAAAGGCGGCACAGATGGGGGTGTCGATGGACACCATCGGCAGCACCCTGGCGACCCTGCTGGGCGAGGCGGAAATCAACCGTTTCACCCTTGAGGGCCGCAGTTACAAGGTGATCGCCCAGGTTGAACGGCCGTACCGCGACAACCCCGGCTGGCTGAACAATTACTACGTGAAGAACGACCAGGGCCAATTGCTGCCGCTGTCGACCCTGATCACCCTCACCGACCGTGCTCGCCCACGTCAGCTCAACCAGTTCCAGCAACTGAACGCTGCGATCATCCAGGGTGTACCCATGGTCAGCCTGGGCGAGGCGCTGAAGACCGTGCAGGACATAGCTCGCGAAGAGGCCCCGGAAGGCTTTGCCTTCGACTACGCCGGCGCGGCCCGGCAGTACGTTCAGGAAGGTAGCGCATTGTGGGTCACCTTCGGCCTGGCGCTGGCGATCATTTTCCTTGTACTGGCTGCCCAGTTCGAAAGCTTCCGCGACCCGTTGGTGATTCTGGTGACAGTGCCGTTGTCGGTCTGTGGCGCGCTTTTGCCGCTGTTCCTGGGTGTGTCGAGCATGAACATCTACACCCAGGTCGGGCTGGTGACTTTGATCGGACTGATCAGCAAGCACGGTATCCTGATCGTAGAGTTCGCCAATCAGCTACGTCAGGAGCGGGGCCTGAGCGTGCGCGAAGCGATCGAGGAAGCAGCGGCCATTCGCCTGCGACCGGTGCTGATGACCACGGCGGCCATGGTGTTCGGCATGGTGCCGCTGATTCTGGCAACCGGGGCGGGAGCGGTCAGCCGTTTTGACATCGGTATGGTGATTGCCACCGGGATGTCGATTGGCACGCTGTTTACCTTGTTTGTGTTGCCATGTATCTACACCCTGCTGGCGCACAAGGCGAGCGCCAAGGAACCTGCAATCGCTTGAGCCAAACTGTGGGCGCGGGCTTGCCCGCGAAGAGGCCGGCAACGCAGGCGCAAAAAGCCAGAGGCCCCGCAATCGCGAGGCCTCTGGTTTTTCCAGCTAACGCAGGGTTCAACCGAATGGACGCAACCCTTGACGCAAGCCAAACAGGAACAGCAAAAGGTCATGGTCCGGCTCGGTCCGGGCCTGCTGCGGTTTTGCATCCCGCGGCAACGCGCATTGGTCTGCCATTTCTGCCTTGCTGAACACCGTCGGTCTCGGCTCTTCCCAGGCAGCCACCGCCACGGTGGTCACCGCCAGGCCAGCTACCAGGAACAAAGCTCGAGCAATTTCTAGTTTCATTACTCTAACCCTTTGACAGCGCTGCCAAACGCCATCTTGTAAAAGTAGAGCAGTGTCCGCCATTCTGCGTCATTGAGCGACGAATGGCGGCGTAGCTGACGCAAGTCATTGCCGGCCGCACGCTGGCAACTGATACGCCGCCTGCACTTTTCCAGGTCCAGCAGCGCCACTTCGACGCGAGCCTGGTCGCCCTCGCCGATCACCTTGATGAATACGTGCTTGCCATACAGGCAGCCGTGTTGCCAGTGCCCCAGGTGCATCCGCGCCAGGTTTTCCGCCAGGTCCTTGAGCATGCGCTCATGCACCACCTGCGGGTAACGCTCGCGGGCACCTTCGGCATGCCAGGTGTCGAGTTCGACAAAACCGTCCAGCGCTTCGCTGACCAGCAGCGCGCGCCACTGGTGCTCGGCATCGCGCTCCGCACCACAGAAGACGATACGCGGTACACGCACGCCCAACTGCTCGAAACTGTTCAGCGCATCGAGTTCACGCAATACCGTCGGCCGACCAAAAGGGTGCAACAGGCTGCGGTAGATATGCCCAACCTGGCGCTTGGCATACAACAGCTTGCCATTGGCATCGTTGAGGCGTTGCACGCCACTTTCACCGCCGCGGCGCTGGTTAGGCTCCTCGACCCACTCGCCTTGCTGACGCCAGTAAAAATCGAACCGCGATTCCCCTTTATGGGCTACAGCCATCAAACACTACCCCTTACGCAATACGTAGACTCGCCACATGGCATAGAACGGCAGGAAGTCGAGGCGTTCCTGGATTCTGAAGCCGGCAGCCCTGAATTCTTCTTCGACCGTTTCGGCAGGTAACACGAAACGGTTCTGGTAATTATCCTGTTCGGCTTTGGCGCTACGGCGCAGCTCCAGCTTTTTCCGGCGCCAGGCCTTGAAGTTGCCATCCACCCACAGGGACAGGATCACACTATCACGGCTAACCCGCTGAAATTCCGAAAGTATGGTCTTTCTGTGCGCCGCCTCGCCAATGTGGTGGAACAGGCGCATGCAGAAGATGCTGTCGACGGCGTTATCCGGCAGGTCGATGGCAAAGGCCGAAGTCTGCAACGGCCGTACCCGTGCGACCACCTCTGGCGGTTGCGCCGCACAGGCAGTCTCGATCATGGCCTCGGAGTTGTCGGCACCGATGATTACCCGATTGGGCTTTTCCGCCAACAGCGGCCAGAAACGGCCCGCACCGCATGGCAGGTCCAATACCAGGCCGGGCTCGCCAGCCAATGCCAAGGCGCGGCGCGCCAACTGCTCATCTCGCTTGTGGGAAAGGCGTCGCGCCAGGCCGGCCTGGTGCTTGAGAAAGTACTCGCGCGCATGGTCTTTGTCGTACTTCTCGGAAAATTCAAGCTTGATGGGGCTACGCATTGGGCATCTCCTGACTCCATTGCGCCCACATTAGGTATGCAAGCGTTGGAATCAGGTCATGCCAGTGTGAAAAAAACGTTGAGTACCAGTTGACCTGATACAAGAAATTACCCGACCAAGGCGTCCGGGTCACCTTTGGTTGCGGTGTTGCTCAGGTCCACCTGGAAGCGGCAGCCATGTGGCAAGGTGGATGTCAGGGTGACACGCCAGCCCTGGTCGTCACAGATCCGCTGTACCAGCGAAAGCCCCAGCCCCAGGCCCTCGCCACGCCGTTCATCGCCGCGCACGAACGGCCTGAACATGGCCTCGCGCTGCTCTTCGGGGATACCCACGCCGCTGTCTTCTACGCTGAAACCGTTGGCTTCCAGGCTCAGGCGGATATACCCACTGTCGGTGTAGTGCGCAGCATTACGCAGCAGGTTGCCCATCACCGACTGCAGGAAGGTGGCGTTGTACAGCACAGGGCTAGCACTCACGCGGCCATCGAAATACAGGGTGAGGCCTTTCTGTTCGATGGTGTCGCGCCACACCCCGATAAGTTCGTCGGCCACTTCGCGCAGGGTCGCCCGTGACGCCACCGCGCCCTCATCACGCTGCGCCCGGGCCAACATGAGGAAGGTCTTGACCAGCTCGCGCATTTCTTCGGTAGCCCGCGCAACCCGCTCCACCTGGCTGCGCGCGCGGGCATCGAGGCCAGGGTTTTCCATCAGAAGCTCGCAAGAGGTAGCCAACACCATCAACGGCGTGCGTAGTTCGTGGCTGACGTCGCTGGTGAACAGCCGCTCGCGGGTCAGCGCATCACGCAAGCGGCCCAGGGTATCGTCGAAAGCCACTGCAAGCTGGCCGACTTCGTCTGCCGCATAATCCGGCGCCAGCGGTGGGGCCAGGCCCAGTAACTGATCGCGGTGGCGCACCTGACGCGCCAGGCGGATGACCGGTGCCATTACCCGACGTGCAACCAACCAGCCAAGGATGACCGCCAGCACCAGGCTGAGCACGAAGCCCACCACAACCACGGCAAACAGTATGCGCTCACGCTCCTCGAAGTCGCTCTGGTCCTGCAGCAGTACATAGCGGCGACCATCGACGATCTCGACCATGGCGTGGTACGACAGCTGGTCTCGGAACACTTCGTGGAAACCGCGGTCGAGGTGACGCAGGTCCTTGGGCAGCTCGAAGTCGTCACGCCCACCACTGAAGTAGAACAGCTGGTCCGGGCGAGGCCGATGACTCCAGTCACTGACGCTGTCCATACGCAGCAGGCGCTGCAGATCACCGCCCAGTACCGAAGAAATCAGTCGTTCCTCGACCAGGTGCACCGTGGCGACGATACCGAATGCGAAGGCCCCGGCCACCAGCGCGCTCATCAGGGCAAAGGCGATGATGATGCGCTGGGCAAGGCTTTGCTTAAACTCCATCGCGGCCCTCGGCGAGGCGATAGCCGACGCCATGGACGGTATGCAGCAACGGTTTTTCAAACGGTTTGTCGATCACCTGGCGCAACTGATGCACATGGCTGCGCAGGCTGTCGCTATCAGGGCAGTCATCGCCCCACAAGGCTTCTTCCAGCACCTCGCGGCGCAGTACGTGCGGGCTTTTCTGCATCAGTACCGCCAGCAGCTTGAGGCCGACCGGGTTGAGCTTCAGCAGGCGACCCTGGCGGGTTACCTCGAGGGTATCGAGGTCGTAGCTGAGGTCAGCCACCTGCAGGGTGCGCCGCCCACCGCCCTGGGCACGGCGCAGCACCGCTTCGATGCGCGCCGCCAGCTCCGACAGGGCAAATGGCTTGAGCAGGTAGTCGTCAGCCCCAGAGCGGAAGCCCTGTAGGCGATCGTCCAGTTGGTCACGGGCAGTGAGCATGATCACCGGCGTGTCACGGCGGGCATCTTCGCGCAGGCGCTTGCACAAGGTGTAACCATCAATGCCTGGCAGCATGATGTCGAGGACGATCAGGTCGTAGTGCTCGGTGGCGGCCAGATGCAGCCCGGACAGGCCATCCTGGGCACAGTCGACGGTGTAGCCTTTCATGCCCAGGTAATCGGCCAGGTTGGCCAGGATATCGCGGTTGTCTTCAACCAAAAGAATGCGCATCGGTTTCTCCTGTGCGGCGCTTCTCGCTGTGGTGCGCGGCAGGCGCAGCTTAAGGCCTATGCCTGCACGGTGCCAGCCCTTGGGAAAATTCACCCCACTTGACAGTTTTTTCACTGATCCTTCACGGACACAGGATAGCGGGCGGCCGAAAATACCCGATCTTTTTCGCGCCCTGGAGCCGTCATGCAGCAACGCACCCGCCCTCGCCCGATCAACTACTGGCTGTACCTGGGGATTCCCCTGGCGACTGCGCTGGCCCTGATCCTGCTGGAACTGACTTCAGTCGACATGGATGTCGCCAACCTGTTCTTCGACCCCGCTGCCGGGCAGTTCATTGGCCGCCACAGTTACGTGTTGGAAAACATCCTGCATGACCGGGTCAAGCAAGTGGTGATCCTGTTGGGGGTGATATCGCTGCTGACCTTTGCCGCGAGCCTTTTCTGGAAGCGCCTGTTTGGCTGGCGCCGTGAACTAGGCTGCCTGGTGCTGGCGCTGGGCTTGTCGACAGCGTTTGTCACGCCGCTGAAAAAAGTCACCCAGGTGCAGTGCCCTTGGAGCCTGACCCAGTTTGGCGGCACCGAAACGTACAGCAAGCTGCTGGAACCACGGCCGCCTACCAACAAGCCTGGGCTGTGCTGGCCGGGCGGGCATGCCGCGACCGGGTTCTGCCTGTTCGCCTTGTTCTTCATGCTGCGTGATCGCAAGCCGCGCCTGGCGCGGGTGGCGTTTTTAGTAGCCCTGGTAGCAGGGTCGATACTGTCGGTGGGCAGGATGATGCAGGGGGCGCACTTCCTGTCGCACAATGTGTGGACAGCAGTGTTCTGCTGGTTGATCGGACTGGGGTCGTATTACCTGGTTCTCTATCGGCGGGCGCAGGCCGAGGTGCCCGTCGCCGAGCACAGCGCCGCATGAAAGAGGGAGGGGCCGCTTTGCGGTCCCTTCGCATCACAAGGCTGCCCTCAGGCATGCTCGACGAACACATCAGCAAACACCTGCCCCCGCGGCACGCCTGCGATGAACATCCGCCGGGCAAACCGCTCGACACTCCCAGGCGCCCCACACAGCAGCACCACCGTCTGCCGCGACAACAGCCGCATCCCGGCCAACGCTTCATCCATCTGTTCCACCAGCACCAACTCGACACTCACCCCTGGCAGCTTCAGCAGCGGCTCCGCCAGATAGTGCCCCGCCGGATCCCGCGCTACATGCAGCACGCGGATTTCGCCCCGATGCCCCAGGCGCAACGCTTCGCGCAAGATACCCCAGAGCGGCGCCAGCCCGGTTCCCGCGGCCAGCAACCACAGCGGCCGCTCCTGCCAATCAGGGTCGTAATGAAGGGCTCCGCCTCTGAACTCACCCAAATGCATCTGATCGCCCACCTGCAGCCCACGCGCCCTGTCGCAAAAGGCACCAGGTCGCTGGCAATCGATATGAAACTCGAGAACATCATCCTCACCCGGCAGGCTGGCCAGGGAATAAGGCCGAGCAACCGCCTCCAGCCACAGCACCACATGCTGCCCCGCCTGGTAACGCACCGCCCGCGCGGGCCGCACCCGCAGGCGCAATACATCGCCAAACCAGTCCAAAGCGCAGACCTGCGCCGGTACGCCACCCTGCCGGGGGTCGTATAGCGCCACACGCAGGTCCTCGACCACCCGGCACTGGCATGCCAGGCGCCAGCCCTGAGCGTGTTTCTCCAACGCCAATGCCTCGGGCAAAGCGTCCGCCGGTTGCCCATCCAGGCAGTGCACCAGACAAGCGTGGCAACTGCCGGCGCGGCAACTGTAGGGCACATTCAGCCCCGCCTCGTTGAGGGCATCGAGCAGGTTGCTGCCAATGGGCACCACCCAGCGGCGCTCGCCCACGCAAATTTCGGGCATGTTCGGTACATCTCCTGCTATCCAAGGCTCACTGTAAGCCAAGCAGAGCACACCAGCAAAATAGATGCCGGCACGCTGCCGACCATGGTCCAGACCGGCCGCAGGTGTGCCGGGCACGGATGCGCGCTATACTGCCGCGCCTTTTTCCGTCGGCCTGACCTGCCGGCGCCTTGCAAGGCGTTTCGACGTGCTGGTCGGCTATGTCGAGCGTCTTTTTGAATGTTCCCGTCTTTAAGAGGAGCGCGCTGCATGACCGTGATCAAGCAAGACGACCTGATTCAGAGCGTCGCCGACGCCCTGCAATTCATCTCGTACTACCACCCCGTCGATTTCATCCAGGCCATGCACGAGGCCTATCTGCGTGAGGAGTCGCCTGCTGCACGCGACTCCATCGCCCAGATCCTGATCAACTCGCGCATGTGCGCCACCGGCCATCGTCCAATCTGCCAGGACACCGGTATCGTCACCGTGTTCATCCGCGTGGGCATGGACGTGCGCTGGGACGGCGCCACCATGAGCGTCGACGACATGATCAACGAAGGTGTGCGTCGCGCCTACAACCTGCCTGAGAACGTCCTGCGCGCTTCGATCCTGGCCGACCCAGCCGGTGCCCGCAAGAACACCAAGGACAACACCCCGGCAGTGATCCACTACTCCATCGTCCCTGGCGACAAGGTCGAAGTGGATGTTGCAGCCAAGGGCGGCGGCTCGGAAAACAAGTCGAAGATGGCCATGCTCAATCCGTCCGACTCGATCGTCGACTGGGTACTGAAGACCGTGCCGACCATGGGCGCTGGCTGGTGCCCGCCTGGCATGCTCGGCATCGGCATCGGCGGTACCGCCGAGAAGGCCGCGGTCATGGCCAAGGAAGTGTTGATGGAGTCCATCGACATTCACGAACTGAAAGCCCGTGGCCCACAGAACCGCCTGGAAGAAATCCGCCTGGAGCTGTTCGACAAGGTCAACCAGCTGGGCATCGGCGCTCAAGGCCTGGGTGGCCTGACCACTGTGCTCGACGTCAAGATCATGGACTACCCGACCCACGCGGCGTCCTTGCCGGTGTGCATGATCCCCAACTGCGCCGCTACCCGCCACGCCCACTTCGTGCTCGATGGCACCGGCCCGGCAGAACTGGAAGCGCCGTCGCTGGACGCCTACCCGGAAATCGTCTGGGAAGCCGGCCCGAGCGCCCGTCGCGTCAACCTCGACGACATTACCCCGGAAGAAGTGGCCAGCTGGAAGCCGGGCGAAACCATCCTGCTCAACGGCAAGATGCTGACTGGCCGCGATGCCGCGCACAAGCGCATGGTTGAAATGCTCAACCGTGGCGAAGAGTTGCCGGTAGACCTGAAAGGCCGCTTCATCTACTACGTAGGCCCGGTCGATCCGGTGGGTGACGAAGTGGTAGGCCCAGCCGGCCCGACCACTGCTACCCGCATGGACAAGTTCACCCGCCAGATCCTTGAGCAGACTGGCCTGCTGGGCATGATCGGCAAGTCCGAGCGTGGCCCGACCGCCATCGAAGCGATCAAGGACAACAAGGCTGTGTACCTGATGGCCGTTGGCGGCGCTGCATACCTGGTAGCCCAGGCCATCCGCAAGTCGAAGGTGCTGGCCTTCGCCGAGCTGGGCATGGAGGCGATCTACGAGTTCGAAGTCAAGGACATGCCGGTGACCGTCGCCGTGGACAGCAACGGCGAGTCGGTACACATCACTGGCCCTGCCCTGTGGCAGAGCAAGATTGCCGAAAGCCTGGCCGTTGAAGTGAAGTAACCTGATGTAACTGCGGCGGCTGCTTCGCGGGCAAGCCCGCTCCCACAAGTTCAGCGCAAGCCAGAAGGCTACGCGTTTGACTGTGGGAGCGGGCTTGCCCGCGAAGAGGCCGCCACTGTCATCACAGGACTCTCTCGAACTGCTCCGGCCAGTCCCGCCAGGTAAACACCTGCCCTTCCTGCCTCACCCGCCGTACTCCCTCCAAATCCACCTCACACACCAGCCACTGGCTGCAGTCCGGGTTCAACTGCTCACTCAACGCCACCACCCCATCCCCTGGCATCCCGTGATCCGGCGGCACGAACAGGCCTGCCCGGCCGATATTCTCGTCCAATGCCGGTGACCACGGCGCCACCCCCACCGTAGGGCTCTGCAACACGGCAATCTGGTTCTCCAGAGCGCGCGCCTGGGCGCCAATACGCACCCGGTGGTAACCGGCCTCGGTATCGGTACAACTCGGCGCCAGAATCAGGTCGGCACCGCACTCGGCCAGGCGGCGGGCCAGCATCGGGAACTCGTTGTCGTAGCAGATCAGGATGCCAAGCCGCCCCAGTTCGGTTTCGAATACCTGCAACCCCTGGCCTGCAGCAATATCCCACTGCTCGCGCTCGAAGCGGGTCATCATCAGTTTGTCCTGATAACCCAGCACACCTTGGGGGCCGAACAGCCAGGCACGGTTGCGGTAGCGTCCATCGTTGTCCAGCACCGGCACACTGCCCGGTTGCAGGTAGATCCCCCAGCGCCGGGCAAGGCTCTCGCACAACGCTTTCCAGGGTTCGATCAGCGGCTGGATGCCGGCAATCGAAGCCTTCAGGTCTTCCCGCTGCCCGGCATTCAGCTGGCCGCTCAGCACCAGCCCGGCGTACTCCGGCAATAGCAGCAAGCGTGCCCCCGCTTCCACCGCTTCGGCGCACAGGCCTTGCAGGTGGTCGGCGTAGGCGTCCCACGTCTCATGCAGCTCGATGGCGTACTGGCAGGCCGCCAGGCGGATCATATCGGCAGTGCCTTGAGCCAGAATGACATCAGCTTGTCAGAGCTTTCCTGCTCGTCCAGGTCGCGCCAGGCGTAGGTGGTGCGCAGCGACGGGTCGTGCAGGAAGCCGCGGTTGCGCCAGAAGCCGTGCAAGGGTTTGTACTCTGCTGGCCGTCGCGGGTGTGCGCCAGGCCGTTCGACCGCGCAGAACGCGCAATAATCGAACTCGGCCAGTTTGTGTGCGTAGGACTCGCGCTCGATGAAGAAGCGAACCCCCAGGCCCTGACCGCGGTATGCCGGCAACACCAGCGACTCACCGAAGTAGTACACACTGGCCGGGTCGCGCCCCTGGGCCAGGAATGGCTGCTGGAATTCGGGCGCGACGTCCACCAGCGGCAGGCCGGTAGAAGCGCCGACCACTTTGCCGTCGTCCAGCGCCAGCACAACCAGGCTGCGCCCGGAGCGGGCATAGTTGGCCAGGTAGTCGGCCTCGTACTCCGGGGTGCCGTCGTAAAGGTAGGGGAACTCGCGGAACACAGTAAGGCGCAGGCGAGCGAGGTCATCGATGTAAGGCGCGATAGCGGCACCGTGCAACAGGCGTATTTCCATGTTTGGCGGTCGTTTTGTCGATGTGGATGACGCGCTCGGCTAAGCCGGGCTTGAGGGGAAACCCTATCATCCGAGTTAGCGACCCGCCTTTTCCCTACACGACAGGAATTGTTCCATGACCGCAACCGAACTGGTAAATGCTTACTACGCCGCCTTCAACGCGGGTGACATGCCAGGCTTTCTGGCGCTGCTCAGCGAAGACGTGATCCACGACATCAACCAGGGCGAGCGTCAGATGGGCAAGGCCAGGTTCGCCGCGTTCATGGAAAAGATGAACCGCTGCTACCGCGAGCGCCTGGCCGACATCGTGGTGATGCAGAACGCCGATGGCAGCCGCGCGGCGGCGGAGTTCACCGTACATGGCGAATACTTGGTCGATGACGAAGGGTTGCCGGCGGCAAACGGGCAGACCTATGTGCTGCCGGCGGGGGCGTTCTTCTATATTCACTGTGGCAAGATTGCCAGGGTGACCAACTACTACAACCTCAATGACTGGGTTGAGCAGGTTGCCTGAAGCAACCCGCTCTGAACTCAACCAAGCCTGTCAGACAATACGCGTGCCCAGTACTTGAAGGAACGCCGCCAGCCAAGCCGGGTGCGCTGGCCATGCCGGTGCGGTCACCAGGTTGCCATCCACATGCGCCTGGTCCACCGCGATGTCGATGAACGTGCCACCCGCCAGGCGCACTTCTGGCGCACATGCCGGGTAAGCGCTGCATTCACGCCCATCCAGCACCCCAGCTGCCGCCAGCAACTGGGCACCATGGCATACCGCCGCAATCGGCTTGCCGGCCTGGTCGAACGCCCGCACCAGCTCCAACACCTTTTCATCCAGGCGCAGGTATTCCGGCGCGCGACCACCCGGGATCAGCAGCGCGTCATAACTCTCGGGCCGCACCCGCACGAAGTCATAATTCAGGGCAAAATTGTGCCCGGGCTTTTCGCTGTAGGTCTGTTCACCCTCGAAGTCATGAATCGCGGTACGCACAGTCTGCCCCGCCAGCTTTTCCGGGCACACCGCATGCACCGTGTGGCCTACCATGCTCAGGGCCTGGAACGGCACCATCGCTTCGTAATCCTCGACGTAGTCGCCCACCAGCATGAGAATTTTCTTCGCCGTCATCTTGCCCACTCCTTCGGTTAACCGTGAATAGTCACTGCACGATAGCCGCTGTCAGTCACGGCGGTCGAGGAAGTTGACCACCAAACGATCCAGCCAGCCCCAGATCCGTTGCTTGACCCTGCGCCACAAAGGGCGCGCATGCCAGTGAGCGAGGTCGACTTCTTCGCTCAGGGCGAAGTCGCGCTCGAAGCTGGCCACCACCGCCGCTGTCAACGGCGGGTCCAGCGCCTCGATGTTGGCTTCAAGGTTGAAGCGCAAGTTCCAGTGGTCGAAGTTGCACGAACCGACGCTGACCCAGTCGTCCACCACAGCCATCTTCAGGTGCAGGAAGCACGGCTGGTACTCGAAAATCCGTACGCCCGCGCGTAACAGCCGCGGGTAGTAACGATGCCCGGCGTAGCGTACCGAGGGGTGATCGGTGCGCGGACCGGTCAACAACAGCCGCACGTCCAGGCCCTTGCTGGCAGCCCGACGCAACGAGCGGCGCACGCTCCAGGTCGGCAAGAAGTACGGCGTGGCCAGCCATACCCGTTTCTTGCCGCTGTTCAGTGCCCGTACCAGCGCGTGCAGGATGTCCTGGTGCTGGCGGGCGTCGGCATAAGCGACCCGGCCCATGCCCTGCCCCTGCGCAGGCACCTTGGGCAGACGCGGCAGGCCAAAGCCTTCAGCAGGGCGCCAGGCGGTGCGGCGAGTGTTGGCGTGCCACTGACGGTCGAACAGCAACTGCCAGTCGCTCACCACCGGCCCCTGCATCTGCACCATCACTTCGTGCCATTCGCTGGTCGCCTCACCCGGCTTCCAGAACTCGTCGGTAACGCCCGTCCCCCCCACCACGGCCCAACGTTCGTCCACCAGTAGCAATTTGCGATGATCACGGTACAGGTTACGCAGGCCACGCTTCCAGCGCAGGCGGTTATACCAGCGCAAGTACACGCCAGCGTCCAGCAGGCGCTGACGCAACGCACTGTTGAAGGCCAATGCACCGTAGTCATCAAACAGGCAGCGCACCCGTACGCCACGTCGGGCAGCCTGCTCCAGCGCGTCCACCACCGCCTCGGCACAGGCGCCGGCCTCGACCAGGTACAGTTCCAGGTCAACCTGGAACTCGGCCCGCATGATCGCCAGGAGCATGCGCGGAAAGAATGCGGGGCCATCGATAAGCAGTTCGAACTGGTTGCCATCCCGCCAGGGGAAGACCGGACCCGCCATGTCAGCGCGCAGTGAAGATCAGCACCGCGCTAACCGGCACCGACGGGTTGATGGACTTCAACCTGGCAAACTTGCGCAGGCTTTCCAGGCCCGGCATCAAGCCGAAATCTTCGGCGCGCAGCACCAGGGGCTCAAGGGTCACCACCTGGAAACGCCGCGCATCCAGGCGGGTGGCCAGCAACAAAACATTGTAGCGGTGCGACTGGCCATGCAGGGTGACCGTCAGCGGCAGGCGCAACTCGATCTGTGCACCATCGGCCAGGTCATTGATCGGCTGCAGGTCGATCTGCGTCTTCACTGTGGCCTCGGCGAAGCGCTCGACCTCGAACAGGTTGTCGCGCATTTGCTCGTCACGCAGCGGAATACCGCTGCTTACCGAGTCCATCTCGATCCTCAACCCGGCCACACCCTTGCGGTCGACCGTGCCGTGCAGCACCAGAAAACGATGCACTTCGGCGGTATTGCCATTCTTGCCGGTAATAAACGACAGCCGTGAAGATTCGCCATCCAGGTGCCAATTGGCATGAGCGGGCAGGCACAAAGCCAGCAACAAGGCAGGCAGCAGGCGGGGCAGCTTGAACATGACAGATCTCGTGAAACCAGGCCGCCAACCTTACCCGCCTGCATTCATGGCAGCAAGCGGCAGCCCTCACGCGCGCCTTGCCAGGCCGCCTGGCTGCGCCGCCCCAGGCCTTCAGCGGTGACTTGCCGCTGCTGGCTGTTTTCCTCCAGCAGGCTCAATGGCAGCCACTGCTTCACATACCCTCGGCAGTACGCCTCGTCAAAGCCCATGACAAAGCGGCAGGAACAGTATTCCTTGGCCGAGTAGGCCGGCAGTATGCCGGGGAAGTCCGCCAGCGCCTGGCGTTCTTGCCAGGCCCAATACAGGAGCCCTGCCAGGACCAGCAGCAATAGCCGCTTCATGCCCCCTCCCCGGCCAGTGCCGCCAGCACCCGCTTGAGCAGTTCATCGTGTCGGTAGCTGCTGTCGCGGTCATCGGCGTAGCGCACGATCACCAGCTTTTGTTCAGGCAGCACATATAACGCCTGCCCCCAGTGGCCAAGGGCGGCGAAGGTGTCTGCGGGTGCGCTGGGCCAAGGCCGTTCGGCGCCAGCCAGCGGCTGGTTGAGCCACCAGTGGCCACCGGGGGTGGCCTCGCCAGGCAGCGCTTGGGCCTGGGCAAACGGGGTACGGTTGAAGGCTACCCAGGCTTTGGGCAGCAATTGTCGGCCCTGCCAGCGCCCGTCGCGTTGCATCAACAGGCCGATACGGGCCAAATCGCGGGCACTTAGGTACAGATAAGAAGAGCCTACGTAGGTGCCTGCCCGGTCACGCTCCCATACCGCACTGCCGATACCCAACGGGGTGAACAGTGCGTCCCAGGGATAGTCGGGGTACTGTCCGGCATCGAGCATGCCGCGCAGCGCTGCGGCCAGCAGGTTGCTGTCGCCACTGGAGTAGAGGAATCGCTGACCGGGGCTGGCAGCGGCACCCCGCGCTGCCGTATAGGCAGCCATGTCTGCGCGGCCACGGGTATACAGCATGGCCACCACCGAGGATTTCAGCGGTGCATATTCATAGTCTTCCTGCCAGTCGAGGCCACTGGCCCAGTGCAGCAGGTCGGCCATACGCACACCGGGGTGGGCGCGCATGGGTGGATAGAAGCGGCTGACCGGGTCTTGCATCTGGAAGCGGCCTTCGCCCTGGGCCACGCCCATTATCGTGGCCAGTACACTCTTGCTTACCGACCAGGTCAGGTGCGCGGTGTCGGCACGGGTGGGCGCTGTGTAGCGCTCGTGGAGGATACGACCGTCGCGGATGATCAGCAGAGCGTCGGTGCGGATGCCGTTGCGCTCCGAGGGAGAGCGTGCGGGAAAGGCATAAGCGTCGACGGCCTGCCAGTCAAGGGCGGCAGGGTCGCTCTGCCACTGTGGGTCAGGCCAGTCCTCAGCCTTGACGCTACCTGCAACCATCGCAAGGATGACCAACAGTACCTTCATCGTGCTCGCCCTGATTGGGGCTGCCTTGCAGCCCTTCGCGGGCAAGCCCGCTCTCACAGTTGCAGGAGTGGATTTACCCGCGAACAGGCCAACATCATCAATGGAGAATCAGCGCCGAACCGGCCGTTTCTGCAGCTTGCGCTGCAACGTCCGCCGGTGCATGCCCAGCGCCCGCGCAGTGGCCGAGATATTGCCTTCATGCTCGTTCAGCACGCGCTGGATGTGTTCCCACTGCAGGCGATCGACCGACATCGGGTTTTCCGGCACCAGGGTATCCAGGTCGGTGTGCTCCGACAGCAGTGCTGCCAACACGTCATCGGCGTCAGCCGGCTTGCACAGGTAGTTGCAGGCACCGCGCTTGACCGCCTCCACTGCGGTGGCAATGCTCGAGTAACCGGTCAGGATCACCACGCGCATTTCCGGGTCCAGCTCCAGCAGCTTGGGCAGCAGCACCAGGCCGGAGTCGCCATCCATTTTCAGGTCCAGCGTGGCGTAGTCCGGCAGGTCCTGCTGGGCCAGAATCAAGCCCTCTTCGGCAGAGCTGGCAGTGCTCACACGGAAACCGCGACGGCTCATGGCCCTGGCCATGACCCGGGTGAAGGTGGCATCGTCATCCACCAGCAGCAGGTGCGGCAGCTCTTCGCTTTCGACCTGGTTTTCTTCGCTCATCATTCATCTCCTCGCTTGCCATAGGGCAGGCGCAGTTCGGTCAGGGTGCCACCCTGTTCATGACTATAGAGTTTCACCGAGCCGCCCGCACGGGTCACGCTGGCCTTGCTCAAGAACAGGCCAAGGCCAAAGCCTTTGCCCTTGGTGGTAATAAAAGGTTTGCCAATGGCTTCGGCAATGGCCGGCGGTACGCCAGGGCCGTGGTCGTGGATACTGATGACGATGTCCTGGGCGTCCCAGTCCAGGCGAACCTCCAGATCATCAGGGCAGGCATCGGCGGCATTGTTCAACAGGTTCAGTAGCGCCTGGGTCAGGTCTGGCGGCGGAGACAGGCGCGGCACTTTGCCGTCGCGCAGGCGCTGGAAGCGGTAGCTGGCTTCCGGGCGCATCAGGTGCCAGCGGTTGAGCGCCTCGTCCAGCCAGGCAGTCACATCCTGCTCCACGATGGCCAGGCGTCGGTTGGCTTCGGCTGCGCGCACCAACTGTTGCAAGGTCTCTTTGCACAGCTTTACCTGGTCCTGGAGGATCTGCAGGTCCTCCTGCAACAGCGGGTCGGTGTGGTCCTGGCGCATTTCGTTGATCAGCACGCTCATGGTCGCCAGCGGCGTACCCAGCTCATGGGCGGCACCGGCGGCCTGGGTAGCCACTGCCAGCAGTTGCTCGTCGCGCAGGCTCTCTTCACGCCGCTCTGAACGCAGCTGTTCCTGGCGGCGCAGCTCTTCGGCCATGCGCGCGGCAAAGAAGGTGATCACTGCGGCAGCCAAGGCAATGCTCAGCCACATGCCGTAGACCTGCATCTTGTCCCGCGCCATTGGCAGCCCTTCGAGCGGGTAGAACTGCACCAGCAGCAAACTGTAGGCCGTCAGCGCAATACCCGACAGGATCAGCGAATACAGCCACGGCAAGGTCACCGCAGCGATCGCCAGCGGCACCAGGTAATACGACACGAAAGGGTTGGTCGAGCCGCCGGAGTAATACAGCAAGGCGCTATGGATCAGCAGGTCACAGGCCAGCTGCAGGGCGTATTCCATTTCGGTGACTGGCAGCGACAGGCGCAGGCGCAGGGCCGTGAAGGCACACAGCAGCGAAGAAAGGGCCAAGGTGCCGGCCAGCGAAAGCCAGGGCAACGGCAGCAGTTCGGTCCAGTAGGCAACGCCCACCGAGCCGGCCTGGGCAGCCAGGACCAGGACCCGAATAAGGGTGAGGCGCCAGAGGTTCTGGCGGGTAGCGGACAACGGTTGTACGGCGGCGAGCATGAGCTCTCCTGATGAGTGCTCCAGAAAAATCGGCTGGAGTATACCGAAGCCGGGCGCCTCGCTGCAGCGATGCGGCAAAGCGCCACACTTTGTCACAGGTTCATGATGGCACTTTTGAACCCACTACACTGTTGCCGGTCCGATGGGCCATGCGTGGAATGGATGTCCAGCCCCCACGCCTTTCAATGCCAAGGAGTATCACATGCAAATCCCACGTCGCGGCGCCGCCCTGATCATGTCTTGCGGCCTGCTCGCCAGCCTGCCGGCACTGGCCGCCGATGAACCGCGTTTCAACCAGGTATCGCTGCGGGCCGAAGTCAGCAAGGAAGTGGCGCGCGACCTGATGGTCGTGACCCTGTACAGCGAAGCGCAGAACAGCGACCCGGGCAAGCTCGCCAAGCAGATCACCGAAACCATGAACAAGGCCGTGCAGCAGGCGCGCCAGGTCAAGGACGTGAAGATCAGCCAGGGCAGCCGCAACAGCTACCCGGTATACGACAGCAAGGGCCAGAAGATCACCGGCTGGCGCGAACGCGCCGAGCTGCGCCTGGAAAGCGCCAACTTCCCGGCCTTGTCCCAGCTTACCGCCGATCTGTTGCAAGAGCTGAAAATGGGCGGCATGGACTTCTCCATCGCCCCGGCCACGCGCAAGGCCAGCGAGGATGCACTGCTCAAGGATGCGGTCGATGCCTTCAAGGCTCGCGCGCAACTGGCGACTGAAGCGCTGGGTGGCAAAGGCTACAAAGTGGTCAGCCTGAACCTCAACAGCAGCGGTTACCCGCGCCCGTACTTGCGTAGCGCGCCGATGGCGATGAAGGCCATGGGGGCTGATGAAGCAGCACCCGCGCCGGATATCGAGGCGGGCACCAGTGAAGTGAGCATGAACGCCGATGGCCTGATCGAAGTGCAGATGCCATAAGGCGTCCACGCATCATCTGTGGGAGCGGGTGGGCTCGCGAACTAGACACTGCGGTGGATGGCACGGGCTTCGCCCGTGTCCGCGGGTAAACCCGCTCCTACAGGTGACCGCATCAATTTCACGATTTTCGGAAGTTTCCTACGCACCACATAGGTGCCTTCCTACATTCCTGCCCATCAGAAATATCGCGCAAAACGCCATCATCGCGCCTACGCAAACGTTTAACTTCGCCAAAAGTTATATCGATGCGACATCCATGTACGGACGTTCCACTTTTCTGGCGCCAACTATCCTCCTACCTGTTGCATTGGGAACAGCCCCTGCATAAGTATCCGCAGGTCGGCTCACGAGGCCACCTCATCCAAAAAATGACAACAATGAGGCCACCATGCTCAAACACGCAGTCATTCCGTTCCTGCTGGGTGCAGGCTTGCTCAGCGGCGCACCGTCGGCCGTTGCCGCATCCAACCTGGTGTTCTGCTCCGAAGGCAGCCCGGCCGGCTTCGATCCGGGGCAGTACACCACCGGGACCGACTTCGACGCCTCGGCAGAGACCGTGTTCAACCGCCTGACCCAGTTCGAGCGAGGCGGCACTGCGGTCATCCCGGGCCTGGCGACCAAATGGGAGGTGTCCGACGACGGCAAGACCTATACCTTCCACCTGCGCGAAGGGGTGAAGTTCCACACCACCGACTACTTCAAGCCCAGCCGCCCGTTCAACGCCGACGACGTGCTGTTCACCTTCAACCGTATGCTCGACAAGGACAACCCGTTCCGCAAGGCGTATCCCACCGAGTTTCCATACTTCACCGACATGGGCATGGACAAGAACATTGCCAAGGTGGAGAAACTTGACGAGCACACGGTGAGGTTCACCCTCAACGAGGTTGACGCCGCGTTCATCCAGAACCTGGCCATGAGCTTTGCCTCGATCCAGTCCGCCGAATACGCCGACCAGCTGCTCAAGAACGGCAAGGCCGCCGACATCAACCAGAAGCCGATCGGCACCGGCCCGTTCGTGTTCAGCAAGTACCAGAAGGACGCGCAGATCCGCTTCAAGGGCAACAAGGACTACTGGAAGCCCGAGGACGTGAAGATCGACAACCTGATCTTTGCCATCACCACCGACGCCTCGGTGCGCATGCAGAAGCTTAAAAAGAACGAGTGCCAGGTCACCCTGTTCCCACGCCCGGCCGACATCGAGCCGCTAAAAGCCGACAAGAACCTGCAAATGCCGCAGCAGGCCGGTTTCAACCTCGGCTACATCGCCTACAACGTGATGGACAAGATCAAGGGCAGCAACGAGGCCAACCCCATGGCCCAGCTGAAAGTCCGACAGGCGCTGGACATGGCCGTGGACAAGAAAAAGATCATCGAGTCGGTGTACCAAGGCGCCGGCCAGTTGGCGGTCAACGCCATGCCGCCCACGCAGTGGTCCTATGACGACAGCATCAAGGACGCCGCCTTCGACCCCGAGAAAGCCAAGCAACTGCTCAAGGAAGCCGGCATCAAGGAAGGCACCGAAATCACCCTGTGGGCCATGCCCGTGCAACGCCCGTACAACCCCAATGCCAAACTGATGGCCGAAATGCTCCAGTCCGACTGGGCCAAGATCGGTATCAAGGCGAAGATCGTCAGTTATGAATGGGGCGAGTACATCAAGCGCTCCAAAGGCGGCGAACAGGGTGCCATGCTGATTGGCTGGAGCGGTGACAATGGTGACCCGGACAACTGGCTGGGTACCCTCTACGGTTGCGATGCCGTCGATGGCAACAACTTCTCCAAGTGGTGCTACAAGCCCTACGACGACCTGATCAAACAGGCCAAGGCCACGTCCGACCAGGCCAAGCGCACCGAGCTGTACCAAAAGGCGCAGCACATCCTCAAGGAGCAGGTACCGATCACCCCGATCGCCCACTCCACTGTCTACCAACCCATGAGCGCCAAGGTGAAGGACTTCAAGATCAGCCCGTTTGCGCTGAATTCCTTCTACGGCGTAAGCGTGGACAAATAGGCTGACCGTGGCACCCGCTGAGCGGCGGGTGCCCCCTCCTTGCCACCCTTTCATGTCGTCCTGCAGCTATCCGCTGCGGGGTCGGCTAACTGTTGCCGCCATTCGCACCCCAAGGCGGCGCAAACAGATGAAAAAGGAACTGCCATGTGCTTCGCCAAGCGCCTTCCGACCCTGCTGGCCCTGGGCCTGATCAGCCAATCCCCGGCCGTTTTGGCTAACAATCTGGTGTTCTGCTCCGAGGGCAGCCCAGCTGGCTTCGACACCGCTCAGTACACCAGCGCCACCGACAACGACGCCGCCGAACCCATCTACAACCGCCTGGTCGAGTTCGAACGTGGCGGTACCGCCGTGCAGCCGGCCCTGGCGACCCGCTGGGAGGTGTCCGACGACGGCCTGCGCTACACCTTCCACCTGCGTGAAGGGGTCAAGTTCCACAGCAACAAGGCCTTCAGCCCGAGCCGCGCGTTTAACGCCGACGATGTGCTGTTCACCTTCAACCGCATGCTCGACAAGGGTCATCGGTTCCGTCAGGCCTACCCTACCGAGTTCCCCTATTTCATCGGCATGGGCCTGGACAAGAACATCGCCCGTGTCGAGAAGATCGACCCGATGACCGTGGTGTTCACCCTGAACACGGTCGATGCCGCGTTCATCCAGAACCTGGCCATGAGCTTCGCCTCCATCCTCTCTGCTGAATACGCCGAGCAGTTACTGGCCAGTGGACGCCCCAGCGACATCAATCAGCAGCCTATCGGTACCGGGCCGTTCGTGTTCCAGCGCTATCAGAAGGATTCGCAGATCCGCTACAAGGGCAACAAGGACTATTGGGCAGCGAACGAAGTGAAGATCGACAACCTGGTGTTTTCGATCAATACCGACCCCTCGGTGCGCATCCAGAAGCTGCGCCGCAACGAATGCCAGGTCACCCTGCACCCGCGCCCGGCCGACCTGCCGGCGCTCAAGGCCGACAGCACGCTGCAGGTGCTTCAGCAACCAGGCTTCAACCTCGGCTACATCGCCTACAACACCCAGCACCCGCCGTTCGACCGCCTGGAAGTGCGCCAGGCAATGGACATGGCGGTTAACAAGAAAGCCATCATCCAGGCGGTGTATCAGGACGCCGGCCAACTGGCGGTCAATGCCATGCCACCGACCCAGTGGTCCTATGACGACAGCATCAAGGACGCCCCGTACGCGCCAGAAAAGGCCAGACAGCTACTCCAGCAGGCGGGTGTCGAACCTGGCACCGAGATCACCCTGTGGGCCATGCCGGTGCAGCGCCCGTACAACCCCAATGCCAAGCTGATGGCCGAAATGCTCCAGGCCGACTGGAGCAAACTCGGGTTCAAGGTGCGCATCGTCAGCTACGAATGGGGCGAATACCTCAAACGCATGAAAAACGGTGAGCACGACGTCGCCCTGATCGGCTGGACCGGAGACAACGGCGACCCGGACAACTGGCTGGGCACCCTATACAGCTGCGATGCCATCGGCAGCAACAACTACTCGCAGTGGTGCGACCCGCAGTACGACAGCCTGGTCAAGCAGGCCAAGCAGGTGACCGACCGTACCCAGCGCACCGCCCTCTACCAGCAGGCCCAGCAGCGGCTCAAGCAGCAGGTACCGATTACCCCGGTGGCGCATTCCACAGTGAACCAGCCGCTTAGCGTCAAGGTTTCCCAGTTCAAGGTCAGCCCGTTTGGGCGCAATGATTTTTCCGGTGTGAGTGTTGATTAAGCGTTAGCCAGTACCGGCCTCTTCGCGGGCAAGCCCGCTCCCACAGGATCTCGACAGGTTCGGACACTGCGCCCTGCCTGTGGGAGCGGGCTTGCCCGCGAAGAGGCCAGTACGGCCAACACAACACCCCGATTCTGCCCGGTGATCCCGCGGCACCCCTGGCAACACAGCAGCAATCACCCGGCCCACAAGGCCGGCCATAACTAGAAAAGAAAGGGAGCTTTAACCTTGAAAGTATTCACCTTGACCGCACTGGCGTTATCCATCAGTGCCTTTTCCACTGTGGCCCAGGCAGATCCGCAGAGCCAGGACTACCTCCCGCTCACCCTCAAAAGCACAAGCGAGCAAGCGCAAGCCAGCGGCTTCATCGACGGCCAAAGCCTGTCCGGCAGCACCCGCAACTGGTATGCCCGCGAACGCGCCGCACGCGCGCCGCTGTGGAAGTACTACAAGAACGACGGCACCCGCCACGACACCCACAGCCGTGAAAACTGGGTACAGGGCACCATCCTCAACTACAGTTCCGGCTTCACCCAGGGCACCGTGGGCTTCGCCGTCGAGGCCGCCGGCTACAACGCCATCGCCCTGCAGCAGAGCCGCGAAGCCATTGCCGGCCCCAACAACCGCACCCTCACCCACAGCGATGGCGACCCCATCGGCCAGTGGAGCAAACTGGGCCTGGGCAATATCAAGGCGCGTGTGTCCAACACCACCCTTACCCTCGGCCGCCAGTCGGTGGACACGCCGATGATCGCCTACATCGGCAACCGCGCCCTGCCCTCGAGCTTCCAGGGCGCATTCCTGCACAGCGCCGAATTCGACAACCTCAGCATCGACCTGGGTACTTTCGACCGCGTCTCGCCACGTACCGAGCAGAGCCTCAGCAAGTTCCGCAGCGAGTACAGTGCCACCGGCGTGGAAACCGACCGTGCCAGCACCGCCGGCATCAACTACCAGCCGTTCAAGAGCCTGAGTACCAGCCTGTACGCCACCAAGGTCGACGACTTCTGGAACCAGTACTACTTCGGCGCCAACCATGTGCTCGGCGACAGCGCAGTGCTCAGCCTGAGCACCGGCCTGAACTACTACAAGACCGTCGACGCCGGCAGCCAGAAAATGGGCAAGATCGACAACGACACCTACAGCCTGTCACTGGGCCTGACCCATCAGGCCCACACCCTCAGCGCCTCCTGGCAGCAGGTCAACGGCAACGAGTACTTTGACTACCTGCACGAAACCAACGGCATCTTCCTGGCCAACTCGCTGCTGTCGGACTTCAACGGCCCCAACGAGAAATCGCTGCAGATTTCCTACGTGCTGAACATGGCGCCCTATGGCGTGCCTGGCCTGAAGTTCAACCTGTACAACGCCCGCGGCTGGGGTATCGACGGCACCCACTACCGTGGCACTGCCTACGACGTGAATGGCCTGGATGGCGAAACCCACTATGAGTGGGGTATCGGCACCAGCTATGCGCTGCAGAGCGGGCCGCTGAAAGACACCAGCATCCGTGCCACCTACACCACCCATCGCGCCAGCAAGGCACAGGGCGATGGCAGCCTGGATGAGTTCCGCGTGGTCACCACCATTCCGTTCAACATTCTCTGACCGTCGGCGCCCTGGCCCGTTTCGCTGCGGGCCGGGGCGGCTACGCTGGAACCAATGCAAGCAGGGAGTTTTCAACACATGCACAGAGCTTTCATGAAATCGCGGCCGTTGCGCCTAGCCCTGGTCGCGCTGCTTCTGGGCGGCGCCACGCAACTGGCGGCCAAACCGCTGGTGGTGTGTACAGAAGCCAGCCCGGAAGGGTTCGACATCGTCCAGTACACCACCGCAGTCACCGCCGATGCCTCGGCCGAGACAGTGTTCAACCGCCTGGTCGACTTCAAACCCGGCACCACCGAGATCCAGCCAGCCCTGGCCGAGCGCTGGGACATTTCAGCCGACGGCCTGACCTACACCTTCCATCTGCGTCAGGGGGTTAAGTTCCACACCACCGACTACTTCAAGCCAACTCGTGACTTCAACGCCGATGACGTGCTGTGGAGCCTCAATCGCCAGCTCGACCCGAACCACCCCTGGCATGACAAGACCAGCGTCGGCTACCCGTACTTCGAGAGCATGGGGTTCAAGGAACTGCTCAAGTCGGTCAGCAAGGCTGACGAGCACACCGTGGTGATTACCCTCAGCCGACCGGAAGCGCCGTTCCTGCGCGACATGGCCATGGGCTTTACCTCGATCTACTCCGCCGAATACGGCGACCAGTTGCTCAAGTCTGGCAAGACCGCCGAGCTGAACAGCAAGCCGATCGGCACCGGCCCTTTCATTTTCCAGCGTTACAACAAGGACGCCCAGGTCCGCTTCAAGCCCAACCCGGACTATTTCCGCGGCAAGCCGCCGGCCGATGCGCTGGTGTTCGCCATCGCCATCGACAGCAACGTGCGCCTGCAAAAACTGCGCGCCAACGAGTGCCAGGTGGCGCTCTATCCCAAGCCCGATGACGTGCCGTCGATCAAGCAAGACCCGAAACTCAAGGTTGAAGAAATCGAGGCCTTGGTCACCGGCTACATCGCCATGAATACCCAGCACAAATACCTCAACGACGTGCGCGTGCGTAAAGCCATCAACATGGCCTTCGACCGCCAGACCCATGTCGACCAACTGTTTGGCAAAGGCAACGCGCTGGTAGGTGTAAACCCTTACCCCCCCACCATGATCGGCTACAACACCCACAACCAGAACCCACCGCGCGACCTCGATAAAGCCCGCGCACTGCTCAGTCAGGCCGGTGTACCCGAGGGCACGGTAATCACCCTGTTCACCCGCAACGGCGGCGGCCCGACCAACCCCAACCCGCGCCTGTCCGCCGAGATGCTGCAAGCCGACCTCAAACAGATCGGCCTCAAGCTGGATATCCGCGTCATGGAATGGGCCGAGATGTTGCGCCGGGCGAAGAACGGCGAAGCCGACCTGGTGTCCACCGGCTGGGCCGGCGACAACGGCGACCCGGACAACTTCCTCAGCCCGCTGCTCAGTTGCGATGCCGTGAAAAGTGGCGAGAACTATGCGCGCTGGTGCAACCCCAAGTTCCAGGAACTGATCAGCCGCGCCCGCGAAGTGATCGACAACGACGAGCGTGCAAGGCTCTATAACGAGGCATTGAAAGTGTACGATGACGAACAACCCTGGATCAGCATGGCTCATCCAAAGATGTTCACCGCCATGCGTGACAACGTGGAGGGCTACGTGATCAACCCTCTGACCAACAACAACTTCGCCACCACCAAGGTGAAGTAGAACAACAACGACCGCCGGCAACCCACACGGGGACCGGCGGCTCTGCCGTACCGGGCTGATCGCCCCACGGCCTGATGAGGTAACCCCGACAATGTTGAGTTTTATTGCCCGGCGCCTTGGCCTGCTGATACCGACCTTTTTCGGCATCACCTTGCTGACCTTCGCGCTCATACGCCTGATCCCCGGCGACCCGGTGGAAGTGATGATGGGCGAGCGCAGGGTCGACCCCGAAATGCATGCCCAGGCCATGGAACGCCTTGGCCTGAACAAGCCACTGCCGGTCCAGTACCTGGACTACGTCGGCAAACTTGCCCAGGGTGACCTTGGCGAATCGCTGCGCACCCGCGAAAGCGTGTGGCGCGAGTTCCTCACCCTGTTCCCGGCCACCCTTGAACTGGCCTTCGCCGCCCTGCTGTTCGCCGGCATCGTCGGCCTGCTGGCCGGGGTAATCGCTGCACTCAAGCGCGGTTCATTGTTCGACCACGGTGTCATGGGCATATCACTGGCCGGCTACTCGATGCCGATTTTCTGGTGGGGCCTGATCCTGATCATGTTCTTCTCGGTAAGCCTGGGCTGGACCCCGGTATCCGGGCGCATCAACCTGCTCTACGACATCGAGCCGAAAACCGGCTTCATGCTCATCGATACCCTGCTCAGCGATGAAGAGGGCGCGTTCAAGGACGCAGTGATGCACCTGATCCTGCCGGCCATCGTGCTCGGTACCATCCCGCTGGCAGTGATCGCCCGCATGACCCGCTCGTCGATGCTCGAAGTGCTGCGTGAGGACTACATCCGCACCGCCCGCGCCAAAGGCCTGTCGCCGGCCCGCGTGGTGTTCGTGCACGGCCTGCGCAATGCGCTGATCCCGGTGCTGACCGTGTTCGGCCTGCAGGTCGGCACGCTGCTGGCCGGTGCAGTGCTGACCGAAACCATCTTTTCCTGGCCGGGCATCGGCAAATGGCTGATCGAAGCCATCGGTGCCCGTGACTACCCCGTGGTCCAGAACGGCATCCTGTTGATCGCCTGCCTGGTGATTCTGGTCAACTTCGTCGTGGACATCCTCTACGGCCTGGCCAACCCACGCATCCGTCATCAGCGCTGAGGCCTTTGCCATGACTAGCCCGATTCCAAAATCCGTGTCGCCGGCCAGCCCGGTGGACCAAAGCCTGCTTTACCCCTCCCCGTACAAAGAATTCTGGCAAGCCTTCGCGCGCAACAAGGGCGCGGTAATGGGCCTGGCCTTCATGTGCCTGGTTGTGTTCTGCGCGCTGTTCGCGCCTTGGGTCGCCCCGCATGACCCGAGCGAGCAGTACCGCGACTTCCTGCTGACCCCGCCGGTGTGGCTGGAAGGCGGTACCTGGCAGTTCATCCTAGGCACCGACGAACTGGGCCGTGATCTGCTTTCGCGGCTGATTCAGGGCGCACGGCTGTCGCTGCTGATCGGCCTGTCCTCAGTCGTGATGTCACTGATTCCGGGCATTCTCCTTGGGCTGCTGGCCGGCTTTTTCCCGCAGTTGCTCGGCCCGTCGATCATGCGCCTGATGGACGTGATGCTGGCCTTGCCGTCGCTGTTGCTGGCCGTGGCCATCGTCGCCAT
Organism: Pseudomonas putida; assembly: GCA_041879295.1. NCBI lineage: Bacteria > Pseudomonadati > Pseudomonadota > Gammaproteobacteria > Pseudomonadales > Pseudomonadaceae > Pseudomonas > Pseudomonas putida. The sequence continues at coordinate 1,037,618 of CP047152.1, read as the reverse complement.
TCTCGGCCCTGGCCTGATCAACACCGTGATCGCCATCGCCATCGTCTCGCTGCCCTCTTATGTGCGCCTGACCCGCGCCGCGGTGATGGGTGAACTCAACCGCGACTACGTCACCGCCGCACGCCTGGCCGGTGCCGGCCTGCCACGGCTGATGTTCGTCACCGTGCTGCCCAACTGCATGGCCCCGCTGATCGTGCAGGCCACCCTCAGCTTCTCCTCAGCCATCCTCGACGCCGCCGCACTGGGTTTCCTTGGTCTCGGCGTACAGCCGCCAACCCCCGAGTGGGGCACCATGCTGGCTTCGGCCCGAGACTACATCGAGCGCGCCTGGTGGGTAGTGAGCCTGCCTGGCCTGACCATTCTGCTTAGTGTGCTGGCAATCAACCTGATGGGCGACGGCCTGCGCGACGCGCTGGACCCGAAACTCAAGAACGCCGCCTGAGGAGAACGCCATGTCACTGTTGCAGATCAACAACCTGAACGTGCGCTTCGGCGACGCCAATGCAGTACCGGTGGTGGACGGCCTGGACCTGAAAGTCGACGCTGGCGAGATCCTGGCCATCGTCGGCGAGTCCGGCTCGGGCAAGTCGGTCACCATGATGGCCCTGATGGGCCTGATCGACGCTCCCGGGCGCATCACCGCCGACTCACTGACCTTCGACGGCACCGATATGCTCAAGCTCAGCGGCCGTCAGCGGCGCAAGGTGGTGGGCAAGGACATCGCCATGGTCTTCCAGGACCCGATGACCGCGCTCAACCCCAGCTACACCGTGGGCTTCCAGATCGAGGAAGTGCTGCGCCAGCACTTGGGCCTAAAGGGCAAGGCTGCCCGCCAGCGTGCTCTGGAGCTCTTGAAGAAGGTCGAGATTCCGGCCGCCGAAAGCCGCCTGGACGCTTACCCGCACCAGCTGTCAGGCGGCATGAGCCAACGTGTGGCGATTGCCATGGCCATTGCCGGCGAGCCCAAGCTGCTGATCGCCGACGAACCGACCACGGCCCTCGACGTGACCATCCAGGCTCAGATCATGGAACTGCTGGTCAACCTGCAGAAGGAGCGCAACATGGCGCTCATCCTGATCACGCACGACCTCGCCGTGGTCGCCGAAACCGCCAGGCGGGTGTGCGTGATGTACGCCGGCCAAGCCGTGGAAGTCGGCCAGGTGCCAGAACTGTTCGATGTGCCCGCCCACCCTTACAGCGAAGCCCTGCTCGCCGCGATCCCCGAGCACAGCATTGGCGCCGAACGCCTGGCCACACTGCCTGGCATCGTCCCCGGCCGCTACGACCGCCCGGTCGGCTGCCTGCTGTCACCACGCTGCCCCTATGTACAGGACAATTGCCGGCGCCAGCGCCCGCCCCTCGACCCACAGGCCCACAGCCTGGTGCGTTGCTTCTACCCGCTGAATCAGGAGGTGGCGTGATGGCCGTCGTACTTACCGCACGGGAGCTGACCCGGCATTACGAAGTGTCCCGCGGGCTGTTCAAGGGCCACGCGCTGGTACGCGCGCTCAATGGCGTGTCGTTCGAACTGGAGGCCGGCAAGACCCTGGCCGTGGTCGGCGAGTCCGGCTGTGGCAAGTCGACCCTGGCCCGCGCCCTGACCCTGATCGAAGAGCCTTCGTCCGGCTCGCTGCAAATTGCCGGCACCGAGGTGAAGGGCGCCAGCAAGGCAGAGCGCAAACAACTGCGCCGCGATGTGCAGATGGTGTTCCAGAGCCCCTACGCCTCGCTCAACCCACGGCAGAAGATCGGCGACCAACTGGCCGAACCGCTGTTGATCAACACTTCTCTGAGCAAGGCCGAGCGCCGCGACAAGGTGCAGAAGATGATGGAGCAGGTCGGCCTGCGCCCCGAGCACTATCAGCGCTACCCGCACATGTTTTCCGGCGGCCAGCGCCAGCGCATTGCCCTGGCACGGGCGATGATGCTGCAACCCAAGGTGCTGGTGGCGGACGAGCCAACCTCGGCGCTGGACGTGTCGATTCAGGCGCAGGTGCTGAACCTGTTCATGGATCTGCAGAAGGAGTTCAACACCGCCTACGTGTTCATCTCGCACAACCTGGCGGTGGTACGGCATGTGGCGGATCAGGTACTGGTGATGTACCTGGGGCGGCCGGCGGAGATGGGGCCGAAGGAGGACATCTACGCGAAGCCGCTGCACCCGTATACCCAGGCGTTGCTGTCGGCGACACCGGCGATTCATCCAGACCCGTTGAAGCCGAAGATTCGCATCGCCGGGGAGCTGCCCAACCCGCTGAACCCGCCGGATGGGTGTGCATTCCACAAACGCTGCCCGCATGCGACCGAGCGGTGTGCCAAGGAGGTGCCGGCGCTGAGGCAGGTGAGTACGCGGCAGGTGGCTTGTCACTATGCCGAGCAGTTTCTCTAATCTTGTGAGGTGATACGCGAAGGGGACGAGAAAGCCGATGAGGCTGCCGGGGTAGTGTGAACTGCTCCAGGCTTCGGTCCCCTTCATCGAAACGCTGATAAGGAATGATGCGTTACTGAGCTGAGTGCAATGAGTCCAACAACTACGACTTTTCTGACAGGCGCCTCTGAAACTCAAAAAATACAGACTTCGTGCGCAAAGCCCCTCCCCTCCCTGCAACCCAGAACACTCCTGGGACGTGATGCGACGGCCCGCTTAGGTGTGCATTCTGCGACTCCAGGGAAGTCTAACTTGCAGCAGCACGTGATTTTTGACAACAATCGAACCAAAGCTGAGGCCGAATTCTTAGAGCAAAAAATCATGTATCTTAATGGAGGTGCGCTGTCGACCAATGAGGTTACAAATTTATTGAATAGAATCAGGTCGTATAGCTCCTCCCATCCTAATGCTTCAATTTATGACGTGGCCGGACCTAACCCTAGGTGGGGACGTTATGTACTATCTGACGCTTTGACCAAGATGAAGGCGCTAGGCTTATGACAAGAGTAAAACCTATGCAAGCGGGTGACTATTTTTCTATTCCGATGGAAGACGGTAGATTTGCAACCAGCCAAATAATTTGGCTTGGCGCAGAAAGCAAGGAACAAAAATTTAAGAAGGTATTTGCTTTCGCTGTGGTGTCTATCAGCAGTAGCGAGGAGGTGCCTGAGGATGCTAGATATTTGGCGTTCAAAGATCACAGAGGAAGCTTTACGGTAATATTTACGGCTGTAGATAAACTGAAGGCGGGTGACTGGCCTATTTTACAGCACAGTGTGGTTTCTGATTCCGCGCTGAAAGATTTTGAGTTTAATATGGCGGGCACTCTTTACCGGCAGGGAAGTCCAGTTAGAATTTTAGCCATTGAAGAGTACCAAAATCATATATTGATGAGTGTTTCTGGTTTTGCCTTGGTCGAAAAATTTTTGCAGCAGCACTGAGCAATTACGCAGCTTGCCAATTACTTTTGTTTTTAATAAAACATTATAAAAATAGCGAGCCTTTCACGTACACCGAGGGCGACCACTACATCCTGCAGACCCTCGACAATCTGTTGCTCTACTTCGGCGAAGTGCCAGACACCAACACCGAAGTGCCGCTGCAACGCATCGAGAACGTCCTCGGCCACTTCCTGCACTTCACTCGCCCCCCCCCCAACGGCACACTGACCGACATCAAGCGGGTGGTGAACAACAAAGCGGTGGAAACCCTCACCCAGTATCAGTTGCTGGCCAGATAACTGAGGGCTTTGCTCAGGGCATTCCGCGACGTTACCTGTGGGTGCGGTTTTCTCCAAGCCTACAAAATATGGGGATTCGACTATGTTCGCGCTTCCCTACCTTGAACATGCCTTTTGTAGCGAAGAGTTGTAGCAAAAGGGCCGCAAAGCGCGGCCCCCAAAAACTCAATGCATAAAGAACCAGATCAGAATGATCACCGGAATCGGCACCCCAATCATCCAAAGCAGTATCGAGCGCATGGCCTTTCTCCTTGTTCGATGGTGACAAGAAAGGTGCAGCCGCCATGCCAGTTGTATCAAAAAACTACATTCATAAAAATCAAAGGCTTACCCTCCAAGCCGCCTGAGCAAACCGTGCAATATGCAGGATCCACGCCCTTGCACCTGGGTGTTCTGCAATGCACTATCCTCCCATGATCGCCACCACCCTCCCCGACGGCCCCGAGCAAACGCCGCTTACCGCCGAAATCGTGCTGCGCTACCACCTCTGCTGGAAGCACCGCGACCTCGACGGTGTCATGGCGCTCTACCACCCCGATATCCAGTACCACGACTTCTTTCAAAACCGCGTGCTCGGCCACCAGGAACTGCGCGACTACGTACGCGCCTGCCTGCCCCATGAAGCCGGCGAGGACATCGTCCACAGCGACCGTATCCGCGTCGATGGCTGCACCGCATTCATCCAGTATCAGGTCACGGTCCAAGGCGGCGACGGCCTGGTTGCGTTCCAGTCCAGCGAGGCGATCACCGTCAGGGACGGGCTGATCTGGCGGGTCAACGAATACGCCACATTGGTCCGCCAGAACGGCACAGGCCACGCCAACAGCGGCCCGCGCCCCGCCACCAGCCGCCTGGGCCTGTCGCCTCGGCAGTTGTCGACCATGGCCCAGGACCTGGAGCACTACTTCCAGCGTCAACGCCCCTACCTCGACCCGGAGCTCGACCTGCAACAGGTCGCCGACGCCAGCGGCTACAGCCGCAACCAGATTTCCTACCTGCTCAACCAGGTGCTGGGGCAAAGCTTCTACCGCTACGTCAACCAGGCACGCCTGCAGCACCTGATGGCCAGCCTCGGCGATGACAGCGTCGAGGCGACGATCGACGAGCTGGCCTTCAGTGCCGGCTTCAACTCGCTGTCGGCGTTCTACAAGTGCTTCCGTGAGCACACCGGGCTCACGCCCAAGGCCTACCTGAAGCAAATTTCCCTGCGTGCACGCACGTAAGACAGCTGCCCGCTGACACCACTACGATCGCCCACAGACCTTGACGGATGTGGAGCCGAACCCGATGCAACCCCTGCGCACGCTCAGCCTGTGGATGGACCAGCTCGACGAGCCGCTGTGCGCGCGCCCGGCACTGCGCAATAACCTCGACGTTGACGTGTGCATCATCGGTGCCGGCTATACCGGCCTTTGGACCGCGTACTACCTCAAGCGCCAGGCACCCCAGCTGAACATTGCGGTGATCGAAGCCCAAATCGCCGGCTTCGGCGCCTCCGGCCGAAATGGGGGCTGGCTGATGGGCAACCTGCTAGGCGAAGACCGCCTGCTCGGCACCCTCTCGCCGCAACAGCGCCGCGCCAGCATCGACCTGCTGCACGGCATCCCTGATGAAGTGCATCGCGTGTTGCAAAGCGAAGGCATCGACTGTGACTACCGCAAAGGCGGCGTGCTGTATTGCGCGGCGCGCTACCCGGAGCAGGAACGCAGCCTGCGCGCCTACCTCGCCGACTTGTATCGCCAAGGCATGACCGAGGACGACTACCGCTGGCTGAGCCCCGAGCAGTTGGGGAGCCAACTGCGGGTCAGCAATGCGTTTGGAGCCATTTACAGCCCGCACACGGCGACCATCCAGCCAGCCAAGCTGGTGCGCGGCCTTGCCCGGGCAGTAGAGGCGCTGGGCGTATCGATCTACGAAAACACCCCGGCCATCGACTGGCAGCCGAGCGAGGTGCGCACCCCGCTGGCACAGATTCGCTGCCAGTGGATGGTGCCTGCCGTGGAGGGTTACGCCGCCAGCCTGCCGCCACTGGGCAAACACCAATTGCCGGTACAGAGCCTGCTGGTGGCCACCGAGCCGCTGCCGGAGGCTACCTGGGAGCAGATTGGCCTGAGCCAGGGCCAAGCCTTCAGTGAAAGCAGCCGCCAGGTCACCTATGGCCAGCGTACCGCCGACAATCGCCTGGTCTTCGGTGCCCGCGGTGGCTACCGCTTCGGTGGGCGCCTGCGCGAAAACTTCAACCTCGACGAACATGAAATCGAACTGCGCCGCTACCTGTTCGGCGAACTGTTCCCGCAGCTCAAACAGGTACGCATCACTCATACATGGGGCGGCAACCTCGGCATGGCGCGACGCTTCCGCCCACACATGCTCTGCGACCGCCAGCGCGGCATCGCCCTTGCCGGCGGCTACGGCGGCGAAGGCGTGGGGGCTACCAACCTGGGTGGGCGCACCCTGGCGGCGCTGATCCTCAACCAGCAAAACGAACTGACAGCACAACCCTGGGTGCTCGACAACCGCCCGCTATCGAGCCTGGCCAGCTGGCCTCCCGAGCCCTGCCGCTGGCTGGGCTACAACGCGATCATCCAGAGCTTCGTCCACGAGGACCGGACCCTCGCCAACCCCGCCAGCGCGCCGTGGAGGCGGCGCCTGGCCATATCGCTTGCGGACTTCATGGAAGGCTTCATGCACTGACTTCCCTTATCACTCGTACAGGATCCACCGGTCATGAGCATCACCCAGTTCAAGAACACAGAGTTTGCTGTGCTCGACAGCTCCAACCCGGTCGCGGTACCGCTCGGCGAACCCGTGGCAGTCACGTCAGTCACCTGCGTGGAGCGCAGCGATGGCGTCGAAACCGGCATCTGGGAATGCACCCCAGGGCGCTGGCGGCGGCAGATCGTGCAACAGGAGTTCTGCCATTTCATCAAGGGCCGCTGCACGTTCACCCCCGACGGTGGCGAGCCCCTGGTCATAGAAGCCGGAGACGCATTGATGCTACCGGCCAACAGCACCGGCACCTGGGACATCCAGGAGACCGTGCGCAAGACCTACGTGCTTGTTTTCTGATCCGCTGATCGCCTGCCTTCGATAACAACAGACAAAGCAAGGTAAACCCGACATGCGCACCTTCCTCCTCGCCCCTCTGATGCTGGCCGCCAGCGTGGCCAGCGCCGCTGAAACGGTGAAGATCTACAACTGGTCCAGCTACGTGGCCCCCGATACGTTGAAGAACTTCCAGCAAGCCAGCGGCATCGTGCCCACCTACGACGTGTACGACAGCAATGAAACCCTCGATGGCAAGCTGATGACCGGCAATTCCGGCTACGACGTGGTGTTCCCCTCCAACCACTTCATGGCCCGGCAGATCCAGGGCAAGGCCTTGAAGCGCCTGGACAAGTCGCAGTTACCCAACTGGCACAACCTCAACCCGGTGCTGCTCAAGGCGCTGGAGGTGAACGACCCGGGCAACCAGTACGGTTTCCCGTACCTGTGGGGCAGTACCGGCATTGGCTACAACATCGACAAGGTCAAGGCGGTACTCGGCGACAACGCGCCCGTGGATTCCTGGGACCTGATCTTCAAGCCCGAGTACATGAGCAAGCTGAAAAGCTGTGGGGTCGCGGTGCTGGACAATGGCCCCGAACTGCTGCCGATCGCCCTGCACTACCTGGGCTTGCCCCATCACAGCCAAGACCCCAAGGACTACGAGAAGGCCAAGGAGTTGCTGATGAAGGTGCGGCCGTACATCAGCTATTTCCACTCGTCCAAGTACACGGGCGACCTGGCCAACGGCGATATCTGCGTGGTGGTGGGGTTCTCAGGGGATGTGCTGCAGGCGAAGAACCGCGCCGACGAGGCGAACAATGGCGTGAAGGTGGGCTATTCGATACCCAAGGAGGGCGCGCCGATGTGGTTCGACATGGTCGCCATGCCCGTCGATGCGCCGGATGAAAAGGCCAGATATGCCTACATGAACTACCTGCTGCAGCCGGAAGTGATGGCCAACATCAGCAACCATGTGCAATACGCAAACGGCAACCTCAAGGCAGACGGGCTGGTGGACCCGGCGATGAAGGGTAATACGATGATTTACCCGAGCGACGAGGTGATGGGCAAGCTGTATGCGCTGGAGGCGATGCCGGCGAAGATCGACCGTATTCGTACGCGAATCTGGACCAGTATCAAAGCAGGGAACTGATTTCAGTCGTTACGACGTCCTTGTGGGAGCGGGTTTACCCGCGAATGCGGTGTTGACTCTACCGACGCATTCGCGGGTAAACCCGCTCCCACAGGGGTCAAGGGCAAGCTCTCGCGATCAGTGGTGCTCGCGGGTAGCGCGGAACTTGATATCCGGCCAGCGCTCTTCCATCAGCGCCAGGTTGACCCGGGTCGGCGCCAGGTAGGTCAGGTGACCGCCGCCGTCGATGGCCAGGTTTTCCATGGCCTTGGTCTGGAATTCCTCGAGTTTCTTCTTGTCATCGCAGCTGATCCAGCGCGCGGACCAGACGGTGATAGGCTCGTAGGCGCACTCGACCTTGTACTCTTCCTTCAGGCGGCTGGCGACCACGTCGAACTGCAGCACGCCGACCGCACCCAGGATGATGTCGTTGCTGCGCTCAGGGAAGAACACCTGAGTAGCACCTTCTTCGGCCAGCTGCTGCAGGCCTTGACGCAGTTGCTTGGATTTCAGCGGGTCTTTCAGGCGTACGCGGCGGAACAGCTCCGGCGCGAAGTGCGGAATACCGGTGAAGCCCAGCGCCTCGCCTTCGGTGAAGGTGTCGCCGATCTGGATGGTGCCGTGGTTGTGCAGGCCGATGATGTCACCGGCAAAGGCTTCTTCCAGCTGCTCACGCTCGGAGGAGAAGAACGTCAGCGCATCGCCGATACGCAGGTCTTTGTTCAAGCGCACGTGGCGCATTTTCATGCCTTTCTCGTACTTGCCCGAGCAGATGCGCATGAAGGCGATACGGTCGCGGTGTTTCGGGTCCATGTTCGCCTGGATCTTGAACACGAAGCCGGTGAACTTCTCTTCCACAGGCTCCACGGTACGCTCGTTGGCCACACGGCCAAGCGGACGTGGCGCCCAGTCGACCACGGCGTCGAGCACGTGGTCGACACCGAAGTTGCCCAGCGCAGTACCGAAGAACACCGGGGTCAGCTGACCGTTGATGAACTCTTCCTGGTTGAACTCGTGGCAGGCGCCCTGCACCAGTTCCAGTTGCTCGACGAACGCGTCGTACTGGTCGCCCAGGTGTGCGCGGGCTTCGTCCGAGTCCAGTTTCTGGATGATCTTGGCTTCGGTGCGCTCGTGGCCGTGGCCCGGTGTGTAGACGATGATGTAGTCGCCAGTGAGGTGGTACACACCCTTGAAGTCACGGTAGCAACCGATTGGCCAGGTGATTGGCGCGGCCTTGATCTTCAGAACGGCTTCGATCTCGTCGAGCAGTTCGATCGGGTCGCGGATGTCACGGTCGAGTTTGTTGATGAAGCTGACGATTGGCGTGTCGCGCAGCCGGCACACGTCCATCAGGGCGATGGTACGCGGCTCTACACCTTTACCGCCATCGAGCACCATCAGCGCCGAGTCCACCGCGGTCAGGGTGCGGTAGGTGTCTTCGGAGAAGTCTTCGTGGCCGGGGGTGTCGAGCAGGTTGATCATGTGCTCGCGATACGGGAACTGCATCACCGAGGTGGTGATGGAGATGCCGCGCTGCTTCTCCATTTCCATCCAGTCGGAGGTGGCATGGCGGTCGGACTTGCGCGACTTCACGGTACCGGCGACGGCAATGGCTTTGCCCATCAGCAACAGCTTCTCGGTGATGGTGGTCTTACCGGCGTCGGGGTGGGAAATGATTGCGAAAGTGCGGCGCTTCGCGACTTCGGCGGCCTGGTTGGTCATGGGAAATCGCCTGACTGGGGGATTTGAAAGGGGCAGTATCATACCTGAAGTTGGGCCTGGACCAAAATCTGCCGAATGAATGGCGCCCGTGCCGGCCTCTTCGCGGGTAAACCCGCTCCCACAGGTACGACACAGGATTCGAATGCGGTGCAGTCTGTGTAGGAGCGGGTTTACCCGCGAAGAGGCCGGCATAGACAAAAGAAATCCAACAGGCAATCGCTTTATCACGACAAATGACCAAAGCGCAGTTATTTCAACGCCTGCAGCACATTAAGTCGCTGTTTTTTCTCGCCAAAAATCCTGCCACCCAGTGATTAACGCTGGTCAAATGCTGCCTCAGATGGGAACCTTGACACCCATGGAGACGTCCACTCCCCTGCAAACCGCTTCGGTTGGGGACTGGTTTCATCAGCATTTTCGGGCCCGACGGGGTTCGGCTCATGGCCTGATCGCAGCCCTCGGCTTGCCTCACGCTGCTACTCGCGAACACACCACCCGCCGCCAGGACTGGCCGGCAACCAAGAAGTGTGCTCGCCGACTACACAAGGAGTCCACCTGTGGCAAAACGCTACGGTTCGGGGCTGTTGGGATGGGCCGCCGTGCTCGTCATCCTGGCCCTGCTGGTCCACTGGATCGGCATCGACACGATCGCGCGTTATCGCGACGATCTTGGGTTCTACCTGCAAGCGCACCTGGTATTGGTGCTGGCTTCGATGGCGGCGGCGCTGGCCGTGGGCATCCCCGCCGGCATTGCGTTAAGTCGACCGCACCGGGTCGACAAAGCCGAGCGCTTCATGCAGTTCTTCAACGTTGGCAACACCATTCCCCCTCTGGCCGTTCTGGCCATCGCCCTGAGTATCCTGGGCATCGGAGCCGGGCCTGCGATCTTCGCGCTATTCCTCGCCTCCCTCCTGCCCATTGTGCGCAACACCTACGAAGGCCTGAAAAACGTCCCTGCCTCGCTCAAGGAAGCCGCCACCGGCATTGGCATGACCCCGCGCCAGCAACTCTGGCAAGTGGAACTGCCCAACGCCGTGCCGATCATCGTCGGCGGCGTACGCGTGGCCCTGGCACTGAATGTGGGTACCGCACCGCTGGCGTTCCTGATCGGCGCCAACAGCCTGGGCAGCCTGATCTTCCCCGGCATCGCCCTGAACAACCAGCCACAACTGCTGCTGGGTGCCGCCTGCACCGCACTGCTGGCACTGGTGCTGGATGCGGCGGTGAGTTTCTCCAGCAAGCGCTGGCTGGAACGCGGCCTGGTCGAATAAGGATAGGAAACGTATGAAGAAGAGAATCGCCTTGCTACTGGGCGCGGCCTTGCTGTACGCAGGATTTGCCCAGGCAGCGGAAAAACCGCTGATCCGCATCGGCGCGCGGGTGTTCACCGAACAGACCGTGCTCGCCGAAATCACCGCGCAATACCTGCGCGCCAACGGCTTCGATGTGCGTGTCATCGGCGGGCTTGGCAGCAGCCTCGCACGCCAGGCTCAGGAAACCGGCCAGCTCGACCTGATGTGGGAATACACCGGTGTGTCGCTGGTGTCGTACAACCACATCGAAGAGCGCATGCCCAGCGCCGAGGCCACCTACGCCAAGGTCAAGGAGCTGGATGCCAAAAAAGACCTGATCTGGCTGACCCCGTCGAAATTCAGCAACACCTATGCCCTCGGCTTGCCGAAGCAGGTCGCCGAGGCCTACCCGCAGATCAACTCGATCAGCGACCTCAACCAGGTGCTGCGCGACGAGAGCAAGCGTAATCACCTGGTGGCCCTGGACACCGAGTTCGCCAACCGCCCCGACGGCCTGGTAGGCCTGCGCGAAATGTATGACCTGCCGCTGAGCCGGCGCAACATCCGCCAGATGGACGCCGGGCTGGTGTACACCGCCATGCGCAACAATCAGGTGTTCGCCGGCCTGGTGTATACCACCGACGGCCGCCTGGACGCTTTCGACCTCAAGCTGCTGGAAGACGACAAACACTACTTCCCCGACTACACCGCCGCGCCGGTGGTGCGCAAAGCCACGCTCGACGCCAACCCGCAGCTGGCTGGCCTGCTCAAGCCGCTAGCCGAGCAACTGGATGACCAAACCATGCGCCAGCTCAACGCCAAGGTCGATGTCGAGCACCAGAACCCCACTGCCGTGGCCGCAGACTTCCTGCGCAAGCACCCACTGAACAGCGAGGGCCAGCCATGAACCTGATCGATACCTTCAGCCACCTGGACTGGGCCCAGGTGCTGCATCTGACCTGGCAGCACATCATGCTGGTAGGCGTTGCCGTGGGCCTGGCGATTCTGGTCGGGGTGCCGCTGGGCATCCTCATGACCCGTTTTCCGGCCCTCGCAGGCCCGCTGCAGGCAAGCGCCACGGTGCTGCTGACCATCCCCTCGATTGCCCTGTTCGGCCTGCTGTTGCCGTTCTACTCCAAGTTCGGCCAGGGCCTGGGGCCGATGCCAGCGATCACTGCGGTGTTCCTGTACTCGCTGCTGCCGATCCTGCGCAACACCTACCTGGCCCTGACCAATGTCGAGCCCGGCATCCGTGAAGCCGCACGCGGAATAGGCATGACCTTCGGTCAGCGCCTGCGCATGGTCGAACTGCCCATCGCCGTACCGGTCATCCTCGCCGGTGTACGCACCGCCGTGGTCATGAACATCGGTGTCATGACCATTGCTGCCACCATCGGCGCCGGCGGCCTGGGTGTGCTCATCCTCACCTCCATCAGCCGCAGCGACATGTCGATGCTGCTGATCGGCGCCTTGCTGGTGAGCCTGTTGGCAATCATCGCCGACCTGCTGCTGCAAACCCTGCAACGTGCCCTGACTCCAGAAGGACTGCGCTCATGATCGAACTGAAGAACCTCAGCAAAACCTTCAACGTCAACGGCAAGGACGTCAAAGCCGTCGACTCGGTAAGCCTCACCGTCAACGAAGGGGAAATCTGCGTGTTCCTCGGCCCCTCGGGCTGTGGCAAGAGCACCACGCTGAAAATGATCAACCGCCTGATCACGCCCACCTCGGGCCAAGTGTTCATCAATGGCGAAGACACCACCGGGTTGGACGAAGTCACCCTGCGCCGGCACATCGGCTATGTGATCCAGCAAATCGGTTTGTTTCCCAACATGACCATCGAAGAAAACATCACCGTGGTGCCACGCTTGCTCGGCTGGGACAAGCAGAAATGCCACGAACGCGCCCTCGAGCTGATGCACATGATCAAGCTCGAACCCAAGCAGTACCTGCAACGCTACCCGCGCGAGCTGTCCGGCGGCCAGCAACAGCGTATCGGCGTGATTCGTGCCCTGGCAGCAGATGCACCCGTGCTGTTGATGGACGAACCGTTCGGCGCGGTCGACCCGATCAACCGCGAGATGATCCAGAACGAGTTCTTCGAAATGCAGCGGGCGCTGAAAAAGACGGTGATCATGGTCAGCCACGACATCGACGAAGCGATCAAACTGGGCGACAAAATTGCCATCTTCCGTGCCGGCAAGCTGTTGCAACTGGACCATCCGGACACCTTGCTGGCCCACCCGGCGGATGATTTCGTCAGCAACTTCGTGGGCCAGGACAGCACGCTCAAGCGCCTGTTGCTGGTGCGTGCCGAGGATGCCGCGGACAACGCGCCGTCGGTGAGCCCGCAAACGCCTGTGAGCGATGCGCTGGAGCTGCTTGATGAACACGACCGCCGCTACGTGGTGGTGACCGATGCGCAAAACAAGGCGCTGGGCTATGTACGCCGACGCGACATGCACCGCCAGCAAGGGACGTGTGGCGATTTCCTGCGGCCGTTCAATGCCACGGCGTCGCACGATGAGCATTTGCGCATCCTGTTGTCGCGCATGTACGAGTTCAACCGCGCGTGGTTGCCAGTGCTGGATGCCGAGCAGGTGTTCTTGGGCGAGGTGACGCAGGAGTCGATTGCGGCGTACCTGAGCTCGGGGAGGTCGCGGGGGGCGAAGACCAGTATCGTTTCGCCGGCCGAGGCGGTGGTTTCGTAAGCGTTGGGGGGCTTTGCGCCCCTTCGCGGGTAAACCCGCTCCTACAAGAGCGGGTTTACCTGCGAAGGGCCGCAAAGCGGCCCCGGTAATCTCGGATCAAAACCCAACACTGGCCTGCACATAGAAGGTCCGCGGTTCACCCACGTAAAGGCCGGCATTGTTGTCGCTCGAACGTGTGAAGTACTGCTTGTCGAACAGGTTCTTCACCCCCGCCGCCAGCTTCAAATTGGACCACTGCGGCCCGAATTCATAACCACCACGGGCATGCCAGGTCACGTAGCCCGGTATATCGCCATACCGCCCGTCGGCACTCGGCTCGGTGATGTAGTCGCCATTGAAACTGCCATCGGCATTGATTCCGGTGCCGGGTGCGCGCTGCCTGGATTGGGCGTAGGCATCCAGGTTCCAGGTCCAGCGGTTGACCGCGTAACGCACCCCGGCAGTGGCCACCTGGCGTGAATAGAACGGCAGGTCTCGGCCCTTGAACCCTGGGATATCCCCTTCATAGGTCGCGCGGGTATAGGTGTAGCCACCGCTCACCGACAGCCCGTCCAGGCGCGGGTCCAGCCCGGCCAGGTCATAACGCACCGAAGCCTCGATGCCCTGGTGCTTGGTCGCACCGAGGTTGGTCCAGCCCACGTCGTTGCTGATGTACTGCAGCTCATCATCGAAGTCGATGTAGAACGCCGTCAGCTCACCGGCAAAGCTGCCATTGTCATAACGGGTACCGATTTCGTAGGTCTTGGCTTTTTCCGGCTCAAGGCCATTGGCCGTACTGTTGCCAGAACCGCCCTGGCCCAGCTGGAAGTACTGCAGGCTACCGAACGAGGTTTCGTAGTTGGCGAACACCTTCCAGGCATCGGAAACGTGGTACATCACGCTCAACGCCGGCAAAGGCTCGTTGCTGGTGATGCTGCGCTTCTTCTCGGCTACCGGAAGGTTGTTGGCGCCCAGCACCGGGCGGTCGCGCCAGTCGGTATTGATATGCTCGAAACGCACGCCAGGGGTGATGGTCCAGTTGCCCACGTCGATCTTGTCGTCGATGTAGTAGGCGCTGGCCTCGGTGCCGCCGCTGCGGTCCTGGAACACGTGGCCGTCGGAAGTCGGGGTCTCCGTCGGCACGTTGTCGATCAGCGCCAGCCGAGTCGTCTGTTCGCGCATCGCTTCCTTCAGGTAACGGTAACCGACACTGACTTCCTGGGTGGTTGGGCCGGCAAAGAAGATGCGCGACACACGGGGTTCGATGGCGAAGGTGTGGTAGTTGCGCGGGTACGACGACAACGTCTTCATGTCCCGCGAAGCTATTGTGCTACCGCGGAAGCTGTCGGTGTAGTAGGTCAGCACTTCGAACTGGGTGGCATCGTCGAGCTGCCGCTGCCATTTGAACGACACATCCTTGCGCCGGCCCGCGAAGTAGTCGTAATCGCGCAGCGACTGGTACGGGTTGCTGTCGTATTGGGCCTGGGTCAGGCCACCCGGCATGTCGGCACGGCCATCGTAATAATGGAAGTTGAGCCAGAACTCATCGACATCGGTTGGCGCCCAATGCGTCTTGAGGATAACGTCGTCGATGTCGTTGCCGTTGTTGCTTTCACGGTAACCGTTGCCATTCACCCCGGTGTACAACAGCGCCACGCCCATGCCATTGTCGGCCGTGCCACCGACGAAGGCTGACTCGGTGTGTTTCCAGCCACCGTGCTGGGAGGTCTCCAGGGTGGTGGACAGCTCTGCCGAGGCCTTTTGCGGAATCGCCCGGGTTACGAAATTGATCACACCACCCACGTTCTGCGGGCCGTAGCGCACCGAGCCGGCACCCCGCACGACGTCGATGCTGTCGAGGTTGCCAGAAGAAATCGGTGCCATCGACAGCTGTGGCTGGCCATACGGCGCGAAGGCGGCCGGGATGCCATCGATCAGTACCGTGGAGCGCGGCGACAGGCGCGAAGTAAGGCCGCGCACGCCCACGTTCAGCGACAGGTCGCTGCCACCGGTTCCGTTGGAGTCCTGCACTTGCACGCCAGGGATGCCGCGCAGCACGTCGCGCACGTTCATTGCGCCCTTCTCCACCATTGCCTCGCGGCGTACCACGGTGCGTGCCCCGGGATGGTTCTGTATCACGCTCTGCTGGGCATCACCCAGCCAGTCACCGACCACCTTGATGTCGGTGGGGGCCAGCTCCAGGCTGCCGCTGCCCAGGTCAAGGGTAGTCGGCAAAGGCTTCACCACAACGGTGTCCCCGGACATCTCGTAGGTGAGCCCGCTGCCTTGCAACAGCTGTTGCAGCGCCTGCACCGGCGCCAGGTAGCCCGATACCGCCGGGGCCTGTTTGCCGGCGACCAGCTCGGGGCTGAAAAACAGCTGCAGGCTGGTCTGCTGGCCGAGCTGGTTCAGCGCCGAACCCAACGGCTGGGCCTGGATGTGGAGGGCATTAGCGGCCTCTGCGGCCGGGCTGCCAACGGCCACAGTACTGACCGCCAGGGCCAGCGCCAGGGCGCGAAAGCGTGGGAGAGGTTTGTTGTTGTTCACGTCGTCGAAACATCCTGGAATGCGGAATAAACGCCAACCGCGTGCAAATGGAAATGCTTGGCAGTTGCAGCTGGCGAGGAAGACGAACGAGTGAAAAAAAACCTGAATCTATTTGGCGATTATTTCGCTGGAGCCGTCTTCATGGGCTTTGATGGCCACCGGTAGAATGCTCGGCAAGGCCCGCAGCAGAGCGTCTGTATCGTTGGTACTGAAGGTACCGGACAGGCGCAGCCGGGCGACTTTCCCAGGGGCGACCCGCAATGTCTGGCGACGGTAGCGCGAGGTTTCGGCCACTACTTCGGCGAGGGTTGCGTTGTCGAACACCAGCTTGCCCTGTCGCCATGCGGTCATGGCGCCGGTGTTGACCGCATAGGGTGCGGCGACCAGGCCCTGTGCATCTATATGCGACCCCTGCCCGGCCGACAGTTGCGCCGGCGAGTCGCCCTTGCCCTGCACCCGCACCGACCCCTGCTCCACCGCCACACGGGTGCTGGCTGGGTCAAGGCGGACGTCAAAGCGGGTACCTGTGACGACCACACTGCCCTGGGCAGTGTCGACCACAAACGGCCGGTTACTGTCATGGGCGACGCTGAACATCACTTCACCGGCGTTCAGGCGCACGTGCCGCCGGCCGGCGCTGAACTCGACCTGCAACTGCGTGTTGCCATTGAGCTCAAGATGCGAGCCATCCGGCAGTTCGACCTGACGGCGCTCATTGAAGGCCGTCTGCAGGCTGCCTTGATGGTTCAGTTGCAGGTGGTGCCAGCCGCCCCAGCCCAGGCCCAGCGCCACTACCGCGACACTGGCGGCCAACGCCTGGCGCATGAAACGCCGTCGTGGCAGCTGCTGCACCGGGTCTCGCTGGCACAGCGCCTCCAGGCGCTGACGTGGAATGAAGTCGGCGGCCTGCCACACGCGGCAGAGATGCTCATATTCTTCCCGGTGGTGCTCGTCGCTCGCCAACCAGGCATGCAACTGCTTGTGCAGCCCGGCATCCCGAGGTGCATCCTGCACGCGGGCGAACCATGCGGCCGCCTGCTCGCGGACGGCATCGGTACCGTGCTGTTCCATCGAAAAGATCTCCTGACTCTTCATGCCGACACATCCAGGTGCTCACGCAGGTGCCGGAGCGTGCGGATCATATACTTTTCGACCATGTTCTTGCTCAACCCCATGCGCTCGGCAATCTCGGCCTGAGTCAGGCCTTCGAGCTTCTGCCAGATGAACACCTGCCGGCAGTTGAGAGGCAGCTCGGCCAGCGCCCGCTCAACGCTGTCGGCCAGCTCCAGGGCATGCACGTAGGCTTCCGGGTCGCCACTGCCGGTTGCGCCTTCTTCGAAGGCTTCCCGCTCCAGGGCCTGGCGTCGGTCTTCGCGACGGAAGCCATCCACAGCGATGTTGCGCGCAGCCTGATGCAGGTAGGCGCGTGGCTGCTCAACCTGCTCGCGCGGGGTTTCCAGTACCCGGACAAAGGCATCGTGGGTGAGGTCCTCGGCCTGCTGACGACTGCGTAGCTTGCGCGTCCAGGTGCCGATCAGCTCATGGTAGTGGTCGAGGAAGCCTTTGTGTCCGGACACGGTCGGGGTCATCAGGGAGGCAGATAAGGGTGCGAATAGTAATGTTTCGCATCAAAAGCAGCAAATCCGCCAGTCGGTAACAAAAAATTTATGGGCGATTTCCTGTACGGGGGTACCAGGAAAATGTGGCCATAAATATGAACACCTCCGGCCCTTTCGCGGGCAAGCCCGCTCCCACATTGAACGCGTATCCCCTGTGGGAGCGGGCTTGCCCGCGAAGGACCCAACACGCTCCATTCCACAATTTTTTACGCTTGAAACATCGCAGGGAACATCAGCCGGTCACACGAGTCGGTTATTCAAATGGCTGGTCGTCGATCCACGTCGATCACGCCCGGATTGCCTGTTGATTCTGCATTCTTCACGCCCTAAAGTGCGCGCCGAACGTCCATGCTGGAAACGATCCATCCGGCTCAAGTACTGAGTAGGCGAACCAAAGTGGGGATACGGAGGACGTTCAGTTTGCAGCCACTTAATCTTTCAGTTTGCCCATGGAGTCCCTGAGCATGTCGATCCAGGTCGAAGACTATTTCGCGCGTGAAACCTTCCAGAAAATGAAGGCGTTCGCTGACAAGCAGGAAACCCCGTTCGTACTCATCGACACCCAGATGATCAGCCAGGCGTATGACGACCTGCGCGCCGGTTTCGAATTTGCCAAGGTCTACTACGCGGTCAAGGCCAACCCGGCCGTGGAAATCATCGACCTGCTCAAAGAGAAAGGTTCGAGCTTCGACATCGCCTCGATCTACGAACTGGACAAAGTACTGGGCCGCGGTGTCAGCGCTGACCGTATCAGCTACGGCAACACCATCAAGAAGTCCAAGGACATCCGCTACTTCTACGAGAAGGGCGTGCGCCTGTACGCCACCGACTCGGAAGCCGACCTGCGCAACATCGCCAAGGCCGCACCGGGCTCGAAAGTGTATGTGCGCATTCTGACTGAAGGCTCCACCACTGCCGACTGGCCACTGTCCCGCAAGTTCGGCTGCCAGACCGACATGGCCATGGACCTGCTGATCCTCGCCCGCGACCTGGGCCTGGTTCCTTACGGTATCTCCTTCCACGTGGGTTCGCAGCAACGCGACATCAGCGTGTGGGACGCCGCCATCGCCAAGGTCAAGGTGATCTTCGAGCGCCTGAAAGAAGAAGACGGCATCGAACTGAAGCTGATCAACATGGGTGGTGGCTTCCCGGCCAACTACATCACCCGTACCAACAGCCTGGAAACCTACGCCGAAGAAATCATCCGCTTCCTCAAGGAAGACTTCGGTGACGAACTGCCGGAAATCATCCTCGAGCCTGGCCGTTCGCTGATCGCCAACGCCGGTATCCTGGTCAGCGAAGTGGTGCTGGTCGCACGCAAGTCGCGTACCGCCGTCGAGCGCTGGATCTACACCGACGTAGGCAAGTTCTCCGGCCTGATCGAAACCATGGACGAAGCCATCAAGTTCCCGATCTGGACCGAGAAAAAAGGCGAAGCCGAAGAAGTGGTCATCGCCGGCCCGACCTGCGACAGTGCCGACATCATGTACGAGAACTACAAGTACGGGCTGCCGCTGAACCTGGCCATCGGTGACCGCCTGTACTGGCTGTCGACCGGCGCCTACACCACCAGCTACAGCGCAGTGGAATTCAACGGCTTCCCGCCGCTGAAGGCTTACTACCTGTAATGCACAACGGGGCCGAAAGGCCCCGTTTTCATGTGTGCTCTCCTGTACCGGCCTCTTCGCGCCGATCGATTTCCTCGGCATACCGCGCCGCAAAGGCCATCAACACCGGCCCCGCGTCCTGCAGGGTTACCAACGCAGCACGCAGGAAATTCATGTTCCCCGCAACCCGGGCCTGCTCCAGCCACTGCCCTGCCTCGGCCAACTGCCCACGCTCGACCAGCACCAGCGCCAGGCTGAACATCCCGCGAAAATCCCCCGCCTCGGCCGAACGCCGATACCAGCGCACCGCCCGCGCCGGGCTGGGCGCCGTGGCAATGCCCTGCTCCAGGTAACGCCCATAGAGATTCATCGATTTGGCATGCCCCAGCTGCGCAGCCTTCTCGTAGCACATCAGCGCCTGCACCTGATTGACCGGCACCCCGCGCCCGGTCGCCAGAAGGTTGCCCAGGTTATACAGGCCCCAGTCCAAACCGGAATCGGCCGCACGGGCGTAGTGAACGGCAGCCTGCGCCAAACTCACCTCACCGCCCCAACCATGCTCCAGGCAACGCCCGAGCATGTTGTGCGCCATGGCATTCCCCCCCTGTGCAGCGATACCGAACCAACGCCGGGCGACGGTGGCATCCTGCTGGATGCCAAGCCCATCCAGCAGGATCTGCCCCAGCAGCAACTGCGCCTCGACCGCACCCTGCCCCGCTGCCGCCAGAATTGCCTGGGCGGCCTTGCCGGGGGATTCCTCGAGCATGGCCTGCAAGCCGGCCACATCCACCACTTCCTCACGCCGCAGCAGGTAGGACACGGCTCAGACCTCAGCCCAGCGGCGCAGCAAGTTATGGTAGGTGCCCGTCAGCTGCAACAACGAAGGATGGTCCGGCACATCGGCAGTCAGTTGCTGGATTGCGTTGTCCATCTCGAACAGCAGCGTCCGCTGGCTGTCATCGCGCACCAGGCTCTGGGTCCAGAAGAATGCGGCATAGCGTTGGCCACGGGTCACCGGGTTGACCTTGTGCAGGCTAGTGCCGGGGTACAGCACCATGTCACCGGCGGCCAGCTTGACCTGTTGCACGCCATAGGTGTCCTGGATCACCAGCTCACCGCCGTCGTAGCTTTCCGGGTCGCTGAGGAACAACGTGGAAGACAGGTCGGTACGCACCCGCTCCGGGCTGCCCTTGGGCTGGCGCAGGGCGTTGTCGATGTGGAAGCCGAAGTTGCCACCTTCGCGATAGCAATTGATCAGCGGCGGGAACACTTTGTGCGGCAACGCTGCCGACATGAAGCGCGGGGTTTTCCACAGGCGGTCGATCAACGCAGTGCCAATTTCCTTGGCCAGCGCATGGCCTTCCGGCAACTGCAGGTTGTGCTTCGCCTTGGCCGACTGATAACCCGCCGTAAGCTTGCCATCGGCCCAGTCGGCCTGCTCCAGCGCCTCGCGAATACGGGCCAGTTCATCAGCGTCGAACAGACCTGGGATGTGAAGCAGCATGGCAACAGCACCGTTGGGAAATGTAAAGGCTCAATGATATTGATTCCCTTTTGCGCTACACAAGCCCCATTTGCCAGTTAAGACGTTTCAGCTGCATGAAACCGTAAAGACAAATTGTAAAGATTGTAAATTCTTCACGAATGGTAACGAATCTCAATTGTTAGTCAAAATTGCTTACATTAAGATCCACCGCCTCGAAACCTTGGGGAAGGTCCTTACCAATGCGTCATTACGTGCCATCTGCTGTGAGCTCACAACGCCTGCTTGCGTCCGCCATTGGCGTTGCCATCTCTGCAGCATCGACTGCTCAGCTTGCATATGCAGATGATCAGGCTGCTGATTCTGTCATTTCACTCGACGCAACCAGCGTCAACGCGGCACAGGATGTCACCAGCTACAAGACGGACACCGCCAGCTCGAAGAAGTACACCGCCCCGCTGCGTGAAACACCGAAGAGTGTCACGGTGATCCCTCAGCAAGTCATTCGTGACACGGGGGCGACGTCCTTGGTAGACGCCTTGCGTACAACCCCAGGCATCACTTTTGGCGCAGGCGAAGGCGGCAACCCAGCGGGTGACCGCCCTATCATCCGCGGCTTCAACGCCGAAAGTGACGTATTTGTCGATGGCATGCGCGATGTCGCATCCCAAAGCCGGGAGATCTTCAACGTGGAGTCCATTGAGGTCGCAAAAGGCCCTGGCTCCGCTTTTACCGGTGCTGGCTCGACGGGCGGGAGCCTCAATCTGGTCACCAAGAGCGCAAAACTTGGCGATAGCTACAACGGTGGGTTCACTTGGGGTTCAGACCAGACCAAACGCACCACCCTGGATTTGAACAAACAGCTGACCGACACCTCTGCCTTTCGCTTGAACCTGATGAAGCACGAAGCCAACGTCGCCGGTCGTGACGATGTGGATGTGAGCCGTTGGGGGGTGGCACCGTCGTTCGCTTTTGGCTTGGGCACCGATACACGGGTCACAGTGGGTTACTACCACCTGAAAACCGACGATATGCCTGACTACGGCATCCCGCTGAATCGCAGCGCCACGCGCAGCAAATACAATGTAGATGGCCCGGCTCATGTAGACCGCGACAACTTCTACGGTTTGAACGGACGCGACTACCGCAAGACCAGCAACGACAGCGGCACGATCCGTATCGAACATGACCTGAACGAAAACCTGACACTGTCCAACAGCTTCCGCATGTCGCGCTCGACCCTCGACTACATCGTGACCAACCCGGATGACAGTAAAGGTAACGTCGCCAACGGTACGGTCTATCGCGCAACCAAGAACCGCAATTCGACGTCCAAAGGTTGGGTGAACCAGACCGACCTGAGTGCCAAGTTCAATACCGGCTTCATCGAGCATAGCCTGGTGACAGGCCTGGAGTTCACCTACAGCGACACGCATAACCGCGGGTATGTCGTCACCTCGGCCGCGGGCACAGGCACTGTTTGCACCCCCGCCTTGCTGGCTTCGGGCGACTGCACCAGCCTCTACGACCCATCCCCGGATGACGGCTGGTCTGGCACGATTACCGACAGCCAAGCGTTCACCGATACGGATACGAAGACCAGCGCTGCCTACGTATTTGACACACTGACTTTCAACGAACAGTGGTCGCTGAACCTTGGCCTGCGTTACGACGATTACCAGACCAAATCAAGCGGATACAGCACAGGTGGGCGTGGCTCGGTTGCGGGGGACTTCTCTCGCGAAAACAACGCGCATCTGTGGAACTACCAAGTTGGCGTAGTCTACAAGCCGTTGCCCAACGGCAGTATTTACGCCGCCTGGTCGACCTCCAGCAACCCGTCGGGCGAAACCAGCGGTAATGGAGGCCTGGAGCTGGCGGCCAACAACAGCAACCTCGATCCAGAACGTAACCGCAACTACGAAATCGGCACGAAGTGGGACTTCTTCGACGATAACCTATCGTTGACCGCAGCCTTGTTCCGTACCGACAAAACCAACGCACGCGTCACCGATCCAGACAATGCCACATATCAGGTGCTCGATGGCGAACAACGGGTCCAGGGTGTGGAGCTGACCTACTCGGGTAACCTGACCAGCAAGTGGAAGGTCTATGGCGGCTACACCTATATGGAAAGCGAGATCGTGAAAACCTCTACTGCAGCGAACGAAGGCAACCACATGCCTAGCACGCCGCGTAACAACTTCACGTTCTGGTCGACCTACGACATCATTCCGCAACTGACCGTTGGTGCTGGAGCGACTTTTGTCGATTCGCGCTTCGGTGACGAAGCCAACTCGGTCGAGGTACCTTCCTACTGGCGCTATGACGCCATGGCTACCTATCGCCTGACAAAGAATGTCGACTTGCAACTGAATGTGCAGAACCTGACCGACAAGCGTTACTTCGATCAAGTATTCGCTACGCATTACGCTCACGTAGCGCCTGGCCGTACTGCACTCATGAGTGCCAACTTCCACTTCTAATCAAGTCACCCCGAGCCCCGTTCATTCCCGTGAGCGGGGCTTTTGCGTATCAAGGCATAATGCACGCCGCGCAGGTCGCGGCAGCAACTCAAGGTGAGTAACGTGGTGAAGAAGACGCTGTTCCAATTGCACTGGTTCTTTGGCATCACCGCTGGCCTGGTGCTGGCCTTGATGGGCATTACCGGGGCGCTGTACTCGTTCCAGGAAGAACTGCTGCGCGCATTCAATGCCGATGTACTCAAGGTAGAAGTACGCGCCGAAGGCGTGCTGCCGCCGGCCGAGCTGGTTAAACGAGTCGAAGCCCAGCAGCACGACAAGGTGTCGATGCTGTGGGTCGACGTGCGTGAAGGCAACGCTGCACGTATCTTCTTCATGCCGGCACCGGGCGAACGCCGTGGCGAACTGCGCTATGCCGACCCGTACACCGGCGAGCTCAAGGGTGAAGTGGCCGGGCAAGGCTTCTTCAACCTCATGCTCAAGCTGCACCGTTTCCTCGCCATGGGCGATACTGGCCGGCAAATCACCGGGGCCTGCACCTTGATGCTGGTGTTCTTCTGCCTGTCCGGCCTGTACCTGCGCTGGCCGCGCAAAGCACTGGCCTGGCGCACCTGGCTGACCTTCGAATGGGCCAAGAAAGGCCGCGCCTTCAACTGGGACCTGCACGCCGTGGCAGGTACCTGGTGCCTGCTGTTCTACCTTCTGTTCGCCCTGACCGGCCTGTTCTGGTCCTATGAGTGGTACCGCGAAGGCCTGAACAAGCTGCTGGCTGACGCGCCGGCTGCGGGCCAGCAGCAAAAACGTGGTGAAGGCCGTGGCCGGCACGGGCCGCAGAAAGTCGACAGGAATGCGCCACCGCTGGTGGTGGACTATGACGCCATCTGGGCCAACCTCAAGGATGCCGCGGGCCCAGGCCTGTCCACCTACAACCTGCGCCTGCCGCCCGCTGGCGGTCAGCCGGCCAACCTGTTCTACCTGCTCGACAACGCTGCCCACCCACGTGCCTTCAATACCCTGGTCCTGGACCCGGCCACCGGCCAGGTTAAAAAGCACGACCGCTACACCGACAAGTCCTTCAAGGCGCAACTGCTGCAGAGTGTTTACGCCTTGCATGTGGGCGAGTACTTCGGCTTGCCGGGGCGCATCATCGTCACCATCGCCAGCCTGACCATGCCGTTGTTCTTCGTCACCGGCTGGCTGCTGTACCTCGACCGTCGCCGCAAGAAACGTCAGGTGCGCGCAGCCCGTGGCAACGTCGCCAACAGCAACGGCAATGGCGACGGCTGGCTGATCGGCTTTGCCAGCCAGAGTGGCTTTGCCGAACAGTTGGCCTGGCAGAGCGCCAGGCAGCTGCAGGCAGCCGGCCAGCCCGTTCAAGTGCGCGCCCTTGCCCAGCTGGGTGAAAACGACCTGCGCCAGGCCCATCGCGCGCTCTTCGTGGTGAGTACCTTCGGCGACGGTGAAGCGCCCGACAGCGCCCGCGCCTTCGAGCGCAAGGTGCTCGGCCAGCCTTGGGCACTGAACAACCTCAACTATGCCCTGCTCGCCCTCGGTGATCGTCAGTACCCGCACTTCTGCGGCTTCGCTCGTCGCCTCCAGGCGTGGCTGGGGGAGCGCGGCGCCAGCAGTGCATTCAGCCCGGTGGAAGTGGACAACGCCGACCAGGCCGCCCTGCAGCAATGGCAGCAGGAACTGGCGCAACTGACCGGCGCCCAGCCGGTCGCCGCTTGGCAGCCGCCAACCTTTGCCAACTGGTCGCTGGTGCGCCGCAAACTGCTCAACCCCGGCAGCCAAGGCCAACCGGTGTACCTGCTTGGCCTGCAGGCTGCAGAACCTGCGATCTGGGAAGCCGGCGACCTGGTAGAAATACTGCCGCTAAATGGGCAGCCACGTATCGACGCGTTCCTCAAGGGCATGGCACTGGACGCCAGCAGCCAAGTGCAGGTGAATGGCCTGAGCGAAACCCTTGCCCAGGCACTCGCTGGTCGCCAGTTGCCGACGCGCCGCGATCACCTGATCGGCTTGCAGCCGCAGGCACTGGTGGATGCACTGGTACCGATCGGCAGCCGCGAATACTCCATCGCCTCGATCGCTAGCGATGGTGTGCTGGAGCTGATCGTGCGCCAGGAACGCCACCCCGACGGCAACCTTGGCTTGGGCTCTGGCTGGCTGACCGAATACCTGCCAATGAATGGCACCCTGAGCCTGCGCCTGCGGCGTAACAGTGGTTTCCATCTGCCTGAGGCCGCTGCGCCGATGATCCTGATCGGTAACGGCACTGGCCTGGCAGGCCTTCGCAGCCTGTTGCGCGCGCGGGTCAATGCCGGTGAGCAGCGCAACTGGCTGTTGTTCGGCGAGCGTAATCGGGCGCATGACTTGCTGTGCGGCGATGAGCTGCAAGCTTGGCTGGACAACGGCGACCTGGCACGGCTGGACCTGGCGTTCTCGCGCGATCAGGCCGAGAAGGTGTATGTGCAGGACGTGATTCTGCAGCAGGCCGAGGACTTCAAGCGCTGGGTAGCCGATGGGGCTTGCGTGTATGTCTGCGGCAGCCTGAAAGGCATGGCGGCGGGGGTGGATGCTGCGCTCAATCGCATGCTGGGTGAAGAAGCTGTACAGCAGTTGATCGAGGATGGGCGGTATCGGCGGGATGTGTATTGACCGGAAATCGATTCAACCAGCGCCGGCCTCTTCGCGGGTAACCCCGCTCCTACAGCGGGCTGTGTCCAACCCCAGATGTATGTCCACCACCGATCTGTGTAGGAGCGGGTTTACCCGCGAATACGGTGGCGGCGGTAACGGTGAAGGGCCAGGGAGATTGGCCACCAGGCCCTTTCGCGGGCAAGCCCGCGAAGAAGCCGGCGCTGCTGTCAGTGCAACTCGAAGGTATCGGCATCCAGGTTGGCCGGGAACTTGGCCCGGTACGCCGCCAGTTCCGACGCGCTCAGTACTGCAGTGAACACCCCGTCCGCCTCGCCGGCACTGAGCAGGCTCTCACCCTGGAAATCCAGCACCTGGCTGTCACCAGAATAAGCAAAGCCTTTACCGTCCGTGCCCACCCGGTTCACCGCTGCCACATAGCACAGGTTCTCGATGCCCCGCGCCGGTAGCAGGCGGTTCCAGTGCTGGCGACGCGCGGCCGGCCAGTTGGCCGTATAAAGCAGCAGGTCGGTGTCCTGGGCGTCGCGGCTCCACACCGGGAAGCGCAGGTCGTAACAGATCAGCGGGCGAATCCGCCAGCCCTTGACCTCGAACTGCACCTGCCGCTCGCCTGGGGTGTAATGTTTGTGCTCACCGGCCATGCGGAACAGGTGGCGCTTGTCGTAGTGCAGAATCTCGCCGTCCGGCCGCGCCCACAACAGGCGGTTGCGGTGGCTGCCATCGGCCGCCTGGATGATCACACTACCGGTAATCACCGCATTGTGCTTCTTCGCCTGGGCTTTCAACCATTTATAGGTCGGACCGTTCTCCTGCTCGCACAGGCTTTCCGACTGCATCGAAAAGCCGGTGGTGAACATTTCCGGCAGGATCACCAGGTCCACCTCGCCCACCTGCTCCAGCAGCACCTCGAAGTGCGCGTAGTTGGCCTCGCGGTCATGCCAGGCCAGGGTGGTTTGCACCAGGGCGACTTTCAGGTTCGGCAGTGTACTCAGATCGCGCATAGTCTTTCCGCTGCCTGACGCAGCGTCTCCTCTCGTTTGGCAAAGCACAGGCGCACCAGGCGTTGCTCGGGGATGGGTTGCTGGTAGAACACCGATACCGGGATGGTCGCCACGCCGTGCTCACGCGTCAGCCACAGCGACATGTCGACATCGTTCAGGTCCGGGCGGATTTGCGAATAGTCCACCAGCTGGAAATAAGTGCCCGTCGTGCGGGTAAAGTTGAAACGCGAGCCTTCCAGCAAGCCGCAGAACACGTCGCGCTTGGCCTGGTAAAAGGCTGGCAATTCATCAATATGCTCGGGGTGCTCGGCCATGAAGTCGGCCAAGGCACACTGCAGCGGCGTCACCCCACAGAAGTTGACGTACTGGTGCACTTTGCGCAGCTCGGCGCTCAGGGCAGGCGGTGCGATCACGTACCCGGTCTTCCAGCCGGTAACGTGGTACGTCTTGCCGAAAGAACTGACCACGAAGGCACGCGAGTACAACTGCTCATGGGCCAGCACGCTGGCGTGGCGTACACCGTCGTAGACCAGGTGCTCGTACACTTCATCGCTGACCAGGTAGATATCGCGGTCGGCAATTAGTGCGGCCAACTGGTCAAGGTCTTCGCGAGTGATCAGCGCGCCGCTGGGGTTGTGTGGCGAGTTGAGGATGACCATGCGCGTGCGCGGGCTCAAGGCATCGCTGAATTTCTGCCAGTCGATACGGAAGGTGCCGTCGCTCAACTGCACATGAACACAGCGGCCACCGGCCAGCTCCACTGACGGCTCGTAGCTGTCGTAGCAGGGATCGAAGACGATCACTTCGTCACCGGCATGTACCACCGCCTGGATGGCACAGAAAATAGCCTCGGTGGCGCCGGGGGTGATAGTCACTTCCTGATCGGCATCCACCCTGGCCCCATACAGCCGCTCGACCTTGGCCGCTACCTGCTGGCGCAAGGCCGGCAGGCCGGTCATCGGCGAATACTGGTTATGCCCGGCAGCCACGTGCCGGCCCACGGCATCAAGCAGGGCCTGCGGGCCATTGAAGTCAGGAAAGCCCTGGGACAGGTTGAGCGCGCCAGTCTGCACGGCGAGCTGGGACATGGTGGTGAAGATGGTCGTGCCGACGTTCGGCAGTTTGCTGCGGATCATGGAGCCCTCTTTCCTGGGGTATATCCGGCACGGGGTGGAGTCCGAGCATAGCGGATCGAGCGGTCAGGAAAAAGGTTGAAACAATAGGGGGATTGCTCTGGATCAAGGGGCGTCTGTGGGGGCGGCTTTGCCCGCCCCCACATGGGGCGACTTAGCGCTTGTCGCGACGCTTCTTCTCGGCCTTCTTGTGGTGCGACATCAGGCGGCGTTTCTTGTTGACCTGGCGATCGGTAAGGGTGTTCTTCTTGCCCTCGTACGGGTTCTCACCGCCCTTGTACTCGATACGGATCGGCGTACCGACCAGCTTGAGCACCCGGCGATAGGTGTTTTCCAGGTAACGCGAGTACGACTTGGGAATGCTGTCGGTCTGGTTGCCGTGGATCACGATCAGCGGCGGGTTCGCACCGCCGAGGTGGGCATAGCGCAGCTTGATGCGGCGACCATTGACCATCGGCGGCTGGTGCTCGCTCACGGCATCTTCGAGGATCTGCGTCAGGCGGCTGGTCGGCCAGCGGGTGACCGCGGACTGGAACGCAGCCTGTACCGACTTGTACAAGTTACCCACGCCCGTGCCATGCAGCGCGGAAATGAAGTGGATGTCGGCAAAGTCGACGAAGAACAGCCGGCGCTCCAGCTCGGTCTTCACGTAGGCGCGCTCACCCGGCTCCATGCCATCCCACTTGTTCAGGGCAATGACGATGGCGCGACCGGCTTCAAGGGCGAAGCCCAGCAGGTTCAGGTCATGGTCGACCACACCCTCGCGGGCATCCATGACGAAGATGACGACGTTGGCGTCCTTGATCGCCTGCAACGTCTTCACCACCGAGAACTTCTCGACTTCCTCGTGGATCTTGCCACGCTTGCGCACCCCGGCGGTGTCGATGAAGGTGTACTTCTCGCCATCGCGCTCGAACGGGATGTAGATACTGTCACGGGTGGTGCCCGGCTCGTCGTAGACCACCACACGCTCCTCGCCGAGCATGCGGTTGACCAGCGTCGACTTGCCAACGTTCGGGCGGCCGATGATGGCGATCTTGATGCCATCCTTCTCGCTTGGGCCAGGAATGCGCACGGCTTCCTCACCTTCAGCGACCTCCTGGTCGAGGGCTTCCTCTTCGGCATCGCGCGGCAAGTGGCCGAGCACGGCTTCCATCAGGGCACTGATACCACGGCCCTGGGAGCCCGCCACCGGAATGGCGTTACCCATGCCCATTGGCGAAAATTCGGCGCGGGCAACGTCGGGGTCGATGTTGTCGATCTTGTTGGCAACCAGGATCGCCGACTTGTTCCGCTTGCGCAGGTGCTCGGCGATCATCTGGTCTGCTGCGGTCATGCCCGCACGGGCATCAACCAGGAACAGCACATAGTCGGCTTCTTCGATGGCCATGAGCGACTGCTCGGCCATTTTCTCGTCCATGCCCACTTCGTCACCGGTGATACCACCAGTGTCGATCAGGATGAAGGAGCGACCCTGCCAGCTGGCATCACCATACTGGCGATCACGGGTCAGGCCCGAGAGGTCACCGACGATGGCATCGCGGGTCTTGGTCAGGCGGTTGAACATGGTGGATTTGCCGACGTTCGGGCGGCCCACCAGGGCAATTACGGGAACCATCGGCTCTCCACTCTAGAATTCTTGAAAATGCAAAGGCCGCTGCAAGGCAGCGGCCGGAGTACGGGCGGCGTGTCCTACGCCGCGACTTGAAGCCGGTCAAGGCTTCAAGCATAGCTTCAGCGGATGGTCAGTGCCTCGAGCTTGCCGCTGTTGCCGAAGACATAGATGGTGTCGCCGACCACAAGCGGGCGGGCGCGCAGGCCATCGCTGTCAATGCGCTCACGGCCAACGAAACGGCCATCGACCTGGCTGAGCAAGTGCAGATAGCCTTCGAAGTCCCCTACCGCTACGTAGCTGGAGAACACTTCAGGCGCCGTCAGTTGGCGACGCGCCATCGAGTCGTTGGTCCACAGGGCACTGGAAGACCGCTCATCGATACCCTCGACCGAGCCGGAAGCCTCGCTCACATAGACGTTACCGAAGCCCTGAGCGACACCCACGTAGCTGGAGGCATCGCGCTGCCACAGCTCGCGGCCGCTTTCCAGGTCCAGGCCAGCAACGCGCCCCTGGTAGGTGCTGACGTACAAGATACCACCGGACAGCAGCAGGCCGCCGTCAATGTCGACCACACGGTCCAGCTCGGAACGCCCCTGCGGGATGGCCACACGGCTTTCCCACACCGGCACACCGTTGTTGATGTCCACCGCCACAACCTTGCCGGTAGACAGGCCGGCAACAGCCAGGCGGTTGGTGGCGATCGGCGCACCGGTGCCACGCAGCGTCAGCACGGCCGGGGAGTTTTCGTAGATCCAACGGCGGTCGCCAGTGGCGGCATCCAGGCCAATCAGGCGGTCGTCCTGGGTCTGCACCACTACCACGTCACCGTTGTTGGCAGGCGGGGCCAGCACTTCGCTGGTCACGCGCGAGCGCCAACGCTCTTCACCGGTGCTGGAGTCCAGGGCAATGACTTCACCCTTGAGGGTACCGAGCATGACCAGGCCGTAGCCCACGCCAACTGCGCCGGAAACCTTCAGCTCCAGGTCCTTCTTCCACACTACGTCACCGGTGATGCGATCAAGGGCATAGACTTCGCCGTTGACGTCGGAAGCGTAGATGCGGTCGTTCTCGATGGCCGGTACCAGGGTGTTGTAGGTTTCACCCTGGCCGTCACCGATCGAACGGCTCCACTGCTTCTTCAGCACCACTTCCTCGGTGAACTTGGTCAGCTCGGCCGGGGGCAGTTCCTTCTTGCTGTTGCTGCTGCAACCTGCGGCCAGTACGGCCAGGGTCAGCACTGCTGCATGTTTCCAACCGATCACTTACGCGTCCCCTTTAGCCAGGTCATCCAGCTTCAATTGCAAGCCACCGACCGCCGCATCATCGGACAGCGCGGCCTTGGCTTTTTCGTAAGCGCTGTGTGCGTCGTCGGGGCGACCCAGCTGAACCAGCAGGTCCCCTTTCAACTCTTCACGGCTGGCCAGAAAGGCTTTATCGGCGTCGCCGTCGAGCAGCTTCAGGGCATCTTCGGCCTTGTTCTGGGCTGCCAGTACACGCGCCAGACGCTGACGCGAAATCTCGCCCAGCGTGACGTCGGCCGGATTGTCCAGCACGCTTTTCAGCTCGGCTGCGGCGTCATCGAGCTTGCCGCTGTCGACCGCGACCTTGGCCACGAAAAGGCTGCCGTACTGGGCGTAAGCGGTACCGCCAAACTCGCTCTTGAGCTTGCCGGCCAGCTCCGCGACCTTGGTGGTGTCCGGCTGGCCGGTCGGTGTCAGGCTGGTTTCAATCAACGCCTGATACAACTGCGAGGCACCTTGCGACTGGTTGTTCTGGTACTTGTGCCAGGTATTCCAGCCCAACACCACCACGCCAGCCAGCAAAGCGCCGGTCAGCAGCGGCTTACCGTTGCGGCTCCACCAGTCCTTGATCCCTGCCAGGTCATCATCATCGGTACTCGACACCCCAATACTCCTTTTCGCCTATTCGCTTGTTGAACCGCGTTACGCCTGCGCGATCGCGGTTTCCAGGTGCTCTGCAAGAGCATCCCAGGCAATGTTCTGTTGTTCGCCCTGGCCACGCAGGGGCTTCAAGCCGATTTCTTGCTTGGCCAGCTCGTCGTCGCCGAGGATCAGGGCGAACAGTGCACCGCTCTTGTCGGCTTTCTTGAACTGGCTCTTGAAGCTGCCACCACCGGCGTTGACGGCCAGGCGCAGGCCCGGCAAGCGGTCGCGCAGGCCTTCGGACAGGCGCAGGCCGGCCAGCTCCGCCTGCTCGCCAAAGGCGCACAGGTACACGTCGATCTGGCGGCTGATGGAGTCCGGCACCTTGCCCAGGGTTTCCAACAGCAGTATCAGGCGCTCGATGCCCATGGCGAAACCAACGCCAGTGGTCGGCTTGCCACCCATCTGTTCGACCAGGCCGTCGTAACGGCCACCCGCGCACACGGTGCCCTGGGCGCCAAGCTTGTCGGTTACCCACTCGAACACGGTCTTGCTGTAATAGTCCAGGCCACGTACCAGCTTGGTATTGATCACGAACGGAATACCGGCGGCATCCAGGCGGGCCTTGAGCCCCTCGAAGTGCACGCGCGATTCTTCGTCCAGGTATTCTTCCAGCTTCGGCGCGCCGACCAGCACCGCCTGGGTGTTCGGGTCCTTGCTGTCGAGGATGCGCAGCGGGTTGCTCTTCAGGCGACGCTGGCTGTCTTCGTCCAACTGCTCCAGACGCGCCGAAAGGAATTCGACCAGCGCGTCACGGTAGCGTGCGCGGGCTTCACTGGTGCCCAGGCTGTTGAGCTCGAGCTTGACCGCGTCCTGGATGCCCAACTGGCCCCACAGGCGCCAGGTCAACATGATCAGCTCGGCATCGATGTCCGGGCCGTCCAGGTTGAACACTTCCACGCCAATCTGGTGGAACTGACGGTAACGGCCCTTCTGCGGGCGCTCGTGGCGGAACATCTGGCCGATGTACCACAGCTTCTGCACCTGACCGTTGCCGGTGATGCCGTGCTCGAGCACCGCTCGCACGCAGGCAGCGGTGCCTTCAGGGCGCAGGGTCAGCGAATCGCCGTTGCGGTCCTCGAAGGTGTACATCTCTTTTTCGACGATGTCGGTCACTTCACCGATCGAGCGTTTGAACAGCTCGGTGAACTCGACGATCGGCGTGCGGATCTGGCTGTACCCGTAGGTGTCCAGCAGGCCGGCCACGGTGCCTTCAAAGTAGCGCCACAGCGGCGACTGTTCTGGCAGGATGTCGTTCATGCCACGGATGGCTTGCAGCGATTTGCTCACGAAAAGTCCTTACGAATTCGGTGTGTCAGCCACGGACGATCAGCGCCGCGTCGGCTTCGGCCTTTTCGGCCGCTTTCTGGCGGATGAGCTTTTCCAGCTCATCGACCAGGTTGTCATTGGTCAGTTTCTGCGCAGGCTTGCCGTCGATGTAGATCAGGTTCGGCGTGCCGCCGGTCAACCCTACATGGGCTTCCTTGGCTTCACCCGGGCCGTTGACCACGCAACCGATCACCGCCACATCCAGCGGTACCAGCAGGTCTTCCAGACGCCCTTCCAGCTCGTTCATGGTCTTGACCACATCGAAGTTCTGCCGCGAGCAGCTCGGGCAGGCAATGAAGTTGATGCCACGCGAACGCAGATGCAGCGACTTGAGGATGTCGTAGCCGACTTTCACTTCTTCGACCGGGTCGGCCGCCAGCGAGATACGGATGGTATCGCCAATACCCTCGGCCAGCAGCATACCGAGGCCGACGGCGGACTTCACCGTCCCCGAACGCAGGCCGCCGGCTTCAGTGATGCCCAGATGCAGCGGTTGTACGATCTGCTTGGCCAGCAAACGGTAGGCTTCGACAGCCATGAACACGTCCGAGGCCTTGACGCTTACCTTGAAGTCCTGGAAATCCAGGCGGTCGAGATGCTCGACGTGGCGCAGGGCCGACTCGACCAGCGCAGCCGGGGTCGGTTCGCCGTACTTCTTCTGCAGGTCTTTTTCCAGCGAACCGGCGTTAACCCCGATACGAATCGGAATGCCGCGGTCGCGGGCGGCATCGACCACGGCGCGTACACGGTCTTCACGACCGATGTTGCCCGGGTTGATACGCAGGCAATCAACGCCCAGCTCGGCAACGCGCAATGCGATCTTGTAGTCGAAATGGATGTCGGCGACCAGCGGCACGCTGACCAGTTGCTTGATCTTGCCAAAAGCTTCGGCGGCGTCCATGTCCGGTACCGAGACCCGCACGATATCCACGCCAGCATCGACCAGACGCTGGATTTGCGCCACGGTAGCAGCGACATCGTTGGTGTCGGTGTTGGTCATGCTCTGCACCGCGATGGGCGCATCACCGCCCACCGGCACATTGCCAACCCAGATTTTGCGGGATTCGCGACGTTTGATCGGAGATTCGCCGTGCATGACTTACTGTCCCAACTTCAGGCGAGCAGTCTCGCCACTGGTGAACGGAGCAACATCAACGGGCTGGCCGTTGTAGCTGACCTGGGCGCCCCGGGCAAAGCCCAAGCGTACCGCGAATGGCGGCTTGCCGGTCAGCTCGAGGTTGTCCCCCTTGCGCTTGATGGCGCTGAACAGCACCTTGCCATTGCCGTCGCTGACCTGGGTCCAGCAATCGGCGGTGAACTGGATGGCGACCTTGGCACTGCCAGCCGGCACCGCGGCAGGCTCAGCGGCGGCCACTGCCGGTGCAGGTACTGGTGCAGCAGTGGGCTGTACCGGAGGCGTAATCGGCTCAGGCGAAGCAGCGGGTGCGGGCTGCACGGGCGCTTGCTGTGCCGGAGCAGGCGCTGCGGCAGTGGCTGTGGTCGAGCTTACCGGCGCTTGTTCATTGGCAGCAGGCTGCTCGGCAGCGCCCGGCTCCAGAGCCAGCGGTGCACTCTCAGCTTGCTGGCCAACGGAAACGGCCTGGTCTTCAGGCTCATCGAGCGGGTGAATCTGTGTAGTGCCGTCGGCGCTTTCGACTTCGACGTGCTCCAGGGCAATCTTGGCCAGCTCCTTGCCCCGCAGGCTGCCCTGGTCCTGCCACCAGAAAAAGCCACCACCGACAACAGCCACCAGCAACAGCAGGCTGACGCCGCGCAGGATGTTGTGCGACAGCCGCACAGGCTCTTCGATACGGCCCAGCGAATGCACGTCGCTGCCTTTGGCGTGGGTACCGGTGTAGCGGTCGAAGGCATCTACCAGGGCGGCCTGGTCAAGGTCCATCAGCTTGGCGTAGGCGCGAATGTAGCCACGAGCGAAAGTATGCCCGGGCAGCTTGTCGAAGGCGCCGGTTTCCACGTGGTTCAACGAACTGACAGTGAGGTTGAGCTTGCGGGCCACCTCGGCTTGAGACCAGTCCCGTTTCTCACGGGCCAGGCGCAAAAGCTCACCGGGGTTCTGGCCAGGCGCTACAGCTACTTCGGGATGCGCGGCGTTCATCGTTGCTCCGACAGGTATTGCTGGTATTCCGGCGTACCGGGATAAAGTCGTTGTAATTGCTGGCCCAACTCGGCCAGTGCGCCCTGCTCGTCGAACACCCTGGCAAGGCGGCTGCCCAGCAGCAGGCTACGGGCGTCGTGGTCGCTCAACTGGCTGAAACGATCGTAGTAGTCCCGGGCCGGCACATAATGCCTGTTTTCGTAGGACAACTCAGCCATTTCCAGCAACGCTTTTGGTTGGTGCTGGTTGAGTTGTAACGCTTTCAACAGATACGCGTGCGCCTGATCGCGGCGTTCGAGCTTCAGGGCGGTCAGGCCCAGATTTTCATACACGCGTGAACGCTCAGGATACAGGGTATCGGCACTGGCCAGGCGAAACATCTGCTTGGCCTCGGCAAATCGTCCCTGAGCATAAAGGAAACTGCCGTAATTGTTGCGAATTCGCGTGTCACCGCGACTTATCAGCAAGGCCTTGCGAAAGTGTGCTCCGGCCAGCGCCGGCTCACCTTCGGCTTGAAACACTACCGCCAGGGCCGCGTGCGCGTCGGCATCCTGATCATCCAGTGCCAGGGCCTTGCCCAGCGGCGCCTTGGCCTGCTCGGTCAATCCTTGTTGCAAATAACCCAAGCCAAGCTGCACATAAGCCCGCCCTGCCTCCGCCCTGCCCTGGCGGCTGGCCAAAGGGTCGCTCGCGCCGCCTGACACGCAGCCGGCCAGCAGCGAAAGCGCAAGGATCGACGCGGCGCGCAGGCTCATGGGCAAGGTCCCTGTCAGTGGCTGGCGGCGCTGTCTGGCAGCTCGACGTCCGCAGAAAGCTGGCGAACAGCGATGTAGCGCTCACTACGACGGGTACGGTCATTGACCTGACCGACCAGCTGGCCACAGGCAGCGTCGATATCGTCACCGCGCGTGGTACGGGTGGTGACGTTGAAGCCACCGTGGTGCAGCAGATCCTGGAAACGACGAATGGCGTTGTTGCTCGGTCGCTCGTAACCCGAATGCGGGAACGGGTTGAACGGGATCAGGTTGATCTTGCAGGGTACATCGCGCAACAGTTCGATCATCTGCGCGGCATGCTCGGGCTGGTCGTTGACGTCCTTGAGCAGGGTGTACTCGATGGTGAGCACGCGCTTGCCGCCCAAGGTGGACATGTAGCCCATGCACGATTCCAGCAGCATCT
Source organism: Pseudomonas putida (assembly GCA_041879295.1). Lineage (NCBI taxonomy): Bacteria > Pseudomonadati > Pseudomonadota > Gammaproteobacteria > Pseudomonadales > Pseudomonadaceae > Pseudomonas > Pseudomonas putida. The sequence goes on along the minus strand of CP047152.1, from coordinate 1,001,350 downwards.
TCAGCGGGTACTTCTTGTTGATCGGCACCAGCTTGTTGCGCAGTTCGTCGTTCGGCGCGTGCAGCGAAAGGGCCAGCGACACGTCGATGTGCTTGGCCAGTTCGTCGATCATCGGCACCACGCCCGAGGTGGACAAGGTGACACGACGTTTGGAAATGCCATAGCCAAGGTCATCCATCATGATTTTCATGGCGGCAATGACGTTGTCGAAATTCAGCAAAGGCTCGCCCATGCCCATCATGACCACGTTGGTAATCGCGCGGTCGACTTTGGCAGGAACGGTCCCGAAGGATTTGTTGGCAAGCCACACCTGGCCGATCACTTCGGCGGCAGTGAGGTTGCTGTTGAAGCCTTGCTTGCCGGTGGAGCAGAAGCTGCAGTCCAGGGCACAGCCGGCTTGCGACGATACGCACAGGGTGCCGCGGTCGTCGGTTGGAATATAGACGGTCTCGACGCAGCTGCCGGAGGCAACGCGGATCACCCATTTGCGGGTGCCGTCAGCGGAAATGTCTTCACTGACCACTTCCGGTGGGCGAATCTCGGCAACGGCCTCGAGCTTTTCGCGCAAGACCTTGCCTACGTTGGTCATGGCCGCAAAGTCGGACACGCCAAAATGGTGAATCCATTTCATCACCTGGCCGGCACGGAAGCGCTTCTCCCCGATAGAGTCGAAGAATTGTTCCATTTCCGGCTGGGTCAGACCCAACAGGTTGATTTTGCCAGTAGATGTCGTCATGGATTCACCCTCACCCGTAAGCTTTCGCTTAGCGAGTGGTTACCTCGGTAGCAGCGAAGAAGTAAGCGATTTCGCGAGCAGCAGCAGCTTCGGAGTCCGAACCGTGAACGGCGTTGGCGTCGATCGACTCGGCGAAGTCAGCACGGATGGTGCCGGCAGCAGCTTCTTTAGGGTTGGTAGCGCCCATCAGCTCACGGTTCTTGGCGATGGCGTTCTCGCCTTCCAGAACCTGGACAACGACCGGACCGGAAGTCATGAAGGCAACCAGGTCACCGAAGAAGCCGCGCTCGCTGTGCTCAGCGTAGAAGCCTTCGGCTTCGGCTTTGGACAGTTGCTTCATTTTCGAGGCAACGATTTTCAGGCCGGCTTCTTCGAAGCGAGTGGTGATCTTGCCGATGACGTTTTTGGCAACAGCGTCAGGCTTGATGATGGAGAAAGTACGTTGAACAGCCATGGAAAACTCCAGAATATGAGTGTTACGAAAAATTAAACCCGCGAATTATACGCGGGTTCCAGGGGATTGCCTAACCTGCAAGTGACGCTTAGTCGGCTTCGTCGATCCAGGCGGCCTGGATTGCCTCGAGCACTTTCTCACCGCCGCGTGACGGATCATCGCTGAACTCGGGCAATGCCAGCACCCAGCGGTGCAGGTCCACAAAATTCACATAACGAGGATCGACCTCAGGCTTGCTTTCTGCAAGCTGGATTGCGATCTCAAGTACATCAACCCATTTCAGACTCATGTACAGGCCCTCAGTGCGGTGCTTCGGCAGCGTGGTTGAGCGAATACTTGGGGATCTCGATGGTCAGGTCTTCGTCAGCGACGACCACCTGACAGCCAAGGCGCGACTGCGCCTCCAGGCCCCAGGCTTTGTCCAGCATGTCCTCTTCCAGTTCGTCAGCCTCTTCGAGCGAATCGAAGCCCTTGCGCACGATGCAGTGGCAAGTGGTGCAGGCCTTGACGCCGCCGCAGGCACTTTCCATCTCGATGTGATGGTCGTGGGCCAGCTCCAGGATGTTGGTCCCGGGCTCGACCTCCACGGTCAGCCCCTCGGGGCAGAACTTCTCATGCGGCAGGAATGTCACCAGCGGCATCGATTACTCCTCGATCTCATTCAGGTTGCGCCCGGCCAGTGCGGCTTTGACCGTCGAATCAAGGCGACGGGCGGCAAATGCATCGGTCACCTGCGACAGACGCTTGGTCTGTTGCTCGATGGCTGCGCCATCGGTGCCGGCCAGCAAATCACGTAGTTCTTGCATCTGGAATTCGATGGCGTCGCGCTCGTCACTGCTGAGCAGGCGCTCGCCGTCGGCGTCCAGGGCGCCCTGTACCGCCTCGAGCAGCCGCTCGCCATCTACCTGATGCTCTCGCAGCTGGCGGGCGTGCTTGTCGGAACCGGCGTGCTCGAAGGAGTCCTTGAGCATGCGGGCGATTTCGCCGTCGGTCAGGCCGTAGGACGGCTTGACCTGAATGCTGGCTTCCACGCCCGAACCCAGCTCGCGGGCAGCGACGCTGAGCAGGCCATCGGCATCCACCTGGAAGGTGACGCGAATTTTCGCAGCACCGGCAACCATGGCCGGAATGCCGCGCAGCTCGAAGCGGGCCAGCGAACGGCAGTCGCTGATCAGCTCGCGCTCGCCCTGCAGCACGTGGATCATCATGGCCGACTGGCCATCTTTGTACGTGGTGAACTCCTGAGCCCGCGCCACCGGAATGGTGGTGTTACGCGGGATCACCTTCTCCATCAGCCCGCCCATGGTTTCAAGACCAAGCGACAGCGGGATGACATCGAGCAGCAGCAGCTCGCCACCTTCGCGGCGGTTACCGGCCAGGGTGTCGGCCTGGATGGCGGCACCAATGGCCACCACCTGGTCTGGGTCGATCGAGGTCAGCGGGGTGCGCCCGAACAGCGCGCCCACGGCCTCACGCACACGCGGCACGCGGGTCGAACCACCGACCATGACCACGGCGCTGACTTCTTCCAGCTCAACACCACTGTCGCGCACGGCGCGGCGGCAAGCCTTCAGGCTGCGGGCAACCAGTGGTTCGATCATGGCTTCGAAGGCGCTACGGGTCAGCTCACCGTGCCAGGCACCGTGGCTGACGTTGACCACGTCAGCATCGGTCAGGGCTTCTTTGGCGGCGCAGGCGGTTTGCAGCAGCGCGCGCTGGGTAGCCGGGTCCAGATCGGACGAGAGGCCAGCCTGCTCGATGATCCAGCCGGCAATAGCATGGTCGAAGTCGTCACCACCCAGAGCGGTATCACCGCCGGTGGCCAGTACTTCGAATACACCAGCGGTCAGCCGCAGGATGGAAATATCAAAAGTGCCGCCACCCAGATCATAGATGGCCACCACGCCTTCGGCGTTCTGGTCCAGGCCGTAGGCTACGGCGGCCGCGGTCGGCTCGTTGAGCAGGCGCAGCACGTTCAGGCCAGCCAGACGCGCAGCATCTTTGGTAGCCTGACGCTGGGCGTCATCGAAATAGGCCGGCACGGTGATCACCGCGCCCACCAGTTCGCCACCCAAGGTAGCTTCGGCACGCTCGCGCAACACCTTCAGGATGTCGGCAGACACTTCCACGGGGCTTTTCGGCCCCTGCACGGTGTCGATGAACGGCATGTGCGACTCACCACCCACAAAGCGGTATGGCAGTTGCTCGCCCAGTTGCTTGACGTCGGCCAGGCCGCGCCCCATCAGGCGCTTGACCGACAGCACGGTGTTAAACGGGTCGCTGGAGGCAGCATCACGCGCGGCCTGCCCCACTTCGATGCGCCCTTCGAGGTAGCGCACCGCGGACGGCAGAATGACGTTACCCTGCGCATCGGGCAGGGGCTCGCTACGGCCGCTGCGCAAGGCAGCGACCATTGAGTTGGTGGTGCCCAGGTCGATCCCAACCGCCAGGCGGCGCTGGTGCGGCTGAGGGCTTTGACCGGGTTCGGCAATCTGCAGTAGGGCCATGCTTATCTGAATACCTTAGGTGCCATCACGGGCAGCACCGGGGTTAATCGTCGAGGCGCTCTTCCAGTTGGCGCACTTCTTGGGCGAGCTTGTCGAGGAACTGCATGCGGCGCATCAGGCGTTCAGCCTTGTCGCGCTCGCCAGGGGCATCCCAGCAGCCGGCAAAGTCCTCATTCAGCGTGTCCTGAGCGGCCTTCAGGCGCTTCTTGAACACGCCGACACCATCAAGGTCGGCTTCATCCCGCAGTTCTTCGAGCTCCTCACGCCACTGCATCTGCTGCAGCAGGAAGTCAGGGTCGTGGACCGTGACTTCCTGAGGCACTTCGTGGCCGCTGATGGCCAGCAGGTAGCGCGCACGACGCGGCGCACTGCGCAGCGTCTGGTAAGCGTCGTTGAGGGCAGCGGATTTTTCCAGCGCTATACGCTGCTCACGCTCAGAGGCGTCGGCAAAGCGATCAGGATGGACTTCGCGGGCCAACTCGCGATAGCGAGTGGCCAGCTTGTCGAGATCCAGACGGAAGCTTGGCTGGAGGTCAAACAATGCGTAATGACAAGGAGTACCCACAGCCAGCCTCAAACGTTGAAGCTTTCGCCGCAGCCACACTCACCGCGCACGTTGGGGTTGTTGAACTTGAAGCCTTCGTTCAACCCTTCCTTGACGAAATCCAGCTCGGTGCCATCGAGGTAAACCAGGCTCTTGGGATCGATGATCACCTTGACGCCATGGTTCTCGAACACTTGGTCTTCGTCCGCCAGTTCGTCGACGAATTCCAGCACGTAGGCCAGACCCGAGCAACCGGTGGTGCGCACGCCCAGGCGAATGCCCTCACCCTTGCCGCGCCCGTCGAGGGAGCGGCGAATGTGGTTGGCGGCGGCTTCTGTCATGCTGATAGCCATCAGAACTCCTTACCTTGCAACAGGCGACTTAGATCAAGCCTTTCTTCTGCTTGTAGTCGCGTACGGCTGCCTTGATGGCATCCTCGGCGAGTACCGAGCAGTGGATCTTGACCGGCGGCAACGCCAGCTCTTCGGCCAGTTGGGTGTTCTTGATGGTTTCGGCCTCGTCCAGGGTCTTGCCCTTCATCCACTCGGTGGCGAGGGAGCTGGAAGCGATGGCCGAGCCGCAGCCATAGGTCTTGAACTTGGCGTCTTCGATAACGCCCTGCTCGTTGACCTTGATCTGCAGGCGCATCACGTCACCGCAGGCCGGGGCGCCGACCATGCCGGTGCCGACATCCGGGTCTTCGGCATTCATCTTGCCGACGTTGCGCGGGTTTTCGTAGTGGTCGATGACCTTTTCACTGTATGCCATGGTGCAATTCCTTCCTCATCAGGGAGCCGCTCTTGCCGGCGACTGCTTAGTGGGCGGCCCACTCGATCTTGGAGATGTCAACGCCGTCTTTGTACATATCCCACAGCGGCGACAGTTCACGCAGTTTGTTGACAGCCTCGCAGACTTTCTGCGCGGCGTAGTCGACTTCTTCTTCGGTGGTGAATCGGCCAAAGGAGAAGCGGATCGAGCTGTGCGCCAGCTCGTCGTTACGGCCCAGAGCACGCAGTACGTAAGACGGCTCGAGCGACGCGGAGGTACAGGCCGAACCGGACGATACGGCGATGTCTTTCAGCGACATCAGCAGCGATTCGCCTTCGACGTAGTTGAAGCTCAGGTTCAGGTTGTGCGGTACACGCGCAGTCTGGCTGCCATTGACGTACAGCTCTTCAAGGTTTGAGACCTGCTTGAAGAAGCGGTCGCTCAGGGCCTTGATGCGTGCGTTTTCTGCAACCATTTCCTGCTTGGCAATGGCGAAGGCTTCGCCCATGCCGACGATCTGGTGGGTCGGCAAGGTGCCCGAACGCATGCCGCGCTCATGACCGCCGCCGTGAATGATGGCTTCCAGGCGTACACGCGGCTTGCGGCTGACGTACAGTGCGCCGATGCCTTTCGGGCCATAGACCTTGTGCGCCGAGAACGACATCAGGTCGACCTTCAGCTTTTGCAGGTCGATTTCGACCTTGCCGGCCGACTGGGCGGCATCGACATGGAACAGCACGCCGCGCGAACGGGTCAGTTCACCGATGGCGGCGATGTCGTTGATCGAGCCGACTTCGTTGTTCACGTGCATCAGCGAGACCAGGATGGTGTCGTCGCGCAGCGCCGCCTCTACCATGGCCGGAGTGACGATGCCGTCTTCGCCTGGCTCCAGGTAGGTGACTTCAAAACCTTCGCGCTCCAGCTGGCGAGCGGTATCCAGGACCGCCTTGTGCTCGATCTTGGAGGTAATGATGTGCTTGCCCTTGGTCTGATAGAAGTGCGCGACACCTTTGAGTGCGAGGTTGTCGGACTCGGTGGCACCGCTGGTCCAGACGATTTCACGCGGATCGGCATTGATCAGCTCGGCAACCTGGCGGCGACCGTTTTCCACCGCCTCCTCGGCTTTCCAGCCAAAGACGTGGGAGCGCGAGGCCGGGTTACCGAAGTTCCCGTCGACCAGCAAGCAGTCGGCCATCTTCTGGGCCACGCGTGGGTCGACCGGAGTGGTCGCGGAGTAATCGAGGTAGATCGGCAACTTCATTTGTCTCTCCTATCAGGCGGTGGCGTCGCTCGTCGTCCCAGGGGGTCAATCGACGGCAGACGTCTCAATCTTGTCCAGCTGGGCGGTTCGTCCTGCGACACGCCGCAGGTCCTGGCGCTGGGCGACTTCCTGCACATCACGGCGCTTGACGAGGTCGGCCAGGCTTATGCCGCTGAGGAATTCATGGATCTGCTGGCTGAGGTCGCACCACAGGTGGTGGGTCAGGCAGGTATCACCGGCATGGCAGTCCCCGAGCCCCTGGCAACGGGTGGCATCAACCGATTCGTTGACCGCGTCGATGACCTGGGCCACCTGGATGGTTTCCATGCCCCGCGACAGCTGGTAGCCACCGCCTGGACCGCGCACGCTGGAAACCAGGCTGCTACGGCGCAGCTTGGCGAAAAGCTGCTCCAGATAAGAGAGGGAAATGCCCTGGCGCTCGGAAATATCGGCCAAAGACACCGGCCCATGCTTCGCGTGCAACGCCAGGTCGAGCATGGCGGTCACAGCGTATCGGCCTTTGGTAGTCAGTCGCATGGCTATTGGGTACCACGGGAGTTTCGGGATGTGTGCGAGTATGCGATTCCCGAGCATTTAAGTCAACTATTAGACCTACTGCTTTAGTCGGGTTTGCATCAGGGAGGCGGGCGCGATTGTAGCAGACGAGGGGCGTGAGCACACGCCCCGCATGTCAACATGATTTCAGTACGGCGCGATCAATGCGACTGAGTGTCGCGCTGGGCCACTTGGGCAACCTCGGTGAAGTCGTCTTCCGGCAAGGCCGGCAGTTCCTTGGCACAATAGTCACTGCCCATCTTGGTCAGCGCGCCACACATACCCTCCAACCGTTCGTCGACGGCCTGCAGATGATCGAGCATCTGGCCGATGGCCCGCGCGACCGGGTCGGGCATGTCGCCACTGACACCGTAGGCATCAAAACCGATCTTCTCAGCCATTGCCTTACGCTTGGCTTCGACTTCGGTGTCCTCGCTCTTGACGATGATCCGCCCTGGAATGCCTACCGCCGTAGCCCCGGCCGGCACTGCTTTGGTGACCACCGCATTGGAACCGATCTTGGCCCCGGCGCCGACGGTGAAAGGCCCCAGGACCTTGGCACCCGCCCCTACCACCACGCCGTTCTCCAAGGTGGGGTGGCGTTTGCCTTTGTTCCAGCTGGTGCCGCCGAGCGTCACGCCCTGATACAGGGTGACGTCATCGCCGATCTCGGCGGTTTCACCAATGACGATGCCCATACCGTGATCGATGAAAAAGCGCCGGCCAATGGTGGCGCCAGGGTGGATTTCGATACCGGTCAGCCAGCGACCGAAATTCGACACCAGCCGGGCCAACCACTTGAAATCACGCTTCCACAGGGCATTGCCCAAGCGGTGCAGCCAGATGGCATGCATGCCGGGGTAGCAGGTGAGCACCTCGAAGGCATTGCGCGCAGCCGGGTCACGGTGGAATACGCTTTGAATATCTTCACGCAGGCGTTCGAACATCTGTCAGTCCTTCCGTTTATGCGGCTCGCCCCGGACCACTTTCTGGGTCTCGGTGAGGATGCCGCGCAAAATGCTCATTTCCGAACGCTCGACCGCCACCCGCCCATACAGCCGGCGCAGGCGCGGCATCAGGTGCTTGGGTTTTTCGGGGTCGAGGAAACCGATGCCCACCAGGGTTTTCTCCAGGTGGTCGTAGAACAGCTCCATTTCATCCATGGTCGCCAGCTCAGTGGCATCAACCTTCTCGACTTTGCCCGGCGCCGCACCGGCAGCCAGCCAGGCCATGCGCACCTCATAGGAGAGCACCTGCACGGCAGCAGCCAGGTTCAGCGAGCTGAAGTCGGGATTGGAGGGAATGTGCACATGGAAATGACATCGCTGCAGTTCTTCGTTGGTCAGGCCGGCGTGCTCGCGCCCGAACACCAGGGCGATTTCCTCGCCACCATTGGCATGCTCCACCGCCTTGGCACCGCACTCACGCGGGCCGATCAACGGCCAGGGAATGCTGCGCTCGCGGGCGCTGGTACCCATCACCAGGTTGCAGCCAACCAGCGCCTGTTCGAGGCTGTCGACCACCTGGGCGTTATCCAGCAAGTCGTCGGCGCCCGAAGCTCGGGCACTGGCATCCAAGGCGGGGAATTCTTTCGGCTGCACCAGCACCAGACGCGACAAGCCCATGTTTTTCATGGCACGCGCAGCGCCGCCGATATTGCCGGGGTGGCTGGTATTGACCAGAACAACACGAATATTTTGCAGCAAGGTGTTGTGCTCACAGATGCAGGAATCAGGGTCTTCGATCTTACAGAACCGACAGACGTAACGCCATGAAAGCAAATGTGACACTTCTGCCGCCAAAGTTTTCTGCTAGAATGATCGGCTTTCTTCTTTAACATCTCCAGGTGACCCGCCCATGCAGCCTATGCTGAATATCGCCCTGCGCGCCGCTCGCAGCGCCAGTGAACTGATTTTCCGCTCCATCGAACGCCTGGATAGCATCAAGGTCGATGAGAAAGAGGCCAAGGACTACGTTTCCGAAGTCGATCGCGCCGCCGAGCAAAGCATCGTCAACGCCCTGCGCAAGGCCTACCCGAACCACTCCATCCAGGGCGAGGAAACCGGCCTGCACGCGGGTAGCGGCGAAGAAGGCAAGGATTACCTGTGGATCATCGATCCGCTGGACGGCACCACCAACTTCCTGCGCGGCATCCCGCACTTCGCCGTCAGCATCGCCTGCAAATACCGCGGCCGCCTTGAGCACGCCGTGATCGTGGATCCGGTTCGCCAGGAAGAATTCACTGCCAGCCGCGGCCGTGGCGCCCAACTCAATGGCCGCCGCCTGCGCGTCAGCTCGCGCACAAGCCTGGAAGGCGCCCTGCTGGGCACCGGCTTCCCGTTCCGTGATGGCCAGATGGCGGACATGGACAACTACCTGGGTATGCTCCGCGCCTTGACCGGCCAGACCGCCGGCATCCGCCGCGCCGGCTCCGCCAGCCTGGACCTGGCCTATGTGGCTGCTGGCCGCTTCGACGCCTTCTGGGAGTCGGGCCTGTCCGAATGGGACATGGCAGCTGGCGTGCTGCTGATCCAGGAAGCCGGCGGCCTGGTAAGCGACTTCAACGGCGGCCACGACTTCCTCGACAAAGGCCACATCGTTGCAGGCAACATCAAGTGCTTCAAGGCGGTACTGACTGCCATCCAGCCGCACCTGCCAGAAAGCATGAAGCGCTAAGCGCAGATTGCCGGCAAACAAAAAGCACCTCTCGAGGTGCTTTTTTTGTGCCTGGTGGTTTTGCGTGGCCTGTACCGGCCTCTTCGCGGGTAAACCTGCTCCTACATGGATCGCATTGCCCCTGTAAGAACAGGTTTACCCGCGAAGAGGCCGGTACAGGCAACGCAAATTACTGACCAGCTTCGCTCAGGATCAACTTGCCATTCTTGTCCAGCGGAATGGTCGATCCCGGCTCGCGATCCATCTTCACCTTGCCTACCTGGTCACCGATGGAATAGGTCACGTTATAGCCCACCACCTTCTCGCTGATGTCGTTGACCGTGTTGCAGCGTGTTTGCGTGGTCGTGTAGGTATCACGCTCCTGCATGCCTTCCTGCACCTTGTTACCCGCATAACCACCACCGACCGCACCAGCCACCGTAGCAATCTTCTTGCCGGTACCACCACCAATCTGATTACCGAGCAGACCACCCGCCAGCGCACCGACCACGGTACCGGCTATCTGGTGTTGATCCTTGACGGGCGCCTGGCGCGTCACTGTCACGTCCTTGCATACTTCACGCGGGGTTTTCACCTGCTGCTTGATCGGCTGCACGTCAGTCACCTGGGCGACTTCGGGGCCTTTGTTCACCAAGCTGTAGGTCGCCACAGCACCTCCGGCGGTTACACCGACAGCACCCAGCACCGCACCCACCAGCATTGATTTATTCACGTGAACCTCCTGATCGTACCAGCGGGCATGAACCCGCGCTTCTCCCAGCCTTGGAGCAAAAAAAAAGGCGCGAGTTCAACACTCGCGCCTTTTCACCGCCAGGCGGCGCAGGGAAGAACTTACGGACGGTCGTCCACACCCTCGGCCTTGACCGGCGGAATGAGATCTTCGCTGTTCAGATTCAGCCAGATCAGTACCACGTTGGCGATATAGATCGACGAGTAAGTACCAGCCATGACACCAATGAACAGGGCCAGCGAGAAACCGAACAGGTTGTCACCCCCAAAGAACAGCAGCGCGGCAATGGCCAGCAAGGTCGAAACCGAAGTGGCGATGGTACGCAGCAGCGTCTGGGTGGTGGAAATGTTGATGTTCTCGATCAGTGAGGCCTTGCGCATCACGCGGAAGTTCTCGCGCACCCGGTCGAACACGACAATGGTGTCGTTCAGCGAGTAACCGATGATCGCCAGTACCGCCGCCAGCACCGTCAGGTCGAAGGTGATCTGGAAGAACGACAGGATACCCAGCGTTACGACCACGTCGTGGATCAGCGAAACGATCGCCCCCACGGCGAACTTCCACTGGAAGCGGAACGCCAGGTAAATGAGGATGCCACCCAGAGCCAGGAGCATGCCCAAGCCGCCCTGGTCACGCAGCTCTTCACCCACCTGCGGGCCAACGAACTCGACGCGTTTGACCTTGGCCGGGTTGTCGCCGCCAACCTTCTGCAGGGCTTCGGCCACTTTGTTACCCAGCATCGGGTCGTCGCCAGGCATGCGCACCAGCAGGTCGGTGGTAGCACCGAAGCTCTGAACCACAGCTTCGTGGAAGCCGGAGTTGACCAGCTCGGCACGCACAGCCTTGACGTCAGCCGGGCGTTCGTAGGTCAACTCGATCAACGTGCCCCCGGTGAAGTCCAGCCCGAAGTTCAGGCCCTTTTGCCACCAACTGAACAGCGCCAGCACGGTGAGGAGCACGGTGACGGCGAACGCGACTTTGCGCACGCCCATGAAATTGATGGTTTTCATCGCAGCTCCCTCAAACCCACAGCTTCTTGATGTCACGCCCGCCACAGGTCAGGTTGACCAATGCACGGGTCACCATGATGGCAGTGAACATCGAGGTGAAAATCCCGAGGGACATGGTGACCGCAAAGCCTTTGACCGGGCCGGTACCCATGGCAAACAGGATGCCGCCGACCAACAGAGTGGTCAGGTTGGCGTCGACGATTGCCGAGTAGGCGCGATTGAAGCCTTCGTGGATGGCGCGCTGCACCGACATGCCAGCAGCGATCTCTTCGCGAATACGCGAGAAGATCAGCACGTTGGCGTCCACTGCCATACCCATGGTCAACACGATGCCGGCGATCCCCGGCAGGGTCAGCGTGGCCCCCAGCAGCGACATCAACGCCAGCAGCAGCACCATGTTGCCCGCCAGGGCGATGGTGGCCAGCACACCGAAGGCGCGATAGATGGCAATGATGAACAGAGAGACAAACAACATGCCCCACAGCGACGCATCGATACCCTTGGTGATGTTGTCGGCACCCAGGCTCGGGCCAATGGTACGTTCTTCAGCGAAGTACATCGGGGCGGCCAGACCACCCGCACGCAGCAGCAGTGCCAGCTCCGACGATTCGCCCTGGCCGTTCAGGCCGGTGATGCGGAACTGGCTGCCCAGTGGCGACTGAATGGTCGCCAGGCTGATGATTTTCTTCTCTTCCACGAAGCTTTGTACGGCAACGTCCTTCTCGACGCCACCGACAGTCTGCTTGACGTAGCGGGTGACTGGCTTCTGCTCGATAAAGATCACCGCCATGCTACGGCCGACGTTGCTACGGGTAGCACGGCTCATCAGCTCGCCACCGTGACCATCCAGGCGGATGTTCACCTGCGGGCGACCATGCTCGTCAAAGCTGGCCTGGGCGTCGGTAACCTGGTCACCTGTGATGATCAGGCCACGCTCGACGGCAGCGGAGCGGCCGCCTTCACGGAACTCGAACACCTCGGTGGTGGCCTTGGACGCGCCCGGCTCGGCACCGAAGCGGAACTCCAGGTTGGCGGTTTTACCAAGGATCCGCTTGGCTTCGGCAGTGTCCTGCACGCCTGGCAGCTCGACCACGATACGGTTGGCGCCCTGGCGCTGTACCAGCGGCTCGGCCACACCCAGCTCGTTCACGCGGTTGCGCACGGTGGTGAGGTTCTGCTTGATCGAGTATTCGCGGATCTCGGCGACTTTCGCCTGGGTCAGCGCCAGACGCAGCACCGCAAGCTCGTTGCGCTCGGTGGTGGTCAGGTCGAAATCATTGAAATTCTTGCGGATCAGGGCACGTGCCTGTTCGCGGGTAGCATCGTCAGCGAAGCCCAGCATGATGCCGCCATCCTGCTGAGGCAGGCTGCGGTAGCGGATGCGCTCTTTGCGCAGCAAGGTCTTGACCTCGCCTTCGTAGACTTTCATGCGGGCAGTCATGGCCTTGTCCATGTCCACTTCCAGCAGGAAGTGCACACCACCGGACAGGTCCAGGCCCAGCTTCATCGGGCTTGCACCCAGGTTGCGCAGCCATTTCGGGGTAGTCTGGGCCAGGTTCAGGGCCACGACGTAATCATCGCCCAGTGCCTTGCGCACTACATCCTTGGCAGGCAACTGATCTTCCTGATTGGTCAGACGAATCAGCCCGCTGCCCTTTTCACCCAGGCTTACACCCTTGACCGCGATCTTGGCATCGACCAGCGCCTTGCTGACGCGATCGAGGTCGGCCTGATTCACCTGCAGCGCCGAACTGGCACCGCTGATCTGTACCGCCGGGTCATCCGGGTAGAGGTTGGGAGCGGAATAAATGAAACCGACCACCAGTACCAGCACGATCAGTGCATATTTCCACAGAGGATATTTGTTCAGCATCACGCCGCCCGTTCAAGACGCGGGGCGCGTTGCGCGCCCCGACTGGAAAAAAAACCGGTAACTCAGATAGCCTTGAGCGTACCTTTTGGCAGGGTCGCAGCAATGGCACCCTTCTGGAACTTCAGCTCGACAGTGTCGGACACTTCCAGCACCACGAAGTCATCGGAAACCTTGACGATCTTGCCAGCGATGCCGCCGTTGGTGACAACTTCGTCACCTTTCTGCAAGTTGCTCAGCAGGTTCTTCTGCTCTTTCGCGCGCTTGGCCTGCGGGCGCCAGATCATCAGATAGAAGATGACCAGGAAACCGACCAGGAAAATCCACTCGAAGCCGGTACCGGCTGGGCCAGCGGCAGGTGCTGCAGCGTCCGCGTATGCGGCGGGGATGAAGAAGCTCATTGGGCACTCCTAATGTAATTTTCTAATAATGGATGCGGACAGTCAGTCCAAGGGCGGTACAGGAAGCCCGCGCTTGGCGTAGAAGGCGTCGACAAAGGCGGCCAATTTACCCTGTTGAATAGCCTCGCGTAAACCGGCCATCAAGCGCTGATAATGGCGCAAGTTGTGGATGGTATTCAGCATGCTGCTCAGCATTTCGCCGCATTTGTCCAGATGATGGAGATAGGCGCGCGAGAAGTTGGTGCAGGTATAGCAGTCACAGGTCGGATCCAGCGGCGATTCATCATGACGATGGAACGCGTTGCGGATCTTGATCACCCCTGTATCAACGAACAGATGACCGTTGCGCGCGTTACGCGTCGGCATCACGCAGTCGAACATGTCGACGCCGCGGCGCACACCCTCAACGAGATCTTCCGGTTTGCCTACCCCCATAAGGTAACGAGGTTTGTCAGCAGGCATCTGGCCCGGCAGGTAATCCAGCACCTTGATCATTTCGTGCTTGGGCTCGCCCACCGACAGGCCGCCAATGGCCAGGCCATCGAAACCGATGTTCTCCAGGCCTTCCAGCGAGCGCATGCGCAGGTCCTGATACATGCCGCCCTGGACAATGCCGAACAGCGCTGCAGTGTTGTCGGCGTGGGCGTTTTTCGAGCGCTGGGCCCAACGCAGCGACAGCTCCATGGAAGTACGTGCCACATCGTGCTCGGCCGGGTACGGGGTGCACTCGTCGAAGATCATTACCACGTCCGAGCCCAGGTCACGCTGCACCTGCATCGACTCTTCCGGGCCCATGAACACCTTCGAGCCATCGACTGGCGAGGCGAAGGTCACGCCCTCTTCCTTGATCTTGCGCATGGCACCCAGGCTGAACACCTGGAAACCACCGGAGTCGGTGAGGATCGGGCCTTTCCACTGCATGAAATCGTGCAGGCCGTTGTGCTTCTTGATCACCTCGGTGCCAGGACGCAGCCACAAGTGGAAGGTGTTGCCAAGGATCATCTCGGCGCCGATGGCCTCGATATCGCGTGGCAGCATGCCCTTGACCGTGCCATAGGTACCCACCGGCATGAATGCCGGGGTTTCCACGGTGCCACGTGGGAAGGTGATGCGACCACGACGGGCCTTGCCGTCGGTGGCCAGCAGTTCGAAGGACATTCGACAGGTGCGACTCATGCTTGATCCTCGGGCCCGCGTGGCGCCGGATTGCGGGTGATGAACATGGCATCACCGTAACTGAAGAAGCGGTACCCGTGCTCGACCGCCGCTGCGTAGGCAGCCATGGTCTCGGGGTAGCCGGCGAAAGCCGAGACCAGCATCAGCAGCGTGGACTCCGGCAGATGGAAGTTGGTGACCAGGGCATCGACCACATGGAACGGGCGGCCCGGGTAGATGAAGATGTCGGTGTCGCCACTGAAGGCCTTGAGCACGCCATCACGCGCGGCGCTCTCCAGCGAACGCACACTGGTGGTGCCAACGGCGATCACCCGACCACCACGGGCACGGCAGGCCTCGATGGCATCGACCACATCCTGGCCCACTTCGAGCCACTCTTTATGCATGTGGTGGTCTTCGATCTTGTCGACCCGCACCGGCTGGAAGGTGCCAGCGCCCACATGCAGGGTGACGAAGGCGCGTTCGACACCCTTGGCTGCGATCTTTTCCAGCAGCGCCTCGTCAAAGTGCAGGCCTGCAGTAGGCGCGGCGACCGCACCGGCGCGCTGGGCGTACACGGTCTGGTAGCGCTCACGGTCAGCGCCCTCGTCCGGGCGGTCGATATAGGGAGGCAGCGGCATATGGCCGACACGGTCGAGCAACGGCAGCACCTCTTCGGTGAAGCGAAGCTCGAACAGCGTGTCATGACGCGCGACCATTTCGGCCTCGCCACCGCCATCGATGAGGATGACCGCGCCTACCTTGGGCGCCTTGCTGGCACGCACATGGGCCAGCACCCGGTGGCTGTCGAGCACACGCTCGACCAGTACCTCCAGCTTGCCGCCGGAGGCTTTCTGGCCGAACAACCGCGCCGGAATCACCCGGGTGTTGTTGAACACCATCAGGTCGCCGGGGCGCAGATAGTCGAGCAAATCGGGGAATTGCCGGTGCGCCAGCGCGCCGGTAGGCCCATCGAGCACCAGCAGACGGCTGCCATGGCGCTCTGCCAACGGGTGGCGGGCGATCAGGGAATCAGGGAGTTCGAAGGAGAAATCGGCGACGCGCATGATGATGTTCGGTTCGGCAGGGCCGGGAAGTTTAGCCCAATGTGTGAAAATTGACCATGAAAGCCGATTGACCGACCAGCGGCACCTCTTTATACTGCGCGCCACGCCCTGATGGCGGAATTGGTAGACGCGGCGGATTCAAAATCCGTTTTCGAAAGGAGTGGGAGTTCGAGTCTCCCTCGGGGCACCAAATCCGGAAAAAACCGACCTTATGGTCGGTTTTTTTGTGCCTGCGATTCACGCCAGACATTGGCGCCGCCCTCCTGACTCCCGCGCCTTCCCACATGCCTGCATTCTATTGGCCGCGCTTGGCACTGGCGCTTAAGCTGTCATTCGTCAGATATATTCCGAAAGTATTGTTAGAGTAATGGCACTTAGCCATAGTAGCGCTCCCTTTTCTCCACGCAATGTGTGTCCCATGAAAACAGTCGCGCCCTGCATGGCGGCAATGATGCTGCTCAGTGGGTGCAATGGAGTGCCAACGTCTTACGTTTCAGATCCCGTCTACAGCCAGGCGTTCGTGGTCACATCAGGTGCCCCGCTCCCCATGTTGCTGATGGCCAGCGCCATCCAGTGGAACGAGGATTACGCAGTCACCGCCAAACACACCCCCTTCCTGCGCAACGTGGTCCACGAGGGCCTGGGTGACGTGGTGTTCTTCAAGCACAAGGCCAGCAACGTGCCGCACTGGCGCCAGTACGTGCCAGGGGAAGCCGTGACGGCGGTGGGCTTCAACAGTTTCATGATGCCGATGCAGGGCAAGGGCCATGCCCTGTCGTCGCTGGTACGGCTTGAAGGTACGCCGGGCAGCGTCTTCTACTCGGTGCATGACGGCCCGATTACCAAGGGTATGTCGGGCGGGCCTGTGTTTGCCGATGACGGCAAGGTCGTAGGTATCAACGTCGCGATCATTCCCACCCGCGAGATCGACGCTGGCAAGCGCCCTGACCTGGCGGGCAAGGATCGCATCAGCGTGTTCATGTCATTCAACGAGATCGACAAGGAATGGCGGCGCTATCAGTACCTGTTGGCGCACAAGGCCAAGCCGAGGGCGCCGGCTGCGGTCAAAGGCTACGTGGCGGTGGCCGCCAAGCCGTGAATCGGGGCGCGGTGTTGGATGGAAAGCGGCCTATGATGTGAGGCTGATGGCCTCTTCGCGGGTAAACCCGCTCCCACAGGGCCTGCACAGGATTTGAGCCTTGTGCAGTACCTGGGAGCGGGTTTATCCGCGAAGAGGCCCTGCCAGCCAACGCGAGAAGGACCTGCCATGCACCTGACCCACCGCCCCATCCGGCTAGAAGACATCCCCGTTATCTGCAGCTTTCCGCAGAGCCCGGACGAACTGTTCTACATGTTCCCCAAAGCCACCGCCCCCCTCACCCCCGACCAGCTGAGCGACGCCATAGCCCAACGCAGCGGCTCCACGGTAGTGGAAGGTAACAGCGCTGTCCTGGCCTTCGCCAATTTCTACAAAGCCGAACATGGCGGCGTATGTGCCCTGGGCAACGTAGTGGTGGCCCCCAGCGCCCGCGGCCTTGGTGTAGCGCGTTATCTGGTAACGGCCATGATCGACCTCGCCCGCCAGCAGTACAGCGCCCGGGAGGTCTGGGTGTCATGCTTCAATCACAACACCGCCGGCCTGCTGCTTTATCCACAGCTGGGCTTCACACCGTTCGGCATTGAGGAGCGGCAGTCGTGGGACGGCACGCGGGTAGCGTTGGTGCAGATGAAGCAAATACTGACTTGACCGAGCTGGATCAGCGGGTCACTGCATGTGGCTGAACGAGAAGGTCAACCCCCAGCGCACGAATGACCCTCAATACAGTGTCAAAACGAGGCTTCGCGCCAGGGCTCAGCGCCTTGTACAGGCTTTCTCTACCCAGCCCACTCTCCGTAGCAATATGTGTCATGCCCCGTGCACGAGCGATATGGCCAAGTGCTCGAATGATTTCCTCGGTATCGCCACCTGATAGCACCTGGCTAAGGTATTCACTGATTGCCTCATCGCTGCTCAACAAGGCGGTCATATCAAACGGGATCAATTTTTCGCTCATTTCATCTCCTTCAGCAGCTTTCTGGCTTTGAGGATGTCGGCGGCCTGGGTGGACTTGTCGCCGCCGACCAGCAGTAAAACCAACCTCTGCCCCTTTTGCGTGAAATAGACGCGTTAACCGGCAGCTACGTCGATGCGAAGCTCACCAATACCGCCTCCAAGCCACTTGAAGTCACCAAGATTGCCCGCCGCTGCTCGCTCCAGCCTACGACCTACGCCAGCCTGGCCCTCAAATCTCTCAAGCTCGATAGCCAAGCGGCAAAGCTTTCCGTCTGTTCAACGAGAAACATCAAGTGGTCACCCAATCGTATCCTTATGGATACACTCATTCAAGGATCGAAACGACCCACTCTGTCGTTTTTGAGCTGAATCAGGAATTCAGGTACATCCGCTGGGCTGGTCGGATTTTTCCCTTCGTTTCAGCTACAAAATCCCTTGCAACATTCAACCCTCGAACCTTCGACGAGCCTCGGCGTCCCATCCTGCATCCCCCGCGTTCCGAGGTACCCCCGCGTGAAAGACGTCATCGCCCGCAAGTACCGCCTGGTGGTGAAGACCATCGGCTATATCGGCTGGTCGCTGTTCTGGCTGCTGATCTGGGATGTGCTGGTCACCCTCGATTTCATGCTGTTCTTGAACAGCAAGTTCACCCTGCCACTGATCCCGTTGACCTTGCTGGGCTCAGCGCTGGTGGTACTGGTGAGCTTTCGCAACAGCAGCGCCTACAACCGCTGGTGGGAGGCTCGCACCCTGTGGGGGGCGCTGGTGAACAGTTCGCGCAGCTTCGCCCGGCAGACGCTGACGCTGATCGATGACCCGGATGACGGCCTGAACCCGGTCAAGGCCACCCTGCTGCGCCGGCATATCGCCTATGTGAACTGTCTGGCGGCGCACTTGAAAGGCGAAAGCTGCCCAGAGGAACTGATGGCCTTCATCCCCCCGGCGGAGTTCGAACGGCGCAACCGTTCGAACAATTTCGCCAATGACATCCTCAGTGGCTCTGCGGCCTTGCTCGCGCGGGAGTACCAGGCCGGGCGGCTGGACAGCATTCGCCTGGCGCGACTGGAGTCGACGCTGGTAGACCTGTCTAACGCCCAGGGTGGCATGGAGCGGATTGCCAATACGCCACTGCCCTACCCCTATGTGTATTTCCCACGGCTGTTCATCACGCTGTTCTGCCTGATCGTGCCGGTGGGGCTGGTGGAGTCGCTGGGCTGGTTCACGCCGCTGGCGTCGACGGTGGTAGGGTTCATGTTGCTGGCTATCGAGCGCATCGGCACGGATTTGCAGAGCCCGTTCAGGTTCAGCGAGCATCAGATCCAGATGGATACCATCTGCGAGACGATCGAGCGTAACCTGGAGTCGATGCAGCGGGAGGCGCAGTGTGCCGAGGCTGTCGGCACCTGACAGATCTTGGGGTTGCTTTGAAACATCGCCTATCCATCAGGCCCGTACATAACGCTGGCGCAATACATCACTCAACAGATCCACGAACAACACCAGCAACAGCATACCCATGATCACCGTGCTGGCCTGGGCCTCCTGGAACAGGCTCAAGGTGGTGTACAGCATCTGCCCCAACCCACCCGCCCCGACGAACCCGAGCACGCTGGCCATGCGGATGTTGTTCTCCCAGCGGTACAAGCTGTAGGCCAGTAACTGCGGCCACAGGTTGGGCAGGGTGCCAAAGCAGAACGCGGCCACCTGGCTGCCACCCTGCAAACGGATCGCCGCCGCCGGCTCGGGCGGGGCGTTCTCAAGCGCCTCGGCAAACAGCCGCCCCAGCACGCCAGCGGTGTGCAACGCCAAAGCCAGGGTACCGGCATTCGGCCCCAGCCCGGCCGCCAGCACAGTCAGCGCTGCCCACACCAGCTCAGGAATGGCGCGCAAGGCATTGAGCAGCAAACGCGCCGCCCCTTGCAACGGCCAACCGAAGCGGCCCGCCGCCGGCAGTGCCAGCAACATCCCCAATACCATTGCCAACAAGGTGCCCATGCCAGACATGGCCAGGGTTTCCAGCGCCCCGCGCCACACTGCCTTGAGGTGGCCGGTCGACAGATCCGGCTGCAGGAAGCGCCCGGCGTACTCACCCATCTGCCCCAGCCCGCCATTGCCGACCAGTGCGTGCAGGTCCAGCTCCAGGTATGCGAACGAGGCCACCACCGCTACCGCGATGGTGCCCAGCAGCAGCAGGTTGATCACCCGGTTCATGCCAACCTCCAACGCAGCAGGCGGCTGAGCAGGTCGGCCAGGATCACCAGCAGCAGGAACGTCAACAGCATGCTTGCCACCTGCGCACCAGCAAACATGCGCATCGACAGGTCGATCTGTTGGCCAAGCCCGCCAGCACCGACAAAGCCCATCACCACCGAAGCCCGCACCGCGCACTCCCAGCGGTACACGGTGTACGACACCACTTCGCTGGCGGCATTGGGCAGGATACCGTAGAAAAACGCCGCCAGCCGGCCACTGCCCGCCTGCAACAAGGCATGCGCCGGGCGCTGGTCGACCGACTCGAATATTTCGGCGTAAACCTTGCCGAGCATGCCACTGTAGGTGATGGCGATAGCCAGTACGCCCGCCGTCGGCCCCAGCCCCACGGCGCGCACGAACAGCAACGCCCAGACGATCTCCGGCACGCTACGCAGGAAAATCAGCAGCCCGCGCACCGGTAGGCGCAACATTCTCGACCAGAACCCGGCCCGCCCGCCGCGTGAAGCGGCGCGCAAGGACAAGGCACGGCTGGCCAGCAAGCCAGCCGGGATCGCCAACAATAACGCCAGCGCCATGCCGGCAGTCGCCACGGCCAGGGTCTGCAAGGTGGCCTCATACAGTAGCGCAAGAAAATCGGCATCATGTGCCGGCGGCCAGAAGGCGCTGGTGAAGCTGGCAATCTGCTGACGGTTGTCCGCCTGCAGCAGCACCCAAGGGTTCAGTTCGCTTGACTGGATAGCCGGCCAGAGTACTGCCACCGCCAACAGGGCCAGCAACAACCGCGGCAGCAGCGCCGGGTCGCGGACGTCAGCCTTCAGCATCGCGGAATCTGCACGGTCAGGGTCGGCTCCTGGGTTGGCGGCGGAGCCAGTTGCTCGTTGGCGTATAGCGCTTCCAGCAGCTGTTCGGTCACGGCTTCCGCCGGGCAGTCGAACACAACCTGCCCTTCACGAATACCAATAATCCTCGGAAAATGCGCCAGCGCCAGCTCTACGGCGTGCAGGCTCGCCACCAACGTCACGCCAGTGGCTTGGGCATGGCGACTGAGCAAGGCGAGGCTGTGGTCGGCCAACACCGGGTCCATGGCTGACACCGGTTCATCGGTCAGCAGCACCTGCGGCCGCTGGTACAACGCCCGAGCAATGCCCACCCGCTGCAACTGGCCACCGGACAACTGCCCACACTGCACGAACAGCTTGTCGGCCAGGCCCAGTTCCGCCAACGCCTGGCGCGCCCCCGGCACATCGCTGGGACACAGCAGGTTGAGCAAACCGCGCAGCGTACCCCACTGCCCCAGCCGCCCCGCCAGCACCGCGGTCACCACTCGCTGACGCGGTGGCAAAGGCGGCGATTGATGTACCAGGCCAACCCTCGCGCGCAGGCGCTGGCGTGCCCTTGCCGACAACGCCCAAGGCTGCTCGCCAAGCAACTCCAGGCGCCCACTGCTGGGCTGGACGGCCGTGGCCATCAGGTGCAGCAAGCTGGACTTGCCCGCTCCCGACGGCCCGATGATGGCCACACGCTCGCCCTGCGCGATACGCAGGCTCACCGCATCAAGCGCGCGTACCTGGCCATGGCGCAGGCTGGCACCGTGCAGATGGATTGCCACATTCGAAGCTGTCACTTGAGCAGGCCGGCCTCGCGTGCAGCTTGTTCGGTGCCCTTGTAGTTCTCAGGCTTGGTCTCGATGAAACGGCTGGCGGCCTGCAGGTCAAGGATGGCCTTGTGCTCCGGGTTGCTCGGGTCGAGGTCCAGGAAGGCTTTCTTGATTTTCTGTTTCAATGCCGGGTCCATGTTGCCGCGCACGGTCCAGTTGTAGTCGAAGTAGGTCGGGGTGGTGGCGAACACCTTCACCTTGGTGGTATCGACCTTGCCGGCATCCACCAGCTTCTGCCACACGCTGGCGTTCAGCACGCCACCATCGACCTTGCCAGCCTGCACCCAGGCCACGGTGGCATCGTGGGCGCCGGAATAGGCCACGCGGCCGAAGTACTCCTCAGGCTTGATATTGTCCTGCTTGAGCATGAAGTAACGCGGCATCAGGCTGCCCGAGGTGGACGAAATGGAACCGAAGGCAAACGACTTGCCCTTCAGGTCGGTCAGGCTTTTCACGTCGGGGTTGGCGGTGATGAACTTGGAGGTGAACTGTGCGTCCTGCTCACGCTGTACCAGTGGCGTGGCGGTCGGGTCCTTCAGGTGCACCTGAACGAACGTGAAGCCCCCCAGCCAGGCCAGGTCTAAGCGGTCTGCGGCCAGCGACTCGACCACCGCCGGGTAGTCGGCCACGGGTACGAACTTCACGTCCATGCCCAATTGCTTGGCCAGGTACTCACCCAAAGGCTTGAACTTGCGCTGCAGTTCGGTCGGCGCTTCGTCGGGGATGGCGCTGACCCGCAGGGTTTCGGCGGCCTGAACGACAACGGCACAGCAAGACAGCACGAGGCCGGCGGCGAGCGCCAGGGGGCGTTTGAGCATGGGTGTTCTCCGGTTCAATAGCGGGGAAGTGCCGACACATTTGCCGGCACCGGGAATTATAAGAGGCAAGGGCCCAAAGGCCAGCTTTGCTACAATCGCGCAACAATTTGACCTGCAGAGGTGCGTATGAGCGAGCCGATTCGCCTGACCCAATACAGCCATGGCGCCGGCTGTGGATGCAAGATCTCCCCCAAGGTGCTGGACGTGATCCTCGCCGAAAGCGGCACCCAGGCCCTGGACCCAAAACTATGGGTCGGCAACGCGTCACGCGACGATGCAGCAGTGTACGCGCTGGACGACGAACGCGGCGTGGTTTCAACCACCGACTTTTTCATGCCGATCGTCGACGACCCCTATGACTTCGGCCGCATTGCCGCCACCAACGCCATCAGCGACATCTATGCCATGGGCGGCGACCCGCTGATGGCCATTGCCATCCTCGGCTGGCCGGTCAACGTGCTGCCGCCGGAAGTCGCCCGCGAAGTCATCCGCGGCGGCCGTGCGGTGTGCGCCGAAGCGGGTATCCCGCTGGCCGGCGGCCACTCGATCGACGCGCCCGAGCCGATCTTTGGCCTGGCCGTCACAGGCGTGGTCAATAAACGCCACCTCAAGCGCAACGACACCGCCAGCGTAGGCTGCCAGTTGTATCTGACCAAGCCCCTGGGCATCGGCATCCTCACCACTGCCGAGAAAAAGGCCAAGCTGCGCGCGCAGGACCAGGGCCTGGCCCGCGACTGGATGTGCACCCTCAACACGCCCGGCAGCCGCTTCGGCAAGCTGGACGGGGTCAAGGCCATGACCGACGTCACCGGCTTCGGCCTGCTCGGCCACCTGGTCGAGCTGGCCGAAGGCAGCGGCCTCACCGCGCACCTGGACTATGCTGCCGTGCCACGCCTGCCTAGCGTCGACCACTACCTGGCCGAGGGCTGCATCCCCGGTGGAACCCTGCGCAACTACGACAGCTACGGGCACAAGATCGGCGCCCTCAGCGACGACCAGAAGCACCTGCTGTGCGACCCGCAAACCAGCGGTGGCTTGCTGGTTGCTGTTGCCCCGGAGGGTGAAGCCGAGTTCCTCGCCGAGGCTGCGGAACTAGGCCTGAAACTGTCTCCGATCGGCAAGCTGGTCGAGCGACAGAGCCATGCGGTCGAGGTGATCTGATGCGCCCCGACTGCACCGACTTCCGTCAGCTGTTCCTCGACGACGTGCCGATGATGGACATGCGCGCCCCCGTCGAATTCGCCAAAGGCGCCTTCCCTGGCGTGGTAAACCTGCCGCTGATGAACGACCAGGAGCGGCAGAAGGTCGGCACCTGCTACAAGCAGCAGGGCCAGACCGCCGCCATCGCCCTGGGCCACCAGCTGGTCAGTGGCGCCACCAAGCAGGCCCGTCTGGAGGCCTGGGCAGCGTTTGCCAAGGCACACCCTGACGGTTACCTGTACTGCTTCCGTGGCGGCCTGCGTTCGCAGATCGTGCAGGGCTGGCTGCGCGATGAGGCGGGCATTCAGTACCCGCGTGTCAAAGGCGGCTACAAGGCCATGCGTACCTTCCTGCTGGAGACTACCCAGCAAGCGGTAGAGCAATGTGATTTCGTGCTGGTCGGTGGACTGACCGGTACCGGCAAGACCGATGTGCTGCACCAGTTGGACAACGTGCTCGACCTTGAAGGCCACGCCAATCATCGCGGCTCCAGTTTCGGCAAGCGCGCCACGGCGCAACCGGCGCAGATCGACTTTGAAAACCAGCTGGCAATCGACGTGCTGAAAAAGCGCGACCGCGGTATCGGGCAGTTCGTGCTGGAAGATGAAGGCCGCATTGTCGGCAGTTGCACGGTGCCGCTGGAGTTGTACCAAGGCATGCAGCATTACCCGCTGGTGTGGCTTGAAGACAGCTTCACCAACCGCGTGGAGCGCATCCTGCGCGACTACGTGGTCAACCTGAGCGCCGAGTTCAACGCCGTGCATGGTGAGGAAGACGGTCCCCGGTTGTTTGCCGAGCGCATGCTGCAGAGCATGGCCAATATCTACAAGCGTTTGGGTGGAGAGCGCCATCAGCGCTTGTCCGAGAGGCTACGCGAAGCCTTGGAAGAGCAGCAGCGCAGCGGCGCAGTAGACCTGCACCGGAGCTGGATCGAAGGCTTGCTGAACGAGTACTACGACCCGATGTATGCCTACCAGCGCGAAGCCAAGGCCGAGCGCATCGAGTTTGCCGGGGATGCCGTGGAAGTGCGCGAGTACCTCAAGGCCCGGGCGCTGCGCCAACCGCGCAAATAGAACCAGCACCCTGTAGGAGCGGGTTTACCCGCGAAGAAGGCAACGCGGTGCATGACACCGGCAAAGCCGATGTTCGCGACTGAACCCGCGCCTGCAAATGTAGGCCAATCATGCCTGAACAGGCGTTACTGCCCCGGGCTAAGCACCCGCTCCAGCTCCGCAGCGCGGTCGCGGGTCATGTCCATGATGCAGCTGCCACCTTCCAGCTGCGCCAGGGTCCCGCCACTGGCCTGTACATGGAACTGGCAATTGCCATCACGGTAGGCCAGCCACTTGCGCTGCACATCCCGCAGGCTCTTCTGCCGCCCTGCATCCAGCTTGCCCATCAACTGCTTGTACACCCGGTTCAACCGCTGGTCCTGCACTTGCGTTTCGGCCCCGATGCACGCATTCATGGCCACGGTGCTGGAGGCCTTGTCCATGCACTGCCCATAGGCCGCCGTGTAATCGTCCGCCATCGCTACCGGTAGCACGCAGGCCAGTGCCAGGCCTGCCAGGTAATGCTTGGTCATGCTAACCCTCCTTGTGGGTATCAAAGCGTCTGCGGCTGCTCCGGGGGCATCAGCACCTTGCCTGGTTCGAAGCGCAGCGAGGGCATTTGCGTCGCTGCATACAACGTTACCCCCAGGGCGGCAATCAAGGCGACATCAAGCCAGTTCCAGCCTGGCACGTCGTCAGCTCTTCGCGCCTTCCAGCAAAACCAGGCCTGCCCAAGGCAAAACACCACCATCGCTGTCAGCCACAGGTAGAAGCCTGCACCAAAGCCGGTAAGGTCATGAAACTCGTAGGTGCGGTTATCCGGCAAGCGGTCGATGCCAAAACTGCTGGCAGCCAGATACGCTGCGCCAAGCCCGGCCAGCAAGGCCAGCCGGCGAAACCGCCGATGAGCCAGGATCGCCAGGGCCAGCAGTGGGTTGGCGAACCATTGGTACAAGCCGAACGGCATGCCCCATGGCCCGTACAGCAGCATCTGCAGGGCCGGCATGTGACGCTCGCCGCCCATCAGTGCGCCATCAAAGAACAGGGCGAGCAAATACAGCAGCAGGCTGATACTCAGGTAGAAAACGGGCAAAGGGGATTCCTGAGAGAAACGGGACAGCCTACGACCTTAACCCAGGCCCTGCCCCGCTTCCAAATTCACGCTCGGGTGTTACGAGATCAGACTACTGGCGGCTCCAGCAGCAAGCCGTAAATACCCGAGTCGGACAGCTCGCCAGCCACGCACCAGCGCGCGCGCAAGGTGCCTTCCAGCACAAAACCTTGGCGCTCCAGGGTGCGTGCCGAGCCCTGGTTGCGCGGGTCGATCTCGCCTTCGAGACGACGCATATGCAGCGTATTGGCGATGTAGTCGATGAAGCAGGTCAAGGCTTCATCCATATATCCCCTGCCCTGCACCGAACTGGCCAAGCAGTAGCCGATCTCGCCGCGACGGGAAACGTCATCGATATTGAACAGCTGGACCATACCGATCAGTTCGCCGTTGTCGCGGCGGTACATACCGAGCTTGAGTTGGTCGCCATTGGCATAGGCTTCGCGGTCGGCGGCCAGGGCGCTTTCGGCCTCGGCCAGGTCTTGCCAGGGTGCATGGTGCCAGTAGCGCATGACCTCGGGGTCGGCCATGATCGCCAGCCACTGCGCAGCATCAGCATGGCGCATGGGGCGCAATTGCAGGCGCGGGCTGTCGAGGCAGAGGTCGCTGGGGAAACTGCGGGGTGAGGTCACGCCGGATCTCCTGTCCATTGCTGGGGAGATGACAGTTTAACGTCAAGTAACGCACTGAAGCATCCGCTCGTTTCACCATTGCTCGTCCAGAAGTCAACCGGAGCAGGGTCTGGTCACACCGAAACCTGATAGAAATGCCAGTTGCATTCTTTTTTTAAGAGGACCAGTTTTGGGGACTCATACCGACTCAAGCAATTAATCGATTTAAACCTGCAGCGGGAGCATCCAATGAATTACAGTCCCTACGGATTTACCTCGTACGCGCAGCAAGTTTCAACCATGCTCTTTTTCAACGGAGAATACCTCGATAAGTTAACCGGGCTATATTCGCTTGGTAACGGCCATCGCGCCTTCAGCCCGACAGTAATGAGATTTTACTCACCTGATTTACAAAGCCCCTTCTTGCAAGGGGGAGTGAATTGTTACTGTTACTGCTCTGGCGACCCCATAAATTTCACCGACCCCACCGGTCAGCTTCGTCAGCTTCGGAAACCGTTGAAGCGAATCAACGCGAATCGCCCCCCCACCCATTCAGGCAACCCGACTCGCGTTAGGCTTGAGATCTTCGAGCGAAACGCTGAGAACACTTCCCAGCTAGCGCAACGATTCAATAGGCTTAAATACGATGCGTCTAGAAAACACCTACGATTCCGTCGGGCCATGCAGGAATCCATCACGGCAGCCAAAGCTTCAACAACTGAGGCATCAGTAACGCAGCATCAGCAAGCAGCTAAGCAACACTCACAGCAAGCCACACACTACAAGACGTTGATGGAGCAGTACTCTGCTTCTGAGCAAAGCGCGATCAATGCCCTGCGCCGTATTGTTGCCGAAAGCCAAGAGTTTCGGAGGGGCGCCAAAGAGAATATCGCTCCGTTGCCCGCTAGCGCCCAAACCGCACAAGCAGATATCCGATTACCCGAACCGACCCGGGCCACCATCCGGCCGTTCCATTACCGGTAACAGGAACTTGCGAGCCTTTACACACATATAGATACTGACCATTCAATTTCATGTGTCTGTCTGCAACCTGATGGCCCGATCACCGGCCAGCCAGCTCCACACAGCGTCCCCACAATACCTGTGCTCTGTGCAGTACCTGTGGGCTGGCTAGCCGACATAGGGCGGGCACAGGCTAACGGAATACGCTCAGGCCACCTCAACCCCATCATCCGGCCAATGCGGCTCGTTGGCCTCTGGTGGGGTCAGCGGCGGCAGGCCATACGCTGCCCGCGCATCATCACAGCTCGGGTTATGAACCCCGCCCTCCCACGACGCCTCGAACTCGCGGCAGGGGCTGGAACGGTTGGCATAAATGGTACAGGCCACTTCCTTTCCGATCTCGCCCTGAAGGCTGACACAGCGGCAAGGCTTGGCATCGGTGCCGATCATGGCAACGCGCGTGGGGTTGATCTGTACCACCAGGTCGTCCGGCACTACGCCCCCGGCAGACTGGCATTCGCCCCAGAAGAAGGACACACGGAAGTACCCGCAGCAGGCGCCGCAGTCAAGGCAAGGGTTATATTCAGACATGATGTCACGGAGGGAAGGTTGTTGTTATCGGGGCTGGCCCGCGGCGCCATTTTTAATCCAAGTGGGGGCCGCTGGATAGAGGGGGAATGCAAAAAAAAATGCCGCTGATCCGGCCGCTGAACAAGGACGACCAGAGCCTTTGCCGGCCGCCCCCTTTCAGTTAGCAGATGGGCTGGTAAGTTTCAGCATCCCAGCGTTGCAAACCCAGGCCTGCGCTCGGCTCGTAGCCACCTCCCTGAACCTTGCTGAACTGCGTCTGTACGTCGCCACAATGCACCAGACGATCGCTTTTATCGCCCTCGGTGAGGACCGTGTAGGACTCACTGCGCATGGCCTGATACTGCCTGTCGGCGGCCGCCATGACCTGGTGATACTTCATCAACTGGCTGCTGCTCAAGGCCAGACGTTTGTCCAGTCGCACGCCCCAGCGGGTCAGGCAAACCTCGGCAAAGTGGCGAACGATCAGCCCAGGTTCGACCAGCACCTTGCCATCGCCTGCGCCATCAGCCGAGGCATTGCCCACCAGTGTGGCATGACGGCCCGGCATAGGATAAACGCATATCCGTGTCCCTCTGGCGACCGAAGGGATCACGCAGGCAAAACCTTTGGAGCGCTCATCCCTCGAGTAGAAGCCTACGTACTCTTTGACGTTATCAGCCAACGTTACGCGCTCGGCTTGCACGTTACCGACCCCAGGCACCGGGTCAATGGCAAATATGTTCACCGGTATGCCCCGCAATACAGGGTCTTGCGCCATGGCATTGGCCAGCATGTGGCAGCTGATTCCTCCCCTGCTCCAGCCCACCAGGTTGACCTGGGTTGGCAGGCGCGGTTTGCGGAACATGCTGATGATGCGCTCCTGCAGTTCCTGCGGGGTTGGGTGGCGATCGCCGTAGTCGTAGGTTCGCCAGAACCATGAGGCGGAGGAAGAAACATCCGGAATCGGCACGCCGGCAGCTTTCAGCCGCTCGTATTCTTGCTCACTGAGTTTGGTGCGCCGCCAACTGCTTTCGCCTTTGATGACCTGCAGCACATGGTTGACGTTCTCCTCCCAGCCGCGGCCAAACAGCTGGCCAGTCCAGTTGAAATAGCCGCCGGGTACGACGAACAGGTTGTCATCCTGAAGGTTGCCGCTGCCTGGGCCGTCGACGGCGATCCAGTGGGCAAATTCCCGGCTCTGGTCGTTGCTGGCCAGGGTCGAGACCAGCTCGCCATTCCAGAAGTTGGGATTGGCGTCGTCAAAACGGTGCGAACCAGTGCCGCAGAAGTAGGCGGTGAAGACACTCATGGGGATCTCTTTGGTGAGAAATGAGTGCTGAAGGTAGGCGTACGGGTAACCAGAAGGCAGGCGGAAAGCTCACCCAAGAGGTAGTTGGGGCTGCTTTGCAGCCCCGATAGGCTTACTTGCGAGCCAAACCGTCAGCCCGGAACATTTGCCGGATTCCGCGGATAGCCTGGCGAATACGGTCCTGGTTCTCGATCAGAGCAAAGCGCACATGGTCGTCCCCATAGTCACCAAAACCGATCCCCGGCGACACACAGACCTTGGCCTCGGCCAGCAGCTTCTTGGAGAACTCCAGCGAACCCAGGTGCGCATACTCCGGCGGGATCTTCGCCCACACGTACATCGACGCCTTGGGGTTCTCGACCATCCAGCCCAGTTCGTGCAGCCCTTTGACCAGCAGGTTGCGGCGCTGGCGATACTGCTCGGCAATGTCGCGGACGCACTGCTGGTCGCCTTCCAGCGCCGCAATGGCCGCGACCTGTAGCGGGGTGAAGGTGCCGTAGTCGTGGTAGCTCTTGATCCGCGCCAGGGCGCTGACCAGCTCAGGGTTGCCGACCATGAAGCCGATGCGCCAGCCGGCCATGTTGTAGCTCTTGGACAGGGTAAAGAACTCCACCGCAATGTCCTTGGCCCCCGGGACCTGCATGATCGACGGGGCTTTCCAGCCGTCGTAGACGATGTCGGCATAGGCCAGGTCATGCACCACCAGCACGTCGTACTGCTTGGCCAGGGCCACCACTCGCTCGAAGAAGTCCAGTTCCACGCACTGGGCGGTAGGGTTGGACGGGAAGCCGAGGATCATCATCTTAGGCTTGGGGATCGACTCGCGGATGGCCCGCTCAAGCTCGTTGAAGAAGTCCACACCCGGTACCAGCGGCACCGAACGCACCTGGGCACCGGCGATCACTGCGCCGTAGATGTGGATCGGGTAGCTGGGGTTGGGCACCAGCACCGTGTCGCCCTGGTCCAGGGTAGCCAGCATCAGATGGGCCAGGCCCTCCTTCGAACCAATGGTAACGATGGCTTCGCTTTCCGGGTCGATGTCGACCTCGTAGCGATCCTTGTACCAGTTGGAAATGGCCCGGCGCAGGCGCGGGATGCCGCGAGAGGTGGAGTAGCCGTGGGTGTCTTCACGTTGGGCGACCTGTACCAGCTTCTCGACGATGTGCGGCGGAGTGGCGCCATCGGGGTTGCCCATGCTCAGGTCGATGATGTCCTCGCCACGGCGGCGGGCAGCCATCTTGAGCTCGGCTGTGATGTTGAAGACGTAGGGGGGGAGACGATCGATGCGCGCAAAGCGGCGCGGCGAACCTGGGTTGGCCATGGCTTCCTCTGAGTACGTAAGCGCCCGGAACCGTCCGAGCGACGCTGGCCGATGTGGCGGCCTGAATCAGAAGATAATCCCGAAACATGATACACGTAAAGGATAATTTCCTGTTTTGTTATATTTTTTCAGATCTATTATTTGAAAATATAAAATTTATATTTCCCTGTGCCGGCCTCTTCGCGGGCAAGCCCTCTCCCACCGGGACCGCGCCACACGCAAAACCTGCGAAATGCCCGTGGGAGCGGGCTTGCCCGCGAAGAGGCCGGCACAGAAAAACCCATAAAAAAACCCCGGCGCAGAGGCCGGGGTTTTCGTGAAACAGGCAGCAGTTTCAGCGAGCGTAGGTCATCAGCACGTCCGCAGCGGTCTGGCTGTCCACACCCATCATCACGCTCAGGGCTGTAACGGTGAGGATGGAGAAGCCGAACACCTTGCGGGCCCACTTGCTATCGTCTTCAGCCTTGTAACCACCCCAGGCCATGTACAGCCAGTACAGGCCCATGGCAGCGGCCACGGCCAGGTAGCCAAGGCCGGCGTAACCGCCGAGGGTAAGCATCAGGGTGGCGAGCACGAAGGCCAGCACGTACAGCACGATCTGCTTTTTCGCCGCGAGGATACCACGTGCCACCGGCAGAACCGGAATGTTGGCAGCGCTGTAATCCTTGAAGCGGAAGATCGCGATGGCAAAGCTGTGCGGCATTTGCCAAAGGCTGAACATCACCAGCAGGGTTACCGCAGCCAGGTCGAAGCTGTTGCTCACGGCGCAGTAGCCGATCACCGGAGGCATGGCACCGGACAGGCTGCCGACCAAGGTGCCGTGCACCGATTTACGCTTCAGCCACAGGCTGTAGAAACCGACGTAGACGACAAAGCCAATCAGTGCGCAGAACGCAGACAGCGGATTGGCCTGGACATACAGCAAGCTGAAACCCGCCACCCCGAGCAGGGTGGCGTAGATCAGCGCGAGGGGCAGCGACATGCCGCCCTGAACCATGACGCGGTTCTTGGTGCGCTCCATCTTGTGGTCGATGTCACGGTCGATGCAGTTGTTGAACACGCATCCGGACGCAACCACCAGCGAAGTACCGATCACCACCGCCAGGAACAGGGCGAAATCCACATGGCCCTTCGAGGCAAGGAAGAAACCGCCTGCCACGGAAAGCACGTTACCGAAAATGATCCCCGGTTTGGTGATTTGGATAAAGTGCTTAACGGACATGCAGTCTTACCTCACTTGGCCAACATTTCGAAGTGGATGCTGAACATGATCCACAGCGACAGGCCGACAAGCAGAGCGATCACCAAGGTGGTGAACAGGAACGTCGAAACGTTGTTGCGTTGCTCTTTCGAGCGGTCCATGTGCAGGAAGTAAACCAGGTGAACAACTACCTGGATCACGGCCATGGCAACAATGATCAGAACGGTCAGGTTCTTCGGCAGGCTGGCGGTCATGGCCAGGCCGAACGGGATCGCAGTCAGGATGATCGACAGTACGAAACCGATCATGTAGGACTTGACGCTGCCGTGATTACCTTCGTGATGAGTGTCGTGTGCGTTAGCCATTACAGAACCCCCAGCAGGTAAACGACGGTGAATACGCAGATCCAGACCACGTCCAGGAAGTGCCAGAACAGGCTCAGGCAGCTCATGCGGGTCTTGGCGGTCGGCGTGATGCCGTGCTTGTTGATCTGGTACATCATGATTGCCATCCAGATCAGACCAGCAGTCACGTGCAGACCGTGGGTACCTACCAGGGCGAAGAAGCCCGACAGGAAGCCACTGCGCTGCGGGCCGAAGCCCTCGCTGATCAGGTGATGGAACTCATAGATTTCCATCGCGATGAAGCCTGCACCGAACAGGAAGGTCACGGCCAACCAGCCCAGTACACCTGCTTTCTTGCCATCGAACATCTTCAGCATGGCGAAGCCGAAGGTGATCGAGGACAGCAGCAGGAACAGCGTTTCAACAGCTACGAAATCGAGCTGGAAGATGTCGTGACCCGACGGGCCGCCGGCAAAACTGCCGGACAGCACCGCGTAGGTGGCGAAGAGCGACGCAAACAGGATGCAGTCGGTCATCAGGTACAGCCAGAAACCCAGTACGGTCATCTGGCCCGAGTCGTGGTGGTGGTCGTCATGCCCATGGTCGTGACCATGAGCAGCGCCGCCGTGCATTACTTGACTGGACATTGATTACACCCGCTCAAACGATTCGACACGTGCGCCGGCAGGCAGAGCACCTGCTTTGGCCAGCGCTTTCATACGCTCGCCTTCGATGCGCGCCACTTCTTCGGCCGGAACCATGTAGCCCTGGTCGTCACGTGCAGCGTGGCGAACGAAGACAGCGATGGTTGCAACCAGGCTCGCGCCAACCAGCCACCAGATGTGCCAGATGAAGGCGAAGCCGAAGACGGTCAGGAACAGGCCCATGAACAGACCGGTAGCGGTGTTGCTCGGCATGTGAATGGCTTCGTACTTGGCCGGGGCCTTGTACGCAACGCCTGCTTCCTTGGCTTCGTGCCAGCAGTCCAGACCAACTTTCTCAGGCATGTGAGCGAAGTTGTAGAACGGAGGTGGCGAAGAAGTCGACCATTCCAGGGTACGGCCGCCCCATGGGTCGCCGGTCACGTCCAGGTTCTGGTTGCGGTCGCGGACCGAAACGAAGATCTGGATCAGCTGGCAAGCGATACCGAACAGGATCAGCACGGCGCCGACAACGGCTACGTACAGGTAGGGTTCCCACAGTGGGTTGTCGGAGTGGTTCAGACGACGGGTCATGCCCATGAAGCCCAGGGCGTACAGCGGCATGAACGCAACGTAGAAGCCCGACAGCCAGAACCAGAAGGCAGCTTTGCCCCACTTCTCGTTCAGGGTGAAGCCGAAGGCTTTCGGGAACCAGAAGGCGAAACCGGCGATGTAGCCGAATACCGCGCCACCGATGATCACGTTGTGGAAGTGCGCAATTACGAACAGGCTGTTGTGCAGAACGAAGTCAGCACCCGGAACGGCCAGCAGTACGCCAGTCATGCCACCGATGGAGAAGGTGACCATGAAGCCCAGGGTCCAGAGCATCGGTGCGGTGAAGCGCACACGGCCTTGGTACATGGTGAACAGCCAGTTGAACAGCTTCACACCGGTCGGAATGGAGATCAGCATCGTCGCCAGGCCGAAGAAGGTGTTGACGCTGGCGCCGGCACCCATGGTGAAGAAGTGGTGCAGCCATACAGCAAAGCCGAGGATGGCGATCGCGCCCGATGCGTAAATCATCGAGTGGTGGCCGAACAGGCGTTTGCCAGAGAACGTCGAAGTTACTTCCGAGAACACGCCGAAGGCCGGCAGGATCAGGATGTAAACCTCAGGGTGACCCCACGCCCAGAACAGGTTGACGTACATCATCGGGTTCCCACCAAGCTCGTTGGTGAAGATGTGGAAGTCCAGATAACGGTCAACAGTCAGCAGAGCGAGTGCAGCAGTCAGGATCGGGAACGAAGCGACGATCAGTACGTTGGCCCAGGTGCAGGTCCAGGTGAAGATCGGCATGTCCATCAGCTTCATGCCAGGTGCGCGCATCTTCATCACGGTGACGAGGAAGTTCACGCCGGTAAGCGTCGTACCCAATCCGGATAGCTGTAGCGCCCAGATGTAGTAGTCGACACCCACCCCAGGGCTGTACTGAATGCCCGCGAGCGGCGGATAGGCAACCCAGCCGGTCTTGGCGAATTCACCAACGCCCAGCGAGATGTTGACCAGCAGCACGCCTGCCAGCAGCAGGTAGAAGCTCAGGGAGTTCAGGAACGGGAAGGCAACGTCACGTGCACCGATCTGCAGAGGAACCGCCAGGTTCATCAGGCCGGTGAAGAACGGCATCGCCATGAAGATGATCATGATCACACCGTGAGCGGTGAAGATCTGGTCATAGTGTTCAGGCGGCAGATAGCCTTCGGAGCCGCCGGTTGCGGCAGCCAGCTGGGTACGCATCATGATGGCGTCGGCAAAGCCGCGCAGCAGCATGACCATCGCGACGATGATGTACATCACGCCGATCTTTTTGTGGTCGACAGTAGTCAGCCACTCGCTCCACAAGTAGGTCCACTTGCGGAAATAGGTGATAAGACCGACGACAGCGATACCGCCGAGCGCGATCATGGCAAGCGTCACCATGACTATCGGCTCGTGATAGGGTATCGCCTCCAGGCTTAATTTACCGAACATCTCTTACTCCTCTGCACCGGCAGCTGGTTGCATACTCGATTCCACACCCTTGGTTGTGGCCAGATCTGTGCTGCCTGCTTCTTCGTGGCTACGACCGCGGTTCATGCCTTCGTACTTGTCGACGATCAGCTGGAACTGCTCAGGCGAAGCCTCGCTATACAGCGCGACCGGGTTGTTTTCGCTTGGTTTGGCCAAGGCGGCGTATTCGGCCTTGTCCAGCTTCTTCGGCGACTGCTTGACTTCAGCGACCCACTTGTCGAAGTCTTCCTGAGAGGTGGCAGTAGCCTTGAATTTCATGCCGGTGAAGCCAGCACCACTGTAGTTGGCGCTGATACCGTCGAACTCGCCATTTTCGTTGGCGATCAGGTGCAGCTTGGTGGTCATGCCGGCCATGGCGTAGATCTGGCCGCCCAGGCCTGGGATGAAGAACGAGTTCATCACAGCGTCGGAAGTGACGCGGAAGTTGACCGGGGTGTTAGCCGGGAAGACGATCTTGTTGACCGTGGCAATGCCCTGCTCCGGGTAGATGAACAGCCACTTCCAGTCCAGCGCGACCACGTCGATCTGAATCGGCTTAACGTCCGAATCCAGCGGACGATACGGGTCCAGCTTGTGGGTGGAGTGGTAGGTGACATAACCCAGGGCGATGATGATCAGGATCGGGATGATCCATACCGCGGCCTCGATCTTGGTCGAGTGCGACCAGTCAGGGGTGTAGGTGGCTGCCTTGTTGGAAGCACGGTACTTCCAGGCGAACGCCAAGGTCATGATGATCACAGGGATTACCACCAGCAGCATCAGGCCGGTAGCGATCAGGATCAGGTTCTTTTGCTCAATGCCGACCTGGCCCTTCGGGTCGAGCAGGGTCCAGTTGCACCCACTGAGTAAAAGCATGCCTAAAAAGGGCAATATGCCAAACAGTCTGGGGTAACGCTTTTTACTCATCTCACGACCTCTAGATCAGCTTGCTTCAATGCAATTTGTGTTTTGGTAGCCAGCACTTCGTCCTGCCAAGTGAGGCATTTCGCGCCCGTACTCACTCCTGCCTGGGGTCCGACTGCAGGACCTTGGCTTCAAGCGGGTTAGCGGTGCTTATGGTTTCGTAGGCAACAGGCCTGTACTTCAGACCAAGTCCATTTGGTGCGGGAAAACGCGGAGGGGTGTCCGCCCGGTATCGCCGTTGGGCGAAACTTGACGAAGTCAGCAAAAAGGAGCGCTGAGGCTTCCTTCAATCCTGCGACTCGCAAGCAGTGCCGAACGGAAATTGGGGGCGATTGTAGATAGGTCGCCAACCCTTGACTATGACTTATTGAGCAACAGTCTTTTACAGAATCCGTAACAATACTGCTCAATAATTCAACTTCGCGACAGTTTGTCGCACCCCGCTTGCCAGGCCTCAAAGCCGCATTCTACAAGGCTTCGGGATTGATCTGGATCAAGCGGTGCGCAACTTTTCCCTCTTCGCATGGAGTGCAAAAGACCCCATGCAATTCGGGACTTTTGTCTAAACCTGGCGTCGGTTGCGGTAGATACCGAGCGGAACCAGGACTGCGGTCAGCACGAAGGCCACAAGCGCCCATTGCGCCAGCGACAGGCCGAGGATCGGCGGGTACGGCGTGCTGCAGAAGCCGTCGACCTGAAACGCCAGTGGCCACAGCTTTGCCAGTGGCAGGTCATCCACAATCGGTTGCAGGGTATCGATACCGCAACTGACCATGGGGTTGGCGAGTATATACACATGGTTGCCGGCCGCAACGATTCCGCCAATAGCACTGAGCACCACCAACGCTTCGAAGAAGGTCAGGCTGCGGCGCCCAGGCATCGCCGCAGCGATGAAGGCAAACACGGCAATGAACAGCAATGCATAACGTTGCAGGATGCACAGCGGGCACGGTGCCTCGCCCAGCACCACTTGCATGTAGAGGGCGCCGCCGATCAGCGAGAGGCAGATCAGGCCCAACAGCACCAGAAAGCGCCGTTCCCGATTCAGGCGCGATGTTTGTTCGTTCATTGCCGGTTCCTTCGATGGATAGTGGCAGCGTGATCCGCCTGCCTGGGCGCAAGTCTACACGCTGGGCATGGCCTGTGAGCATGCCGAGGGAGCGTCGCGGAAGCACTGCGCAGGGCTATCCAGTGTGGCTGAGACCGGCCGCAACGACGTCGGTTCAACGCCGGGCGGCAAAAAAACGGCTGCCCAGGTGCCGCGCAGGAGCAAGCCCCTCGACACCCGGGAGTGAAGGATACCGTGATTAAAGGATGATTAAGGATGAAAGCGCAGCGCCCGGTTTCATCTTTCCTTTATATATAGGCAGAAAGGTGTGCTGCAGCGGGGGGACGAGTACTTTATAAGCCTGTACCGGCCCCTTCGCGGGTAAACCCGCTCCTACAGAGACGGCACCACATTCAAGACCGGTGCAATACCTGTGGGAGCGGGCTTGCCCGCGAAGAGGCCGGCACAGACGCTACATCACTCCAGCGCTGCCGCCGGCCCGAAGAACTCGTAGCGGCTCTGCTGCTCCGGCACCCCCAGGCCCTTCAGCTGGCGTTTGACCGCCGCCATGAAGCCTTTCGGCCCGAGGAAGTAGGCATCCACGTCACGCTCCTGCGGCAGCCACTCGGCGAGCAGGTCTTCACTCAGCAAACCCACCGCATCGGCTGCAGCGCCACCTTCCGGCTCGGCATAGCAGTAGAAGCGCTTGAGCTGTGGATGACGTGCCGCCAAACCATCGATCCAGTCCCGGAAGGCATGCACCGCGCCGTTACGCGCACAGTGGATGAAATGCACCTCGCGCCGGGTTTGCAGTGCTGCCTGCAGCATTGCCAGGGTCGGGGTAATGCCCACCCCTCCGCTGATCAGCACCAGCGGCTTGTCGCTGGCTGCCAGGGTGAAGTCCCCCGCAGGCGGGAACAGTTGCAGGGTATCGCCGACCACCAAGTCATCGTGCAGGTAATTGGAGACCTTGCCGCCCGCCTCACGCTTGACGCTAATGCGGTATTCCTTGCCGTCGCACAGCGCCGACAGGGAATAGTTGCGGCGCTGCTCGGCACCGTCTATGTCTAGCTTCAGGCCGATGTACTGGCCAGGTTCTGCCTTGAGCACCGGCATGCCATCCACCGGGGCGAAATAGAACGAAACGATCTCGCTGCTTTCCTGCTCGCGGCGTACCAGGCGGAATTCACGCGTACCGCGCCAGCCACCCTCGGCCGCTTCCTTCTCTTTATAAAGGTTTTCTTCAGCGCCAATCAGAATGTCGGCCAGCTGGCCATAGGCCGCGCCCCAAGCGTCGATCACCGCTGGGGTGGCAATGTCCTTGCCAAGCACTTCCTCGATGGCGCGCAGCAGGCAGCTTCCGACAATCGGGTAGTGCTGCGGCAGAATCTGCAGGGCAACATGCTTATTGATGATCTGTCCGACCAGGCCACCCAGTTGCTCCAACTGGTCGATATGGCGGGCATACATCAACACGCCGTTAGCCAGCGCACGCGGCTGATCGCCGCTGGCCTGGTGGGCCTGGTTGAACAGCGGCCGTACCTCGGGGTACTCGCTGAGCATCATCTTGTAGAAGTGGGTGGTCAGCGCTTCACCGCCGCTTTCCAGCAGAGGTACAGTGGCCTTGATGATTGCACGTTGTTCGGCATTGAGCATTGCAACAACTCCTGAGCCTGTGGCTTCAAATGACTGCCACTGCCATTACAGCAATCGTGCCAACTTTTATCGCCCGTAAAATCAGGGGCTTGATGCAGGTCATGTCAAAAAGACCTACTCCTGCGTATAGTCATATCGACCTACAGGAGTCCATATGACTACAAAACCGCTGCTCACCGCCCTGCTGCCCCTGGTCAGCGACCTGTCCCGCGATTTGCCCGACCAGGAGCGCTACCGCCGGCTGTTGCAAGCCATGCGTGGCCTGCTGCCGTGCGATGCCGCAGCACTGCTGCGACTGGATGGTGAATGGCTGGTGCCGCTGGCAGTGGATGGCCTTAGCCCCGACACTCTCGGCCGTCGCTTCAGGGTCAGCGAGCACCCGCGCTTCCAGGTCCTGCTCAGCCGCCCGGAACCCACCCGTTTCGCCAGCGACTCCGAACTGCCCGACCCCTATGATGGTTTGGTCCACGCCCCCGATGCCAACCTTGAAGTGCACGACTGCATGGGCTGCCCGTTGATGGTCGATGAGCGCCCATGGGGCCTGGTCACCCTCGACGCCCTCACCCCCGGGCAGTTCCAGAGCCTGGAGCTGGATGCCCTGCAGGCCTTTGCCAGCCTGGCAGCCGCCACCGTTACCGTGGCCGAGCGTATCGAGCACCTGGCCCTGCGCGCCGAAGACGAACACCACCGCGCCGAGCTCTACCGCCAGGCCAGCGGCCAGGATAGAGAGCTGATTGGCCAGAGCCCTGCGCACAAACGCCTGGTGGAAGAAATTCGTCTGGTCGGCAGCAGCGACCTGACCGTGCTGATCACCGGCGAAACCGGGGTCGGCAAGGAGCTGGTGGCCCAGGCCCTGCACCAGGCCAGTAGCCGTGCCGACAAGCCGCTGGTCAGCCTCAACTGCGCCGCCCTGCCCGACACCTTGGTGGAAAGCGAACTGTTCGGCCATGTGCGCGGCGCCTTCACCGGCGCGCATGGCGAGCGCCGCGGCAAGTTCGAGCTGGCCAACGGCGGCACGCTGTTCCTCGACGAAGTGGGCGAACTGCCGCTGACGGTGCAGGCCAAGCTGTTACGCGTGCTGCAAAGCGGCCAGCTGCAGCGCCTGGGTTCGGACCGCGAGCACCGGGTCGACGTGCGCCTGATCGCCGCGACCAATCGCGACCTGGCTGCCGAGGTGCGTACGGGCAACTTCCGCGCCGACTTCTACCACCGCCTCAGTGTATACCCGCTGCACGTGCCACCATTGCGCGAACGTGGGCGAGACGTGCTGCTACTGGCTGGCTACTTCCTCGAACAGAACCGTTCACGGCTGGGCCTGAACAGCCTGCGCCTGAGCCATGAGGCCCAAGCCGCGCTGATCGCCTACGACTGGCCAGGCAATGTGCGCGAACTGGAACACCTGATAGGCCGCTCGGCCCTCAAGGCGCTGGGCCAGCACCCTGACCGGCCACGTATCCTCACTCTCGACGCCACCGACCTGGACCTGCGCGTGTCGGCAACGACGCCAGGCTCGCTGCCCTCCCCTGCGGCACCGTTACAAGTGGCCACCCCGCCTGAAGGTGGCCTGCGTGAGGCCGTCGACATTTACCAGCGTCAGATCATCGAAGCCTGCTTGCAAAGGCACCAGGACAACTGGGCAGCAGCGGCCCGCGAACTCGGCCTGGACCGCGCAAACCTGAGCCGTTTAGCCCGCAGGCTAGGGCTTCGCTAAGGCTTCTCTACCAAAGGATTAACCCAGAAAGCCATCTGGTTGCTTCCCCACCGGCTGCTATATCTCCCTAACGACCCATTTGTCGACTGCCTGGTCGAGGCTGCGCGTACCCCCTATCAGGGCTCTGTTACGCCGGTTGTCGCCCGAATAGTCGGGCCAGGGGATCCGGATATCAGCAGGGAGCATCCATGGACAACATCGTCGTCGCCGATAAGCAATCCGAAGTCGCCACTCAGAGCGCCTGGGGCAATATCAATCTCAAAGCACCAAGCGTCGTGCAGATACCGGTATCTCCCGACAAAGTGGCCACCGTCACCCAACGTGGGCAAGACCTGATCGTTACGCTGAAGTCGGGTGAAAAAGTCACCGTCGGTAACTTCTTCGCTGCGGACCAGGCCGGGGTCGGCAGCGATATGGTCTTCGTCGGCGAAGACGGCACCCTGTGGCATGCCCAGTACGATGCGGCAGCGTTCACCGGTTTCACCTTCGAAGAAGTGGCCTCGCTGGACGAACTGGTCGCTGGCATCGGCACTGCCGGTAGCGCCATGCCAACTTGGGCGATTGCCGGGCTCAGCCTGCTCGGTGTGGGCGGCGCAGCGGCAGCGGCGGGCAACGGCGGCGGGGGCAGCAGCGGCGGTTCCGCCCCCGATACCAGCGCACCGGCCACGCCGATCGACCTGCTGGTTTCACCGGATGGCCTGCGCCTGACCGGCCGTGGCGAAGCAGGCACCACGGTGAACATCCGCGACGCCGCCGGCAACCTGATCGGCAGCGGCACAGTGGGTCCCGACGGCAACTTCAACGTGACGTTGAATGCGCCGCAGATCAATAGCGAAAACCTTGATGTCACCCTGACCGACGCCGCCGGCAATGTCTCGGCGCCTGGCACTGTCACTGCGCCAGACGCAACGGCACCACTGGCGCCGACCAACCTGGCTATCAATGAACAGGGCACGACGCTCACCGGTCTTGCCGAGCCTGGCTCGACGGTTTCCGTACGAGGCGCTGGTGGTGCATTGCTGGGCACTGCCGTAGCCGGTGCGGACGGCCAGTTCAGCATCACCCTGCAACCGCCACAAAGTGACGGCCAGGCCCTGAAGGTCAGCGCCGCAGACGCGGCTGGCAATATCTCGCCCGTTGCCAGCATCACGGCACCGGATGTCGACAACCCTGACACCACAGCCCCTGCCCAGCCGACCGATCTGGCTCTGGCCGATGGCGTCACCTTCACCGGTCGCGGTGAGCCCGGCGCTACCGTGCAGGTGCGCGATGCTGCCGGCAGCCTGATTGGCTCCGGTGTCGTTGGTGCCGACGGCCTGTTCAGCCTCACCCTGTCGCCTGCCCAGGCCAACGGCGAAGCGCTGGACGTACGCCTGGTGGATGCTGCCGGCAACGCCTCTGCGCCGCTGCAGTTCGATGCTCCGGACATTACCCCGCCCGATGCCGTCAACAACATTACAGTTGGCGCTGGCGGCCTGGCTCTGAGCGGACGCGGCGAACCGGGGGCCACCGTCGAAGTACGCGATGCCAATGGCACCGTGATCGGCACGGGTGTCGTAGGGGCCAACGGCACCTTCCTGATCGACCTGAGTCCGGCCGCACAGCCGGGCGGGCAATTGAGCCTGGTGCAGACTGACCCAAGCGGCAACGCTTCCTCGGCATTGCAATACGAGGTCCCGGTCACCACTGCGCCTGCCAGCCCAAGCGACCTGGTATTCGCCGAAGACGGCAGCAGCATCAGCGGTAGCGCACCTGCCGGTAGCCGTGTAGAGGTGCATGACGCCAACGGCACGCTGATTGGCAGTGTGGTGGCTGGCCCCGACGGCAGCTTCACCGTAACCCTCGACCCGCCACAGGTAAACGGCGAGGTGCTGCAAGTCACCGCCACCGACGCCGCCGGCAACACCTCCCCGGCCAGCGACATCACCGCGCCGGACATCGACGGTGGCGACACCACACCACCAGATGCCGCGACCAACCTGGTAGTCGGCCTGGCCGGCGCCCAGCTCAATGGCCGCGGCGAAGCCGGTGCCAGTGTGCAGGTGCGCGATGCCCAGGGCAATGTACTGGCCAGCGGCTCAGTCAACCCCGACGGCACCTTCCAGATCACCCTCGACCCACCGGTGAAAGATGGCAGCAACTTGCAAGTGGTGCTGATCGATGCCTCCGGCAATGCTTCTGCACCAGCGTCGGTGGTTACCCCGGACTTGCAGCCCCCGGCCCAGCCGACCAACCTGGCCTTGGCCGACGGTGTGACCCTGAGTGGCAACGGCGAGCCTGGTGCGACAGTGCAGGCCTTCGATGCCTCGGGCAACTTGCTCGGCACTGGCCTGGTCAATGATACCGGCAGCTTCAGCATTACCCTGTCGCCTGCCCAGGCCAATGGCGAAGTGCTGGACATCCGCCTGACCGATACCGATGGCAATGTCTCTTTACCGCTGCAGTTCGATGCCCCGGACATTACCGTGCCTGCCGTGGTCAGCAACATCGTCGTCGGCGCCGACGGCCTGACCTTGGGTGGTCGCGGCGAAGCCGGCGCTACCGTCGAGGTGCGCGATGCCAATGGCACGCTGCTGGGTACCAGTACGGTAACTGCGAACGGTACTTTCCTGATCGACCTCGATCCGGCTGCGCTGCCGGGTGAGCGCCTGACCCTGGTACAGACCGACCCGGGCGGCAACGTCTCTGAAGCGCTGACCTACGACGTGCCACTGGTGATCACACCGACCAGCCCGAGTGAACTGGTTGTGGCCGCCGATGGCAGCAGCATCAGCGGTTCTGCTCCGACTGGCAGTCGCGTGGACGTGCATGATGCCAACGGCACACTGATCGGTAGCATCGTGGTGGGTGCCGAGGGCACATTCACCGTGGTGCTCACGCCGGCCCAGGCCAATGGCGAGTTGCTGGACGTAGTGGCCATCGACAACAACGGCACCTCGTCGTTGCCGGTGCAGATCACCGCACCAGACATCACCGCGCCTGCGGCGCCCAACGACCTGGCAATCAGTGGCGATGGTACCGTCGTCAGCGGCCGCGCCGAAGCAGGCAGCACCGTCCGTGTGCTGGCCGCCGACGGCACCACGGTGCTGGGCAGTGTCGTGGTGGGGGCCAGCGGTGCCTTCAGCATCGACCTCACCCCGCCACAATTGGCAGGCGAGCAGTTGCAGGTGACTGCCACCGATACCGCAGGCAACGCCTCCACGGCCGGCAGCGTCACTGCACCGAACGTGGACAACGGCGGCGACACCACCCCGCCGGAGCCCGCTACCGATCTGGCCATCAGCAACGATGGCCGCACAGTCTCCGGGCGCGGCGAAGCGGGCGCCACCGTGGAGGTGCGCAACGATGAGGGCCAGGTGCT
Organism: Pseudomonas putida; assembly: GCA_041879295.1. Lineage (NCBI taxonomy): Bacteria > Pseudomonadati > Pseudomonadota > Gammaproteobacteria > Pseudomonadales > Pseudomonadaceae > Pseudomonas > Pseudomonas putida. Next base: position 957,805 of record CP047152.1, on the reverse strand, counting down.
GGTAAGCGGTACCGTTCAGCCCGATGGCAGCTTCAATGTGCAACTGCCAACCCCGGTGGTGGATGGCTCATCCCTGCAAGTGACCCTGACCGATGCCGCCGGCAATATCTCTGCATCTGTCCCGCTGACGGCGCCCGACCAGATAGCACCGCTGCAACCAACCGACCTGGTACTGAGCAATGGCGACAGCCTGGTCGGCACTGCAGAAGGAGGCGCCCGGGTGGAGGTTAAAGATGCCTCGGGCAACCTGATCGGTAGCGCCATTGCCGAGCCGGATGGCAGCTTCAGCCTGACCCTCGACCCGCCACAGGCCAATGGCGAAACCCTGTCCATCACAGTGACCGATGCGGCAGGCAATACCTCGGTGCCGCTGAGTTACGTGGCCCCGGACATTACCGTTCCGGCGATCATCACTGATGTGGTGGCAGGCGATGGCAGCCTGGCCTTGTCTGGCCGTGGTGAGCCCGGTGCCACGGTGGAAGTGCGTGATGCCCAAGGTGCAGTCATCGGCACCGGCACCGTGGCGCCCAATGGCACCTTCGTGGTCGACCTTGAAGCACCGCTGGCCGCCGGAGAGAACCTCGTGCTGGTGCAGACCGATGCCGCCGGCAATACCTCGGCAGGGGTCAGTGTGACCGTTGCCGATACACCGCTACCCGAAAGCCCGAGCGGCGTGCTGGTGACCGGCGACGGTACCAGTATTTCCGGTAACGCACCGGCAGGAACGCAGGTGCAAGTGCGTGACGCGCAGGGCAATGTTCTGGGCAGCGTCCAGGCCGAACCGGATGGCAGCTTCACCATCGGCCTGACCCCAGCCCAGGCCAACGGCGAGATACTGGATGTCGTGGCGGTTGACGGCGCTGGCAACAGCTCGCTACCGACACAGATCACCGCCCCCGATATCACCCCGCCCAACGAAGCCAGCGAACTGCAATTGAGCGCCGATGGCGGGCTGCTCACCGGTCGCGGCGAACCGGGCACCACCGCGCAGGTCATCAGCGCCGACGGTACTGTGCTGGGCAGCGCCCAGGTCGGTGCCGGCGGTGTGATCAGCGTGGTCCTGAACCCTCCGCAGACCGACGGCCAGGAGCTGGACGTGGTACTGCGCGACCCAGCTGGCAACACCTCGACCGTAACCATCGTGGCGCCCGATATCGACGGCCCGCTGCAGCCCTCCGGGCTGGCCATCGATACCGCTGGCATTCACCTTACCGGCCTGGGCCAAAGCGGCTCCATCGTCACCGTGCGTGACGCCGACGGCAATGTGCTGGGCAGCGCCACTGTGGGTGGCGACGGCCGTTTCGACGTCACCCTCAACGCGCCACAACGCAACGGCGAAAGCCTGACCGTCGAAGCCACTGACAACCTGGGTAACAGCGCAGGGCCCGTGGACTTCACTGCACCCGACTCCACCCCACCGCAAGTGGTCACCAACCCGGCCATCGACGGCACCGGTACCACGATCACCGGCAACGGCGAACCGGGCGCCACCGTTACCGTGCGCGCGCCGGACGGCAGCGTGTTGGGCAGCATGGTGGTCGGCGCTGGCGGCGCTTTCGAAATCACCCTCGACACCCCGCAGACCAACGGCCAGGCACTGACCGTGGAGCAACGCGACGTGGCCGGCAACCTGTCAGCGGCGGTCGACTTGTCAGCACCGGATACCCAGGCACCCGAGAGCCCCACCGCTCTGGTCCTGGCTGGCGACGGCAGCAGCCTGAGCGGCAGCGGCGAGCCGGGTGCGCAGGTGACCGTGACAGGCACTGGCGGCGCGGTACTGGGCACCGCAACGGTCCAGCCCGATGGCACCTTCCAGGTAGCAATCGACCCGCCACAGCTCAATGGCCAGACGCTGTCTGTCACTCAGGCGGACAATAGCGGCAACGGCTCGCCCGCAGGCACCGTGACCGCACCTGACTTCGAGGCACCGCTGCCGGCGCAGGGGCTCGGCCTTGACCCTACCGGCACACTGCTCAGCGGGCAGGGCGAGGCAGGCAGCACCGTAGAGGTACGCAATGCTGCGGGTGACCTGCTAGGCACCATGCCGGTGAATGCAGACGGTACGTTCGAAGTGGTACTCTCCCCCGCCCAGACCAACGGTGAAGTACTGTCGGTGGTGCTGATCGATGGCGGCGGCAATGCCTCGCCGTCGGCCACTTTCACCGCTGACGACAGCACTGCGCCGGCTGCGCCTGCCGACCTCACGATCACCCCGGCTGGCAACGCCATCCAAGGTACAGGCGAAGCTGGCTCCACGGTGGAAGTGAAGCTTGGCGACGGCACGTTGGTAGGCACCATCGTCGTGCCCGCAGGCGGTAGCTTCACTGTCCCACTATCGCCCGCCCAGTTGGACGGCCAGGCCCTGGATGTGACGCTGACCGATGCGGCCGGCAACATTTCGCAGCCCAGCCCGATCCTTGCGCCTGACATCACGCCACCGGCACTGCCCACCGACGTTGCAGTCAGCAGCGATGGCACGGCTGTGAGCGGTAACGCACCTGGCGCCAGTTCGGTGACCGTGAGTGATGGGGCCGGCAATGTGATCACCGTGGCGGTCAACCCGGATGGCAGTTTCAACGTGCCGCTGGATACCCCGCAGAACAACGGCCAGACCGTAACCGTGGTAGTGACCGACGCAGCCGGCAACGACTCGGCGCCGGTCTCAGTCACCGCTCCGGACACGACCAACCCAGAACCAGCCACCGGCCTTACCGTAAGCCCGGACGGCAGCACGGTCGGCGGCACAGCCGAGCCTGGCAGCACAGTGGAAGTCCGCAACCCGGATGACAGCGTGCGCGGCACTGTAACCGTAGGGCCGGACGGCACCTTCGTCATACCGGTCGACCCACCGCTGGCATCAGGCGAAACGGTTGATGTGGCGGTGATCGACCCTGCCGGCAACGAATCGCCTGAAGTACCACTGGCTGGCCCGACCGGTGCCGAAGTGGCCACGCCTTCGGCCCTTGCCATCAGCGCCGACGGCTTTTTGCTGACCGGCCAGGGTACGGTCGGCTCGCTGATTACCGTGACCTCCGGGGGCACCACTCTGGGTAGCGCCACGGTCGGCAGCGACGGCACCTTCCGTGTGTTCTTCCAGAGCGCCCAGCTCAACGCCCAGATCTTGCAGGTCAGTGCCAAGGCTACCGTCGATGGCCAGCCTTCGGTGCCGGCCACCGTCGTGGCCAGTGACACCACGGCACCAGACGCGCCGACACAGGTAAACCTCGACGCAACCGGCAGTACACTGACCGGCCAGGGTGAAGTCGGTGCAACCGTGCGCGTGACTGACTCACAAGGCACCGTGCTGGGGACTGCTACCGTCGGCAGCAATGGCCTGTTCAGCGTCATCTTTTCGCCGGCCGTGGCCAATGGGCAGAACCTGATCGTCACCCAGGCTGATGCCGCAGGTAACGTTTCGCTCGCGTCCACCCTGCAAGCGCCTGACCTGCAGGCACCGCTGGCGGCCAGTAACCTCAGCCTCAACAGCGCAGCCACCGTGCTCAGCGGCCAGGGCGAAGCCGGTGCCAGCGTCACCGTACGCGATGCCAGTGGTGCCATCCTGGCCACCGGCACCGTCAACCAAAGCGGCCAATTCCAGATCACCCTGCCCAGCGCGCAAGTCACCGGTAGCCCACTGCAGGTCACCCTCAGTGATGCTGCGGGCAATGTGTCCGGCCCGGCCAGCCTGGCCACGCCAGACCACACGCCGCCAGCGGCCATCACTAACCCAGTGTTGAGCCAGGACGGCCGGCAGCTTTCCGGCAGCGGTGAAGTAGGCGCGACGGTACAGGTACGCAACGCCTCAGGTGCCTTGCTCGGCACCGCCACGGTGAGCGCAGACGGTCGCTTCACGGTGACCTTCGACACGCCGCAAACCAACGGCCAGGTCATCGGCGTGACGCAAGTGGATGCCGCCAGCAACACCTCGCCGGCAATCAATGTGACAACCCCGGACCTGACCCCGCCCGCGCCGCTGTCCAACGTGGTGCTGAACAACAACGGCCTGACCCTGACTGGCCTTGGCGAAGCCGGTGCCACGGTCACCGTTCACGGCCCGGACGGGACCATCATAGGCACCGGCCTGGTAGCGGCCAATGGCAGCTTTACCCTCACCTTGAACAGCGCTCAGCTCAACGCCCAGCACCTGAGCGTTACGCAGACCGACGCGGGCAACAACACTTCCACCGCCGTGGCGGTCACCGCGCCGGACTTCACCCCGCCTGCGGCACCGACAGCACTCGCCCTGTCCAGTACCGGGCTGCAACTGACCGGTACCGCCGAGGCCGGCAGCACCGTGACCGTGCGCGATGCCAGCGGCAACGTGCTGGGCACAGCGGTAGCCGGCAGCAACGGCACCTTCCAGGTCGCCTTGAACAGTGCCCAGACCAATGGCCAGACGCTGCAGGTGACTGCCACCGACGCAGCTGGCAACGTGTCGCCGGCCGCACCTTACACCGCAGCCGACACCACGCCGCCGGCCGCCGTGACCAACTTGGCGGTCTCCGCCGATGGCGCCACCCTGACAGGCGATGGCGAAGCAGGCGCAACCGTGACCGTACGGGCACCGGACGGTACCGTGCTGGGTAGCGCCACAGTGACGGCCGACGGTCACTTCACCGTGTCCCTTTCACCGACAGCGATCACGGGTGAGAGCCTGAACGTGGTCCAGGCCGATGCCGCACAGAACGTCTCCCCTGCACAAAGCGTGACTGCACCGGGCGTACTGGCACCGGCAACACCGGACAACCTGGTACTGGCCGCCGACGGCCTGTCGGTGACCGGCACCGCCGAGACGGGCAGCACAATCAAGGTGTACGGCCCCAACGGCGTATTGCTGGGCAGCAGCCCGGTCGCCAACGACGGCACGTTCACTGTCAATCTGGGTAGTGCACAGGCCAATGGCGAAGTGCTGCAGATCAGCGCAACGGGTACCGATGGCACCGTATCATTGCCCGCAACCCTGCAGGCACCAGACACCACGGCACCGCAACCACTGACCAACCTGGTGTTGTCCAGCGACGGCCTGGTACTCAGTGGCCGCGGTGAAGCAGGTGCCACCGTTACCGTGCTTGGCGAAGGCGGTGTCGACTTGGGCACTGCCGTGGTCGATGCCAATGGCACCTTCAACGTCAACCTGAGCGCCGCGCAAATTAACGGCGAACAGCTCAGCGCCAGCCAGTCCGATGTGGCCGGCAACGAGTCCAACAGCGTCAGCCTGACAGCCCCTGACCGCGTCGCGCCGGATGCGGCCGACAACCTGGCTTTCGCCGGGGGTGGCAGCTTGCTGAACGGTACCGGCGAAGCGGGTGCCGCCGTGCGGGTGCTCGCCGCCGATGGTTCGGTGCTGGGCAGTGCCACGGTGCGCGCCGACGGCACCTTCCAGGTCAACCTCGCATCGCCTCAGGCCAACGGCCAACAGGTGCAAGTAGTGCTGGGCGATGCGGCTGGCAACCAGTCTGCCGCCAGCGCCATCACCGCCCCCGATACCACCCCGCCAACGGCACCAGGCGAACTGGCGATTTCCGGTGATGGTGTCACCCTCACCGGCCGCGGCGAAGTGGGCGCGCAGGTGACCGTGACCAACCCGGCAGGCGAGGAAATCGGCAGCGCCACCGTCGATGCCAGTGGCCACTTCACCATCACGCTGAGCCCGGCGCTGGGTAACGCCGAACTGCTCAGCTTCACCCAGGCCGATGCGGCGGGCAACGTGTCGGCAGTGGCAACCCTGCAAACCCCGGACTTCACCCCACCCGCCCCGCTCACCCTAGTGGTGATCAACGCCGACGGCAGTGTGGTCAGCGGCCTGGGCGAGGCCGGCGCCACAGTAATCGTCAGTAACGCAGCCGGTACCGTATTGGGCACTGGTATCGTGCTTGCTGATGGCAGTTTCAGCGTCGAACTGTCACCTGCACAGATCAACAACCAGACACTGTCGGTGCTGCAGGCCGACCCACCCGGCAACGTCAGCCTGCCGGTCAACGTGCAAGCGCCGGACCTCACGCCGCCAGCGGCAGCAACAGAGCTGCGGCTCAATGCGGCAGGTGACGAGCTGGGCGGTATCGGCGAAGTGGGCGCCATCGTGCGCGTGTACGTCGGTACCACGCAGGTCGGAACCGGCACAGTGGGCGCCGACGGGACCTTCATCGTCGAGCTGGATGCGGCGCAACTCGATGGCCAGGTGCTGCAGGTAACACTGACCGATGCAGCCGGCAATATCTCGCCAATCAGTTCGGTCACGGCGACGGACACCACACCACCTGCCACCGTGATCGCCGTCATCAACGACAGCGGTACCCAGGTGACCGGTACCGCCGAAGCCGGCACCCGCGTCACCGTGGTCAACAACAACGGTGACCTGCTGGGCCAGGTGACGGTAGATCCGGACGGCACCTTCGTCCTTGACCTGAACCTCCCGCAAATCAACGGCGAAACGCTGACCATCATCGCCCAGGACGCCACTGGCAACCCGTCGATACCACTGGCAGTGACTGCGCCAGACCTGACGCCACCGGTACAGCCGACCGACCTGCTGCTCAACGCAGCCGGTACGTCGATGACAGGTACCGCCGAAGCCGGCAGCACCATCACGGTACGCGGCCCGGACAACAATATCGTGGGCACGGTGGAAGTGGATGAGAACGGCCAGTTCACTGTGCCGATCAGCCCGGCACAGAACAATGGGCAGTTGCTGACGGTGGTGTCCACGGATGATGCCGGCAACGCTTCGGTGGCCGTCCCTTACCAGACCAACGACACCTCGCCACCCGACCTGGTAACCAACCTGGCGATCAACAACACCTTCAACGTGCTGACCGGCAAAGGCGAAGCCAATGCCACGGTCACCGTCAGCCTCGACGGAAGCGTGATCGGCACCGGCGTGGTGGATGCCGCTGGCAACTTCCAGATAACACTGGTGCCGGCGGCGGGCTCGCTCGCCACCCTGGAAGTGACACAGTCTGACGGTATCAATACTTCTGCGGTCGCGACCTACGTCACACCCTTGGTCGCACCACCCGTGCCGCCAACCGACGTGACCTTGGGCAGCGACGGCCTGACCCTGACAGGCAGTGCACCAAGCGGTGTGGACATTCGCGTGTACGATGCCGCAGGCAACCTGATCGGTACAGGCAGCGCAACCCTGGGCGGCTCCTTCACCCTGACGCTGGACGCAGCCCAGCTCAACGGCGAGCACATTTCGGTGACAGCGGTGGCACTGGTCGGCGGCGAATCGCAGCCGACCTTCCTGCAAGCAGCTGACATCACGCCACCGGCCAACCCGGTGGTGACCAGCCTCTCTGTCAATGGCCTGGTGCTGACCGGCACGGGTGAAGCCGGTGCCACGGTGACAGTGCGTGATGCCAGCAACAACGTGCTCGGCACGGCGGTGGTGAATGGCGGTGGCGTCTTCACCGTCAACCTGAACGCCGCGCAGCTCAACGGCCAGGTACTGGGCGTGAGCCAGGCTGACGCTGCCGGCAATGCGTCCGGCAGCACAAGCTACACCGCCGCAGACCTGCAGCCACCTGCCGTCCCTACCAACATCGCCATCGATGGCTCGGGTAGCGTGCTTACCGGTAGCGGTGAAGCGGGCGCTACCGTTACCGTCCAAGGCCCGAACGGCCAGGTCGGTACCGGAGTGGTGCAAGCCAACGGCACCTTCAGCATTACCTTGACCTCGCCACAGAACGACGGGCAACTGCTGGTGGTACGCCAGGCCGATGCTGCCGGCAACTTGTCCGCCAGCACCAGCCTGACTGCGCCGGATACCACACCGCCAGCCGCCCCGCTGGCCACCATCAACGCCAACGGCACCTCGGTCAGTGGTTCTGGCCAGATCGGCAGCACGGTCACCGTGCGCAACAGCGCCGGTACCGTACTGGGTACCGCAACGGTGGGCAGCAACGGCCTGTTCGTGGTCAGTCTGGCTGCGGCGCAGATCGACAACCAGGCGCTCAGCGTCACCCTCACCGACAGCGCCGGTAACGTGTCCACAGGCACTGCGCTGACCGCACCGGACCTGACACCGCCTGCGGCTGCCGGCAACCTGCAATTCAGTGCTGACGGCAGTACCCTCACCGGTACGGGCGAAGTGGGTGCCACCGTAACCGTACGCAGCGCCGGTGGTACCGTGCTGCAAACCGCAACGGTGCAGGCGGACGGCACCTTCACTGTGACCCTGAGCCCGCCTCAGGACAACGGCCAGATCCTGTCTGTGACCCTCAGCGACCCGCGCGGTAACGTGTCGGGCAACGTCAACGTCACTGCACCGGATGTGGATGCCAACGCGCCGGTCATCGCCAGCGACAACCTGGCCACAGCCACGGTCAACCTGGAAGCGGTCAGCGCCACGAAGACCTACACCGACAGCTTCACCACGCTGCTGTCCGGCTTTACCAAGACCTACACCTGGACGGTGACAGCAGGCAGCACGGCCGACCCTACCCTCACACTGACCACCAACAGCGTGCTGGCACTACTCAACAACACCAGCTTCACCCTGCAGGTGAAAGACGCCAGCGGCGCCTGGGTGACCATCGCCACCGGCAACACTCAGGGCCTGCTCGACCTGATCGTGCTGCCAATCGGCTTGCAGGTGGACATCGGCGTGCTGCAAGCAGGTGATTACCGACTGACCGTGGGCAGTGGCGGCATCGGCCTGGTCACCGAAGTGAGCACCACGTTGGACATCGTCTCCACCAGCCTGACCCAATTCACCGGCACCGGCATTGCCACCTCCGGCAACGTCATTACCGACGTGGGCACCGATGGCGCGGTGGATGCCAGTGGCCCGGACAGCGCCGCCGTGCTGCAAGTACTAAAAAACGGCAGCTACGTCTCGGCCGGGACCGCCACAACGGTTCAGGGCCAGTACGGCACCTTGGTGATCAGTGCGGACGGCAGCTACACCTACACGCCCAACGGCAGCCCGAACAGTGTCGGCAAAGTAGACGTGTTCAGTTACCAACTGGTGCACCCTAACGGCCTGTCCGATACCGCCAACCTGTACGTGCGCATCGACAGCCCGCAAGCCACGGAGATCTGGAGCGACACCAACTACGGTGCACCGGCCACGGTGGTCGACGCAGTCAACGACGTTGGTAGCAGCCAAGTCACCCTGGACAACCGCGTGGACACCAGCAGCAGTACGCTGGGCTCGTTGAGCCTGCCATTGATCGGTACCCGCCAGGCCACCTACACCACCACGGTTGCCGCCGACACCACGGCCGACCTGCAAGTGGTGGTCAACTCCGCCAACCTGTTGAGCCTGCTCAACGGCACTACCATCGAGCTGCTCAAGCTCAACCCGGCCACCGGCCAGTACGTGCTGGTGCAGTCGGTGCCGGGTGGTTCGCTGATCAGCGTGCTGGGGGGCGGCGCCGGGTATACCTTCGAGAATCAGGGCGCCGGTACCTACCACGTCCGTGTCACCGCTGGCGGCATCGGCTTGCTCAGCTCCATCACCACCAGCCTGAACACCACCACAACGTACCTGACCGAGTTCGTGGTCAGTGGCGCGACAGCAGCCACCGGCAACCTGCTGACTGACGACAACATCGGTTCGGCCTTGACCGTGCTGAGCGTGCTGACAGCGGCCAACACCTACACCATCCCAGGCTACAACGGGGTGAGCGTGGCCGGCACCTACGGCACGTTGCTGGTGCATGCCGACGGCAGCTACACCTACACCCTCAACGCGGGGCTCACCTCGGCGGTGGTCGGCCAGCAAGACACCTTCACCTACGAGCTCAGCCACCCGAACGGCACTACCGACACCGCAACCCTGACCATCAACGTGGACGATGCTGCCGGCCTCACCACGACCACATCGCTGATGGCTGATAGCGGCGACGAATCAGCGGCACTCGCCAGCCTGGCAGCGGCCACCGATGTGATCGCCGGCACCGACGGCGACGACCACCTCAATGGCAGCCAGGGTGGCCACATCACCCTGCAAGGGGGGGCGGGTGACGACACGCTGGTGATAGTCGACCAGAACTTCGCCAGCGTCGATGGTGGTACAGGTACCGACACCCTGTTGTGGGGCGGCGGTGACGCCAGTATCGACCTGGGCAACCTGGCCGAGCGCGTGCACGACATCGAAATCCTCGACCTCAACGACACCAGCTCGGTGGCGCTCACCCTCAACCTGGGGGACGTGGTGGCAATCACCGAAACCGGTACCGACACACTGATTATCAAGGGGGACGACCAAGACTCGGTTCACATGACGGACAACTGGACGCTGGTCGGGAACCAAACTGCCGACGGCGTCGACTATAACCAATACACGGCCCAGGAGGATCCAAGCCATCACCTGTGGGTACAAAACGGTATCCATGTGGTTTGAGGCCGCTGCAAACCCGCCGGGTGAATGCCCGGCGGCATGGACGACCAGCAGTAAGGGAACTATGTGAAGCGAAGCAGTCCGCTGTCACCGCTGTTGCTGGGAGCATTCGGGCTCCTGGCCCTGAACTTCCACCCGGTTGCCCAGGCAGCCGATGATATAGACCCCCACCTGCGCCAGATCGGGCCATCGTTGTTACGCGATGCGCCCGAAGCGGTGCCCGCCCGCCCCCCCATCGGCATGGCCCCGGTCGCCAGTGGCGAACGGCTGAGCCTTACCGACGCAGTGCTGCAGGCAGCGCAATGGCACCCGAGCATCGCTGAGGCCATCGGCAACCTTTACAAGCAGGGCGAAGGCATCAACGTCGCCCGTGCGGGGTACTACCCACAGATTTCCGGCGGTCTGCGCACCGGTTATGACACCGGTTATGGCGGCGACCGCAATAGCCAGGCCCTGAACCTGTCGCTCAAGCAAATGCTCTATGACTTCGGCAAGGTCGACAGCGCCGTCAATGCCGCCCAGGCGGCTGCCGCCCGCGCCCAGGCCAATATCCTGCTGGTGGTCGACGATCTGGCCCGCGACACAGCCTATGCCTGGATCGAAACCCGCCGATACGAGCAACTGCTGACGATTGCCCGCGATCAGATTCGCGGCGTGGGCGACATTGCCGGCATGGCCCGCCAGCGTAGCGACATGGGCGCCAGCACCCGTTCCGACGTGGTGCAGGCCGAGTCCCGCGTGGAAAGCGCCCGTGCCACCCTGGAGGAGTACCAGTCGCAGTACGAGCGCTGGCGCTCGACCCTGGCGGCGCTGATGGGCCGCGTTACCCCTCCGGCACTGGCCGAGGGCTCACCCGCTGAGCTGAACCAGGCCTGCAAGCGCCCTGCACAGGGTGATGACCGCCTGCCCGCCGTGCTGATGGCCTTGGCCCAGCGCGCACAGGGCCAAGCTGAACTGGCCCAGGCCAAGGCGGAGGCCTACCCCACCCTATCGCTGCAACCGCAGGTCAATCATTACCTGGACGACGACTATAACCGCGATAACTCACGACTGGACCGCACCCAGGCAGGCATCTACCTGAACGTCGAAGTCCCCATCTACCAAGGGGGCTCCATCAGCGCCCGTACCCGCGCGGCCAGCCACGCGCTGACCGCAGCCGACTCCGCCGAGGACGCCGCCCGCCTGCAGGCGCGTCGGGGCCTGGCCGAAGCCATGGCGCAAACCTCCGGGCTAAGCCGCCGGCTGACCTCGCTGGAAGCGCGCCAGGCCAGTATTCAGGAAGCACGCATGCTCTACGGGCGTCAGTACCTGGACCTGGGCACACGGCCACTGCTCGACCTGCTCAACGCCGAGCAGGAGATCTACCAGTCACGCTTCGAACTTGCCGGCACCCGCTCCGATCTGCTGCGCCTGGATGTCGACTGCCTGTACAACACCGGCGCCCTGCGCACGGCCTTTGGCCTTGAGGGGCGCAACCTGCAAGGTGTGGAGATCCAGCCATGAGTGATTCGATCGATGTGACCCTGCCCAACCAGGCACCCGCGCCGGAGCAGGCCGCCGCGCACCGGCCAGACCTTGGCCCCTGGCTTGAGGTGATATTGCAGGTGGCGCACCACTACCGCCTGGACGTATCACCCCAGCGTATTCGCCTGGCCGCAGTGGAGGATGCCCGCCCGTTGAATGAAATCCTCCGCCACATGGCACGTCAGGCGGGGCTGGCACTGCGCTTCGTGCACTTCGATGCCAAGGGCCTGCGGCAATGGCGCACGCCGCTGGTGCTGGAGCTGGACGACGGGCAACTGGCGGTGGTCGAGTCGGTGACCGAAGAGGACGACCTGGCGGTAGTGTTTGCCGGTGACCAAGGCCTGACTTCGCGCCTGCCCCGCGACACCCTGAAAGGCCGCATCAACCGCGTTGCCCTGCTGCGCCCGGCCCGGCCACTGCGCGATGTGCGCACCGACGACTACACCGCCCCTTACGACCGCCACTGGTTCGCCCGCATCGTACTGCGCGACCTGCGCCCCTATGGGCAGGTGATGGTCGCGTCACTGGTGGCCAACGTGCTCGCGCTGGCCGGCGTACTGTTCTCGATGCAGGTGTATGACCGAGTGATACCGGCTGAATCCCTGCCCACCCTCTACGTCCTGTTTGGCGGTGTGGTGTTGGCACTGGTGTTCGACTTCAGCATGCGCCTGCTGCGGCTGAAGGTGACCGACCTGCTCGGCAAGCGCGCCGACCTGCGGGTGAGCGACCTGGTCTACGGCCATGCCCTGCGCCTGCGCAACTCGGTGCGGCCGAAGTCCACCGGCTCGTTCATCTCGCAGTTGCGCGAGCTGGAATCGATCCGCGACCTGATCACGTCCAGCACCGCCACGGTGCTGGCCGACCTGCCGTTCTTCCTGCTGTTCCTGTTCGTGTTCTGGCTGATCGGCGGCGTGCTGGTGTTCATCCCGCTGGTCGCGCTGCTGGCCATGGTGTTGCCAGGGTTGCTTGCACAACGGCGCCTGGCACGGTTGGCCAATGCCTCGATGCGTGAGTCGGCGCTGCGCAACGCCATGCTGGTGGAAAGCATCCAGGGCCTGGACGAGATCAAGGCACTGCAGGCAGAGGCACGCTTCGAACGGCAATGGAACCAGTACAACGCGGCCTGTGCGCACACCAACCTGCGCCTGCGCACCCTCACCAACGGCCTGGTGACCTGGACGCAGAACGTGCAGGGTGCAGTGTTTGCCGTGGTAATCGTGATCGGCGCACCCATGGTCATCGCCGGCGACCTCACCACAGGTAGCCTGGTGGCGGCATCCATGCTTTCGTCGCGAATGATGGCGCCGCTGGCACAGCTGACCCATGTGCTGACCCGCTGGCAGCAGGCCAAGGTCGCACTGCAAGGCCTGGACAAGCTGATGCAATCGCCGGTCGACCACCCCGAAGGCGAAGCCCGCGTGCACCTGCCGGCCATTCACGGCGAGTACCGCCTGCGCCAGGCCAGCTTCCGCTACAGCGAAGAGTACCCGCCAGTGCTGAACATTGGCCGGCTGGACATCCAGCCGGGCGAGCGCATTGCCGTGCTGGGCCGCAACGGCGCCGGCAAATCAACCTTGCTGCAGGCGCTGGGCGGGGCCATGGACCTGGTACAGGGCGAGATTAGCCTGGACGGCATCGCCATGGCTCACCTCGACCCGGCTGACCTGCGCCGTGACGTCGGCCTGCTGCCGCAGTACGCGAGGCTGTTCCACGGCACCCTGCGGGAAAACCTCACCCTCGGCGCCGGCCAGGCCAGCGACCAGGAACTGGTGGCCGCACTGGCCGCCACTGGCGCACTGGACTTCGTCCGCCGCCTGCCCAAGGGCATGGACCATCTGATCCTAGAAGGTGGCCTGGGCTTGTCTGGCGGCCAGCGCCAAGCCCTGGTGCTGTCGCGCCTGCTGGTACGCCAGCCGCAGGTGCTGCTGCTGGACGAGCCGACCGCGTCGCTGGACGACATGACCGAGCGCAAGCTGCTGGATAACCTGGAGCGCTTCTGTCAGGGCCGTACACTGGTGATCGCAACCCATCGCCTGAGTGTTCTGCAGCGGGTCGACCGCATCCTGGTGCTGGACGCCGGGCGCATCGTCATCGATGACGCGCGTGATGCCGCGCTGGCCAAGCTGCAAGGAGCCCAGGCATGAGCAACCACGAACTCCCGGCTTCCTACCTGGACGGGCAGGACGACCAGGCGGTATTCCGCGCCGGCCGCCTCATCACCCTCTGCGCGCTGATGCTGGCGGCGTTCCTGGCCTGGGCGGCCTGGTTCGAGGTGACCGAGGTGTCCACCGGCACAGGCAAGGTCATCCCCAGTTCGCGAGAGCAGGTAATCCAGTCGTTCGAGGGTGGTATCGTCGCGCAGATGAGCGTCGCCGAAGGCGACCTGGTCGAGCGCGGCCAAGTGCTGGCCCAACTCGACCCGACCAAGACGGCCTCAAGCGTTGGTGAAAGCGAAGCCAAGTACCGCGCGGCCAGGGCCAGCCAGGCCCGCCTGCAGGCAGAGGTGACCGGCAAGCCACTGACCTTCCCGGCGAGCCTGCGCGACTCTCCTGACCTGATCGATGCCGAAACCGCGCTGTACCAGACCCGCCGCCGCGGCCTGGAACAGACCCTGGCGGGTATTCAGGACTCGTTGCAACTGGTGCGCAGCGAGCTGAAGATCACCGAGAACCTGGCGAAGATGGGTGCCTCCAGCCGGGTCGAAGTTATTCGCCTGAACCGCCAGCGTTCCGAGCTGGAACTCAAGGCCAACGAGGCGCGCTCGGACTATCTGGTGCGTGCCCGGGAAGAACTGGCCAAGGCCAGCGCCGAAGCGGACGCCCTGTCGGAAGTGATCCGCGGGCGCAGCGACTCGCTCAGCCGCCTGACCCTGCGCTCGCCGGTGCGCGGCATTGTAAAGGACATCGAGGTCAACACCCTGGGTGGCGTGGTGCAGCCCGGTGGCCAGGTGATGAAGATCGTACCGATGGACGAACGCCTGCTGATCGAAACCCGCATCGCGCCACGGGACATCGCCTTCATTCACCCCGACCAGGCGGCCAAGGTCAAGATCAGTGCCTATGACTACTCGGTGTACGGCGGGCTGGACGGCAAGGTGGTGGGCATCTCGCCGGACACCCTGCAGGACGAGGTCAAACCGGAAATCTACTACTACCGCGTGTTCATCCGCACCGAACAGGACAGCTTGCAGAACAAGGCCGGTAAGCGTTTTGCGATCGTGCCAGGGATGATTGCCACAGTGGATATCCGAACGGGCGAGAAAACCATCCTCGATTACCTGATCAAGCCGCTGAACCGGGCCAAGGAGGCCCTGCGTGAACGGTAGTGCGTGACGGGAGGTTTGCGTTGCCAGTGAGATTGAGCGCCGCGCGGGCGGCGCTCGACCTCACTGACAACAAAAAAGACCAAGGCGAACCCATCAACTACCATCAATACCCTAAAGCCAGCCGTCAAAGAGCCGATAACCGGTTATCCCCTGCTCCCCACCGAAGGTCACCATGGCCACGCAAAATGCCCGCGCGGATTCGCTATCCCTGCTGCTGTTCACCCTGCGCAGCGGTAAGCTGATGGCAATCAACCTGCTCAAGGTCAGCGAGATCATACCCTGCCCGCCGCTGACCAAGCTGCCCGAGTCGCACCCCCATGTAAAAGGCGTGGCAACCCTGCGCGGCCACTCGCTGTCGGTCATCGACCTGTCCCGCGCCATTGGCGAACAACCGCTGGCCGACCCACAGGGTGGCTGCCTGATCGTTACCGAGATCAGCCGTTCGCGCCAAGGCCTGCATGTACAGGCAGTCAGCCGCATCGTGCATTGCCTGAGCACCGACATCAAACCGCCACCCTACGCCTCAGGCACCCGCTCGTTCATCACCGGCGTGACGCGCGTCGACAACACCCTGGTGCAGGTGCTGGACATCGAAAAAGTCATACACGCCATCGCCCCGCCCGTCGCCGAGCCGGCGCACGGCACCTTGAACGAAGAAGATGCCAGCCTGCTGGCCGCCGCCAATATCCTGGTGGTGGACGACAGCCAGGTGGCCTTGCAACAGTCGGTGCACACCCTGCGCAACCTCGGTATCGAATGCCACACCGCGCGCAGCGCCAAAGACGCCATAAACGTGCTGCTGGAACTGCAAGGCACCGCGCAGGAGATCAAC
This sequence comes from Pseudomonas putida, assembly GCA_041879295.1. Lineage (NCBI taxonomy): Bacteria > Pseudomonadati > Pseudomonadota > Gammaproteobacteria > Pseudomonadales > Pseudomonadaceae > Pseudomonas > Pseudomonas putida. The sequence goes on along the minus strand of CP047152.1, from coordinate 941,779 downwards.
ATCATCGTCTCCGACATCGAAATGAGCGAGATGGACGGCTACGCCTTCACCCGCACGCTGCGTGAAACCCCTGACTTCCAGCACCTCTACGTGCTGTTGCATACCTCGCTGGACAGTGCCATGAGCAGTGAAAAGGCGACCCAGGCCGGGGCCAATGCCATCCTTACCAAGTTCTCCTCGCCAGAGCTGACCGATTGTCTGGTGGTGGCCGCGCGTACCGTGGTGTTCGCTGAGCACTGATATATTCAGCGACAAACTCCCCGGCTGGCTGCCGGGGGTGACTCGGGCATAATTCGCGCCCCTCGCAAGAAAATTGCCGGAATCACATATGAAGCTTCTCAGCTCTATCCTGATCAGCTGTGCCCTCTTCAGCGGTATTGCCCAGGCCTCCAGTAGTCAGGCCTGGAACGAGCAGCGCCAGCAGATGCTCAAGGCCTGCCTGACCGCAAGCCAGTTCAAGAACGCCCACGCTCGCGGCAAGCCCGCCGAGTTCGATGACCAGGCAGGCATGAGTGCCCTGCTGATCGAAGGCGTCTACCCACAAAAGCACATGCAGCAGCGCACCGGCACCGAGCTGTGTCTGTACGATCGCCAGCACCAGCGTGCCTTTGTCAGCGAGTGGAGCCCGGAAGCCAAGTGACCGACCGCTTACGTTTCGGCTGTACCGGCTGCGGCAAATGCTGCACCGGCCACCATGTGCCACTGACGCTGGCCGAAGCTCGTCGCTGGGCGGACGATGCCGGCCAGGTGGTGGTACTGATCGAAGCTTTCGTCGTGGACGGCCCTGGCATGCCGCTGGAGCAGCGTGACCATGTGCTGCGACGCTCCCATCCGGTGCATTGCGGCGAGGGCGAGGTACGCGTCTCGGTGACCTTTGCTGCATTCAACCCCGGACGTTGTCGTAACCTCGACGCCAACGACCTCTGCACCATCTATGAGCAGCGCCCGCTGGTCTGTCGCATCTATCCGGTAGAAATCAACCCGCATATTCCATTGCGGCCAGACAGCAAGGACTGCCCGCCGGAGGCCTGGCAACAGGGGCCGGAGCTGATTCACGGCACGCAACTGGTCGATGTGGAACTGCAGGCGCTGGTCCAGGCTTCGCGCCAGGCCGACCGCGATGACATTGCCGCCAAGGTCGCGGTATGTCAGGCATTGGGCATGACCACCAGTGCGCTAAAAGGTAACGGGTTTACCGCTTACTTGCCGGATATGGGGGCGTTTGCTGCGGCGCTGGCGCAGGTGCCGGGGAATGAAGGGACGCAGTGGACCGTGCATGTGCAGGATGAAGCGCTGACGGCGAGCTTGCAGGCACTGGGTTTGCGCACGACCAATGAAACCCCGGTGTATTACGCCTTTATCGGCTTTTAGCCTGATCACCTTGCCCAAGGCCACGCACGAAAAAGCGACCGGATAGCTGGCTGACGGCCAGCTACAAAGCTGCCGTTGGCTTTCTTCGAACACCACCGTAGCGCTGTGAACCGCCTCGGGGGACGAGCCCATCTATTACAAAAAGTACGCAGGCGCTCTAGCACGGGGCTTTCGCCAAAAGTCCCATTGACTCCCCCAAGGATCGTTACTTTTTGCGCAACAGTGCTTATCGCACTTCGCTCTGTTTCGAGTGCACTGAAAGGACTAACTTTACCCCTGTCCTCATTAGCACTTGCACCGCAAGAAGGTAGTTTCAAATGTCCAGCAGTATGGGTATTGCCAGCGTCTTCGTCCTGTCTTCCCTGTTGTTGTCGCCCCTGGCCATGGCCGAAGAATCCCCGGCTTTCGTCGCCCGCAATGCAGAGCTCGCGGCTGTCCATCAAGAGGCCCGTGACGCTGTAGCCGCAAACAAGGCAGATACCGCAAAAGGCGCTAAACAGACAGCTTCCAAAGTTACTGTCGATGCCAATGCCGACAGCTGATCAGGCGCTGTCGCTGCTCCCGCTTTCCCTTGGCTACGCCATGGGCACCTCCAGTGCCGATATGTTAGCCTTTTAAAGGCCGCTGCCAATCAGCGGCTTTTTTTATGTGCTTCAACTCTCAGCCTGGTTGTAACGTCCACCTATAAAAAGACGCACATTCAAATATAAAAACTGCCCCACCGTCATACCAAAGGAGCTAGTACCGGTGCCTTCCGCGTTTCGTTTTACCCCGCTTTTCATTGCGTTGACTGCAACGATCCCTTTCGCCGCCCAGGCAGATGAAGACAAGGCTGATGGCTTCATCGAAGGTTCGTCCTTCAACCTGCATTTTCGTAATGCCTACTTCAACCGCGACAACCACAACGCCGGCGTGCGCGACACCCGCGAGTGGGGCCAGGGCGCGGTTGCGCGTTTCGAGTCGGGCTACACCCCAGGTGTGATCGGCTTTGGCCTGGATGCTCATGCCATGCTGGGCCTGAAGCTCGACGGCGGCGGCGGCCATGCCGGCACCAGCATCCTGCCCAAACACATCAAGGACGACGGCGAGCTGGGCGCTGCCCCGCACTCGTTCTCCACTGCCGGTGCTGCGGTCAAGCTCAAGGCCTTCGACACCGAGCTGAAAGCCGGTGACCTGTTCCTCACCAACCCGGTGATCGCCGGCGGCGAAACGCGCATGCTGCCGCAAACCTTCCGCGGTGTAAGCCTGACCAATACCAGCATCGACGGCCTGTTGCTCGAAGGCGGCCAGGTCAGCTTCACCCACCCGTACAACCAGAGCGGCCACCGCCGCATCGACACCTACTACGGGTCACTGGACGAGCACGACAAGAGCAAGCACCTGAACTGGACCGGCGCGTCGTGGAGCGGTACCGAGCACATCACCGCCAACCTGTACGCCGCCGAGCTGAAGGACATCTGGAACCAGTATTACGCGGACTTCGACTACACCTATGTGGTCAATGACCTGGTCAGCCTGAACCCGGGCGTGCACTTCTATCACACCCAGGACACCGGCCAGGCCCTGCTAGGCAAGATCGACAACAACACCTACAGCGTGCACTTCACCGTCAACGCAGGCTTCCACAGCGTCACCGCCGCCTACCAGCGAGTGAACGGCAACACGCCATTCGACTACATCAACCTGGGCGACAGCGTGTACCTGGACAACTCGCGCATGTACTCGGACTTCAACGCGCCGAACGAGCGCTCATGGAAACTGCAGTACGGCTATGACTTCGCCGGAGTCGGCGTGCCTGGTTTGAGCACCTCGCTGTCGTATTCGCGCGGTGAGGCCGACCTGACCAAGGCCACTCAGGACACCACTCACTACAATTACTACCGTGAAGATGGCAAGAACGCCATGCACTGGGAACGCGACCTGGACGTGAAGTACGTGTTCCAGGAAGGCGACCTCAAGGACCTGTCGGTGCTGGTGCGCTATGCCACCCACCGCGGCAGCCAGGGTTATGCGTCGATCGACAGCAACAGCGACAACGATGAACTGCGGGTCATCGTCGATTACCCACTGAACGTGTTCTGATCTTTTGCTGCCAGTGTAGGAGCGGGTTCACCCGCGAAGAAGGCTTCGCCGGTGTTCGCGGGTAAACCCGCTCCTACAGAGGTACACGACAAATAGAAAAGTACAGTACACCGTGCTTCCGTCGGACAAATCTTGTCCGACAATCCCTGCTTCCCTAGAATGTTGCCGCCGCGAATGGCCCTGCCCACGCAGTAGCGAGCATGCCCACCCAATCCCCGCGTTTCGCAGTCTACAGGTCGCACCCCGAGCTGATCCTCAACCTGGGCAGTTGCCTTGCCGTGCTCGCCATCGTGGCCATCGTCAGCTACCTGCTTGACCGCGAGCGCGAAAGTGTCGAACAGTCGGCGTTGCGCTCGTCGAACAACATCGTCCAGCTGATCGAAAGCGACATCCTGCGCAACGTCGAACTCTACGATCAGTCACTGCAAGGCCTGATCTGGGCCGTAGGGCGCAAGGAACTGCCGGAAGTCCCCGGCCCGATACGCCAGCGCCTGCTGTTCAATGAAGCCTTCGTCGACCGCAAGCGGGGTGACGTGCTGTGGCTGGACAAGCAAGGCAATGTCGTCGGCGACTCCACCAGCAGCGTGCCACGCAAGGCCAACTTCGGCCATACCGGGGTGTTCAAGGCTCACCAGCAGAATGCCAACCTCGGCTTGCTGGTAGGGCCCCCTTTCAAGGCCAAGCTTGGCGACCTGGACTGGTGTATCAGCTTCAGCCGACGCATCTCCGGCCTCAATGGCGAGTTCGCCGGGTTGGCAGCGGGTGCGCTGCGCCTGTCGTACTTCAGTGAGTTGTTCCAGCGCCTGGACATTGGCCACGACAGCAGCATCAACCTGTTCAATACCGACGGGCAGTTGCTCGTCCGCCAGCCCCACCGCGCGCAGGACCCGCTGATTGGAACCTCCTACACCGAAAGGCCCAATTTCAAGCGCATCATCGCTGAACAGAGCGGTACCTTCACCGCCCGCTCCGACATCAACGGCAAGCTCCGCATGTTCACCTTCGCCCGGGTCGCGCAACTGCCCCTGATCGTGCTGGTGGTGCACTCGGCCGACGAGGTGTTCGAGTCCTGGCGCCGCACCGCCATTGTCGTCAGCGTCGCCACCGGCGGTCTGTGCGTGGGCATTCTCTGGCTGACGTTGCTGCTGGGCCGCGAACTGCGCCGCCGCCACGAGGCCGAAGAAGACCTGGCTATGCTCGCCTCCACCGATAGCCTGACTGGCCTGGCCAACCGTCGCAGGCTGGACCATGTGCTGCGCCAGGAATGGGCCCGCGCCCAACGTAACCGTAAACCACTGGCGGTACTGATGGTGGATGTGGACCACTTCAAGGCATTCAACCAGCGCCATGGTCACGCCGGTGGCGACCATGCCTTGCGCGAAGTGGCCAAGGCCATCGAGGCATGCATTCGCCGACCGGCGGACCTGGCCGCGCGTTACGGTGGGGAGGAGTTTCAGGTCGTGCTGCCGGAAACCGATCTGGCCGGGGCCCAGCTACTGGCTGAACGCATCCGCGCCAGCGTCGAGGCGCTGGCGCCGTTTGCGGATGATGCCCACGCAGTAACCGTGAGCATCGGTATCGGTTTGTCCGACACCCAGCACGACCTTGGCAGGGTGCTGGGTGCTGCGGACGAAGCGCTCTACCGGGCCAAGGCCAAGGGCCGAAACCGGGTCGAGGGCCCGCTCGACTAGGAGCGGGCGCGAGCGGCGTTGCGCAGGGCCTTGACCTGGTCATGGTTGCGCTGCACCCCTTGCAGCTGCTTTTCCACCAGGCTGTAGGTCATGTCGCTGGCAGTGCGGCCCAGTTTCACCAGCTTCTCGCGGGCTTCCTTGTAGGCCTTGAGGGCGTGGTCCTCGCCACGCTCCACCTCGTTCAGCACCGCCTCTTCGTCCTTGCCGGTGACCATCGACTTGAGGTTGACCCAGCCGCGGTGCAGGTCGCCACTGATGCTGGTGGAGGTTTCCGGGTCGCCGCCCAAGCGGCGAACCTCGCCCTGCAATTCACTGGCAGCGTTAGCGCACTCACCCGCGCGCTGGACGAAGAACGCTTTCAGTTCGGGGTTCTTCACATCATCGGCCGAGGCCTTGAAACCTTTCTCGCCATCCTTGCTGTACTCGATCAGGTCGTTGAGTACGTCGATCACGTCTTTGTTGGGGTTGCTCATGGTCGAACTCCTTGGCAGGTGATAGTCCTCTAGGGAATTGCAGTGTTCGTGCCACGCTTACCACAAAAATAAATTACTTTATTTTCAATGAGTTACACAAAAGAGACGACAGCTGATAACGGCGTTCTGCATGATTGCCGCTTGGGGCTTCGTGCAGATTGCAGTATGGTCGGCGCCTTTCCACAGCCAGGTGCGCGACGATGAAGCCGGAAACCCTCGAACTACTGGTGACCCGCAGCATGCCGTTCGGCAAGTACCAAGGGAGGATCATTGCCGACCTGCCAGGAGACTACCTGGCGTGGTTTGCGCGCAAGGGCTTCCCGACAGGGGAACTGGGCGGGTTGCTGGCGTTGATGCATGAGATCGATCACAACGGGCTGGGTGATCTGCTGGTGCCGTTGCGGCAGAAGCATGGGCGCTGAGAGGTCAACGCGGCCTTTGTGAGAGCGACCTTGTGCCGCTCCCACAAAGTGGGGTCAGCTCAGGTACTTTTAACCGGCGTCACCGCCAGCTCCACCCGCTCGCTCTTCTTGATCACGGCATACACCACCGCAGTCAACAAGCTACCGGCCATGATCGCCAACAAATAAAGCAGCGCATGGTTGATCGCGTTGGGGATAAGCAATACGAACAAGCCGCCATGCGGCGCCATCAGCTTGCAGCCAAAGTACATCGACAATGCCCCGGTCAACGCACCACCGGCGATACTGGCCGGGATCACCCGCAATGGGTCCTTGGCGGCAAACGGAATCGCCCCCTCAGAGATGAAGCACAGCCCCAGCGCCAGCGCTGCCTTGCCCGCCTCGCGCTCGCTCTGGGCGAACTTGCGCCTGGCCAGGAAGGTGGCAATACCCAAGCCAATCGGCGGCACCATGCCGGCGGCCATGGTCGCGGCCATTGGCGCGTAGCTCGACGAGGCCAGCAGCCCCACCGAGAACGCATAGGCGGCCTTGTTGATCGGCCCGCCAAGGTCGACGCACATCATGCCGCCCAGCAACAGCCCCAGCAGGATGGCATTGGTGGTGCCCATGCTGTCGAGGAAGTGCGTCAACCCTTCGAGCATCGCCGCTACCGGCTGGCCGACCACGTAGATCATCACCAGGCCGGTGAACAGACTGGCCAGCAATGGAATGATCAGGATTGGCTTGAGCGCCTCCAGGCTGCTGGGCAAGCGCGCCCATCGGGCAATGGACTTGGCGCTGTAACCGGCAAGAAAACCGGCGACTATGCCACCGATGAAGCCGGCCCCCAAGGTGCTGGCCAGCAGGCCGCCGATCATGCCGGGGGCCAGCCCGGGGCGGTCGGCGATGGACCAGGCGATATAGCCCGCCAGTAGCGGCACCATCAGTTTGAAGGCGGCTTCACCGCCAATCTGCATCAACGCCGCCGGTAAGGTGCCCGCCTCTTTGTAGGCCTCGATACCGAACACGAACGACAGAGCGATCAGCAGGCCACCGGCCACCACCATCGGCAGCATGAACGACACGCCGGTAAGCAAGTGTTTGTACACGCCGGTTTTCTCGCCCTTCGTCGGCGTGGTCGGCGCTGCGGCGTCGGCGCTGTTCTCCACCGTGGCCTGCGCCAAGGCTTTGTCCAGAGTCGCGCGGGCCTGCTTGAGGGCAATGCCGGTACCACAACGGTAAATACGTTTGCCGGCGAAACGTGCAGTGGGAACTTCAATGTCGGCGGCCAGCAAAACCACGTCCGCCGCGGCGATGGCTTCAGCAGACAAGGGGTTGCGCGCACCGACCGAGCCCTGGGTCTCGACGGTGAGCTGATAGCCCAGTTGTTGTGCTGCTTGCTGCAGGGCTTCTGCGGCCATGAAGGTATGGGCTACGCCCGTCGGACAGGCAGTGACGGCTACGATGCGGGTGCCAGCACTGCCAGCGGCGGCGGGGCCATCTGTCACTGCGACCAGCAGCTCGGCGTTGGCCGCCGCTTCGTCGAGAAAGCCTTCGCGATCAGCCAGCGCCTGGGATGGCGTGCTCTGGTACAGGCGTTTGCCGACGAAGCGGGCCAGGTCCACCGGCCCGGTGCTGACCACAAGCACCCAGTCAGCCTCGGCGATCTGCGCGGCGCTCAGTTGCCGCTCGGGATGTTCAGTATTCTGCACTTCGACGCTGGTGCTCCAGCCGCGCCGCTGGGCAGCGGCGGACAGCAAGCGTGCGCTCAGTACACTCGACACCTGGCCATTGGGGCAGGCGGTGACTATGGCAATGTTCATCGGCAACCCTCTTGTTGTTCTGTCAGTTGCACGGCCGCTTCCAATTGCACCAGGTGCTCGCGGTCACGTATACCGAAGCCAACCTGGGTAACGGCCTGGGCGGCGATGGCAGTGGCTCGGGTCAACGTCTGCGCAGGCGCCTCGGCCAGCAACAGGCCGTGGACCATGCCGGCCACCAGCGAATCCCCCGCCCCCACCGTGCTGGCAACCCGTACCTTGGGTGGGCGGGCGTGCATGGCCAGGTCACGACTGAACCAACTGACGCCCTGCTCGCCCGCAGACACCACCACGTGTTCAACGCCACTGGCCAGCAGGCGCTTGGCGGCAGCCGTCTGTTGCGCCAGGTTATCCACAGGCAGACCCAGCACTTCGCCCAGTTCTTCGGTATTGGGCTTGACCAGCCAGGGCGCGCTCTGCAAGCCGACACGCAGGGCTTCACCACTGCTGTCCAGGACAACCTTGAGGCCTTGAGCCTTCAACAGTTCGAGCAACTGGCGGAACCAGTCGGCACTGATCCCGCGCGGCAGGCTACCAGCCACCACCACGGCATCGTGACCTGGGGCATTCTGTTGCAGCCTGTACAGCAAGGCGTTGCGTGCCGCCTCGTCGACCTCCGGGCCCTGCCCGTTGATATCGGTGACACGGCCATCGGCCTCGACCAGCTTGATATTGCTGCGGGTTTCGCCCGGCACACGAACAAAGCAGTCGGTAAAACCGCGACCGTCGATCAGCGCCTCGAAGGGCTGCAGATTGTCGCGCCCGAGGAAACCGCCAACGGTTACGCTGTGCCCCAGATCGGCCAGTACCTGTGCAACGTTCAGCCCCTTGCCCGCGGCGTGACTGTGCTGCTCCTGGCTACGGTTGACCTGGCCTGGGCGCAGAGCGTCCAGGCCGATGGTGATATCCAGCGCCGGGTTCAGGGTGAGAGTGAGGATCTTGGCCATTCAGTAACGCTCCACCAGCGCGCGAACTGCTGCGGCGCTGTCCTGTTGCAGGGCCTCGCGCGCCAAGGCGCGGGCTGTCTGATGATCGGCCTGGCGAACCAGTGCCTTGACTTCGGCGATGCTGCGCGCGGAGACGCTGAGTTCGTCCACGTCCAGCCCCAGCAGCACGGCCACCGCTTGCGGGTCGGCCGCCAGCTCGCCACACACGCCCACCCACTTGCCGTGGGCATGGGCGGCGCGCACGGTCATGTCGATCAGGCTCAATACCGCCGGGTGCAGGCCATCGGCCTGTGCCGAGAGGCTGGGGTGGCCACGGTCGATAGCCAAGGTGTATTGAGTCAGGTCGTTGGTGCCGATGCTGAAGAAGTCCACTTCGCGCGCCAATTGCGCTGCCAGCAGGGCCGCTGAAGGCACCTCGACCATAATGCCCAGTTGCAGGTCGGCTACCGGGATTTCTGCGCGCAGGCGTTCCACCATGGCCCGAGCCTCACGCCACTCGTGCACCTGGCCAACCATCGGGAACATGATACGCAACGGGCGCTGGTCGGCGGCCCGCAGCAATGCGCGCAACTGGTCTTCCATCACTTGCGGGCGCTGCAGGGTCAAACGCACGCCGCGCACGCCGAGGAAGGGATTTTCCTCGGCAGCGATCGGCCAGTAAGGCAGCGGTTTGTCGCCGCCGACATCCAGGGTACGCACCACCAGCGGGCGCCCATCGAGGCCATCGAGCACGCGGCGGTACTCGGCTTCCTGGGTAGCCACATCCGGCGCTTGAGGGTGGGCCATGAAAATCAGTTCGGTGCGCAGCAGGCCCACACCTTCGGCGCCCTGCTCCACCACCTTGGCTATACCGTTGCTGTCACCGATGTTGGCAAACACCTCGACGGCATGCCCATCCTGGGTGATGGCCGGCTCGAAGCGGTTGGCCCAGGCGGCCTGCAGGCGTTTCTCGCGCAGGTCACGCTCGGCCAGCGCCTGCTGCAGTTCATCCGCAGGCGGTGCGACGCTAACCACACCACGCTGGCCATCGAGCAGCAGCGGCGTGCCACTGTCCAACAGCAGTATCGACGCACCGGCGCCGACCACTGCCGGTATGCCCAAAGCCCGGGCAACGATGGCACTGTGGGCCGTGGCGCCGCCCTGGGCGGTGACAATACCGGCAACCCGGGTGGGGTCCAGGCGGGCGACATCGGATGGACCGACTTCGGTCATCACCAGCACATAGGGTTGCTCGGGTTCAGCCTGCGCCTGCACACCACACAACTGCGCCAGCACGCGGCGGCCGATATCGCGCAGGTCGGCAGCGCGCTCGGCAAGCAGCGCATCGTGCAATGCCTCTTGCTGACGGGCCGCGGCGTCGATCACGGCCATCCACGCGGCCGCGGCGCTTTCGCCCTGGGCCAGGCGCTGCTCGACATCGTCGGTCAGGGCCGGGTCGGCAAGCATTTCCTGGTGGGTGACGAAAATTTCGCCAATGGCCTTGTCGCTGCGCAGGACCAAAGCCTGCAGTTCGCCATTGACGATGGCCAACGCTTCGCGCAGCTTCTGCCGCTCCTGGGCGCACGATTCACCCCGCAAGGGGTAGTCGAACTCACGCTCGACACAGACATGCGCCGGGCCGCTGGCAATGCCGGGGGCGGCACCCACACCCTGGATACGACTGCCGGCCGCAGGCGCTTGCAGCACTTCGGGTAGGTCATCGGCAATGGGCGTGACGCTCTGCGGGAGCGGTTCCACCTCCTCACCCAGGCCTTGTTCGATAGCGGCCAGCAACACCGGCAAGGCATCGGCAGCGATACTCGGCTCGGCGACCAGTTCCAGTGCCTGACCACGGCGGGCGCCGAGGCTGAGCAGCTTGCTGAGGCTCTTCACCGATACCGCTGGCTGCGCGCTATCGACCAGGCGCACACGAATTTCCCCTTCAAAGCCTTTGGCCAGTTGTGCAAGCACCTTGGCCGGTCGGGCATGCAAGCCATGTGGATTGGCCAGCACGACACGTGCGCTGGGCCAGTCCGCCGGCGCCTCGCCGCCCAGTACTTCCAGTACCGCACGGCTGTTGGTGGCCTGGTAGAGCATCTGCCCGCGGCCTTCGATCAGCACTTCGCAAAGACGCTCAAGCAGGGCCTCGTGAGCGGCGCCAAGGCTGGCCAGGCAGAACAGACCGTTGAGCGGCTGGTCGCGGTAACGCAGCGGCTGCTGCGGGGTGATGAAGGCGAGGCCCGGCTGACGAACCTGGCGCTCGCTGTGCAGCCACCACAGGCCCTCGCCCAGCGGCAGCGGTTCGGCCTGCTGGAGCACGGCGGCAAAGCCACTGTCGACACAGTCGGCACGTTGCAACAGGCGGGCACCGCGCCAGGCCAGTTCGTCGAAGTCTTCAGCCGGCAAGTTCAGCCCCACCAGCTGCGCATCCAGCGCCAACGCTTGTGGCGCGCCCTGCAGCAGCTTGAGCAGCACTTCGGCTGAGCTGGCCCGGCGCAAGGCTTCGGCCAGGTCGGTCTCGCCCAGCGCACGGGTCAACAGCTGCAGCAGGCGCAGGTGTTCGTCGGAGCGGGCGGCAATACCAATGGCCAGGTAGACCATTTGCCCGTCACCCCAGTCTACCCCCTCGGGAAACTGCAGCAGCCGCACGCCGGTGGCATACACCAGATCGCGTGTTTGCGGCGTACCATGGGGAATGGCGATGCCCTGGCCAAGGAACGTGGAGCCTTGTGCCTCCCGGGCCTGCAGCCCTTGCAGGTAACCCTCGGCGACCAGGCCGTCCGCAACCAGCCGATCCGCCAGAAGGCGCAATGCCTCGTCCTTGTCGGCGGCCTTCTGGCCCATGGCTATCTGCTCATTGGCGAGCTCGAGCATGACCTTCTCCTTTTGCAGTTCCCGTTCGGGTACTGGAGTATTGTTGTGAAATTCACATAAAGGGCCAGTTCAGCAGCCTTGCACGGGTGGCAGCCGAGGCAGAAAAATCGGCAGCTGAAACGTTTAATCTGACCAGGCGGCCACGTTACTCGATAATCTGCCCAGTAAAAAGCCCCATCCTGTCGGACAATTGCGACAATGGTCGTCTGCGCGTGATGCCTGTACCGGGTCAAACTACCCGGTCCGGCCTCACAGCCAGCCCCGGTAATAACAAGGAAAATTCGGTGAAACTCAGCGATATCGCCCGTCTGGCCGGTGTGTCCGTGACCACTGCCAGCTACGTCATCAATGGCAAGGCTGAACAGCAGCGCATCAGTAACAGTACTGTCGAGCGGGTACGCGCGGTGGTCGAAGCCCACGGCTTCACCCCCAACCCGCAGGCAGCTGGGCTGCGCAGCCGGCATACCCGCACCCTGGGCTTCATTCTCCCGGATCTGGAGAACCCCAGCTACGCCCGCATTGCCAAGCAACTGGAGCAAGGCGCCCGCGCCCGCGGCTACCAGCTTCTGATCGCCAGCAGCGACGACCAGCCAGACAGCGAGCGCCAACTGCAGCAGCTGTTCCGTGCGCGCCGCTGCGATGCGCTGTTCGTTGCCAGTTGCCTGCCGCCAGAAGATGACAGCTACCGCGAGCTGCAGGACAAAGGCCTGCCGGTGATAGCCATCGACCGCCGTCTGGACCCCGCACACTTCTGCTCGGTGATCAGCGACGACCGCGATGCCAGCCGCCAGCTGGCCGCCAGCCTGCTCAGCGCGGCACCACGTAGCATAGCCCTGATAGGCGCGCGCCCCGAGCTGTCGGTTAGCCAGGCGCGTGCCGGCGGATTCGACGAAGCCCTGCAAGGCTATACCGGCGAAGTGCGCCGCTATCAGGGCGAAGCGTTCAGCCGCGAGTGCGGCCAGCGCCTGATGCAGCAACTGATCGACGACCTGGGTGGCCTGCCTGATGCTCTGGTGACCACTTCGTACGTACTGTTGCAGGGCGTGTTCGACACCCTCCAGGCGCGCCCGGTCGACTCGCGCCAACTGCAGCTGGGTACCTTTGGCGACAACCAGTTGCTCGACTTCCTGCCGCTGCCGGTCAATGCCATGGCCCAGCAGCATGGCCAGATTGCCGCCACTGCGCTTGAACTGGCACTGGCCGCCATCGAGGAAAAACGCTATGAACCCGGCGTGCATGCTGTTGGCCGCACCTTCAAGCAACGCATCTCAGCGACCTGAACATGCGCCTGATCGACACCCACACCCACCTGGATTTCCCCGACTTCGACGCCGACCGCCCGCGCCTGCTTGCCAACGCGGCGGCGCGTGGGCTGGAGCGGATGGTGGTGTTGGGGGTGTACCAGGCGAATTTCCAACGGGTGTGGGAACTGGCCTGCGCCGAGCCGCGCCTGTTCGCCGCACTTGGCCTGCACCCGGTCTACCTCGACCAGCATCGACCTGAGCACCTACTGCAACTGCGCGAGTGGCTGGAGCGCCTGCGCGACAACCCGCGACTATGTGCCGTGGGTGAGTTTGGCCTGGACTACTACCTTACAGACCTGGACAAGACTCGCCAGCAGGCGCTGTTCGAAGCGCAACTGCAGATGGCTTGCGACTTCGAACTACCGGCCCTGCTGCACGTGCGCCGCAGCCATGCCCAAGTGATTGCCACGCTCAAGCGCTACAAGCCCGCGCGGGCGGGGGTGATTCATGCGTTTGCCGGCAGCTACGAAGAGGCCCGCGAGTACATCAAGCTGGGGTTCATGCTGGGGTTGGGCGGTGCGGCTACCTGGCCGCAGGCACTGCGGCTGCGCAAGACCCTGGCGCGGCTGCCATTGGACAGCGTGGTGCTGGAGACTGATGCACCGGACATGGCACCGGTGATGTACCCGGGGGTACGCAACAGCCCGGAGCATCTGCCAGACATTGCTGCGGCGCTGGCGCAAGTGATGGGACTGGATGTCGAGGTGCTGGCACAGGCCAGCACCCGCAATGCTTGCGCGTTGTTTGGCTGGTGAAACCCAGGTGAACGGGATTCCCGTGGGATGCGATTGGCCCGCAATCAGACCAGCACGGTCCACAGCGCAAAACCTGCATACCACAGCACTGCGCAGCGCAGCAGCAGTTCCCACAGGCTGTCCAGCCGCCCCAACCCGCGCTGACTGTCTTCTTCCTCGGGAATGTCATCGGCAATGCGCCCGACCCGAGCCACCAGGTGCCCGGCACTGATGTGCCAATTGAGCACCTCGTGCAGCATCACCCTTGTAACCGCAAGGAAGTTGCCCACCAAGGCAAAGCTCAACGCCAGCGCCCGCACCGGCAACCAGTCCATGATGTGCCGCAACTGCTCGGCACGTACCTTCAGCGCCGGCTGCTTGCTGTGTTCACCACACAGCGCCAACAGTCGATAAGCCAGCGCAGCGCCAGGGCCCAACACGAAATACCAGAAGATCACCGCAAAAAAGCCCTGGTACACCTGCCACAGCAAATTACCCTGCACCCGCACCAGCAGGCTGTGCGGTTCATCGGCCACCAGGCCAAGGTCGCGCTCGGCCACGTGCAGCGCCGCCTGATCGTCCCCCCGCCGCCAGGCATCACGAAACGCCCCCAGCGATGCCTTCGCATCGCCGCGACCCAGGCTGTAGATCAGCACCAGCAGGTGCACCGGCAACGCCAGCAAACCATAGGCCACCGGCTCCAGCACATGCAGCAGCAACACCAGCAGCGCTACTGGTGCCAACACCAGGATGGCCAACGTCCACCATGGGTGCACCTTGCCGTTGCGTTCCAGACGCACCAGTTCGCCAAGAAAGAACCCGTCGCGCTGCACCCGATGGCGCAGGGCTGAAAACTTCTCGACCCACAGCGCCAGCAACAACACCAGAAAACTCATGCCTTGTCCTCGTTGTGCTGCAGCGCCTGGCGGTAGCGCGGCCAGTCGAAGGCCGGGCCGGGGTCAGTCTTGCGCTGCGGGGCAATGTCGCTGTGGCCCTGAATGCGGTTCAGGTCGATGGCCGGCCAGGCATCGCGGATGTGCCGGGTGAGTTGTTCCAGCACCGCATACTGGGCATCGGTATAGGGCAGGTCGTCGGTGCCTTCCAGTTCGATGCCGATGGAAAAGTCGTTACAGCCTTCGCGCCCGTCAAAGCTCGACACACCCGCATGCCAAGCACGGTCATGCAACGACACGAACTGAGTCACCGCGCCGTCACGCTCGACGAACAGGTGCGCCGACACGGTCAGGTGGTTGATGCTGGCAAAATACGGGTGTTCATCAGGGGCCAGGCGGTTCTGGAAGAATTGCTGCACCTTGCCCGTGCCGAAACAGGCCGGGGGCAGGCTGATGTTGTGGATCACCAGCAGGGAAATCGATTCGCCTTCGGGGCGCGTATTGAAGTTCGGCGAGGGGCAGTGGGTGATTCCGATTCCGTGGAACCAGCCAGTGGCACGGTCCAATTGCATGGGCAGATCCTGAAAAACGCCGTGAACATGCCCACAGTATGCCCTGCCGTCAACGCCGTGTGCATGTGAATGATTGTAATGCGTCTGCCTATTGCGCCTGCCCTTGCCGCAAGCTATCAAGTACCGCCTCCAGCGCCCGCTCGAACAACAGGCGGTCATCCAGCACGCGCACTTCGTGCCGCTGAAATGCCTGGGCCAGGCTGGCGCTGCTCCACTCGCGCACTTTCATGCCGGTGCGGTTGGCGAACACCAGCCTATCGCTGCTGTCGATGCGCGCGACCAGCTTGCAGCGCAGTGGTTCATCCTCGTCGAGTGCCTCGACCCAGGTGCCGATGCGCAGGCGTTGAGCCTGGCGCAGCGCTGCAGCCTGCCCCTCGGCAGCGTGCAGGGGCACGCAGGCGGGCTCTTCGGCAATCGCCAGCACAATCTCTTCGGCCACCAGCACGTCACCCAAGGATTGGCCCTCACCTGCCGGCAACGCCTCTTTACCTGCGCAGGCGCGCAGGTGCAATTGTTCCAGTTGCAGGAAGAACTCGCGGGTCGCCACCGCGTCCAGGGCTACGCTGGCCAGGCCATCGCGCAGCGCCTTGAGCAGGGCCGGCACCTGCTGCAACAAGGTTTGCGGCTCATGCGGCGGCGTGATGCTGACCAGCAGCATGTCCATCGTCTGCAATGCGTCGCGCCAGGCCTGTGAGGCCTCGCCCTGCTTCAGCCAAGCCAACAGCAGTACCTGGCTCCAGGCCTGCACCAGCATTTGCACCACCACCTGCGGCAATACCCGACCACGCAGGCGCTGGTTGAGCACATGCTGCACCTGCTGCCGGGCCTGCAGTGCCCGGGCACGGCCTTCTTCGGCGTCGCGAGTGCGTTGTTCCAGCAACTCGTTGCGTCGCCGTTCGTCCTGATTGAATGCCAGGAAGTCGTCGAGCAGCTCGGCGAACAGGCTTGCATCGTCAGCAAAATCATTGAGCAGGCGTTGGACGATACGCTCTACCCGCAAATGCAAGCTGTCACGCTGGCCTTCGCTGCCGCACTCCCAGCCAATCGCGGCGCCGGCGATTTCGTTGATCAGCCGGCGCGCCGGATGGCTACCCCGGCTGAACAGCCCCTTGTCCAGTAATGCCACCTTGAGCAGGGGAATATGAAGGCGCGCAATCAGCGCCCGCAGGCTGGCGGGCAGGTTGTCGTCGTTGTGGATGAATGCGAACAGCAAGCCAACCAGGTTGATCACGTCTTCGTCAGCCACTCCAAGGCGCCGACGCGTGCCGCTGCGCACACTCACCCGCAACAACAGTTGCTCAAGCTGCTGGCCGAGCTCGAAGTCATCGGCCTCGTGGGTGGAGGGCACGTAGCGCTGCAAATGCGAAAGGAGCCGGAGCAGGTCGGCGGTACTGATCGGCTGGGCGGTAGCCACCGCGTGCAACCGCGGAGCGAACTGCCCGCGTACCGGCGCCAGTAGTGCCTGCAACGAGTCGAAAAACGCCTGCCCTGCGGCGTCCGCCCCCACCTCCTGGCCAAGGTTCGCCGGCCCTGGGCGCGCACGCATGCGCCGGTCTTCGGCACGCCGGCGCGGCGCCGGTTGCAGTTCGGGCAGTATGCCGGCAGCGACCAGCAACTGGTTGGCTTCGCCATAGATCACATCGACATCGCGCAACACATAACGCTCGAACAGCTTCAGCAGCACCAGCTTGACCCGCAGGCCAACGCCCAGATTCCGCCCGGCATCGAGGAAGTAACGACACAGCGCGGCAGGCCCCAATGGGTTGTGCTGCTCGTACAGGGGCCGGTCGAGCAATGCCTGCAGGCGCAAACCCAGTTGCTGCAGGGCAATGCCATCGCGTGACAGCACCCGCGCCACCATGCCCTCAATGGCGGCGGCCCGCTCCATTTGAGCCTTGCTGCGCGGGTTGCCCGGCTGGGCCAGGTTTGCCAGCAAGTCGACCTGGCCGGTTCGGAGGAAAGCATCATGGAACGTATCCAGAAAACCACGCTCGATGCTCTTGCGCTTCAGACGCAGGTCACGCATGGCCTCGAAGTACAGGTTTTGGTCACCGCGGTCCAAGGCCTTGTCGGCCATTTCGAAGAGCGTGTCATCGGCATTGTCGAACAAGTCCTGCAGCCCCTGACGCAACTGCAACGCGGCCTTGTCGCGCACCTGCAGCAACAGGACCGGAAGGCAAGGCAGAGGCGTACGCCCCCCTTGGTCGATGGCTGCCGCCAAGGCCACCACCTTGCCTTCTTTTTGCATCCTGGACTCCTTGCAGGGTGTCTTGCCCGAAAGGGCTGAAAATCGTCAAAGCTATGACGCCAAATACTGGTCACCATTATCGGTAAAAAATCGTATGCCTGCCAGCGCCGTTTCGCTGGTTGGCTAATGACCCTGCTCTGCTCCGATTACTCACAATGCCCGACCAAAGGTCAGCACCAAGGCGGCTGTACACACAGGCCCCCTGCCCTATAATCGCGGGCACCTAGCTTGTGGAGCCGACCATGCCGAACCTACGCCTTGCCGACCTGACCGCTGAAATTGAAGCCAACGTGCGCCGCGCGCTGTTGGAGGACATCGGCAGTGGCGATATCACCGCGCAACTGATCCCGGCCGAGCGCCTGGCCAAGGCGACCATCATCACCCGCGAAGACTGCGTGGTCGCCGGTACCGCCTGGGTCGATGCCGTGTTCCGCCAGCTCGACCCGCGCGTTGCTGTGCACTGGCAGGTGGCCGACGGTGAGCAGGCCACTGCCAATCAACCGTTGTTCCACCTGGAAGGCCCGGCCCGTTCGCTGCTCAGTGGTGAGCGCAGCGCACTGAACTTCCTGCAGATGCTGTCGGGGGTCGCCACCCGTGCGCGCTTCCTCGCCGACCTGGTAGCAGGCACCCAGGTGCGCCTGCTGGACACCCGCAAAACCCTGCCCGGCCTTCGCCTGGCGCAAAAGTACGCGGTTACCTGCGGTGGTTGCGACAACCACCGCATAGGCCTGTACGACGCCTTCCTGATCAAGGAAAACCACATCGCCGCCAGCGGCGGCGTAGCCGAGGCCGTGGCCGCAGCGCACCGCATTGCACCGGGCAAGCCGGTTGAAATCGAGGTCGAAAGCCTGGATGAACTGCACCAGGCGCTGGCCGCTGGCGCGGACATCATCATGCTCGACGAGCTGAACCTGGACGAAATGCGCGAAGCCGTGCGCATTACCGCTGGCAAAGCCAAGCTTGAAGCCAGCGGCGGCGTAAACGAAACGACTCTGCGGGTGATTGCCGAGACAGGGGTGGACTACATCTCGATTGGCGCCATGACCAAGGATGTGAAAGCGGTGGACCTGTCGATGCGACTGAGCCTGTGAGCTGATTGCAGACAATAAAAAACCGGCGCTTGGCCGGTTTTTTATTGGGGGCGCTTTGCACCCCTTTTTCTCAGATCAGAACGAGGCGTTGGCCAAACCGTCCAGGTAGCGCTCGACATCCAGCGCCGCCATGCAGCCCGCACCGGCCGACGTGATGGCTTGGCGGTAAACGTGGTCAGCCACGTCGCCAGCGGCAAACACACCCTCGACGTTGGTAGCGGTGGCATTGCCTTCGCGGCCGCCGTTGACCACCAGGTAGCCATCTTTCAAGGTCAGCTGGCCTTCGAACAGCGAAGTGTTCGGGGTGTGGCCAATGGCGATGAACACGCCGTCGACCTTGATTTCGTCGCTGCTGCCGTCGTTGTTCTTCAGACGCGCACCGGTTACGCCCATGTTGTCACCCAGCACTTCGTCCAGGGTGGCGTTGAGCTTAAGCTCGATCTTGCCTTCGGCCACACGGGCGTTCAGTTTGTCGACCAGGATCTTCTCGGCGCGGAAGGTCTCGCGACGGTGTACCAGGGTCACTTTGCTGGCGATGTTGGCCAGGTACAGTGCCTCTTCCACGGCAGTGTTGCCACCGCCCACCACGGCGACCGGCTTGTTGCGGTAGAAGAAACCGTCACAGGTGGCACAGGCCGAAACACCCTTGCCCATGAAGGTTTCTTCCGACGGCAGGCCCAGGTAGCGAGCGCTGGCGCCAGTGGCGATGATCAGCGCATCACAGGTGTACTTGCCGCTGTCACCCTGCAGGGTGAACGGCTTGTTGGCCAGGTCGACAGCGTTGATGTGGTCGAAGACGATTTCGGTTTCAAAACGCTCGGCGTGCTCTTGCATACGCTGCATCAGGGCCGGGCCGGTCAGGCCGTGGGGGTCGCCCGGCCAGTTGTCGACTTCGGTGGTGGTGGTCAGCTGGCCACCAGCCTGCATGCCGGTAATCAGCAGCGGCTTGAGGTTGGCACGGGCGGCATACACCGCAGCGCTGTAACCGGCAGGGCCGGAACCGAGAATGATGACGCGCGAATGACGTACTTCAGACATGTCGAACTCCTGTCGAGCGGGCCGCAGGGCCGGCATCGGTGTACCGGCTGCGCCAGCCAAGAAATTAAAAAGGACCCACGCAGCACTTGGGGAAGGCTAAAACGCGCAGGCCCGCAAAGCGAAAAGTTGAGCGCACTGTAGCGAGGTCGCAAAGATTAAGGAAATATCCTTAGACAATCCACCTCATAGGCATCGCCTATGCTGCGATTTCATCGATAAACACGCGCCGGGCGCTTTTGTTACATCCCGTTTCCCGCCCACTGCGTGCCTTTCGTCGGCGCGGCAAACTCGGTAAGGTCAGCGCGTTTTCCTTCTCTGCGGAGTATCTAGATGCAAGCCCCTGTCCTCTCTGGCCCCCAATACTTGCGCGAAGGCCTGAAACTGGTGCTGAGCCCCAACCTACGGTTGTTCGTGCTGCTGCCACTGGCGGTCAACCTGTTGCTGTTCGGTGGCCTGATCTACTTCGCCGGCCACCAGTTCGGCATGTGGCTCGATGCCCTGATGCCCACGCTGCCTGACTGGCTGAGCTTCCTCAGCTACATCCTCTGGCCGCTGTTCGTTGCCTTGCTGGTGCTGATGGTGTTCTTCACCTTCACCTTGGTGGCCAATATCATTGCCGCGCCGTTCAACGGCTTTCTGGCGGAAAAGGTCGAGGTGGTAGTGCGTGGCGAAGACACCTTCCCAGCCTTCAGCTGGGGCGAACTGGCAGCCATGGTACCGCGCACCCTCAGCCGCGAAATGCGCAAGCTGGGCTACTTCCTGCCACGCGCCATCGGCCTGTTCGTCCTGTCGCTTATCCCGGTGGTCAACGTGGTGGCTGCGCCGCTGTGGCTGATCTTCGGCGTGTGGATGATGGCCATCCAGTACATCGACTACCCGGCGGACAACAACAAGATGAGCTGGCAGGACATGCTCGCCTGGCTGCGCCAGAAGCGCTGGCAGAGCCTGGGCTTTGGCGGCATCACCTACCTGGCGCTGATGATTCCGGGGGTGAACGTGCTGATGATGCCGGCGGCGGTGGCCGGGGCTACGCTGTTCTGGGTGCGGGAGCGGAGCTGAAGGAGCGTGGGGCTGCAGGGCAGCCCCTTTTTGCAGATTGTTTTTTTAGAAGTCGGAGAAACTGTAGGGTTCGAGGGTGGCAATCTGAGAAAGCAGTATTAGATGCTCCACTGCCTTAACCTTCTCGAGGTTAGCAAGATCGCTTGACCCGCCGAACGCCAAGGCTGGAACGAACCCATACATTTCATCATGCTTTAGCATACCCAGTTTTTTCTTTGCTGGCTCGAACATGCCATCAAAGTCAACAGACGCCTTCTCTTTGCCAAGGAAGAAACCTTGCACTTCCCTGTCCATATCCGCCGCCGTCAACTCATATTCACTGCCCCTGTATCGTGAAATATGAGCCAAAATCTTTACTGAGAAACCCGTTTGCTCTCCAAAGAGATACAGGTCACCAAATGCGCCGCGAGCGATAAGGTGGTATCTATCTCGCTTCTCCAATATTGTGCCTTCGATAAGCGAGGCAGTTACCCCTTCATATTCCTGGGGATTGACAGTCCAAAATATCCCGTCACCATACCCGCACCAACCGTGCTCACTCCAATACGCTAACAATTTGTTCGGCAAGATGCCTCTGTATCGATCCAGACTTGAGGGAGGAACCTCCTGTCGAAAAAACGTAAGTGCTCCATGAACCCCACATTCAAAGCGCTTACCTGATGCCCGATGCTGTGCTCCCGATTTCCTTCTGGAGCCAGCCCTGCATGATGCGCCCCGACAGCAAAGTCGAAAAAGTCTACCTCTACCCCAAGCCTGTGGACTTTCGAAAGTCCATCGACGGCCTTACTGCCTTGGTAGAACTGGATATCAAAGTCGCCGTGTTCGACCCCGTGCTCTTCGTCTTCCTCAACAAGGCGCGTAATCGGATCAAAGTGTTGTACTGGGAGCGCAACGGCTTCTGCCTCTGGCTCAAGCGCCTGGAAGCCGAGCGCTTCAAAATGTCGCCTGAGCCCAGCGACGAAGCGATTGTCCTGACCGTCCAAGAACTCAATTGGCTGCTCGACGGTTTCGACCTTTGGCGCAACCGTCCTCATCAGGTTTTGACTCCGCGCTACGTCGCCTGACCCGGTATAATCCGCGGCATGATTTCCGTGCCCGACAATCTCCCAGACGATCCTGCCCTGCTCAAGCAATTATTGCTTGAGAGCTATGCTGCCCGTTTGCGCGAGCAGGAAGTCAATCAGGCCCACATCGTCCAAATTGACGATCTGAAAGAACAAATCAAGTTATGGCGTGACCGTTTCTTTGGCCGCAAGTCCGAGCAAACCGTCGATCCCAAAACGCCGCAACTGGCCATGTTCGATGAAGCGGAAAATGACCCTCTGCTGGCTGTAGTCGATGATGCCAATGAAGAAGTCGTTGTCCCGGTCAAGCGCCGTGGCAAGCGCAAGTCATTGGCGGCTAATCTGCCACGTATCGAAGTTATCCATGAGTTGCCCGAACACGAACTGACCTGCGCCTGCGGTTGCCGCAAGCATGTCATCGGCGAAGAAACCAGCGAGCAGCTCGATATCGTGCCGATGCAGATCCGCGTACTCAAACACGTGCGCAAGATCTATGGCTGCCGTGGTTGCGAGACTGCTCCTGTCACTGCTGACAAGCCCGCCCAGTTAATCGAAAAAAGCATGGCCAGCCCAAGCGTGCTGGCCATGCTGCTGACGACCAAGTACGTCGATGGCTTGCCGCTACACAGGTTTGAAAGTGTGCTGTCCCGCCACGGCATCGAGATTCCACGACAAACCCTGGCGCGTTGGGTGATCCAGTGCAGTAAATACTTCCAGCCGCTGTTGAACCTGATGCGTGATCGGCTGCTGGAAAGTCCGGTGATTCATTGCGATGAGACCCGCGTCCAGGTGTTGAAAGAACCGGATCGAGACCCGACCAGCCAATCCTGGATGTGGGTGCAAGCCAGTGGCCCGCCTGATCGACAAGTTGTGCTGTTCGACTACACCACCAGCCGTGCGCAGGAAGTACCATTGCGTCTGCTGCAAGGCTATCGCGGCTATGTGATGACCGACGATTATGCGGGTTACAACGCTTTGGCGTTGCAGCCCGGTATCGAGCGACTGGCATGCATGGTTCACGCGCGCCGCAAGTTCGTCGAAGCACAAAAGGTGCAGCCCAAGGGTAAGACCGGACGAGCCGATGTGGCGCTGACGATGATCAATAAGCTGTATGACATCGAGCGCGACCTCAAGGAGGTCAGCGACGAACAGCGGTTCATCGGTCGCCAGGAAAGAAGCTTACCGATCCTCGGTCAGCTGAAAAGCTGGCTGGACAAGACGTACGCCCAGGTGACGCCGCAAAGCGTATTGGGCAAGGCGGTGCATTACCTGGCAAACAACTGGCGCCGCCTGGAACGGTATGTCGAAGCGGGCCATTTGCCAATCGACAACAACCTGGCAGAGCGTGCGATAAAACCGTTTGTCATTGGGCGCAAGGCTTGGCTGTTCAGTGACACGCCCAAGGGCGCCACGGCAAGTGCGCAGATATACAGCTTGGTCGAGACCGCCAAGGTCAACGGCCAGGAGCCCTATACGTGGCTGCGCCACGTACTTGAGCGCCTGCCGTATGCGTCGTCGGTCTCAGACTACGAAGCCTTGCTGCCATGGAACTGCTCGCCAGAGATACCACGGTAAGCTGAGGCCCTATCTTTTAGAAGGTGGGGTTCATGGATCGCACTCGAAAAAACGGCTCACCAACTTGCTCTACAAACAGGGAAAAAACCTCATCCACGGCGAAAACCTCAAGCGACTAGCATTCATGGATTGTGCAAAGCTGCTAGAGATGACAGGGTTTCCTTTGCCTGCTTCACCGAGAGCTTTCTAGCTTCAATGGCATTCATAGCTATCATAAGATCTCTGAATTCTCTCCTGTAACTTAGAAGTTCAGCTGCTCAGTTGTTACCGTGGGTGGGGCTGGAGATTTTTATCGTTCTTTAGATCGAGCGCCGCGCAGGCGAAACTCGATCCCATGGCCATTACAAATTATCAAAGACTCAACCGACTGGAAAACTGTTCCACCACGTCCATCACCCGGGCGATTTCCTCGGTGGCGGTGCTGGTTGACTGCGGCATTAATCTGGCTGCTCGGAAAAGGAGTAAGGTTGAAGATCTGTCAATTGCGCCAGAAAGATCAAGTGTTCAACAGCGCTGACTTTTTTAAGATGTTGCAGGGAGTCAGCCCCGCCCAGCATGAGCGCGGGGAAAAAGCCGTACATCTCGTCATGTTTAAGTCTACCCAGTTTTTCCTTGGCGGGATTGAAGAGACCATTGAAATCCATTGACTCCACTTCTCTTGACAAAATAAAGCCTTGAAGCTCAGTATTTAGTTGTTCCTTTGTGAACTCAGTTCGATAAAATATGTACTGAGAGCCCACGCTTGTTATCTCCAATGAAAAGCCAGTTTTCTCTCCCCAAAGGTACAAGTCTCCGAAGGCACTTCTCGCAACCAAATGATAGTTGTCGTACGAAGCAAGTGCCGTGCCTGCAATCCAACAGGAAACTACGGCGTCATATTCTTGCGGATTGACTAGCCAGAATATGCCCTCACCGTAGCCCCCCCACCCATGCTCGGACCAATATTCCAAAAGCTTGGGAGGAAGCTTGTCTCTGTATTTTTCGATTGTGGAGCCAGGTACTTCCCGGCGGTCAATCGGCGGACCGAAATTCTCAATCAAATTGGCAAATACTTTATCCATTTCAACCTTCTCACCTTAGCACTTATGTAATTTGACATTCATGCGGATTGAGCCTCTGAACTCCAGCGGTACCCTTTCGGCCGCTTTCTTTAATGCTGTTGATGTCGAGGTCAGCGAAGCGCTGGCGTAGCATGTGCGCCGCCTGCCATTCAGCCTGGTGGAAGGCTGTGCGGACAGCGTCGACCCGGCGCAGGTTGAGGCCCAGCGAGGCGACCTCTTCATTGAGGCCGGTGCGGAACTGGCCACCGCTTGGGTAGCCCACCATGGCGATGACACGTGACTCGATCTCGTGCCATGAGGGCACGAGGTAATCCAGGTACATGAGGTGTCTCCCTGACAACGTGTGCAGGGGGAAATCCCATCATGGATTCGGATCGGAGGTTTCTGAGTCAGTTGTAGGAAAGTGCGCCTTCGTTTCCGGCATGCTCGGCGAAGTTCAGCTGTTCAGTTGCTAGCGTGAGTAAGGCTGAAATTTTTATCGTTCTTGAGATCGAGCGCCGCGCAGGCGAAGCTCGATCCCATGGCCATTACAAACCCCAAGCCATATCAAAGACTCAGCCGGCTGGAAAACTGCCCCACTACGTCCACTACCCGCTTCGCCCCGTCCTGGATCTCGACAATCACGCTGCCCGTCTCATCCGCCAGCGCCAGCCCCTGTTCGGCCTGGCGCTTGCTGGTATCGATGATCGACACTGCCGCCTGCGCCAGTTGTTCGTTCTGCTGTACCACCCGGGCGATTTCTTCGGTCGCGGTGCTGGTGCGAGAGGCCAGCTGGCGCACTTCGTCGGCAACGACGGCAAAGCCCCGCCCTTGCTCGCCCGCGCGGGCAGCTTCGATGGCCGCGTTGAGGGCCAGCAGGTTGGTCTGCCCGGCAATGTCGCTGATGGTCTTGATGATCGAACCGATCACCCGCGACTGGGTATCCAGCGCCTGGATGCCGTCGGCCGCCTCTTGCATCGAAGCCTCCAGGCCACGCATCACAGTGACAGTCTGGGTGACCACTTCGGTGGCCTTGCGAGCACTGACATCGGTACCCAGCGAGGTGTTGTAGGCGACATCCGCCGCCTCGGCCACTGCCTGCTCCTGGTTGACCTGATCGGTGATCACGGTGGCGAACTTGACCACCTTGTACAGCACATCGTGGGCATCGAAGATCGGGTTGTACGAGGCCTCCAGCCAGATCACCCGACCATGGGCATCGATGCGCTTGAAGCGCTCGGCAACATATTCGCCACGGCGTAGCCTGTCCCAGAACGCTTGGTAGCCGGCCGAGTTGACCTCCTGCGGTTCGCAGAACATGCGGTGGTGCTTACCGCGAATCTGCTCCAGGCGATAACCGACGGTGGCCAGGAAACGTTCGTTGGCAGTGAGAATGATGCCGTCGAGGTCGAACTCGATCACCGCAGTAGAGCGCATCAGCGCCTTGATCAGGCTTTCGTGCTCGCGTGAGGTCTCGATGGTTCGGGTGAGGTCGCTGGAATGCAGGGTGAAGTACTTGATGCGCCCCTCGCTGTTCTTCACCGGCTGCAGGATCGAGCGCAGCCAGGCTTCCTGACCATTGCCGCGCAGAAGACGGAACGCACCGTTCAGGTGTT
The DNA here is from genome assembly GCA_041879295.1 of Pseudomonas putida. Classification (NCBI taxonomy): domain Bacteria; kingdom Pseudomonadati; phylum Pseudomonadota; class Gammaproteobacteria; order Pseudomonadales; family Pseudomonadaceae; genus Pseudomonas; species Pseudomonas putida. Next base: position 915,907 of record CP047152.1, on the reverse strand, counting down.
CGCCACGGCTGATCGCGCTTTTCATGCGCTGGTAGAAGTCCAGTGACTTTACGTGGGCGGGGACGATGTCCTCGATATTGCGTCCAAGCAATTGTTCGGCACGGTAGAGCATCTCGCTCTCGAAGTTGCCGTTGACCATCTCGATCCGTCCCTGAGGGTCGAGCTGCAGCACCAGCATCTCGCTGTCGAGACTACTCTTGACCTGTTCGATGGACATCAGGTCTTCGCGCAGTTGCCGGATTTCTTGCTTGAGCTTGTTGTTGAACATCACCGCTCTCCTGGAGCGCATCACGTAGTCGAATGCATCTTCATCGGCTGCCGGCGACACCTTCTTGAGTGCTGTGCGAGGAAATATTCATAGAGGCAAAAATGCCGGCGATCAGGCGTCATATTTACGTCATAAGGCAGTCACATTAGCGCAACCCGGCAGGCGGAAACTTTTTGTCATGAATACACCCGCGCTACGCATCACCCTGGTCAGCGAAACCTTCCCACCCGAGATCAACGGCGTGGCCAACACCCTTGGCCGCCTCAGTGAAGGGTTGCGCCTGCGCGGCCATGAGGTCGAGGTGGTGCGCCCGCGCCAGGCCGACGAAGGTCACGCGCACAACGACCCGCACCTGATGCTGTGCCGTGGTTGGGCGCTGCCTGGCTACCCGGGTTTGCAGTGGGGCGAGGTGTCGATGCACAAGCTGTTGCGCCGCTGGCGCCGACAGCGCCCGGATGTACTGTACATCGCCACCGAGGGGCCGCTGGGGCTCAGCGCCCTTCGTGCGGCCCGTCGCCTGGGGGTGGCGGTGGTCAGTGGTTTCCACACCAACTTCCCGCAGTATTCCGGCCAGTACGGCCTTGGCCTGCTGGCGCGCCTGCTCACCCACTACTTGCGCTGGTTCCATCGGCGCACGGCAATCACCTTGGTGCCGAGCGCCAGCCAGCGCCTGGAGCTTGAGCGTCGCGGTTTCGAGCGCCTGGAACTGCTGGCACGAGGGGTCGATGCCTGCCTGTTCAATCCGGCCCGACGTAGCCAGGCCTTGCGCGAAAGCTGGGGGCTAGGCCCGGAGGATATCGCCGTCTTGCACGTCGGGCGGCTGGCGGCGGAAAAGAACCTTGGCTTGCTACGGCCTTGCTTTGAGGCATTACGCAAGACGTATCCACAGAAGCGTCTGCGCCTGATCATGGTCGGCGACGGGCCTCAGCGCGCCAGCCTTGAACAACAGATACCGGACGCCGTGTTTTGCGGCGCCCAGCGCGGTGAACGACTGGCCGAGCACTACGCCAGCGGCGACCTGTTCCTGTTCCCGAGCCTGACCGAGACCTTTGGCAATGTGGTGCTCGAAGCCATGGCCTCAGGGTTGGCGGTGGTTGCTTATGACGAGGCAGCCGCAGCGCAGCATATTCGCCATGGCCACAGCGGCGCGCTGGCCATGCCAGGGGACCAGGCTGCGTTTGTCGACGCGGCTTGCTGGTTGCTGGAAGAAGTAGAGACGTTGCGCAGGGTACGCCTGAATGCGCGACAACACGCCAGCCGCCAGGGCTGGCCGGCGATTGTCGAGCAGTTCGAGGAGTATCTGGATAGCGCCTGTCGAAATGTCAGTGCTGCGGCTGGTCGTTCGACGCAGTATGTGCAGCGCCTGTGAGAGTGAGCGCCGCGCAGGCGGCGCTCGGCTTCGCAGGCGCCACAATGATCGCGCCCGGTACTATTCAGACCAGTGCTTTTTCAATGGCCTGCACCACTGCCGGGTCATCCGGCGCCGTGCGGGGTGAAAAACGCGCCAGCACCCGGCCATCTTTGCCTACCAGAAACTTCTCGAAATTCCAGGTAATGTCACCGGGGAACTCGGCCCCCTCGCCTGCCAGCAGGCGGTACAGCGAATGGCGCTGCGGCCCGTTGACCTCCAGCTTGCCCCCCAGCGGGAAGCTGACCCCGTAGTTGAGGCTGCAGAAGTCCTGGATTTCCTTTTCGCTACCCGGCTCCTGCCCCGCAAACTGGTTGCACGGCAGGCCAAGCACATTGAAACCCTTGTCCTTGTAGATCTGGTAGAGGTTTTCCAGGGCCTTGTATTGCGGCGTCAGGCCACATTTGGAGGCAACGTTGACCACCAGCACCACTTGGCCCTTGAAGGGTGCGAGGGGCAGCTCTCCGCCGTTCAGCGCTTCCAGTTTCAGGTCGTGAAATGCACTCATGATGAAATCCCCTCTCAGGTTCCCGGTTGCCGTGCAGGCGAATTTCGCCCACTAAAAAGGCGCTCGTCCAAACCGTTCACCTCCCGTAGGAAGGCAAATCGGCTTGCCCGAGCGCCTGGCGACTTTCTGAGCTTAGCGCAGAAAATCAGTGGTGATGGCCACCTTCACCGTGGATGTGACGGTGAGCGATTTCTTCGTCGCTGGCGTCACGCACGTTGACAACCTTGACCTGGAAGGTCAGGCGCTGACCGGCCAGCGGGTGGTTGCCATCAACGGTAACGTCGTCGCCGTCGATGTCGCGGATGGTGACGATCTGCATCTGGCCGTCCGGTGCCGAAGCGTGGAACTGCATGCCCACTTCCAGCTCGTCGACACCTTCGAACAGGCTACGGTTCAGGGTGCTGACCAGTTCGGCCAGGTACTCGCCATAGGCCTCTTCAGGTTCGATGGAAACGTTCAACTCGTCACCAGCCTGCTTGCCTTCCAGGGCTTTTTCCAGGCCCGGGATGATGTTGCCGGCACCGTGCAGGTAAACCAGCGGCGCGCCACCGGCGGAGCTGTCGATGGTCTCCCCGGCGTCGTTGGTCAGGGTATAGTCGATGGAGACAGCCTTGTTGGCGGCGATCAGCATGGGGCAAGACCTTTTGCAAAAGAATGTAGAGCGCACAAGTGTAACCAAGCCATCGTCCGATTGCGAACGAACTGCGGACGAGCAACGGCCCATCAGTCGGATCAACGGCTTTCATCAGGACGAAGAAGGCCACTGGGTGGCGGAACTTTCGTGCGGCCATACCCAGCACCTGCGCCACCAGCCGCCGTGGCAGGCACGCCCGTGGGTGCTCGACCCGGCACAACGTGCGCAACACATCGGCCAGCCTTTCGCTTGCGGCTGGTGCGCACAAGGGGCCGATAGCGCTACCCTTGACCGTTAATTTCTTGCACCGCTTATTTCGAGAAGCACGCATGCAGACATTTTTCATTGCGCCGACCGACTTCGGTGTCGGCCTGACTTCGATCAGCCTGGGCCTGGTGCGCACCCTGGAGCGTGCCGGCCTGAAGGTCGGCTTCTTCAAGCCTATCGCCCAGCCCCACCCGGGTGACACCGGCCCCGAGCGCTCCACCGAACTGGTCGCCCGCACCCATGGCATCAAGCCACCGGTCCCACTGAGCCTGGCCCACGTCGAGCGCATGCTCGGCGATGGCCAGCTGGACGAGTTGCTTGAAGAAATCATCCGCCTCTACCAGCAAGCCTGCGTCGGCAACGACGTTGTCGTGGTCGAGGGAATGGTGCCCACGCGCCACGCCAGCTACGCAGCGCGGGTCAACCTGCACCTGGCCAAGAGCCTGGATGCCGAGGTAATCCTGGTATCGGCCCCGGAAAACGAAGTGCTCAGCGAGCTGTCTGGGCGGGTCGAACTGCAGGCCCAACTGTTTGGCGGCCCACGCGACCCGAAAGTGCTCGGGGTGATCCTCAACAAGGTGCGCACCGACGAGAGCATGGCGGACTTTGCCACCCGCCTGCGCGAGCACTCGCCATTGCTGCGCGGTAATGACTTCCGTCTACTTGGCTGCATACCCTACCAACCCGAGCTGAACGCACCACGGACCCGCGATGTGGCCGAGCTGCTCGGCGCACAGGTGCTCAATGCCGGCGACTACGAGCAGCGGCGCATGAGCAAGATCATCATCTGTGCGCGCACGGTGGCCAACACGGTCCCGCTACTGACCTCGGGTACCCTGGTGGTAACCCCGGGCGACCGCGACGACATCATCCTCGCTGTCAGCCTGGCAGCGATCAATGGCGTGCCACTGGCCGGCTTGCTGCTGACCAGCGACAGCAAGCCTGACGAGCGTATCCTTGGCCTGTGCCGCGGTGCACTGCAGGCCGGCCTGCCGATCCTGTCGGTCAGCACCGGCTCGTACGACACCGCCAACCAGCTCAACTCGCTGAACCGCGAAATCCCGGTGGACGACCGGGAGCGTGCCGAGTTCATCACCGACTTCGTCGCCAGCCATCTCGACGCGGCCTGGCTGCACCAACGCTGCGGTACGCCGCGCGAACTGCGCCTCTCACCGGCAGTGTTCCGCTACCAGCTGATCCAGCGTGCGCAGCAGGCCAACAAGCGCATCGTCCTGCCAGAAGGCGCCGAGCCACTGCTGGTGCAGGCCGCAGCCATCTGCCAGGCCCGCGGCATTGCCCGCTGTGTGCTGTTGGCCAAACCCGAAGATGTCGACGCAGTGGCCCTCGCCCAGGGCATCACGTTGCCGCCGGGGCTGGAGATTCTCGACCCCGAACTGATTCGCGGGCGCTATGTGGAGCCCATGGTCGAGCTGCGCAAAAGCAAGAACCTCAACGCACCGATGGCCGAGCAGCAGCTGGAAGACCCGGTGGTGATCGGCACCATGATGCTGGCCCTGGACGAAGTGGACGGCCTGGTCTCGGGCCTGGTGCACTCCACGGCCAACACCATCCGCCCGGCCCTGCAACTGATCAAGACCGCACCCGGCTCGAGCCTGGTCTCGTCGGTGTTCTTCATGCTGTTCCCTGAGCAGGTGCTGGTGTACGGCGACTGCGTGATGAACCCGCACCCAAGCGCTGCCGAGCTGGCAGAGATTGCCCAGCAGAGTGCCGAATCGGCGCAGGCCTTCGGCATCGCGCCACGGGTGGCGATGATCAGTTATTCAAGCGATTCGGCCAGCGATGAAGAAGTCGAGAAAGTACGCGAAGCAACACGCCTGGCACAGGACGCGGCGCAGGGGCTGCTGATCGACGGGCCGTTACAGTATGACGCGGCGGCAAACCCGGCGATTGCCCGAGAGCTGGCGCCGGCTAGCCCGGTGGCCGGGCGCGCCACGGTATTCGTGTTCCCCGACCTGAATACCGGCAATACCACGCACAAGGCGGTGCAGCGCAGTGCCGACGGGGTCAGCCTGGGGCCGATGCTGCAGGGATTGCGCAAGCCGGTGAACGACTTGCCGCGTGGGGCGCAGGTTGACGATATCGTGCACACCATTGCCCTGACGGCGATTCAGGCCAGCGTGGCGCGCTAAAAGCAGCCGCTTCTTTGCAAGCCTTGTGGGAGCGGGACTGCCCGCTCCCACAAGGCCGCAAGGCGGCCCTGAAGGTCAATCAGGGATACTGCTGAACCTGACCTTGCTGCTCATACTGCTGACCCGGAATCGGCTTCAGGTTCACTTCCACACGGCGGTTCTGCGCACGACCATTGGCGTCAGCGTTGCTGGCGATCGGCTGGTCCGGGCCCATGCCACGTACAGAGATACGCGAGGCATCCACACCCTGCGAAGTCAGGTAGGTGCTGACCGCCTGCGCGCGGCGCTGGGACAGGTCCATGTTGTGCTGGCGGCTGCCAGTGCTGTCGGTGAAGCCGACCACTTCGATGGTGTTCTGGTTGAACTGCTTGAACGAGCCAGCCAGGTTGTTCAGCGGCGAGTAGAAGCTTGGGGCGATGTTGGCCGAGTCGGTGGCGAAGGTGATGTTGCCCGGCATGATCAGCTTGATCTGGTCACCCTGACGCTGTACTTCCACCCCCGTGTTGGCCATTTGCGCGCGCAGCTCGGCTTCCTGCTTGTCGGCGTAGTAGCCATAACCGGCTGCAGCGGCACCCACTGCGGCAGCACCAATCAGTGCACCCTTGCCACGGTTGTTGTGGTCGATCGCAGCACCGGCGATGGCACCGGCCAGCGCCCCCAGGCCGCCGTACTTGGCGGTTTTGCTCATCCCTGTGGAGCCCTGCGCCTGACCCTGGTTGTCGTAAGGATTCTGGCCGGCGCAGCCGGTCATCAGTGCTGCGGCAGTTGCGACGATAATCAGACGACGCATGGTGAACATGGACAAGCTCCTACTGAAATTCATAAATGCGGCAGATCTCGAAGGGATCTATGCCAGCCTTGGATTGCATCGGCAACGAAAAATTCCATGAAAGTGCCTTCATGTGCCATCAGGCACGCACGAACGGGTTTTCGCGCATCTCGTCGCCCAAACGGGTGTCGGGCCCGTGGCCGGTCACCACGATGGCCTCTTCGTCCAGCCGGTACAGCCGCTCCTTGATGGAGCGCACGATTGCCCGCTGGTCGCCACCCCACAAATCAGTGCGGCCAATACCCCGACGGAACAGGGTGTCACCGGCAATCAACAATTTGGCATCGGCAAACCAGAAGCTCATCGAGCCCGGGGTATGGCCAGGCGTATGCAGCGCCACCCCGCAGCCGCAGGCGAGTTCTTCGTCATCGCCCAGCCAGCGGTCCGGTGCCGGTACCGGGGTGTAAGGTACACCGAACATCTGGCACTGCATCTCGAGGTTGTCCCACAGCACTTGGTCGTCCTTGTGCAGGTGCAGCGTGGCACCCGTCAGCTCCTTGAGCTTGCCTGACGCGAGGAAGTGGTCGAAGTGCGCATGGGTGTGGATGATGCTCACCAGCGTCAGGCCGTGGGCCTGCAGGCGGGCAAGGATCTTGTCCACGTCACCACCCGGGTCGACGACAATGGCTTTCTTGGTCAGGGGGTCGCCGATCAGCGTGCAGTTGCACTGCAAGGGGCCGACGGGGAAGGTTTCGCGGATGAGAGCAGGCGGGGCTTGGGTCATGGTGTTCTCGCAGGTGAAGCTGGGTTCTGCTGGGAGCCTGACAGGAAAATGGGTTGGGTGCACGAGGTTCATGTCTTGAGCGAAGTGGCGCCTGTGAGATCGAGCGCCGCCCGCGCGGCGCATCGCGAGCAAGCTCGCTCCTACATTTGTTGCGGGCCAGTTATTCCTGAGGCGGAGGTGCGCGCCACCTTGGTGCCCACCTGGATATTGCGTGGAACAAACAAGGCGGTCGCGCGCGTGGGTGCAGGCAATACTGGCCCGAAACAAATGTAGGAGCGAGCTTGCTCGCGATGCGCCGCGCGGGCGGCGCTCGATCGCCCAGGCACCCAATACCTCAAGGCAGGAATAACCTGAACAACCCGCCCCCAAGCGCCCCGCCGTTGGATATCTCGATCCGCCCACGCGCACCACCGCTTTCATGCAACGCTGCAATCCGCGCCGCAAAATACAGCCCAAGGCCAGTGCTGCCGCTGGTCGAGTCAATGCCCTGGATGTACTCCTCCTGGCGCTCGAGCATGTGCTTTGGATAACCCGGGCCGTCATCATTGACGCAAATGGCCAACTGGTTATCGGCCTCTTCGATGGTGATCAGCAAGGCGTGCCCGGCAAAGCGGGTGGCGTTGGTGATAACGTTGGAGATCACCGAGGCCACCAGTTCGCGGTCGAAGAAACCCAGCGGGTTATCGGTGTCGATGCGCCAGGTGGCGAGAATGTCGTTGTGCTTGAGTACTTCCTCGTGCGCCGCCAGCTGGGCTTCGATGAAATCATCCAGCTCATGGTAGTCCGGGCATACCGGCAACTGGTTCACACCCAGTTTGTATAAGCCCAGCAACTGCACCAGCATGCCGTTGAGGTGACGAAATTCATGCTCCATGATCCCTTGTTCGGCACCGCCACGCAGCTCCTCGGGCAAGCGTTCCACCCACTGGCTGTGGGACTGGATCAGCGCCGACAATGAACTTTTGAGGTCGTGCACGGTGGAGGCGATCACCGTGGAAAAATCCAGCCCCTGATTGTCTTGATTCATGCGCCGAACACTCGGATATGCAGTTTGCGGTAACGGTCATAGCGATTGTCGCTGGCAGGGATACCGGCCACGCTGGTGAGGGCGTCGCGGCACTCCTGCATGATCGCAGGCTGAGGGTTGTCACCGCCGATGCGCAGCAGCGCCTGGGCGGTGTTGAGGGCGATGCTGATGTTCTTCGGCTGTAAACCCAATGCCTTTCGGAACATCTGCAACGCCTCTCCAAGCTGCCCTCCCTGGTAACTGCGTACCCCCTGACGATTGAGGGTGACGGCTTCGGTAATGGCGTTGAGCACGCTGGGGTCATCCGTCAGCTTGCCCACTTTCTCCATGACCTTGGGGTCATCGCCATAACTTTCCACACAACTCCTCAGCACTCCGATGGCAGCGGCTTCCTGCCCCATTGCCTGCAATTGCGCAGCGACGGTCAGGGCTGAATCGACCGAGAAGAACTGGTTCATCTTGTCCAGGCGCTGAATCGCCTGTTCTGTCAGCTTGCCGGCCGTTTCCGGGTCACCGGCCTGCTGCAGGCTGGCAGCCTTCATCATCCGCGCACGCACCTGCAGGCCTTGGTCCTCGGGGTTTTCCTTGGCTACCTCGCTGAGCGTGGTGTTGATCTCGACCCGGGTACGGGCGTCCAGGCCGAAGCCTGCATTCTTGCTCATCAACGCCTGGACCAGGCCAAGGTTGTTTTCGGCATCCTTGTAACGCGAACTTTGCCCTTGGTTCACCGCATGGCGAAACGCCTTCGATGCGCTCTCGAAGTCTTCGTTCTCCAGCGCCAGCTTGCCCAGTGTCGACTGCCGACGCACCGACAATGGCGACAGGCGCACGGCTTCTTCAAGCAAGTTCTGCGCGCGCCGGGTATCGCCCTGAGCCACCAGCACCTCGGCCATGCCATCGTACAGGCCTGGCATGATCGGGAACGCCTTGAGCGCCTGCTCGTATACACCCTGGGCCTGGGCATTTTGACCACGCTTGTGCATCAGTGCGCCCAACGCGGCGTAAACCCACGGCTGCGGGCGGCTGGCCAGGATGGCCTTGAGGAACTTTTCCAGTTCCTCGAAGCGGTTGAGGTTGCGCAGGGCATCGGCCCGGTAGCGCAAGCACAATGGAGCCAGGCGCGGATCCCTCTTGCACAGCTCGGCGCAGGCCGCCAGTACTTCGGCCGGGCGGTTGCGGTCCAGCGCTTGCAGGATCGGCTTTAGCAACGTCTTGCGCTGGAACAGTTTCTCGACGCGCTGGGCCAGGCCAACCCGGTTGAACGGTTTGGTCAGGTAGGCATCGGGCTCGTGCTCGATGGCGCTGAGGACAATCGCCTGGCTGCTCTCGGCGGTGACCATGATGAACACGCATTCATGGCTGATGTGCTTGTCGATGATCAGGTCTTCAAGCACCTGTTGCCCGTTCTTCTTGCCATCGCCCAGATGGAAGTCCTGCAGGATGAAGTCATAGCGCTTCTGCGCGCACATGCGCAGCGCCTGCTCGCCGCTGTCAGCGGTGTCCACATCGCGCACGCCCAACTCGCGCAGCATGGAACGGGTCGACGTACGAAAGTCGGTAAAGTCGTCGACGATCAGAAAGCTCTTTTGCCCGTACTGCAGCATCAACACGACCTGCCTTGGAATGATTGAAAAATCGCGCGAGGCGATGCCACCGATAGCTGTATCGGCAGCTGGTCGGGAAAGATGAGGATAGAGCATTGCCGGCCACGAACCATGGCGCCAGGCCATCGCTTTAATGAACCATGACCTACAGAGCCAGTATCACGCCAGCAACCCCAGGGATTTGGCCTTGGCCACCGCCTGGGTGCGCCGCTCCACACCCAACTTGCTGTTGATGTGACTGGCGTGGGTCTTCACCGTGTGCAGGGAAATGAACAGCCGCTCGCTGATCTGCTGATTGGAACAGCCCTGGGCAATCAGTTCGAGCACGGCCAACTCACGACCACTCAGCGCTTCGCCGTTGCCCGTACTGGCGATTGGCACTGGCGGCAGATGCTTGAGCAGTTCAGCCTGCACCGGGCAAACGGCACCTGCCTGCAGTTGTTCATGAAGCCATTGCGGGTGTTTTTCCAGTAGTGGCTGCATCGGCTGCATCACGCCGCCATGAGCCGCCTCCAGCAAACTGGGCAGCAACTGCGCGGCCTGCCCTTCCTTGCCTTCGTCCAATAGCAGGGAAAGCCATTGGCACAGGGCGCTTACGGCGAGCATCATGCCGCCACTGGCCTGGCCGCGCTCTACCAGGCAAGCCAGGCGTTGCACGGCATCGTCGCTACGCAACTGGATACGATCGAGCAATGCCTGCTGCAACGCAATGTGCAAAGGCAGCAGCGGATGGAATTCCGGTGGCACCGCCGGCTGCTCGCCACCATAGGTCTGGCCCAGGCGCTGCAGCCAGGACTCCGCCAGGTCGGTACGCCCCTGGGCCAGCCACAGTTCGCATTTGACCAGGGTAATCATGGCCAGATAGTAGACCGGGGGCACATCCCATATATGCATCAAACGCTCGGCCTCGGCCAGTTCGGCAAAGGCCTCGGCAAAGTGACCTTCCCGGCCGTCGAGCGTGGCAATCACGCAATGGCCGATGAGCACACTGATGTCCCGGCACGCTCGCGCCTCCCCCAACCCCGCGCGCAAACGCGCCCGGCCCTGAGCCGGCTGCAGGCGCGAGACCAGCAGGTAACCCTCGTAAAGCGTCAGGCGCGCACGCACGGCATACAGCCGCTGCGCCGAAAGCCCTTGCAGACGTTGCAGCCCTTGGCGCACTTCGTCCAACGCGCGCAGCACCTCGCCACGGGCATGCAGCACCCGCGCCCGGTCGTAATGAGCCAGCGCCTCGAACAAGGGGTTGCCGACACGCTGGGCCAGTTCCAGGGCTTCACGGTTCCAGCCTCGGGCACGCCAGAAGTCACCATCGGCAATGGCCAGGTTGGACAGCGTCGACAAGCACACCAGGCGTTGGCCATAGCGCTTGCTCGGCAGGCTTTGTAGCGCTTCGCCGCAATAGGCCAAGGTGCGCTCGCGATCGCCACGGCCACGGGCAATGACCCCACTGAGTGCCAGCCATTGGGCCAGCATCGACTTCTGCGCAGTCGCCGAAGGCGCGGGCAAAAAGCGACTGAGGTAGCCGGCCAGTTCCTCGGCAGCATCCAGCTGGCAAGCCAGGCCCAACGCCCAGCTGTACAGCACGATCAGCCGCGGCGTGCTGATCAACAGGCTGTCGGGCAGGTCCATCTTCCAGCGCAGCAACATGCCGACGTTCTGCTCGGCCAGCAGTTGCTCCTCGGACAGGCTCTGCACCAGGTCGGCGGCAACATCGAGGTGGCCGGCACGCAAAGCCTGCTCCACCGCCTCATCCAGCAGGCCCTGGGCTTCAAACCAGCGGCAGGCTCGCAAATGCAGAGCCACCAGTGATTCGCTGGCCTGGCGGCTGCGCAGCAGGTCGGAGAACAAATGGTGGTAGCGGAACCAGTGCCCATGCTCGTCCAGCGGCACCAGGAACACCTGATGCGCCTGCAGGAAGCTCAGGACGGCGGCACTGTCATGGCGGCCACGCAGCGCATCGCAAAGTGGAGCGCAGAAACGCTCCTGGCAGGCGGTTTCGTCCAAGAAGGCCTGCACGTCTGCAGGTAGCCTGTCGATGACCTCTTCAAGCAAGTAGTCGCGGATCAGGCCCTCGCCACCATGCAGCGCCTGGGGCAAGGCTTGCTCGTCAGCGCTGTCGCTGGCCGCCAGCTGCCAGAAACGCAACCCGGCCACCCAGCCGTCGCTGCGCTGGATCAGGTTGTCCAGCGCCTGGCCGCGCAGGCCGGTAGGCTGGCGGCCGATCACTGCCAGCGACTCATCTGCGGTGAGGCGCAGGTCCTGTTCGTTAAGCTCGACCAACTGCCGGGACAGGCGCAGGCGCGCCAGGTGCCAGTCTGGCCGCTGGCGGCTGGTCACCAGCAGTACCAGGCCGGGGGGCAGGTGATTGAGGAAGAACTGCAAGCAGCGGTCGAGCACCGGCCCCTGGGCCAGGTGATAGTCGTCCAGTACCAGCAGCAGCGGCGTATCGGCCTGCAGGTAGACCGCCAGCTCATCGAGCAGGCCATCTAGCCATTCTTCAAAGGCAAACGGCTGGTGGCGCTGGCGCATTTTCAGCAGACCCATGGCCTGGCCGCCCAGGGCCGGGCAGTACTGCTGCAGGCCTTCAAGCAAGCGCTCAAGGAAGCGGCCAGGGTCGGCATCCCGCTGGCTCAGGCCCAGCCACAGGCTGCGCCAGTGCTCGGGCAATGCTTCGCAAAACTCGATGGCCAGGGAGCTTTTGCCGAAACCCGCCGGGGCATTGACCAGCAACAGCCGCCCGCCCAAGCCGGCTTCCAGCCGCTGGCACAAACGCAGGCGCGGCACATGGCCATCCGGCAGCGGCGGCCGGAAGAAACGCCCGTCCCGCAGGCCAAGGGCCTGACTCGCGAATCCATGCGTACGGGACAAATCTGTCATGGCCGGCTCGTTCTGGTTGGAAGACAACGGCGGTATGGATGCTTGCGAGACTAGCGGGTAATGCGGCGCATTTGAAGATGATGGGCGCAATTGCCATGGAAAAGACTGCGACAAAAAGCAACATGGCTGATGGACAGGGGCTGGAGCGGGGGTTTGGAGAGGTATTCAGGAGGTTTATTGCCTTGCCCTGCCTCTTCGCGGGTGAACCCGCGAAGAGGCCAGCTCAGGAAATAGAAACGCCCCGGCGAGCCGGGGCGTTCTGGGGATCACACGGATTTCCGTGATTTCAGCTTAGCGAATACCCGACTGACGCAGCGCCGCTGGCTGGAAGTCGGCCTTGCTGGCACTGAAGCCAAAATCGTAGGCGCGTTTCTCTTCGTTCTTCATGCCCAGGGCCAGGTAACGACCGGACTGCAGGTCGTAGATGGCTTCCAGGGTGTACCAAGGCACTTCCACGTTGTAATAAGGCTGAGCGTGGGCCTCGGACACGCGCCACAGTTGGCCACGGCCGTCGTACTGGTCGATCACTGCTGCCTGCCAGGTGTCCTCATCGATGTAGAAATCACGCTTGGCGTAGATGTGCCGCTGGCCCGGCTTGAGGGTTGCAACTACGTGCCAGACGCGGCGCAGCTCGTAACGGGCCAGGTCCTGGTTGATGTGTCCGGCCTTGATGATGTCGGCATACTTGAGCTTCGGATCATCCAGTTTGAAGGCGTTCGATGCGATGTACAGTTCCTTCTTGCCTTCCAGCTTCCAGTCATAACGATCGGGTGCACCGTTGAACATGTCCAGGTTGTCCGATGTACGCAGGCCGTCGGCGGCGGTACCCGGGCCGTCATACGACACTTGGGGTGCCATGCGCACACGGCGTTGGCCGGCGTTGTAGATCCACGCCTTGCGCGGCTCCTTCACCTGGTCGAGGGTTTCGTGCACCAACAGCACAGTCCCGGCCAGGCGCGCAGGCGCAGTGACTTCCTGCTTGAAGTAGAACAGGATGTTGCCCGGGTTGTTCGGGTCGTAGTCCTTCATCTTGTCGCGGAAGACGAACTGGTCGGAGAAGTACACGGGGTTGAACGAGCCGTTCTGCTGCGGCGTGGCCTGGGTCACCAGGCGGCTGACACTGCCGCCGCGGTAGCGGGTGATGTGGTTCCAGATCACCTCCAGGCCGCTTTTCGGGATCGGAAACGGCACCGCCGTGCGGAAGTTGCTCAGGCCGTTACCGCCCTCCACCAGGGTGGTTTTGGTAGCGTTTTCCTTGATGGCCGCGAACACATCGGCCGGAACGGTTGCGCCGCGATGGGTCTTGAACACCGGGATCTTGTAGGTGCTCGGGTAGCGTTTGAGCATGGCCATCTGGCCCGGCGAGAGCTTGTCCTTGTACTGGTCGGCATTTTGCGCCGTGATGGTAAACAGCGGCTTTTCACTGCCGTACGGATCGGACAGGAAGCCCTTGCCGTCGACGCTGCCTGCGGTCTTCGACAGCGGCTCCCATGGGCCGATGGAGCCGTCGGCGTTGCCGGCCTTCTCGGCGCCCATCGGGGTCAGGGTGCTGCCCAGCTTGGCCGCCTCGTCGGCGGATACCGCAGCCATGACGCTGGTCGCCAGCAGGGACAGGCCCAGTACACCGGCTTGCAGCAGACTTCTGGTCTTGTTCATGTCGTGTCGTCCTGGATCTGTATGCTTAGAAGTTCACGCCGAAGCTGAGGGCGACGAAGTCGCGGTCATCCACGGTGCTGTACTTGCCGTCGAAGAAATTGGTGTACGAGAGGCTCGCCGTGTAGGTTTGCTGATACTCGGCATCCAGGCCCAGGCTGACTGCCTTGCGGCCTTCCTCGAAGTTGCCGCCAGGGCCGGGCGAGTAGCCGGAGACATCATGCGACCAGGCCACGCTCGGCTTCAGGTTGATACCCGCGAAAACGTCGTTGTAGTCCCAGATGACCCGGGCGCGATAACCCCAGGACGTGCTGGTGGTGTAGCCGTCGTTCTCGCATTTGCGGTTCAGGTTGGTGGTGGGTGCCCCCGCACCAGCGCCGGCGATGGTGCTGCCATTGAGCGCCTGGCAGGTATCGGCACCACCGGTGGATGGCAACGGACCTGGGCCGAACACCGGGTCGCGGCCATAGCGGGTATCGTGGGCATTCTCCAGGCCGCCGACATGGGTCACACCCACTTCACCGACTACAGTCATCCGGCTGGCGCCCATCACCTGGTCGAAGAAGTGGGTCAGGGTGGTCTGGAACTGAGTGATCTCCTTGCGGCGATACCCGTGCAGGTCCTGTCCCGGCGTACCGGTCAGCAACGATGCGTTGCTCAACGCGCCGCCGATTGGACGGACACCGGCGAACAGGATATCCGTGGTATTGAGCTGCACTGGCGCATTGGGGCGATAGCTGATTTCACCGCTCCAGGCGGTGCCGGTGGGTAACGTAGTGGAGAAGCTCAAGCCATAAAGGCGGATATCCTCGGGATATTCCACAAAGTACTCGGAATTACCTGCCACGATCAGAGGCGCCAAGGCGCGCAGCTGTGCAGGCAGGGCGCTCAGCCCGGCGAACACGGACGGCGGGGCCCCTGTGGCACTGAAGATGGGTGCACGGCTGTGGTAATTCATGAAGTAGGCGCCGAACTCCGTGTCCAACGGCTCGAACATATAGCGCATGGCCACACCGAACTGGCCGCTGTCACGCGCATCGCGGTCGGCACCACGGCGCACCATCACACCCTCTTCGTTGATGTTCACGCCCTGCGTGGCGAGGAACTGCTGCGCAGCACCCGGCACCGTGCGGCTGCTATTGAGCACACGCAGGTTGTCGGTACAGCCGTCGGCAATGATGTCCGGCTGGGAGAAGAAGGTGCCGCAGTTGTCGACGACCGTCTGGTCCCACTCAAGCTGGTAAAAGGCCTCGGCCGACAGGTTGTCGGTCAGGCTCTGCGAGATGTAGAACATGTTGACCGGAATCAGACCTTCCTTGATCTCGGCCCCGGGGCGGCGGAACGCCGACACGTCGATGGGGTTGATCGAGTTGATGCCGCCGCCGATGAAGGTACTTTCGCCCCAGCTCACCACCTGCTTGCCAAAACGCACCGAGCCAGGCTGATCGCCGATGGCGTAGTTGTGGTAGACAAAGGCGTCGAGCAGCTCGGCGCCGGACGACTTGGCGCCTTCCTTGCGGTTGGAGTCGCTGATGTCCTTGAACTCGCGGTTTTCGTCCTTCAGTTCGAAGTCGTACCAGTACTTGCCACGGACGAACACACCGGTGTCGCCGTACTTGAGCTCCAGGTCATGAATGCCTTTGAAGATCTTGGAGAAGGTTTCGCCCTTCTTGAAGTTCAGGTGGCCATCGTCGGATGTCTGTGACAGGCCCTTGCCGCCGTTGTTAACCCCTATCAGGTTCTTGTTGGGGTTGGCCGTCGACCAGCTGGCGCCGATGGAGAGCGAGGAGTCGAACTGGCCTTCGATTTCACCAATGTTGAAACTGACAGCGAAAGCAGGACTTGCGAGCGTGGAAGCAAGGCTGACGGCCAAGGGCAGCTTGGCCCGGCGCCAGAACAGGTTTGCAGATTTCATCGACGCTACTCCATGTACTTTTTTGTTATGGCAGTGAGTCCTTTCAAGAACGGCCCGAGCGACCGGTTTGCAGGCTTGCACCTGCGGCGACACAGCTTGCGCATGTCGCCCTCCCCCATTCCTGAAAATCCCCTGGCCCCGACTATAGCCAGCAGGCACAGGCGCTTGATCCCTCTAAAGTGTGATTTGCGCTCCATGCCACCAACTCGCTGCCGTTTTGCTCCGGTTGCGGGCTGGCAGTGCTCAAGGATGGCGCATTTCTGCCGTTTGGCAAGGCGGCGGGCTCTCTAGCATGCGGGTCGCGCCCTGACGTACGCGACCCGCACAAAGGTTACAACGTGGAAAGAAATGCGCTGTTGCTGGCCTGCCACTGGACGATGTCCTGGCGGATGCGTTTCTTGTCGAGCTTGCCGACACTGGTCTTGGGAATTTCAGTAACAACGGCGATCTGGCTTGGAATCGCCCACTTATTGATATGACCTTGCTCGACGAACGGCTTGAGGTGTTCCTTCAGCGCCTTGGCGTCGATATCGTGGCCGTCCCGTACCACCAGCAGGGCAAACGGGCGCTCACCCCACTGCGGGTCGGCCACCCCCACCACCGCCACTTCGCGCACGGCCGGGTGGCGGCTGATCAGGTCTTCCAGGTCGAGCGAGGAAACCCACTCGCCGCCGGTCTTGATCACATCCTTGATGCGGTCGCGGATGTCGATGTAACCCATGCCGTCGAGGGTGGCGACGTCACCGGTGTGCAGCCAGCCTCCCTGCCACAGCTCCTCGCTCTTCTCCGGTTCCTTGAAGTAGCCCATGGTCAGCCACGGCGCACGCAGTACCAACTCGCCCTGGGTTTCACCATCGGCGGGCAGGAAGTTGCCTTCGCCGTCGACGATGGCCGCTTCGACCAACGGCACCGGCACACCGGCCTTGATTCGATAGGTGACGCGCTCATCCTCGCTGCCGGCCTGCAGTTCATCGTTCAGGTGTGCGGCCGAGATCAGCGGGCAGGTTTCCGACATGCCGTACGCGGCGGTCAGCTGGATGCCGCGTGCCAGGGCGGCCTGGTACAGCGACCGGTTGAGCGAACTGCCGCCGATGATGATCTTCCAGCCGCCGAAGTCCTGCTCCTGGGCGTTCGGGCAGTTGAGCAGCATCTGCAGGATGGTCGGTACGCAGTGGGAGAAGGTGACCTTCTCTTCGCGCCAGAGCTTGACCAGCATGTCTGGCTCGTAGCGCCCCGGGTACACCTGCTTCATGCCGAGCATGGTGGCAGCGTAGGGGATGCCCCAGGCATGTACGTGGAACATCGGGGTGATGGGCATGTACACGTCGTTGCTGCCCAGCAGGCGCACGCTGTCGATACTGCCGGTGACCGAGGCTTCGGCCAGTGTGTGCAGTACCAGTTGCCGATGGGTGAAATACACGCCCTTGGGGTTACCGGTGGTGCCAGTGGTGTAGAAGGTGGTGGCTACCGAGTTCTCGTCGAAGTCCGGGAAGTCGTAGTGCGGGCTGGCAGCAGCCAGCAGCTGCTCATACTCGCCGACCAGGTCGGGCAGTTCGGCAGTCTTGTCCGGGCCATCAGTCAGCAGCAAGGTCTTGTCGACAGTGGTCAGCTGCCCGGCAATGGCCTGGTACAGGCCGACGAAGTCGCTGTTGACCAGCACCACTCGGTCTTCGGCGTGGTTCATGGTGTAAAGGATCTGCTCGGGCGACAGGCGCACGTTGATGGTGTGCACCACGGCACCGATCATCGGGATGGCGAACATGCATTCCAGGTAACGATGGCTGTCCCAGTCCATCACCGCCACGGTGTCCCCGGCCTTGACCCCGGCCTCGGTCAGCACATTGGCCAGGCGGGCAATGCGCTCGTTGAGCTGTGGATACGTCAGCCGCAACTGGTCGCGATAGACGATTTCGCGGGTCTTTTCATAGCGGCTGCCGGACATCAGCAGGCGCTTGATCAGCAGTGGATAGGCATAGGCGCCCTCGGCGGGCTTGATGATGCGCGTCTGCAACATGGGTATCCCTTTTCTGAAAAGCGGGCCGGACAAGTCTGGGGATTACTGTAGTCCGCCAATATGACGGCTAAATCAGCCGAAGGAATGATTTGCGTGGCAGAGGTATGAGTGGCGGGCGTTGACGGGCGGCAAGGTTGAGCTAGACACTGCGGCGTCGGCTTCAGTTTTGTGCCGAAGCTGAGGGCCTCTTCGCGGGCAAGGCCGCTCCCGCAAGGGTTGTAGTGCCCGCGAATGGCCACAACACCCTTATCCCTCCCTGCCACCGGAGATCTTCATGCCCAGCCCGCGTCGCGCCGTGTTTCTCGATCACCAGTCCCTGGACCTTGGCGACCTCGACCTTTCACCCCTGAAGCAGCAGTTCGACGCGTTCGAACTGTTCGCCGCGACCCGCCCGGAACAGGTTGCAGAACGCTTGCAGGGCGCCGTGGCAGTGGTCAGCAACAAAGTCATGCTCGATGCCGCGACCCTGGCCGCCAACCCGCAACTGAAGCTGATCCTGGTGGCCGCTACCGGCACCAACAATGTCGACCTGGCCGCCGCCCGCGCCCAGGGCATCACCGTATGCAACTGCCAGGGCTACGGCACGCCGTCTGTCGCCCAGCATACCCTGGCCCTGCTGCTGGCCCTGGCCACCCGGCTGTGCGATTACAACCAGGCGGTAGCCGAAGGCCAGTGGGCCAAGGCCAGCCAGTTCTGCCTGCTGGACTTTCCTATCGTCGAACTGGAAGGCAAAACCCTCGGTCTGCTCGGCCACGGTGAACTGGGCGGCGCCGTGGCGAGGCTGGCCGAAGCCTTCGGTATGCGCGTACTGAGCGGGCAGATCCCTGGCCGCCCGGAGCGCGCCGACCGGCTACCGCTGGACGAGTTGCTGCCGCAAGTCGACGCCCTGACCCTGCACTGCCCGCTGAACGAGTACACCCGGCATATGCTCGGTGCCCGCGAACTGGCGCTGCTCAAGCCCAATGCGCTGGTGGTCAACACCGCCCGCGGCGGCCTGATCGACGAACAGGCGTTGGCAGACGCCCTGCGCGGTGGTCACTTGGGCGGCGCGGCCACCGATGTGCTGAGCGTGGAGCCGCCGGTCAACGGCAACCCGCTGCTGGAGCCCGGCATCCCGCGCCTGATCATCACCCCGCACAGCGCCTGGGGTGCCGTAGAGTCCCGCCAGCGCATCGTCGGCCAGCTCAGCGAGAACGCCCAAGCCTTCTTCGCCGGGCAGCCACGCCGCGTGGTCAGCTGAGCCAGGCGCCTGCCTCTGCTACACTGCGCCACTTTTTTCCAGGAGACGTCGTCCATGGACCCGCGCAGTGAAGTGTTGCTCCGCCAGGCAGAGCTGTTTCAGGGGCCGCTGCTGATCGCCGGCGCCCCCGCCGACGACCTGCTCGGCCAGTTGCCTCAGGCCCAGGCCTGGACTTGGCATGCCGGCGATCAGGCCATGCTCGAAAGCCGTTTCGCAGGCCGCAGCCATTACGGCGTCGAGGCCCCTGAAACAGCATTCGACAGCGCCGTGCTGTTCCTGCCCAAATCCCGCGAGCTGGCCGCCTACCTGCTCAACGCCCTGGCGTCGCGCCTGGCTGGCCGTGAGCTGTACCTGGTCGGTGAGAAGCGCGGTGGCATCGAGGGCGCGGCCAAGCAGTTGCAGGCCTTTGGCAAGCCACGCAAACTCGACAGTGCCCGGCACTGCCAGCTGTGGCAAGTGACCATCGACCAGGCGCCACAGGCAAAACCGCTGGAAAGCCTGGCCGAGCGCTTCGAGCTGGCCCTGGAAGACGGCCCGCTTCAGGTGGTCAGCCTGCCTGGGGTATTCAGCCATGGCCGACTCGACCGAGGTACTGCCCTGCTACTGAAGCATCTTGACGGCCTGGCCGATGGCCACATGCTGGACTTTGGCTGTGGTGCCGGGGTGCTGGGTGCCACGCTCAAACGCCGATACCCACAAAGCCGGGTGACCTTGCTGGACGTGGATGCCTTCGCCGTGGCCGCCAGCCGCCTGACGCTGGCTGCCAACGGCCTGGAAGGCGAAGTGATCAGCGGCGATGGCATTGACGCAGCCCCTACCGAACTGAGCCTTATCCTGAGCAACCCGCCGTTCCACACCGGCGTTCATACCAACTATCAAGCTTCAGAAAACTTGCTGAAAAAATCGGCCGTTCATCTGCGAAAAGGTGGCGAAATACGCTTGGTTGCCAACAGCTTCCTGCGCTACCAGCCACTGATCGAAGGGGCATTGGGCAACTGTCAGGTACGTGACGAGGCCGACGGTTTCCGCATCTACCAGGCAACTCACGGATAAAAACAGCGCTTGCCGAAAGCGTTTTGCCTAGGCAGAATCCGCACCGTCCTAGGGGAGTAGTCTCCCGCGAGCACCCAGCTCGCCCGGTACGCGTCAACATACTTGGTCCACAGACCATGGCGCGTGCGACCCACCATGCAAGCCTGCATGGCGAGATCCGCATAGACGGATCGAGGGTTTGACAAGACCTATGACACGCACACCTTACCCGGGGCGGGGAGGCTGTACGTGTCATAGCCGTGTCGACCCGCCCCCGTAGGAATCCTGATGCTGGAATCTCTGTTGGTCCCCACCGCTATCGTTGCCTTGGCCGAGATCGGCGACAAGACGCAACTGCTCGCACTCATTCTCGCTGCCCGCTTCCGCAAACCCTGGCCGATCATCGCCGGCATCATCGCCGCCACCCTGGCCAACCATGCCGCGGCTGGTGCCGTGGGGGCTTGGGTCGGCAGCTTCTTCAGCGAATCGGCGCTGCACTGGATCCTGGCCGCGAGCTTTACCGCCACCGCACTGTGGACCCTGGTGCCGGACAAAATGGATGACGACGAGAACCCGGCTCGCCGTTTCGGGCCGTTCCTGACGACACTGATTGCGTTCTTCCTGGCCGAAATCGGCGACAAGACCCAGGTCGCTACCGTGATGCTGGCCGCGCAGTATCCGCACCTGATCATGGTCATTATCGGCACTACCCTGGGCATGCTGATTGCCAACGTGCCGGTGGTGCTGGCGGGCAACTTCGCGGCTGACAAACTGCCGTTGACGCTGATTCGCCGCCTGGCGGCAACGGCGTTCTTCGTGCTGGCGATCGTGGCCGTCTATTCGGCAATGAAGACCAGTGGCTGGATTGGGTAAAGGGAAAGCGGGGGCTGCCATGCAGCCCCTGCATTCAGGCAGTTACGGTTTGGCTGCAGCCTGATACAGCGGCATCACCTTCGGAATCGCCGCCTGCAGCGAAGCAATGCGGCTCGCGGACGCCGGGTGAGTGCTCATGAACTCAGGCGGTGCACCTTCGGAAGCCTTGCTCATCTTGTTCCACAAGGTGATCGCGGCATTCGGGTCGTAGCCGGCACGGGCCGACAGCTCCAGGCCAATGAGGTCGGCCTCGTTCTCGTTGGCCCGGCTGTTGGGCAAGGTCATGGCGTAGTTCACCACCGTGTCGGCCATGGCCATGCTGCTCTGGCCGAGGCCGAAGATGGCACCGGCACCCTGGCGAGCCATTTCCACACCGTATGCCTTGGACATGGCCTCGCGGCTATGCTCACGCAAGGCGTGGGCAATCTCGTGCCCTACCACTGCGGCAATTTCCGCATCGGTGAGCTTGAGCTGATCGATCAGCCCGGTGTAAACGATGATCTTGCCGCCCGGGCCGCAGTTGGCGTTCAGTTCGTCACTCTTGATCACGTTGACTTGCCAGTCCCACTGCGCGGCATCCGGGCGGAATTTGGGCGCCTGGGCAATCAGGCGGTTGGCAATGGCCTGCACACGCCTGGCATCGGCACTGGACTTGTCGAGCACACCCTTGCTCGATGCTTCACCCAGGGTCTGCTGATACGACTGGGCGTACATCTGATTGACCTCGTCGGTCGAGAGCATGCTGAACATGTACTGCTGGCGCTCGACGCCAACAGCACCGCCGCTGGTGGTATTCACCGCCTGGCAGCCGGCCAGCAGGATGCCAGCACTCAACAGGCTGACGACAAAAGACTTACGCATGAAAACACTCCCTTTTTACATGCGCCGTATCCTAGGCCGAGTCGCCAGTGGCTGCCATAGCCGCAGGGAAGATTTTCGTCGCCTGTACCGATCCCTTCGCGGGCAAGCCCGTCCGCACAGGGGAACACGACCGTTGTAGGAGCGGGCTTGCCCGCCAAAGGACCGGCGCAGACAACCTATCAAGCCGGGGTCAAACACTCCGGCGCATCCAGCTTCGGGTCATTGACGAAATTGGCCAAGGCTCGCTCACGCAACGTCGCCGGCGGGCTGGCCAGCAGCTCGTGCAAACGGGCAACCGGCGTGTCCGGGTCAAGCCAGGCCGCCTGCCCCGCTTCGTCGAGGATGAGCGGCCGGCGCTGGTTCATGGCGGCCTGGGTCACCACCGCGCAACTCAGCCATACCTGGTCCTGCACCGGGTAGGCTTCCCAAACCGCCGCAAAGTACAACGACGCGCCCTCCCCCGGGGTCAACCAGAACGGGCGTTTGCGCACGTTGCCACGCCATTCGTAAAAGCCGTTGGCCGGCATCAGGCAGCGACGCTGGCGAAATGCATCGCGAAACATCGGTTGCTCGGCCAGCGTTTCGGCCCGGGCATGGGCGGGGGTACGGGACAGGTCGGTGAGCCAGGCCGGGGTCAACCCCCAGCGCGCCTTGGCCAGTTGCTGTTGGCCGTCAAGCTGACGCTGGATCAGCACCGACGCCCCAGGCGATATATTCCATTGGGCCGGCTGGCCGACGGGGAAGCCCGGCAGACTGGCAAGGGCCTGGGGCCAGCGAAACAGGGCGTAACGTCCACACATGGGCGAATTCAGAACCTAGCAGATCAAGGTACCGGGGACATCCTCCGGTTCGTCGCCAACCAATGGCTGGGCATCATTGTACGCATCGATCAGACGCCGTGCGCATTCGGCCTGCTCATCAGCGACAATGAGCCCCAGCAGCCCCTGCAAAGGCAGCTCGCCGGCGGCACCGAGCAGGTCACGGCCGACCACATGTACCTCGATCCCTTCGCTGGCAAGCATGCCCGCCAGCATTTGCGCCTCGAGCAGGCTTTCCGGTTCATAGATGCGCTGCATCAGGTGTCGTCCTCGCGGCGGACTTCAAGCATCCATTCGTCACCGTGCACCTGCAGAATGCACACCACAGGCTGGCAGCACACCTGGCAATCCTCGGTATAAACCTGGTCGCCAGCAGATAGATCGACGGTAGTTTCCACACGTTCGCCACAATAAGGGCAATCATAGAAGTCGGTTTCCAGCATCGCGGCCTCCGCAGTGACTTATGCGTATAATTGCCGGTCTGTTTACAGGGTCTGTGTGCGTCCGAGCCGTTTTTCGGAGCCCGTCCCTACCTTATTACCCTAGCCGTTTCCAACAAGAGAGCATGATGGGCGAATTCGATGCCATCCGACCGTACGACGACGCTGAGGTCCCTGCCGTTCTGGCACGCCTGCTCAGCGACCCGGCATTCCTCGATATCCTCACCCACTTCCGCTTTCCGCGGGCGGCCGGTGCTCTCGGCTGGTTGCTCAAGCCCTTGATTGCACGCCGCCTGCGCAAGGAATTCGCCGGCGTTACCTGTGTCTCGACCTTGCAGGACAAAGTCGAGTACTACGTCGACCAGACCATCGATCGCGCCACCGACGGCGTCACCTACTCGGGTGTGGAACAGCTCAAGGCCGGCACCGCCTACCTGTTCCTGGCCAACCACCGTGACATCGTCATGGACCCGGCCTTCGTCAACTATGCGGTGTACCACGCCGGCCTGCCCACGCCGCGCATCGCCATTGGCGACAACCTGCTGCAAAAGCCCTTTGTCAGCGACATGATGCGCCTGAACAAGAGCTTCATCGTGCACCGTTCGATCAGCGGGCGACGCGAAAAACTGGCTGCTTACCAACTGCTATCGGCCTACATCAACCACTCGATCCGTAACGATGCCACCTCGATCTGGATCGCCCAGGCCGAAGGTCGGGCCAAGGACGGTGACGACCGCACCGACTCGGCGATCCTCAAGATGTTCCACATGAGCCGCAAGGACGAGCCGTTCGGTGCAGTGATCCAGAGCCTGAACCTGACCCCGGTGTCGATCAGCTACGAGTACGACCCGTGCGACCAGGCCAAGGCCCGGGAGCTGTACATCCGCGCCACCACCGGCACCTACAAGAAGGCGCCGGGCGAAGATGACAACAGCATTGCCAAAGGCATTACCGGCTACAAGGGCCGCGTGCACATCAACTTTGCGCCGCCAGTAACCGAATACCACGAAGACACCAAGCAGCTGGCTGCGGAGATCGACCGGCAGATTCTGGGGGGCTACCGACTGTTCCCGGTGCATTACCTGGCGTATGCGATGTGGGAGGGCAAGGACGAAGCCCTGCAGGTGCCAAGCGCTGAGAAGGTGTTCCCGGCGGATGAGCTGGCCAAGGCCAAGGAAGAATGGCAACGGCGTCTGGATGCCTGCCCGCAAGAGCAGCGGCCTTACCTGGTGTTGCAGTATGCGACGCCGGTGCGCAACCAGTACCAGGTCAGACAGCAGGCACCTGTAGCCTGATCAGGTTCGGGGCTGCCTTGCGGCCCCGATGGTTCTCAGACCCAGGTGCTGAACCAGGACAGCAGCAGCGCCATCGCCAGGCACGAAAAGCCAAGAATGTAGAAGTATTTCGGCACCCGAAGGTCGAACGCGTCCACGACCCCCTCGTCTGCTGCCATGTACTCGCGGGTTTCGGCCTCGCGCCGCCGAGCACTGTGCAGCAGCAAACCGCCCGGGCAGGTCAGCAGCAGCGCCAGCAGGTTGATCAGCTTGGTGGGGTGGGCGGCCAGGAACCCCCAGAGCACTTGCAAGGACATCACGCAACCTCGGTGTGAGCAACGGCAAAGGCCAGCATTCTACCCAAGTCGCACCTTGGTGCCCGGCCTTGGCGACAAACTGTCATTAAATTTCATCTGTCATCCGCTCGTCATCAATACAGGCGACCCTGTCGGCCTTTTCATGGCCCGGAGCCTTTTCATGTTGCACGCCGAAAACCAGGACCGCCTCTACCTCGTTGCCCAGAGCGATGAACAACAGGCGTTGATCGATGGTTTTGCCATCAATGTGCAGGATCGCCAGTGGCTGGTCTACTGTGCGCTTGGCGGGCACGCGCATGAGGATTTGCCCGAAGTGCATGCAGGCACAGGATTCAGCTTGCTGGATTTCCACATAGAAGCTGCGTGAGCCTGCGCCGACCGGACAATAAAAAACCCGCGGCCTGTCACTCAGGCAGCGGGTTTTCTTGTACAACCTGAAGCTTACTGACCGAGCACCTGCCCGATGCTCGGGTCCTTGAACAGGCGGGTCAGGGCATCGCTCAGCACATCACCCACCAGCTGGTTATTGGTGTCCTGATTCGGCGCCATGCCGAAACGCTGGTCCAGCGAAGCGCCATAACGGCCGCTGTAACGGCGGCCACCATTGGTCACATCAGCACGGAAGGTGGCGCCGATGGTGGCCTCGGTCACGTAAAGGTTGTCTTTGGGCGACTGGTACTTCAGCTCAGCCAGGGTCACGGTCAGCTGCGGTGCATTGCCGGCGTTCGGGGTCGGGGTGAAGCCGAGCAGGCGCACAGCCGCTTCAGCCTGAGCCTGCAGCTTGGGCACCACGTCATTACCGCTGACACTGATGGTGCTGGTCTCGGGGTACATGCCACCGCGGGTACCCAGGGACTGCGAAGGCCGCCCATCCACTACCCGGACCACTACCGGCTGGCCATGGCCGACCGGGGCCAGCTGGGCCTTGAGCGTGGGTTGCGGATTGAGTTGTTGCGGGCTGTGGGCACAACCGACCAGGCTGAGGCTGGCCACGGCGATCAAACCGAACAACAGACGTTGCAACATGCGCGTTTCTCCAGAAAATGCGGCAAAGGCCCACAGTATACCCAGCCAGGCACAGACCAGTCATCGGCCCGCCCCGGTTGTCACAATCGTTTCATGGCCACTCCCTTATCCTTGCGCCAAGCCCTAACGCAAAGGACTCGCCGCCATGGCCTCGCTCTGGACTCTGCTCTTCCAACGGCCGCGCCACAACGCTTATGCCCGCCTTGACGCTGATGGCAAATGCCTGGCCTTCAAGCAATGCAGCCAGGCACCAAGCGGCATCGACTGGGTGCAGGTCAGCGAAATTCAGCTAGCCTGGCTGGGGCGCGAGCTGCCCATCGAAGCCCGGGCTTGCGCCCGCGCAAGCCGCCGTTGGCACCAGCGCCTCCTCGCTGTCTGACAAACGCTGCAATAAAAACCACGAATGGCGACATTTCTGCCCGCGACATCGCTATAATCTCCCCCCGATTATAAGGACGTCTCCTGATCGGGCCCCGCATCCGCCGATTGACCCCGGCAACTTCACCGCTTCGCCCACAGAGAGCCTTCCACTCAGGTCTTGCATCGGCTGTCGTGCCTGTTTTTCCGGCCCTTCACACTGCATGAACCTGCGGGTTGCCATCGCGCAGTCCCCTTTTGAGGTTCACGTCTCCAAAAGAGCGTGAAAAAACGGTTTTCACAACTTCACAAGAGTGTGGCGAGCAAATGAACAGTCTGGCATGTGCAAAAGCGGCAGATGTGTCCCGAACAGCCCTGAACAGGCGGCAGATGCGCTCATCCTGTATGAGTGTCTGAACCGTTCCATAACGCACGCACGACACCTTGACCATAAGTCGAATTGCCGCACCTGTGGCAAACGGCGTTCAATACCCGAACCCGAAGACTGATTGGCGGTGTCCGCGGAAGTTGCAAGAACTGCGAAAAGTCGGACATGGCGACCCTGGCAACCCCAGGTCCTATGCTGTCAATTAGGTAGCTGTAGATTGTGGAGACGCGTTAAATGGCGCAGAACGAATCGGTTGATGTGGTACTGGTAGGCGCGGGCATCATGAGTGCCACCCTGGCCGTACTGCTGAAGGAGCTTGACCCGACCCTGAAGCTTGAGGTCGTCGAGGCGATGGACTCCGGGGCCGCGGAAAGCTCCAACCCCTGGAACAACGCAGGCACCGGCCACGCCGGCCTGTGCGAGCTGAACTACACGCCGCAGGCCGCCGATGGCAGCATCGACATCAAGAAGGCCGTGCACATCAACACCCAGTTCGAGGTTTCGCGCCAGTTCTGGGCCTACCTGTGCAAGAAGGGCAACTTCGGCTCGGCGCGTGCCTTCATCAACCCTGTCCCGCACCTGAGTTATGTCGAGGGTGACAAGGGTGTTTCCTTCCTCAAGAAGCGCTTCGAGCTGCTCAAGCAGCACCATGCCTTCGCCGAGATGGAATACACCGAAGACAAGGCCGTGATGAACGACTGGATGCCGCTGATGATGCCTGGCCGCCCGGCCGACCAGCACATCGCCGCTACCCGCGTGGCCAAAGGCACCGACGTGAACTTCGGCGCACTGACCAACAAGCTGCTCAAGCTGCTGGGCGACTCGCCGGACGCGCAGGTCAAGTACAGCAAGAAGGTTGTCGGCCTGCGCCGTAACGGCAGCGGCTGGACCGTGAGCATCAAGGACGTCAACAGCGGCGGCAGCCGTGAAGTCGACGCCCGCTTCGTCTTCCTCGGCGCTGGTGGCGCGGCTCTGCCGCTGCTGCAGTTGTCCGGCATTCCGGAAAGCAAAGGCTTCGGCGGCTTCCCGGTCAGCGGCCAGTGGCTGCGCTGCGACAACCCGGAAATCGTCAAGCAGCACCAGGCCAAAGTGTATAGCCAGGCCGCCGTAGGCGCCCCGCCGATGTCGGTACCGCACCTGGACACCCGCGTCGTGGACGGCAAGACTTCGCTGCTGTTCGGCCCCTATGCCGGCTTCACCACCAAGTTCCTCAAGCACGGCTCGCTGATGGACCTGCCGCTGTCGGTGCGCATGGGCAACATCGGCCCGATGCTGGCTGTGGCCCGCGACAACATGGACCTGACCAAGTACCTGGTCAGCGAAGTGATGCAGTCGATGGAGCAGCGCCTGGAAGCCCTGCGTCGCTTCTATCCGCAGGCCAAGGCCGAGGACTGGCGCCTGGAAGTGGCTGGTCAGCGTGTGCAGATCATCAAGAAAGACCCGAAGAAAGGCGGCGTGCTGCAGTTCGGTACCGAGCTGGTCTCGGCCCAGGACGGCAGCCTGGCCGCACTGCTCGGCGCATCGCCGGGTGCCTCGGTAACCGTATCGATCATGCTGGAACTGATTGAGCGCTGCTTCCCCGAGCAGGCCAAGGGTGCCTGGGCTGCCAAGCTCAAGGAAATCTTCCCGGCTCGCGAGAAGACCCTGGCAACCGATGCTGCGCTGTACCACAAGATCAGTGCCGATAACGACGCGGCCCTGGACCTGGCAGAAAGCAGCCCGGCGGCCAAGCATTACGCCTGAACTGCCTGCTAACGAAAAAACGCCCCTCGGGGCGTTTTTTGTGCCTGGAGACCTATCAGCCTGTGCCGGCCTCTTCGCGGGCTTGCCCGCTCCCACAGGTTCGGCGCTGCCCTCATCCCTGTGGGAGCGGGCGAGCCCGCGAAAGGGCCAGCACAGGTTGAAGATCAACCGCGGGCTTTATCGATGATCTCGATGTACTCAGGTGCATTGCGCTGGTCGGCAATCTGCTCGACGAAGGTTTTGCCGTGCTCGTCCTTGCCATCCAGGTCCAGGCCAGCTTCGACGAAGAAGCCTACAAAGCGCTCGAAGTCGCCAACGCGCAGGCCACGGTAGGCCTTGACCAGCTTGTGCAGCGACGGCGAAGTCACACCATCGGCCGGCTCGAACTGAAGGAACGACTTGACGTAGTCGTCGCTGATTTCGTCACCGATTACCTGTTTCTTGTCTTTACGCATTGCCGACTCCAACTGGACCATCACTGAATTTCGAAGGCCGGCAGTTTACCCCCCGCAGGCTTCGCGCCTCAACGCGTACGTACCGTCCCGGTGTGCAGGTCGGCCCAGATGTGGCCGTTGCCATAAGTCAGAAACTGCACGTATAGGGTTTCGTTACGCAGCAGGTCCATGACCACCCGGTAGTTGCTGACCGGGTAATTCAGGCTCAAGGTACGGGTTTTAGCGTCATACACAGGCTTTTTCAGGCTTTTGGCCGCTTCACCATCGAACGTCAGCAGCACCTGGGCAATGGTCGCACCCTTGCTCAGCGGCTTGCCCTTCAGACGCACCTGCAATGACGATGTGATCGGGATCGGTTGCTGATCGGACTGGCGCTGGGCCCCTACGACCACCGAATAGTCAGTCACCTGCAGCAATTGCTGGCTGGTCGGCGCTTCCTGGCGCAGGGACTGGTCATCAGGTGGCAGGAACTGACTGTGCAGCGGTGCGGCAGCGAGCGGCATACTGACCGCCAGCAGGAGGGGAAGAATCGCACGCATGTGAGGCTCCTTGTCTGAAGGAGCACTCTAGCACGCCGGGTACAGCCGATATCAATCGAACTGCGCGCGCATCCAGGCCTGGTAATCGGCCACACCGGCTTCACCCTCGCGCGGCGCCCAGTGTGCGTGCTCACCCTCGCCCACCGGTCGGTATGGCCCAGCCTTGCACTCGAACAACATACTGTCCGGCTCCAGCACCACCAAGCCATGGTAGGTACCAGGCGCCAGATCCACCCCCAGACAGTCGCCACCGGCCTGCAGCACCCGCTTGTCAGTGACCGCGCCTTGCTCATCGAAGATCAACAGGCCAAAGCGCCCCTTGAGCGCTATCAAGGTTTCAGCCTTGTCGGCGCTCAAATGGCGATGCGGCGGAATGTAGGTGCTCGGTTGCAGCCCGACCGCCATGCGATGGCACGGCTCTTCCATTTCATGGAAGGTGTGATGCTGCCGCCCGCGCGGGTTGGCAGTAGCCTTTTCGGCCAGCCCGGCGAACAGCGATTGGTCGATGAACGCAGGCTGGCGCACGGTTACAGCCCCTTTACGGCGAAGATGCCGTTAGCGTTGCGCCAGTAACCTTTGTAGTCCATGCCGTAACCGAAGATATAGCGATCAACGCAAGGCAGGCCCACATAGTTGGCCTTGAGGTCAGGGCTTGCCTTGCGGTCGTGGTCCTTGTCGATCAGCACAGCGGTGTACACCGAGCGGGCGCCGGCATGCTTGCAAAACTCGATGATGGCGCTGAGGGTGTGCCCTTCGTCGAGGATATCATCGACGATCAACACGTCACGGTCGATGAACGACACTTCCGGCTTGGCCTTCCAGAAAAGCTCGCCACCGCTGGTCTGGTTGCGGTAGCGGGTAGCGTGCAGGTACGAAGCTTCCAGCGGGAACTGCAGGTGGGTCAGCAGTTTGCCGGAGAAGATCAGGCCGCCGTTCATCACGCAGAACACAACCGGGTTCTTGTCGTGCAGGTCCTTGCAGATCTGCTCGCCGACTTTGGCGATGGCCGCTTCGACTTCGGCTTCGGTGTACAGGCAGTCAGCTTCACGCATGACTTGACGGATATGCTCGAGATCGGCGGACATGGCGCTCTCCGGGGGTGCATTTTGGAAAAGCGGGCAAAGGTACGCATCCGCTCGTCACAGATCAAGCATTTATGGACTAACGTCCAGAATGACCAGACGACAGCACAGGCTGAATAGATTAATCTAGCGCGGTTTTTTTGCCCGCCTTTCGGAGCCCCCCTATGCCCACTCGTGAGATCCGCCATCCGCTGATCCGCCACAAGCTCGGCCTGATGCGCCGTGCCGATATCAGTACCAAAAACTTTCGCGAACTCGCCCAGGAAGTCGGCGCGCTCCTGACGTATGAAGCCACCCAGGACCTGCCCCTCGAAACCTACGAGATCGACGGCTGGTGTGGCAAGGTCTCGGTTGAAAAAATCGCCGGCAAGAAGATCACTGTAGTGCCGATCCTGCGCGCCGGCATCGGCATGCTCGACGGCGTGCTCAGCCTGATTCCGGGTGCCAAGGTCAGCGCCGTCGGCGTTGCCCGTAACGAAGAAACCCTCGAAGCCCATACCTACCTGGAAAAGCTCGCGCCGGACATCAACCAGCGCCTGGCCCTGATCATCGACCCGATGCTGGCCACCGGCGGCTCGATGGTTGCCACCATCGACCTGTTGAAAAAGGCCGGCTGTAAAGAGATTCGCGCCATGGTCCTGGTCGCCGCGCCAGAAGGCATCGAGGTGGTGGAAAAAGCCCACCCGGACGTGAAGATCTACACCGCCTCGATCGACCAGCGCCTGAACGAACACGGCTACATCGTGCCTGGCCTGGGCGATGCCGGTGACAAGATCTTCGGCACCAAGCAAAAGGACGCCTGACCATGCAGGACGGCTTCAACGACCCGCTCTGGCGCCAGGTCGTTTCGGGCGCGCAGATGCTCTTCGTGGCATTCGGCGCGCTGGTGCTGATGCCCCTGATCACCGGCCTCGACCCGAACGTCGCGCTGTTCACCGCCGGCATCGGCACGCTGCTATTCCAGCTGGTCACCGGTCGTCAGGTACCCGTGTTCCTGGCCTCGAGCTTTGCCTTCATTACGCCGATCATCCTCGCCAAAGGCCAGTTCGGCCTTGCCGAGACCATGGGTGGTGTAATGGCTGCTGGCTTCGTGTACACCTTCATGGGGCTGATGGTCAAAGTCAAAGGCACCGGTTTCATCGACCGCATGCTGCCGCCGGTAGTGATCGGCCCGGTGATCATCTCCATCGGCCTGGCCATGGCACCGATCGCCGCCAACATGGCGATGGGCAAAGGTGGGGACGGTACAGCACTGATGCCGTACAAGACGGCCATGCTGATCTCGATGCCAGCGCTGCTGACAACCTTGATCGTTGCCGTATTCGGCAAAGGTATTTTCCGCCTGGTTCCCATCATCTCCGGCGTGCTGGTGGGCTTTGCCCTGTCGTTCGCCTTTGGCGTAGTCGACACCGCCAAGATCGCTGCCGCACCGTGGCTGGAAATCCCCAATTTCACCGCCCCTGCGTTCAACTGGCAGGCCATTCTGTTCATCGTCCCGGTTGCTCTGGCGCCGGCGATCGAGCACATCGGCGGGGTGATCGCAGTGGGCAGCGTGACCGGCCGTGACTACCTGAAAAAGCCCGGCCTGCACCGGACTTTGCTGGGCGACGGCCTGGCCACCACTGCTGCCGGCCTGTTCGGCGGCCCGCCCAACACCACCTACGCCGAAGTGACCGGCGCGGTGATGCTGACCAAGAACTACAACCCGAAGATCATGACCTGGGCGGCGGTCTTCGCCATTACCCTGGCCTTCATCGGCAAGTTCGGCGCGCTGCTGCAGAGCATCCCGGTGCCGGTGATGGGCGGCATTTTGTGCCTGCTGTTCGGCTCGATTGCAGCGGTGGGCATGAACACCATGATCCGCCACCAGATCGACCTGGCCGAAGCACGCAACCTGGTGATCGTCTCGGTGACACTGGTGTTCGGTATCGGCGGCGTGCTGATCGGCAGCGGTGACGGTCCGGATGACTGGGGCCTGAAGGGCATCGCCCTGTGCGCCATTGTGGCTATTGCCCTGAACCTGATTCTGCCGGGCAATGATGGCTGGAAGCACAAGAAGCTGGATGTATAACCGGTCGGAAGGGGCCGCCACACGGCCCCTTTGATTCAGGCGTTTTCACACATATCAGCCAACACCCTGACCCACTCCGGGTGATCATTCAGGCACGGCACCAGCACCAGCTCCTGGCCGCCAGCCTCGACAAACTGCTCGCTGCCACGCATGCCAATCTCTTCCAGCGTCTCGATGCAATCCGCCACAAACGCAGGGCACATCACCAGCAGCTTCTTCACCCCGGCCTTGGCCAGCTCATCCAACCGCGTCTCTGTGTAAGGTTCGATCCACTTGTCCCGCCCCAGCCGCGACTGGAACGATACCGACCATTTGCCATCAGGTATGCCCATGCGCTGCGCAAAGGCCTTGGCCGTAGCCAGGCATTGCCCGCGATAGCAAACCGAACGTACTTCGGCAGGTGCACCGTGGCAGCAATCGGCAGCACGCAGGTCGTGCTTGACCCCCTTCGGAAACAGCTTCTTCAGGTGCCGTTCCGGCAAGCCATGAAAGCTCAGCAGCAGGTGGTCGTAACCCTGCTCCAGGTACGGCCGGGCGCTGGCTGCCAGCGCCTCGATGTACGCCGGGTGCTCGTAGAACGGCTGCAACACGCGCATCTGCAACGGCAACTGCCGCTCGCTGACCGTCTGTTTTGCCTGCTCGACCACAGTGGTCACCGTACTGTCGGCGAACTGTGGATAAAGCGGTGCCAAAGTCACCTTGCGCACACCTTGAGCGGCCAACCGCGCCAACACATCAGGCAAGGCCGGCTGGCCGTAGCGCATGGCAATTTCCACCGGGCCATGGGGCCAGTGCTCGACCATCGCGGCCTGCAGGCGACGGGTCAGCACAACCAAAGGCGAGCCCTCCTCCCACCAGATCGAAGCGTAGGCATGTGCCGACTGCTCCGGGCGCTTGACCAGGATCAGTGACACCAGCAAGCGCCGCACCGGCCACGGCAGGTCGACCACGTACGGGTCCATGAGGAACTGGTTGAGGTAGCGGCGCACATCGGCCACCGAGGTGGAGGCCGGGGAACCAAGGTTGACCAGCAGCAGGGCGTGATCGGTCATGCAGCGTCCTATGTCAGAGGCGACTGGACAGGTTGTCCAGCGCCGATTGCAGATCGTTGAAGCGGAAGGTGAAGCCGGCTTCCAGCAAGCGTACCGGGCGCGCCCGCTGGCCTCCCAGCAGCAAGGTCGACATCTCGCCAAGGCCCGCCTTGAGCAGCAATGCCGGCACTGGCAGCAGCGCCGGCCGATGCAGGGCACGGCCCAGTCGCCTGGCAAACTCACGGTTGCGCACAGGCTCCGGGGCACAAGCATTATAAGGACCGCTGGCATCCTTGTGCTGCAAGAGAAAATCAATCAGGGCGACCTGGTCATCTATATGAACCCAGGGCATCCACTGACGCCCGTTGCCCAAAGGCCCGCCCAGCCCCAGCTTGAAGGGCATGCGCAGGCGCGACAAAAAGCCGCCGTCACTGGCCAGCACCAGGCCGGTACGGACCAGTACCACGCGGATCCCCTGGGCTTGCGAACGCTGGGCGGTCTCTTCCCAGGCAATGCACAACTGGCTGGCGAAATCTTCACGCACCGGGGGTGAAGCCTCGGTCAGTTCACGTTCGCCGCCGTCTCCGTACCAACCTACCGCAGAGCCGGAGATCAACACCTCCGGGCGCTGCTCACGGGTGCCCAGCCAAGCCAGCAATTGCTCGGTAAGGGTGACACGGCTGGCCCACAACAAGTTGCGCCGGGCGGCCGTCCAGGGCCTGTCGGCAATCGGCGCACCGGCAAGGTTGACCACCGCATCAAGATGATCATCGGCCTCCAGCTGCTCCAGGCGGGCGATGCCACGTACCCCGCTACCACAAATCTTCGCCACCTGTTCAGGACGCCGGCTCCAAACCGTAAGCCGATGCCCTTGGCCAAGCCAGTACTGGCATAGATGCTTGCCAATCAAACCGGTGCCACCTGTCAGCAATATATGCATGGCTGTGTCCTCGCAGAGTGCGGCGGTGGTCTATTTTTAACATCAAGGCACTTTCTTGACCCGACGCTCTCGGATAAACATAGGCCAACCTGTTCGCCACACGGAATAACCTTATACATAATTTGTGCATTGTACAGGTTTGCCTGACAGCGTAGTCTGCTCACAGCAAGGTTTGAAGAGGCCATCATGACAGTACCTATCGCCATCATCGGGGCCGGCATCGCCGGCTTGTCAGCCGCCCAGGCCTTGCAGAAGGCCGGGCAATCCGTGCACTTGTTCGACAAAGGCCACGGCAGTGGCGGGCGCATGGCCAGCAAGCGCAGCGAGGCCGGCGCGCTCGACCTCGGAGCCCAATACTTCACGGCCCGTGACCGTCGCTTTGTCGATCAGGTGCAGCAATGGGTGGCCGCTGGCTGGGCCGAGCAGTGGAAGCCTCAGCTGTACAACTACCTTGATGGCGAACTCACCCCCTCCCCCGACGAGCAGACGCGCTGGGTGGGCGTGCCACGCATGAGCGCCATCACCCGAGGCTTGCTCAAGGACGTCACCGTCAACTTCGGCTGCCGCATCGCGGAAGTGTTTCGCGGCAAGCAGTACTGGCACCTGCAGGACACCGAAGGTTGCAGCCACGGCCCCTACAGCCGTGTAGTGATCGCCGTCCCGGCACCGCAGGCCACGCCACTTCTGGCCGCCACACCGAAGCTGGCTGCCGTGGCCGCTGGCGTGCAAATGGAGCCTACCTGGGCCGTCGCCCTTGCCTTCGAGGCACCGCTGGATACGCCAATGCAAGGCTGCTTCGTGCAGGACAGCCCGCTGGGCTGGCTGGCCCGCAATCGCAGCAAGCCCGGCCGCGATGAGCACCTGGACACATGGGTACTACACGCCACGTCAGACTGGAGCCGGCAGCACATCGACCTGCCCAAGGAAGAAGTCATCGAACAGCTGTGGGGCGAATTCGCCGAGCTGGTCGGCTGCGTGGTACCGCCGCCCACCTTCGCCCTCGCCCACCGCTGGCTCTATGCCCGCCCCAGCAGCAACCATGAGTGGGGGGCACTGGCGGATGCTGACCAAGGCTTGTACGCCTGTGGGGACTGGTGCCTGTCCGGCCGCGTCGAGGGCGCCTGGCTCAGTGGCCAGGAAGCAGCTCGGCGCTTGCTCGAACACCTTGAGTGATGCAGAACTATACAAAAATACTAGTTTGCATAACTTCAGCGCTGTGCTGAAATAAACCTGTACAAGATTTGCGTCACGTACAGGTTTATTTTCGGAGGCAGCCATGCACGACCCTTCCGTACACAGCAAGCCACGCATCGCCATCAGCGCCTGCCTGACCGGGCACAGCGTGCGCTACAACGGCGGCCACAAGGCTTCCGACCTGTGCCGTAAACAGCTGGAACATCACTTCGACTGGCTACCCGTGTGTCCGGAAGTGGCAATCGGCCTGGGTATTCCCCGTGACCCGATTCGCCTGGTCGGCAACCCCGAACAGCCCGAAGTGGTCGGCACCCGCGACCCCGGCAAGGACCTGACCGACCCGCTGCGCACCTATGGTGAGCAGATGGCCAACGAACTTGACGACATCTGCGGCTACATCTTCATGCAGAAGTCTCCTTCTTGCGGCCTGGAACGGGTAAAGGTCTATCAGGACAATGGCCACCCGGCCGTGCATGGCGGCCGTGGTGTCTATGCCCAGGCTTTCTGCGCGCTGCGCCCGGACCTGCCAGTAGAGGAAGAAGGCCGTCTGCATGACCCCGTGCTGCGCGAAAACTTCATAAGCCGCGTTTACGCCTACGCCGACTGGCAGCGCCTGTTGGCCGAAGGCCTGAACCGTGGTGCTCTGGTGCGCTTTCATTCGCGCTACAAGTATTTGCTGATGGCCAACAACCCCCAGGCCTATCGTACCCTCGGCCGCCTGCTTGGCAGCATGAGCAGGGATGATGAACCACAGAGCATCGGCTCACGCTATTTCAGCCAGCTGATGCAGGCCCTGCGCCGCTGTGCCAGCCGCGGCACCCACAGCAATGTGCTGCAGCACCTGAGCGGTTACTTCAAGGATGCCCTGACGCAGCAGGACAAGGCTGAGTTGCAGGCAGTCATCGGCCAATACCAACAAGGCGTGGTACCACTGGTAGTGCCACTGACCCTGCTCAAACACCATTTGCGCAAGCACCCAGACCCCTACTTGCAGCAGCAAGCCTACCTGCAACCGCACCCCGAGAGCCTGGGCTTGCGCAATGCGGTCTGAGGACTTGCTGCCCATCGGCGAACTGGCCCGTCGCACCGGCGTCAACCCCGTCACCCTGCGCGCCTGGGAGCGCCGTTATGGGTTGCTCAAGCCACAGCGCACCGCCAAGGGGCATCGCCTGTATCCACTTGAGCAGGTCGAACGCGTCGAGGCCGTCCTGGCCTGGCTGCAGCGTGGCGCGTCGGTCGGCCAAGTCCGCGAGTTGCTCGACAAACCTACCAGCACTCCACCAAAGGGTGACTGGCAAGCCAGGCAATTCCAGCTGATCGAGGCCATCGCCAGCCTGTCACAGCGCGCCCTCGACCAGCAACTTAACCAGGCCATGGCGCTGTACCCGGCGGTCACCCTGTGCGAGCAATTGCTGCTGCCGCTACTCGACATGCTCGACCTGCGCTGGCGCAATTACTTCAACGCTCGGCTGGAGCAGGTGTTTTTCCACAGCTGGCTACGCAGCAAGCTCGGTGCCCGCGTGTATCACGACAACCAGCTGCTGCAAGGCCCTGCCGTATTGCTGGCTGAAGACAGCGAACGCACCTTCAGTCCAGGCTTATGGTTGTGCGCCTGGCTGCTCACCAGCAACGGCTTCCCGGTCGAGGTACTCGAGCAGCCTGTC
The DNA here is from genome assembly GCA_041879295.1 of Pseudomonas putida. Lineage (NCBI taxonomy): Bacteria > Pseudomonadati > Pseudomonadota > Gammaproteobacteria > Pseudomonadales > Pseudomonadaceae > Pseudomonas > Pseudomonas putida. The sequence continues at coordinate 878,684 of CP047152.1, read as the reverse complement.
GCAGGCCCGCAATTGCTAAGCGCCGTCAACGTGCTGAAACCACGCGCCTTACTCCTGCACCTCGGGCCACGCATCGACGACAAGGCGTTGCTGCGCACCCTGCAAGGCTTGCCGGTCCCCAAGCTACTGGGCGGTACCACGCTGGCGCTGCATGAAGCCCGCTTGAAGGCTTTTGAGCTTCCCGACCTTTTCCTGTTCGATACCCCGCAGGCGGCATTGCGCGTGCTTCAAGCCAACGATCGACAGCCTGTAGAGAAAACTCCCCCATGCACCTGACCTGGCTGCGCAGCGACCTGCGCATCGATGACAACACTGCACTCAGCGCCTCCACAGAGCGCGGCCCGACCATCGCCCTGTGGCTTGTCAGCCCCGGGCAATGGCAAGCCCATGACGATGCCGACTGCAAAGTCGACTTCTGGCTGCGTAACCTGAATGACCTGCGCCAATCACTGGAAAAGCTGAACATACCCCTGCTGATCCGCACAATCGAAACCTGGGACCAGGCACCACAGGCGGTGCTCGATGTCTGCCGCCAGCATCAGGTGCAAAGCGTGCACTGGAACGAGGAGTACGGCATCAATGAGCAGCGCCGGGATGATGCCACCCGGGCACTGCTGGAAAAGTCGGCCATCCAGGCACACAGCTACCTCGACCAGCTGTTCTTCCGTCCGGGTACCGTGCTTACCCGCAGTGGCGATTACTTCCAGGTCTTCAGCCAGTTCAAGAAAACCTGCCTGGAACATTTGCACCGCAGCCTGCCGGCCTTGGCCCGGCGAGTGAAGCGCCAGGCACCGTTGAACATCGGCAGCGATCCGGTCCCGCTACACGTAGAGGGATTCGGAACAACCACGCACACAGTGCGCGACCACTGGCCAGCAGGTGAGGCTGAGGCACAGTCCCGCCTGTCACGCTTCCTCGACGAAACCATCGACGACTACCAGCACTTGCGTGATTTGCCTGCCAAGCCCGGTACCAGCCAGCTTTCACCCTACCTGGCCGCCGGCGTGATCTCGCCCCGCCAATGCTTGCACGGTGCACTGGCCTGCAACCGGGGCGAGTTCGACAGTGGCAGCACGGGCGTGCAGACCTGGGTCAACGAGCTACTGTGGCGCGAGTTCTACAAGCACATCCTGAGCGGTTATCCACAGGTCTCCCGCCACCGCGCCTTCCGTGCCCAGACCGAAGCCCTGCCGTGGCGTGACGCCCCGGCAGACCTGGAGGCGTGGGAGCAGGGCCGCACCGGTTTCCCGATCATCGATGCCGCCATGCGCCAACTGCTGCACACCGGGTGGATGCACAACCGCTTGCGCATGGTCGTGGCCATGTTCCTCAGCAAGAACCTGCTGATTGACTGGCGCAAGGGCGAGCGGCACTTCATGCGCCACCTGATTGACGGCGACCTGGCCGCCAACAACGGGGGCTGGCAGTGGAGTGCGTCCACCGGCACCGATGCGGTGCCCTATTTCCGTATCTTCAACCCGATTTCGCAGTCGCAGCGCTTCGATCCTCAGGGGCATTTCATTCGCCACTGGGTACCAGAACTACAAGCGCTCGACGAAAAAGCCATCCATCACCCCATTAAATCGACGGACCTTTTCGGTAATACTGCTTACCTAAGTCCAATCGTAGATCTCAGCAGCAGTCGCCAGCGGGCCCTGGAAGCGTTCAAAGGGCTGCCACGCCGGCAGAATCAGGGGATAACGTCTTGAATAACTCACGCAGTTTCTGGGTTACGGGCGCAAGCAACGGACTTGGCTTGGCTTTGGTGAAGAGGATGCTCGAGGAAGGGCATCGCGTTGCCGCCAGCGGCAAGGATGGCGCTGCACTGGATGCTTTGGGGGCACGCTACGGCCGCCAATTGTTGCGTTTGCCGTGGCAGTTGCATGAAGAACAACAAATCACCCATGCATGCCAACAGATTTGCCATGCCTGGTGTTCGCTGGACGGTCTGATCATCAACACCGGCACCAGCGATTACCTGTCAGCCGATGTCAATGACGCTGAGCTGATCGAAACAATCGTCACTACCAACCAGCTTGCCGCAGAGCATTGCCTGGGCAAAGCGCTGCCGTTGCTGGCAAAGGGGCAGTCACCGCAGGTGATGGCGCTTTTCAACCGTTATTCGGCGTTGCAGCTGTTTGCACCGACACAGGTGACTGCGGGCTGGAACAACTTGCCGCAGTGGATGCGTGAGCAGCGCAAGGCCCTTGAGGAGCAAGGGGTAGCACTGACCATTGTAGGACCACAATCGCTGAAGGTAACGGTGACGTCGGCACAGGCGATACCGGAGGCGTGGACGCCCGACAGTGCCGCAGAGGAGTTATTGCGGCGGTGGCCTCAGCGAGAACCGGAACTGGTCCTGGAGACGCTGAACGTCAGTAGCCTGTGGCCACTGACGCGCTAACACCTGAATTCAGTACTACCCCCTTCGCGGGCATTGCCCGCGAAGGGGGGAATGCAGGTGAACTCAGAGCGCCATTCGGTAATGCAAGCTATAGCTTTCTACACCATCATTGGGCTCTTTGATGCCGGCGTTCGAGTAGTGAATCGCCCGCACCCCAATCTCATGCCCGCCGGCAAAGCGCAAACCAAAGCCGATGCGATCCTCGAACTGGAAAGCCGAACCCAGCTCGTTGCTTTCCAACTCGGTGCTGGAGAACGCCGCCACCCCGATCCCCGCTTCGATGTAAGGCTTCACCGACTCCCCGGCAAACTCATAGACGAACACTGGCGCGAAGGACAGGCTGTGATTGCTCGCGGTCTCGTCGCCATCCCAGTAGGTGTAGGCGCCATCCCAATAGCCGGTCAGCCGACCAACGCTGGTCTGCCACCAGCTCGCATCCCAGTTCGATTGCAGCCCTAGCCGGTAGACCATGGTCGAATCGCCGGTCTGCCCCACCGAAAACGAAACATCGGCAGCTTGTACCGACATCGATTGTCCCATAACAAAGGCAGCAGCCGCTGCCAAGCCGAGCAGTTTCCTCATGAGAAACATCCTTCTTCCTGATGCTGTTGTTAGTGTCCGCCTCATCTCAGGCAAAGCGGTAGAAAGCAGAAGTGGAACGATAGTTCAGCTGGTTTTCACGTTTTTTTCACAACGCAAAGCTTTGCACATCGCCGGACTTATGCCACAGCACAGGTAGGATTTTTCTTAGGATTTCTGGATCAGCGCTTGTCCAGAAGCGTGCAGCGCCAGCCGGGCCTTCGGCCAGCAGATCATTGGCACCCAACAGCCGTCGCAACTGACGCGCCACGGCCGCGCCGGTGTCGATGATGGCCACGTCCTCCGGCACCATGCTGGCCAGCAATGGGCGAAGGAAAGGGTAATGGGTGCAGCCGAGGATCAGCGTATCGCAACCTGCTGCCAGCAGCGGCTGCACGTAACCTTGCAGCATCTGGCGCAACGCCGGGCTTGCAAGGTCACCGGTTTCGATCAGCTCGACCAGCCCTGGGCAAGGCTGGGTGATAACCCGTACGTCATTGGCGAAGCGGTCGAGCAAGGCTGCGAACTTGGCACTCTGCAGGGTACCGGTAGTGGCCAGCACACCGACCACGCCCGAGCGGGTGGCGGCTGCAGCAGGCTTCACGGCCGGCTCCATGCCCACCAACGGCCAGGTCGGATACAACTCTCGCAGGTCGGCCACTGCCGCCACCGTGGCGGTGTTGCAGGCCAACACCATGGCCTTTGCGCCTTGCTCATGGAAGAACCCGGCAATGTGCCGGCAGCGCTCGCGGATATAGTCCGGCGACTTCTCACCGTAGGGTATATGCCCGCAATCGGCCACATACAGCAACGTCTCGTTGGGCAGCAGGCGCTGGATCTCGGCGAGCACCGACAAACCGCCAACCCCCGAGTCCATGACGCCTACCGGCGCCGAGCGCTCAGCCATCGCGCTTGCCACAGACCGTGCACGCCGGGTCGCGCTTGACACGAAGCTCGCGGATACGGGTACCTAGGGCATCAATCAACAGCAAGCGGCCAACCAACGGTTCACCGAAGCCCGCCAGCAGCTTCATCGCCTCCAGCGCCTGCAGGCTACCCACCAGCCCCACCAGCGGGCCAATGACGCCTGCTTCGCTGCAAGTCAGTTCAGCTTCGCTACCGTGTCCGTAAAGGCAGTGGTAGCACGGGCTGTAGTCGCGCCGCGGGTCGAACACCGACAGTTGACCTTCCAGACGGATTGCCGCACCGCTGACCAATGGCTTGCTGGCGGCGACACAGGCAGCGTTGACCGCTTCGCGGGTAGAGAAATTGTCGGAGCAGTCCAGCACCAGGTCGACCGCCGCCACCGCAGCCGCCAGCGAGTCCTCGTCCAGTGCCTGGCGGTGAGCAACCAGGCTGACTTCCGGGTTGATAGCCTGCAAACGCTGCAAGGCCGAGTCGACCTTGCTCATGCCGACGCTGGCACTGTCGTGGATTACCTGGCGTTGCAGGTTGGTCAGGTCGACGGTGTCGAAGTCGGCCAGGTGCAGCTCACCTACTCCGGCCGCGGCCAGATAAAGGGCAACTGGCGAGCCCAGGCCACCCAGCCCGACAATCAGCGCTTTGCTCTGCTTGAGCCGCAGCTGGCCATCAATGTCGATCTGAGCCAGCAGCACCTGGCGGCTGTAACGTAGCAGTTCCTGATCACTCAGCATGGCAGTCGCCCCAGGGTAATACGTTCATGGCCGCCCAAGTCCGTGCGGCTGGCCACCTCGATAAAGCCATGTTCAGCCAGCATAGCGCGTACCGCTGCCGCCTGATCGTAGCCATGTTCCAGCAGTAGCCAGCCACCAGGCAACAGGTGCGCTGGGGCCTGGGTAGCGATCACACGAAGGTCGTCCAGGCCATCGGCACCGGCCACCAGTGCACTGCTGGGTTCGAAGCGCACGTCTCCGGTCGCCAGGTGCGGATCTTCAGCAGCGATGTAGGGCGGGTTGCTGACGATGAGATCGAAACGCTCGCCGGCCAGGCTGTCGAACCAGTGGCTTAGCCGTACCCGAGCGTTGGCCAGACCCAACCGCTGACGGTTGCGCTCGGCGAGGGCAGCAGCCTCCTCCACACGGTCAACCGCTGTCACCTGCCAGGCCGGGCGCTCGCTGGCCAGCGCCAGGGCGATGGCACCCGTTCCCGTACCCAGGTCAAGAACCTTGGCTGGCGAAGCGGGTTGCAGCTCAAGGGCCGTCTCGACCAGTAGCTCGGTATCCGGCCGCGGGATCAGGGTATGCGGCGCAACCTCCAGGTCGATCTTCCAGAAGCCCTGCAGCCCAAGGATATAGGCCACTGGCTCGCCGCCACGGCGGCGCTGCAGGTAGCTGGCATAGGTCTCGGCATCTTCGCTGCTGACGATACGCTCAGGCCAGGTGTGCAGGTAGCTGCGCGACTTACCGATGGCCGCAGCCAGCAGCAACTCGGCATCCAGGCGCTCAGTGGGCGATTCGGGCAACTGCGCGTTGCGCAACAGGCTGGCGATGACAGTCATCAGTCCCCCAAGGCGGCCAGTTGATCGGCCTGGTATTCGGCCAGCAGCGGTTCGATCACCGCGTCTACGCCACCGCTGAGGATGTCGTCCAGCGAATACAAGGTCAGGTTGATGCGGTGATCGGTCACCCGGCCCTGTGGGTAATTGTAGGTGCGGATGCGCTCGGAGCGGTCACCGGAGCCCACCAGCAACTTGCGCTCACTGGCAATGGCGTTCTGCGCGGCGCTGGTCTGCATGTCGTTCAGCTTGGCCGACAGCCAGGACATGGCACGGGCGCGGTTCTTGTGCTGCGAGCGCTCCTCCTGGCATTCGACCACGATACCGGTGGGCAAGTGGGTGATGCGGATCGCCGAGTCGGTCTTGTTGACGTGCTGGCCGCCGGCACCGGAGGCACGGTAGGTATCCACGCGCAGGTCGGCCGGGTTGATTTCGATGGCAGCCTGCTCGTCCGGCTCGGGTAGCACCGCCACCGTGCACGCGGAAGTGTGGACACGGCCTTGGGACTCGGTCTCGGGCACACGCTGAACCCGGTGTGCACCGGACTCGAACTTGAGCTTGCCGTAGACGTTCTCGCCCTCGACGCGGGCAATGATTTCCTTGTAGCCGCCGTGCTCGCCTTCGTTCTCGGACAAGATCTCCAGGCGCCAGCCGCGCTTTTCGGCGTAGCGCGAGTACATGCGGAACAGGTCACCAGAGAAAATGGCTGCCTCGTCGCCCCCCGTACCGGCGCGGATTTCGAGAAACACGTTGCGGCCGTCGTTGGGGTCTTTGGGCAGCAGCATGCGCTGCAGCTGCGCCTCCAGCGTCAGCAGTTGCTCCTTGGCTTCACGCACCTCTTCCACGGCCATTTCACGCAGGTCCGGGTCACTGTCCTTGAGCAGCGCCTGGGCGCCTTCGAGGTCGTCCTGGACTTTACGCCACTCTTTATAGGCAGCGTAAACCGGCTCGACCTCGGCATACTCACGGGAGTAGGCGCGAAAACGCGTCTGGTCGGAAATAACCTCGGCGTCACCGAGCAGGGCGGTGAGTTCTTCAAAACGGTCCTGGAGGATTTCCAGTTTGTTCAGCAGCGACGCTTTCATTGCGGGGATTTGTCCGTGGAGCCCTCGTTGAGGGCAAAGAGTTCCTGGGCCATGGCCAGCGCATCGAGGCGGCCCTCGGCCGAGAGCTTTTTCAACTGCACGCTGGGCGCATGCAGGAGTTTGTTGGTCAGGCCCCGGGCCAGTTGGGCCAGCACGTCTTCGGGGTTGCCGCCATTGGCCAGCAGGCGCAAGGCCTTTTGCAGTTCTTCGTCGCGAAGGCGCTCACTTTGCTGGCGATAGGCCCTGAGCACGTCCACCGCAGCCAGTTCGCGCAGGCGCAGCATGAAGTCTTCGGCGCCCACGGATACCAGCTCTTCGGCCGCCTGGGCCGCGCCCTGGCGGCTCTTGAGGTTTTCCGCCACTACATCGTGCAGGTCGTCGACGGTGTACAGGTAGACGTCGTCCAGCTCGCCGACTTCGGTTTCGATATCGCGAGGGACAGCGATGTCGACCATGAAGATCGGCTTGTGTCGGCGCTGTTTCAGTGCGCTCTCGACCGCGCCCTTGCCCAGGATCGGCAACTGACTGGCGGTGGAGCTGATCACGATGTCGCTGTTGGCCAGTTCCTGTGGGATGTCTGCCAGCAGCACGGCATGCGCACCGAACTGCTCAGCCAGGATGCTGGCGCGTTCCAGAGTACGGTTGGCCACCACGATACGGCGTACGCCCTGCTCGTGCAGGTGGCGGGCGACCAGCGTGATGGTTTCGCCGGCACCGATCAGCAGGGCCTGGCTACGGCCCAGGTCGGCAAAAATCTGCTTGGCCAGGCTGACTGCGGCGAACGCTACCGAAACCGGGTTTTCACCGATGGCGGTGTCGGTACGCACCTGCTTGGCGGCGCTGAAGGTGGCCTGGAACAGGCGCCCGAGCAACGGCCCGACGGTACCGGCTTCGCGGGCCACGGCGTAGGCGGACTTCATCTGGCCCAGGATCTGAGGCTCGCCGAGAACCAGCGAGTCCAGGCCCGAGGCCACGCGCATCATATGCTTCACGGCCTCGTGCTCTTCATGCACGTAGGCGCTGGCGCGCAGCTCGTCGAGGCTGAGGCGGTGATAGTCGGCCAGCCACTGCAGCACGGCGTCGGCGGACAGGTGGTCCTGCTCTATATAGAGCTCACTGCGGTTGCAGGTCGACAGGATCGCCGCCTCGCGGCTGGACGTCAGTCGGCAGAGCTGCTGCAGGGCGTCTACCAGCTGCTCTGGGGTAAACGCCACGCGCTCGCGTACGTCTACCGAGGCAGTCTTATGGTTGATACCAAGTGCAAGAAAGGCCATGCAAGGTCGCTGGTTGTGACGGGAAGCCGATAATTGTCCTCTTTCGCAGGTTTTAGAACAACCACCGTTCGCTATTGTGCTGATAGCGCTGCGGCTATCGCCGCTCGCGGCCCAGCATCAGCGTCGATTTCAGGTTTCACTCCCGCTTTTGATCTTCGCGACTTCAGGAGGCCGGAGAGAGGGGACCCCGGAGCGCAGCGCAGGGGCCGGATGATGGGAGCGCAGCGTTTTTTGGTGGGCTTGCCCCGGAGGGTGTCAGAAATTTTGTGTTCGGGCATAACATGAGTCAGCGTCGCCATCGCAAATGACGGTTCGCCGAGTCAAAACAGACCACTTCGCTTCTTGCTTCTTGCTTCTTGCTTCTTGCTTCTTGCTTCTTGCTTCTTGGATGTGAGCATCCACATCAAGTAGGTATTCATTCGCGAAGGTGGCGCGTAGTCACCTTTCCGCCCTTCCGGCGGGTTACTTTGGTCGTGGCCAAAGTAACCAAAACCGTCGGCTCCCATCATCCGGCCCCTACGCTGCGCTCCGGGGTCCCCTCGCTCCGGACTTGCTCCCGGGAGGACCGCGCTGCAGGCCCCATCCTGGGGCCCAGCGCTTGACGGGCATCCATGCCCGTCACCTCCCTCCGCAAGCCCTACGCTCGGCCTCCTGAAGTCGCAATCTGCGTCGCCTGAACTGCCGCGCGCTCAGAAGCAAAAGCCAAGAGCAAGAGCAACGGCGTTCTTCCAGGTATACCAGGCCGAGGGCAGCCTTGCCGGCGATATCCTTATCCAGATGACCGGGCAGAATCTCACCGAATGCATCGGCGGTGCCGGCCGATCACAGAGCTCGCTTTTCGCTTTTGATCTGGCTTCTAAGCGCGCGGTAGTCCAAGCGACGCAGATTGCGACTTCAGGAGGCCGAGTGCAGGGCTTGCGGAGGGAGATGACGGGCAGGGATGCCCGTCAAGCGCTGAGGCCCCATGGATGGGGCCTGCAGCGCGTGCTCCCGGGAGCAAGGCCGGAGCGAGGGGACCCCGGAGCGCAGCGTAGGGGCCGGATGATGGGAGCCGACGGTTTTTGGTTCCTTTTTGTCACGACAAAAAGGGACCCGCCGTAAGGGCGGAAAGGTGAATTGGCGTCGCCATCGCAAACGGACTGTACGCCTGATCAAAACCGCCGCTTAAGCTTTTGGGCTTTGGGCTTTGGGCTTTGGGCTTTGGGCTTTTGGGTTGTGCTTTCACATCGAGTAGACATTCATTCACGATATAGGCACCAAGTCACCTTTCCGCCCTTCCGGCGGGTTACTTTGGTCGTGGCCAAAGTAACCAAAACCGTCGGCTCCCATCATCCGGCCCCTACGCTGCGCTCCGGGGTCCCCTCGCTCCAGGCTTGCTCCCGGGAGGACCGCGCTGCAGGCCCCATCCTGGGGCCCAGCGCTTGACGGGCATCCATGCCCGTCACCTCCCTCCGCAATCCCTGCGCTCGGCCTCCTGAAGTCGCAATCTGCGTCGCCTGAACTATCGCGCACTTAGAAGCAAGAGCAAGAGCAAGAGCAAGAGCAAGAGCAAGAGCAAGAGCAAGAGCAAGTTGGAAAAACCGTAATGCATGGTTCATTCAAGAAAGGCACGCTCGATAGCCTGCTGGTCGCGAAATTGGCCGGCCAGTTTGAATATCGCCCAGGCCAACTAAGCCGACCAAAGCGAGAAAACTCCTAAATATTTCCAGAGGACTTATCCACAAGCTTGTAGCCCATTTCCCAAATATATGCCCAGCTGTTGCCCTCCCCCCTTTCCGCGCCTAGCCTTGCCAATCACTGACGGGGCAAGTCCCGTCGTCACATCAATATTCCGTACCCACATCCTTGCCAAGGAGCGGTAAACATGGCTTTTGACGCGTATTTGCAAATCAGCGATATCCCAGGCGAAGCCTTGGACGAAAAGTACAGCAAGTGGATTGAAGTGACCGGTTATGACTTCGGTGTAAGCCAAAGCACCTCCGCCACCGCAAGCTCCGCCGGCGGCGCCAGCTCTGGCCGCACCGCAGCCAGCAACTTCACCTTCACCAAGTTTCTCGACAGCGCCAGTTGCAAACTGATGGAGGCCAGTTGTGCAGGCCAGCATTTCAAGGAAGTGAAACTCGCGCTGTGCCGCGCGGGCGGCGACAAGCTCAAGTATTACGAAATCATTCTCGAAGAAGTGATCATCGCCGACTACACCCAGAGCGCCGCCGATGGCGTGCCGATCGAGGTGGTTCAGCTCGACTACGGCCGAATCAAGACCACCTATACCCAGCAAAAACGCACCGACGGCTCCGGCGGCGGCAACATTGCTGGCGGGTGGGACCGGATCGGTAACAAGAAGTACGCATGAGGGGTCGCCATGTCTGAAGCCCGTGCGTTCATCAACCCCAGGATGCAAAACTACCACACGCTCAAGGCCAGTCTCGCGCTGACCCGGCACTCGGCCAGCAAGTTTGACATCCTCAATTCGCACATTTTCAACAGCGTGGTCAGAGGCGGCGAACTGGTGATCGTCGGTGACTGGTCCACGCCTTCCTGCACCAGTCAGGAGGCGTATCTGATGTCGAAAGCTGCCGTGACCCATATGGGGCTGATGCGCAGCGGGCAAGGTGCCGATGAGTTTTTTCTGGAGAATTTCGAACTGTTGAAGAGCTTGCTCGCCCACGCGTCAATGGGTGCAGGCGTGGTTAGCGATGGCTTGAGCAAGCATCTGAAAGCAATTGAGGGCACATTGCTGGAAATCGAGAAATTGCACAGGGAGCATCTGGGCTCAGGGACGCTCAATGCCCGCGACCAGTTTTATGCCAAGCGTGCGGCACTGTTCTCGAAACTTGACGAACAGTTGGGCCAGCTGGCGGGGTTCGGCGCTGGATTGCGCAACAAGGGATCGATCAAGAGGACACTGGCCATTTCTACGAAAAGCTATTTGCACACGGGTGAAATTGCGGGGTATGCGGATAAGGTTGCCGGGGTGGGCAAGGCTGCCAACCTGATCAAAAAAGGAACCTATATTGGCATAGCGCTTGACGTAGCAGCGACGGGGCTAGAGATTCGCCAGGCTTGTATTCTGGGCAGAGAAAGCGAATGCCAGCGAGCTGCATATGTAAACTCTGCATCATTAGCTGGAGGTCTGGCTGGTAGCGCTGTAGGCGGTTACCTAGGAGGGAGTATTGTTGCACCCGCAGTATGTGCGGCACTAGGAGTAGGGACTGCCGGACTAGGGGCACTCACCTGCGCGGTCATCGGTGGCGCTGCCGGGGCGAAGTTAGCCGGTGATTTCGCAGGAGAAAAAGGCGAGGTATTAGGTGACTTCTTGTATCACGAGCTCTCAAAATGACTAACATAGAGCCAGGACTGATCGCACTGATCCTGATTACAGCAATGCTAATTGCCGCTAGCGCGCAAATTATTATTTCACACAAATACACCGAGCATTTTGAATCTTTCCTGCCCACCTCTCGCCTCGTATCTGACAACATCAAAAATTACCAGCACGCCGGACTCTTGGGCAAAACAATAAGAACCGGTCAGATTGCAACACTGTTGGCCCTACCCAAAATCTTCATTTACAGGGGTTACGCTGATATTGAGGAAATAAAAAATTTCCCCCTCCGCGAAAAGCGCATTTTGTTAACCCTATGGGTTATTCACATCACCTTGTTCATTGCACTGATGCTGTCGCATTATCTATGACTTCATGCCGATACGACTTGCCCCGAATCGAAACCTGACAGTCTCTAGGAGTGGTGTTCGCCATTCTTATCACTGCAATCTTCGTATCCATGTCGATAACCCTATATTTACCCCATCGCCTGACTGAACACATTGAATCAATGCGACCCAATTGCAAGTTAATCAGCGAGAACAGAAAAACAATACTGAACTTGGCTTTACCGGGAAAGCTCTTCGATTCGGAACAATATCTTTAATGCCAACTTTCCCGAAAGCCTATGCACGCAAAGGCTTAATAGGCATCAAAGAAGCAAACCAATTACCAAGCCACACGAAGAAATTACTCAGCAGACTCGTCATTGTGTGCATAGCGCTTTTTCTCGCACTGTTACTCTTTAGGGCATTCCTATATGTTGCCGATCATTAACCCTTTGAAGGCAGCGCCAAACCTCAAGCACAAGCCCCAGCGAACCTCTCCCCCAATGTCATCAACCTAAGCTGCAGCCCTGCCCAAGGCAAGCCCCCCGAAGCAGCCAGCCGCCATGGCCGTCGGGCGATGACCAGGCCTCTGCCGCTCAATCAGGCGGTCTAACTGGGCTGGCGGTGATGTGATCATCGTCTGTTCCGGCTGTCTAGGCGAGATTTCTCGTTCTCCGGACGAGCCTATGCCGACCGCTTGTGGCCAGCTTTTTTTTGCACGGAGGTTGGGCGGTGGTGTTTCTTCAGCGCGTCGGTTTGTAGCCCTCACAACCTCGGCTGGCTGCGCGTTTGCGTTGGCGCGCAAAGCTACGGCCTGAGCGTACGGCACTGAGGCTTTTAGCCATCAAGGCCAGCACATTGCTCAGCCCCTGAGCACAGTGCCGCACCAGCAGCTCGACCAGGGTATTTTTGAGCCGTGACACGCCTTGGGTGAAGTTGACTTTCCATCGCAGCTTGCGACCTTTGTGGCGCTGTTCGATGACCGGCTGTAGCAGGTGCTGCATCAACAGCGCCAGGTTCTTCAACAGTTGAGCGGCATGAAAGTCCTGCTTTACAGCAGTCACGCTGCGGCCGCTGAAGTTGTCCAGCGTCAGGGTTTGTTTGAGGCGACGGAAGTCGGTTTCGATGCCCCAGCGGCGGTGGTAAAGCTCGGCAAACACCTCAGCGGGAAAGGCTTCTCGATCCAGCAACGAGGTCAGCAATACCTCGCTTTCGCCGTTGGCCAACTCGACCCGGATCAGTCTCAGCTCGATCTGGCTGGCAGGATCAACGCCAGCCTCGGAGCAGAACAGACGTGCTTCAGGATGGTTGGCCACGAAAAGCTGTGTGTCTTCAACTTGGCCAGAGTATAGAAACGCTTTGACCTGGGCGTTATAGCCACAGGGCAGGCGCATCAGAAAGTGCCGCTGTTGCTGCGCGAACAGCGCGAATAACCAGTGCCCAGGGTAACCACGGTCAAACAGCGTCAGGCTGTCAGCCGGCAGGTGCTCAAGGTGCAGATGGGCACAGTCGCGCTCGCCGACGGTCAGGGGCACGATCAGGCTATGCAGGGTTTGACCGTCAGCGACTTCGTAGAGTGTGGACAAGCGAGCCATGGGAAAGCCAGAGTGACTGCCAAAGAAGGTCGCCATGGTCGACTCCAGGGGTAAATGCACGGTCGAGCCATCCACCGCGAGCACCCTCAGCCCACGCCACTTCTGACGCAGCCCGAAGCAGTCAATTTGTTGCTGCAGGAGGTGATTGAGACTTTCAAATACCTCGGGGTTGAGCTTTTTGCGCGCTTTGCAGAAGGCCTGCGCAGTGACCATTTGCGTCTCAGTCGACGCCTGATTGAGTACGCGATAGAACTGATCGAGTTCGGTTTGCAGGGCCGTGCGCGGCTGATTGAGCAGGAACAGGACGAGGTTCTTGAAGGTGAGCTGGCGTCGGCGGGTAAAGTCTTGAGGATTCTGGCGGTGGGCGGCGATGAAGGCGGGACAATCGAGCGGACTGGTTATTTTTTGTACAATTTTCAAACCAGGGCTTGGCTGGCGGTGTCAAGCGATGCGGTATAGGTAGTCAAAAGGGCTTCTCCCATGCACTGATTTGAGCGCTAATTATATGATATTTATGGATAATTTCCAAAGTTGATGACATTGACCTCTCCCCCACCCCGCTGTCCCACTCTGCACCACCCAGCCTGTAAACCACGACCTTCGCAGGTGGGTTTGCCTCCGCGCTTGTGTCATCATGCTCCGACCGCCGGTGAGTCCTCCTATAAGCCTTTCTATGAACAAACCATACGCATTGCTGCTTGCCTTCGCCCTGCTACAGGGCTGCCAAAGCCTGGCCCCGCAAAAGGCCGAGCCTCCCGTCGCCGAAGCTGGCAAGGGCGAGGCGGAAAAGCCCGTGGTGTATGGTTCGTTCAAGCAGGACACACTCTATAGCCTGTTGGTGGCAGAGCTGGCCGGCCAGCGCAACCGTTTCGACATCGCCCTGGCCAACTACACCGATCAGGCGGCAAAAACCCAGGATCCTGGGGTTTCCGAGCGTGCCTACCGCATTGCCGAGTACCTCGGCGCCGACGAGCCGTCACTGGAGAACGCGCTGGTCTGGGCGCGCAACGACCCGCAGAACCTCGACGCACAGCGCGCCGCCGCCATCCAGCTGGCCCGCGCCGGTCGCTATGACGAGTCCATGACCTACATGGAAAAGGTACTGCAGGGCAAGGGCGACACCCACTTCGACTTCCTCGCCCTGTCTGCAGCCGAAACCGACCAGAGCACCCGCGACGGCCTGCTACATAGTTTCGAACGCTTGCTGGTGAAATACCCCGACAACGGCCAGCTGATATTCGGCAAGGCCTTGTTGCTGAACCAGGACGGCAAGACAGAAGAAGCCCTGGAACTGCTCGAGTCGCACCCAGCACAAAACGGCGAGGTCGCTCCGATCCTGCTGCGTGCCCGGCTGCTGCAGGCCCTGGACCGTGGTCCGGAAGCCCTGCCACTGCTGCGTGGGGCAATTCGCGACAACCCGGACGACAAACGCCTGCGCCTGACCTACGCTCGCACCCTGGTCGAACAGGACCGTATCGCCGATGCCAAAGGCGAATTCATCAGTCTGGTCCAGCAATACCCCGATGATGACGAACTGCGCTACTCGCTGGCGCTGGTGTGCCTTGAGAACAAAGACTGGGATGAAGCCGAAGGCTACTTGCAGGAGTTGGTCGAGCGAGACAGCAACGTCGACGCTGCGCACCTGAACCTGGGCCGCATCCAAGAGGAGCGCCACGACCCTGCTGGCGCTCTGCGTGAATACGCCCTGGTCGGCCCAGGCCCAGACTACCTGCCGGCACAGCTGCGCCAGGCCGACATCCTGATCGCCAACGGCCGCAGCAGTGATGCCTCGCGCCTCCTCGCCGAAGCACGCGAAGCCCAGCCAGACTACGCCATCCAGCTATTCCTGATCGAATCGGAAAGCTATAGCAACAACAACAAGGACGCCCAGGCCAACCAGGTGCTGCAGCAAGCCATCCAGCGCTACCCGGACGACCTCAACCTGCTTTACACCCGCGCCATGCTGGCCGAGAAGCGCAACGATCTGACGCAGATGGAAAAAGACCTGCGCGCCATCATCGCCCGCGAGCCAGAAAACGCCATGGCCCTGAACGCCCTGGGCTACACCCTGGCCGACCGTACCACCCGCTATGCCGAAGCCAAGGCGCTGATCGACAAGGCCCACCAACTGACCCCCGATGACCCGGCAGTGCTCGACAGCCTGGGTTGGGTCAACTATCGCCTGGGCAACCTCGACGTAGCTGAAACCTACCTGCGCCAGGCCTTTGCCAACTTCCCCGACCACGAAGTGGCCGCCCACCTGGGCGAAGTGCTGTGGGCCAACGGCAAGCGCCGCGAAGCTCGTCATGTATGGGCCAAGGGCTTCGAAGCCCAGGCCGACAGCCCTATCCTGCGCAAGACCCTTTTACGCCTGACCGGATCCGAGACTCTTTAACGCCATGTTCCTGCGCCATTGCATCACCTTTACCTTGATCGCCCTGCTGGCCGGCTGTGCCGGCTTCGGTAGCCGAGAGGCCCTGCAGGGCCACGGCGACCCGCAACAGTGGCGCGTCCATAAAGAGCAACTGAGCAACCTTGATGGCTGGCAGATCAGCGGCAAGGTCGGCATCCGTGCCCCGCGCGACTCTGGCAGCGGCACGCTGTTCTGGCTGCAACGCCAGGACTACTATGATATTCGCCTGGCCGGCCCACTGGGCCGTGGCGCCGCACGCCTGACCGGCCGCCCGGGTGGCGTCGTGCTGGAGGTGGCCAACCAGGGCCGCTACGAAGCTGCCAGCCCTGAAGCGCTGCTGGAAGAGCAACTGGGCTGGCAACTGCCGGTGTCGCACCTTGTCTGGTGGGTTCGCGGCCTGCCCGCTCCCGACAGCAAGAGCAAGCTGACCCTGGACGGCGACAGCCGCCTGGCCAGCCTGGACCAGGATGGCTGGCAGGTGCAGTACCTGAGCTACACCGAACAGAACGGCTACTGGTTGCCCGAGCGCCTGAAGCTGCACGGCAAGGACCTGGACGTAACCCTGGTGGTCAAGGACTGGCAGCCACGCCAGCTGGGGCACTGATCCCATGCACAAGCTCACCCTGCCCGCCCCGGCCAAGCTCAACCTGTGGCTGCACATCATCGGCCGCCGCGCGGACGGTTACCACGAGCTGGAAACGGTGTTCCAGTTTCTCGACCACGGCGACGAACTGAGCTTCGCCCTGCGTGACGATGGCGTGATCCACTTGCACACCGAGATCGAGGCAGTCCCCCACGACAGCAACCTGATCGTGCGGGCCGCGCGTATGTTGCAGGCACAATCGGGCACCACCCTCGGCGCCGACATCTGGCTGACCAAGGTGCTGCCCATGGGTGGTGGCATCGGCGGCGGCAGCTCGGACGCCGCGACCACCCTGCTGGCGCTCGCCCACCTGTGGCAACTGGACTGGGACGAAGACCGCCTGGCCGCACTGGGTCTGCGCCTGGGCGCCGATGTGCCGGTGTTCGTACGCGGCCATGCGGCGTTCGCGCAAGGTGTAGGGGAGCAACTGACTCCGGTCGACCCGATCGAACCTTGGTATGTCGTGCTGGTGCCGCAAGTGTCTGTCAGCACAGTAGAAATTTTTTCACATCCGCAGTTGACACGTGATTCACTCCCCCTTAAGATGCGCCCCGTTCCCGAGGGAAACAGTCGAAATGACTGCCAACCGGTGGTAGAGCAGAATTACCCTGAAGTTCGCAATGCGTTGAATTTACTGGGAAAGTTCACTGAGGCTCGACTAACCGGCACTGGAAGTTGTGTGTTTGGGGCCTTCCCAAGCAAAGCCGAAGCTGATAAAGTTCTGGCCCTTCTTTCAGCGACCCAAACAGGGTTTGTGGCGAAAGGAAGCAATATTTCGATGTTGCATCGCAAGCTGCAAAGTCTGGTCAAGAAGTCGAGCGCATGAGCGTTCGCAGCAACAGATACAGGGGCGTCGCCAAGCGGTAAGGCAGCAGGTTTTGATCCTGCCATGCGTTGGTTCGAATCCAGCCGCCCCTGCCATTTTCCTTATACTCATCCAGGTATACCCTCAGCCTTCAGGTACTGCGCGTGTCCAAGATGATGGTCTTTACGGGGAACGCTAACCCCGATCTGGCTCGGCGTGTCGTACGTCAGCTGCATATCCCTCTCGGTGACGTCTCTGTCGGTAAATTCTCCGACGGCGAGATCAGTACTGAGATCAATGAAAATGTTCGCGGTAAAGACGTTTTCATTATTCAGCCGACCTGCGCTCCGACCAACGATAACCTGATGGAACTGGTAGTGATGGCCGACGCCTTCCGCCGCTCCTCAGCATCCCGAATCACCGCCGTGATTCCTTACTTCGGATATGCCCGCCAGGACCGCCGTCCGCGTTCGGCACGTGTAGCCATCAGCGCCAAAGTTGTTGCTGACATGCTCACTGTCGTAGGTATCGACCGTGTACTCACCGTCGACCTGCACGCTGACCAGATCCAAGGCTTCTTCGATATCCCCGTCGACAACATCTACGGCTCGCCCGTACTGGTTGACGACATCGAAGACCAGCGTTTCGAGAACCTGATGATCGTCTCCCCGGACATCGGTGGTGTCGTGCGCGCACGCGCTGTCGCCAAGTCCCTGGGCGTCGATCTGGGTATCATCGACAAACGCCGCGAAAAGGCTAACCACTCCGAGGTTATGCACATCATCGGCGACGTCGAAGGGCGCACCTGCATCCTGGTAGACGACATGGTCGACACCGCCGGCACCCTGTGCCACGCGGCCAAAGCCCTGAAAGAGCACGGCGCTGCCAAGGTTTACGCCTACTGCACGCACCCTGTTTTGTCGGGCCGCGCGATCGAGAACATCGAGAAGTCGGTACTGGACGAGCTGGTGGTGACCAACACCGTTCCGCTGTCCGCCGCTGCTCAAGCCTGTGACCGTATCCGTCAGCTGGATATCGCACCGGTTGTCGCTGAAGCGGTACGCCGCATCAGCAACGAAGAATCGATCAGCGCGATGTTCCGCTAAGCGGGACACGTGTTGATATGAAGCGCCCCGCCCCAACCTGTGTTGGGGCGGGGCTTTTTTGCCATCCCCGTTGGCGCTGGTCGCAAACGCCCTCGGGGGGCTATTTTGGAGAAACAAAATGACTGATTTTATTCTGAACGCCCAAGCGCGTACTGACCTGGGGAAAGGTGCGAGCCGCCGCCTGCGTCACTCGCTGAGCATCCCAGCCGTTGTTTACGGTGGTGGTAAAGAAGCTCAATCCCTGACCATCCTGGCCAAGGAAATCACCAAGCTGTTCGAAAACGAAGCTGCCTTCAGCCACGTTATCGAGCTGAACGTTGACGGTGTTAAGCAGAACGTCATCATCAAGGCCATGCAGCGCCACCCAGCCAAGCAGTTCATCATGCACGCTGACTTCGTCCGCGTCGTTGCTGGCCAGAAACTGACCGCCAAGGTTCCGGTTCACTTCATCAACGAAGAAGCCCCGGCCAAGAAAGGCGGCGAGATCTCCCACGTTGAGTCCGAGATCGAAGTTTCCTGCGAAGCCAAAGACCTGCCTGAGTTCATCGAAGTTGACCTGGCCAACGCCGAAATCGGCACCATCATCCACCTGTCGGACCTGAAAGCTCCGAAAGGCGTAGAGTTCGTCGCTCTGGCCCACGGTGATGACAAAGCTGTTGCCAACGTTCACGCTCCACGCGTTGCTCCAGAAGCAGAAGGCGCTGCCGAGTAATCCACTCGCACGCCGGCGTTGATCGGGTTACAGTGCCGCGCGCACTGTAACCCACCAACTCCAAGGAAGAGCCCCTGACGTGACCGCCATCCAGTTGATCGTCGGCCTGGGTAACCCCGGCCCCGAATACGAACAGACCCGGCATAACGCAGGGGCTCTTTTCGTTGAACGCATTGCCAGCGCCCAGCGTGTTTCGCTGACCGCTGACAAAAAGTATTTCGGCCTGACGGCTAAATTCAGCCATCAGGGCAACGACGTTCGTTTGTTGATTCCCACCACCTACATGAACCGCAGCGGCCAGTCCGTAGCGGCCTTGGCCAATTTCTTCCGCATCAAGCCGGAAGCGATACTGGTGGCACACGACGAACTCGATCTGCCCCCGGGCGTTGCCAAGCTCAAGCGCGGCGGCGGCCATGGTGGGCACAACGGCCTGCGCGACATCATCGCGCAGCTCGGCAACCAGAACGACTTCCACCGCCTGCGGCTTGGCATCGGCCACCCGGGTGACGCCAAACTGGTATCCAACTTCGTCCTGGGCCGCGCGCCGCGCGCCGAGCAGGAGAAGCTCGACGCCAGCATCGATTTTGCCCTCGGCGTGCTGCCGGACGTGCTCGCCGGCGATTTCGCCAAGGCGATGCGCGAGCTGCACAGCCAGAAGGCCTGATTTCCTTTAGAGAGGGGAATACCCATGGGTTTCAATTGCGGCATCGTCGGCCTGCCCAACGTCGGCAAGTCCACCCTGTTCAACGCCCTGACCAAGTCTGGCATCGCGGCGGAGAATTTCCCTTTCTGCACCATCGAGCCAAACAGCGGCATCGTACCTATGCCCGACGCTCGCCTGGCTGCGCTGGCTGAGATCGTCAAGCCAAACCGCATCCTGCCGACCACCATGGAATTCGTCGACATCGCCGGCCTGGTTGCCGGTGCCTCGAAGGGCGAAGGCCTGGGCAACAAGTTCCTCGCCAACATCCGCGAGACCGACGCCATTGCCCACGTGGTGCGCTGCTTCGAAGACGAGAACGTGATCCACGTTTCCAACAGCGTCGACCCCAAGCGTGACATCGAGATCATCGACCTCGAACTGATCTTCGCCGACCTCGACAGCTGCGAAAAGCAACTGCAGAAGGTAGCCCGCAACGCCAAGGGCGGCGACAAGGAAGCCTTGGCGCAGAAGGCCATTCTGGAAAAGCTGATCCCGCACTTTACCGAAGGCAAGCCAGCGCGCAGCCTGATGAAGCACATGGCTGACGATGAAAAAGCCGTCATCCGTGGCTTCCACCTGCTGACCAGCAAGCCGGTGATGTACATCGCCAACGTGGCCGAAGACGGCTTCGACAACAACCCGCACCTGGACGTGGTCAAGGCCATTGCCGAGGAAGAAGGCGCGGTAGTGGTGCCGGTGTGCAACAAGATCGAAGCAGAAATCGCCGAGCTGGAAGACGGTGAAGAGAAGGACATGTTCCTGGAGGCCCTGGGCCTGGAAGAGCCTGGCCTGAACCGCGTGATCCGCGCCGGTTACGAACTGCTGAACCTGCAGACCTACTTCACTGCCGGCGTGCAGGAAGTACGTGCCTGGACCGTACGCGTCGGTGCCACTGCCCCGCAGGCAGCCGGCGTCATCCACACCGACTTCGAAAAAGGCTTCATCCGCGCTGAAGTGGTGGCCTATGACGACTTCATCCAGTTCAAGGGTGAAGCCGGTGCCAAGGAAGCCGGTAAGTGGCGTCTGGAAGGCAAGGATTACATCGTCAAAGACGGCGACGTGATGCACTTCCGCTTCAACGTCTAAATAGAAATTTAGATTCTATTGGACGTCATAGGACACCAAACCCCTTAAAGAACGCCACTTTAAGGGGTTTTTCTTTTCCAGCAAGATCTATCAAGACTCTATACGATCCGCGATGTTACCGGGTACGCTACCGGGTACAGCTCTGATAGCATCATAAAAATACCGGGTACAGATAGAGAGATGTAGCCATGCCGCTTACCGACACCGAGTGCCGTACTGCTAAGCCAAAGGAAAAGCCCTACAAACTAACAGACGGAAATGGGCTCTATCTGGAGGTGAAGCCCAACGGAGTAAAGGCGTGGCGCTATCGATTCGAACTGAGCGACGGCAGCGCTAGGAAAGAAAGTGTGTTCGCCATCGGGGAATATGTGGTTGCCCCCAAGGGCGAAACGCCCGAGCAGTCCGAGGAGCGCCGAAGAGGACGTCGTTTTACCCTTTCAGAAGCCCGTGATGAGCGCATAAAGGCGCGATCATTGGTTGTACAAGGCATCAACCCCGTGCACCACCGCCAACAAGAGCGGGTGAAACGCGAGCATGAGAGAACAATCACGTTTGAAGCGGTCGCTAAAGAGTGGCTGTCGCTGAAGGAATGGGAGGAGATCACCAAATCTAGACGACTCAATATGCTGAAACGCGTCGTCTTTCCGAAAATCGGAAATCTGCCGATAAAAGCCATCACCCCCGCCCACATCCTTGAAGTGCTCAAAGGAGCAGCACAGGACAATGGCCCATCTGTAGCTGCCGAAGCCAAACGAACCATGTCCGGCGTATTCGAGCTGGCAATCTCAACGCTACGTGCCAACAGTGATCCCGTACACCCAGTCCGAAAAGCACTGCCTGCCAATAAGACACAACACAAACGACCACTCTCTACGGATGAAATTGGCCAGCTACTGCGAGATGTCGAATCCCACGGCGGACGCCATGAAACCTTCTGCGCTTTCCGACTCATGTGGCTAACTTTGTGCCGACCAAGTGAAGCGGTGGAGGCTCAATGGTCTGAATTCGACCTAGACAAGGCCCTATGGCGCATCCCTGCCGAACGAATGAAAAAGCGAAAGGAGCACACTATCCCACTCCCAAGGCAGGCGGTGGAGATGCTGCAGGCTCTTCAAGGTATCACCGGCAAATACAGCCATGTGTTCCCACACCGAGACGAGCGCACTCGCCCGATGGTCTCAGCCTCATTCCGCCAGATGCTCAACACACTAGGCTGGGGTGGTAAGTACAGTCCACATGCCACGCGGACGACAGGAAGCACCAGACTTAATGAAATGGGTTTCTCCGCAGACTGGATCGAGAGACAGCTCGCACATACTGAGCAGAACGCAGTCAGACGCACCTACAACCATGCCGAGTATCTGAATGACCGGGCCGAGATGATGCAGCAATGGGCAGACATGCTGGACTCTTGGAAGACAAACAACACCACATCAGTAAACGCAACCGCCCGCTGACAGCGTGGTGGAGCGAGTACATCCAAGAAGCATCTACTGGCAACCTGTCGGTCTCAGCCGCCAGTGACAACCAGGACAGAAAAGACGTCTCGATACGCTAACGCCCAATAACCCAGTTTGTTTCAAGATTGGCGCCACGGTCGCCGCCCAGAACACTTGCATATAGTCCCACCTGACCTACTCCCCAACTTTCATTCCCCATGACGCCCGTTCAGCGCTGAGCTGACCGGGCGTTTTTGTATCTGCAAGGTAAACACCATGAAAGCACGCTCTATTAACAGCGCCCAGAAGCACCGCCCCGCTCTGCGCCTGGTCAGCACCAAGGAACTACCGCGCAGGGACTGGCTGGCCGTTCGGAAGCGAGGTATCGGCAGTTCGGATGCCGCCGCTGCGGTCGGCCTGAATCCCTACAAATCACAACTGGAACTCTGGCTGGAGAAAACCGGACGCGATGCCGGGCTGCCAAAAACCGATCCCCAAGACGAGGAAAGCCCTGCCTATTGGGGCAACGTGCTGGAGCCCATCGTGGCCTGGCATTACAGCAAGCGTACAGGCAACGCCGTGCTGCAGCATCCAGATCCGGAGTTGCCTTGGATGCTCGCCAACATCGACCGCGAGGTAATCGGTACCGAAGATGTCCAGATACTGGAGTGCAAAACGGCCGGCATAAACGGGGCTCGTCTTTGGAAGGAAGGAGTCCCTGAGTATGTGGTTTTGCAAGTGATGCACCAGCTCGCAGTCACCGGCAAACAGGCGGCAGATGTGGCAGTACTGCTCGGCGGCCAGACGCTGGAGATCCATCGCATCGAGCGGGACGAGCAGATGATTGCCCGCCTGATCGAGCTGGAACGCCAGTTCTGGCAGCACGTGGAAACCGACACACCCCCGCCGGCCGATGGCACCGCTTCCGCCGAATCGGCCCTGCGCTGCCTCTACCCGGAAGACAACAGCCTGGTCGCCGACTTCAGCAACCATGCCGGACTGACCGCTGCCTTCATCGAGCTCAAGGCCGTTCGCCAGTCGATTGCCAACATGGAGAAGCGCGAGGCCGAGCTCAAGCAGATGCTGCAGCAGGCCATGGGCAGTGCCAGCCGGGCAGATTTCTCCAGCGGCTACGTCAGCTGGTGCAAGGCCAAGGACAGCATCGGTCTCGATGTCGCTCAACTACTCCAGGACAAACCCTACCTGCAGGCCAAGTATCCGCTGCTGAAACCCGGTGCGCGGCGTTTCCTGGTCGGCTGATTTCCGTCTCCATCAACTCTTCCCTCCCCTTGGCCAGTCTATGCAGTTCGCACTGCGTGGCTGGCCTTTTTTCATTTTCAGGAGAACCACCATGCTCAAAGGTCTCGCACTCACCCCGCCGGTGCTCGGACGCATCTCCATCGGCAAGGTCGTCGAGAAGAACGGCAAGCGCCTGCCGGAAAAGGATGACCAATTCACCATCACATCTCAGGTGCAGGGCAAAGACGGCTGGTTACTCCACCCGCTCAATGACGAACTGCGCCAGGGCAAAGACGACAAGCTGCGCAGCATCCCAGTGCGCTTGTTGTTCAACGAACCTGAGCTGAATTTCCGCGCTGATTACACCTTATTCGATCGACAAACCGGGCGACCGGTGTGTGTCGGTAACGGCGAGGCCTGCAAACGCATCGGCAAGGATGGCGTTCAATCGCTGCCCTGCCCTTCGCCCGATGCCTGCCCACTGGCCAAGGGCAACGCCTGCAAGCCCTACGGACGGATGAACGTGGTGATCGGCGACGAGGATGCCCTGGGCAGCTTCGTGTTTCGCACCACGGGCTTCAACAGCATCCGCACGCTGATAGCCCGGCTGCAGTACTTCCGGGCCATTTCAGGTGATCGTCTGGCCTGCCTGCCACTGGAGCTGCGTTTACGTGGCAAATCCACCCGGCAGAGCCATGGCACGCCGATCTTCTACGTCGATCTGACACTGCGCAGCGGTATGGCCGTGGAGCAAGCGTTGCTCACTGCGCGTGAATTGGATGAGGCGCGTCAGGCGGCGGGCTTTGATCAAGCCGCGTTGGATGCCACCGCACGAATCGGTCTGGGCAACGGCATCTTCGAGGACGACGGCGAGGACAGCAGCGCCATTGCTGAAGAGTTCTTTCCGGACGGTCAGCCCGCCGCGTCGAAACCCGACAGCACCGTTCACACCCAGTCACTCGCCGAGAAGCTCGAAGCCCAATCCCAACAGCTCGAACCGTCAGCCTAACCAAGGGCAGGCCGAATCGGCTCGCCATCCGGAGACACACCATGAAATTTCACAAGCTCAAGGCCGGTGAAGTCGCCGGCAGTTACCTGGTGGATTCACCCGTCAGCGAAACCGACATCCTGCGTATGGCCCAGCAGTTGGCCACTCACCGACTCAGTAAGGGCCGCGCACTGACTGATCCACACAAAGTCAGGGAGCACCTGCAGGTGTTGCTGCAGGATCTGCCACACGAAGTCTTCGCGGTGTTGTTGCTCGACAGCAAACACCGCGTGATCAGTTTCGAGGAGCTGTTTCGCGGCACCCTTGATGCGGCCAGCGTGTATCCGCGCGAAGTGGTCAAGACCGTGCTCGCTCAAAACGCCGCTGCGGTGATCCTAGTGCACAACCACCCTTCCGGTGATCCCTCTCCCAGTCAGACAGATCTGCGTCTAACGCAGACACTGAAGAACGCCTTGGCCATGGTCGGCACCACAACACTGGATCATTTCATCGTCGGCCACGAGGGAATCACTTCTCTCGCTGAACTAGGCCATCTGTAGCGACGCACCGCTGCGCCGTTCTCACCCTATCCCTTTCCGATAACGGGACGGCTTGCCGTCTCAGGAGCGACCTATGTCCACACGTTGCTTGATCTGCGATTCGCCCGCCGTCGTTTCGGCTGATGCAGTCAAAGCAGTTGTCTTGCTCATCAGCACACTGCACGGTTTTCTGCGAGCCGCGCGCCAACTTCAACCTGCAGATGCCTCTTCAGGCGATACGACCAGTATGGAAAACGTATTCACCCTGCTCGCCAATGGCGTGAAAGCGTCAGAACAGAAATGGACTGAAAACCAGACCTTTCTGAAAGACGTGCAACACTTTCAGTTCAGGCAGTACGGCTGCTTGTGTCTACGCTGCGGCGCACTGTTCGATGAAAATGCCGAAGCCTGAAACCAGCGCGCTCAACCCTTGCCGAGCCGCTGGCTCAAACGCTCGACCAGTTCAAGGACGAGCTGGCGATCATCAGCACTCAGTTGATTGAGCATCTGGCTGATACGCACTGCCTGGTCCTCGGAACGCGTGCTTGTCTGCGTCAACAGATCCGCTGCTTCACAAGCAAAAATCTCCGCGAATTGCATCAGTCGCTCGATGTTGGGCATCACCACACCACGTTCGATGCGTGATACCGCCTCGCTACCAATCCCCAACTGCTCAGCGACTTGCTCCTGGCTCAGCCCAGCACGTATTCGCTGCTTGGCAATCGCCTTACCTACCAGTTGAGTCAGGTTCGTTTGTTCAGATGTAGGCATGAAACCTCCAGGTCAACCTGAATGGTCGAGTGCCATCCTCTTGACATGAAGGTCTTCAAAGGTTGTTATCCACCCTTAAAGGTAGAAATCCATCCAATAAAGTGGTTCCTACTTCAGCAGCCACACGCATGCAGAGTATCGAAGCTATGACACAGCTGACGTTCGACGACCTGGCCACCGCCAAACTTCCTCAACTCATCAGCAGCAAGGGGTCCTTCGAGGTCGTAGGCCTCGGCGGCAAGTTGCTCGAAGCCGTTCGCCTGGTAGAAAACAAGATTGAGGTCACGGGGATGACCTGTCGTGTCTACACGGTAGGCCGCGTTGGCTTAGCAGCTAGCAGCTTCGCAGGCGGTGTCACAGGCGCTCTTGGCCTGCTGTCAGCCACCGGGATCGCGATGCACAACCTCATGACATTCAATCCAGATTACGAAATCGAAAAGTACCCGACCTTCAACAGAATCGTCGTTCGCTACAAGAAAAAGAAGAAGTAACCGCCAATACGGAAAATCACCTCATGCCCACACCTGGGCAACGACCACCACACGAAAGGACTTCGATCATGATCATGACCGGAAAGACCGCCCTGTATCTCGGCGCTGCTGCTGCGCTCTCAACTACCGCTGCTGTTGGCTACTTTGCTATGGGCCAAGACGGCCAAGGCCTTTATGTAGAAGGAGAAAATGTCTATGTCTGCCCGACGGTGCTCGACAAGAATCGTTTCTTCGATTGCCGCATAGCTGGTGAACGCACTCCGCGGTTCAAGCAGCTACCGTTTATTGATACTGAAACCGGTGAACGCTTCCTGAAAACAGTCCATGCCTACTTCCCTGTGAACTGTGGCCAGTATGGCTGCGCTGTCCTCAACAACTGGGATGGCTTCAAGCAAGGGACGCTGGTCGGGCAAGGCGTCTACGGAAGGTACCTAAGGAAGGTCTGAAAAAGACTTCCTGAATCTGGTGAAATACGCCGATCCCGCCAGCCGAGTTTTTCCATGAAGCAGATGACCTTCGCCGACGCCGAGTACGCCGGCAAGCGCAAGCAGACCCGTAAGGAATTGTTCCTGATCGAGATGGATCAGGTGGTGCCGTGGAAGGGATTGATTGCCCTGATCGAGCCACACTACCCAAAGGGTGAAGGTGGTCGTCCAGCCTATCCGCTGATGGCCATGTTACGTATCCATCTGATGCAGAACTGGTTCGGCTACAGCGACCCGGCCATGGAAGAAGCGCTCTACGAGACGACCATCCTGCGTCAGTTCGCCGGGCTGAGCCTCGAGCGTATTCCCGACGAAACCACCATCCTCAAGTTCCGTCGCTTGCTGGAGAAACATGAGCTGGCAGCCGGCATCCTCGGCGTAATCAATGGCTACCTGGGGGATCGCGGCCTGTCGCTGCGCCAGGGCACTATCGTCGATGCCACACTGATCCACGCGCCCAGCTCGACCAAGAACCAGGACGGCAAGCGCGACCCGGAAATGCACCAGAGCAAGAAAGGGAACCAGTATTACTTTGGCATGAAGGCGCACATCGGCGTGGATGATGA
The DNA here is from genome assembly GCA_041879295.1 of Pseudomonas putida. NCBI lineage: Bacteria > Pseudomonadati > Pseudomonadota > Gammaproteobacteria > Pseudomonadales > Pseudomonadaceae > Pseudomonas > Pseudomonas putida. The sequence continues at coordinate 851,631 of CP047152.1, read as the reverse complement.
GTCGGGGCTGGTACACAGCGTGGTAGGCACGGCAGCCAACGTGGCGGATATCACCCAGGTCGAAAAACTGCTGCACGGTGACGAGAACGTCGTCTGCGCCGATGCCGGCTACACCGGCGTCGAAAAGCGCCCCGAACATGCTGGCCGCGAAGTGATCTGGCAGGTCGCAGCACGCCGCAGCACCTACAAGAAGCTCGATAAACGCAGCGCCCTGTACAAAGCCAAGCGCAAGATCGAGAAGGCCAAGGCACAAGTGCGAGCGAAGGTCGAGCACCCGTTTCGAGTGATCAAGCGCCAGTTCGGTTACGTGAAGGTGCGCTTCCGTGGCCTGGCCAAGAACACCGCTCAGCTGGTGACGCTGTTCGCGCTGTCGAACCTATGGATGGCGCGCCGACATTTGCTGACTACCGCAGGAAAGGTGCACCTGTAATGCGGAAAATGGCTGCTGCGAGGTGCTCGCGGCGGCCAAAAACGGAGAACTGAGCGGGTTACCTGGTCGAATTTGATCGACGGCCCGCTTTCAAAAGCAGCGAGGGCTGAAGTCGACCGGAAATACAGGGCTACTTCAGACCTTCCCTAATGGACTCAGGTTGGTACCTGGATTTCGACAGTAGCGGAAAAACCACGGCTTACCGCAGCGATGTAGGCCCTCAGCAAGGCCATGCTCTCTATACAAAGAGCAGCTCCAACCATGTGTCAGGCTATGGCACCGAGGCTTGCTTTGATGCCATGGTCACGGAAATCCAAGAGGAAAACCCAAATTTCCCGATCAGCTTCGACATGATGAATGAGATGCGGGCCGAGTGCGGCCTGCATGTCGAGGACTAAACTAAATATAACGCTTCATCTAAAAAGTGCCTCCTGCCACAGAGGGGCACTTTGCGTTTGAGCGGCGAAAGAGAGCAGTAGCTCTTTCTGCCTATCAACCCGCTCTGGGATTCAAATCAAACTCTTTAACGAACACTCTCATACTAGCGCCTGACCTTGCTTGCCGGCTCGCCACCAATGCCGAAGTGATTCTTCGGCATTTCGGTAATGAGCACACGCACCCGCTCGAGGGGTGCATCCAGCGAGTTCGCCATGGCTTCGCTGACTTGGCGGATCAAGGTTTCCTTCTGCTCGTCGGTACGACCTTCGATGATGTAAAGCTGAGCAATCGGCATTGCAGTACTCCTAGTCGACAATGGCCGGCGCGCACGCCGGCCACACAGGGTTAGATGAAGCGCGCACTCACCGAGCAAAGGCCCTGATAGCGCACCGTGATGTTGTCGCCCGGTGCCACCGGTACCGCAGCGGTGATGCCGCCAGTCATGATGAAGCTGCCCGCGGGGATATGCTCACCACGCTCGGCCAGCAGATTGGCCAACATCGCCACGCTGGAAGCCGGATGGCCAAGCACTGCCGCACCGGCGCCGAGTTCTACCACTTCGCCGTTCTTTTCCATCACCACGCCGAGTGTGCGCAGATCCAGATCCGCCACGTTGGCCATCTGCCCACCGGTGATGAAACGGGTCGACGATGCGTTGTCGGCCACCACGCTGATCAGGTCGAACTTGAAGTTCTCATAACGTGAGTCGATCACTTCGACTGTCGGAATCACGAAGTCGGTAGCCGCCAGCACCTGGCCGATATGGCAGCCAGGGCCGTGCAATGGAGCCTTGGTGACGAAGCTGATTTCTGCCTCGATCTTCGGATGGATCAGCTTCGAGGTATCCACCACACCGCCATCCGGCACGCTGAAGTAGTCGACAAGGAAGCCGTAGATCGGTGTTTCCACGCCCATCTGCGCCATTTTGGCCCAGGACGTCAGGCCCATCTTCAGACCGACCACCTTGTTACCACGGGCTTCCTTGCGCCGACGGATTTCCCACTGCACGTCGTAGGCGTCGGCAAAGGTCATATCCGGGTAATCGTTGGTCACCTTGGGGATGTCATGCACATCGAGTTCGGCATTTTCGATGTGTTCGGCCAGGGCCAGCACCTGGTCACGGGTCAGAGTGCGGTTCATGCGCGGTTCTCCTTGTGGGCCGCCAACAGGTCGAGGGCGACGTCCACGATCATGTCTTCCTGGCCGCCGACCATGCGCCGGTGTCCCAGTTCGACGAGAATGTCGAGGGTTTTCAGGTTGTATTTGGCGGCCGCGATCTCGGCGTGACGCAGGAAGCTGGAATAGACACCGGCATATCCGAGGCCGAGGGTCTCGCGGTCGACCCGCACCGGGCGATCCTGCAACGGGCGGACGATGTCGTCGGCGGCATCCATCAGGGTGTAGAGGTCGGTGCCATGGTTCCAGCCCAACCGTTCTGCAACGGCGATGAACACTTCCAGTGGTGCGTTGCCGGCACCGGCGCCCATGCCGGCCAGGCTGGCGTCGACACGGTCGCAGCCTTCTTCCACGGCAACAATAGAGTTGGCTACGCCAAGGCTGAGGTTGTGGTGCGCGTGCATACCGACCTGCGTTTCGGGCTTGAGCACGGCCTTGAACGCGCGCATGCGATCACGAATGTCGTTCATGCTCATCGCCCCACCGGAGTCGGCCATGTAGATGCAGGTGGCGCCGTAGCTCTCCATCAACTTGCCTTGCTCGGCCAGTTTCTCGGCCGGGATCATGTGGCTCATCATCAGGAAGCCGACGGTATCCATGCCAAGGTTGCGGGCGTACTCGATGTGCTGCTTCGAGACGTCGGCTTCGGTGCAATGGGTGGCGACACGCACCACTCGGGCGCCAGCCTGATAGGCGTTCTTCAGGTCATGCACGCTGCCGATCCCCGGCAGCAGCAAGGTGGCAATTTGGGCGTGGCTGATCTCACCGGCCACCGCCTCGATGTACTCCAGGTCAGTGTGCCGTCCGAAGCCATAGTTGAAAGACGAGCCCTGCAAACCATCGCCGTGAGCGACTTCGATGCTGTCGACTTTCGCCTTGTCCAGCGCACGGGCGATGGCACGTACGTCGTCCAGGGTGTACTGGTGGCGAATGGCATGGCTGCCGTCACGCAGGGTTACGTCGGAGATATAGAGTTTCTTGCTCGGATTGAACGTCATGGTGCAGCTCCTCAGGCGTTCAACATCGACTGCGCCATACGCTCGGCGGTAGCCAGCGCGGCGGAGGTCATGATGTCGAGGTTGCCGGCGTAGGCCGGCAGGTAATGGGCGGCGCCTTCGACTTCGAGGAACACCGAGGTCTTCAACCCGCTGAACCGGCCGAGACCGGGGATGTTCAGCGGCGCGGACTCGGGGATCACGTCGAACTGCACCTGCTGCTTCAGGCGATAGCCGGGCACGTAGGCCTGCACCGCCTGAACCATTTCCGCCACCGAGGCCGCGACGGCGGCCTGATCGGCGGCGGCGGACAGCACATACACGGTGTCGCGCATGATCAGCGGCGGCTCAGCCGGGTTCATGATGATGATCGCCTTGCCCTTGGCCGCACCACCGATCACTTCGATGGCTTTGCTGGTGGTCTCGGTGAACTCGTCGATGTTGGCGCGGGTGCCGGGTCCGGCCGACTTGCTGCTGATCGAGGCGACGATCTCGGCGTAATGGACCTTGGCCACACGGGAGACCGCGGCGACCATCGGGATGGTCGCCTGGCCGCCGCAGGTAACCATGTTGACGTTGAGCTTGCCGAGGTGCTCCTCCAGATTGACCACCGGCACGCAGTACGGGCCGATGGCCGCCGGGGTCAGGTCGATCAGGCGGATGCCAGGTTTGGCCTGGCGCAGCAGCGCCTCGTTCTGCACGTGGGCACTGGCCGAGGTGGCGTCGAAGACGAAATCGATGTCGGCGAATTCGGGCAGCTTGATCAGCCCTTCGACGCCGGCATAGGTGGTCGTCACGCCCATGCGCTGGGCGCGGGCCAGGCCGTCGGAGGCGGCGTCGATGCCGACCATGGCGCCCATTTCCAGGTACTTGGCGTTGCGCAGCACCTTGATCATCAGGTCGGTGCCGATATTGCCCGAACCGATGATCGCGACTTTGAGTTTCTGGTTCATCTGCAAGCCTCCAATTTAGGTGAAGCGCACGGAGGCGCTGCCGATACCGCCGATGTCGACGCGCATCACGTCGCCGGCCTTGACCGGCTCCAACGGCACCAGCGAGCCGGACAGGATCACCTCGCCGGCTTTCAGCGCGATGCCGAAACGGCCCAGGGTGTTGGCCAGCCAGGCCACGCAGTTGACCGGCGAACCGAGCGCCGCGGCGCCGGCCCCGGTGCTGATGATGTGGCCGTTCTTTTCCACCACCATGCCGCAGGTGACCAGGTCGACCTGGCGCGGCGATACCGCCTGGTCGCCGAGCACGAACAAGCCACAGGAGGCGTTGTCCGCCACGGTGTCCTGGATCTTGATTTTCCAGTCGCGGATGCGCGAATCGACGATCTCGAAACAGGGCATCACGCACTCGGTGGCGGCCAGTACGTCGGCGTTGGTCACGCCGGGGCCGATCAGGTCCTTCTTGAGGATGAAGGCAACCTCGCCCTCGGCCTTGGGCTGCATCAGCAACTGGCTGATCGGCATCGCCTCGCCGCTGTTGAACACCATGCGGTCGGTCAGGTAACCGAAGTCCGGCTGGTGTACGTTGAGCATGTTCTGCACTGCCTTGCTGGTGACACCGATCTTCTTGCCGATCACCTTCTCGCCGGCGGCCAGTCGGCGTTCGAGCATGCGCAGGGAGATGTGGTAGGCATCGTCGACGGAAATATCCAGGCCACGCTCGGTCAGCGGGCTGACCGCCTCGCGATTGACCATTGCCTGGTACAGCTCGTCGCCGAGCTCGTTGATCAAAATCTTGTCCATTTTCGTCTCTCTCAGGAAATGGCAGCGGCGTCCGCCTCGGCGAGGAAATCCCCGACCAGGCTAGCGAAACGTGCGGCGTGTTCGATTTGCGTCCAGTGGCCGCATTGGCCGAACACGTGCAGTTGCGCACGGGCGATCCAGTCGGCCAGGGTCAGCGAGGTTTGCAGCGGGATGATCTGGTCCTCGCGGCCATGGATCACCAGGGTTTCGTGAGGCAAGGCGCGGATCGCCGCCTCGGCGCTGGCCAGGCCGTCGACCCAGCGCTGGCGCGGCGCCGGGAACATCGCCGCGAAGGATTCGTGGAAGCCTGGACGGATGCTGGCCTGGTAGCGCAACTCGGCCAGTTCGTCGTTCACCAGATTGCGGTCGAAGGCGAAGATGTCCAGCAGACGGCGCATCTCGGCGAACGAGGGGTTGTAGCCCCAGACCGCGTCGAGGCCCTCGGTGATCGGGAAGCTGACCCCGGCGCTGCCCATCAGCACCAACCGGCGCACGCGCTCGGGATGGCGGATGGCCAACGCCAGGGCTATGCCGCCACCGAAGGAGTTGCCAACCAGGTCGGCCTGTTCAATCTCCAGCGCATCGAGCACGCCGACCGCGTGATCGACCCAGACATCACGGTTGTACTGCGCATCGGCCGGGCGCTCGCTGTAGCCGAAGCCGAGCATGTCCGGAGCTATCACCCGGCGGCTCTTGGCCAGCTCTGGCATCACCAGGCGCCAGTTGGCCCAGGCGGTCACGCCGGGGCCGGAGCCGTGGATCATCATCAGCGGGAAGCCTGCGCCGCTGTCATGCAGGTTGGTGCGAATGCCGGCGGCGATAATCTCGCGGCCGATTTCCGGGCTGTTCTGGGGTGCATTCATGGCTGCCTCACAACTTCACGCAGATGTTTTTCAGTTCGGTGTAGAACTCCAGCGAGTGCACACCCCCTTCCCGGCCTATACCCGACTGCTTGCTGCCGCCGAAGGCGGTACGCAGATCGCGCAGGAACCAGCTGTTAACCCAGACGATGCCGGCCTCCAGTTGCCCGGCGACGCGGTGCGCGCGCGAGGTGTTCTCGGTCCAGATGGTCGCCGCCAGGCCATAGGGCAGGCTATTGGCCAACTCGACGGCTTCTTCCTCGCGGTCGAACGGGCGGATATGGCAGCAGGGCCCGAAGATTTCCTCGGTGACCACCGCGGCACCGTCGGCCAAGCCGGTCCAGATGGTCGGTTGCACCCAGGCGCCGCCAGCCAGTTCGGCCGGCATCTCGGGCACGCCGCCGCCGGTGACCACTGTGGCGCCCTCATCAACCGCCTTCTGGTAATAGGAGAGGACCTTCTCGCGGTGCTGCAGGCTGATCAACGGGCCGAAGTTGGCCTGCGGGTCATCCGGCGTACCTATCACCAGGCTCTCGGCGCCGGCCTTGAGGCGGGCGACAAACTCATCGAAGATCGGCCGCTCGACATACAGGCGCTCGGTGCCCAGGCAGACCTGGCCGCCGTTGGCGAACACCGACCGCATGCTGCCTTCGATGGCCTTGTCCAGGTCGCAGTCGGCGAAGACGATGCCGGCGTTCTTGCCGCCCAGTTCGAAGGACACCGGCCGCACACCCTTGGCCGCCGCGCGCATGATCGCCTCGCCGGTGCGGGTTTCGCCGGTGAAGGTGATGGCGTTGACGTCCGGGTGCTCGGTGAGGAAGGCGCCGGCCGAATCCGGGCCGAAGCCATGCACCACGTTGTACACCCCAGCCGGCACGCCGGCCGCCTGCATCACCTCGCCGAGCAGCGCGGTAGTCAGTGGGGTTTCCTCCGAGGGCTTGACCACCACCGTGTTGCCGCAGGCCAGGGCCGGGCCGACCTTCCAGGTCATCAGCAGTAGCGGCAGGTTCCACGGGCTGATCACCCCGATCACCCCCTTGGGGCGGCGCACCGCGTAGTTGATCGCGCCACTACCATCCGGCGTGGCCATCTCGAAGGCTTCGGTGGCGACGTTCTTCAGTAGGTCGGCGAAGACCTTGAAGTTGGCCGCACCGCGCGGGATGTCGATATGGCTGGCGAGCGACTTGGGCTTGCCGGTATCCAGGCATTCCGCTTCGAGGAACTCGTCGAAACGTGCGGTGATGCCGTCGGCCACGCGGTGCAGGATCTCCGCCCGCTCGCTCACGCTCATCTTGCCCCAGGGGCCTTTCAGCGCGGCGCGTGCGGCCTGCACCGCTGCGTCGACTTCGGCGCGACCAGCTTCGTGAACACGGGCAATCACCTGGCCATTAGCGGGGTTGACGTCCTCGAAGGTGCGGCCGCTAGCCGAGCCGACGAAGGCGCCGTTAATGAAGTGCTTGATCTCTTTCATCTGCGCAATCTCTGCAAAAAGGCGAGCCGGGCTTTCAGGTGAGCACGGTCAGGAAACGTTCGTTGAGCACCCGGTCGTGGTAAAAAATGGCCTTGCCCAGGTCCTTGGCCAGCCAGGTCACGGGCTTGTGGTCCTGGTAGTTGTAATCGCCGCCACAGAACACCTCGTTGCGGTTGCCCGAAGGGTCGAAGAAGTAGATGGTCTTGCCGTGAGTCAGGCCGTGGCGGGTCGGGCCTATGTCGATGGAGGTATCGGTCATGGAGATCAGGTCGGCTGCGCGCAGCACGTCCTCCCAGGTTTCCAGGAAGAACGACACATGGTGGAACTTGCCCTTCTCCGGGCAATGGATGAAGGCCACGTCGTGCGCTTTGGTCGACAGGCTGAGGAACTGCGCGACGCGGGTGCCGTCGTCGTCGATCACCTGCTCGGCCAGGTAGAAACCGAGCACCTCGGTGAACAGCGCATAGGTCGCCTGCAGCTCGTCGCCATACAGCAGGCAGTGGTCGAAACGCACCGCGCGCATGCCCTTGAGGTTGCGCGGCCAGGCTTCCGGATTGATCTCCTCCAGCCCCCATTTGCCGGTGTACTCCTTGTCGGCGTAGAGCTCGAAAAAGTGTCCGGACGGCGTCTGGAAACGCACCCGCCGACCGCAACCCTTGAGTTCACCGGCGGGGATGGTTTCGATCAGGCAGCCATAATTGAGCAGATCCTGGGTCAGGCGGTTCAGGCAGTCCTCGTCGATCACCTTGAAGCCCATGAAATCCATGCCCGGTTGATCGGCCTCGCGCAGCACCACGGAGAATTTGTCGACCTCGGTCCAGGCCTTCAGGTAGACGCGCCCTTGCTCGTCGCGGTCCATTTCGATCAGACCGAGCAGGTCGCGGTAGTGGGCCAGGGCGCTCTCCAGGTTCAGTACGCGAAGCTGGACGTGACCGGGGCGCATTACGCCTTTTTTCATGACGACACCTCTTGCTGGTTCTTGTTGTTGTGGTCGCCCGGGCCTTGGCGGCGCAGGCATTCGATGTTCAGGTCAGTCTGGGGAAACAGTTGGCAGGCCAGGGCCAGGCCCTGCTTGGCCGCCTCCGGCGGCACATGGTTGCAACTCATCTTGTGGCACTGGTAGGTGCCGCTCAGCACGCGCACCTTGCACAGGCCGCAGCCGCCGCCGCGGCAACCGACTGGCACGCAGCGCTTGCCCTGTTGCTCCATCGCACTGAGCACCGACTGGTCGGGCAGGCAACGGAACGTCTGGCCGCTGACCGTTTCGCGAATCTCATAACCGGCACGGTTCATGGTTCACCTCAGATGCGCTTGAACAGGGCCGAACGGCTGCTCTCGCCGGCCCCATCGGCGGCGGTGTAGAAGCGCTCCATAAAGATGTCGCGCTCGAACAAGCGACCTTGCATCAGGGTGGTGATGGCCGCGTCGATCATCGGCGGTGGGCCGCACAGGTAGGCTTTCTGCCCGCCGAAGCGGCCGTCGAAATGCGCCTTGGCGGCGTCGTGGACGAAGCCCTTGAAACCCTGCCATTCGGGATCGTCGTTGGCCTGGTTGAGTGCCGGCACGTAACTGAAGTTGGGGTGGCGCGCGGCCAGTTCCTCGAACAGTTCGCAGTTGTACAGCTCGGCGCGGTTGCGCGCGCCCTGGAACAGGGTGATCCGCCGCGTATCGCCGCGTTCAAGCAGATCGAGGATCATCGACTGCGGGCTCGATAAGCCCGAGCCGCCGGCGATGAAGATCAGGTCGCCGGCCTGCGAATCGCGCACGAAGAACTGCCCATAAGGCCCGGACAGCTCCACCGCGTCGCCGACTTTCAGTTGCTTGTGGATAAAGCCGGTGGCCGCACCGCCCTCGACCAGGCGCACGTGCAACTCGACTTCGTCGTTCCGGCTCGGCGGGTTGGCCAGCGAGAAGGCGCGGGTGCCGTCGATGCCCGGCAATGCCAGGTTGACGTACTGCCCGGCCTGGAACGGCATGGGCCGATCCAGCTTGATGTGCAGGCCCTTGATGGTCGGCGACAGGTCAACCAGGGCGCTGACCACCCCCCGGTAATCCTCCACCGGATGGCCGAGGAAGTCCGGGTCGGCATCGACGTCGGCTTCGATCACCAGGTCGGACAGCGGAATGGCGCAGCAGGCCAGCACCTTGCGCTCGTCGCGCTCGATGTCCATCAGGGCGAACGGCGAGGCTTCGCCGATATCCACTTCGCCCTCGACCACCTGCACCTTGCAGGTGGCGCAGGTGCCGTGGCCGCAGGCGAACGGCAGCCAGACGCCCTGGCGCAGAGCGGCCTGGAGGATGGTCTGGCCGTCCTCCACTTCGATCACTTCGCCGGTCGGTTCAATGGTGACGTTGTAACTCATGACACACCTCTCAGCTGCACGAACCCTGGATGCCGTTCAGGCCCGGGGTGTTCAGACGCAGCATGCTTTTGTGGTCGATGCCGTTGGCTTCCAGGCTGGCGGCGTAGTCCGGGGTGAACGGCTGGTCGTTCAGCTGCCAGAGCGCCTGGCTGAAATCGATCTTCGCGCTGTCCGGATGGGCGTGGATCGCGGGCTTGAGCACCTGCTCGAGGAACTCGGCAAAGGGCATGCCGGGGGCTACCAAGAACGCGAGCGCGGAGCAGTACATCAGGTGCTCTTCCCAGTAGAGGTAGAGCAGTTGCATGCCGTTGAAGTTGGCCTGCACATCCCGTGGCGTGGCGGTGTATTCGCCGATTGAGTTGACAGTCATGATCGAAACCTCTTGTTCTTGGAATGGCTCAGGGGCGGTGCTTCACCCCTGAGCGGCTGGCGCTGCCTCAGGCGGCGCCCAGGCTCTTGTCCGCCGGGGCGGCAGTTGGTGGGGTCTGACCTTTCAGGGCCAGCCAGCGCTGGTGCTCGGGCGAGCCCAGGTACTCCAAATTGTCCACGCCGCTTTTGATGTGGTAGTACTTCTGCACCACCGTTTCGACATCCCCGCCTTCGCAGTTGCCCTGGTAGATCTGGTGCACCGGCAGCCAGGCCTGGATGTACTTCACCGGCTCGTTCTTGAAGATGTCGCAGCAGCCATCCGAGCAGAATTGATAGCGCTCCCCCTCGTGCACCAGGCTGCGCAGGCTGAGCTTGGTCGGATCGTCCGGCTCGGTGAAAATCACCGGTAACTGGCACACCTGGCAGAGGTGCGGCAGGGTGTCGTTGTAGAAGCGCTCACCCTTGGCCTGCTGCTCACGCCAGAACTCGAAGCGCGGGCGGTAGTATTTGTCGAAGGTGTCCGGGTATTTCTCCGACAGCCAGTTCAGTTCCTCGTCGCCGGGTATCCAGGTATGGAAGCTGGTGGCCTTGCTGTATTGATATAAGGCCCCCCACACCTGGTGGGTGATGTGCTCCTTGCCGATGGTGGTCTGCTCGACGTATTTCGGCGGCCGGATGCCATAGCGCTCCAGATCCTTGAACAGCGCGCCACCGGCCTGCTCGAAGTAGACCCCCCAGGCCTCAGACCAGGACATCACTTTGTTCGGCAGCATGTAGTCCATCATCATGCCGATCAGGGTCAGCAGGCGGTAACCGCGCCAGAACCACTTATCGATCCAGCGCTGGATGATGGGCACGTTGTCTTCATGCTGTTCGAGCATGAACTTGATCACTTCCAGACCCAGGGTCATGTGCCGCGCCTCGTCCGACTGCGCGGAGAAACCGAAGGTGACCGTGGCCATATCGCCGTTGTAGGCGGCACCGGACATGAAGGGTACGAACAACAGGTTGGTCAGCACGTACTCGAAGGAGAACGAGACGGCGGTGAGGAACTCGAACGGACCGGCGGTCCGCGCATCGTCCATATAGGACTTGGGTACCGAGAGGTACCAGACCCGGTCGTACATGTGGGCGAAGTCATGCAAACCATCGAAGTGCTTGTTGTAATGGCTCATGGCGTGGACTTGCGTCTGCACATGGCGCAGCTCGTCGATCGCCTGCATCTGACAGGCGACCCGCGCACCGGCGCCACTGAACTGCCGGCCAACCCGCGAGAAGCCCTGGAAGGCCTGGTATTCCAGCGGTGAAACGGCGGTGAGGAACAGCTTCAGGGCGTTGACGTAGCGCGCATCGGAAATGTTCTGATGACCATTGTTCTGGGCAAAGGCGTCGAAGATCGCGTAGAGCTTCTTCTCTTTCTCCGCCTGGTATTTCCAGTAGGTGTCCATGGTCAGGCGGAAGGGGTCTTCCCACTTGTCCCAGTCGGTGATCTTGATGCCCTCGAAGTGCTCCAGCGGGAACACGTCTTCTTTCTTCTGGTAGGTCGTTTCCCAGGCCAGATCGCGGGTCAGGTAGCGGTATTTGTCTTTCAGGTTGAGGCGTTTCTTGTTGTGGGTAGCCATGAGCTTGTCTCCTAGTTCTTCCACTCGAGGACGAAGCGGTCATCGTCCTCGTCGACGTTGCCGCCGATGGTGATTACGTCCACCAGCATTTCCTGGACGTCCCAGGCGCGGCCGAGGTTCTCTTCCACGGTTTCCCTGCGGATCTCCAGGCGCTTCTCGGCCTCGATACGGATCATCGCCGGGTGGTGCTGGACGACGGCGTGGGGGTTGTCCTGGATGATCGCTTCCACCACGTAACGCGCGTTGTCGTTATCCTGGAAGGCGATGTAGACGAGTGATGACATGCTTTATTCCTCGCGGCTTTTCAGGCCGATTTTCTGCAGGCGAGTAGCGAAGGCGCTGCGGACTTCATCCAGCGCGGCGATACCGGTGGCTTCCTCGGCCAGGGGCAACAATGCCTCGTAGGCACGCGGCTCCCAGACCTCCAGCCAGGCCTGCACCTGCTCACGGTTAGCGTCATTTTCGGCAAGCACGGTCTTGAACATGGCGTCGACCCAGCGCGTGCTTTCGCCGTACCAGTCGCGCATGAACTCGGTGAGCATGGCCACATCGCTGCCACCGTTCTCTGTGAGCCATTGGTCGAAGCGCTGGTACATCAGCGGCTGCAGCAAGCCGTCGAGCACCAGGTTCTGCGCCAGGCCCAACTCGAACCAGTCGCGGATCACGAAGCTGTCTTCGACGTAGCGACGCAGGCCCTGCCAGATCGGGTCGTCGAGCCAATAGGCCTTGGCTTGATCCAACGCCTCGCCGGTGCCGCCATCGAGCAGCAGGCCGATGCGCGAGAGGTACTGGCCCATGCCCAGGCGGTCCATCGCCTGGTAGATGTGCATCTGGGTCACGGTGGCGGCGATGCTGTCGCCGGCGATGCTGCTGTTATTCATGTTGGCGCCCAGCTCGGCATGCCGCAGCGGCACCAGGCAGCGCAGCAGCTTGGCCTGCAACTCGGCCGGCAGACGGCTCAGCAGCTCACGCTTTTCGCAGAAGCCATAGGCGTGTTCGGTGGCTTCCTGCATCCGCGCGCGGGTCTGCACATAGGCGCCGTAGTAGAATTGGCGGGGGTCGGTGACCTTGTGCCAATCGGTCATGCGGATCGCCGTGCGGGTCGGATCGTGCAGCTCGTGCTGCGGGTCCCACAGCGGGCGATAGTGAAAGTTGGTGACCGCTTCGATGTCGTAGCTGGCTTCCTGATAACGGCTAGCCGGCTTGTCGCCGAAGCGCCGTTGCAGGTTGCCGTAGGTCTGGCGGATCGGATCCACCGTATTGGTCTTTATCTCTACGCTCATATCAACCGTACCCTCTTGTTGTTGGATGCCCATCTGCCTGTCGGCAGGGTTCTCAGCCCGGGTCTTTCGGCAAGCGGCGACCGACATCGCCGAAGCGCCACTTGACCATGTCGTCGTCCACCGCCTTGGCCATCGCTTCGTCCATTGCCACCACGCGGTTGTGCTGGCAAAACTTCACGAAGGCGTCTTGCGGCAGCACCAACTCGACGAACAGCTCCGGATGACCAATGGCGAAATCGAACTCGACGAACTTGGCTTCTGGTTCGCTGCGCACACGGATGTAACGAGTGAGCTGATCGAAAGTCGGTGTGGGGGTATTGGTCACGGTCATCTCCAGGTTGGCGGCTTGCGCAGGACATCAAGCAACGGCTGTGCCAAGGTCTGAAAACAGACTTCAAGGTATTGTTTTTCAATGTGTTTCTAATTTTTAGAATGATCGGAGCGAGCGAAATTAAGCCGCGCTTGCGCAGACTTTTTAAGCATTTGATCAATTGCCCAAGGCCGCTTGAGCAAATGCTTATGGCGCAGCTGAACGCTGATCTCTAATACTAAAATCACTGCCGTCGATTGATCATTTGGTTGACTTTTGCCAGATACTGAGGCTGGCTATGGGGAGCTGGCGCAGGTGAAAAAACTGCCGATTTTCCCCATGACCCCATCTGGAATCGCCGCCTGCCTTGCGCTATAGCGGCGACCCTGATTTTCCCCATCTAAAAATAAATAGGGGCCTCGCTTACATGCCGATCAAGTACAAGCCTGAAATCCAGCACTCCGATTTCAAGGACCTGACCAACCTGATCCACTTCCAGAGCATGGAAGGCAAGATCTGGCTTGGCGAACAGCGCATGCTGTTGCTGCAGTTTTCAGCGATGGCCAGCTTTCGCCGGGAAATGGTCAATACCCTGGGCATCGAACGCGCCAAGGGCTTGTTCCTGCGCCATGGTTACCAGTCCGGCCTGAAGGATGCCGAACTGGCCAGGAAGCTGAGACCGAATGCCAGCGAAGTCGGCATGTTCCTCGCTGGGCCGCAGATGCATTCACTCAAGGGTCTGGTCAAGGTCCGCCCCACCGAGCTCGATATCGACAAGGAATACGGGCGCTTCTATGCCGAGATGGAGTGGATCGACTCCTTCGAGGTGGAAATCTGCCAGACCGACCTGGGGCAGATGCAAGACCCGGTGTGCTGGACTCTGCTCGGCTACGCCTGCGCCTATTCCTCGGCGTTCATGGGCCGGGAAATCATCTTCAAGGAAGTCAGCTGCCGCGGCTGCGGCGGCGACAAGTGCCGGGTCATTGGCAAGCCGGCCGAAGAGTGGGACGACGTTGCCAGCTTCAAACAGTATTTCAAGAACGACCCCATCATCGAGGAACTCTACGAGTTGCAATCGCAACTGTTGTCGCTGCGTACCAACCTCGACAAACAGGAAGGCCAGTACTACGGCATCGGTCAGACCCCGGCCTACCAGACCGTGCGCAATATGATGGACAAGGCCGCACAGGGCAAAGTCTCGGTGCTGCTGCTTGGCGAGACCGGGGTCGGCAAGGAGGTCATCGCGCGTAGCGTGCACCTGCGCAGCAAACGCGCCGCCGAGCCCTTTGTCGCGGTGAACTGTGCGGCGATCCCGCCGGACCTGATCGAGTCCGAATTGTTCGGCGTGGAAAAAGGCGCCTTCACCGGCGCCACCCAGTCACGCATGGGCCGCTTCGAGCGGGCCGACAAGGGCACCATCTTCCTTGACGAGGTGATCGAACTCAGCCCGCGCGCTCAGGCCAGTCTGCTGCGCGTGCTGCAAGAAGGCGAGCTGGAGCGAGTTGGCGACAACCGCACGCGCAAGATCGACGTAAGGGTTATCGCCGCCACCCACGAGGACCTGGCCGAAGCGGTCAAGGCCGGGCGTTTTCGCGCCGACCTGTACTACCGACTGAACGTTTTCCCGGTGGCGATCCCGGCGTTGCGCGAACGCCGCGAGGACATTCCACTGCTGGTTGAGCACTTCCTGCAGCGCTTCCACCAGGAGTACGGCAAGAGAACCCTCGGCCTTTCAGACAAAGCCCTGGAGGCCTGCCTGCATTACAGTTGGCCGGGCAATATCCGTGAGCTGGAGAACGTCATCGAGCGCGGCATCATCCTCACCGATCCGAACGAAAGCATCAGCGTGCAGGCGCTGTTCCTACGGGCGCCGGAAGAGCCGCAGACCGCCAGCGAGCGGGTGTCGTTGGACGGCGTGCTGATTCAGCCAGGCAATGGCCAGGGCAGTTGGATCAGCCAGTTGTTGAGCAGCGGCCTGAGCCTCGACGAGATCGAGGAAAGCCTGATGCGCGAAGCCATGCAACAGGCCAACCAAAACGTCTCCGGTGCCGCGCGCTTGCTCGGCCTAAGCCGACCGGCACTGGCCTATCGGCTGAAGAAAATCGGCATCGAAGGCTAGGATCTGTTGTCGTTTCATACGCGGCCGCGCCGGAGCCTGTTTTTTCGCGAGGCTAGGCACGAGCCGTGAAGTCTGGTGGGCCAAACGAGCGGCGAGTAACGCCGCATCGCGGAAAAACAGGCCCGGCCCTGCGGGTTGCGCGGGAAATGCCGCCAACTGTCGTTGTAGGACTTGGCAAGGGAACAACCATTACCTGCGTCCTACGCCTAACCTGGCGACATTTCTCGCTGCAACGCGGCTCGCGTTGAAACGGCAACAGACCCTAGCGCATCGTAGGCTGGGCGAGCGGCGCCAAGCGCTGAGCAATCAGACACTGCCATCGCGGCGCGGCAGGTAACCCAGCACGCGATATACCGCCTTGCGCCGATGCGGAGCGCCAGCGCCTGGCGTTTCGCCATTTGGTGAAACGCCTGATGATTTTGATTATTTGATTAACCCCTCTTCCCCCACTTTAAGTGCTACAACCCTCCACAAGCTGTTTCTCTCCCAAAAAAAACCAAATCCAATCAACAACTTGAAACTACTTGCGGGTCACCGTCGGTGGTCTGGCACAGGCGTTGCCCTCGCCTTGTCAGCCGCTTCACGACAACAACAATCACAAGTGGTGACACGTGATGAATCATAACAAGCAGTCGCACGGCCTGTTGCCGTGCGTCCTGAGCCGCCCGGTACGCTCGGCACTCGGGATGTTTCTCCTACCCATTGTGCTCGCCGGCTGCGAAGCCGAACTCAACCTGGCCGGAGTCGCCGCCGAAGGCAGCAAATCCAGCCACCGCGCCGATTACTACCAGGCTCTCGCCAGCGTGCCGCAGGCCACCCTGTTGGCCGGCAACAACGGCGTGTTGCTGACCAGCCTTGACCAGGGGCAGAGTTGGACGCGCCAGGTGATCGCCAAGGGCGCCAGCCTGATCGACCTCGACGCCTGCGCCGACGGCAGTTTCATCGCCCTGAGCTTCGACAACCGCCTGTGGCACAGCGCCGACCTCGGCCTGAGCTGGCGCGAACACGCCCTGCCGACCGAGGAGCAAATGCTGACCGCCGCCTGCGCCCCGGATGGCGCCTGTGGGTAGCCGGCGGCCTGACCACCTTGCTCGGTAGCCACGACCAAGGCGGCGACTGGACGCACACCAGCCTCGACGAAGACGCCATGCTGACCAACCTGCAGTTCATCGACCGCGACCATGCGGTGGCCGTAGGTGAGTTCGGCATGCTCTTCGCCAGCCAGGACGGCGGCGCCAACTGGCAGCTGGCCGGCACCCTGCCGGACGAGTTCTACCCGCACGCCAGCTACTTCCGCAGCCCCGAGGAGGGCTGGGTCGGTGGCCTCAACGGCTTCATCTACCACACCACGGATGCCGGGCAGAGCTGGCAACGCCAGAGCACGCCGAGCAGCGCACCGATCTTCGGCTTTCTAGCGAGCGACAACGGCCTGTTCGCCGTCGGCGACCACAGGCGTGCTGCAACTGGCCGGTGAACAGTGGCAAACGCTGCCGACGCCCGATGCGCCGGTCTACTTGCGCGCCATCACCGCGGATAGCGCACAACGCCTGATCGTTGCCGGCGGCCGCGGCCTGCTGCTGACCCTCGACACCGCGCCCAGCGCTACGCCCGCCGTTGCGACCATGACCGACTGAGACCCGCCACCATGTCCATACTGCATTCGTTTAGCCATAAGCTGGCTCAGGCCAAGGTCTGGTTGTTCGACCACCCGCGCACCGTGCTGGCGATCATCGCGGTGCTGACCCTGTTCTTCGCCCTGCGCATTCCCGGGCTGAAGGTCTACACCGACTTCTCCGACCTGCTGCCGCAGGAACACCCCTACATCCAGCTGCACAACAGCATCAAGGACAGCTTCGGCGGCGCCAACGTGCTGGTCATCGGCGTGGCCTTCGACAAAGGCGACCTGTTCAGCAACGAGCGCCTGGCCTTGATCGATCGGGTCACCCAGGCGGTGGACAGCCTGCCCGGAGTCAACCACAACCTGGTCAGCAGCCTGACCCACCGCAACTCGCGCAAGGTCTGGCTGACCGAGGTCGGCAGCATCAACTCCGAGCCTTACTACCAACCCGAGTTTGGCCAGCTCTCCGCCGAGCAGTTGGCGGCGATGAAAGCCGACGTGGTGGCCAACCCGCGGGTCTATGGCCCGTTGGTGTCGCCGGACCTGCAAGTGGCGCTGGTCAAGGCGCAACTGATCGAAGGCCAGCTCGACTACGCCAAGACCTTCGCGCAGATCCAGGCGCTGCGCGACGCCGAGAAGATCGACGGGGTGACCCTCTACGCCACCGGCCAGCCGGTGCTGGTGGGCTGGGCCTACACCTACATGAGCCAGATTTTGCAGATATTCATCTTCACCGTGCTGATCATGCTGGCGCTGCTGGTGATGCATTTCCGCAAGGCCTATGGCGTGCTGATCCCACTCGGCGGGGTAATGATATCGACCATCTGGGGCCTCGGCATCATCAGCCTGCTGGGCTACAACCTCGACCCGTTGGGCCTGGTGATTCCCTTCCTGATCGCCGCCCGGGCCATGAGCCACGGCGTGCAGCTGGTCGAGCGTTATTACGCCGAGGTCAAACTGCTCGGCGACGGCCCGCTGGCCGCGCGCGCCGCCTTCGACAGCCTGTTCCGCCCCGGCACCCTGGGCATCGTCACGGACGCCATCGGCCTGCTGTTGATCGCCATCGGCTCGATCGCCCTGAACACCAAGCTGGGCATCTATGCCTCGCTGTGGGCGACCACGGTGATCTTCAGCGTGCTGATCGGCGTGCCGCTGCTGCTGTCGATCCTGCCCAAACCGAAGAACCCGGAGATGCGCGAGACCGCGCTGCGCCACATCGGCGCGATCTGTGCGCGGACGGTGGCCAACCCGGCCTCCGCGCGCAAGGCGCTGGGCCTGGCCGGGCTGGCCATCCTCGCCAGCCTGTGGGCCTCCTCCCAGGTGCGCATCGGCGACTCCGAGCCCGGCTCGCCGATCCTCTACCCGGAACACGATTACAACGTCTGGTCCAAGGAGATCAACCAGCGCTTCCCCGGTTCGGAAGAGCTGTACATCGTCGCCGAGCATGCCGAGAAAGGCGGAATCAAGAAACCCGAGGTGCTGCGCGCCCTGCAAGCGCTGCAAAACCACATGCTCAGCGACCCCTCGGTCGGCGGCAGAAAGGGCTTGCCGGACCTGATCACCCAGGTCAACCGGCTGATGCACAACGACGATCCGCGCTGGCTGCAGATTCCCCACGACGCCAATTACGTCGGCGGGCTGATGTTCACCTACATGGCCTCCAGCCCGATCCCCGGCGCGCTCAACGAGTTCACCGACACCGACGACCGCGTCGCCAACCTGGTGTTCTATTACAAGGATCGTCAGGGCGAGACCATCCGCCGCGCCATGCACATGGCCAAGCAGTGGATCGAGCAGCACGGCGATGCAGTGCCGGGGCTGAGCATCCGCCTGGCTGGCGGTACCCTCGGCGTGGCCGCGGCGATGAACGAGTCGGCATTCGAGACCAACCTAGTGGTGCTGCCGCTGGTGTTCCTGCTGATCTTCGTCTTCGTCATGCTGTTCTACACCTCCTGGCATGCCGGCTTGATGATGCTCCTGGCGATGGCCTTCGCCAGCGCGCTGACCTACGCCTATATGGGCCTGGCCGGCATGGGTATCGACATCAACACGGTGCCGGTGATCGCCGTCGGCATTGGCGTGGGCATCGACTACTCGATCTACATGATGGATCGCATCCGCGAGGAAATGGCCAAGTTTGGCCGTCTCACCGACGCGGTGCGCCAGGCCATCGCCACCACCGGCATCGCCATCAGCTTCACCGCACTGACCCTGATGGCCGGGATCATCATGTGGGTGATCCTCTCGGACCTGCGTTTCCAGTCCGATGCCGCCCTGCTGCTGTGCGTGATGATCGTCATCAACGCCATCGCCGCCATGTTGCTGGTACCCGCCTGGGTGCTGGTGTTCAAACCGAAGTTCATCACCGGGGCCTATGCCGACGAAGACGGCATTCTGCACGCCGACGCTGCCGTGCCCGCCTCTGCCGAATCCCTGCCGGTCGCGCCCCGCGTGGCGACCGGCGGGCTGCCGCAAGGGGAACGCCATCCGGCCTGAACCGGATGCCTTCCCACACTTAAACCGCACGAGGACCTGTCATGCCGACAACAACAAAAATGGGCCTGCGACACTGGAGTCTGGCCCTGCTGGGCGGCTCAAGCCTTGCTCTGACGCCACTGACTTCGGTCATGGCCGAGGAAGAAATGCAGTTCACCGGTTACTACGAGAATGCCACCTTCGTTCGCGATAGCGCCGGATTGTCGAAATTCCGCAACACCGTGCAGGTCAACGCGGACAAGAAATTCGGCACCCTGGGCCAGCTGAACTTCAACAACGTGGCCTTCCACGGCACATTCCGCGGCACCTACGACGGGGTCTACGACCTCAACAGCAGCGAGTACGGCAGTGGCGCCGGCGGCGCGGTCAATCTGGAGAACAACATCGCCGGCGCGGGCTCGACTGTGCCGCACGGCGGTGGCATCCGTCCGCCAGGCACCTTCTTCGGCTTCAACGACGCGCGCAACCCCAACGAGGGGATGATCGTGCTCGGCGAAAACCTGCACAAAACCCGTGGCGGCGTGGCCTTCGGCGTGCCGGTACGGCCCTGCGACAAGGACAGCCGCGGCTGCATCGACGACTACCTGGACTACAGCAGCAACGACCTGCGTTTCCCCGAGTTCAACGAACGCCTGGACTTCATCCGCGAGCTCTACGTCGACTTCGACAACGAGCTGCCCAACGGCGACATCCTTAGCTGGCGCCTGGGCAAGCAGCAGGTGATCTGGGGCCGCACGGTGTTCCGCGTGCTCGACGTGATCAACCCGGTCGACTACTCGCGTAACAACATCTATGACGAGCTGGAAGACATCCGCATCCCGATGTGGATTGCCAAGGCCGACTGGCGGATGGGTGCCAACGAGGTATTCGACGACCTCAACCTGTCGTTCGTGTGGAACTTCGACAAGTTCCGCCCGCACAACCTTGGCCAGTGCGGCCAGCCCAACTCGATCCTCGACGCTGGCTGCTTCTTCCGCGGAATGAACAACCTGTGGGAAAACGGCGGCACCGTGGCCAACTTCGCCGGCGGCAACATCGCCACCGACTTCGGCCCCGGCCAGATCGGTATCCGCAAGGCGCACATGCCGTCCTGGAGCCTGTCCAACAGCCAGTTCGGCATCAAGCTGGAAGGCGTCTATGGCGATTTCGGCTTCTCGCTGAACGCCCTGACCTACCGCTCGCAACTGCCCTCGCTGCGTGGCGGCATCCCGGCTCTGAACCCCTTCACCGGTGAAACCGCGGTATGGCCGGCCCTGATCGCCTTCGATATCCATTTCCCGCGGGTCAACCTGATCGGCGGTTCGATGGACTACTACTCGCAAGCGATCGACACGGTGTTCCGCTTCGAAGTCGCGCACACCGAGGGCGAGGAGTTTGCCAACACCCTGCAATCACGGCTGTTCTCCGAGTCCGACGTCACCCGTTACGTGATCGGTGCGGACAAGAACATCTTCATCCCCTTCCTCAACCCGGGCCGCGCGTTCCTCTTCTCCGGCCAGCTGTTCGGCCAGCACATCCACGAGCACCAGCTTGAGGATCGCCCACTGGGCAAGGCCGGCATGCCGGACTGGGAGCAGAACTGGATCGGCACCCTGCTGGTGAAAGGCTGGTGGATGAACGGCCGCCTCAGCCCGCAAATAATCGTCGCGCATGACTTCAAGGCCCAAGCCACGGCCATCGCGCCGAGCGTGGAATACCTGTTCAGCGACAACTTGAAGATCGTCGCCGGCGCCAACTTCAAGGTCGGTCGCGGCGCTCGCGAGTTCGACGATTGCCGCAGCTGCAACCCCTGGGACCCCTTCACCAGCTATGGCCTGCCGGAGGGCGTAAGCGCCGGTCTGAGCGGCTACGAGCCGCTGGGCCGCTTCCGCGCCGGCCCCATCGGCATGGCGCAGAAGGAAGACGAACTGCAACTGACCCTGCGTTACAGCTTCTGATCAATCACGAGGAACAGCCATGAACTACAAGAAATTCCAGCAGAGCCGCGCCCTGGCGCTGGCCCTGTTGACGCTGGGCGCGACCAGCGGCGTCTACGCCGCCGACGAGGCGGTGATCCAGCAGTCCTTCCACCCCTACCAGAACGACAAGCCGAGCTTCGCCGGTCTGAGCGCCGGCATGACCATCAACAAGGGCAACGTCGCCCAGTTCAAGGAGATTCTCGACCCGGCCTTCTACGGCTTTATCGAGAAAGGTTGGGCGGAGCTGAAGGTCGGCGACACCACCTCCTTCGACCTCCCTGCCAGCTATGTCGATGCCACTCGCCAGTACATGGACGCGGTCAAACTCGGCGCCAAGCCCGGTGAGATCAGTGGTGCCGTGGCCGGCCGGCCGTTCCCCCAGGAGCCGGACGCCAGCGACCCGCGCGCCGGCGAGAAGCTCGCCTGGAACTTCAAGTACGGCTACAACTGGGGCGACAGCGCCGCCATCTCGCCGTTCTACTGGAAGTTCCGCGATTTGAACTCCGGCAAGGTGGAGCGCACCATCAAGTTCGACTTCCACTTCCTCAACTTCACCCGCCGGGTCGACCAGGAGCCGAAACCGGCCATCACCCCCAACCCGTCGCAGCTGTTCCGCGGCATCTACGTCAAGGTGCTGGAGCCGTATGACGTACGCAACACCCAGCTGTTGATCCACCGCGCCGAAGACGACCTCAAGCGTGACAACTCCTGGCTGTACCTGGGCTTCCAGCGCCGCGTGCGGCGCCTGGCCACCGGCCAGGTGACCGATGCCTTCCTCGGCTCCGACTTGATGATCGAGGACTTCGAGGGCTACAACGGGCGCATCTCAGATATGAAGTGGACCTACAAGGGCACCCGTTTCATGCTCATGCCCTTCTACAACCACAACGACCAGACACTGGACAGCGAGACCCACAAGGACAGCGACGGTTACCAGATGGTGGCGTTCGGTGGCCAGGGCGGCTGCTTCCCCAACATTACCTGGCAATTGCGCAAGGTCTACGAAGTGGAAGCGGCGCCGGTGGAGGCCAGTCATCCCCTATCCAAGCGGGTTCACTACTTGGATGCACAGACCTTCGCCGTGTCTCGCACCATTTCCTACGACCGCAAGGGCGCGCAGTGGAAGACATTCACCATCGGCAAGGCGCATCCCGACCACCACCTGCCCAAGAACAAGGGCACTGGCGTCGCACTGGATGACAGCTTCTCGATGATCGACGTACAGGCTATGCACTGCACCACCGGGCAGCTCAAGGGTCAGGTCGACCCGACTCTCAGTCCGCCGGAGATATTCAGCGTGCAGCACATGCGCGCTACCGGCAACTAAGCAGCGCACTCGGCCCGGCACGCGAGAAGCGTGCCGGGCCTTTCAGGCGTACTCATCCAGAACACTTGCACTTCCGAAAATCGGTCTGTGCTTGCCCCTTGCGCAGGCACTTCGCCCCTTTCGGTCGCAGGCTCAGATGCTGAGACCGCTTGGTTAAGTAGTCCATCGCAAGGTGCACGTTGCCACGAGTCCGCTCGTTGCTACGGTGAATCATCCCGATACCGCCTTTATCACCGTACTGGGCTTTGTTGTGATTGCAACTGTCGTAGCTACCCCTGCCACGGGTGATCTGCTCCCACAGAGCCCCGATTTGCTGCGCCTTGTAGATGTCACCCCGCACCATAGCGCCATTGAAGAAGAAGGCCGCATGGAGGTGGAACCCACGACGCTTTCCCTGTTCGACACGACAGATGTAGCCAGTCTCATGGTCGAAGATCGGATTGCGCTCACGCGCCCGAATCAGTCGCTGCAAATCCGCAAACACATGCTCAACCCGCAGCCTTGCCTGAGCAACGGAGCGGTAATACAGATTGACCCTGACCACCAGGGTCGTGGCGTAACGATCCAGCACCCGGTCGACGTATTCAGCCACTTCACGGGACTGCTGACGCCGTTGATATGCCGCGTCATCCCTACGACGACGGTAGCTGCGTTCATGCGTGAGTTGGCGAATATGTTCGGCCAGGCGGTTGAGCGTGTCGGTGTAGTCACGGTACTGGGACGTCTCTTCATCGAAAGAAATGATCCCTGCCAGTGAACTGTGCTCCACACCAACGTCGTAGCACGCCTGTTGGAACAGTCGCAGATGCGGCCCGTAGTGGTAGTCATCGTTATGGCTGACCAACTCCAGCATCTGAGCGAGGTTTTCGAAGTACCGGGAGAGCTTGGTACGCTTGACCGTGCCGCTGGCAGTCACCGATTGCACGGTTCCTTCGCTGCGCTCTACCGCGCCAACTAGGTCTTCGATCTGGAGTGCGATAGCGGACTGAGAGAGGGTTTTGGATGTGTGACGATGGTTCATGGTGTTGCACCTGGGTTGTTAGTACATATCAGGTGCAAGGTCTGTATTTTTTTACTGCTGCGAGCCTGCTAGTGCTGTTGCTGTGTGGTCAGCAACAGCGTCCTGTCATGCCCATGTGCAGCTAGCGCTGATGGCTACGGGTCATGGTGCTATGGGTATGGTTGATGAGGTATAGGTATATAACTAGAACAAGCAGCTCTCCGATCAGCACGGCATCGACCAGCCGGGAAAACGAGAGGAAAGATTCCCCCAGCAGCCGAGAAATTTCCTGCACATAAAACACAGGGAGTTAGCTGAGAAATTTGGCGACCAAGCGGCATAAGTGCTCTGACCAACTCTCAAGTCGGTCAGAGCATCAATTTACGCCATCACAACGATACAGGCTGCCACCTACAGCAGCCCTCTCGACCAACCACCTCGACAAGGGAGTGGGTCAAAGTGTGGGTCATAAACAAAAAATAAAAAATAATCCTCTAAAATCATACAGTTAAAACAAATAAATACCGGCATCAAGCCGGCTTTTTAATGCCCGCATGATGAGTGATTCGAGCAAGCACCTAGCCCACGCGTCTGTGGCGTTCATGCCTGTCATTTGCAACGTGGGGTGATTAAAGGTTGGAACTGGACGCACCAACCTATAACCACGGGATATTATGCTCTCACAACAAAATTAATAAGCCGACTTGCCATGCAATGAACCCGCCATGCTCGATCGGAATTGAGCCCCCCAATGGCCATCGACATTCGTAATAATATAGAACGAGTCAAAAGTATGACCTTGGATAGGGTTCCCAGCTTTATCCAGGCGTGTAAATGAAAGGGCCACGTGATACTTGTTTGCGTTGCCTTTCCCATCAGTACCGGACTGGACAACATACCGGTAGTTCCAACGTGTATTTTCCCAGCCAATTGCTTTCGAAAGCGCTTGCAAGTTTTGATCTTTCACATAAACTTCAGGTGTTTGCCAAACATTGACCTGGTTGCCAGACATGCGCACGTGCGGATAGTTCAATGTCTTCGCCCATGCCAACTCATCCTTGGCATTGAAGGTTGTCAGGAACCTGTCCAGTGCCTGGCAGGGAACATCAAACTTCTCGCTATAATTTCCTTTCGCGTCCTTTGCACAGCTGTCTGGCAAATCAGTCGGGGCAGAAGCTGCAAACACGTGGGAGCTTGCAATCCCAGCAGCCAAGAACAACGATACTTTCAATACAGGCTTCATGATCATCCCTTATTATAGTTTGCATTAAACATCCGATAAGACATTACAAAAAGCATCAACTTATCTTGCAGCTACAAACACTTTAACTGCGAAGCAACTCATAATGGCTCACACCTTTATTACAGGCTCGCAAGCGTCTCGCCACCAATCCTGCGAATTGAACCATCGGTCAGTTGCTTCGACTGCTCTGGGTCGTGGCCGTAAAGCACAATCGCCCCTTTAGATTTCAGCTGTTTGAACACATTGAAATTATTGAGCATTGCTTGTGCATCATTCACCACCATTGCATCAGGCAGCGTCATCTTTTCTAGAGACGCCTTCAAGTAGCAAGCGTCTGCAGTAATGACGACAACCTTACCCTCTACAATGACTTTAAGTGACTGATGCCCGGGCGTGTGTCCAAAACTCGGCACCAGCACAACCGATCCATCACCAAACAGATCGTGCTCGCCATCAACCTCAAGGCGGTCGTGGCCCAAATCATAATGACGAGGCGAATAGACTTCTTTTTCAATATTCTCTTCACTCTTAGCCGCCTCCCACTCACGTTTTTGAATCACCAGCCGCGCATTCGGGATACACGCATTACCACCGCAGTGATCGAAGTGCAGATGAGAGTTAATGATAAAATTAATTTTCAGCGGATCGACACCGAACGCCTCTAAACGCTTGGCCACATCCTCACCGGGTACAAAGTTGACTGTAGTCAAATCAGCAAAAACCCCGAGCGACTTCTTGACCACTTCTGGATCTTTCGATTGCAAAGGCAACTCAAGCCCCGTGTCAAACAGAACAGTACCTTTAGGATGTTCGATCAGATAGCACGGCACTGGAATTGCCAAATCACCTGTTTCACCCGCCATGAAAAAACCGTAAGGCATGGTGATCCAGCCGCATGTCATTGCATATAATTTAACTTCTTCCATCGCGATAGCCCTTCAAATAATGACGATTAGCCGTTGAGAGACGCCTAGACACTTCAACTCGGTGCACTCTGCCACTCCCTACTCCAATCTTTCTTGATTCTATAAACCCGCCCCCTTGTTACCAGGCAGCCCGGTAAATCGCCTCGATATCCCCAGCCGTGAATTTGCGCGGGTTATTGCGCATCAACCGGTCAATCTTGCTGGCCTCCTCGGCCATGGGTGCCAAAGCGTCCTGCGGAACGTTGAACGCGCGAAGACCGGTAGGAATGTCTACAGCAGCACACAGCTCAGCCATCGCATCGACACTGGCGTCTGCGGCCTGGCTATCGCTCAACCCGGCGATATTCACGCCCATTGCCTGGGCGACGTCGCGAAGGCGCTCCGTACAGGCAAGCTTGTTCCAGCGCATGACATGGGGCAGCAGCAAAGCATTGCTGACGCCGTGGGCTATGTTGAAGCGCCCGCCCAGCGGATAGGCCAGCGCATGTACTGCCCCTACGCCTGCGTTTCCAAAAGCCATGCCGCCCATCAGACTCGCTGTAGCCATGTCTTCCCGGGCAGCAAGATCATCGGGGTTGGCATACGCTTTAGGCAAAGCGCGAGCGATCAGTTTAATGGCTCCAAGGGCAATGGCGTCGGTGATCGGCGAGCGATTGATCGAAAGGTACGCTTCGATCGCATGCACAAGTGCATCGACACCGCTGGCAGCGGTTACGCTTCGTGGGCAGGTGCGCGTCAAGACCGGACTTACGAGAGCAACGTCAGGCAGCAGGTAGTCACTCACAATGCCTTTCTTGAGCTGCGCTTTCTTGTCGGAAAAGATCGCCACGTTAGTGACCTCCGAACCCGTGCCTGCAGTGGTAGGAATCGCGATCAGGGGCGGCCCCTTGCGGCTGACCTGATCGACGCCGAACAGGTCGGCCAGAGCGCCGTCGTGTCCGGCGAAGGCCGCGACACCTTTCGCGATGTCGATAGCGCTTCCTCCTCCCAACCCAATCAGCCCATCATGGCCCCCCTCGCGAAAGGCGCGGGTACAGTCTTCGACCAAACTGATTTCAGGCTCCGGTTGAGCCTGGTCGTAAAGGCCATAACTGCGGCCACCCAAGTGGGCCAAGGCGAGGTCGACTGTGCCCGACTTGAGCAGGATCGCATCGGTCACGATCAATGGATTACTCACCTTCAACCGGGTCAACTCAGCATCAAGCTGTTCTACCGCGCTGGCCCCGGTCAGGAGCTTATTGGCGATTTGAAAGGCAGAAACACTCATCGGCTCATCCTCGTTTTTTTATTTGAGTTGAACCAGGAGATTACAAAACGTGTGCCAAATTTCTGAAACGCCCGTTTTAGGGGGGGGGTTGCCTCGTTTTTGCTGATCTCCACCACGGCTGGCGATCACGATCTCAATCGAAAAAACGGCTGCTGATCAGAATTCTAATCAGATCTCTCCCAGCGTTTCATTTTCTGGACGATGGTTGCCTGGCTAACGCCCAGCGCTTTGGCCGCCAGGCGGGTGGTCTTGTGGACGCGAATTGCTGAAAGAATCGCGCTCCGCTCTGCGTTTTCCAGAACCTTGCGCAGCGGCAGGCGATTTTGATTCAAGCGATCAACGTGAAGGTTCAGGATCTCCTCTGGGAGATCCAACGCCTCAATCGTGTCACTTTCGCAGGTGACTACCAAACGCTCGACCAGATTGATCAATTCGCGAATATTGCCGGGCCATGCGTACTCACAGAGCAGGTCCAGCGCCTCAAGCCCCCACGTCATGTTGCGCTCGTAGCGCTCGTTGAATTGCCTTAGGGATCCTCTGAAAAACACTTCCAGATTTGGCAAAATGCCTGACCACTACCGTCGAGCCGCCTGATGAAGCAGATGACCTTCGCCGATGCCGAATACGCCGGCAAGCGCAAACAAACCCGCAAGGAACGCTTCCTGATCGAGATGGATCAGGTGGTACCGTGGGCCGGCTTGATCAAACTGATCGAGCCTCACTATCCAAAAGGTGAAGGTGGTCGCCCAGCTTATCCCTTGATGGCCATGCTGCGGGTGCATCTGATGCAAAACTGGTTCGGCTACAGCGACCCGGCGATGGAAGAGGCTTTGTACGAAACGACCATCCTGCGCCAGTTCGCCGGTCTGAATTTGGAACGTATACCTGACGAAACCACCATCCTCAACTTCCGTCGTCTGCTTGAAAAGCATGAGCTGGCTGCCGGGGTTCTGCAGGTCATCAACGGCTATCTGGGTGACCGTGGACTGCTGTTGCGTCAAGGCACAGTGGTCGATGCGACCATCATTCACGCACCGAGCTCGAGCAAGAACAAGGACGGCAAGCGTGATCCCGAAATGCACCAGACGAAGAAGGGCAACATGTATTTCTTCGGCATGAAAGCGCACATCGGTGTCGACGCCGAATCCGGGCTGGTGCACAGCCTGGTGGGGACAGCCGCGAATGTTGCAGACGTGACCCAGGTCGATCAGTTGCTACATGGCGATGAAACTTACGTGTGTGGGGATGCCGGCTACACCGGCGTGGAGAAGCGTCCCGAACATCAGGATCGTCAGATGATCTGGTCAATTGCCGCTCGGCCAAGTAGTTACAAGAAGCTCGGAAAGAAGAGCCTGATCGGTCGGTTACGACGCAAGATCGAATACGCGAAAGCGCAGGTACGCGCGAAGGTTGAACACCCGTTTCGGGTGATCAAGCGTCAGTTCGGTTACACGAAAGTGCGGTACCGTGGCCTGACGAAGAATATTGCACAACAAACCACGCTTTTTGCTCTGTCGAACCTCTGGATGACTCGAAAGCGGCTACTGGCGATGGGAGAAATGCGTCTTTAATGCGGAAAAACGCCTTGGAAGGGCTCCGTTTGAAGGTAAATCGATGAGTTTACGGCGAAGAATGTTCGATTATCGGATCGAATGAACATTCTTTTAACCTCAAGCCAAGAGGGCGTGGGCCCGGCGCCTAATTCAGACCTTCCCTAAGTTACGCAGTGGGGTCACTTTCAGTTTGGTGACCACACCACTCGTGCCTTAATCGAGAATCATGGACGGAGATGAGGCCTTATCTGTCTTTACCTGAGCAGGCTCGTCATCGACGGCCTGGTCGCGGGTGAAGGTGCCATCGTTCTCGCCTTTGAAGAAATTCTTCCCGTAGATCAGCAGGCAAAGCGCGACTCCCACGGCGAACGCCCAGCTGGCACCCTTGATGGCGAGCACGGCACCGATCACGCCTGCGATGCCAAGGTCACGCTGACTCTTCGCTTCCAGAACACCGAGACGAACGCTCACATAACCCTGGATCAGCAGAGTGAGGGCCAAGGCCACACCCAGGATGGGTTGAACAAGCGTAACGACTGGCAGCAACAACAAGCCTGTGTTCGTGCCCCAGCGGAAAGAGCCGACGCCACCGATGATGGTCTGCATGGCACGTGGGCCACCTTTGAACCGCTCGATGATGACCACAAGCATTGCCGCCCATTTAGGCCCGCACATTGCCACATCTGGGCCGAAGATACTCATGAATGCATTCCGTCCACCGAAGATCAGGTGAGCGCGATCAGGGTTGTAGTCCACCTTTTCATCGGTACGCACCTGCTCAGCCTCATCCAGCAGAACCTTGGCGCTAAGCACGTCGCCGAAAACGACGATGTACACCGCAAGCACCATTGGAATGGCTGAGATGAACATCGAGAGAGGTGGCATGCCCAGGCCGAAGACTGTGTAGTTGTTCCAGAGCCCCATAAAGTCAGGCGTGCTGATACCCCACTTGATGGTTGGCCAGGATGCTTCGTTCACCAGCGGCGCAATCACGACGGCAAGCAGGATGATGGGCAGAATTCCAAGCTTGGCGAAATTCCACCAGAAACGATTCCGTTTTTTCAGCTGTGCGAAATGCTGGGAGAAAATCAGATAGAACGCCAGGCCTACGGTGATGCTGATAGTGATCGGCAGCACATCGAATTTACCGCCAATCTGGAACACAGAAATCACGGCACTGAAACCCGCGCCGACAATGATGCCCGACTTGATGGCTGAGGGAACGTAGGTGAAGACCTTCTTGGCCATTCCCGTTGCGCCGAGCGTTATCGAGAACACTCCTAACAATAGCTGGAAGGCAATGAGTGCATGAACGCGCTCTGGCCCCTCAGGGAATGTCGCGCAGTAAGCCATCAGCAGTGGGACTGCTGGCGTGATCCATCCTGGAACGGTTGGATCTCCAAGGAGATGGTGAGTGAGGTAAAGCAGACCATTGAGCATGACGACAGCGAGGGCCACTTCGAATGGCATTCCGAGAAGCTCGGTCATCAGGGGGATCGCCGCGAGGTCCACGGCGCACATCAAGAGGCCTTGGAGGAAGTCTGGTAGCTCAAGGCGATAGTGCAGAAATGGCAGTCGAACCTTGAACGGGCCAAGGGGAATGTATGGAGTTTCATGTGCTGAATTTGACATCAGTGCACCTGTATTATTGGTCTTGTAGGCATGGCACCCAGCCAGGGGTGCCAGATTCATCAGGCTGCTACCAGGCTGCTCGGTAGATCTCCTCAATGTCTGCCGGCGAAAGTTTGCGAGGGTTGTTGCGCATCAGGCGGTCGATCTTGCTGGCCTCTTCAGCCATTGATGCCAATGCGTCATGGGGGACACTGAATGCTCGAAGCCCGGTTGGAATACCGACTGCTGAACACAGCTCGGCCATCGCGGTAACTGCAGCATCAGCTGCTTGAAGGTCGCTCAGCCCGTCGACGCTGATACCCATTGCCTGGGCAACATCTTTGAGGCGCTCAGCACATGCGAGCTTGTTCCAGCGCATGACGTAAGGAAGCAAGAGTGCGTTGCTGACACCGTGAGCGATGTTGAAGCGTCCGCCAAGTGGATAGGCCAGGGCATGTACCGCACCGACACCAGCGTTGCCAAACGCCATGCCACCCATGAGGCTCGCCGTGGCCATTTCTTCGCGAGCAACCAGGTCATCAGGGTTCGCATAGGCCTTTGGCAAGGCACGTGCGATAAGTCGGATTGCGCCCAGCGCGATGGCATCGGTGATAGGTGAGCGGTTTACAGAAATGTACGATTCGATGGCGTGTACAAGCGCATCTACCCCGCTTGCAGCAGTGACGCTACGTGGGCAGGTAAGGGTCATTACCGGACTTACCAAGGCGACGTCTGGCAAGAGGTAGTCGCTCACAATCCCTTTCTTCAACTGCGCCTTTTTGTCCGAAAAAATAGCCACGTTGGTGACCTCGGAACCGGTGCCGGCAGTGGTTGGGATTGCGATCAGTGGAGGGCCTTTGCGGGCTACCTGATTTACTCCGAAAAGATCGGCCAGAGCTCCCTCATGCCCAGCAAAGGCAGCAACACCTTTGGCGATATCAATCGCGCTGCCACCGCCCAGGCCGATTAGTCCGTCATGACCGCCTTCACGGTAAGCACGAGTGCAATCTTCAACCAAGCCGATTTCCGGCTCTGGTTGAACTCGGTCATAGAGGCCGTAGTTGCGGCCAGCCAGCTCGGCCAAGGCGAGCTCAACGGTGCCGGTTTTCACCAGGATCGCATCGGTCACGATGAGGGGATTATTGACCTTCAAACGTGTTAGTTCGGCATCGAGTTGGTTAATCGCGCCGGCGCCAGTAAGGAGTTTGTTAGCTATCTGAAAGGCAGAAACACTCACGGGCTCATCCTCTTTGTTTTCTTGTGATGAGCTGGTGGGTAACAAAAGCTATGCCAAAGCTTTGAAAAGACCGCCGTTGCTGGCCTTCACAGCGTTCTGGTGAATGTCGGGAGGCGTTCAGCGAGCAAGAATTAAATCAAAAAGCTGGTCTCCGATTAGGAACCTAATCAGACCTTTCCCAACGTTTCATCTTTTGGACAATGGTGGCTTGGCTGACGCCCAGGGCTTTTGCCGCAAGGCGGGTGGTTTTGTGAATACGCATCGCGGACATGATGGCGCTGCGTTCTGCATTCTCAATGATCCTGCGCAAGGGGAGTCGGCTCAGGTTTTCGCCCTCTGCATGCAGGTTCAGCATCTCCTCCGGTAGGTCTAGCGCTTCAATCGTTTCAGACTCGCAGGTAACGACCAAGCGCTCGACCAGATTTATTAGTTCGCGGATATTTCCTGGCCAAGCATACTCACAGAGCAGATCGACCGCCTCGAGACTCCATTTCATGTTTTGCTCATATCTGCCGTTGAAATGAGCAAGGTAATGTTCCAGGAGCGTGGGTATCTCATTGCCACGTTCCCTCAGGGCAGGGATTTTGATCGGAACGACATTGAGTCTGTAATACAGATCCGCCCGGAACAAGCCATCAGCAACCCGCTGTCGAAGATCATGGTGGGTCGCGCTGATGATGCGGACGTCGACCTCCTTTAGCTCTAGGCCTCCAACAGGGATGAAGCGATTTTCCTCGATGGCCTTGAGAAGCTTGACCTGAAGGGATAGGGGGAGATCACCAATCTCATCGAGGAACAAGGTGCCATGGTTGGCGAGCTCCAATAGCCCTCTCTTCCCTTTTGCAGCGGCCCCTGTGAAAGCTCCTGGCGCATATCCGAACAATTCCGCTTCTATGAGGTTTTCCGGCATTGCTCCGCAATTGAGAGGTATGAAAGGCTCATTTGCCCGAGCGCTTGCATTGTGGATGTACTGGGCGACGAGGCTTTTGCCTACCCCGGTCTCTCCGAGAAGCAGAACCTTCACATCGCTACTGGCCACTCGTCGAGCTTGGGCAAAGAGCTGTCCAGTCTGTGCCTGGTCGAAAACCATTGGAGACTTTGCGAGCTTCATGTATTCGCCAGCGTGCAGTTGCGCGGTGCTGCTACGAAGCTTTTTGAGCCCAGCTAGCTCATCACGCTCGTGCTTCATACGCAGAAGCTCGGTCATGTCCCGAACTGCGCTGACGACGTAGCTGATGCGGCGATCTTCAAAAATCGGCGTAGCGCTTACCAAAAGCTTTTTGCCGTTGCTTAGGCTTTGCATCACTGATACTGGAGCGCCTTGCTGGAGCACGCGCAATGATGCTGACTGTGATAAGACACCATCGCGTACCAGGTCATGCATGCTACGCCCGATGATTTGCTCACCTTCAAGCCCTGTCAGTCGCTCGTATGCAGTGTTCACCTTCACGGTGATACCGGCGCCGTCGGTGATATAGACGCCGTCATGCAACGCATTCAAGAACGTGTCAAAGGTTTGGTCGTTGAAGTCCACGATCAGGATCTGCCACAGAAAAGGATAGTGTACGTGGTTTGGTCACTAACAGGAGCAAGCCTGTGGAGTCACCAGCCTGGCTGTGCGATCTCAGCCCTGTGGTAGCGCTGACGAACCTCGACATTGATCGTCGAGCGAGGCATACCAGTCTGCGTAGGGCGTATTTACAACCATTTTTCGGTTGTAGTCCGGGCTACCGTCCTTCCACCATGGCGCCCCTCGTTCACCGAGCTTTACCTTGGCGTCATTGACAAGCTCCCTTGCGACACGAAGCTCAGTGGCGTCTCCGGAAGACTTGGATTTCTTAACTGCGCGCCGGGCGTTCATCAACTCCTTAACCAATCGACCTCGCTCATCCTCGGAAAGCGACGGATCGCTGCAGCGCCACAGTCGACCTTTGACCACAAAGTATCGCCCGTCAGGAGTCACGGCGTAGTTGCTCATGTGATCACTCTTTAGGCAGCAGCAATGGAAAACTTGGCTGTATCACTCAGGAAGATCATTCGAGTAACTCCTCCAGCACGAGGCGCTATGGTAAATCTGCGCGTCCAGTTGAGCCTGGTCGTCTGCGAATCTCGGAGAATTACTCGGGGTGAGGTGAGCGAGCACTGGCTCAATCGCCACATGGCCAGCAAAGCCACCCTCTAGGAGCGTCCGGTGATGCGTCCTGAAATTGATGTGTCCGGTTCCAATTCCGCCTCGGCCTGAATCGGAGATGTGATAGATCTCGAGTAAGTCCAAATTGGCCCGTATAGCCTGCAAGGGATCCTGCTCATTGATGTTCATGTGAAAGCTGTCCAAGATCATGCCCATGTTTCCCTCACCGACAGCTTCGATAAGCTCCCGGCACTCCTGAGCGGTGTGTATCAGGGGTACTTCGTAATGGTTGCATACCTCGTAAAGCGTTCGGACGCCGCGTTCATGAGCGTATCGGTTAACCGCCTCGCAACAGGTTAGGAGTTGATCCTTGGCATCGTTCCTGTTGTCACAGTTCTTCGTCCACAGCGAGAGGCCTTGAAGCGTAACCGGCACCGTCCCGAGAATCTCGGCAAAATCGATCACGCGTTTGTAGTAGGCGACAGCTCCGGCTGCACTGGCAGTGCTCGGGTCAGTAGGCCCAGCATTGAATGGGTCGACGGCGATGACTTCTAACCCTGACTGGATGGCGCTGTTTCGAAGCTGAATCGGATCGACGTCTCTATGATCACCAGCGTATTGAATGCCGTCCAAGCCCAGTGCTTGCGCTTTGTTGATCACGTCCTGAGCCGCAGTGAGCCCCAATGTCCAAGTCACAATGCTAATGCTCATCCTAGATTTCTCCCCTAAAAATCTCATCTAAGGCATTCGAATATGCAATGCTCACGTGGTTCAACTGAATCGCCCCTGGTTTCGTAGACACCTCCAAGCCTCATAATGAGGCCCAAATAGGAGGTGCCATGAGTCGTCAGCGTTACCCCGAAGAATTCAAGATCGAAGCGGTCAAGCAAGTGACCGAGAAAGGCAAACCTGTCGCCGATGTCGCCCAGCGCCTGGGCATGTCCGTGCACAGTCTTTACGCCTGGATCAAGGTCTACAGCAAGCCCCAAGAGCAGCGTCAGCAAGACGACGATCAGCAGGCCGAACTGCGCAAGCTACGCGCTGAACTCAAGCGCGTGACGGAAGAGCGAGACATCTTAAAAAAGGCCGCCGCGTACTTTGCCAAGGAGTGCGGCTGAAGTACGCCTTCATCAAGAAGCACTCGACTGATTACCCGGTGCGGCGCCTTTGCCAAACCCTCAAGGTGCACCCCAGCGGCTACTACGCCTGGCTGGCCGAGCCTCAATCTGCCCGAGCAAAAGAAGATCAACGTCTGCTTGGCTTGATCAAGCACGCTTGGCTAGAAAGCGGAGGTGTATACGGCTACCGCAAAATTCACGATGACCTACGTGAGCTGGGAGAGGAATGCGGACGAAATCGAGTCGGGCGCTTGATGCAGGCGGAGGGGCTGCGTTCGCAAACGGGCGATCGGCGGCGTCCAGGGTTTTACGGTGGAAAACCAACAGTGGCCTCGCCCAACCACCTCGCGCGGCAGTTCAAGGTCAGTGAGCCGAACAAGGTCTGGGTGACAGATATCACTTACATCCGCACCTATGAAGGATGGCTCTATCTAGCGGTAGTGCTGGATCTGTTCTCACGCCAAGTAATTGGTTGGTCAATGAAGCCAAGGATGTGCAGCGACCTGGCTATCGACGCAATGTTGATGGCTGTGTGGCGACGCAAGCCACAGCAGCAAGTGATGATTCACTCAGATCAAGGTAGTCAGTTCAGTAGCTCAGATTGGCAAAGCTTCTTGAAGGCTAACAATGTAATCAGCAGCATGAGTCGGCGGGGAAACTGCCACGACAATGCCGTAGCCGAGAGCTTTTTCCAACTTTTGAAGCGGGAGCGCATCCGACGAAAGATCTACACAACCCGTGAAGAAGCCCGAAGTGATATTTTCGATTACATCGAAATGTTCTATAACCCTAAACGCCGACACAGCAGTGCTATGCAGCTGTCTCCAATAGAGTATGAGAAACGCTATTTCCTGAGCTTGGAGAGTGTCTAGGAAACCAGGGGCGATTCAGAGAGATACAAGCCTGGACTGCATTGGAGGCTCACAATCGAGCCCCCAACACACGCCGCCTTAGGAAGACGTGAGGTCTCAGGCGGTCATTACGGTGACCGACTTGGTGACCAGGTACGGCTCAAGAGCCTCTGGGCCACCTTCCGAGCCGTAGCCCGAGTCTTTAACACCGCCAAACGGCATTTCAGGAACCGGAGTCGAAGGCTGGTTGATCCAGAGCATGCCCACTTGGAGAGTTTGGGTAAGAAGGTGAACGTTGCGATATGAACGCGTGAAAGCATAACCGCCCAGGCCGAATGGGAGACGGTTGGCCTCAGCTATCGCTTCCTCAATATGATCGAATCCACGTACAGCTGCGATCGGACCAAACGGTTCTTGAGAAAGCACTTCAGCATCCAACGGAACATCTGCTAGAACAGTTGGGGCGAAGAAGTTGCCTGTCGAGCCGATTCGCTCACCACCAGTCGCTACCGTCGCGCCCGATTTACGTGCGTCTTCAACCAAACCTGCGATTGCCTCTACTCGACGAGCATTCGCTAGAGGCCCATAGTTAACTCCATCTTCGAGGCCATTACCGATTTTGAGGCCTTCAGCGTATGCGACCATGCCTTTCACAAAGGCATCTTTGATGCTGTTATGCACCAAGAATCGTGTCGGGGAGATGCACACCTGACCGGCGTTCCGGAATTTAGAGGCGCTTGCCACCTGGATAGCTAACTCCAAATCGGCATCCTCGGCGATGATCACTGGTGCGTGTCCACCCAGCTCCATCGTCGCCCGCTTCATGTGCAGGCCAGCCAGGGCAGCCAACTGTTTACCGATCGCAGTGGAACCGGTGAAGGTGATTTTGCGGATCACTGGGTGCGCGATAAGGTATTTGGAGATCTGGTCGGGGTTACCGTACACCAGACCGATAACTCCCTTTGGTACACCTGCGTCGGCAAATGCACGAATCAGTTCGGCTGGTGAACGCGGGGTCTCTTCAGGAGCCTTCACCACGAAAGAGCAACCTGTTGCCAATGCAGCACAGAGCTTACGAACCACCTGGTTAACCGGGAAATTCCATGGCGTAAAGGCTGCTACCGGGCCAACTGGCTCCTTTACGACAATTTGGCTAGCGTTGATATTGCGAGGAGGAACTACACGACCATAAACGCGACGACCTTCCTCGGCAAACCACTCAATGATATCTGCCGCAGAGTTGACTTCGATACGCGACTCCAGCAATGGTTTGCCCTGCTCTTGAGTCATGTACCGGGCGATCGTTTCGGCCCGCTCCCGAATGATGGAAGCGGCTTTGCGCATGATGGCAGATCGCTCGTATGCAGGTACATTACGCCAGACATCGAATCCAGCCTGTGCCGCATTAACAGCTTGTACAAGGTCACCTTCAGACGCATGGGCAACGGTACCAATTCTCAAACCGGTTGCGGGGCTAACAACATCAATAGTTGATCGACCTTCAGCATCACGCCACTCTCCATTGATGAAAAGTTGAGTATCTGGGTACGTCTCATTAATCATAAATCACCTTTTTAATTGTTAGCTGAGTGCCTAGACCCTTGCGGTATCATGGCATGTGATTCGCGGTGAATCCGCCTAAAAATACACGGCAATCAAGACAGTTTAAAACTGACTCGCAGAATCATTAAAACGACTTTTTTTCCTTCATCCAGTCCTTATCATTGCAAAACCAGGTCTACCCTTATCCTAGAGCCAGCCAAGGATTATCAGATCCACGCAAGCTTTAGGGATGGTCTGAAGTAGTCAGGTATTTCTGGCTGACTCCAGCCCTTGCCGATTTCAAAACGGTAATTCGGCTAAAAAACGATCAAATCATCCCCTCTTTCCGGATTTATAGCCGGCGCGAGCACCTCGCGCCGGCCATTTCCCGCATTACAGACGCACCTCTCCTGCATTCGTCAGCAAATGTCGGCGCGCCATCCACAGGTTCGACAGCGCGAACAGTGTCACCAACTGCGCGGTGTTCTTCGCCAGGCCACGCAAGCGTGTCTTCACGTAGCCGAATTGGCGCTTGATCACCCGGAACGGGTGCTCGACTTTGGCGCGCACCTGGGCCTTGGATTTCTCGATCTTGCGCTTGGCTTTGTACAGCGCACTGCGCTTACTCAGCTTCTTGTACGTACTGCGGCGGGCCGCAATCTGCCAGATCACCTCCCGGCCTTCATGTTCCGGGCGTTTCTCTACGCCGGTGTAACCCGCGTCGGCGCCGACCCTGTTTTCCTTTCCATGCAGCAGTTTGTCGACCTGGGTAACGTCAGCAACGTTGGCTGCCGTCCCCACCACGCTGTGCACCAGACCTGACTCGGCATCCGCGCCGATGTGAGCCTTCATGCCGAAGTGGTGAGTCGGCCACAGGAACTGCCCCCGTAGCCGCTCGCAGAACCGTACGTGACACTCTCGCGTCATACGGCTCCCGTTATCCAACCTGTTGCTCGGTTACTTGCCAGTGATAAAACAGTCGAGGGGCAGCCGTCTGCACCGTGTCCAACCATTGAGATATGCGCCGCTTGCGCCCGTGAAGTATTTTGTACTTACGACCGGCCCAACGCTTGAGTGCGCTATCGATATGTCGAAAGATGCCAAGCATGGCCGTCCGATAGAACGCGCCATAGTACTGCCACCAACCTTGTATCACTGGGTTGTAAAGCCGAGCCACAGCAGCCAGCGTCACGTGAGTTTGGCGGTTGACCCGCCACTCGCGCACTGCTCGCCGCATCCGCTTCAACGCTTGCGCACTGACTCCCGGCAGGAAGCTGGTGAAAAGGTTGTTCTGTTGGCCGATTGCCTTCCTGGGTCTAAAAGTGAAACCAAGGAAGGTAAAGCTCACATGCGGATACTCCGCGCGTCGATTGCTGTCCTTGCAGTACACGATTTTCGATTTCTCGGGATGCATCGTGAGACCACAAACTGCTAGACGTGAAGCGATTGAACGCATCACGTGTTCTGCCTGCCTCTCGCTACGACAATGCACTACCGCATCATCGGCGTACCGGGCAAAAGGACAGTTTGGGCTGTTTCGTTGCATCCAAGCGTCAAAGGTGTAATGCATGAACAGATTCATCAGCATGGGACTGATCACGCCGCCTTGCGGGGTGCCACGTTCGCGTTGAATGCGAACGCCATCTGCTGCCTCGAACGGAGCAACCAGCCATCGTTCGATGTACAGCAGTATCCAGTCCTCTTTGATATGGGTTCGCACCGCTTTCATCAGCAGTTCATGATCAATGTGATCAAAAGCCGCCTTGATATCAAACTCCACCACCCAGTCGTATCGCCAGCAGCGCTCGCGTGTGATCGCTATGGCCTGTTTGGCTGAACGCCCTGGTCGGTATCCATATGAGTCCGGATGGAAAAGCGCATCCAGCTTCGGCTCGATGAGGAGTTTGACTACAGTTTGTGCGATACGGTCGCTGACCGTAGGCACTCCCAGCCTGCGTATACCCCCCGATGCCTTCGGTATCTCAACAACCTTGACCGGCGGCGGGAAATAAGACCCCGACGACATTCGATTCCATAGCTTGTAAAGATTCTTCGGCAGGTTCCGCTCAAAATCGGCAATGGTCTCATCGTCGATTCCAGCAGCTCCCCGGTTGGTTCTGACCTGCTGATAGGCCTGGCGGCCTCAGGTTCCAAGTGCAACAGTCAGTTGATAATGTTGAGCCGATTGGTTGCCAGCAGTTGCAGATGATCCGTCAACACTTCAACAGGGAATTTCCAGCCCAATGTCTGACGAGGTCGGGTGTTGAGCAAGTCGGCAATCTCGTCCAGCCGCTCCTGGCTAACCAGCGACAAATCGGTGCCCTTGGGTAAGTACTGCCGGAGCAGGCCGTTCGTGTTCTCGTTGCTGCCTCTTTGCCAAGGGCTGTGCGGGTCAGCGAAGTAGATCTTCATTCCCGTACGAGCTGTCAGCTCTTGATGCTTGGCCATCTCGCTGCCTTGGTCATGGGTCATGGTTTTCAGCAGCGCCGGTGCCATCCGCGAAAGTTCTCGCGTCATCCCCTCTAGCGCGGCGTCTGCGGTGGGCGCATCCAACTTGGCCAGGATCACGAAACGGCTCGTGCGCTCGACCATCGTCGCTACTGCCGAGCGATTGTTCGCGCCCATGATCAGGTCGCTTTCCCAATGACCTGGCACTTGTCGACCTTCGACCTCTTCAGGCCGGTAGCGAATATTCTGTTCAGCTGGATAGCGCTCGCGCCGAGCTGGCGCAGTGCTGCGAGTACGCCGCTTGCTGCCGCCCTGGCGCAGGTAACCAATGAGTTGACGCTTAAGCTCGCCGCGTGGGTATGCATAGATTGTCAGGTAGATCGTTTCGTGACTCACATGCCGCTCAGGATTATCAGGCCAGTAGTCCTTGAGTCTGGCGGCAATTTGCTGAGGAGACCAGCCCTTGGCTAACATGCTGTGTACG
This sequence comes from Pseudomonas putida, assembly GCA_041879295.1. Taxonomy (NCBI): domain Bacteria; kingdom Pseudomonadati; phylum Pseudomonadota; class Gammaproteobacteria; order Pseudomonadales; family Pseudomonadaceae; genus Pseudomonas; species Pseudomonas putida. Next base: position 811,631 of record CP047152.1, on the reverse strand, counting down.
ACCTGGAACAGTTCAGAACCAGGGGCAAGAAGCTTGCTGCGCCTCGGGACGTGTCTGAGGGCACGGGCTCGAGCACCGGCAGTGCTGGCGTCATAGTGCCCAGGCTGCGACTGGCGCCGCACCTCTCGACTCAGCGTGCTGGGTTGGCGCCCAAGAACTTGGGCGATGGCTCGCAGCGAGGCGCCTTGCATACGCATGATCATTAGCGTTACGCGCTCTTCGATGGTCAAGTGGGTGTAGTGAGTAGTCATGCAGCACCTTACCTCGGGTGTTGCACTTGGTCACTGAGACCGCCCTCTTGGCCGACTGTAGCTCAATACGCCTTAGTAAGCTGCTGAAAAGCGGCCATTCGATTCGAAAAAAACTCAGCCCTACATAACAGCAGTGACATTCCTACCAATGAGGTTCTCACCATGTCATTGCAGTGCCCTCGCTGTAACTCCCCCAAAATCGCTTCCTTCCATCACGCCATGAAAGTCGGTGCAGCTATTGGCACCGTAGGCGGTGTTGCGCGTGGCGTCAGCGCAGCCTGGACCGGTGGGCAGGCCGGCGCAGCCATCGGCGCGCTCGCCGGGCCGGTCGGTATCACGCTCGGCTCAGTGTCGGGCGCCATCCTCGGCGGTCTGGCAGGTGGCGTCGGTGGATGCGCGCTCGGCGCTCAACTCGGCGAGTCGCTCGACCGCCACGTTCTGGCCCACAACCTCTGCCTGCTCTGCGGTCATCGCTTCAACCTGCCGACCTGATCCAGCGCTATTCCCATTCATTCATCTAGTCGGTGCTGCGCCTCGCTCAGCGCTTTATACCGATTTGTACCTAAAGGAATAACTCACATGGCACATCTCATCGAAACCATGGCCTACGCTGGCGCTACCCCGTGGCATGGCCTGGGCAATCAGCTCACGCAGAAGCAACCCATCGAAGTCTGGCAACGCGAAGCCGGCATGGACTGGCAGATCCTGGAGAGCCCCGTGCATTTCAAGTCGGATGCCGTCGGCCATCTGGGCGCGATCCACTCCTTCCCGGAGCAGAAGGTGCTGTTCCGTTCGGACACCAAGGCACCGCTGTCGGTGGTCTCCCAGCGCTATCACACCGTGCAGCCGCGCGAAGTGCTGGAGTTCTACCGGGATCTGACCGAGGTCTCCGGCTATGAGCTGGAGACGGCTGGCGTACTCAAGGGCGGTCGCAAGTTCTGGGCGCTGGCACGTACCGGGCAAGGCGCTGCGCTCAAGGGCAACGACCAGGTCAACGGCTACCTGCTGCTGGCCACGTCCTGTGACGGTACCCTGGCCACCACGGCAACGCCGACCACTGTGCGGGTGGTGTGCAACAACACTCTGACCATCGCCCTGGACGGCACCAGCCGCGCGATCAAAGTGCCGCATAACACCCGCTTCGATCCCAAAGTGGTGAAGAAGCAACTCGGCATCGCCGTCTCCCAATGGGACGATTTTATGTACCGCATGCGCGCGCTGGCCGAGCGCAAGGTGCAGTGGCATGAGGCTTTGGGATTCTTCATGTCTGTGCTCTGCGAAACCAGCCCAACCGGTGCAATGCCGGAGGTATTACCGAACGAGCGCGCCCTGCGCAAAGTCCAGGAGCTATACGAAGGTCGTGGTCGCGGTAGCCTGCTGGACTCGGCACGCGGCACCGCCTGGGGCCTGCTCAACGCCGTGACCGAGTACGTCGATCACGAGCGCCGGGCACGCAGCACGGAGTATCGCCTCGACTCTGCATGGTTCGGCCAAGGCGCCCAGATCAAGCAACGCGCCTTGGATACAGCCCTGCAACTGGTTGCCTGACCTTTTACCAACCCCACCCCATAACGCCCGACCCGCTTCGTTGCAGGTCGGGCGTTTCTATTTCTGCAAGGTGAATGCTATGAAAGCCACTTCATTGAATCGCAACATCAGCAAGCCTCGTCCGGCTCTGCGCTTGGTAAGCACCAAGGAGCTGCCGCGCGAGGACTGGCTGCAGATCCGCAAGCAAGGCATCGGCAGTTCGGATGCCGCCGCTGCGGTCGGCCTGAATCCCTACAAATCACAGCTGGAGCTGTGGCTGGAGAAGACCGGTCGCGATGCCGGCATGCCCAAGGCCGATCCCCAGGATGAGGAAAGCCCGATGTACTGGGGCAACGTTCTGGAACCCATCGTGGCCTGGCACTACAGCAAGCGCACCAAGAACAAGGTGCGGCGCATCAATGCCGTGCTGCAACACCCGGATCTCGAGCTGCCCTGGATGCTGGCCAACATCGACCGCGAGGTGATCGGAGCCGACGACGTGCAGATCCTCGAATGCAAGACCGCCGGCATAAACGGGGCACGTCTCTGGAAGGAAGGCATCCCCGAGTATGTCGAGCTTCAGGTGATGCACCAGCTCGCCGTCACTGGCAAGCAGGCTGCGGACGTGGCGGTGCTGCTCGGTGGCCAGACGCTGGAGATTCATCGCATCGAACGGGACGAGCAGATGATCGCACGCCTGATCGAGCTGGAGCGCACATTCTGGCGGTACGTCGAAACTGATACACCTCCACCGGCTGATGGCAGTGCTTCGGCTGAATTGGCGCTGCGTTGCCTGTATCCCCAGGACAACGGCGAAGTCGTCGACTTCAGAAGCCATGCCGAACTGACCGCTACCTTCCTGGAGTTCAAGGTCGTTCGCCAGTCGATTGCCGATAAGGAAAAGCGCGAGGCGGAACTCAAGCAGTTGCTGCAGCAGGCAATGGGCGACGCCAGTCGGGCGGAGTTCACCAGCGGCTACGTCATTTGGCGCAAAGCCAAGGACAGTGTTGGCCTCGATGTCGCTCAGTTGCTCCGGGACAAGCCCTACCTGCAGGCCAGGTACCCACAGCTGAAGCCCGGTGCGCGGCGCTTCTTGGTCGGCTGATTTTCACTTCCCTCACTCCCTTCCCCTTGGCCAATCCATGCAGTTCGCGCTGCGTGGCTGGCCTTTTTTCATTTCCAGGAGAACCACCATGCTGAAAGGCTTAGCCCTGACGCCCCCAGTGCTCGGGCGGATTTCCATCGGCAAGGTCATCGAGAAGAACGGCAAGCGCCTGCCGGAGAAGGATGACCAGTTCACCATCACCTCCCAGGTACAAGACAAGGACGGCTGGCTGCTGCACCCGCTCAACGACGGGCTGCGTCAGGGTAAGGACGATAAGCTGCGCAGCATCCCGATGCGCCTGCTGTTCAACGAGCCTGAACTGAACTTTCGTGCCGACTACACGCTGTTTGATCGGCAGTCCGGACGACCGCTGTGCGTGGGCAACGGTGAGACCTGCAAGCGCATCACAAAAGACGGGATACAGTCGTTGCCCTGCCCTTCGCCAGATGCTTGCCCGTTGGCCAAGGGTAATGCCTGCAGGCCCTACGGACGGCTGAACGTGGTCATTGGCGATGAGGATCCGCTTGGTAGCTTTGTGTTTCGTACCACCGGTTTCAACAGCATCCGCACCCTCGCCGCCCGGCTGCATTACTTCCAGGCCATCTCCGGCAACCGCCTGGCATGTCTGCCGCTGGAATTGCGCCTGCGTGGCAAGTCCACCCGCCAAAGCCATGGGACGCCAATCTTCTACGTCGACCTGACAGTACGCGGCGGCATGGACATGGCCGAGGCGCTGCAGGCCGCCAGTGAGCTCGATGCGCAGCGACAAGCGACAGGCTTCGATCAAGCCGCGCTGGATGAAGCCGCGCAGCGTGGCTTCGCCAATGGCGCGTTCGAGGACAGCGAGGAAGACGCCAGCACCATTGTCGAGGAGTTCTACCCGTCGAGGAAAGCCAATCCCCAGCCGCCAACCCTCCCCAGCGATCTGCGAAAAACAGCCTGGCCGAGAGGCTGGAGGCGCAAGCCAAGTGCCATACCCCATGGATTGATCACCACCAAGGAGCAGACCATGCGACTGCACAAGCTGAAAGCCAGTGACTCGACCGGCACCTACCTGGTCGAGTCGCCGGTAACGAGCGCCATCGAGCGCAACCTCGCCGAGCTGTACCTGGGCTGGCCGGAAAAACTGCTGGTGCGACTCAACGGCCTGCTGCCAGGCCTGGTCGACCGGGCGATCCGCAAGCAGCTGCCGACCATTCCCCGCTTCACCCATTCCTCCAAGACGCCCCCCCAATGAAAAGAACCCTGACTCACCTCGCCGTTGCCCTGGCAGCCCTGAGCATTCACACCGGCGCCTGGGCGCTGGATGCCGCCGGCACCCAGCAGTTGCAGGCCATCCAGCAACGCTGGGCGCAGATCCAGTACGACACCCCGCAAGAGCGCAAGGTCGCCGAGTTCGAGAAGCTGGCCGAGCAGGCCGAAGCGTTCACCACAGCCGAGCCGTAAGCTGCCGAGGCGTGGATCTGGAAAGGCATAGTCACCAGCAGCTGGGCCGGTGCCCAGGGCGGCCTCGGTGCCTTGAGCAAGGCCAAGCAGTCGCGCACTGATCTGGAAAAAGCCCTGCAACTCGACCCCGATGCCCTGCAGGGTTCGGCCTACACCAGCCTGGCTGCGCTGTATGATCGCGTGCCCGGCTGGCCGATCGGTTTCGGCGATGCGCAAAAGGCCGATGAACTACTCAGGCAGGCGCTTTTGATCAACCCGGACGGCATCGACAGCCTGTATTTCTGGGGCGATCATCTGGCCCGTGAAGGCAAGTATGCCGAAGCCTACGGTGCCCACGGCTATCGAGTAGAAAGCGCTGACGCCTTGTTGCCGCTGCTTGACCACTGTATCGTCAACCCTGGCGTGCACGTGATTGACTGCCCTGTCGACTATAGCGAGAACGACCGCATCCTCAACAGCGAGCTTCGGGAACGAGCGCTGGCTATATAACCGACGCGTCATCCCCTCACTCGAAGGGTTTGGCTTGCTTAATCTGAGCCTCCTCGCACAACAAGAAGCGAGGAGGCTCCCTGAGCAAAGCCAAAAACGATCCCAGCGCAACTTTGATTATCTGAGTCTGCTGGTCCTTGCTTCGTAATCCCTCATAGAGCAGTCCGGTGATCAGTCCTTTGAAGACGCCGATTGAGGTGTGAAGATCCAGATTTATGGGCAATTCCCCTTGGGTAACCGCATGCCGAAGAACTTGGCGAATGTACTGCAGGAACCGATCGCTCGCTTGCACCATTCGATTATGGATCAGGCCCGACTCATCAAGCCCTTGGTAAATCAAGATCTCCGAGAACTGCTTTGACTGGGGGCTATGCACGGCGTCCAGCATGGCGACAACCACCGCCTCCCAAGAACGCTCAATACCTAAGTCAGGAGTAAAGTCCAATTCGAGGGGATGCTGCCGAGATGCCAGCACCGCCTGGAGCACTTCCAGCTTCCCGTTAAAATGCCAGTAGACAGCACCACGCGTGACGCCTGCCTTCCGAGCTATCTGATCTAGGGTCGCGTCGGGAACACCCTGGGCAACAAACACCTCAAGCGCCGCATCAATAATGCGCTGTCTTGTCTCCTTCGCCTCAGCTGCCGTCTTTCTGGCCATCTTATCTAGGGAGCTTTCTTCGACGCGCGGCCGATAGCACGCTCTATGTTCAGCTTGCTCTGCAGCAGAGCTTTTTTGATCAAGTCTGACTGCTTGCTCGCTCTGGAACTCGGCATTACGACCGCGAGGGAGTAATACCCGAGGTAGGTATCCAAAAGCGTTGCGAATGAGCACACGCCATCAATGTGCTCGTCCAGATCGCTGGCAACGCCACTCTGCCGCACTTCGCTCAGTTGTTTGACAAGCGCCTTTCGTCCTAGGGTGTTGGAGGTGAATACTGGCAGCTGCTCGCCAAGCGCGGCTTGTAGGGTTTCGTCAGGTAATGCTGCCAAGAGGACTTTGCCGGCCGCCGTCGCTGCGGCGGGTACGTTAATACCAATCGGAAACACTACCCGCAGCTCTCGCTCTGACACGATACGGTCAAGCACGTAGATTTTATCTCCGGCCAGAGAAGCCAGACAGACCGACTCGTCCAGCTCCTCAGCCAGCGAGCGCAAGTACGGTTTCACCAAAGAAAGAATGTCTGTTTGCGCCTGATTGATTAGCTGGCCAAGCGCAGGGCCAAGTCGAAAACCTCCGGCAGGCCCTAAAGCCTCGACTAGGAACTCTTCTTCCAGAGCGTTGATGATTCTCTGAACGGTGGAGCGAGGCAGCCCAACCAGTTGCGCAATGGCCGCCAAGCTCAAGCCGTGCGGATGACTGCCAAGCGCTCGCATGATCGAGGCTGCTCTGGCGATGACCTGGATGCCCCCGGCCTTGCCAATATTTTCATCTGATTGGTTCATATCTTTCCTCTGCGCGTACGGCTGCGTCCTATCACATTGGCCGCCACTGTAGAGCTCTCGGCCTCCGCTAGCCAGCCACACATCGCGAACGCCTCAATCGGTAAACCTCGACCAACCGCGGCTCAGGCTTGCTTGCGTCAAGAGTATCACATAATGGTACACTCTACCGCATTACGATTCAGCAATAGCCCCCGTCATGCGGGCAGAGAGATGGAGCCAAACCGTGAGACAGATACGATCCCCGCGTGCATTACGGGTAATCCCCTTAACTGCGCTGATGCTAATTTCGGGATGTGGTGAGAAAGAACAGGTTAGCTCTGCAACTCCACCACCGGACGTGGGCGTGTACACCGTGCGTGCACAAGCTCTGACCCTGACAACTGACTTGCCTGGCCGGACTTCGGCATTCCGTGTAGCGGAAGTCCGCCCACAGGTTTCGGGGATTCTTCAGAAGCGGTCGTTTGTTGAAGGCGCTGAAGTCAAGCTGGGTCAGCAGCTTTATCAGATTGACCCACGGACGTACGAAGCGCAGTTGCGTCGTGCAGAAGCGAATCGAACTAGCGCACAAAACCTGGCTCGTCGCTATGAAACGCTGTTGAAGACCAAGGCAGTCAGCAAGCAGCAGTACGACGATGCGCTTGCCGCATGGAAACAAGCAGAAGCCGATTACCAGGTGGCTCGCATCGACGTTCAATACACACGGGTGCTTTCCCCAATCTCCGGGCGCATTGGTCGCTCGACGGTCACCGAGGGGGCGCTCGTTACCAATGGCCAAGCTCAGTCGCTCGCCACCGTCACGCAGCTGGACCCCATTTATGTCGACGTCACTCAGCCAATCACAAAGCTTCTTGGTCTGCAAAAGGCGCTGGAGTCAGGCCGCCTTCAAAAGACAGGCGAGAACCAGGCTGAAGTCAGCCTGACGCTGGATGACGGAAGTGCTTATCCACTGCCAGGAACTCTGAAGTTTTCCGAGGTGAGCGTTGATCCCACAACAGGTTCTGTGACCCTTCGCGCCGAATTTCCCAATCCTAATCGCAAGCTGCTACCAGGCATGTTTGTGCATGCTCTGCTGAAAGAGGGCGTGCAAAACGCCGCAATCTTGGTACCGCAACAAGCCATCAGCCGCGATACGAGAGGTGTGCCAAGCGTCTGGGTCGTGAAGGCTGACAACACCGTCGAGTCCCGTGAGATTCAGACCCTCCGAACCGTGGGCAATGCTTGGTTGATCAGCAACGGCGTGACCGAGGGAGAGCGGATCATTACCGAAGGTGTTCAACGTGTTCGCAGCGGCATCGCTGTCAACGCGGTTGAGGCCAAGAATGTGAATTTGGTAGACGGCTTCGCCGCTACCACAGAAGCCTCGGCTAACTGAGGGGGCACGATTCATGTCTCGTTTCTTTATCGACAGGCCGATTTTTGCCTGGGTTCTCGCTATCGTGGCCATGCTTGCCGGTGCGCTGTCTCTGGCGAAAATGCCCATTAGCCAATATCCAAACATCGCGGCCCCTGCCGTTTCGATCCAAGTCAGCTACCCAGGTGCTTCTGCACAAACCGTGCAGGACACAGTGGTTCAGGTCATTGAGCAGCAGCTCAGTGGGCTGGATGGGTTCCGATACATGTCGGCAGAGAGCGCCTCTGACGGCAGCATGACCATCATCGTGACCTTTGAACAGGGAACCGATCCGGATATCGCACAGGTTCAGGTGCAGAACAAGCTGCAGCTGGCAACACCTCGTTTGCCGGAAGAGGTTCAGCGTCAGGGTCTTCGTGTAGTGAAGTACCAGATGAACTTCTTCCTGGTCATGAGCTTGGTGGATCGTTCGGGCAAGCTCGATAACTTCGACCTGGGCAACCTGATCGCGTCACAGCTCCAGGACCCCATTTCGCGCATCCCAGGCGTCGGCGATTTCCAGCTGTTTGGCTCGCCTTATGCCATGCGTATCTGGCTGGACCCAGGCAAGCTCAATAGCTATCAGCTGACGCCCACTGACGTCGCCAGCGCTATCCGAGAGCAGAACGTTCAGGTGTCCTCCGGCCAGTTGGGTGGATTACCAACTCGCTCAGGCGTCCAGCTGAATGCGACCGTTCTGGGCAAGACGCGCATGACCACGCCTAGCCAGTTCGATGAGATTCTGGTCAAGGTAAACCCGGATGGCTCGCAGGTACGAGTGAAGGATGTTGGTCGTGCGGAACTTGGGGCTGACAGCTTCGCCATTTCCGCGCAGTACAAGGACTCGCCAACCGCAAGCCTGGCGCTGCGCTTGTCCACCGGCGGCAATCTGCTGGAAACCGTAGACGCGGTCAAAAAGCTGATGGAGCAGCAAAAGGCCTACTTGCCAGACGGCGTGGAGGTCATTTATCCCTACGATACGACACCGGTTGTTGAGGCCTCGATTGAGTCGGTAGTACACACGATCTTTGAGGCGGTGGTACTGGTCTTCCTGGTCATGTATCTGTTCCTGCAGAGCTTCCGGGCCACACTGATCCCCACCCTGGCAGTTCCAGTGGTGCTGCTCGCCACTTTCGCCCTTTTGCCGTACTTCGGCCTGAATATCAACGTGCTCACCATGTATGCCATGGTGCTGGCTATCGGCTTGCTGGTCGACGATGCAATCGTCGTGGTCGAGAACGTTGAGCGGCTCATGCATGACGAGGGCTTGTCGCCTCTTGAGGCTACCCGCAAGTCGATGGATCAGATTTCAGGGGCCTTGGTGGGCATCGGCATGGTGCTGTCGGCTGTATTCGTACCCATGGCCTTCTTTGGTGGCTCCGCTGGCATCATCTATCAACAATTTGCGATCACCATCGTAGTCTGCATGGGGCTTTCGATCTTGGTCGCTCTTGTGTTCACCCCAGCACTTTGCGTGACCATTCTCAAAGCTCCGGAGGGTAATTCACACCACGAGAGAAAGGGCTTCTTCGGCTGGTTTAACCGCATCTTCGACCGCGGCACGCGGCGGTTCGAGCGAGGCGTCGGCGCAATGCTGAAGGGGCGCGGTAGGTACCTGCTTGCGTTCTTGCTCATCACCGGAGGAACCGGCTATCTGTTCACCCAGATCCCTAAGGCATTCCTGCCCAACGAGGATCAGGGCTTGATGATGATCGAGGTGCGTACACCGGCAAACGCTTCCGCTGAACGTACCGAGGGTGTGCTTCAAGAGGTGCGAGACTACTTGGCCAATGATGAAGGTGCATTGGTTGAGCACTTCATGACGGTGAATGGCTTCAACTTTGCTGGTCGTGGTCAGAACTCGGGGCTGGTGCTGATCACCTTCAAGGACTGGAAGGAGCGTCACGGTGCTGGGCAAGACGTATTCAGCATCGCGCAACGGGCTAATCAGCATTTTGCCAAGATCAAAGATGCCAGCGTCATGGCGTTCGTCCCTCCAGCCATTCTGGAAATGGGCAACGCGATGGGCTTCAACTTGTATCTGCAGGACAACCTCGGTCTAGGCCACGAAGCATTGATGGCAGCTCGAAACCAATTCCTGCAACTGGCAAGCCAGAACCCTAAGCTCCAGGCAGTTCGTCCAAACGGCAAGGACGACGAGCCGCAATTCCAGGTGAACATCGATGACGAAAAGGCCCGTGCGCTGCAAGTAAGCATCGCGTCCATCAACGAAACGATGTCGGCAGCCTGGGGCTCGATGTATGTCAACGACTTCATCGACCGCGGCCGGGTCAAACGGGTGTACGTCCAGGGCGAAGACATCTCGCGAATCTCCCCTGAGGACTTCGATAAATGGTACGTGCGCAATAGCCTGGGCCAGATGGTTCCGTTCTCGGCGTTTGCAACCGGTGAGTGGGTGAACGGCTCACCGAAGCTGGAGCGCTACGGTGGCATTTCGTCCCTGAACATCCTCGGCGAGCCAGCCCCTGGATACAGCACGGGTGACGCGATGATAGCTATCGCTGAAATCATGCAACAACTGCCTGCCGGCATTGGCCTGAGCTACACCGGTCTCTCATATGAAGAAATCCAAACTGGCGACCAGGCACCATTGCTCTATGCGTTGACTGTGCTGATCGTTTTCCTGTGCCTGGCCGCTCTGTATGAGAGCTGGTCGGTACCGGTCTCAGTGATCATGGTTGTTCCTCTGGGTATTTTGGGCGCGGTGCTGGCAACGCTTTGGCGCGACCTGACGGCAGATGTGTACTTCCAGGTGGGCTTGATGACCACGGTTGGCTTGTCCGCCAAGAACGCCATCCTGATCGTAGAGTTCGCCAAAGAGCTGTATGAGAAGGAGGGTTATCCGATCGTCAAAGCTGCGATAGAGGCCGCCAAGCTGCGTTTGCGTCCGATATTGATGACCTCGCTGGCATTCACCTTCGGTGTGCTGCCGATGGCCATAGCATCCGGCGCAGGCGCTGGCAGCCAGCACTCCATTGCTACCGGCGTCGTCGGAGGCATGATCACAGCAACGGTGCTGGCTGTCTTCTTTGTTCCGCTGTTCTACGTAGTAGTTGTCAAGCTTTTCGAGGGGCTCATGAAAAGAAAGCCAAACGCGGTCAAGGAGGTGACTCATGAAGTTTAAGTCACTCCCCATGTTTGCTTTGCTGATGCTCGGCGGATGCAGCTTGATCCCCGACTATCAGCAGCCAGCCGCACCGATGCAGGCACAATGGCCAACGGGCCAGGCCTACGGCGGGCAGGGAGACCAACGCAGTATCGCGACGGCTCTCCCCAAGGCAAAAGAGTTTTTTAAAGATCCAGCGCTGGTCCGCCTCCTCGATGCAGCACTAGAGAACAACAGAGATCTTCGAATCGCTGCCAAAAATGTTGAATCCTACAGAGCGCTGTACCGGATCCAACGAGCAGAGCGGTTTCCCACACTTGATGGCCAAGCCTCTGGAAATCGAACCCGCTTGCCTGACGATTTATCCCCCACCGGCGATTCTCGGATCGATAGCCAGTACCAAGTAGGCTTGGTGACTGCCTACGAGTTGGACTTATTTGGCCGAATCCGAAGCTTGTCGAACCAAGCACTTGAAAAATACCTCGCTACTGAGGAGGCGCAGCGCAGCGTTCAGATCGCACTCATAGGCGATGTGGCAACCACCTATTTTCTGTGGCGAACCGACCAAGCGCTCTTGGAGCTGACCGAAGCGACGCTGACCAGCTACGTTGAAAGCTTGGCAATGATCGAGTCGAGTGCTTGGGCAGGAACCTCGTCGGAGCTAGATGTTCGTCAGGCCAGGACTTTGGTGAACCAAGCCCAGGCCCAGCAGGCCTTGTACACCCGTCGAATAGCGCAGGATGTGAATGCACTGGAATTGTTGCTGGGCAGCAAGATTCCAACGGATTTGCCAAAAAACTCGCCACTGGCCATGAGCGCCCTAGGGAAGGTTCCAGCTGGGCTACCAGCTGATCTGCTGCTGAACAGACCGGACATCCGTTCTGCTGAACATCAACTTATGGCCGCGAACGCAAATATCGGCGCAGCTCGTGCGGCATTTTTTCCACGCATTAGCCTGACAGCTTCAGCGGGCTCAGCCAGCAGCGATCTTGATGGACTGTTCAACAGCGGATCTGACAGCTGGAGCTTCGCTCCACAAATCAGCGTGCCGATTTTTAACGCAGGAAAGCTGCGAGCCAATCTCGATTACGCTGAGCTTCAGAAGGATGTGGGCGTAGCGACCTACGAGAAGAGTATCCAAACCGCTTTCCGAGAGGTAGCCGACGGACTCGCTGCGAGGGGAACTTACGGCAAACAGCTCAGTGCTCAAAGCGAGCTGGTTGATAATTATAAAGCCTATTTCAGCTTGGCCCAGCAGCGCTATGACCAGGGCGTCGATAGCTATTTGACAGTGCTGGATGCTCAACGCGAACTGTTTTCCTCACAACAGAAGCTATTGAATGATCAGCTCGATCAAATCAATAGTGAAGTCCAGCTTTACAAAGCCCTCGGGGGCGGCTGGAGCGTGAGTCAAAACTAAGATCCTGGGCAGCGGCTAGCAGTAGCGCTGCCCTAGATTTCAAATATTGAAATATTTTTCGAACTGAAGTGGCGAATTATCGTCGATTTTAAATCGGGAGTATTAGCAATGGGGTTGATATCAGCAAGCGCGTTAGAGGTTCGCTTCGAAGACCGCCCTGACGATGATGTACTTTTAGCCGTAGACGACCTGGTTAACGTGCTTCGCACTGCGCCGGGGTGTATGAGCTATACGATAATCGCGCTGAACAAGTACTTCAGTTCGATGATCATTAGCGGCTTCCGGGACAATGAGAAAGATATGATAGATCATTTTTCAAGCTCAAGTTTCGCAGCATTGACTGATTGCTTGACCTCCCATTGCCGAGGCATCTCCTTTAGAGCATTGTTCATGGATAATGAAATGCGAGGGCAACATGCAGAATCCTGAAAAAGCGCTACTGGATGTAGATTTAAACAGCCTGATTACTTTCTTGGTGGTATATCAAGAAGGGGGAGTGACTCGGGCTTCTGAGCGCTTGGGTGTAAAACAACCAGCTATCAGCAATACCATAGCTAAGCTTCGCAAACGATTTGGTGATGAGCTCTTTTTGGGTAAGCGGGCTTGGACACCGACAGAACGCGCAGACCAGCTTGCAACCGCTCTAGGACCTGCCCTCAGCACTTTGCAGGAGGCGCTTGCTAGCGTAGATAAAGAAAGCGTGTTGCCGCTGACCGAAAACTGACCCAGTTTCGCCCGTTGTGCTGACTGAAAACTGACCCAGGTGTTCCACTGCACCTGCTCAATTTTTGAGCAGGAGAACACAGGGTGATCAGCATGGAAATGATGGGCAAAATTCGGCGGATGTATTTCCGCGACAAGCTGTCGTTGCATGAGATAGCCAAGCGCACCGGACTGTCGCGCAACACCATCCGAAAATGGGTAAGAGCGTCGGAGTCCAAGCAGCCGGTTTATCAACGTCGAGCCGTGTTCAACAAGCTCAGTCCCTTTCACGACCTTCTGGAACAGGCGCTGCGGGCTGATGCCTTGAGGGCCAAGCAGCATCGCCGCAGCGCCAAGGCGCTGCTGGCCATGATCCGCGCTGAAGGCTATGACGGCGGCTACAGCCAGGTCACTGCCTTCGTTCGTCATTGGCGCGGAGAGCAAGGCAAGGTGGTACGGGCATTTGTGCCGTTGGCGTTCGCGTTGGGCGAGGCCTTCCAGTTCGATTGGAGCGAGGAAGGCCTGCTGATTGGCGGTGTTTTCCGACGTGTCCAGGTCGCGCACATGAAGCTATGTGCCAGCCGAGCCTTCTGGCTAGTGGCCTATCCCAGCCAAGGACATGAAATGCTGTTCGATGCCCATACCCGCTCATTCGCCGCCTTGGGCGGCGTGCCGCGTCGCGGCATCTACGACAACATGAAAACGGCGGTCGACAGGGTCTCCAAGGGTAAAGGCCGCACGGTCAATGCTCGCTTCATGGTGATGTGCTCGCACTACCTGTTCGACCCGGACTTCTGCAACGTAGCGTCCGGCTGGGAAAAAAGGTATCGTCGAAAAGAATGTCCAAGACAGTCGACGCCGCATCTGGCTGTCCGCCCGCGACAATACTTTCCATAGCTTCGAAGAGTTGAATGCCTGGCTTGCCCAGCGCTGTCGGGCTCTGTGGCAAGAGCTGATCCATCCGCAGTACAACGGCCTCACCGTCGCAGAAGTCTTGGAACTGGAGCGCGTCGAAATGATGCCGATGCCGACGCCTTTCGACGGTTATGTAGAACGCACGGTTCGCGTTTCCAGCACCTGTCTGATCAACGTGGCTCGCAACCGCTATTCAGTACCCTGTGAGCGTGTTGGCCAGTGGGTCAGCAGTCGGCTCTATCCCTCGCGGATCGTCGTGATTGCCGATGATGGTGTGATTGCCAGCCACGAGCGCCTGTTTGATCGCGATCAGGTCAGCTACGACTGGCAGCACTACATCCCCCTCATTGAGCGCAAACCGGGAGCCCTGCGCAATGGCGCTCCGTTTGCCGATTTGCCCAAGCCATTGCGCCTGCTCAAGCGTGGCCTGCGGCGTCATGTGAACGGTGATCGCGTCATGACCCAAGTCTTGGCTGCGGTGCCCATTACCGGTCTGGACTCCGTTTTGGTGGCCGTGGAACTGGTGCTTGAGTCCGGCAGCTTGAGCGCGATCAACGGCATGTAGTGCTGCCAGTCGTAGCTGACCTGGTCTCGATCAAAAAGCCGCTCATGACTGGCGATAGTTGTCTCATCAGCAACGACCACAACCCGCGAAGGGTATAAACGGCTACTGGCCCACTGACCGACGAGTTCGCAAGGCACCGAGTAACGATTGCGCGCCACGTTGATCAGACAGGTGCTGGAAACGCGAACCGTGCGTTCTACATAACCGTCGAAAGCGCTGGGCATAGGCATCATTTCCACCCGTTCCAGCTCCAGGACATCTGCCACCGTAAGCCCTTTGTATTGCGGTGCGGCAGCTCGCTCCAGAGAGTTCGGCAGCGCTGGCCGAGCCAGACATTCAGCTCATCGAAGGTATGAAACAGGCAGTCTTGAGCATCGAGCCAGATACGTCGCCGATTGTCTTGGACGTTCTTCTCGACGATCCCTTTTTCCCAACCTGAGGCTACGTTGCAGAAGTCTGGATCGAATAAATAATGCGAGCACATCACGGCAAAACGGGCGTTGACTGCGGATTCCACGGTCATCTGGCCACCCATTCCATGAGCATCTGACCACCGATTCCACGCTGATCCGGCCACCCATTCCACGCGCATCCGGCCACTGATTCCACGGCCATCCGGCCACTCAACCGGGCAGGCAGCTACGCAGGATTTCTTCACTACCATCGACCTCTTTTTCGAAGCAGAGAGGTCGTCGTGGAGCGTTTATCCATGCGTAAGATTCGCGAAGTACTACGTCTCAAGTTCGAGGTCGGACTATCAGCTCGCCAGATTGCGGTCAGCGTGCAGGTCGGTCGTGTCACCGTCGGCGACTACCTCAATCGTTTTGCCGCCAGTGGTCTCAGTTGGCCCTGTTCGTTGTCCGATGCCGAGTTGGAGCAGCAACTGTTCCCGCCGGCCCCGGCGGTTGCCAGCGAGAAGCGGCCTTTACCCGATTGGGCATGGGTGCATGCCGAACTGCGCCGCCCCGGGGTGACCCTGGCGCTGCTCTGGCAGGAGTACCGCCTGAGCCAGCCGCAGGGCTTTCAGTACAGCTGGTTCTGTGAGCACTACCGGGCCTGGCAGGGCAAGCTGGACGTGGTGATGCGTCAGGAGCACCGCGTCGGCGAGAAGCTGTTCGTCGACTATGCCGGCCAGACGGTGCCGGTTATCGACCGCCACAGCGGCGAGATCCGCCAGGCGCAGGTGTTCGTCGCGGTGCTCGGCGCGTCCAGCTACACCTTCGCCGAAGCCACCTGGTCGCAGCAGCTGCCGGACTGGCTAGGCTCGCATACCCGTTGCTTCGCCTTCCTCGGCGGCGTGCCGGAGATCGTGGTGCCGGACAACCTGCGCAGCGCGGTGAGCAAGGCCCATCGTTACGAGCCGGACATCAACCCCAGCTACCGCGACCTTGCCGAGCACTACGGAGTGGCGGTGGTGCCGGCGCGGGCACGCAAACCGCGCGACAAGGCCAAGGCCGAAGTCGGCGTGCAGGTGGTCGAGCGTTGGATCCTCGCGGCCCTGCGCAACCGTCAGTTCTTCTCCTTGGACGAACTCAACAGCGCCATCTCCGTGTTGCTGGAGCGGCTCAACCAACGCCCGTTCAAGAAGCTGCCGGGCTCGCGCCAGACGGCCTTCGACAGCCTGGATCGTCCGGCGCTGCGCCCCCTGCCGGAGCAACCCTACGTCTACGCCGAGTGGAAGAAAGCGCGGGTGCACATCGACTACCACGTCGAGGTCGATGGGCATTACTACTCGGTGCCGTATCAACTGGTGAAGAAGCAGCTGGAGGTGCGCCTGACGGCGCGCACCGTCGAGTGTTTCCACGCCAACCAGCGAGTGGCCAGCCACCTGCGCTCAATGCACAAGGGCCGGCACAGCACGCAGGCCGAGCACATGCCCAAGAGCCATCGCGAGCATGCCGAGTGGACGCCACAACGGCTGATCCGCTGGGCCGAGCAGACCGGGCCGAACACCGCCGGCGTGATCCGGCACATCCTCGAACGGCGCATCCATCCGCAGCAGGGCTACCGGGCCTGCCTGGGCATCCTGCGCCTGGGCAAAACCCACGGCGAAGTGCGCCTGGAGTTGGCCTGCCGTCGCGCCATCAGCCTCGGCACGTGCAGCTACAAGAGCCTCGAATCGATCCTGCGCCAGGGGCTGGAGAACCTGCCGCTGGCCCAGCAGCACCTGCCCCTGCTGCCGGACGACCACGCCAACCTGCGCGGCCCCGGCTACTACCACTGAACACAAGGAATCCCACCATGCTGCCCCATCCGACCCTGGACAAGCTGCAAACCCTGCGCCTGCACGGCATGCTCAAGGCGCTGAACGAACAACTGAAAACCCCGGACATCGACAGCCTGAGCTTCGAGGAACGCCTCGGCCTGCTGGTCGACCGCGAGCTGACTGAACGCGACGACAAGCGCCTGAGCAGCCGCCTGCGCCAGGCCCGGCTCAAGCACAACGCCTGCCTCGAAGACATCGACTACCGCAGCCCGCGCGGGCTGGATAAGGCGCTGATCCTGCAACTGAGCGGCGGCCAGTGGCTACGCGACGGCCTCAACCTGATCATCGGCGGCCCCACCGGTGTCGGTAAAACCTGGCTGGCCTGCGCCCTGGCCCACCAGGCCTGCCGAGAAGGCTACAGCGTGCGTTACCTGCGCTTGCCGCGTTTGCTGGAAGAACTGGGTCTGGCCCATGGCGACGGGCGCTTCGCCAAGCTGATGAGCAGCTACGCCAAGACCGACCTGCTGATCCTCGATGACTGGGGCTTGGCCCCGTTCACCGCCGAACAGCGGCGCGACATGCTGGAGCTACTGGACGACCGCTACGGCCAGCGCTCGACCATCGTTACCAGCCAGATGCCGGTGGACAACTGGCACGAACTGATCGGCGATCCGACCCTGGCCGACGCTATCCTCGACCGCCTGGTGCACAACGCTTACCGGATCAATCTGAAGGGTGAATCAATGCGCAAACGGACGCAGAAATTGACGACGCCAGCCAACCCGGACTAACAATGCCACCCCTGCGTCGCTGCGCTCCGACTGCCCGGCCGGATGGCCGTGGAACAGGTGGCCAGATGGCCCTGGAATGCCTGGCCAGATGAGAGCGGACTGGGTGGCCGGATGGCGTGGAATCCGCACGTTGACCGTCCGTCCTTTGCCTTTGCTGACCTTGTCGACCGCCGTTTTCATGTTGTCGTAAATGCCGCGACGAGGAACGCCGCCCAATGCCTCAAACGAGCGAGTATGAGCGTCAAACAGCATCTCGTGACCTTGGCTGGGATAGGCCACCAGCCAAAATGCGCGGCTGGCACAGAGCTTCATGTGGGAGACCTGGATCCGCCTGAACAGCCCACCGATCAGCAGACCTTCTTCACTCCAGTCGAACTGGAAAGCCTCGCCCAACGCGAACGTCAACGGCACAAAGGCTCGCAAGGATTTTCCTTGCTCGCCGCGCCACGCGCGGATGAATGCGGTCAGTTGGCTGTAGCCGCCGTCGTAGCCCTCGGCTTTGATCTGCTCGAAGAGAGCCTTGGCGGTTCTGCGGTTGTGTTTGGCCCGAAGCGAATCGGCTTTGAGTGCCTGCTCCAGTATTTCGTGGAAAGGACTGAGCTTGTTGAAAGCGGCTTGCCGCTGGTACACCGGCTGTTTGGTTTCGGGGGCTCTGATCCACTTTCGGATAGTGTTTCTGGACAGCCCGGTACGCTTCGCTATCTGGTGAAGCGAAAGCTTGTCGCGGAAGTACATCCGCCGAATTTTTCCCATCATTTCCATGCTGATCACCTGGTGTTCTCCTGCTCGGAAAGTGAGCAGAAGCAGTTGAACACCTGGGTCAGTTTTCAGTCGGCAGAACAGCCTTTAATGGGTCAGTTTTCGGTCAGCGGCAACAATCTGGAGCATCGCGACGATCTCCAGCCCGGTCAATAGCTCAACTAGGCCAGAGTTCGCAGTCTAACAATCCAGGGTCTCAGCAGTAGCTGCATCAACCTCGACTGCATCCGAAGCCATGCTGGCCATTTCCATAGGCTTTGGAGGCGACCTTGCACAGGTAACTGGCACGATGGAACAGGTCGGACAACGCTCCCCAGTTCTCACGATCCACTCTGTACGCCGGGTTGTCCGGGACCTCGACCAGACCTGCCACCTGATCGACCTGCAGCCTCAAGGCACTGGCCCACGCCTCCTGCAAGCGGCTGATCATGTTGGCATTATCAGATTGCAGTTTCCCCACCGTGTAGAAGGCATCTCGATTCAGCAGAATCAGAACGTGATAATGCGGACGGTGCCCTGTCCCCTCCTCCCTAGCCCATACGTAACGGACCTTACATCCATGAGCGTAGGGATACCGCTCACGGGCCTTCAGTCGGTTGTGCTCGATCTTGGCCTTGAAGGATTCAATAAACCTGCTGATGACCTGATTGGTGTATGCATAATCAGGCAAGTTGATACCGACTGGCAGACGTAGATCAATTCTAAAGCCCAATAGCCTCGGATACTGGTTCAGCGTGTTATCAACGGCGCGTTTCAATGCAGTCAGGTACTCAGTTACAAACGGCCCCTTCTCGATCATGACTGGAAGACCTTCAAACAGATCACCAGTGTGGATGTGAAGGTTGGTGTTATCGGGATGACGCAGCATGGTAACCACTCTCTTTGCTAAGACTCATATACTCAGCAAGCGTGGTATTTATTTACGAGTTACACGGTGCCAACCATCCCTACCCAAACATCCTACACATCACCTAGCCTGAAGAGAGAATCACTAGGGAGATAAGTGCTTGGGTAGCATGTGAAGCAATGGGTAGATTCTAGCCGCCAAGGTGTTTGCCAGGAGGTAGATAAACTTCAGATAGCCAACACCATGCTAGGCATTGGATAGATACAGATATTCAGTAGTATGAGCAGGCATTAGCCACTCCCACATCATGATGGATATAGATACAGACAGCCATCACCAGAAGCAAGTATTAGCCGCTCTAACAGCATAATTGATAGTTACTTAATAAAAGCATACTACCCATACCGAAAACAAAATGACAACACATTACCCACCAATACCGACCAACCCATTATAAAAACCAGCAAACACCTCACTCATTTAACTCCGGCAAAAAACCATCATGATCCGACATCAACCGGATCATGAGGGCGACTATACTCGTCAACGCAAATTATCAGCTAGCCAGGCCTAAAGCTTTATCACGCTCAGCCACCTTAGCGAGAATCCAGTCGTGAACTTCTCTTTCTAGCCAGCCGACGCATCGATCCCCTAACGGCACCGGAACTGGAAACTGACCTTCTGCGATGTACTTATAAATCGTGGATCGGGAAAGACCAGTAAGATCCATGACCTCTTTCAGGCGGATTATCCTCATGAACGTAGCTCCTGTATTCGTCCAGAGGATTGGCAAGGCCAGTAAAATTTGACGGACGACGAACCCACCCCACACCTTGTCGGCACGCTGCCCTCTCGCCATCCGTCCATTGCCTCCTACCCTCAGCACCCTTCTGGGGGATCATACTCGTCTCAGAGGACTTGCCTTTTTCAAACGAAAATAGCCACAAACACACATACAGACCCAGTTAAATCGTGTACCAAAGAGAATTCTGTACTACTAGAGTAAATCTAGATTGACTCAATAATCACGATAGGGTAAATCTAGCTTAACCCGTGAGTTTGCATAGAGCGATCTTAGTATGGCGATACGTTACAACGATGAGTTAAGCCAGGTTCTCGGCGATTCCGAGTACAGCGAGCGCCATGACATATGGCTTTGGTACACACTCGTTTTCTTCGAACAAAGTTTCAATAAAGAAGCACTCCCAGACCATGGAATGCGAAACAAGATGGCTCGATACCTCCAAGCGAACAGATGGAAGGTCGATCCACTACTGCAAAAAAGACGAGAGCAACTCATCCCCAAGAAACATCTAGAGTGGATCACGAACGAACGTCGACTAGTGGAATGGCTAACAAAAGAAATTCAAAGCTCAACCAACCACAGTCAATTTAACTTCCCATTCAATCTTTCTGGAAAGGATCTCCCTATAGCAGTACTTGACGTCTGGGAACGAGACCTTACCGAAAAGACATCTCTAATCAAAAGTCTGGAGCAGCGGTGGCGCGACCACAAAGCCCACGACAAAAAATACTCATGGTTTAAAGACGACAACCAAAAATGCTCTCTCGCTTACGAGTGGCTACAAAAGAACACATACCTCACCATCTTCCGCACTCCCATCGAAACATATGAAGACCTACTGATCTTTTTCGACAACGCGAATTACACCAGCGAGAAAGAAGAACTTTATATTGGGAAAATTAAAAAACTATGGAACCAAAGAAAGTACAGAAGCACCCTAAAGGGCAAGTCACAGTATAACTTTGTCCTGTCAGACAAGACCATCGAGATGCTAGACAAAATTTCAGAACAACACGAAATCAGTCGAGCTCGAGCACTAGAAATACTCGTAGAGATAGAAACTGAAAAAGGCTTATACATCTCAGAAAAGCTGCAAAACTCTAAACTGCTTCGCAACACTTAGCCCAAACCAGCCATAACGACCGAAACATACCAACACCAAGTCTATCAATGCTAAGAAGGCAACCACTCTCAGCCAGATACCACCAGCAAATTAGATTCAAATAATTTTCAAACCTATATCATTAATTTGAAGGCCTAGCAGTAGGCCTTCTCCCGCGGTTAAATCGGCCTGATATAGGAAAATTTCTCTCATGAACTGTCCCGTATGTAGTTCTGCACGCATTGCAACGAAGGATCTCGGCAAAAAGGCCGGTGGTGTCATCGGATCGATTGGTGGTGCCGCCAGTGGCGTGTCCAGCGTACTAGCAGGTGCCGAGGCTGGCGCGACTGTCGGTGCTTTTGCCGGCCCTGTCGGCATTGCCCTGGGCGGTATTACCGGAGCCATCTTCGGAGGGCTCGTAGGTGGCGCGACCGGAGCGGTAGCTGGTGCAGCGATTGGCTCTCAAATCGATGAGAGAGTGTTGAACAATTACCAGTGCCTGGAATGTGGGCACGAGTTCAGCCTCTACGACTGACGCCCCGCGATCCCTATTCCGCTTATACGCCCCCTTTCCACTCCCTATTTCTGCCGGTGCTGTGCAATGCGCAGCGCTTTATGCCGGCTATTGCTCAAAGGAATATCTCCCATGGCTCATCAAATCGAACAAATGGCTTATGTTGGGACTACCCCCTGGCACGGCCTGGGCAACAATCTGCCGCATAAACAATCCATTGAACTCTGGCAGCGCGAAGCCGGTATGAACTGGCAAATCTTGGAAAGCCCTGTGCACTTCAAGTCGGATGCCGTCGGCCACCTGGGGGCCATTCACTCCTTCCCTGAACAAAAGGTCCTCTACCGCTCAGACACCAAGGCACCGTTGTCGGTGGTTTCCCAGCGCTATCACACGGTACAACCTCGGGAGGTCTTGGAGTTCTACCGCGACCTGACCGAGCTCTCCGGCTACGAGCTGGAAACAGCCGGCGTGCTCAAGGGCGGTCGTAAGTTCTGGGCGCTGGCACGTACCGGGCAAGGGTCTACCCTTAAGGGCAACGACCAGGTCAACGGTTACCTGCTGTTGGCCACGTCCTGCGACGGTACATTGGCCACGACGGCAACGCCGACCACTGTGCGCGTGGTGTGCAACAACACCCTCACTGTCGCTTTGGACGGTACTACTCGTGCGATCAAGGTGCCGCACAACACCCGCTTTGATCCGAAGGCGGTAAAGAAGCAACTCGGCATCGCCGTCTCGCAATGGGAAGACTTCATGTATCGCATGCGTGCTCTGGCCGAACGCAAAGTGCAGTGGCATGAGGCCTTGGGGTTTTTCATGAACGTGATGTGCGAAACCTCACCGACCGGCAACTTGCCAGAAGTTCTGCCGAATGAGCGCGCCTTGCGCAAAGTGCAGGAGCTGTACGAAGGACGTGGACGAGGCAGCCAATTGGACTCAGCTCGCGGCACTGCTTGGGGGCTGCTCAACGCGGTGACCGAATATGTCGACCACGAACGTCGTGCGCGTAGCATTGAGTACCGGCTGGACTCAGCCTGGTTCGGGCAGGGCGCGCAGATCAAGCAACGCGCTCTGGATACCGCCCTGCAATTGGTCGCTTGACCACTTGCTTACGCTCGGTCAGCCTCGCGCAGACCGAGCGTTTATTCCTGCGTGGTAATAGCCGAAAGCTAGGCCCTCCACCAGGCAGCAGCATTCGCAGTCCTTTCCACACTACCAGGTGTGCGACACAAACCACCTACAAATTCAAAACCGGGTATAAAACAGGGTACATATAACTTCGTAATTCGCCTCAGAGGCTACAGAGCTTGGCCTGGAACCCAATACTTACCATCTAACGTCTAAGCGGTAACCTGCAGCACACACAAACCCCTTGAGGCTTGCGCTTCAAGGGGTTTTGTTTTGCCCGGACATGCGCCCTGTGCAGGGGCGGCCTTGTGTCGCAACGGGCCACAAAGCGGGCCCCGCCCCCAGCATCTAAGCTGAGGTTCAGCGCCCTTCTCGCCCAGAGCCGACACCATGCCCCACCCCACTCGTTTCGACTGGCAACGCTGGTTACCCGGCCTGGTCACCCTGCTCCACTACAAGGCAGCCTGGCTACCCAAGGACATCGCCGCCGGCCTGGTACTCACCACCATGCTGGTACCTGTGGGCATCGCCTACGCCGAGGCTTCCGGCGTCCCCGGCATCTATGGTCTGTACGCCACCATCATCCCCCTGCTGGCCTATGCCCTGTTCGGTCCCAGCCGCATCCTGGTGCTGGGCCCGGACTCGGCGCTGGCCGCGCCTATCCTGGCTGTGGTGGTGCAGTACGCCGCCAGCGACCCGCAGCGGGCGATCGCCATCGCCAGCATGATGGCACTGGTCGCCGGGGCGTTCTGTGTGATTGCCGGGCTGTTTCGCCTGGGCTTTATCACCGAGTTGCTGTCCAAGCCCATCCGCTATGGATACATGAACGGCATCGCCCTGACCGTATTGATCAGCCAGTTGCCCAAGCTGTTCGGCATCAAAGTCGACAGCGAAGGGCCCTTGCGCGACCTTTGGTACCTGGGCCAGGCGCTTTTCGCCGGCCAAGGGCACTGGCCAAGCTTCATCGTGGGTGCCGGTAGCCTGGGGCTGATTCTGCTGCTCAAACCGTTCAAGCGCCT
Organism: Pseudomonas putida; assembly: GCA_041879295.1. Lineage (NCBI taxonomy): Bacteria > Pseudomonadati > Pseudomonadota > Gammaproteobacteria > Pseudomonadales > Pseudomonadaceae > Pseudomonas > Pseudomonas putida. The sequence continues at coordinate 788,080 of CP047152.1, read as the reverse complement.
GCCAGGCATCCTGATCGCCGTGGTACTGGCGACGCTGGCAGTGAGCCTGTTCAACCTTGATCAGATGGGCGTCAAGGTACTCGGGCAATTGCCCCAGGGCCTGCCCGGCTTCGTCTTCCCTTGGGTAAGTGACATTGATCTGGTCGAGGTGCTACTGGGCGGGATTGCCGTGGCGCTGGTTTCGTTCGCCGACACCAGTGTGCTGTCGCGCTCCTATGCCGCGCGCCTCAAGATGCGGGTAAACCCCAACCAGGAAATGTTCGGCCTGGGCGTGGCCAACCTGGCCTCCGGGCTGTTCCAGGGCATCCCGATCAGCAGCAGTTCATCGCGCACTCCAGTGGCCGAAGCTGCCGGCTCGCAGACCCAACTCACCGGCATCATCGGCGCCCTGGCGGTGACCCTGTTGCTGCTGGTAGCGCCCAATCTGATGCAGCACCTGCCCAACAGCGCTTTGGCTGCGGTGGTGATTGCCGCTGCACTGGGGTTGTTCGAATTTGCCGACCTCAAGCGTATCTTCCGCATGCAGCAGTGGGAGTTCTGGCTGTCGTTCACCTGCTTTGTCGGCGTAGCGGTGTTTGGCGCCATTCCCGGTATTGGCATTGCTGTAGCGGTGTCGGTGATCGAGTTCCTGTGGGATGGCTGGCGGCCGCACTACGCGGTGCTCGGCCGGGCCGATGGGCTGCGCGGATACCATGACATACAGCGTTATCCACAAGCCCGGCGTATTCCAGGGCTGGTGCTGCTGCGCTGGGACGCGCCGTTGTTCTTTGCCAACGCCGAGCAGTTCCAGAACACAGTGATGGCGGCGGTGGACGCGTCGCCAACGCCTGTGCAGCGGGTGGTGATTGCCGCTGAGCCCGTGACCAGCATCGATATCACTTCGGCGGACATGCTGGCCGAGCTGGACCGGGCACTGGAAGCGCGAGGGGTGGAGCTGCAGTTTGCCGAAATGAAGGACCCGGTGAAGGACAAGATGCGGCAGTTCGAGTTGTTCGAGCCTATAGGGGAGAAAGCCTTTCATCCGACGGTAGGCGCAGCGGTGGATGCCTATCTGGAAGAGAGTGGGGTTGATTGGCAACCCTGAATTCCCTGGGAGCCGGGCTTAACCGCTAAGAAGCCCGCGCCGACTCCGAAGTCGGTCAATCCAGATCAACATGCCGCTGGCATACACCGATACCGCCAGAAACAGCGCCATACGCACCGCAAACGCCTTGTACACATCCTGCCCGGCAGCACTGTCCTGCACCGACTGCCCCAGCAAGATCAGCATGGTCGTCAGGCAACTGACCCAGTACGCCGGGCCCTGCCGGCTCAGCACCGCCTGGTACAGGCGTCGAGCCTGCCAGAGGGCAAACAGCAATACCCACAAGAAGAACATCCACAGGTGAACGAACAGGCTCAGCGCCACCCACAGCACTATCGCCAACACCCCGGCAAGCAAGGTTGAACCGATCAGCTCGCGGCTGGCGCGCCGCGCGCGGGTTTCACCGGCTTGTTGCCCCACGCTCACGGCCTTCATGATCAACGGCATGTACTGGTCAGGGGCGATCAATGCCAGCAGAAAGGCCGGCATCACGATCAGCGTGGCACGCAGCGCCACCCAGCTGACATGCTCGCTGCCCAGCAGCGGCGGCACCGGCTGTGCTGGCGCATTGGCAGGTTCGGGGAACAACGTATGCGCCACCGACGTGCCCAGCACTGCCAGCAGCATGCCTTTGGCCAGCGCTTCGACCACCGACAGTGCCAGGGTGAAGTCACTGGTGCCAGCAGCGGCGATCATGGTCAGGCCGACCACCAGCAGGTTGGCCAGCAGGCCGTTGCCGCCCTTCAGGGCATAGCGCAAGGTCAGGAAAACCCCCACCCCGACCAGTAACACCCCGGCCAACGGAGCATGGCGCAACAACGGAATCAGCAGCAACCCGCTGCCGCAAGCGAGCAGCACCAGTAGCGCCAGGGCCGGCGCCGCGCGCAGGGGCAATGGCTGGCTGCGCATGGCCAGCAACAGCACCGCGAACACCGGCGCCAGGATCGGCACCGGCAAGCCGATACCAAAGCTCACCGCCAGGCACAGCGCCACGCCCCAGGCCAGGCGCAGTGCGCGCAGGCGGCGCAATTCAATAGGCATACGACAGCCAGCTCATCAGCCACATGAACAATCGGCCCAGCAGGTTCATTGGGTTACCTTCGCTGGGCAGGGCCATGACCTCGGCCTGACCACCGACCCGCAGCACGGTCTTGTCCTGAAGCTGGTCGCGCTCCAGCTCCACAATAACCGGGAAACGCTGCGCCGAACGCAGCCATTCGCGGCTGTTCTTCACGGTCGGCAGCGTACCCGGCGGCGTGCTCTGCCCCACGCTAACGCCGTAGCCAATGCTGCGTATGCGCCCCTTCAACACGGTGCCAGGTAGCGCATCGAGCACCACCAGCACCGGGGTTTCAGGGCGCAAGCGACCGAGGTTGTTCTCGGTCATGTCGGCACTTATCCACACGTCATGGATACTGATCAGGGTCATCATCGGGCTACCCGCCCCGACATAATGGCCAACGTCTGTGCGCAAGTCGGTGATCAGCCCGTTCGCGTCGGCACGCACCACGGTACGAGCAAGGTCCAGGCGAGCCTTTTCCACATTAGCCGCAGCACTGCGCAGCTGGGCGTTGTCTTCCTGTGCCCCGCCCTGCTGCTCACGGGCGCGCTCCACCTCAGCACGGGCTGCCGCCACTTGGCTGATGGCCTGGTCGCGGTTGGCCTGGGCGCCTTCCAGGCGGCGCACCGACACCGTACCGGGGTCTTCGTCAATCAACCGTTTAAGGCGCTCGGCATCCTGCCGCGCCTTGCGCTCATTGGCCTGGGCTGCCAACAACGCTGCCTGCGCCGAATCGATGCCGGCGGTACTGGCCCCGATCTGCCGGCGCACGGTATCGAGGTCGGCTTCGGCACGGGCCAAGGCAATGCGGTATTGCTCCTGATCGAGTTCGAACAGCACATCGCCCTGCCGCACCTCCTGGTTGTTGCCCACGGCCACACGCTTGATCTGCCCGGCCACTTCGGCGGCCACCGGGACCACGTAAGCCTGCAGGCGGGCTTGCTGGGTATATGGCGTAAAGCGGTCAGCCAGCAAGTACCAGAGCAGGCTGATGGCAATCAGCAGCAGCACCCAGCGCATGCCGCGATCCGGGGCTGACGGGGGCGGCGTTGGCGTGGCGTCGCTCATTCGGTTTCACCTTGTGCATGCGCGGTGGGGGCTGGCTCGTCGAGCAACTCGCCCCAGTCGGTGCGTTGTTGCATTTGTTGGCGGGTGGCTGGGTCGATCGGCGCGCGGCTGGCGTCCCAACCTCCACCCAGGGCCTTGTACAAGGTCACCAGGCTGCTGACTGCGTTGCCACGGCTGACCAGGTAACCGTCCTGTTGCTGCAACAGCAGTTGCTGAGCATCGAGCACCCGCTGAAAATCGGCGAAGCCTTCGCGGTACTGCGAGCTGGCCAGATTCAGCGAGCGTTGCGCAGCCTGAGAGGCCTGGTCGCGAATGGTTGCACTCTGCAGCGAGCGCACCAGCCCGCTGGCTGCATCGTCGGCCTCACGGGCGGCTTCGCGCACGCCCTGCTGGTACAACTCGATCAGTTGCTGCAAGCGGGCATCTTCCACGCGTACGGTGTTCTTGCGCCGGCCATAGTCGAACGGGTTCCAGATCAGGCTTGGGCCAGCAGCCAGGTCGAAGGTGTCGGGCAAATGATTGGCAGATAGAAAGGTCCAGCCGATACTGCCGAGCAAGTTCAGTTGTGGATAAAGATCGGCCTCGGCCACCCCGACCAGCGCCGACTGTGCCGCCACAGCCTGCTCGGCGGCGCGAATGTCCGGGCGGCGCTGCAGCAGGCTGGCAGGTACATCCTGCAACACTGCCCGCTCTGGCAAGGGCAGTTGGCCACGGCCGGCCTCCAGTTGCGGCAGCGGCCCGGGCGGGCGGCCGAGCAGCGAACACAGCACATTGCGCAGGGCGTTGAGCTGGTTCTCGAACTCGGGAATGGTGGCCAGAGTCGCCAGGTATTGAGTACGCGCCTGCTGCCAGTCGAGTTCGTCATTTTCGCCGTGGCGGAACAACCGCTCGGTGATCTCCAGGCTACGCGCCTGACGCTTGGCGTTCTCTTGTGCGATAGCCAGCCGCGCCTCGGCGGTACGCAGGGCAAAGTAGGTGTCGGCCACTTGCGCACGCAGCAGCAGCATGGCATCGGCGTAGTTGGCCTGGGAGGCGAAATAGACGGCATCGGCGCTTTCGATGGCGCGACTGAAGCGGCCCCAGAAGTCAATTTCCCAGCCGATGTCGAAGCCCACGCTGGATTGCCAGAACACCGAATCACGGGCCGAAGGCGTACCAGACTGATTCTGCTTCAGGTACAGGCTTTGCGCACTCAGTTGCTGCAGCTGCGGATAACGCCCGGTCTGCACGATGGCCAACTGGGCACGGGCTTCAGCGATACGCAGGCCAGCCACGCGCAGGTTGGTGTTGTTGGCGTCGGCCTCGGCTATCAGCGTGTCCAGCGTCGGGTCGGCAAACACCGCCCACCACTGGCGCAGGTCGGGCGCCGCCGCGCTGCGCCCTGCCTGCTCCAGCATTGGCGTGCTCCAGCCGTCCAGCCACGGTGCTTGGGGCTTCTCGAAATCCGGACCAACCTGAGTGCAACCGGCCAGCACCATCAGCAGCCCCAGGCCATAGCAGCGGTTGGGCATGGCTCAGGCGGCAGGGGGTGCCGGTTGCTCCGGCACCTGCAGCGCAACCCATTGCCAGAACAGCACGTACGCCACGCCGAGGATTACCGGGCCGATGAACAAGCCGATGATGCCTTTGACCACCATGCCGCCCAATGCGCCAATCAGTACCACCGGCATTGGTACATCGACCCCGCGTCCCAGCAGCAGCGGCTTGAGCACGTTGTCGGCAAGGCCGGCGACAAAGGTGTAGACGGCAAAAATGATGGTCGCCACCGTGAAGCCTTCGGCGTTGAACACATAAATGATCACCGGCAAGGTCACCAGCGTCGCCGGGGCCTGTGCAATGCCCAGCATGAGGATGACGATGGCCAGCATCCCGGCACCGGGAACCCCTTTGACGACAAAGCCGACACCGATCAGCAACATCTGGATGAAGGCAATGCCAATCACCCCTTGCGCCACCGCGCGAATGGTGGCCGTGCACAGCGTGGCCAAGGGTTTACCGCGCTCTTCGCCTGATACCCGCATGGCGATACGCTGCGCAGCGATTTCACCGCGATCACCGAAGGCCATGATGACCCCGGAAATGATGATCGCGCCGATGAACAGCAGGAAGGCCCCGCCGGCGCTGGCCGCAGCGCCCAGCACCGTTAGCCCGGCCCCCTTGATCTGGGGCATCCACTGGTTCAGTACACTGGCCATGTTTTCGGAGGCCGCCAACCACAGCGCATGCACCTTCGGCCCGATCAGTGGCCAGGTCGCCACGGAATCAGGCGGGACCGGCACGCTCCAGGCGCCGCTCTTGAGCAGCGTCACCAGGCTGTTTACCGATTCGCCAATCGACATCATCACCAGGTAGATAGGCACCAACAGCAGCACCAGAACCAATAGCACCACCAGCGTCGCCACATAGCCTTGCTTGAGCCCGGTGCGGCGCTGGATACGGCAATGCAATGGGTACAACGTAACCGCCAGGATCACCGCCCACATCATCAACTCCAGGAACGGCTGAAACACCTGGAAGGCGAAGATCACCAAGGCTGCCACCAGACCGGCCTTGATGAGCACATCGAGCAAGCCCCGCGAAAGGGCGCTGTCCAGCTTGAAACTCGACTGCATGACTCACCTCCCGATACCCAATGCGCCAGCAAGGCGCAATTCACTGGCCCGTTTCAGGGGATGCCTGTACAGGGCTGTCATCGCGCAGCTGCCGCGCCAGGGCCATCATGACCAAGGGCACCACCGCCATCGACAAGGTGATGGCCAGCACCAGCAGGTCGTGTACCTGTTGGGTGAGTACCTGGTGCTCCAGCGCCAGCTTGAACACCACGAAGGCAAACTCGCCGCCCGAAGCCAGCACCACGCCCAGGCATAACGCCTGGGCCTGGTTGAGCCCTCCGACCGTATGCCCCAGGCCATACAGCAAGGGCAGCTTGATGGCCACCAGCAGCACGGTGAGGCCCAGCACCATCAGCGGCATGCCGAACAGCAGACGCAGGTCGGCACTCATACCTACGCCAACGAAGAACAATCCAAGCAGCAGGCCTTTGATCGGCTCGATCTGGGTTTCCAGTTCGTGGCGGAACGGCGACTCGGCCATCAGCACACCGGCCAGAAACGCCCCCAGCGCCATCGACACACCCACATGCTCCATCAACCAAGCGGTGCCCAGCACGACCAGCAAGGCCGTGGCGGTCGACAGCTCAGGCAGGCCCGAACCCACCGTCCACTTGAATATCGGGGTCAGCAGATAACGGCCAAAAACAATCAGCACACCAATGCCGACAGCTACAGCCAACAAAGGCCAGGCACCTTCGTCAGCCGTGCTGACATCGCCACCGAGCAGCGGCACCACGGCAATCAAGGGAATGGCGGCAATATCCTGGAACAGCAGGATGGCCACGGCCAGGCGGCCATGAGGTTTGCCCAGGTCCTTGCGCTCGGCCAGTACCTGCAAGCCAAAGGCGGTGGACGACAGCGCCAGGCCCAGCCCCAGCACGATGGCGGCGGGTTTCGATTGGTCGAACAGCCAGAATGCCAGTAGCCCAAGCAGCACGGCGGTCAGCCCCACTTGCAAACTGCCGACGCCAAATAGCGCCCGACGCATGGTCCACAGGCGCCTTGGGGACAACTCCAGGCCAATCACGAACAGCAGCATGACCACGCCCATTTCCGACAGCCGCGCCACGTTGTCCGGGTTGCCGAGCAGGCCAAACACCGACGGACCAATCAAGATACCCGCCAAGAGGTATCCCGGTACTGCGCCCATTTTCAGACGCTGCGCCAGCGGTACCAGAAGCACCACAGCCAAAAGGAATACCACCGTCGCCTGCAACAGGCTACCGTCATGTGGCATGAGCTCGTACCTTCGCAGCTCCCTGCAGGGAGGGGTTCAGAAACGTTCTTCGACGAACTTGAACGGGTAGGCGACCGCCTTGTACTTGCCGATCTTGCCGCGTTTGGGCAGCTTCACGTGCTGGTCGCGGGTTATATCCTTGTAGGGAATACGGCTGAGCAGATGGCTGATGATATTCAGCCGGGCGCGACGTTTGTCGTTGGAATTGGCCATGAACCACGGCGCCCAAGCGGTATCCGACGCCTGGAACATTTCGTCACGCGCTTGGGTGTATTCATCCCAGCGGCTATACGACTTGAGGTCCATCGGTGACAACTTCCACAGCTTGCGGCCGTCGTTGATGCGATCCTGCAGGCGCCGGGTCTGCTCGTCGGCGCTGACTTCAAGCCAGTACTTGATGAGGATGATCCCTGAATCGACCATGACCCTTTCGAACCCGGGTACTCCGGTCAGAAACCTGTCCACTTGCTCGCCAGAGCAAAAGCCCATTACCCGCTCAACGCCCGCACGGTTGTACCAACTGCGATCGAAGATCACCACTTCACCCGCCGCAGGCAGATGGCCCAGGTAACGCTGCACGTACATCTGGGTCTTTTCCCGCTCGGTCGGTGCGGGCAGCGCCACTACACGAAACACCCGCGGGCTGACACGCTCGGTAATGGCCTTGATGGTGCCACCCTTGCCGGCGCCATCGCGGCCTTCGAAGACAATGCATACCTTCAGGCCCTTGGCGACCACCCACTCCTGTAGCTTCACCAACTCTACATGCAGGTTCTTGAGCGCTTTTTCGTACGCCTTACCGCCCAGCTTTTCTGGCTGTTTTTTGGAGGGCTTCCTGGACGGCTTCGACATGACACGCTCCTGAAGGCGAATGAAGAGTGAGTATGGTCGATTAATGCCAGTTTGCCGCTTCGCTTGCAGATTGATGTGGGGGCTGTCGTGCAGCCCCCGGGAGGCACTATTTGGCCAGCTTGTTGTAACTGGTCATCAGGTTGCGGTAGTCCGGGATATGGTTGGAGAACAGGGTACCCAGCCCTTCGATGTCGTTGCGCCAGTCACGGTGCAGTTCGCAGGCCACGCCGAACCAGGTCATCAGCTGCGCCCCGGCAGCCTCCATGCGTCGCCAGGCCGAATCACGGGTCAGTTCGTTGAACGTGCCAGAAGCGTCGGTGACGACGAATACCTCGAAGCCCTCCTCCAACGCCGACAGGGCCGGGAAAGCCACGCATACTTCAGTGACCACGCCAGCAATCAGCAGCTGTTTCTTGCCGGTGGCTTTTACCGCTTTGACGAAATCTTCGTTGTCCCAGGCGTTGATGTTGCCCGGGCGTGCAATGTAAGGGGCATCAGGGAACTGCTCTTTCAGCTCCGGCACCAGCGGGCCGTTGGGCCCCGTCTCGAAACTGGTGGTGAGGATGGTCGGCAGCTTGAAGTATTTGGCCAGGTCAGACAGGGCCAAGACGTTGTTCTTGAAGCGGTCGGGGTCGATATCCCTTACCAGCGAGAGCAAGCCGGTCTGGTGGTCGACCAGCAGTACGGCTGCGTTGTTCTTGTCCAGACGCTTGTATTGGAAGGTCACAGTGGATCTCCTTGCTTCAGCGGGTTGGGAGTATCAGCGTAGGCAAGGATGGAGGGTGGGAGAGACCGTCAGTCGGCTTGCCTGTACTGCCATGTGCCCCATCACTTCACAAATTCCTGAACTGATTATTTGCCGCCAGCGATTTTTCCCCTCGCCAACCGCCACCAGAATCGCTTCACCACAATCACAAAAAACCGTGAGGCCACTCCCGTGGACCAGACACTCCAAGTGCGGCAAGCTGCCGCCGACCTCGTCGCGGCGTTCGCCAGCAACGACACCGCCCGCTATTTCGCCTGCTTCAGCGAAGACGCCACCTTTCTGTTTCACACCTTGCCGTATCCGCTGCTGTCGCGTCGCGCCTATGAAGAGCTGTGGGCCCAGTGGCAGGCCGAGGGCTTTACCGTGCTTGCCTGCGAATCGGGCAACGCCCATGTAAGCCTGCAAGGCGACGTGGCTATTTTCATGCACGATGTGGCCACGCGTATCCGCATCGCCGGTGAAGAGCAGCAGTTGAGCGAGCGCGAGACCATCGTCTTCAGCCGCCTTGGTGAACAGTGGCTGGCCTGCCACGAGCACCTGTCGGTCGTAACGCCGGCCTGATCACCTTTTACGCGGCGCTGCCGCCCTGCCATCGCACCCACAAAAAGGCCCGCGCACTGCGCTGGCTATAACAACCGCGCTGGAGCACCACCATGAGCCACTCGACCGGTATCGAGACCAACGGCGTCGAACAGATCCCCGCCGATCAACGCGACGCCTCCCCGCTGGACCTGTTCCGCCTGATCTTCGGCGGTGCCAATACCTTCGCTACCGCCGTACTGGGCAGCTTCCCGGTGCTTTTCGGGTTGTCATTCCAGGCCGGTGTGTGGGCGATTCTGCTTGGCGTTGGCATCGGCGCACTGATCCTTGCCCCGATGGGGCTGTTCGGCGCGCTTAACGGCACCAACAACGCCGTTTCATCAGGCGCGCACTTTGGCGTACACGGGCGCATCGTCGGCTCGTTCCTGTCGCTGCTCACGGCGGTGGCGTTTTTCTCGCTTTCGGTGTGGAGCTCGGGCGATGCATTGGTCGGTGGTGCCAAGCGCCTGGCCGGCCTGCCAGAGACCGACCTGACCCTGGGCCTGGCCTACGGCTTGTTCGCGGTGCTGGTACTGGTGGTATGCATCTTTGGCTTCCGCTTCATGCTGTGGGTCAACAAGATTGCCGTGTGGGCCTCGAGCCTGCTGTTCCTGCTAGGCATCGTCGCCTTTGCCGGGCCCTTCGATGCGGGCTACGCAGGCAGCGTCAACCTTGGCCAGGCAGGTTTCTGGGCTGCGTTCGTCGGCGCGGCGATCCTGGCCATGAGCAACCCGGTGTCGTTCGGTGCGTTTCTGGGTGACTGGTCGCGCTACATTCCACGTGAAACACCCAAGGCGCGCATCATGCTGGCCGTGATCGCGGCACAGGGGGCGACGCTGATTCCGTTCCTGTTCGGCCTGTGTACGGCCACCCTGGTCGCCACCCAGGCGCCGGACTACATCGCCGCCAACAATTATGTGGGCGGCCTGCTGGCGGTAGCGCCAAGCTGGTTCTTCCTGCCGGTGTGCCTGATTGCGGTGATCGGCGGCATGTCCACCGGCACCACCGCGCTGTATGGCACCGGCCTGGACATGTCCAGCGTGTTCCCACGCATGCTCAGCCGAGCCGGCGCCACCCTGCTGATCGGCGTGCTGGCGATCGGCTTCATCTTCATTGGCCGCTTCACCTTCAACCTCGTGCAGAGCGTATCGACCTTTGCCGTGCTGATCATTACCTGCACCAGCCCGTGGATGGTGATCATGATCCTTGGCCTGATTACCCGCCGCGGCTTCTACCACGCCGACGACCTGCAGGTGTTCACCCGCGGCCAGCGTGGTGGCCACTACTGGTTCCTGCACGGTTGGAACTGGCGCGGCATGGGGGCGTGGATCCCCAGCGCGGCGGTTGGCCTGTGCTTCGTCAACCTGCCGGGGCAGTTCGTCGGCCCACTGGGCGACCTGGCGGGCGGCATCGACCTGAGCCTGCCGGTCACGCTGGGGCTGGCTGGCGTGCTGTACCTGCTGTTGCTCAACCTGTTCCCTGAACCTGCTGGCGTGTATGGCCCCTTGGGCCCGCGATGGGTGCGTTGCAAAAGCACCGCGCATACGCCTGTGACCACTGCCGAAATGGCCTGACTGGAAACCGACCATGACCACTTCCCACTATATCGCCGGCCATTGGGTCGAAGGCCAAGGCAGCGACTGCATCAGTGTCAACGACCCTGCACTGGGGCAACCGTTCGCCGAGCTGATGGCCGCCAGCGTGAGCCAGGTCGACCAGGCCGTCGCCGCTGCCCGCAGCGCCCTGCCCGCCTGGAAAAGCACCGGCGCCAGTGAACGTGCCGCCTTCCTGCGTGGTTTCGCCGAACAGCTCGGGCAACGCCGTGAAGCGCTTGTCACCCTGCAGATGCGCAATAACGGCAAACCGCGTCACGAAGCGGAAATCGACCTGGATGACGCCATCGCGACCTTTGGCTATTACGCCGAGCAGGCCGAGCAACTGCCATCGAAAAACCGCACTGTGCCGCTGGCTGCGCCGGGTTTCACCGCCCGCACCCGCCTTGAACCGGTGGGCGTGGTCGGCCTGATCGTGCCGTGGAACTTCCCGTTGGTGACCAGCGCCTGGAAACTTGCTCCGGCCTTGGCCGCCGGTTGCACCGTGGTGCTCAAGCCTTCAGAGGTTACGCCGCTGATCGAGCAGGCCTACGGCCAGATCGCCGACGCCTTGGGCCTGCCGGCCGGGGTACTGAACATCGTCAACGGCAAGGCCGAGACCGGCGCCGCGCTAAGCAACCACAACGGCCTGGACAAGTTGTCGTTCACAGGTAGCAACAGCGTCGGCAGCCAGGTGATGCGCAGCGCGTCGGCGCAGTGCCGGCCGGTGACGCTGGAACTGGGCGGCAAGTCGGCCATCGTGGTGTTCGAGGATTGCGATGTCGACCAGGCGGTGGAATGGATTGTGGCCGGCATCAGCTGGAACGCAGGTCAGATGTGTTCGGCCACATCGCGGCTGCTGGTACAGGACGGCATTGCCGATGCACTGCTGCCGCGCTTGCAGGCGGCACTGGCAAACTTGCGGGTGGGTAATCCTTTGACCGAAGAGGTCGACATGGGCCCGCTGACCAGCCAGGCGCAATGGCTGAAGGTGGCCAGCTACTTTGCCACGGCGCGGGAAGAAGGTTTGCAGTGCCTGGCTGGCGGCCATGCACTGGACCGTGAAGGCTGGTTCGTCAGCCCGACGCTGTATACCGATGTGCCGAAAGACAGCCGCCTGTGGACCGAGGAAATCTTTGGCCCGGTGCTCTGCGCACGGCGCTTTGCCACCGAGGAACAGGCCATTGCCGAAGCCAATGACAGCCGCTTCGGGCTGGTCGCCACGGTGTGCTCCGCCGACCTGGAACGCGCCGAACGCGTGGCCGATGCGCTGGAAGTTGGCCATGTGTGGATCAATTCGGTGCAGGCGGTGTTCGTCGAAACGTCATGGGGTGGCACCAAAGGCAGCGGGATCGGCCGTGAGCTGGGGCCTTGGGGGTTGTCAGCGTATCAGTCGGTCAAGCATGTAACCCGCTGTCTGGGCTGATATCGCAAGGGGCCGGTATTCGCGGGTTCACCCGCGAATACGTTGGCGGCGGCAACGGTGAACGGGGGGTGGAGATTGGCCAGCAGGCCTGGCCCTTTAGCGGGTAAACCAGCTGGACGCCCCCCCCGATGCCTACACCGACTCGTCAGCCGGCCGCGCACCTTCCTGCACCAGCACCATGCTCTGCGGCGAAGACAGTGGAATGCCTTCATCACGCAACCGGCCAAGAATGGTGAACAGAAGGTCGCTGCGGGTGCCGGACACCTGTCGCGGCCCGGCCACGTAGCCACTCACACCAATCACCATACCGCTGGCCGTCAGGTCCTTGAATGACACCGAGGCAGCGGGCGCGTCCAGAATCGCCTCATGCTCATGGTAAGCCGCCAGCAGCAACTCCCGCACACGGTTGGCATCAGTCTCCAGCGGCAGAGTCAGGGTAATGCTGACCACGCCCAGCGCATTGCCCATGGTCACGTTGCGCACGTTCTGCGAGATGAACTGCGAGTTGGGCACGATCACCGTGGAACGGTCAGACATCTGGATCTCGGTGGCGCGCACATTGATGCGGCGGATATCGCCCTCGACACCCGCCAGGCTGACCCAGTCGCCTACCTTGACCGGGCGCTCGGTCAGCAGGATCAGGCCGGAAATGAAGTTCTGCACGATCTGCTGCAAACCGAAACCGATACCGACCGACAGGGCACTGACCACCCAGGTCAGGCTGGTGAGGTTGATGCGCAAGGTCGACATCACCAGCATGGCCAGGAACAGGAAACCCAGGTAGCCCACCAGGGTTACCAACGAGGCCCGCATGCCGGCGTCCATGTCGGTTTCCGGCAGCAGACGATCGCTTAGCCAGCGCTTGACCACACGGATGGCGAACAGGCCGCCGAGGAAGATCGCCAGGGCCAGCAGGATGTCCTGCGGAACGATGTTCAGGTTGCCGAGTAGCTTGCCCCCGGTCCCATCCCAGTCGCCAAGGCTCAGCAGCAATTCGCTGGGGCTGGTGCCTGACGGCATCAACACCAGCAACAGCGCCAGGAACAGCACGATGGTGCGGCCGACACCGGCCAGTATGGTGCTGACCTGCGCCTGGTGACGAGGCGCCAGGCCCAGGGTCGAGGCCAGTGCCAGGCCACCGGGCTGGCGGGGCGACAGCAGGGTTTCGCACAGGTCGCCGAGGAAGGTGGTCAGCAAGTAGGCACAGGTGATCACCAGGCTGACCCACAACAGCTTGGCGGTGAGGAAATAGGCGAGTGTCAGGTAGCCGGTGAACAGTGCCAGCAGAATCAACGTCAGCCAGATGACCATCACGAACGGGATCAGCCCGGCCAGGCCCGTCGGGCGCTGCAGGTCATGCTTGCGCAGGGTGCGGCGATAACACAGCAGCGCGCTGGCAAAGGTGGACGCCACCACCAGCGCGGTCAGCCCGTTGACGGCCACCGTCAGCGCCAGACTGACGCCGATCACGCTGTTCATGCGCTCCATGGTCATCATGACCATCAGTGCCAATGCCAGCACCTTCGGGAACCAGCCCAACGCACTGGCGACTTGGTCGTGGATCGCCGGCAGCCGCCAGGACGGGCGCTGCAGCATCAGCATGGCGCGGCCCAGGCCGGTAATGAAGGCACTGAACACTACCAGGGTGAGGATGTGGTTGGTCAGGCTGGCGATGTCCGAACCCAATTGCGCATTGCTTTCCAGCCCCCAGCGCAGCAACGAAACCGAGCCGGCGATGGTACCCAGGGTTGCCAGGCTAACGCCCAGAGCCAAGGCGCTGCGGCGCAGGCGGCCGTCGGGCAACCAGCGGACCATGGCACTGGCCAGCATGCGTTCAAGCACGCGCCGCACCAACGTCCACACCAGAATCGCTGCCACCAGGCTGGCAACGAACTGCCAGCGGTTTTCGGCGCTGAAGGCGCTGCCGATGGCATCGGCCGCCTCGCCGCGCAAGTCACGCAGGCGCGCCACGTCATCCTGGGTAGGGCGGATGATGCTCTGCCAGAACGCCGGGCTCAGCGGCGAGGCTGCACGGCTGGTGATTTGCGAGTTGAACTGGCTGCGGCGCAGGTTGACGATTTGCGTGGACAGGTCGCGGGCCGACTGGGTCAGCTTGGTGGCCTGATCCTGCTGGGCTACCAGCGCCTTTTTCTCGGCCTCCAGCGCTTTGCGCTGCTGTGTCAGGGTAGCGGCCTCATCCGGCTGAGCCGGGCCGATGACCTTCAGCTGGTCGTCGAGCCTTCCCACATCGGCAGTGCGCTGTGCACTCAATGCATCAGCTTGACGCTGAACCTGCATCGCTGCGAGGCGCAGTTGCGACAGCGCGTCGTCGTTGGCGTCGCTGGTGACGCCCTGGCGGATGAGGTCCAAGTGGTCGCTCAGCTGTTCGAGGCTGGCGTTTTCGTCCAATGCTGGCGCTTCGGCAGCCGCCAGATTGGACAATGGCGTGGCTGGGGCCGACCAGGCCGGGCTGGCAAGTACCAGCATCAGGGCCAGCAGGACCAGCAGGCCCGGGCAATAACGGTCAAGGCTGACACGCCTCATCGAATATTCCTCTTAGCAATTCGATTTGGCGGGGGATTCTACGCGGCTTCGGGCAGTCAGGAGAGTGCCGTTTCTCGCTTCAGCAACTGCTGTTTGCGCTCCACGCCCCAGCGGTAGCCGCTGATATCACCATCCCGGCGTACCACGCGGTGGCAAGGGATGGCCACGGCAATAGGGTTGGCCGCGCAGGCCATGGCTACCGCCCGCACGGCCTTGGGGGCGCCAATGCGCGCGGCGATGTCGGTGTAGCTGACCCGGCTGCCGGCCGGCACCTCACGCAGCGCCTGCCACACCCGCTCCTGAAACGCGGTGCCTTGCACATCCAGCGGCAAGGCCAGGCCCAAAGCCGGCGCTTCGACGAAACCGATCACTTCGGCGACCAGCTGTTCGTAAGCGCTGTCACCGCCAATCAGGTGGGCCTTGGGGAACTGGTCCTGCAGATCGTGCAAAAGGGCCTCGGGGTCGTCACCCAGCAAGATTGCGCAGATGCCCTTGTCACTCTGGGCTACCAGTATTGCACCCAGCGAGCACTGGCCAAGGGCGAAGTGAATGGTTGCCCCGGCGCCGCCGGCGCGGTATTGCCGGGGGCGCATGCCCAGGCGCTGGTCGGCGCTTTCGTAGAAGCGGCTGTTGGAGTTGTAGCCGGCGTCGTAGATAGCATCGGTGACCGAACGCTGGCCATCTTCCAGGTGCGCACGCAGCCGCCGGGCACGGAAGGCCGTGGCATAGGCTTTGGGGGTGACCCCGGTTTCAGCCTTGAACAGCCGATGCAGGTGGAAAGGGCTGACGGCCAGCCGTGCACCGAGTTGGTCGAGGCTTGGCGCGGGGTCGCTAGCCTCGATCAAGCGGCAGGCATGGGTGACGAGCTGGCTGTGTCGGGTGGCACTGGCCTTGCTGATACAGCGTTTGCAAGCACGGTAGCCGGCAGCCTCGGCGGCCGCGGCGGTGTCGTAGAACTCGACGTTCATGCGCTTGGCCTGGCGTGATTTGCAGCCGGGGTGGCAGTAGACGCCGGTGGTACGTACGGCATAGACAAAGTGGCCCGTAGCGGCAGTGTCTCGGCACGCTACGGCTTGCCAGCGTTGGTCGGGGGTGGTGTACAGGTTCATCTATGATTCCCGGATATGTTGTTGCCTGTACAGGCGATGCAAAAACCTCAGGCCCGCCACAGGTACCAGGCCGCCACGGTACGAAACGGCCGCCAGGCGCCGCCCAGCGAGCGCATTTGTGCCGGTGTCGGCGCCTTCTCCAGCCCCTTGAGCCGCCGATACCCCTCGCGCACGCCAAAATCGTCCACTGGAAGAATGTCGGACCGCCCCAGGCTGTAGATCAGCAGCATCTCCACCGTCCACCGCCCTACTCCACGCAGCGCTACCAGGCGTTCGATCAACGCCTCGTCAGCCATGGTTAACGCCTGCTCCCGCGTGGGTACCAGGCCCTCCAGGGTGGCTTGAGCAATGCCCTGGACCGTCTCCAGCTTGCTCGCCGAAAAGCCGCAGGCACGCAGGGTTTCCGGGGTTACCGCCAGCAACTGCTCTGGCTGCGGAAAATCATCTGCCGGAAACAGCGCCAGCAACCGCCCCAGGATCGCCTCGGCGGCACGGGCGTGCAGTTGCTGGTAGGCAATCGCCCGCACCAACGCCTCATAAGGCTCACGTCCCGGCGTAGCCTGGTGCAGGCAGGGCCCGATCGCTGCGATGTGCCGCGACCAGTCCGGGTCGAGTGCTGCCAGGTGCCGTGTGGCCTCGCGATAGGCCTCGGGCGAAAGGTCGGCCAGCATCATGGCACCTCCATCAAATCGATTGCAGGTCCAGCTTAGCGCAGCCGTTCATCGGGCAAACGCCGGTTCTTGCGCAGCTAATCTTAGGCATGCCATTGCTCGGCGCCATCTTCCCCGCATAGAATTGAGAACCATTCACAATCGCAAACATCACTGGACTGGGCCTTCTCTACGATGCAGATCAACGACACGCTCAAGCCAACCGAGGTTGCTCTGCTCTACCAGTCTCACCATGCCTGGTTGCGTGGTTGGTTACGCAGCCGGATCGGTTGCAGTGAACATGCCGCAGACCTGGCCCAGGATACCTTCGTGCGGTTGTTGCGCGCCCGCCAGGTGTCGCCGCTCAAAGAACCGCGCGCCTACCTTAGCAGCATCGCCCGCGGCTTGATGATCGACCAGTTCCGCCGCCGTGCGCTGGAGCGGGCCTACCAGGAAAGCCTGGCTCACCTGCCCGAAGCAGAAGTGCCCAGCGAAGAGGATAAGCTTGTCATCCTCGATAGCCTGGAACGCCTCGACCGCGCCTTGCACCAGTTGAAACCGCGCGTGCGCCAAGCGTTCCTGCTGGCCCAGCTAGACGGTTTGAGCATCGCGCAGGTTGCCCAACGTCTGGAGGTGTCCAGGGCCACCGTTGAACGCGACCTGGCCAAGGCCCTGGGCGTCTGCTACCGGTTGCGCTATGCCGATGCCTGATGATACGCCCGCACAGGCTCAGGTCGATCAGGCCATCGACTGGCTGGTGAAGCTGCGTTTCGACAGCCCCAGCCCGCGCACCGAGCAGCAGTTTCAACACTGGCTGGCCAGCCACCCACACAACTGCCTGGCCTGGCAGCGGGTCAGTAATCTGGGCGATGAACTGGCCGGGCTGCCCAAGGACCTGAGCCGGCGCACCCTGGACGCGAGCCAGCCCCCCAAAGCCAGCCGCAGGGACCACCTGAAGTTGTTGGGGCTGTTGGCTGTGGGCGGCAGCCTGGGCTGGGCCGCGCGCGAACCGCTAGGCCTGCCACAACTGCTGGCCGACACCAGCACCGCCACAGGCGAACGGCGCCAATGGCAAGGCAGTGACGGCAGCCGTATCCGGCTCAACACCGCCAGTGCCATCGACTTGCACTACAGTGCGGAACAACGCCAGCTGAAACTGATCCATGGCGAGGTCAGCCTGGACAGCAACCCCAACGACAACCGCCCGTTCCACATCGCCACCCGTGTCGGCCCGCTGACCACCTTCGATGGCCAGCTGTTGCTACGCGAAAACGGCCAGGGCCTGCTGCTGTCGGTGCGTCGTGGTGAAGTCACGTTGTTCCCTGCCTTGGCCTCAGCGAGGCAAGTGCTGCCAGGTGAAACCCTGCAAGTCGGAACCAACGGCAGCATTCAGGCCAGAACGCTGCACAACGACCCCTGGGGCTGGACCGAAGGTGTACTCAGCGTGCAGCAGATGCCACTCGCCGAGTTTGTTACCGAACTTGGCCGCTACCGACCGGGCCTGCTGCGCTGCGCTCCAGAAGTGGCGGGCTTGAAGGTTTCAGGCACCTATCAGTTGGCTGACACCGGGCAAATCCTGCAACTGCTCACCCGCAGCCTGCCCGTGCGGGTCGAGTACAGGACGCGCTATTGGGTAAGCATCGGCGCGGCGTAAAGGGATATCACTGCGCCACAGCCCGCATCCGCCCACGTCGCCGGTATGACTGCCTGGCAAAGCACACGAACAGCCCGGCCATCAGCGCCAGCGCCATGGGCAAACCGTGGGGCGCGACATTCATGGCTGCCCCACTGACCAGCGGCCCTACCAGGCTGCCCACACCCCACAGCAAGCCCACACTGGCATTGGCAGTGACCAGGTCCTGGCCCTTGAAGCGCTGCCCGATCAGCACCAGCGCCAGGGTATAAATGCCACCCGCCACCGCGCCCAGCACTACCAACAGCGGCCACAGCAGCCAGGTCAGATTCAGCAGCCAGGGCAAACCGATGCCGATCACCATCGCCACCAGTCCGCACGTCAGGTGCAAACCGGTGCGCTCAACCCGGTCGGCCAACCAGCCCAGCGGCAGCTGGAACAGCATGTCGCCGGCAAACACCACCGTCACCATCAATGCCGCCACGCCAACGGCAAAGCCATGGCTGGTGGCGTACACCGGCAGCAGCGACAGCACCACGGCATCGAAGAACGAGAAGAACAGCACCGCCATGCACAACGCCGGAGCCACCCGGAAGAACCCGGCCAGGCCGAAGCTTTTTTCGCCCTCTTCGTGCTCGACATGGTCGTTGGGCACGGTCAGCACGATGCACAGCAACGCCAGCCCATAACAGACCGTGACGACACCCGTGATCCAAGGGCTATCGGCGCCCAGCACTGCCAGCATGGCCGGGCCGAGCACCTGAAAGCCCGTAAAGCTGGTGGCGTACAGGGCCATGATCTTGCCGCGGTTATGCTCGGGGCACAATTCGTTGACCCACGACTCGCCAAGGATGATGGCGATCCCCATGCCAAGCCCCAGGCCCAGACGCAGCAGCGCCAGCAGCCACAACGAGCCGAACGCCGACTCGAGCAAGGCGATGCTGACCGTGCACAGGCTGAAACACAGCAGATAAATGGTGCGGCGGGTGAGATGGCGGCAGCAGACGTCGACCAGAAAAGCAGAGAGCATCATGCCGGCGGCAGGGATGGCCGAGATGATGCCGATTTCCAGTGTGCTCGCCCCCGCTTCATGCAGGCGCAACGACACCAGTGGCAAGCTGGCCCCCAAACTGAAACCCACGACAGAAACGGCGAACAACAGGCCCGCCAATAAACGCATGTTCATGTACCACTCCTGGCAAACCGAAAAGACGTGCAGAAACAGGCGCGCACGCCGGGACGGCGAGCGACGCGAAAGCGCAGATCAGTTCAGGCGAGGTGTGGCGAGAAGGTGAAGGCAAACAGCACGCTGCGGCGGCGCTTGAGCACCGTGTCACTCGGCCATGCACGACGCAGTGCCTGGAGGGCAGGCTGGCGGGCGTGTGGGAGGGACTGGGTACGGCGCATTGCTTTGGCTACTACGCAGGTGATTGAAAAAGAGGCGGCACTCTAGCCACCTCCGGGAGGCGAGTCAATTGCCCGGGGGCCTGGCAGAGGCCCCCGGCGCTCAGCGTTTACCTGTACTTGGCAGGAACACCGCCAACAACCCGAACAATGGCAGGAACGAGCACAACCCGTACACATACTCGATACCACGCAGGTCTGCTACGTACCCCAACAGCGCAGCGCCAATGCCACCAAAGCCGAACATCAGGCCGAAGAAGATCCCGGCAATCATGCCCACGCTGCCCGGCACCAGTTCCTGCGCATACACCACGATCGCGGAAAACGCAGAAGCCAGGATAAAGCCGATCACCACGCTCAGTACTGTGGTCCAGAACAAATCGGCATACGGCAGCGCCAGCGTGAACGGCGCCACGCCCAATATTGAAAACCAGATGACTGCCTTGCGCCCGATACGGTCACCGATCGGCCCGCCAAAGAAGGTGCCCGCCGCCACCGCGCCGAGGAACAGGAACAGGTGCAGCTGCGAGCTGGCCACCGACACACCGAACTTCTCGATCAGGTAGAACGTAAAGTAGCTGGTGAAGCTGGCCATGTAGAAATACTTGGAGAACACCAGCAGGCCCAGCACGATCAACGCCGCAATGACCCGATTACGCGAAATGCCGTGGGTAGCCTGAACCGCCTTGCGCGCCTTGGCCTGATTGAGGTGCTCCTTGTACCAGCCGCGCAGCATCAGGGTGACGCCGAGGAAGAACAGCCCAGCCACGCCGAACCACGCCACATGGGTCTGGCCGAACGGAATGACGATGGCCGCTGCCAGCAGCGGGCCCAGAGCGGAACCGGTGTTGCCACCGACCTGGAAGGTCGATTGGGCCAGGCCGAAGCGCCCGCCCGAGGCCAACCTTGCAATACGCGAGGTTTCCGGGTGGAAGGTCGACGAGCCGATGCCCACCAGCGCCGACGCCAACAGGATC
This sequence comes from Pseudomonas putida, assembly GCA_041879295.1. NCBI lineage: Bacteria > Pseudomonadati > Pseudomonadota > Gammaproteobacteria > Pseudomonadales > Pseudomonadaceae > Pseudomonas > Pseudomonas putida. The sequence goes on along the minus strand of CP047152.1, from coordinate 767,487 downwards.
ATCGGAAAGCTGCCAACGAAGGCCAGCATCACAATCCCCACCAAAGTACACAGGGTGCCTAGCGGCAGCAGATTTGGCGTGGGCCGGCGATCGGTGAAGAAGCCGACCCAAGGCTGCAACAGCGAGGCGGTGATCTGGAACGTCAGGGTGATCATGCCGATCTGGGCGAAGCTCAGGTCGTAGTTGGCCTTGAGCATCGGGTAGATCGCCGGCAGCACCGACTGGATCAGGTCGTTGATCAAGTGCGCCAAGGCGCAGAAACCGATGATACGCATCACCAACGGCGTGGCTTGGCTTGCCGCTACCGGGGTGGGTGCGGTGGAGGCACTACTGGTGGCCATTTACCTAAATCTCCGTCCTCAGGTTTGGGATCCGATTATCGGGAAACAAATAGATACATAGCTACCTTTTTATTCGCCTGTTGCCACACGCTTGAAAACGACTGCATCTGGTGCAGGGCACTCGCTTGCAGATAGCCCGCCATGCAGGGCGAGCAGCGGATGGTCTCGGCGGGTGTGCGGCGCCTTCTACCTCGACCGGCGTGGCCAAAGCCTGCAATCCCTGGCTGCAACCCAGCAGCTGCAGTTGCTGGACGTGCGCGGGCACTGGCTTCTGGTGCACTGAAACCGGGGCTGGCCGCTAAGTTTTTGAAAGCGTGCAAATTTTTTTTGAAATGAGTGTTGACAGAGGGGGCGTTCAAGAGAATAATGCGCGCCATCGGCTACATAGCTCAGTTGGTTAGAGCATAGCATTCATAATGCTGGGGTCCGGGGTTCAAGTCCCTGTGTAGCCACCAAACAAGACGAAGGGCTTACCGCAAGGTAAGCCCTTTTTCTTTGCCTGCAAAAAAGTTCGCTGACACCAGCGTAAAACCCTTCCAGCAGCAGCCTCGAATCTCAGCTTGGCTACTGCAATCGCCGCCTCAACGCATTCCGGTCACCGCCACAGCCAGGCCAAGCCCGATCAATGCCAGACCAATGGCCCGGTCCACCAGCACTTGCCGCTCGATCATCGCCTTGCGCAATGCCGTACTGGAGAAAAATACTGCCACCAGGCTGAACCACAGCCAATGGGCAACGGACATGAACGCACCGTAGGCGAAGTTCAGCGTCAACGGGCTGCCAGGCTGTACCACCTGGGTGAAGGCACTGATGACAAACAACATGGTCTTGGGGTTGAGGGCATTGGTCAGAAAGCCGGTGCGCAGCGCTTGCAGTACGCCGGCAGCGGACCGGCCAACTCCGTCCAGGCTGATGCGCCGGGTGTTGGTCAATGACTTGTACCCCAGGTAGATCAGGTAGCCCGCACCCAGCACTTTCATGATCAGGAACAGCGCCGGGCTCTGGCTGATGATTACGGCAATGCCCAACACCGTGTACAACACATGCACCTGCACCCCCAGGGCGATGCCTACGGCAGCAGTCAGCCCGGCCTTGCGCCCCTGTGCATAACTGCTGCGGGTGACCATGGCGAAGTCTGCGCCGGGGCTTATGACGGCGAGCAAGGTGAACAGGGCGACGGCAATGAGTTCGGTCATGCTGAGGGCTCTCGATAGGCGATGGAAATGCACAGACCGCCAATTATCGAGCGCTTACCGACGCTGAAAAATCGATTTATGCTGAGATAAATCTGATAGTTTTTTTCACAGACATTTACAGCCTGCCTGGGCCTCTTCGCGGGTAAACCCGCTCCCACATGCCACCTATTTACCCGCGAAGAGGCCGGCACAGCTGAACCGGGATATCATGAAACTGCCGCCACTCAACGCCTTCCGCTACTTCGACATCGCCGCCCAGACCGAGAGCTTCGTGCGCGCCGCCGAGCACTTGCACGTCACTCACGGCGCGGTCAGCCGTCAAATACGCCTGCTGGAAGAAAGCCTTGGTGTGGAACTGTTCGAGCGCCGCAACCGGGCCATTTTCCTCACCCCCGCCGGCCGTGCCCTGCAAGGCACCACCCAGGCGATCTTCGAGCAGCTGGAGGGTGCCGTGCAGCGTTTGCAGCACCAGGTCCGCGACAATGTGCTTGTGCTGTCCTGCGAGCCGACCATCGCCATGCGTTGGCTGATCCCGCGCTTACCGAGATTCCATGCCGCCCACCCCGACCTTCAGTTGCACCTGGTAGCCGCAGGCGGCCCGCTGGACTTCGCCCGCAGCGGTATCGACCTGGCAATTCGCCGCGACGACTTCCACTGGGACAACCAGCTGTACAGCCAGAAAATCTGCGACGAATGGATCGGCCCGGTTTGCCACGCCGCCTCCCCTGCCCTCCTTGAAGGCCAACGGCTGCTGCACAGCGCCACCCGTCCCACTGCCTGGCCCACCTGGCTGCGGCTGAGCGGCCAGCAGACGAGACACAGCGAACGCAGCGACTACGAACATTTCTACCTGTCGATTCAGGCCGCCAGCGCCGGCCTGGGCCTGGCCATTGCCTCAGCCCTGATGGTGCGCGACGAACTCGACAGCGGGCAGTTGCAGGCGCCGTACGGTTTTGTGCGCGATGGCTCGGCCTACCACCTGCTCAGCCCACAGCCCCTGCCCGACAGCGACAAGTGCCAGCGCTTCGCCGAGTGGATAATGGACGAATGCCGGGGTTGCCTGGCTCATTTGGGCTTGATGCAGAACGACGACCCGGCACTGCCATCGCCACCCCAGGTGCGATAGCCGGCGGTATCCACATGAATGCGGCCTGATGGGTAGCGGCCCAGGCCCATGTTCCAGGCTTGGCCGTGCTGCTGCCAGAAACGGCACAGCGGATTGGGATCGGCCCACGCCGGCAGCAGTATGTCGACGGCGAACGCGCGGGTATGCGCACTGTTGGCTGCCCCGCCCGCACAGGCGTTCAGACGCGGCTCACGGTAAGCCGAAACCACCTCGAACTGGCGCAGGATGCCTTGGTCGTCGAGTGCATTGATCAACGCGAGGGTCGAGCGTACAGCCGCCCAATTGGCGGGGGGCGGTACGGCGAAAGGCGATGCGCTGCACTGTCTCCAGTCCGATGCCGAGCGCAGCAACTGGTGAATTGGCACTACACCGTAAAGCCGGGCATCTACCAGCATTTCACGGAAGGGGCGGGTTTGATGATCACCCGCCCACTGGGCGAACATCCACACGTCGCGCTCGTCTGCGTGGGCCGCGCTTGCTACACACAGGCCCGCTGCCAGAAGCAGTTTTCTCATTTTTTATCCGTCCCTGCCGAGAACAAAGCCTGCGCGCCCGGGTACACCCCTGCAAAGTCAGTCTTCGAACAGGGTGCAGGCCATCACCAGGGCGTCTTCACGGCCGCCGGCGATCGGATAATAGTCGCGGCGACGGCCAATTTCGTTGAAACCGTAACGTTCGTATAAACGATAGGCCGACTGATTGCTGGCGCGCACTTCCAGGAAGCATTCGCGGCCATTGAGCTGATAGGCCCGGGCCATCAGGTGCTCGAGCAGACGCAGGCCCAGGCCGCAGCCTTGGTTTTCCGGTTTTACGGTGATGTTGAGCAGGTGCGCTTCGTCGATGATCACGTTGATCACGCCATGACCCACTTGCTGCTGGCCGTCGAACATCAGCCAGACTTCGTACGATTTGAGCGCATCCTGAAAGATTCCACGGGTCCAAGGATGACTGAACGCGGCATATTCGATCTTAAGTACGGCATCCAGATCCGCCTCGGTCATCGGGCGGAAGCTGATTGAGTCACTCATTCAACGCTCTTCCAGCGCGCCATCAGCTGGCGCATGGCTTTCCAGACGTCCGCCTTGCGTTGCGGCTCGTCCATCAACAGTTCAAGGCCCGGCAATGCCCAGGCGTCGCCCAGGCTGTCAAGCGTCAGGGTTTGGTAGTAGGCCTCGGCGTCGGCATTGGCGGCAAAACGCAATGCAGGCAGGCCGACCAGCCACAGACAGGTACACGGGGCGTCTTCCAGGCGGGCCTGAACGAAGCCCTGGACGAAATCGCGCGCAGCCTCCGGCCCCTGGTCCATGTTGCCGCGCACCAGCAGTGGCCAGCGAACCGGCTCGCCGATGATCTGCGGGGCGTCGGGCAGGCCGGCGGCGCGCAGCATGTCCTTGAGCAGCAGGTAGGAGGGGTCGCGGCTTTGGAACGGCTGGCCGGTGGCCAGCTCCACCAGCAGCAAGCAACTGCCGGCGCGCAACAACTGCAGCGAGAAGCGCGGTGGCGGCACGGGCACCGGGCGCGGAGCTGCGGGCTCTGGTGCTTCGGCGGGTTTGACGGCGGGTTTGGGCATACTGCCCGGCCGCGGGATCTCGATTTTCGGCCGCTCGCCGGAACGGGCCTGGGGGATGACGGGCGTTTCGTTGGTTGCCGACGCCGGCCGGACTTCGAAATCGATGTCCTCGACCGGCGCAACCGGCAGCAGCAGTTCGGGCCGCGACGGTGCGGCGAACGGCAGCTCGGCGCGCGGCAGCCAGTGCACCACTTGCATGGCGGAAAGGTAGGCGCGGCGACGGGGTTCGGTCAGCAAGGGGCGGGTATCCGAGGGGGTGACGGCAATTGGGCATTCTAACGTGTACGCCGTGGTTTTTGCAGCGCCTATCAGACCGAGCGCCGCCCGCGCGGCGCATCGCGAGCTACGCTCGCTCCTACGTTTGTTTCGGGCCAATTATTCCTGTGCCATTTGCGCGCGAACGCCTTGGCGCATGGCGCAATATCACGTCTTACAAACAAGGCGGTCGCGCGCGCCCGTCACAGGCGTTACTGGCCCGAAACAAACGTAGGAGCGAGCGCAGCTCGCGATGCCGCGCGGGCGGCGCTCGATCTCGACCCCACCCTCACCCCCCGCCATACACCTACACACCACAGAATATCGCGTCGTACAAACAAGGCGGTCGCGCACGCCTGCCACAGACATTACTGGCCCGAAACAAACGTAGGAGCGAGCGCAGCTCGCGATGCGCCGCGCGGGCGGCGCTCGGTCTCCCAGGCGACGCACCTCTACCGCCATACCCTCAAGGCCACACCGCCTGGCATGACGTTGCGCAATGGCCGGGTGTGCTTGCCGTGGGTTTTTTGGGGGGGGCAGAAATCGAGCGCCGCCCGCGCGGCGCATCGCGAGCTGCGCTCGCTCCTACGTTTGTTTCTGGCCAGTAACGCCAGTGACAGGCGCGCGCGACCGTTTTGTTTGTACGACACAATATCGCGCCAAGCGCCAAGGCGCCCGCGCGCAAATCCCCCAGAAATAACTGGCCCGAAACAAACGAGCGAGCGCAGCTCGCGATGCGCCGCCCGGGCGGCGCTCGATCTCGCCCCCACCCTCAAACCCCCGCCATACACCTACACACCACAAGGTTATCCCTCATTACAGACCAAGGGGTAAAAACCACCCCCGCGAATGCAGTACAATCGCCCCCTTTTTCTTGGCAACGAGCCGAAGCCAATGATCGAACCCAAGCGCGTCCTGCGCGCCCTAGCCGAACACTGGGCCCTGATCGAGCCGCTGTGCGAGCGTTTCGACCAGGGCACCCTGAGCCTGGTCGAACTGCGCCAGCATGTCGCTCGCCAGCAGCTCGAAAGCACCCCGCAGGACATCACCCAGCTACTCGACGTTTGGATCCGCCTGGATATCCTGGTCCCGGTGGCCAAAAGCCCGAACCGTTTCGAGCTCAACGCGCAGATCCACGACTTCCTCGCCTACCTGCGCCGCGAACACCGGCTGGGCCTGTGCCTGGAGATCGAAGCCTACTTGCGCCACCTGGAGCGCCTGGCCGGGCACATCCAGGATGCCTTCGACAACCGCGACAGCGACGACCTGGCACGCCAGCTGCGCCTGCTCGACATGCGCGTGCGCGATGTGCTGAAAAAGCTCGACAACGACGAGCAGGCGCTGGTGGCCGTGGCCGAACGGGCCAAGACCAGCAACCGCCAGATTCCGCTGCGCCAGCGTTATGCCGAAGTACTGGCCACCTGGGACGAATACGTCGAGCCGATGATCCAGCTGGTCAACGCCGACGGCGCCTTCGAGCAAGGTGTACGCAAGGTCGAGACCGTGCTGCTGAAACTGCTGGGCGAACAAGCGCGCCTGGGCCACCTGGTCGACGACGACATGCTGCTGCGCACCCACGCGCGCATCCTGGAAATGCAGACCAACGCCCAGTTGACCCTGCGCCACGCCCGCGAACTGCTGCTGCCGCTGCGCGAAGAAGCCCGCCGGCACAACGCCGTGACCCGCGGCGCCGCGCTAGCCCTGTCGGTGATCAGACGCAAGGGCATCGATGCCGTGCCGCAAGCGGCCATGCCGATGTTCACCCGCCCGCAAAGCACCTTCCTTGGCAGCGCCAGCCAGGTCGAGGCCTACGTTTACGCACTGGCCCGCTTCGAGCCCAAACCGGCGCGCTTCCCCAAAGCCCACAAGACCCAGTCCGACGCCCTGCCCCGTGCTCCGCGCACGGTCAAGGAAATGACCGAACGCTGCGAACAGGCCCTGCCACTGCCCGACCTGATGGTCTGGCTGCTGGAGCAGGAGCCCGAAGGCGCCACCGATGAGCTGCTGTACTGGTTCTCGCGTCTGTCGCGGGAAAAGCGCTTCAAGCGCGAACGCCTCGACCGCCGCGAATACACAACTCAGGAACACCTGGTCAGCCTGCGTTCGTTCGCCCTGACCTCCAGCCGCGAAGACGCCCCCAGCGCGCCTACCGAACCCAACGCGAGCCCAGCCCATGCATCTTGATCTTTCCGAACTGTCCCAGCTCGCGCCGATCTTCCGCGAGCTGTTCAAAGGCTTCCACATCAGCCGGCGCGACCCTGAGCTGTACGCCCAGCTGTCGAACTTCCAGGACCAGTACCGCACCCTGTTCAAGGCCCTGGGCTTCGAGCTGGTATGCGACACCCGTGGTTTCTACTACTTCGTGCCGGACATGACCGCCGCGCAGGTCAACAAGACCGCGCAGCGCCTGTCGCTGTTCACCTTCATTCTGGTCGAGCACCTTGCTGACCAGGGCCGCGACCCGATGGCCGTGCTCGACGGCGGTAGCATCGGCCGCGACGAACTGCCCTCGCTGCTGGACAAGTACCGCGACCTGTTCCTGCAGGCCGAAGTGCAGACCGTGGACGAGCTGGAAGAAAAAATCCTGCGGCGCATGACCCAGCTCGGCTTCGCCCATGAGGAAGGCGGCATCTACCGCTTCCTGCCGCCCATGCACCGCTTCCTCGATGTGTGCCTTGCAGTGCAGCAGGACCGCGACCTGGCCGCCACCCTGCACAGCGACCTGCCGCTGCCGACCCCGGTACTGGTCGAGGAAGAAAGCGCCGAAGAACTCAACCGCACCGACGACCCGCTCGACCTCACGCCTTTCCAGGGCGAGGAAAGCGAAGAGGACGCCCTGGCCCGGGCCATCCGCGAAGAGCAACAGGAGATTGACGCATGAGCCAGGAACGCTACGGCATCCGCCGCTTCGCATTGCTCAACACCGCCGGCTACAGCCTTGGCCTGTTCCCGCTGGAGCACCCGCTGTCGGTATACGGCGCCAACAACCTGGGTAAATCGGCGTCGATCAACGCCCTGCAGTTCCCGATCCTGGCACGCATGTCGGACATGAGTTTCGGCAAATACAGCCTTGAGCAGTCGCGCCGCTTCTACTTCGCCAGCGACACTTCGTACATTCTCTGCGAACTGAGCCTGCCCCACGGCCCGCACGTGATCGGTGTGGTCGGGCGCGGTCCGGGCGGCGGTTTCGGCCACCAGTTCTTCGCCTACAAGGGCGAACTGGACCTGGCCCACTACCAGAAGAACGACACCTGCCTGCGTCAGAAAGAGCTGTTCACCAACCTTGAACGCCTGGGTATCAAGGCTTACGAACTGAAGCCGGACGAACTGCGCCGACTACTGGTGGGCGGCCACACCTCGGTGCCGCTGGACCTGACCATGATCCCGCTGCGCTCCACCAGCGAGCAAAGCCTGAAAACCTTCCGCGCGCTGTTCATCAATCTGCTGCACATGCGTGAAATCACCGCCGCCAAACTCAAGCAACTGTTCCTCGACGCCTTCGAGCACAGCCTGCGTTCGGGCAGCGTCGACTACATCGCTGCGTGCGAGGAAGCCTTCCGCGACGTACGCCGCATGGAGCAGGACTACAACGCCCTGGTCGCTGCCGGCCCGCTGGTCGAGGCCCTGGCCGGCGGTGTGGCCCAGCGGGACATCCTGCGTGGCAAGCTGCACCGCATTTCGCCTGTGCTCGACACCCTGCTGGGCACCTGGCAGGAATACGCCATGGCGCGCAAGGAAGAGCTGGTCATCCAGTCCGAGCACTACCGTGGTGAGCAGGACCGCCTGCAAAACGACCAGCGCGGCGGCACCCAGGAGCTGATGCGCCTGGAGCGTGAAATCAGCGGTATCCAGCGCTGGCTAGGCGAGCTGTCGGTGCTCAAGCACCGCTTTGCGCTGGTCGACGACGTCAAGGTGCTGGAACAGCAACTGCTGGCGGCCAAAGACGCCCACGACGAACTGGCCGGTGCTCTGGCCCAGTCACGACAGTTCAGTGCCGAAGACCTCGACGAGCGCGTACGCGACCTGGAAAAACGCCTGAAGCAGGTCAAGCAGCAGCTGGATCACGCTGACAACAACAGCTACGCCCGCCTGCGCGAAGAGTTCTCGCAACAGGACGTGGACCGCCTGATGCGCCTGTTCAACGGCGCATTGTTCAGCCTGCCGCTGGGCGACCGCGGCATCGAGCTGGACGATAGCGACCTGTGGGTGAAGTCGCTGGAAGCGGTGCTCGACGGCTTCAAGGGCGAGCGCTTCGAGGCCCCCGGCCTGGCCATCGATCTGACCCACATCGACCCGCCGGCCCTGCAGGCCCTGGCCGACCGCGCCGCCCTGCGCGACCAGAAAGAGCGCCTGGAAAAAGAGCTCAAGCAGCTAAAAACCCAGCAGGCCGTGGCCGCCGACCGCTCCGCCTCCAAAGCGCAGACCGAAACCCTGTACCAGGAAGTGCTGGACGCGCAGAAGGCGCTGGAAGACTTCCGCCGCAGCCAGACCCTCGCCGCCGAAGAGCCCGAGAAACTGGAACAGCTCTCGCAACTGGAAGCGGCCCAGGACGAACTCAAGCGCTCCAGCGACGCCTTCACCGAGCGCGTCCAGCAGCTGTCAGCCAAGTTGCAACTGGTCGGCCGCCAGCTCGGCGACCTCGAGTCCAAGCAGCGCACCCTGGAAGACGCCCTGCGCCGTCGCCAACTGCTGCCGGCCGACCTGCCCTATGGCACGCCATACATGGAAGCCATCGACGACTCGATGGACAACCTGCTGCCGCTGCTCAATGACTACCAGGACAGCTGGCAAGGCCTGCAGCGGGTGGACAATCAGATCGAGGCGCTGTACGCCCAGGTGCGCCTGAAGGGCGTGGCCAAGTTCGACAGCGAAGACGACATGGAACGCCGCCTGCAACTGCTGGTGAACGCCTACGCGCACCGTACCGATGAAGCCCTGACCTTGGCCAAGGCACGCCGCGCCGCGGTCACCGACATCGCCCGAACCCTGCGCAACATCCGCAGCGACTACGACAGCCTCGAGCACCAGCTGGCCCTGTTCAACCGCGAGATCAACAAGCGCCAGGTGTCCAACCTGGAAAGCTTCCGCGTGGTACTGGCGCCGAACAAGGAAGCGCTCAAGCACATCGACCAGATTATCCACAGTGCCGGTCAGTACGAAGAAGGCGAAACCCTGTCGGTCTTCGACCTGACCCAGAGTGCCGATCAGGACAACAAGAACGAGGAGGCCAAGGAGTACCTGGCACGGCTGGTAGCGGCCAACCACAACCAGCTGGGCCTGAAGGACCTGTTCGAGCTGGCGTTCGAGATCACCAAGGTCAATGGCCAGCCGGTCATCCACGCCGACATCGACGGTGCGGCGTCCAACGGCACCACCATGACCATCAAGGCGCTGACCAACATGTACCTGTTGCTGCACCTGATGGACCGTGACCTGGCCGGGCGCATTCGCCTGCCATACTACCTGGACGAAGCGGCAGACATCGACGAACGCAACCAGGCGGCACTGCTGGAGACCAGCCAGCAACTGGGCTTCGTGCCGATTCTGGCGAGCGTGAAACCACAGGTATCGGCACACGTTGCGATCGACCTGGAAGGTGGCAGCGGGCCGAACGGCATCTACATCGACGAGGCGGACTGGAAGTTCATCAGCCGGCTGGATGAAGTGAAGGCGGTTGTGCGTGAGGATCAGGCCGAGGAACTGGCCTGAGATAGCTGGGGCCGCTTTGCGGCCCTATCCTGCATGCGCTGATCCCTGTGGGAGCGGGCTTGCCAGCGAACACGGGCGAAGCCCGTGCCATCCACGGCGGTGCCTTCTTCGCGGGTAAACCGCTTGTGTCGCGACAGGAGGCCGACGGCCTCCCGGCAACCTACCAGGCTATCAATGAGCCCAAGGCAGGATCGGAATGGCAGTCACCGCATTCTGCGGACTGCCTTCGATCATGCGGTCGCTGTACACCAGGTACACCAGCGTATTGCGCTTCTTGTCGAGAAAGCGCACCACCTGCATGGTCTTGAACACCAGCGAGGTACGTTCCTTGAACACTTCCTCGCCATCTTTGAGCTCACCCTTGAAGTTGATCGGCCCGACCTGACGACAGGCAATCGATGCCTCCGCCCGGTCCTCGGCCAGCCCCAAGCCCCCCTTCACCCCGCCAGTCTTGGCCCGCGACAGGTAGCACGTCACGCCCTCTACCTTAGGGTCGTCGAACGCCTCGACCACAATGCGGTCGTTCGGCCCGAGGAACTTGAACACGGTGGACACCCGGCCGACCTCTTCAGCGCCGGCCAGCATCGGCAGCACGAACGCTGCCACAGCGATTACCTTCTTCAGCGGGCTCATACCAGCACCAGGTTGTCGCGGTGTACAAGTTCCGGCTCGGCGCTGTAACCAAGGATCGACTCGATGGCGTCGGACGACTGACCAATGATCTTCTGCGCCTCCAGGGCGCTGTAGTTGGCCAGGCCGCGAGCCACTTCAAGGCCGTCCGGGCCGACGCACACCACCATCTCGCCACGACGGAAGCTGCCCTGCACAGTCTTCACGCCAACCGGCAGCAAACTCTTGTTGGCCTGACGCAGCGCTTGCACGGCACCGGCATCCAGCACCAGGGTGCCACGGGTTTGCAGGTGACCGGCCAGCCATTGCTTGCGCGCCGCGAGCATGCCGCGCTCGGGCGACAGCAAGGTGCCCAGGCGCTCGCCCGCCTTCAGGCGGTCCAGCACGCGCTCGATGCGACCACCGATGATGATGGTGTGGGCACCGGAACGGGCAGCCAGGCGCGCCGCACGCAGCTTGGTCTGCATGCCGCCACGGCCCAGGGCACCACCGGTACTACCGGCCACGGCATCCAGTGAGGGGTCGTCGGCACGGGCTTCGTAGATCAACTGCGCTTCGGGGTTGTTGCGCGGGTCGGCATCGAACATACCATCGCGGTCGGTGAGGATCACCAGCAGGTCGGCCTCGACCAGGTTGGCCACCAGCGCCGCCAGGGTGTCGTTGTCGCCAAAGCGGATCTCGTCGGTGACCACGGTGTCGTTTTCGTTGATCACCGGCACTACACCCAGATCAACCAAGGTGCGCAGGGTGCTGCGGGCATTCAGGTAACGCTTGCGGTCGGACAGGTCGTCATGGGTCAGCAGGATCTGAGCGGTGTGCTTCCCGTGCTCCCCGAAGCTCGACTCCCAGGCCTGCACCAGGCGCATCTGGCCGAGCGAGGCAGCCGCCTGCAGCTCGTTCATCGCACTCGGTCGCTTGGTCCAGCCCAGCTGGCTCATGCCGGCAGCCACGGCCCCGGAGGAGACCAGTACCAACTCCACGCCTGCCTCACGCAGCGCGACCATCTGCTCGACCCAAACGGCCATTGCACCGCGGTCGAGGCCCTTGCCATCGGCGGTCAGCAGAGCACTGCCAATCTTAACGACCCAGCGCTTGGCGCCCGTCACCTTGCTTCGCATCTTCTTCCAACCTATGTCGAATCTGTAGATACCGTGGATACAAAAACGCCGCTCCAGAGAGCGGCGTTTAGTGTACTGCAACCGATCAGTCGCGCACGTAAATGATTTCCGGACCGTCTTCGTCGTCCTCGAAATCATCGTCCCAACCGTCATCGTCGCCGATGTCGTGCACGCTCTTGACGCCGGTACGACGCAGGGTGCGGGCGTCGTCCAGGGCCTGCAGCTGGGCACGGGCTTCGTCTTCGATGCGCTGGTCGAGGTCGGCCAGCTCTTCGGCGTAGGCCGGGTCGTTGGCCAGACGGTCGGCGCGGTCTTCGAGGTAGCGCATCAGGTCGTGGCTGAGCTTGTCGGTGCCCTGCTTGGAAATGGCCGAGATCACGTAAACCGGGCCTTCCCACTCCAGACGGTCGATCACTTCCTGCACACGCTCGTCACGCTCGTCGTCCATGACCATATCGGCTTTGTTCAGCACCAGCCAGCGCTCACGCTCGGCCAGCGACGGGCTGAAGCGGGTCAGCTCGTTGACGATGACTTCGGCGGCATCGGCCGGGCTGCTTTCGTCCAGTGGCGCGATGTCCACCAGGTGCAGCAGCACGCGCGTACGCGCCAGGTGCTTGAGGAAGCGGATACCCAGACCGGCACCTTCAGAAGCGCCTTCGATCAGGCCGGGGATGTCGGCGATGACGAAGCTCTTCCAGCGGTCGACGCTGACCACGCCCAGGTTTGGCACCAGGGTGGTGAACGGGTAGTCGGCGACTTTCGGCTTGGCGGCCGAGACCGAACGGATGAAGGTACTCTTGCCGGCGTTGGGCAAGCCCAGCAGGCCGACGTCGGCCAACACCTTCATTTCCATCTTCAGGTCACGCTGCTCACCCGGTTTGCCTGGGGTGGTCTGGCGCGGCGCACGGTTGGTGCTCGACTTGAAACGGGTGTTGCCCAGCCCGTGCCAGCCACCTTGCGCGACCATCAGCTTCTGGCCGGGGGTGACCAGGTCACCGATCACTTCCTGGGTGGAAGCATCGATCACGGTGGTGCCGACCGGCACGCGCAGGAACAGGTCTTCACCCTTCTTGCCGGTGCAGTCGGTGCTACCGCCGTTGGAGCCACGCTGGGCTTCATGGTGACGGGTGTAGCGGTAGTCGACCAGGGTGTTCAGGTTTTCGTCGGCAATCATGTACACCGAGCCACCGTCACCGCCGTCACCGCCGTTAGGGCCGCCGTTCTCGATGAACTTCTCGCGACGGAAGCTCATGCAACCGTTGCCACCGTCACCGGCCTTGACCCGAATGGATACTTCGTCAACAAACTTCATTAAAACCGCCTCTCGTCGGTAGACGAGCTGAATGACTCAAAAACATGAGGCTCTTGCAAAAATGAGCGCGGCGGCCCCGTACGACCGTAGAAACCAACGCCGGCAACCCAGACAAACAGCTTTGCAAGAGGCTCACCACAAACGAAAAAGCCCCGTCGCATGACGGGGCTTCTGGAGCGACGTCGCGATTAAGCGGCGACGATGCTCACGTAACGGCGCATGAACTCGCCTTTCTTCTCGAACTTGATCACGCCTTCGATCTTGGCGAACAAGGTGTGGTCCTTGCCCATGCCAACGCCGTAGCCAGCGTGGAATTCGGTACCGCGCTGACGGACGATGATGTTGCCTGGCTTGATAACCTGGCCGCCATACATCTTCACGCCAAGGCGTTTCGATTCTGAGTCGCGACCGTTACGAGTACTACCACCAGCCTTCTTGTGAGCCATGGTTCAATTCTCCAAATAAATTCAGGGGATCTAGGGGATTAAGCCTGGATGCCGGTGATTTTGATCTCGGTGAACCACTGGCGGTGGCCCATACGCTTCATGTGGTGCTTACGACGACGGAACTTGATGATGCGAACCTTGTCGTGGCGGCCTTGCGAAACGACTTCGGCCACTACTTTAGCGCCAGCAACAACTGGAGCACCGATGGTGACTTCTTCACCGTTGGCGACCAGCAGAACGCGATCGAAGGTCACGGATTCGCCAGTGGCGACTTCCAGTTTTTCGATCTTGAGGAATTCACCTTCAGCGACTTTGTACTGCTTGCCGCCGGTAACGATTACTGCGTAAGACATGGTATTTCTCCGATAATCCTGCTCACCCAGCGCTTTATATGATGAGTATTGGCTGGCATGGCTGCACAGGGCTGGAACGGCCCGGCGCAATTGCGTAAGGCAGGTGCTGCCCAGGAAGTTAGGGTGCGCGATTGTACGCAACCGCGGTTTTGCTTGCAAGTGCCGCCCCCGGCCAGCTGGCACCGCGCCTTGACACACCGGGACCCGCGACCTAGCATGCCGCGCAACCTCACTGGAGCAGCCGATGCAACCCCAAACCTTCTACCGCGCGGTGGCTGATGATTTCAGCGCCGTCGACGAGATCATCAAGAAGCAGCTGACCTCGCGCGTGCCGCTGGTATCGAAGATCGGCGACTATATCACGTCCGCCGGTGGCAAGCGCCTGCGTCCCCTGCTGGTACTGCTGTGTGGCAAGGCCCTGGGCCGCGAAGGCGACGACCTGCGCCTGCTGGCCGCCACCATCGAGTTCCTGCACACCGCCACCCTGCTGCACGACGATGTGGTCGACATGTCCGGCATGCGTCGCGGCCGCTCTACCGCCAATGCCCTGTGGGGCAACGCGCCAAGCGTACTGGTGGGCGACTTCCTTTATTCGCGCTCGTTCGAAATGATGGTCGAACTGGGCTCGATGCCGGTCATGCAGATCCTGTCCAAGGCCACCCGCGTGATTGCCGAAGGTGAAGTGCTGCAACTGTCGCGTGTACGCGACGCCAGCACCACCGAGGAAGTCTACATGGAGGTCATTCGCGGCAAGACGGCGATGCTGTTCGAAGCGTCGACCCACAGCGCTGCGGCACTGGCCCAGGCCACCGACGAGCAGCGCGAAGCCCTGCGTACCTTCGGCGACCATCTGGGCGTGGCCTTCCAGCTGGTCGACGACCTGCTGGACTACAAGGGCGACTCGCAGACCTTGGGCAAGAACGTCGGTGACGACCTGGCCGAGGGCAAGCCTACCCTGCCGCTGATCTACACCATGCGCGAAGGCACTGCCGAGCAGGCGGCGCTGGTACGCCAGGCGATCCAGAAGGGTGGCCTGGAAGATCTGGAACAGATTCGCGTCGCGGTCGAGGAATCGGGTGCGCTGAAGTACACCGCCGAGCTGGCGCGCGATTACGTGAAGCGTGCCATCGCCTGCCTCGAAGTGCTGCCTGCCAGTGAATACCGGGATGCGCTGGTTGAACTGAGCGAATTTGCGGTCGCGCGTACGCACTGACAGACCGAGTCGTCTTCATTCGCGGGCAAGCCCGCTCCTACACCATCTGTGGGGAGCAGGCTTGCCCGCGATGCTTTTGTCCGGACATAATCACTTCCGGGAAAATACCTTTTACAATGTGGGCTTTTAACCGCCCGTCTGTTTGTTTGAGGAACCGAAGTGAGCACTCTGCCACCCTGCCCAAAATGCAACTCCGAATACACCTATGAGGATGGCACTCAGCTGATCTGCCCTGAATGCGCCCACGAGTGGTCGGCCAGCGGCGATGCCGAGGCGACCAGCGACGAGGTGGTGAAAAAGGACTCGGTCGGCAACATCCTGCAGGACGGTGACACCGTCACCGTGATCAAGGACCTCAAGGTCAAAGGTTCGTCCCTGGTGGTCAAGGTCGGCACCAAGGTCAAGAACATCCGCCTGTGCGATGGCGACCACGACATCGACTGCAAGATCGACGGCATCGGCGCCATGAAACTGAAGTCCGAGTTCGTCCGCAAAGTCTGATCACACAAAAATCTGGCAATCGGCGCTTGCCATTTAGGTAATAGGAATTATTCTCATTGGAACCGCTATCCAAGGAGAATCTCCATGACTTACCTGATCGACGCCTGGCTGGAACGCCCCCACCCCTACCTGCGCATTCTTCATCGGGAAACCGGCGAAGTGTGCGCGGTCCTTGAAGAAGAAGCCCTCGACGAACTGCGTGACCAGGGTGACCTGGACATGAGCGGGCTGAATTCGAGTGAACCGGGGGTACTCAAGGAACTGGTACGGAATCTGTTTCTGTTCTGCTATGCGCGGGCATTGCACCCTGGGGGGACAGACTGGAATTGAGGCCGGCAGGGCCGGCCTCTTCGCAGGTGAACCCCACCCCTACAGAAAAAGGTGGGCTTACTCGCGAATGGGCCGCAAAGCGGCCCCAACGACCTTACAGAACGTCGAGCAGTTCGACGTCGAACACCAGTACGCTGTGCGGCGGGATGCTGCCAACGCCTTGGGCGCCGTAAGCCAGCTCGCTTGGCACGTACAGGCGCCATTTGCTGCCAGCGTTCATCAGTTGCAGGGCTTCGGTCCAGCCAGCGATCACGCCGCCTACCGGGAACTCAGCCGGCTGGCCACGCTCGTAGGAGCTGTCGAACACGGTGCCGTCGATCAGGGTGCCGTGGTAGTGGGTACGCACGTTGTCTTCGCGGGTCGGCTTGGCGCCTTCACCAGCGGTCAGCACTTCGAACTGCAGGCCCGAAGCCAGTGTGGTGATGCCTTCACGCTTGGCGTTCTCGACCAGGAATTCCTTGCCAGCAGCAGCGGCGGCTTCGGCCTTGGCTGCAGCTTCGGCTTGCATCACCTCGCGGATGACCTTGAAGCTGGCCGACAGGTCGGCTTCGCTGACGCGGCTGTCGGCACCGTTGAAGGCATCGGTCAGGCCGGCCAGGATGGCTTCCAGGCTGACGCCCGGTGGCGGGTTGTCGCGCAGCTGGCCGCCCAGCTGACGGCCGATACCGTAGCTGACGCGAGTTTCATCGGTAGACAGGTTGAGTTCGGACATTGTCGTGCTCCACTGCAGGGCGCAGTGCAGCCGCGCCCTTGATAAAAAGGGCGAGCAGCCTAGCACACTGAGGCGTTGTGAGCAGCTACCAGGCCGAACGCTGGGAAATCGGCAACTTCAGGTCTTCTTCCGGGTGCGTACCCATACCGCACATTTCATCCTGCACCGACCAGTGCACCAGGTTCATCGAAACCATGGGGATGGTTTGCAGCAACTTGCGCGCATCTTCCACCGAGTGCACACGCAAGCGCTCACCGCGGGTATCGGACAGGGGGTGAGGATGGCCTTTGACCCGGGCCTCGAGCAGGTAGTCACCGCCTTCGATGGCGATCAGGTTCAGTTCGTCGACATGGCCAGCCCTGGCCTCGGTATTGAGCTGATGCAGGTTCATGAGAGCACCTCGCGATGGGAACCACGCATGAGAGCTCATTTTTTGTACAGGAAGGGAGAATGCGCAAGGCATGACTGACGCCACTCGTCAGTTGAGCCTAGATCTCTGTGGGAGCGGGCGTGCCCGCGAAGCAGGCCACGCGGTGGCTGCCACCGGCTTTGCCGGTGTTCGCGGGCATGCCCGCTCCCACGGGAGTTGCAGTGAGGCCTGGCGGGACTCAGTGCTTGGTCAGCTTGTCCAGGTAGCCCATGCAAAACGCCGAGACCACGAAGGTCATGTGGATGATCACGTACCACATCAGGTAATCGGTGGAGATGTTCTGCGCATCCATGAACACCCGCAGCAGGTGAATGGACGAAATCGCCACGATCGACGCGGCAACCTTCATCTTCAGCGACGAGGAGTCCATCTTGCCCAACCAGTTGAGCTTTTCCTTGCTTTCATCGATGTCCAGTTGCGAAACGAAGTTCTCGTAGCCGGAAATCATCACCATCACCAGCAAGCCACCGACAAGCGACATGTCGATCAGTGAAAGGATCACCAGGATCAGGTCAGCTTCGCTCAACGCAAAGACATTGGGCAGGACGTGGACCACTTCCTGGAAAAATTTCAGCGCCAGGGCCAACAGGCCGAGGGACAAGCCGAAGTAGATCGGTGCGAGCAGCCAGCGCGAGGCATACATCGCGTTTTCGAGGATACGTTCCATGAAGTTCAGGACTCATCAGGTGACTAAAAAAGCGACGGCGAGTATAGCCAGCCACCTGTTACAGCAAAAGCCCGGGGGCTGCTCCGCAGCCCCGGCATTCTTCAGTTCTCAGGATGAAACTGGTAATCCCCCAGGTTGCGACACCGCTCACCATTGATCCGCCGCAACTGCGCCTGCAAATGCAGACACCAGATCTGCGGGTCTTCCGCCACCTGATAACCATGCAGGGTCAGGCTGTCGACAATGGCATTGAGCACCGACTCAGCCACCAGCGGCCCATGAAACGGCCCCTGTGCCTTGATCGCGGAGGGTTGTTCACCGGCCATGCCGGCGGCGAACAGCAGGGTCCACATGCCGTTATCCCCGGCCAGTGGACGAATGCTGCATTCGATACGAGTCACCAGGCCCAGGCACTGGCGTGTGAGGCTGAGGTTGCGCATGGCCGCGTCCCCTCCAATGAGCCTTGTTCAGCCCGAAACCCTCAGGCTGTTTCCATCCTGAACGCTGTACCGTCCTTAAGTTCCAGCATAGAAGAACAGTTCAGAAAGATGGAAAACTGGCGCTGAACGGTAGCACATCGCCGCCAGCGCCAGTTTGTTGACTCAGGCCGGTTTGGCTTGGGCAATCACGTCTTCAAGGCGTTCCTTTTCTGCCTTCTCGATGTCTTCCTCGCTGATCATCTCGGCAATTTCCCGCAGGCGCTCCACCACACGGGCATTGACGCTGCCCTCGGTGAACAGCCCCTTGTCGTCGAGTACCCCGGCCTCCTCGCCCACCAGCAGGCTCAGCGCCTCATCCGCCTGACTGACCGCGTAGACGTGGAACATGCCGTTCTCCACCGCCTGCAACACGCGCTCGTCAAGCATCAAGGTGGCAACGTTGGCACGCGGAATGATCACCCCCTGCTCGCCGGTCAGGCCACGCGCCTCGCAGAGGCGGAAGAAGCCCTCGATCTTCTCGTTGACCCCTCCCACCGCCTGTACTTCACCGAACTGGTTGATGGAACCTGTGATTGCGAAGCACTGCTTGAGCGGCGTGCGCGACAAGGCCGAGATCAGCGTGCAGGCTTCGCCCAGCGAGGCGCTGTCGCCGTCCACGTAGCCATAGGACTGCTCCAGGGCGATGCTCGCGGAGATCGCCAACGGGAATTCCTGGGCATAGCGGCTGCCCAGGTAACCGGTGAGGATCATCACCCCTTTGGAGTGGATCGGCTGGCCAAGGTTGACCTCACGCTCGATATCGACAATACCGCTGCCGCCCGGGTACACGGTGGCCGAAATACGCGCTGGCATGCCGAACGCCGAGTCGCCCACTTCCAGCACGGTCAGCCCGTTGCACTTGCCGATGGCCGCGCCTTCTGTGTCGATCAGGATGATGCCGGCAAGCATGTCGTCCAGCACCCGTTGCGACACACGCCCGGTACGGGTGGCCTTGGCCTTGAGCGCCCGCTCGATGTGGCCCGCATCGGTCATTTCGTCACTGGCCAGCTGGCGAATGAAATCAGCCTCGCTGACCAGCTGGAACAGGTCACCGATACGCGCCGACAGGCGCGACTGGTTCTCGGCCAGACGAGCACTGTAGGTGGCCAGACGCGCCACCGCGTCGCTAGTCAGCGGCGCCATGCCCTCTTCGTTGGTGCGGGTGCGCAACAGTTGGGCGAACTGCTCCAGGTTCTCGTCGACCATCGGCATGTCTTCATCGAAGTCCACCAGCACGCGGAACATCTCCTGGAAGTCCGGGTCGTGGTCCTGCAGTGCGTAGTACAGCTGGCGCGAGCCGATGATCACCAACTTGACGTTCAGCGGAATCACCTGCGGCTGCAGGCTGACGGAGGCAACACGGCCCAGCTCACCGATTGGCGACTCCATCTTCAGCTTGCGCGACTGCAACGCTCGCTTGAGCGCATCCCATACGAACGGCTCGCCCAGCATCTTCTCGGCTTCCAGAATCAGGAAGCCGCCGTTGGCGCGGTGCAGCGCGCCTGGGCGCAGTTGGCGATAGGAGGTATACAGCGCACCTTGGTCGGTGCTGTATTCGATACGGCCAAACAAGTTGTCGTAGGTCGGGTGCGGCTCGAACACCACCGGCGCGCCACCGTCAGCGTGGTGGCCCACCACCAGGCTAGGCGCGTACTGCTCTTCGAGCAGCTTGCGGGCCACGGCGTCGGACTTGCTGTCATCGACCAGTTGCTCGACCAAGGTACGCAACAGGTTCAACTGCACCGATTGCAGGTAGGCGCAAACCGCCGCGTTTTCGGCGTACTTTTCCGAAAGCGGCGCCAGCAACGGCTGCAGCGCCAAGGTGATGGTTTCTTCGTTGAGCTGACGCAGCTGGTTGTTCGATTCGCGCTTCCATTGCGGCAGGCTGGCCAGTTCTTCGTTAAGGCGCTCCTCAAGCAGGGCAATGTCCTCGTGGAACTGCTCGCGCACCTCTTCCGGCAATTGGGCAAATTCCGCTTCATCCAGCGCCTTGCCATCGGCCATCGGCGTGAAGGCGACGTTGCTGGCATCGCGGTACAAGGCCACGTCCTTTTCCAGCGACGCGCGCTCGATCACATCCAGCGCGCGGTCATAGCGCTGGTTGAAAGCGCGGTCGATGGCGCCCTTCTTCTGCTGGTAGGACGGGTGTTCGAACACCGCCGGGAACGTCGACAGCAGGTTGTCGATCAATCCGCCCATGTCGCTGATGAACTCGGCGGCGCTTCCGGACGGCAGCTCCAGTGCACGTGGTTCACGGGTGTCGTCGAAGTGGTTGACGTAAACCCAGTCGGCCGGGGTTTGCTGGCGCTTGCCCTCGGCCTTGAGGTAGCGCTTGACGAACGAGAAGCGCCCGGTGCCGGGCTCGCCCATTACGTACACATTGTAACCGGGGCGCGGCATGGCCACGCCAAACTGCAGGGCCTCGACAGCACGTTCCTGGCCCAGGACTCCGCGAAACGGCTCCAGATCGTCGGTATGGGTAAAGGCAAACTGCTCGGGTGAGAAACGCCGGGTCAGGGCTTCAGGCGCAAGACGCAGGCGCGCAGCGACAGGATCGGGCATTGGGTTTCCTTACTTCGGCGGGGCAGATACGCAGCATTCTGGCGCTGCCCGCGCGCGCCTTGCAAGGCTCCACGGGACTTTATGTCGCAGCCGGTGCAGTCATGTGACAGCAAATTTTTCGCAATCAACAACGCAACCTTTAGATCGTGCCTAAACTCCAAGCTGCGCGGGTGGGTGAAAAGCTTTCCCGACCTGGCAACCGAGTTGCCAGAAACCCTGACCCTTGGTTAAGACAAAGAGAACAAATGCTATGAAACGGATTCTTCTGGGTACTCTGTTCACCGTGGTCTCGCTGAACGCCATGGCCGAAGCGCCAGGCGGCCCGAACTGCGGCTGGGGCAACATGCTGTTCGAAGGCCAGCGCGGCACGCCGGCACACTTCCTGGCTTCTACCACCAACGGCACCTCCGGTAACGCCACCTTTGGCATGACCTCCGGCACCAACGGCTGCTCGACCAGGGCTTCGCTGACCTACGGCGGCAAGTCCTGGTTCGCCATGAACGGCATGATGAACGAGCTGTCCGAAGACATGGCCATGGGCCAGGGCGAAGCTCTGACCACCTATGCCGTCGTTCTCGGCGTAGCACCGGAAGACCGCAGCTACTTCAACTCGGTCACCCACCAGCACTTCAACCAGATCTTCAGCAGCGCCGACGTCACTGCCGAAACTGTCCACAGCAACACCCTGGCCGTTCTGAAGAGCGACCCACGCCTGGCCAAATACGCTACCGAGGCCTAAGCACAGCTGCTCCCGCCCCACCCGGGGCGGGTTTCGCCTTTTTCGGCATCGTCAAGAAGTAGTTGCCCGATATGCTCAAACGCTTTGCTTGCCTGGCGCTGTGTGCCTGCGCCCCTGTTCATGCCGCCCCTGTGCTGGATCCAGGCCGTCTCCAGCAATTGGCCAATACCCCTTACTGGCTCGCCATTGGTCATTATGAAACCGCCAAGCTAGGCGGCTGGCGCAGCTATGTGGATGATGATGCGTTCTTCCTCGCCGAAGATGGCGCGCACCATCCGGACCAGGAACTCAAGGCTACGGTCGATGCGCTGTATGCCCCGGCCAGTCTCGGTGACAAGCACGCCCAGTGCGTATTCCCCGCGCGCACCCGCTGGCTTCGTGAACAGCTAGACCTGCAAGACTTGCCACAACCGGACTGCCAGGAATTCAAGACCTGGTACCAGTCGATCGACCCGCACAGCGCCGCGTTGATCTTCCCGGCAGCCTACCTGAACAGCCCGTCGTCGATGTTCGGTCACACCCTGCTGCGCATCGACCAGTCCAACACCCGCAGCGACGACACCACGCTGCTGAGCTACGCCATCAACTTCGGTGCCTATATCGAAGGCAGCGACAACAGCATCCTGTACGCCTGGAAAGGCCTGATGGGTGGCTACCCGGGGCTGTTCGCGCTGATGCCCTACCAGGAAAAACTGTCCGAATACCGCAGCCTGGAAAACCGCGACCTGTGGGAATACCAGCTAGACCTGACCCCCGAAGAAACCGGACGTATGGTCGAGCATGTGTGGGAGCTGAAGCAGATCCAGTTCGATTACTTCTTCTTCGACGAGAATTGCTCCTATCGCCTGCTGGAGCTGCTGCAAGTGGCCCGGCCGAGCCTGGACCTGACGTCTCAGTTCCCGCTGACCGCCATTCCCACCGACACGGTAAAAGCCGTGAAGCAGTCCGGCCTGGTCGCCAGCGAAACTTACCGCCCCTCTCGTGAGCGTGAATTGCTGGCCAGGGCCGAGCCACTCGACCACAACGAAAAGCGCCAGGTGCTGGCTGTAAGCGCCGACACTGCGCAATTGCAAAGCCCTGAATTCCAGGCCTTGCCTCGCGAACGCCAAGCGTTGGTGCAAGATGCCGCGTATCGTCTTGAGCGCTATCGGGCCAATGGCCAGGAACGCGACCCAGGGCAGGCCAAACGCAGCTTCGAGTTGCTGCGGGCGATCAACAGCAACCCGCCGCGCCCCCTGCAAATCGAACGCCCCGGCCTGCCCGAAGATGGCCATGACTCGCGCACCTGGCAGTTGGGCGTGGGTACCCGCGAAGACCGCGCCTACGCCGAATATGGCTTGCGCATGGCCTACCACGACCTGAATGACAACGCCTATGGCTTCCCGCTGGGCGCACAGATCGAAATCCTGCAATTGAAGCTGCGCCAGTATGAAGGCAACGATTGGCAGGTGCAGCGCCTGGACCTGGCCACCATCCGTTCATTGACACCCCGTAACGAGCTGCTCAAGCCTTGGTCATGGCAAGTGGCTGGCGGGCTGGAGCGGGTGCCGGGCAAGCATGATGACGAAGTGCTGGTGAGCCATGTGAATGGTGGCGCTGGCGGCACCTGGCAGCTGGCCGACGGTTTGCTGGGGTTTGCCTTGGGCACGGTGCGGGTCGAGCATCACAACGACTTCGCACAATTCATTGCCCCGGCGGCTGGCTTCAATGGCGGCCTGCTGTGGCGCAATGGGTTGGGCAACATGACGCTGGAGGCCAAGGGCGATTACTTCACCAACGGCGAGGTGCGGCGCAGTTTAAGCCTGAACCAGCAGTGGGAAATCAGCCAGAACCTTGGGCTTCGGTTGAGCGCTTCGCGTGAGTTCAGCCACCTGGCCACGGCACAGAACGAGGTGATGCTCGAGCTGAAGTGGTATCACTACTGAGGCTGCTTTGCGGCCTTTCGCGGGCACGCCCGCTCCCACAGGGTCTCCACACGATTCGAGGCCTGTGAAGTCCCTGTGGGCGCGGGCTTGCCCGCGAATTGGTCTGTTAGGCTGGCAAAGCAGTGTGACTGAACCAACTCTTTGACACTGTTTTGACATCTACCCGACAAATCGCCACCTAGACTTTCCACCATCAACTGGAGGGCTTTGTGGCTATGTCGCGGTACTGGTTCGGCGTGTGCATTGCGTTGTTGCTGTCAGGTTGCGAAACCACCCACGAGCAGATGGTCAA
This sequence comes from Pseudomonas putida, assembly GCA_041879295.1. Classification (NCBI taxonomy): domain Bacteria; kingdom Pseudomonadati; phylum Pseudomonadota; class Gammaproteobacteria; order Pseudomonadales; family Pseudomonadaceae; genus Pseudomonas; species Pseudomonas putida. The sequence continues at coordinate 743,581 of CP047152.1, read as the reverse complement.
CCACGGTTACCCTCCCGCCTATGCGGATGGCTTCCAGGACGGCTGCAGCAGTGGCCGCCAGGCGGCCGGGCTGATGGTGGGCAACTTCCGCAAAAACGTACCCCGCTACCTGCACGAGCGTCAGTACGAAACCGGCTGGGACGATGGCTTCCGCCAGTGTCATGCCATGCAGAACAGCGAAGAACAGCGCCAATACCACGAGCGTTTCTGGGACCAGCGCGACCGCGAGTGGGAACAGGAAAAGGACCGAGGCGCTGCCAAGGCCTATCGCCACAACTGAGTCGCAAACGGACATTCCTTTAAACCGGCGGCCTGCCATGATGGTCTCAAGCACAAGGAGGCCTTGCATGAGCCGAGCATTCGTCAACGAAGACCAAGCCGCCGCCCAGGCCGACCAACCGGTTGAGCGGCGCATCAGCGAACAACCCAACTACGTCACCGCCAGCGGCCTGCGCCAGCTGCAAGCCCACTTGGCCGAGCTGAATACCTTGCGCAGCGAACTGCAGGCTCAGGGTGAGCGTGGCGACAAGCAGCAGCTGGCCGATACCGAACGCGACCTGCGTTACTTCAACGCACGGGTGCAGAGCGCACAGGTGGTGCCGGCGGCCACTTCTCGCAGCAAGGCGCAGATTGGTAGCCGGGTGCGATTTGTCGATGCGCAGGACCAGGAGCATGTTGTACGGCTGGTGGGCGAGGATGAAGCAGATGCCGGGCGGGGCTTGATCAACTGGGGCTCGCCATTGGGGCGTGCCTTGCTGGGCGCGGGGCCTGGAGATGAGGTGGTATGGCGTCGGCCGATGGGCGAGCAAGTAATTGAAGTGCTCGAGATCGAGGGTGAGCCCTGAGGGGGCCGCACAGCGGCCCCAAGAACTTCAGGTCAGACCACGCCTTGCGCCAGCATCGCATCGGCCACTTTCACGAAGCCCGCGATGTTCGCCCCTTTGACGTAGTTGATACGGCCATCAGCCTCTTCACCGTAGTGCACGCATGCATGGTGAATCGACTGCATGATGCTGTGCAGCTTGCTGTCCACTTCACCGGCAGTCCACAGCAGGCGCATGGCGTTCTGCGACATTTCCAGGCCCGACACAGCTACGCCGCCGGCATTGGAGGCCTTGCCCGGGGCATACAGAATGCCGGCGTCCAGGAAGATGTCCACAGCCTCGAGGGTAGTCGGCATGTTGGCGCCTTCGGCCACACAGATGCAGCCGTTACGCAGCAAGGTGCGGGCATCTTCGGCGCCCAGCTCGTTCTGCGTGGCGCATGGCAGGGCGATGTCGCACGGCAGGCTCCACGGGGTCTGGCCCTTGCGGAACTCCAGGCCGAACTGCCCGGCCAGCTCGCTGATACGGCCACGCTTGACGTTTTTCAGCTCCATCAAGGCGTCCCACTGGGCATCGGTCAGGCCGGCCTCGGCATACAAGGTTCCTTCAGAGTCAGACAGCGAGATCACCTTGCCGCCCAGGTCCATGACCTTGCGCGCAGCATATTGGGCGACGTTGCCCGAACCGGACACCGCCACGCGGCGGCCGTCGATACGCTTGTCCTGACGCTTGAGCATTTCTTCGGCGAAGTAAACGCAGCCATAGCCGGTGGCTTCCGGGCGGATCAGGCTGCCGCCATAGGTCATGCCCTTGCCGGTCAGCACCGAGGTGAACTGGTTGGCCAGGCGCTTGTACTGGCCGAACATGAAGCCGATTTCGCGGGCACCCACGCCGATGTCACCGGCCGGTACGTCGCAGTCGGCGCCGATGTGACGATACAGCTCGCTCATGAACGCCTGGCAGAAGCGCATCACTTCGGCGTCGCTCTTGCCTTTGGGGTCAAAGTCCGCGCCGCCCTTGCCGCCGCCCATGGGCAACGAAGTCAGCGAGTTCTTGAACACCTGCTCGAAGGCCAGGAACTTCAGCACGCTGAGGTTCACCGACGGGTGGAAGCGCAGGCCGCCCTTGTACGGGCCAATGGCACTGCTCATCTGAATGCGATAACCGCGGTTGACCTGCACCTTGCCCTGGTCATCGACCCAGGATACGCGGAACAGCAAGGCGCGCTCAGGCTCGACCATGCGCTCGAGGATACCGGACTGCAGGTAGCGGGGGTTGGCTTCAAGGAATGGCCACAGGGTGCGAAGCACCTCTTCTACGGCCTGGTGGAATTCTGGTTGGCCAGGGTCACGCTGCTTTAGGCGTGCAAGAAAATTGTCGACAGATTCGATCATGGTAGACATCTCACCAAGAGGATTGGACTTATTGGTTTTTTCAGGAATGTACCAAGAAGCAATCGCACCGGAACAGGGCGAAATGTCGTTTTTATGAAATTATTTGGTGCGTTTTATGTAAGTGTATACAAAACACGCTCCCGATTCCTTGTTTTCAGCTTTCCATCAAGCACAAAAATGGGGCTCCTTTGAGCCCCATTTTTGTGCATCAGAAAACCGGCTTACTGGGCCAGCTTCTTGTGCCGTACACGGTGCGGCTGGGCAGCAGCATCACCCAGACGCTTCTTGCGGTCGGCTTCGTACTCGGTGTAGTTACCCTCGAAGAAGACCACGTTCGAGTCGTCTTCGTACGCCAGGATGTGGGTAGCCACGCGGTCCAGGAACCAACGGTCGTGGGAAATCACGATCGCGGCGCCCGGGAAGTCCAGCAGGGCTTCTTCCAGCGAACGCAGGGTTTCGACGTCAAGGTCGTTGGACGGTTCGTCGAGCAGCAGAACGTTACCGCCTTCCTTCAGGGTCAGGGCCAGGTGCAGGCGGCCACGCTCACCACCGGACAGGTCCTTGACGAACTTCTGCTGATCGCCACCTTTGAAGTTGAAGCGGCCAACGTAGGTACGCGAAGGGATCTCGTAGTTGCCGATGCGGATCTGGTCGGAACCGTCGGAGATCTGCTGGAACACGGTCTTGGCGCCGTCCAGGTCCTCGCGGCTCTGGTCCACACAGGCCAACTGCACGGTTTCACCGATCTCGATGCTGCCCGAGTCCGGCTGCTCCTTGCCCATCAGCATGCGGAACAGGGTCGACTTACCGGCACCGTTACCACCGATCACACCAACGATGGCACCTTTGGGCATGGCGAACGACAGGTTGTCGATCAGCACACGGTCACCGTAGCCCTTGGTGACGTTCTTGAACTCGATAACCTTGTCACCCAGGCGCGGACCGGCCGGGATGTAGATTTCGTTGGTTTCGCTGCGCTTCTGGAATTCCTGCGACTGCATTTCTTCAAAGCGCTGCAGACGGGCCTTGGACTTGGACTGGCGGGCTTTGGCGCCTTTGCGCACCCACTCCAGTTCCTCTTTCATGGCCTTCTCGTGGGCGCTCTGCTGCTTGGACTCCTGCGCCAGACGCTCCGACTTGGCTTCCAGCCAGCCCGAGTAGTTGCCTTCGTACGGGATGCCGGCGCCGCGGTCCAGCTCCAGGATCCAGCCGGCGACGTTGTCGAGGAAGTAACGGTCGTGGGTAATGGCTACCACGGTGCCCGGGAAGTCGTGCAGGAAGCGCTCCAACCAGGCCACCGAGTCGGCGTCCAGGTGGTTGGTCGGTTCGTCGAGCAGCAGCATGTCAGGGGCCGACAGCAGCAGGCGACACAGAGCCACACGGCGCTTTTCACCACCGGACAGGTGTTCGATGCGCGCATCCCAGGCAGGCAGGCGCAGGGCGTCGGCAGCGACGTCCAGCTGGCGCTCCAGGTTGTGGCCATCAGCGGCCTGCAGGATGGCTTCCAGCTTGGCCTGCTCGGCGGCCAGCTTGTCGAAGTCGGCATCCGGCTCGGCGTAGGCCGCGTAGACCTCGTCCAGGCGGGCCTGGGCGTCCTTGATCACGCTGACCGCTTCCTCGACCACTTCACGTACGGTCTTGGTTGGGTCCAGTTGCGGTTCCTGTGGCAGGTAACCCACGTTGATGTCGGGCATCGGACGGGCTTCGCCGTCGAATTCCTTGTCGACGCCCGCCATGATCCGCAGCAGGGTCGATTTACCGGCGCCGTTCAGGCCAAGTACGCCAATTTTGGCGCCTGGGAAGAACGACAGGGAAATGTTCTTGAGAATTTCCCGCTTCGGCGGCACGACCTTGCTCAGCCGATGCATGGTGTAGACGTATTGAGCCAAAACCAAGCCCTCTAATCAGATAGGTAAAGACATCGCCGATCGCCCCGGCACGCAGTGGCCAGGGGGATGTGTTTACGGGGTGTCATTGAACAAAGTCGACCATTCTACGCCAACGCGCGGCGTTGCATAGGAGGGGCCGATGGTGGGGTGTGATCAGTGCGGTCACTGGGATGAATTCATTGCCTGTGCCGGCCTCTTCGCGGGCACGCCCGCTCCCACAGCGTCACCACAGAGTCTGAAGAATCCGCGATTCCTGTGGGAGCGGGCGAGCCCGCGAAAGGGGCGGCACAGCAGCAGAAGAGGCTCAGACGTGACGCTGCTTGACCTTGCCCCGCGGCAACCGGCAACGGTCGCCCCGCTCGGCCAGGCGCGCGGCCCAGGCGGACTTCACGCTGAAGCCGCCGCTGCGGGCAGGTTGCTGCTCGGCCACCTTGGCCGGTTTGGCAGGCGCTGTGCTGACCACCTTGGCTGCCGGCTTGGCCGCAGTCACTGTCGGCGTTGGTGGCTCTACTGCCACCTTGGCAGTCTTGCGCAGTTCAGCCAGCGACGGGGCCTTGCTTTTGGCGGCAGCGGCCGCCTCGGGTTTGCCCAGCGAACGCTGGCAAGACTTGCAGGATACGTCCTCGGTCACGGCAGTGCTGACAAGGGTCTGACTGCTGCGCCCGCAGGCGGAATCGAGGCCATTGGAGGAAAAGTGAGTAACCAAAACCGAACATCTCCGATGCGTTGTCATGTGAAGCGGGCGCTATTCTCGCACAGGTTGCAGGGGCTTGCCGAACCACCGGGCAGCCACCACCGGTCAACACGGCTGGCACTTTGCCATAATCCGAGGCATGCTAGCCGGTTTCGGGTATCCGGCCTTATAGTGCGCCTCCGCGGTGCGCAAGCCCGGTGCCGGCACGCGCCGTGCAAGATCATTCCCTGCCATCGCCAGCCCAATCGCAGGATCAACGCTTGACCAACCTTACTCATTCGTCGTCATTGCGTTCCGCACCACAAGCACCCGCCACCATACTGCGCGGGTCGATCAAGGGTGCGCTGGCGCTGCTGGCCCTGATCCTGCTGGGACTGCTGGTGTGGCAACTATTCGCCCAGTTCAAACATACTCAGGCCGACTTGCGCAAACAGAGCCTGGACGCCTCTGCGGAACTGGCCGACCACCTGAGCCTGAACATGGCGCTCAAGGCGCAGCAGGCCGTGAACGTGGTGCAACCCTACCCAGATGCCCCCACCCCTGCCGCCCTGCCCAGCCTGCTCGGCACCCTACGCCAGCGCCTCCCCGCCCTGCAGAGCGCGGCCTGGCTGGACAACACCGGGCAACTGCGCGCCGACAGCCTGGCAGGCAGCCCCGACCGCAAGCTGTTTGATGAGTTGCTTGCACTTAGCCAGGGACGCCCGTACTTCTTCACCAATTCGGCCGACAACCACATCCTGTACCTGCTGCTGCGCCAGGATGCCGCGCAGGGTCACGGCTACTGGCTACTGCGCCTGTCACCGGACTATTACCGCGAGCTCACCCTCCACCTGGAGGGTAGTGGGCACCCGCAGTGGCTGCTGGAGAACAGCCGCAGCGGCGAAGTGCTGCTGCGCAATGTCGCAACCGATACCAGCGACGAGCCGCTGCAAAGCGTGATGCTGGCCTTTATCGAAAACAGCACCTGGCAGCTACACGGCCTGTTCGACGCCAAACTGGCCCGGCAAACGTTGTTGCCGGCGCTGATCGGCAAATGCCTGCTGGTACTGTTCTGCGCCCTGCTGCCGGTACTGGCGCTGATCAACATGCGGCGCCGCCAGCGGGCGCTGCAGGAAGACCGCAGGCGCTATCAGGAAATTTTTGAAGGCACCGGCGTGGCCCTGTGCGTGCTCGACCTGTCCAGCCTGCCCGGTCAGCTCGATCGCTACCACCTGCGCAACCGGGCCGCACTCAAGCACAGCCTGGCGCTGGATCCGAACCTGCGCCGCTCGCTGCTGCTGGAGCTGAAGATCACCGAGGTCAACCAAGTGGCGCGCCAGCTGCTGAACATCGACTGCCACGAAGGGGCCTGGCAGCGGCTGATCGATGGCACTGGCGACAGCCGCGACAGCATTGGCATGCAACTGATCGATGCACTGATCGAACAACGCCCGTTGCTGGAGCTGGAAGTGCGTCTGCCGACACCCCAGGGAGACGAGCTGCACCTGTGGCTGATGGCTCGCCTGCCGCTGCAGCGTCGCGATTACCAGGCGGTGATCCTCAGCATCAGCGATATCACCAGCCGCAAACAGGTGGAGCTGTCGCTACTGGAACGCGAAAGCTTCTGGTCGGACGTGGTACGCACCGTACCCGACCAGTTGTATGTGCAGGATGTGCCCAGCCAACGGATGATCTTCAGCAACCGCCACCTCGGCCAGACCCTGGGCTACGACCGCACCGAGCTGGCACAGATGGGCGACCGCTTCTGGGAGCTGCTGCTGCACCCCGAGGACGCCGCACACTACCAGGCACTGCGCCAGCAACAGCGCGACAGCGGTCATGACCAACCGCTGCACTGCCAGCTGCGCTTCCGCCACCGCGACGGAGGCTGGCGCTGCTACGACATCCGCGAGCAGGTGCTGACCCGCAACGCCGAAGGCCTGGTTACGCGCATCATCGGTGTGGGCAAGGATGTGACCGTTCAGATCGAGGCCAGCCAGTCGCTGCGTGACAGCGAGCAACGCTACCGCATGCTCGCCGAAAGCATCAGCGACGTGATTTTCTCCACCGACAGCCAGCTCAAGCTCAATTATGTCAGCCCCTCGGTAAAGAGCGTGCTGGGCTACCAGGCCGACTGGATCTTCGCCAACGGCTGGCAATCCATCGTCGCCAACCCGGCCCAGCTCACCGGTATCTACAGCCTGATGGAGCGTGTCAGCAAGGCCATGGGCGATCCGGCGCAAATGGCGCAATTGTGCAGCCAGTTACCCACCCAACTGTTCCTGTTCGACTGCCTGCGTGCCGATGGCCGCAAGATCCCGATCGAGCTGCGCCTGGTGCTGGTGTGGGACGATGACCAACGCTTCGAAGGCGTACTTGGGGTGGGCCGCGACATCAGCCAGCAACGCCGCGCCGAGAAAGACCTGCGCATGGCCGCGACCGTATTCGAACATTCCACGTCGGCGATCCTCATCACCGACCCGGCCGGCTATATCGTTCAGGCCAACGAGGCGTTCAGCCGCGTCAGCGGTTACGCCGTCAGTGAAGTGCTCGACCAATTGCCGGGCATGCTCACTGTCGACGAACAGCAGGAAGGCCACCTGCGCTATGTGGTCAAGCAACTGCACCAGCGCGGCAGCTGGGAAGGTGAAGTGTGGCTCAAGCGCCGTGACGGCGACCACTACCCGGCCTGGGTCGGCATCACCGCGGTACTGGACGACGAAGGCGACCTGGCCAGCTACGTGTGCTTCTTCACCGACATCAGTGAACGCAAGGCCAGCGAACAGCGCATCCACCGCCTGGCCTACTACGACGCCCTTACCCACCTGCCCAACCGCACACTGTTCCAGGACCGTTTGTACAACGCCCTGCAGCAGGCCGAGCGGCAGAAGGCCTGGGTGGTGCTGATGTTCCTCGACCTCGACCGCTTCAAACCGATCAACGACTCGCTCGGCCATGCGGCCGGCGACCGCATGCTCAAGGACATGGCCCTGCGCCTGCTGGCCTGCGTGGATGACGATGACACGGTGGCACGCATGGGCGGCGACGAGTTCACCCTGCTGCTGCAGCCGCGCCCCACCCGCGAAATGGCCCTGAACCGCGCCATCCACGTGGCCGAGAACATCCTCGGCAGCCTGGTGCGGCCGTTCGTGCTGGAAAACCGCGAGTTCTTCGTCACCGCCAGCATCGGCATCGCCCTCAGCCCACAGGATGGCAGTGAGCTGAGCCAGCTGATGAAGAACGCCGACACCGCCATGTACCACGCCAAGGAGCGCGGCAAGAACAACTTCCAGTTCTACCAGGCCGAAATGAACGCCAGCGCCCTGGAGCGCCTGGAGCTGGAAAGCGACCTGCGCCATGCCATGGAGCAGAACGAGTTCATCCTCTATTACCAGCCGCAGTTCAGCGGCGACGGCAAGCGCCTGACCGGCGCCGAAGCGCTGCTGCGCTGGCGTCACCCGACCCGCGGCCTGGTGCCGCCGGGCGACTTCATCCCGGTGATCGAGGAACTGGGCCTGGTGGTGGACGTGGGCGATTGGGTGCTGCGCGAGGCCAGCCGCCAGCTCAAGGCCTGGCACAAGGCCAAGGTGCGAGTGCCGAAAGTGTCGGTGAATATTTCGGCGCGGCAGTTCTCCGACGGCCAGCTGGGCACGCGGATTGCCAACATCCTGGATGAAAGCGGCCTGCCGCCGGCATGCCTGGAGCTGGAGTTGACCGAAAGTATCCTGATGCGCGAGGTAAACGAGGCGCTGCAGATTCTTGCCAGCCTGAAGAACCTCGGCCTGAGCATTGCGGTAGACGACTTCGGCACCGGCTACTCGTCGCTCAACTACCTCAAGCAGTTCCCCATCGACGTACTGAAGATCGACCGTACCTTCGTCGACGGCCTGCCCGAAGGCGAGCAGGACGCGCAGATTGCCCGGGCGATCATCGCCATGGCCCACAGCCTCAACCTGGCAGTCATCGCCGAGGGCGTGGAAACCCACGAACAGCTGGAGTTTCTGCGCGAGCATGGTTGCGACGAGGTGCAGGGCTATCTGTTCGGGCGGCCGATGCCGGCGCATCAGTTCGAGGCGCAATTCTCCAACGAGACCTTGTTCATGTTCCATTGACCCGCACGCTGCCTGTTCACAAGGTTCCCGTAGGAGCGGGTTTACCCGCGAACACCGGCGAAGCCGGTGCCATCCACCGCGCCGGCTTCTTCGCAGGTAAACCCGTTCCTACAAGTACGGTGCCGCAACCGAATCCTGCATAAAAAGCGGACCTGCGAGTCAACTCCTGCCCGCGCCCAGCCCAGAAACGGCGCGGGATGCAAGATGAAGCCCATTGGTCCGCGACTTGATGCCACTTCATATGCCAGCCGCGAATCAATCGGTTAGAATGCACACCCAAATTACCCCGATCCTTGAGGACCGCCATGTTCAGCCGTGATTTGACCATTGCCAAGTACGACGCCGAGCTCTTCGAAGCCATGCAGCAAGAAGCTCTGCGCCAGGAAGAGCATATCGAGCTGATCGCTTCGGAAAACTACACCAGCCCGGCAGTCATGGAAGCTCAGGGCTCGGTCCTGACCAACAAGTACGCCGAAGGCTACCCAGGCAAGCGCTACTACGGCGGTTGCGAATACGTCGACGTCGTCGAGCAACTGGCCATCGACCGTGCCAAGGAGCTGTTCGGCGCCGACTACGCCAACGTACAGCCGCACGCTGGCTCCCAGGCCAACGCTGCCGTCTACCTGGCCCTGCTGTCGGCCGGTGACACCATCCTGGGCATGAGCCTGGCACACGGTGGCCACCTGACCCACGGTGCTTCGGTAAGCTCCTCGGGCAAGCTGTACAACGCCATCCAGTACGGCATCGACGGCAATGGCCTGATCGACTACGACGAAGTCGAGCGTCTGGCTGTCGAGCACAAGCCGAAGATGATCGTTGCCGGCTTCTCGGCCTACTCGCAGGTTCTGGACTTCGCCCGCTTCCGCGCCATCGCCGACAAGGTCGGTGCCTACCTGTTCGTCGACATGGCCCACGTTGCCGGCCTGGTTGCCGCTGGCGTGTACCCGAACCCTGTTCCGTTCGCCGACGTGGTCACCACCACCACCCACAAGACCCTGCGCGGCCCGCGCGGCGGCCTGATCCTGGCCCGTGCCAACGCCGACATCGAGAAGAAGCTGAACTCCGCCGTCTTCCCGGGCGCACAGGGCGGCCCGCTGGAGCACGTCATCGCGGCCAAGGCCATCTGCTTCAAGGAAGCCCTGCAGCCAGAGTTCAAGGCTTACCAGCAGCAGGTCGTGAAGAACGCCCAGGCCATGGCCAGCGTGTTCATCGAGCGCGGTTTCGACGTGGTTTCCGGTGGCACCCAGAACCACCTGTTCCTGCTGTCGCTGATCAAGCAGGAAATCTCCGGTAAGGATGCTGACGCCGCCCTGGGCAAAGCTTTCATCACCGTCAACAAGAACTCGGTACCGAACGACCCGCGTTCGCCGTTCGTCACCTCGGGCCTGCGTTTCGGCACCCCAGCCGTTACCACCCGTGGTTTCAAGGAAGCCGAGTGCAAGGAACTGGCGAGCTGGATCTGCGACATCCTGGCCGACCTGAACAACGAAGCGGTGATCGACGCCGTTCGTGAGAAGGTCAAGGCCATCTGCAAGAAGCTGCCGGTTTACGGCAACTGATTGGCGCTTGCCTGAAGTGAAAGAGGCCGGCCCAGTGCCGGGCTTTTTCGTGAACGGACCATGAAACCCGTTCGCAGGCCTGATACACATCCTGTGGGAGCGGGCGTGCCCGCGAAGAAGGCTACGCGGTGGATGGCACCGGCTGCGCCGGTGTTCGCGGGCACGCCCGCTCCCACAGGGAATGATTTCGAGCAGCCACGTGCCATCACGTATTACCCTGTTTGACACCACCAACCACAGGCCACACCTTGACCAGAGAGCAACTCGAAACCCGGCAGATCCCCATCTACTTCGCCGCCGTACTGGCCGCTATCGCCTTCGGCCTGCTGGCCAGCGACACTGCGCGCCAGCTTGAAGCCCTGATCACCCCCGCCATCGCCGTGCTGATGTACGCGATGTTCCTACAAATACCCTTCCTCGACCTGCGCCAGGGCCTGGGTAACCGCCGCTTCATCACGGCCCTGCTACTGGCCAATTTCATTCTCGTTCCGCTGCTTGTCTGGGCCATCACCCGCGGGCTGGTGGAACACCCGGCGATCCTCGTCGGTGCCTTGCTGGTACTGCTCACGCCCTGTATCGACTACGTGGTGGTGTTCACCCACATTGGCAAAGGCGACTCACGCCTGACCCTGGCCGCAACCCCCGTATTATTGCTGGCGCAACTGGTGCTGCTGCCGGTGTATCTGGCCCTGATGCTGGGTGGCAGCAGCCAGGTGGCAATCTCCATCACCCCGTTCCTGGAAGCCTTCGTGCTGTTGATCGTGTTGCCGATGGCCCTCGCGGTGCTCACCAGCGCCGGTGCCCGGCGCTCGCGCGCCGTCGCGGCCTGGAACGACGCCTGGGCGTGGTTGCCGGTGCCGGCCATGGCCTTGGTGCTGATGGTGGTGATCGCTTCGCAGATTGTCGTGGTACTGCGTGATTTCGACCGTCTGCTGCCGGTGGTTCCGGTATACATCGGCTTCATGCTGCTGGCGCCGGTGCTTGGCTTCATCTGTGCGCGCCTGCTGCGCCTGCCGGCCAGCGAGGCACGCTCGGTGACGTTCAGCGCAGCCACGCGCAACTCGCTGGTGGTGCTGCCGCTGGCGCTGGCGCTGCCAGAAGAGATGCGCGGGTTGGCAGCGGCAGCCGTGATCACGCAAACCCTGGTAGAGCTGGTCAGCGAACTGATCTATATACGAGCGGTACCACGGTTTGTGCGCTGACCCGTGCCACTCGTCATAGAGAAAAGACTATTCGGGGCACACAGCGAACACCCGCACCTCTTCCAGATAGCCGACCTCGATACGCCGGGCCAGGCTCAACGTCAGCGACTGTTCGCCTCTAGCAAAGCCGCCCGGCCACGTGGGCGCTTAAGCCAGGTTGCGCTTCAGCTCGGCGATATGCTCCGGGCCGATGCCGCAGCAACCGCCGACCATGCTGGCACCACGCGCACGCCAGTCCTTGGCCCATGCCAGGTAACCCGGCGGATCGAGGTCTTCGCGCAGTACGTCCAGGCCATCGTTGGCAGTGGCTTCTTTGGGCTGCGGCGGGAAGGCGTTGGCATAGGCACCGATGGCAATCTCGGCGTTGTGTCGCTCGATGACCGAGCGCGCGACATCAATGGCGGCGCCGATCACCTCAGGCTGGCTGCAGTTGAACAACACCGCAGCCACCCCCAGGCTGACTGCGGCCTCGATGGCTTCGGCCACTGGTTCTCCGGAACGCAGGCGCGGTACGTCGTCGACGTCCTCGTCCTGCAGGGTGAAGGACACCCAGAACGGCCTGCCGTCTGCCGGCAAATGGCTATGAATGGCCCGCACTTCGGCCACGGAACTCTGGGTTTCGGCCAGCCACAGGTCAACATGCGGGGCCAGACCCTGGAGCAGCGGGGTCAGCACCTCTGCCACACGCTCGGGCTGGAACAGGTCGGGCCGGTAGGACCCGAACAGCGGCGGCAGCGAACCTGCCACCCTGACCGGGTGCGCGCCGGTATCTGCCGCGTGCCGCGCGAGCTGGCCTGCGATATGGGCCAACTGTCGCCCTTCGGCGGCAAAGCGTTCTTCACCGATGTGGAACGGCACTACTGCATAGCTGTTGCTGGTGATGACCTGCGCACCCGCCTCGATGAAGGCTGCATGCACGCCCACGACCGCCTCCGGCGCCTCGCTCAGCGCCAGCGCCGACCACTCGGGCTGGCGAAACGGTGCACCGCTGCGCTGCAGCTCTCGGCCCATGCCACCGTCCAGAATTACCATCGTTCGCTCTGCCATATAACTTCTCTGAAGGTTCTTATGAATAAAATTCATTATGGGGATTAGGGTTATAACTATTAAATACCCTATCACCCATTTGCCCAACATATCAGGTATGTACATGCGATTTTCTTCTCTGCTGGGTGCGGGCCTTGTACTGCTCGCAACTGCCACCCAAGCCTTTGCTGGCGCCACGTTGGAGCGGGTTGAATCGCGCAAGGAAATGGTCAACGTGCTGATGGAAAGCTACCCGCCGTTTTCCTTCCTCAATGACCACAACCAGCTCGACGGTTACGATGTGGACGTGGCCAAGGCAGTGGCCGACAAACTCGGCGTCAAACTGCGCCTGGAAACACCGTCCTGGGACGTGATTGCCGCTGGCCGCTGGAGCGGGCGCTACGACATCTGCATTTGCTCGATGACCCCGAGCAAGGCGCGAGCCGAAGTGTTCGACTTCCCCGTGGAGTACTACGCATCGCCCGCCGTGATCGTGGTCAATGCCTCGGATGAGCGCATCCATGGCGCCAAAGACCTGGAAGGCCGCAAGGTAGGTTCGATCAGTGCATCGAGCTACGAAAGCTACCTGAACAAGAACCTGGTCATTGAAGGCAAGGAAGACCAGAAGATCGATTACCCGTTCGACTTCGTGCAGGCTGCGCCCTACGACACTGAAAACGTCGCCTTCCAGGACTTGGGCCTGGGCACTGGCGTGCGCCTGGACGCCATCATTACCAACCTGGTGACCGCGCAGCCGCGCCTGCAGCAAGACAAGCGCTTCAAGCTGGCCGGCGCGCCGCTGTATGAAGAGCCCAACGCGGTAGCCATCGAAAAAGGCGACCCTGAGTGGGATGCCAAGGTACGCCAGGTGTTCGCCGAGCTGAAGGCTGATGGCACCCTGGCCAAGCTGTCGCAGAAATGGAGTGGCGCCGACATCAGCAAATGAGCACCTTCCCTCCCTCCCCCAAGCCCGTGGCAAAGCCTGCGGGCGCCGGCCTGTTCGGCTTTCGCACCCGGTTACTGCTGACCTGGCTGGCGCTGTTCGGGCTGTTTGTCGCCTTCTTCCTCAGCTTTGACCTGAAGTTCGCCATCATTCTGGAGAAGTTTCCCAACCTGGCCGGTTTCAAGCTGGGGCCCAATGGTTTTCTGCAAGGCGCCGCACTGACCCTGTTCCTGTGCCTGTGCTCGATGGTGGTATCCGTGCTGCTCGGCTTTGCCGCCGCGCTGGCACGGTTATCCAACAGCGCGGTGTTGGTGGGTGTGGCCAGCTTCTACACCTCGTTCTTCCGTGGCACGCCGCTGCTGATCCAGATTCTGCTGATCTACCTGGGGCTGCCGCAGGTGGGCCTGGTACCCGGCGCCATCAGCGCCGGCATCATTGCCTTGTCGCTGAACTACGGGGCCTACCTGAGCGAGATCTTCCGCGCCGGCATCCTCGGCGTGGCCCGTGGGCAACGTGAAGCAGCATTGGCGCTGGGTATGCGCACGCCGCAGATCTTCTGCCACATCATCCTGCCCCAGGCCATGCGGGTGATCATTCCGCCCACCGCCAACCAGTTCATCTCGATGCTCAAGGACTCGTCGCTGATATCCGTGATGGGGGTTTGGGAGGTGATGTTTCTGGCGCAGTCGTATGGGCGTTCGAGCTATCGCTACCTGGAAATGCTGACCACCGCCGCCGTGATCTACTGGGTGCTGTCGATACTGCTGGAGCTGCTGCAGGCGCGCCTGGAACGGCATTTTGGCAAGGCTTATCAGCGCTGAGGGCTACACGGCTCGTGCACAACCGACAGGCCTGACCGCGCCCCATGCAGGAGCGGCCAGGCTACGCGTAAGTGAAAATAATCAGCGCGGTAGCCAGCAGGATGTGAATGACCAACAGACTCACCAGCAGTCGTCTCATGCTTGAGGGGAAACGTTTGACTTCATCGAAGTCAATCAACCCCCTGCGCACGAAGAGGCTCGGTATAGCCAGCACCATGGAGATCAACCCCGTACGCATGACCTTGCCCAGAAGGCCTGCATGTTGAAACGTGATTTTGTTGCCGGTCACGAAGCTACAGCGCGTTAGCAACGACTCGTAGTACTCAGTGTATTTATGTGCGATGAAACACTGTACGACCATCGCCAGCATCATGGGGGCAAGAATCAGAATCGCAATTAGCCCAGGCTCAACTTCATTCACTCCGATACTTCCTTGAGATGCTGGCCCGAGCATCTGGCTTCCAGCAGCTTACAACTCGCGCGGTCGAGAAACTTGGTGAACGTGAAGTTGGTCAAGGTGGTACGTCCCGATGTTGCACCGCCCATGCCTACCTCTCCTTGGTAATGATGGGTCTGAACCCCAATGAACGGGTGTGACAGGTACGGAGGCAAAGTGTTCCCCACTGCCCGAGCCGCCACACCCGATGCATGACGCTTCAAGCTCTACAACGCCTTCATCTCTGCAATATCCCGCGCCACCTGGTCGGCAGAGTGGTCGAACATCGCCTGTTCCTGCGCATCCAGCGGCAACTCGATAATCCGCGCAAGCCCCTTCTCTGCCAGTACACAGGGCACACCCATGGCGATATCCGTTCGCCCATACTCGCCCTCAAGAATCGCCACCGCCGGCAAAATACGGTTCCGCCCATTGGCGATCGCATCGACCATCTGCGCAATGGCCACGCCCGGTGCATCGCAGGCGCTCCCCGTCTTCTTCAACCCCAGAATCTCGCCGCCGCCCTTACGGGTGCGCTCGACAATCTGTTCGATCTGCTCGCTGGACAGGAAGTGCGACAATGGCACCGAGCCAATCTGGCAGTAGCGCATCAGCGGCACCATGCTGTCGCCATGCCCGCCCAGCACCAACGCCGTGATATCCCGTGCAGAAAACCCGGTTTGCTCGGCGATGAAGCACTTCATGCGCGCGGTATCCAGCACCCCCGCCTGCCCGAACACCTTGTCGCGCCCCTGACCGCTCACGCTCCAGGCGCGGTAGGTGAGCACATCGACCGGGTTGGACACCACCAGCACCGTCGCTGTCGGCGCGTGGTGCTTGATATCCGCCATGATGCTGTCGAGGATTGGCAGGTTGGTACTCAATACATCCTGGCGCGACTGGCCGGGCTTGCGCGGCACGCCCGCCGTGATCACCACCAGCTCGGACCCCTCCAGCATCTCGGCTTTGGCCCCGCCGTGAACATGGGTATCGGACCCTGAATCCACAGCCGCCTGCCAAACGTCCAGCGCCTTGCCCTGCGCCAGTTCACCCTGCACGTCCATCAACACCAGCTCACGGCACAACTCATCCCGGGCGATGATCTGCGCCGCCGCCTCGCCGACCAGGCCGGCACCCACAATCGTTAATTTGTTCACCAGACACCTCCCAGCGGCGCGCGCCACCAGGAACACGCCTGCGTATAGAGAGAAGTATTGCCTGCCGGGGCTAAATGGCCACCCAAGATGATGCGACGACCTTCACTTGACAGTGTTCCACGGCAGCGCAAATACTTTGGCCAGATTCATATAGACGACCATACAACAAGGTGAATCAACCAATGACCATGCTGCCCAAGCGCCCCGTCGCCACACCACCGCCCACCGGCCTCAGCGCCACGCCTCCCTGCTGCCCATCTTCCGTTGCCAGGCGACCGCCTGTGAGCGGCAGATAGCGCAAAGCCGCGTTCCCTTCCTCGAAACCGTAGCAGCAGCCGCAACGGCAGCCACCTGGGCATGCCCCGTGGAAACGCCCGTCACGCCTTCAAACCCTGAGAGCAGCCGAGCGCCAGCCCAACCGAGATTCCTTGAATGACTCCCTTAGATATACAGCTATTACTGACGGCACTGGCCAGTGTTCTGGTGCTGGTGGCGCTCATCGTTTCGCGCCTGAAAATGCATCCGCTGCTG
Organism: Pseudomonas putida; assembly: GCA_041879295.1. Classification (NCBI taxonomy): domain Bacteria; kingdom Pseudomonadati; phylum Pseudomonadota; class Gammaproteobacteria; order Pseudomonadales; family Pseudomonadaceae; genus Pseudomonas; species Pseudomonas putida. The sequence goes on along the minus strand of CP047152.1, from coordinate 727,014 downwards.
GCCTTGCTGGTGGTGTCCATTGGCGTGGGCTTCGCGACGCATATGGCGCCAGGCAGCATCGTCTCCCACCTGCTCACCGGCGCCGGCAAGACACTGGGCGCAGTGGGGGTGGTGATTGCGCTGGGTGCAATGCTCGGCAAGATCCTGGCTGACGCTGGCGTCACGGAACAGGTCGCGGATGTCATCCTCAAGCGCACCTCCGACCGCATGATCCCTTGGGCCATGATGCTGGTTGCCTTTGTCATTGGCATCCCCATGTTTTTCGAAGTCGGCCTGGTGATCATGCTGCCGCTGATATTCAGCGTGGCGCGCAAACTGGAAAGCAAGGCGCGCTTCAAGGGCTCGGCGTATGTGTATGTAGGTGTGCCGGTCATTTCGGCGCTTGCCGCCATGCACGGCATGGTACCGCCGCACCCAGGCCCACTGACCGCCATTGCCGTGCTCAAGACCTCGGTTGGGCCCACCATGCTGTATGGCTTCCTTGCCGCCATTCCGGCAATGATCCTGGGGGGCCCGCTGTACGGCATGTTCATTTCACCGCGCATGAACACGCGGCCCGATCAGGCATTGCTGGACCAGTTCACACTGGCTGAAAAAGCCGATGGCCAACCCCGCCCCGGGGTAATGGTCGGCATGCTGGCCGCATTGCTGCCGGCCATCCTGATGCTGGTGCATGCCGTCGCCGAGATGCTGCTGCCCAAAGGCAATGCGCTGCTGGAACTGGCCAGCTTCCTGGGCAACCCGCTGATCGCCATGCTGCTGGGCGTGCTGTTCGCTGGCGCCAGCCTGGTGCTTGCGCGCGGCGGCGACGCCGAACAGCTGCGCGATGCACTGGGCAAAAGCCTCAAGCCAATTGCCTCGATCATCATGATCATTGCCGGTGGCGGTGCCTTCCAGGAGATGCTGACCAGCGCCAAGGTAGGCGATGCCATTGTGCACCTGACCCAGCAATCTGCCTTCCCTCCCCTGATTCTGGGGTGGCTGATCGCGATGTTGCTCTCGGTGTCTACCGGTTCCGCCACGGTCGGTATCGTAGGGGCTGCCGGCTTGCTGGCGCCGCTGGCAGATGCAGACCCCCGCCTCAACCTGCCTTTGCTGGCCTTGTCCATCGGCTGCGGTTCGCTGTTCTTCAACTATGCGAACCATGCAGGCTTCTGGATGGTGAAAGAATCCTTTGGCATGACCATGGGCGAAGCCACCAAGACCATTTCGGTGGTGCAGTCCATTGTGGCGGTGGTTGGCTTGATCGTGGTGCTGCTGCTAAATACGGCGATTGCTGCGAGCTGAACCGGCTTGCAACAACTGCCCGAGATCATTCCAAGGTCTGCACGGACGGTGCGGACCTTGGGTCGCGATGGGCTGCAAAGCAGGTTCACGCCGAGGTCAGTACTGGGTTTTGTTCAGCTTCTCGGCCAAGGGTGGATAGTAGATCTGGCCGATCTCATCCGATGACCACCACGCCCAGTGCAGCCAGGGTGACGATGCTCAGTAGCGCATAGCCCTTCCAGCCAAACCAAAAGGTGAAATAAGCCATCAACCCGGGCAGCTGGAAATGAGCACTCACCCCAGCATTTGCAATTACCATCAGCACCAGGCCGAACACCAGTACCCCGGTTTGGAAGCGCTGTTGCCGCCACTCCTCGCGCTGCATGGTCAAGCGTTTCCAATAGTTGTAGAGGAATTCGTTGCCTTCACGAAGGCTGTGCTCTCGCAGTGCACTGAAGGTCACGTAGTTGGGAAACAGCGAATAATCTCGCGGGCCCTGAAGCCGATACCACGGAACGAAGCTGCCCATGATCGCCGCCACACGCGCCAGCACCGGGATTACCACCGACACCACCAGGCAGAAGACCATGATGCCCACGAATATACGACCGACATTTTCCCAGACGATCGCCATGTCCCCCGAGAAACCCAGCAAGGTTGTACCCAGTGAGTGCATGAGCGCGATATCGATGAACAAGCCTACATAGGCCAGCTTCAATGCCCAGCGTACTTCCCACGCCTTTTCAAATACCGCGCCCGGCAGCCCGGCAATAGGGTTGGTGGTTTTCAGGCTGTCTCTGTTTTGATCCATGCAGAATCCTCGGTAGTTGGCACATGGCTAGGTAAATGGTCAGGGCAAAGCGCTTTACGTGCGCTTTGCCTGATTACCATGCACTACAGAGGTGCGAGCGTTCTACTCAACTTGAGGTAGTTGCTACCATCCCCTCAGAAGGGGCTGCTTTTGTGTTGCATGTCCAAGGGCTGCAAAGCAGCAGTTCATGCATCCACACCGGAGTGCCATGCCCTCTTCCGCGGTGCCCACTAATCAGCTGGGTCCTACCCACCCTGCTCCATCACCTTCCCACACTGCTCACTGGCCAATCGGCTGATGATCCGGATCGCCTGGTGGATACCGGCCGTGTTGCGAAAGCTCAGACGCGGGTTGTGTTCGCATTCCAGCATTTCGTCGTGCTGGACCAGGGCCTCGCCTAGCAGTTCTAGGGTCCAGGCGTAGCTTTGGATGGTGGAGAGGCGTTCTTGGTCAGTCATGGCGGGCCTCCGGTTGGACGGAGGTGAAGAAAGGTGTGCCGACGCTGCGCTCACTCAGGGCCGCCGAAGAACGACGGCGGCGAACGGATACGCGGATCTGTAACGGATTTACGGTGGTCATGCATGAGTTCCTTTCGTGATGGAACTGCCACCGCTCGCGGCCAAGCAAGTTAAGGTGGCAGCAGTACGCGGGTTGGCCGACCGGGACGAAAGGAGCCCGGCACACCCGAAGGTGTCCCGCGCACCACCGCCATAACGCAGCACCGCGGGCACAAAAAAAGCGCCTGCGATTAAGATTGGGCGCTGATGCGCCTTTCGATTCCGACCGGCCAAGGTCGCATCGCCGATGCTTCGGCGACGTAGGGACTTTATTCCTGGGTGGCGGTTTTCGCAAGTTTCTCGGGGTACGAATAGCCAACGCACGCCGTAGGAAAACGGATTACCACAGGTCACATGCACTTCCCAAGATGAATGCGATCCGTGTAGGAGCTGGCTTGCCTGCGAAGGGCTGCGCAGCAGCCCCATACCCCGACATGACTGCAACAGTCCATCAGCGGCCTTCAACAGACTAAGCCAGGCGCAACCTGCGATACCTGGCCTAATCAACCTCATCGCCTAACCCTCCAACTCCTGACCACCGCGTTCCAACACCTTCCCACACTGCTCACTGGCCAACCGGCTGATGATCCGAATCGCTTGGTGAATCCCAGCCGTATTGCGAAAGCTCAGTCGTGGGTTGTGTTCGCATTCCAGCATTTCGTCGTGCTGGACCAGGGCTTCGCCTAGCAGTTCGAGGGTCCAGGCGTAGCTTTGGATGGTGGAGAGGCGTTCTTGGTCAGTCATGGCCGCACCTCCGAATGACCGGGGACGGAGCGGGATTGGCTGACGGCAAGGTAGCTGATGGCCGTTGAAGAACAACGGTGGAGAACGAATGCGAGGGTCCTGCTTGGACTTGAGGTAAGCATGCATGAGGCTCCAAGTTTTAGTTGGAGCTGCCACGATCCTTCCTACGGGATTGGGTGGCAGCTGTGTGCAGGGTAGGAATACCGGGAAACTTGGAAACCCGGCCAGGCCGAAGCCTGCCCACACACAGCCGCCATGACACAGCACGGCAGACACAAAAAAAGCGCCAGCTGTGGTGCAGGGGCGCCTAGTGCATGCGCCAAGTTTACCAACGGGTTCCTACGCCCGGTCACGGGATTTACCGTGACGCAGAGATTTAGCCTCACATTGCTTGGCGGGGCAAGTATGGAAGTTGTAGGAAACGTCTCTTAATAATGTACGAACGGCGCCGAAGCAGCTGTTATTGCTTATAAACGAACGCGAAGTTTCAGCACCGAACTTCGCGTCGGGGACAAATCCTTATAGGAACATGGGATGAGACTTTATTTGCATCCCACATCAATCTCACTGTTCCTGACTGCTTTTCCGTGCCCGTGGCGATGCCGGCCTCGACACTGTCTTCTTCGCTTTGGCTGCCGCAGGGCTTTTCCCGCGTTTGGGTCCGGCCACCACCCCGGAACTGGCCAGCGGCGCGCCCACCGCCATTGGCCCACCAGGCTTCGTCTGGCCGACGAGCGTTGCAGTGGGCTGATCTTTGGCTGTCATCACCATACCCATCCGCACGCCAAAAAGCCGAAGCACGGCCTCCAAAGTGCTGAGCTTCGGGTTCGACTTCCCGCTTTCCAGTTCGTACAGGCTTTTCGTGGACATCTTGCACATGGCCGCGAAGGTCTCTTGGTCAAGCCCGGTGACTTCGAGCCGTAGACGGCGGATAGATGCCCCAATTGGATCGAGCCCCGCCGCGTTGCGCTTGACGATATCCTCTACAAGCTGGGCGCGCTCTTCAGGCTGTAGTTTTTTCATCGCAGTCCCCACTCCACGAGTCGCTTGTCCAGGTTATTCACGGGTAGAGAGGCTGCATTGCGCATCGATTCGGGCGCATCGGTCAGCAGATCGGGCAACGCCCGGAATGCCTCAGCCGCATGCATCAACCGTTGCAGCAGGACATCGGGATCGGTGTAACCAACCAGCTCAGCGCAGTTATCGCGCCAATTGGAAGACCCCTTGCGCTCCGCCGCCCACTTCGTCGTCCGTGTGATGCCCTCTTCATCCAGGATCATTGGCGCGAGGTCATAGATTGGCGCCAAACGAAACTTCCCACCCACACGCATGATGGAGGTGTTGCGGCCGTGGTTATCGGTGTTCCCTAGAATGCGGTTCAGCAGATCGCGCCGCACGTACTCGAACACCAGGTCGTCCACCTCATCCTGCTGGCCGTTATCGATCCATAGACCTACCAGGCGGTGAACAACTTCGGCATGCGCCATCGGATGCGCGTAGCCGGTAATACCGCAGATCGAGTACACCGACTCCAGCGGTATCCGCTCCACCACGCCATCCACTACTCGGCGATCAAATCGTGGCATCCAGAGGCTTGGCTTCACTGCCTCTTCAAGCGCCAAACCATCAGTGGGAACCGTATCAAGGCCGAGGGCAGCAACCGCCTTGTAGTAATGAAACTCTGTTCGCAGGATGTCTTGGTCGCGCTCGCCGCCTCGATTACGCGCGAACTTAATCAGCCAGTGACGGCACGCCTGGTCATCGGGGAGCATCGCATCAGCATACAGAGCACCGCCGTGGGCTTCGGTCATGACCAGCTTGGGGGCTTGCCCGTTGGCACCGGTAGCACCGCCCAACGCCGCGCCGGTTTCATAGGCGTACTCAAGAAATTCGTTCGTCCTGTCCACGACCTCAGCACGCGCGAAAGCCTCGTTCCGATCCGGCTGAAGGCCTTCCACCGATTCCTTGATGCGCAGATGTCCAATAGGCGCCGGCGTGAAGCGCTCCAGAAGGTAAAGCCCCATTTCCACACCTTCGGGCTTAAGGCGCCCGTAGCGGGATTCAAGAGAGTCCTTGGCAGCACCAGAGGGAATGATGTCGTAGAGGAATGCTGGATACCCTTTGACGTCATGGTGGTCCCAGTTCAACGGAAGGTTAACGCTTAGGGCGAGTTCGCAACGATCTTCCATGCGATCAACGTTCGCGATGATGTAGTCGCCGTCGTAGGCGACAAGGCACCTTCCATCAGCAACACGCTCGGGGTTCTCAACCGTGAGTGTCGCTGCATCGCGCCATGCACCATCGGAGAAAGCCTGGATCGTGAGTCTGAGCGGCATCGGGACACCATTAATCAGTACTTTAATGCTGATTATCATAGTGCGCATGGCAGGAATCGGCAATATTTTGCTGATTAAAAGCTTAAGCGCTGGAAAAACCGGCACCATACTACCGATTATGCATTCACAGCGCGCGGGAGGGGGCTAGAGGTAGTTGCTGCACCTGGGAAGCAGGAACTGCCTGGGGTTCGGCCTATGAGTGATAGGACCCTGTTTATTTGCGTTGGGTCAGGTGGTGGATGGCACGGGCTGCGATGCCGCACTTCGAGCAGAAGGCAACCTGGATACCCACGGGACAAAGGCCCAAATCCATGTCCTTTAGCCTGACACCATGAACGCCTCGTCCCCAACCCTACGCGAGATAACCCTGCAACAATCGCCGCACATTTTCTACCAGCTCAGATTCCCCCTTGCGCGGTGGAAGCAGCAAGAACCTGGCCTGCGCCAACGCCGGCAGTCCAGTCCTGTAGGGCTCCACGCCGTCCGGTATGGCACTCGCATTAAGGCACGCAATGCCAAGCCCTGCCCTCAATGCTGATTGCAACCCCGCCACACCTGAGGTCGAGTAAACGATCTCGTATTCGACATGGGCGCGTTCCAATATCTGGCAGCTGTAGTCCGACAATCCACATCCGCTGATCGCGAGCAGTGGCAGCGGCTGCCCAGGCTCTGGAACCCAGCCTGCAGCGGCAACCCACTGCAGGGGTTCCTGCCTCACCTCGAAGGTGTTGGCTGTGGGCAAGCGTTTGTTAAAACACATGGCCAAGCCGATATCCAGGTAGTCACTTGCCTGATCCATTTCCAGGCTCTTTTTCATCACCACATGAAGTCGAAGCCGTGGGTGCCATTCACGTAATTTTTTCAGCAGGCCAGCAATGTCGTCGGGGCGGAAGTAATCGGTGATCGCCAGGCGTATCTCCCCTTCGAACTGTTCGCCTCGGACATCGGACAGCGCCCGCTCGCCCAGGGTGAGGAGCTGCCTGGCGTGGCGTACAAGGCGTTCACCTGCCGGGGTTGGGCGAACGCCTTGCTTGCCTCGGATGAGCAAGTCGACGCCGATGGCGTCTTCCAGCTTACGCAGCTGTTCGCTGATGGCGGAGGTTGAGCGAAACAGGCCAGGCGCGGCAGCAGAGATGCTGCCAGCATCGCAGACCGCCAAGTAGACGTGGAGCTGGGCAAGGTCGAAGTGGTACATGCAAGTTCCGGATAAACAGGAAGATGAGACCTGATATTCCCGCTTTTTGGGATCGTGTTCAAAGGCTAAGTTACAGGCAAATCACTTACGAGGATCACCCAAATGCCTGGTATCACCTTGACCTTATCCGGCGCGCCAGATGCTGCGCTGGCGTCGCACCTAAGTCATGAGCTGACGGAACTGACTGCTCGTGTTCTGGACAAGCTGCCATCGCAAACGATGGTGATCGTTCGGTTCGTCGATCCTGGGTTGTGGTTCATCGACAGTGAATCACTTGAGAGCTTGGGGCGAAATAGCTTTCGCCTGGAGGTCACGATCACCGACGAGACGACGACAGTGGAGCAGAAACGGCGTTATCAGCGTGAGTCGTATGATTTGCTTTCGCAGCGCATCGGGAATGTGCACCCGCATTCGAATGTTCACCTCATCGAGGTGCGTGCTACGGCCTATGGTTATGGCGGGGTGCCGCAGGCTGCGAAGCTCTGGGGTTGAGAAAGGCAGCAGGGGATGGATGAATCGCCCCTGGTTTTCTAGACACTCTCCAAGCTCAGGAAATAGCGTTTCTCATACTCTACTGGAGACAGCTGCATAGCACTGCTGTGTCGGCGTTTAGGGTTATAGAACATCTCGATGTAATCGAAAATATCACTTCGGGCTTCTTCACGGGTTGTGTAGATCTTTCGTCGGATTCGCTCTCGCTTCAAAAGCTGGAAAAAGCTCTCGGCTACGGCATTGTCGTGGCAGTTTCCCCGCCGGCTCATGCTGCTGATTACATTGTTGGCCTTCAAAAAGCTTTTCCAATCCGAGCTACTGAACTGACTACCTTGATCTGAGTGAATCATAACTTGCTGCTGAGGCTTGCGTCGCCAAACAGCCATCAACATCGCGTCGATAGCCAGGTCGCTGCACATCCTTGGCTTCATTGACCAACCAATTACTTGGCGTGAGAACAAATCCAGCACTACCGCGAGGTAGAGCCACCCTTCATAGGTGCGGATGTAAGTGATATCTGTCACCCAGACCTTGTTCGGCTCACTTACCTTGAACTGCCGCGCGAGGTGGTTGGGCGAGGCCACTGTTGGTTTTCCACCATAGAACCCTGGACGCCGCCGATAGCCCGTTTGAGAACGCAGCCCCTCCGCCTGCATCAAGCGCCTGACTCGATTTCGGCCGCATTCCTCTCCCAGCTCACGCAGGTCATCGTGAATTTTGCGGTAGCCGTATACACCTCCGCTTTCCAGCCAAGCGTGTTTGATCAAGCCAAGCAGACGTTGATCTTCTTTTGCTCGGGCAGATTGAGGCTCGGCCAGCCAGGCGTAATAGCCGCTGGGGTGCACCTTGAGGGTTTGGCAAAGGCGCCGCACCGGGTAATCAGTCGAGTGCTTCTTGATGAAGGCGTACTTCAGCCGCACTCCTTGGCAAAGTACGCGGCGGCCTTTTTTAAGATGTCTCGCTCTTCCGTCACGCGCTTGAGTTCAGCGCGTAGCTTGCGCAGTTCGGCCTGCTGATCGTCGTCTTGCTGACGCTGCTCTTGGGGCTTGCTGTAGACCTTGATCCAGGCGTAAAGACTGTGCACGGACATGCCCAGGCGCTGGGCGACATCGGCGACAGGTTTGCCTTTCTCGGTCACTTGCTTGACCGCTTCGATCTTGAATTCTTCGGGGTAACGCTGACGACTCATGGCACCTCCTATTTGGGCCTCATTATGAGGCTTGGAGGTGTCTACGAAACCAGGGGCGATTCACTAAACGGAAAAATCATTATCTAGAAAAATTTCGGTTCTCACCCCGTAAACACTGGCCAAAACCTGATCGACAGCTAACCATTATCTAAAAATACGTCCAACCCTAAGTGGAAAACTGCGAACCGTTAAGTCAAAAACACGCAGATCCTTGGGAAAAAAGCGGGAACAAAAAAGCCCGCACAAGGCGGGCTTCTATTGGTGCCAGGTAGCGATAAATCGCCATAGGCCAACTGATTCTGGTGCCGGAGACAGGAATCGAACCTGCGACCTTCGCGTTACGAGTGCGCTGCTCTACCGACTGAGCTACACCGGCGTGTAGCGCAACGTACCACTGCTCACACCCGTAACGCAAACCCCTGTTTCCGCTGGTTTATTGCCCTGCCCTCAAGCCCCCTTGCACCCTTTGGGCGCCAGGTCTTCCTCGATGTCGGTCGTGCACGCCCAGCCGCTGGCCGAACGCGTCAGGGTCAGGGCCTTGCCCAGCGCGTTGGCCGGCGCATCCACCAGGGTGCAGACAATGCTGCCGCTGCCATCCGCAGCCTTCCCGCTCGCCGTGATCGCACAATGCGCCGTCGCCGGCTGGCCACCCAGCGCGGCGACATCCGCTACATCCTTTCCATCATTCAGCCGCAGATCCATCGCCGTCTTCAGGGCGCTGATCTCCAGCAACCCGGCCGCGGCCTTGGAGCGTGCCTGGTGGTTGGTGTACATCGGTAAGGCGATGGTCGCCAGAATGCCGATGATCGCGACGACGATCATCAGTTCGATCAGGGTGATACCGCGTTGCCCTTTCATGAACGTAGTTCCTTTTTGATTCGCTTACACATTGAGGTCAGTTGCGCCCCAACCGGCAGCGGCGCAGTAGGCCTGAACAGACACCTTTTGTCACCCCTGCCCGCACGGGCGTCATCTTCGCTGAACTACTCTAGTGAGCATCACGGACGCGTGCCCTTGCATGGACGCGGCAAGCTGTTTCCAGGCTTGTCGCCGGGGCTGAACAAGGACCTTTGCATGACTTCATCTTCACTTCTCTACCGCTGGCACGGCACCGACGCCAATGGCACGCCGGTCAGCGGCCAAACACCCGGGCGCAGCCCGGCTTATGTGCGCGCCGGGCTGATTCGCCAGGGCATCACGGTGGCGAGTTTGCGGCCGGCCAGCGGGCTGGCGTTCAGCTTGCCAAAGCGGCGCGAAAAGGCAGACCCGGCGGGGTTCAGCCGACAATTGGCGACGCTGCTCAAGGCCGGCGTGCCGCTGCTGCAAGCGTTCGAGGTGATGGGCCGCAGTGGTTGCGATGCGGCGCAGGCGGCGCTGCTGGAAAGATTGAAACAGGATGTGGCCTCGGGCCTGGGGTTGGCGGATGCGTTGCAGCGTCACCCGGCATGGTTCGATGCGCTGTATTGCAACCTGGTACGGGTGGGCGAGCAGTCCGGTACGCTCGACCGGCAGCTGGAGCAGCTGGCCGGCATGCTGGAACAGCGTCGGGTGCTGCACAAGAAGGTGCGCAAGGCGATGATCTACCCGCTGCTGCTGTTGCTGACCGGGCTGGGGGTATCGGCGATCTTGTTGCTGGAGGTGATTCCTAAATTCGAGAGCATGTTCTCGGGCATGGGCGCGGCGTTGCCGGCATTTACCCAATGGGTGATTAACTTGTCCACAGGGCTGAGCCGGTTTGCACCGCTGCTGCTGGTGATGGGCTTGGTGATGGGTGTTGCCGTGCGCCAGCTTTACCGGCAGCACGCGCCAGCGCGCCTGTGGATATCTTGGCGGGTGCTGGGCTTGCCCGTGTTTGGCAAGCTGCTGGGGCAGGCCGCGTTGGCGCGGTTTGCGCGTAGCCTGGCAACGTCCTACGGCGCCGGGGTGCCGTTGCTGGATGCGCTGGGGACGGTGGCGCGGGTAACGGGTGGCGACCTGCACGAGCAGGCGGTGTTGCGGCTGCGCCAAGGCATGGCCAATGGGCAAGGGCTGAACCAGGCGATGGCCGGTGAACCGTTGTTTCCCCCCTTGCTGGTGCAGTTGACGGCCATCGGTGAATCCAGCGGCACGCTGGACCAGATGCTGGAAAAAGCCGCCAGCCATTACGAGGAACAGGTCAGCCAGGCGCTGGACCAGTTGACCAGCCTGCTGGAGCCGGCCATCGTGCTGATCCTGGGCTTGCTGGTGGGTGGCCTGGTGGTGGCGATGTACCTGCCGATCTTCCAGTTGGGTAGTTTGATCTGAACATGACTTTATGGGCTTTGCTGGCTGAACAGCCAGCGTATTTCCTCACCCTTGCCACGGTGCTCGGCCTGCTGGTGGGCAGCTTTATCAACGTGCTGGTGTATCGCCTGCCGATCATGCTGGAGCGCCAATGGCAGCGTGAGGCGCAAGAGGTATTGGGGCTGCCGACCACGCAGCACCCGCGTTTCGACCTGTGCCTGCCCGCCTCCCGGTGCCCACACTGCGCGCACCGGATTCGTGCGTGGGAAAACATTCCGGTCATCAGCTACCTGGCCTTGGGCGGGCGCTGTTCGTCCTGCAAAAACCGCATCAGCCTGCGTTACCCGGTAGTGGAAGTGGCCAGCGCGCTGCTGTCGCTGGTAGTGGCCTGGCGCTTCGGCGCTTCGGTAGAGGCGTTGCTGGCGTTGCCGCTGACCTGGTGCCTGCTGGCGCTGAGCCTGATCGATGCGGACCACCAGTTGCTGCCGGATGTGCTGGTGCTGCCGACCATGTGGCTAGGGCTGATCGTCAATGCCTTTGGTATCCATGTGGCCCTGGCCGACGCACTGTGGGGCGCAGTGGCCGGGTACCTCAGCCTGTGGACGGTGTACTGGGTGTTCAGGCTGGTCACCGGCAAGGAAGGCATGGGCTATGGCGATTTCAAGCTGATGGCGCTGATCGGGGCGTGGGGGGGTTGGCAGGTGCTGCCGTTGACGCTGCTGTTGTCGTCGGTGGTGGGGGCGCTGTTTGGCCTGTGCCTGCTGCGTTTTCGCCGGGATGCCATGGGCACGGCAATCCCGTTTGGCCCTTATCTGGCAATTGCGGGGTGGATTGCCGTGCTCTGGGGTGATGAAATATACACCTCATACATGCAACTGCTTGGATACTGATGACCACTGCGGCCTTTACCCCCTGGATTCTCGGCCTGACCGGCGGCATTGGGAGCGGCAAAAGCGCCGCTGCCGAGCGCTTTGTCGAGCTTGGCGTGCACCTGGTCGATGCCGACCAGGCGGCGCGTTGGGTTGTCGAACCTGGCCGCCCGGCCCTGGCCAGCATCGTCGAGCGCTTCGGCCCGGGCGTGCTGCAGGGCGACGGCCAGCTCGATCGCGCCGCCCTGCGCCAGCTGATTTTCGCCGACCCGGCGCAACGCAAATGGCTGGAACAACTGCTGCACCCGCTGATCGGTCAGGAGATTTTCAGCTATCTGGCCAAGGCGCAGTCGCCTTATGCGGTCTATGTGTCGCCGCTGCTGATCGAATCGGGCCAGCACCACAAGACCCAACGCGTGCTGGTGATCGATGCGCCGCAGGACCTGCAAATAGCCCGAACCCTGGCGCGGGACAACACCAGTGCCGAGCACGTGCAGGCCATTTTGCAGGCGCAGTTGGCCCGTGAGGATCGCCTGCGCCATGCCGATGATGTGGTGGTCAACGACGGCGGCCTGGCCGCGCTGCATGAGCAGATTGACCGCCTGCACCACTTTTACCTGACTTTGAAAGGAGGCCAGCCATGAGCCAGCCATTGACCGTCGATTGCCCAACTTGCGGCGCGCCTGTGGAATGGAGCGAAAAAAACGCGTTCCGACCGTTTTGTTCGGACCGTTGCAAGCTGATCGACCTGGGCGCCTGGGCGGCTGAGGAGCACAAGATTGCGGGGTCGGAAGAGTCCGAAGATGAGCTGTATTCGGGGGACCTGGAGCCGCGGCATTGAGCTGATCCACAAATACAACGCGGGCCCACAACCCGCGCGGTACCTGTGGGAGCGGGCAAGCCCGCGAAGCAGGCGCCGCAGTGGATGGCACGGGCTTCGCCCGTGTTCGCGGGCATGCCCGCTCCCACAGTGAGAGTGCAACCTCTGAGTGCTGTGCATTACCCCCGAAGAGGCCGGCACAGCCACCACACACTCACCGCTCATCTTCCTTCCACGGCGCCTGCAGGTACCGCGTCCGGTTGAAGGTTTCCAGCCACTCGGGGCAAAACACCACCAGCGCACTGATCACCATGCCGTTGATGAACGCCTCGGGGAACATCATCAGCCACAGGTAGCCAACAAAGTCGCTGAGCCACTCCGGCAGGGCAAACCGCCCGTCCAGCCACAACACCCCTAGCGCTGCGGGGACGCAAACCAGCACGGTCAGCGCGGCCGGAAAAAAACCCGAACAAAAGATGTAAACGAACAGGTTGCGGGGCTGGGCACGCTCCACCAATACCGCGCACACCTCGGTAATCAGCACCGGCAAGCCAACCAACAACAAACCATTCACCCCCAGCGCCGCCAGGTCCTGACGCCCCAGCGCCAGCAAGCCGAGCTGGGCCATGAACCCACCCAGCACCGCCAGCGGCCAGTCCAGCAACAGGGTGACCGCCGTCATGCCAATAAAGTGGTACGACACCCCGGTATCAAAGTCGCGCCGCACCAGCCACAGCGCAAACAGGCAGAACACCGTACCAAACAGCAAATGCTGGCGGCGCCGGTCGGTAAACAGTTCAACCCAGCGAACCTGGCTGACCGCCCAGATCAGCAACGGCACATAACCCAGCCAGCCGAGGGTAAGGGTGGTGCCGGATAACACCTGCGCGCTGATCACCTGAACAATACCCTTTGCAGCCATGTGGATAAAACCGAGTCTACACCCATTCTCCCATGCCTTCGGCTGCGGTAGGCTGTCGCCTTCCATTCGATGCAGGAAGCATTGGTCATGCTGGAAGGAACCAACCCCGCCCTGCTACTGGCAGCGGCACTCAACGCCATCATCGGCGTAATTCACCTGGCCATCATCGCCGTGGGGCCGCGTTGGTACCGTTTGTTCGGGGCCGGCGAGCGCATGGCGGTGGCCGCCGAAAAGGGCCGCTGCTACCCGGCGCTGATCACCGCCGCCATCGCCTGCGTGTTGCTGGCCTGGTCGGCCTATGCGCTGTCGGCTGCCGGGGCGATCGGGCGGCTGCCCTTGCTGCTGCCAGTCATTTGCCTGATCACCCTGGTGTATTTGCTACGCGGTCTGCTGGGGCCAGTATTGCTGGCGGGCACCGGGCGTTCGCAGCGTTTTATCGTGGTCAGTTCGCTGATCTGCCTGGGCTTTGGCCTGGTGCATCTGGTCGGGCTGGTGCAGCAGTGGCCAGTGCTGGGCTGATTCTCACGCTTAAACAGCATCTTACCGTCATCGATTAGCGGCTAAGCTTGTCTGCATGGATGACTCAGACTACCTGCGCCTGCTTACCATCCAGGCCGAACAAGCCAATGCCTTTCTCTCCAACGCCCGTAAGTGGGAGCGGGAGCGTTGGGTGTGCCAGCGCCTGTTGCAGGGGCTGAACATTCCCTACCGCAGCGAGGACTTCACCCCGGCGGGGCAGGAGCCACCAGACGTGCTGTTCCGCGACGCCGCCTTCGAGGTGTTTTTCGTGCTCGACGAGGGCCGCCGGCTGAACGATGAATGGCGCGAGGAGCTGCAGCGGCGACGCAGTGCGTTTTCCCTGGCGCAGCTGGTACGCCGCGAAGCACGCCCACGGCGCATCAGTGCCACCGAACTGCTGGGGCGCCTGGCGCCCACCTTGCGCAAGAAGGCGCACAATTACCGGGAACGCGGGCTGGAGCTGAACGAGCTGGACATCATCGCGTTCTCCAGCCTCAAGCGCGAAGTGCTCGACCTCAACACCCACTTCCCGCCGCCTACCGAATACCTGCGCCAGGGCTGGCGCTCGCTGTCGCTGGTCGGGCCAACCTTTGCCCGGGTACTGTTTGCCCACCCCGATGCGCCGGATTTCCTGCGCGGCAACCTGGGCCGCAGCATCGTCTTCGACGTAGGCATCAGTCTTTGATCCAGTGCAGCGACTGTTTGCGATGGCGTACACTCGGCGCCAGGGATAGAAAGCATTATCATTTGTTTCAAGCGCCTGCGCGAACGCTGTAGCGTTTGCACAGTCACAAACGTCTACCTGACGAGGCCCACCATGACCAGCCGCCTGAACCCGGAAGATCAGCGTCGTGTCGATGAGTATCTGCGAGCCCCCCAGCACCAAGTCGAGCGCAGGCCCTTCCGGCCGTGGCTGCTCCTTGTGCTGGTGCTGGCCGTGACCATCGGGTTGGGTCTCATCAGCCGCCTGCTGAGTGGACTGGTGCTATGAGCTGCTTAGCGCTCGCCCTCCCCTCATGCAGTTTGCGGCCGGCCCCCAGGGCCACGAATTCCGTAAACCTTATGAGATATTCCCATGACTCATCGCATCGTGATTGTCGGCGGCGGCGCCGGCGGCCTGGAACTGGCGACCCGCCTGGGTAAAAGCCTGGGCAAGCGCAAGCAGGCCGAAATCACCCTGGTCGACACCAACCTCACGCATATCTGGAAGCCACTGCTGCACGAAGTGGCCGCCGGCTCGCTGAACTCCTCGGAAGACGAACTGAACTACGTGGCTCAGGCCAAGTGGAACCACTTCAATTTCCAGCTGGGGCGCATGAGCGGCCTGGACCGTGAAGGCAAGCAGATTCAACTGGCTGCCACCCTCGACGAAGAGGGCCGCGAGCTGCTGCCTGCGCGCACCCTGGGCTACGACACCCTGGTGATCGCCGTGGGCTCCAACACCAACGACTTCGGCACCCTTGGCGCAGCGCAGCACTGCCTGTTCCTGGATACCCGTAAGCAGGCCGAGCGTTTCCACCAGCAACTGCTGAACCACTACCTGCGTGCCCACGCTGGCGACGTGGCCAGCGAAAAAATCAGCGTAGCCATTGTCGGCGCCGGTGCCACCGGTGTAGAGCTGGCGGCCGAGCTGCACCACGCTGCCCACGAGCTGGCGGCCTATGGCCTGGACCGCATCCAGCCCAAGGACATGCACATCACCCTTATCGAGGCGGGCCCGCGCGTTCTGCCGGCGCTGCCGGAGCGCATCAGCATACCGGTTCACAAGACCCTGGAAAAACTCGGGGTGAAGGTGATGACCAACGCCGCGGTCAGTGAAGTGACCGAGGACGGCCTGAAAACCAAGGACGGTGAAGTGATCCAGGCCAGCCTGAAAGTGTGGGCAGCCGGTATCCGCGCGCCAGGTTTCCTCAAGGACATCGATGGCCTGGAAACCAACCGCATCAACCAGTTGGTCGTGCGCCCTACCCTGCAAACCACCCGCGACGACAACATCTTCGCCTTCGGTGACTGCGCCGCCTGCCCGCAACCTGGCAGCGACCGTAACGTGCCGCCGCGTGCACAGGCAGCGCACCAGCAGGCTTCGATGCTGGCGCAAAGCCTGAAGGCGCGCCTGGAGAACAAGGCCCTGCCGACGTACGAGTACAAGGACTATGGCTCGCTGGTATCGCTGTCGCGCTTCTCGGCGGTGGGCAACCTGATGGGTAACCTGATGGGCAGCGTGAAGCTGGAAGGCTGGCTGGCGCGCATGTTCTATGTGTCGCTGTACCGCATGCACCAGATGGCGCTGTACGGGTTCTTCCGCACGGCGTTGATGATGCTGGGCAGCAAGATTGGCCGGGGTACCGAGCCGCGCCTGAAGCTGCACTAACAGGCGCCCGCATGCCCTGTATGGCGCGGGTTTACCTGTGAATGCGATGGTGGCTGCACTGCCGCATTCGCGGGTGAACCCGCTCCTACAAAGGGGCGGTGTGGCAAACAGGTGGGATTTGCACCGATGGGCGCATTTTTCGAGGCAAAAGAAAAAGGGCATCTCATGCGAGATGCCCTTTGTTCATGGTGGGTCGTGTAGGATTCGAACCTACGACCAATTGGTTAAAAGCCAACTGCTCTACCAACTGAGCTAACGACCCAAAAATGGTCGGGGTGAGGGGATTCGAACTCCTGACATCCTGCTCCCAAAGCAGGCGCGCTACCGGACTGCGCTACACCCCGAGTGTTTCAAAAAAAAGGGCATCTCTTTGGAGATGCCCTTTTCTACATGGTGGGTCGTGTAGGATTCGAACCTACGACCAATTGGTTAAAAGCCAACTGCTCTACCAACTGAGCTAACGACCCGGAAAATGGTCGGGGTGAGGGGATTCGAACTCCTGACATCCTGCTCCCAAAGCAGGCGCGCTACCGGACTGCGCTACACCCCGAGATTGGCTCCGCGACCTGGACTCGAACCAGGGACCCAATGATTAACAGTCATTTGCTCTACCGACTGAGCTATCGCGGAACTGAACTTCGGCACAACTCCGAAGACTGTGTTCGCTTCGGACTCTTTAGCTTCTTCGCTTTTGCGTTGTCGCTGCTGAGGCCGGCTATTCTACATTCTTCGTTTTGCTTGTCAACCACTTTTTTTCATTCAACTTACTGATTTGTAAGTTGTTTTGCGATCACTGATGTTGCTGGTGATTCGCTTAGTGCCTGACAACGCGGCGTATATTAGGGGCACTCTAAATTTGATGCAAGCAAAAATTTCAAAAATTTCAGGCGGTTACCCCGGATTGGCGCAAAGGCCCGAAATAGCTGGGCTGGACCGGCATTTGTAACAGGCAAAAAAAGCCCCGCAAACGCGGGGCTCATGGTGCAACACAATCAGCCGAAGACGATTTCGTCGCCTTCCACCTTGGCGGTGATCGCCGTACCGGGCAGGAACTTGCCGGCCAGAATCAGCTGCGCCAGCGGGTTCTCGATCCAGCGCTGGATCGCCCGCTTCAGCGGCCGTGCGCCGTATACCGGGTCGTAACCCACGGCAATCAGCTTGTCCAACGCCTCTGGGCTCAGGCTCAGCGACAGTTCGCGCTCCAGCAGGCGGCTGCGCAGGCGGCCGAGCTGGATTTCGGTAATACCGGCAATCTGCTCGCGGCCCAAAGGCTCGAACACCACCACTTCGTCGATGCGGTTGATGAACTCCGGACGGAAGTGTGCCCCCACCGCATCCATCACTGCCGCACGCTGTGCCTCGCGGTCACCCACCAGTTCCTGAATCTGCGCAGAGCCCAGGTTGGAGGTCATCACGATCACGGTGTTGCGGAAGTCCACGGTGCGCCCGTGGCTGTCAGTCAAGCGGCCGTCTTCCAGCACCTGCAGCAGCACGTTGAACACATCCGGGTGGGCTTTTTCCACCTCGTCCAGCAGCACCACCGAGTAAGGCTTGCGCCGCACGGCCTCGGTCAGGTAACCGCCCTCTTCATACCCGACATAGCCTGGCGGTGCACCGATCAGGCGCGCTACGGAGTGCTTCTCCATGAATTCGGACATGTCGATGCGCACCATCGCCTCTTCGGTGTCGAACAGGAACTCGGCCAGCGCCTTGCACAGTTCGGTCTTGCCCACACCGGTCGGGCCGAGGAACAGGAACGAACCACTCGGCCGGTTCGGGTCAGACAGCCCGGCACGTGAGCGGCGTACGGCGTTGGCTACGGCGGTTACCGCCTCGCTCTGGCCAATCACGCGCTGGTGCAGCAACTCTTCCATCTTCAGCAGCTTCTCGCGCTCGCCTTCGAGCATCTTGGCCACAGGAATGCCGGTCCACTTCGACACCACTTCGGCAATTTCTTCCTCGGTGACCTTGTTGCGCAGCAACTGGTTGTCGGACTTGCCGTGCTGGTCGACCATCTGCAGGCTGCGCTCCAGGTCCGGGATCACCCCGTACTGCAGTTCGGCCATGCGGTTCAGGTCGCCTTTGCGACGGGCGGCTTCCAGTTCCTGGCGAGACTGCTCGATCTTTTGCTGGATCTGCGCCGAGCCCTGCACTTCAGCTTTCTCCGAAGCCCAGATTTCTTCCAGGTCGGAATACTCACGCTCAAGCCGCTCGATTTCCTCGGTCAGCTTCTCCAGGCGCTTTTTCGCCGCTTCGTCTTCCTCTTTCTTCAGCGCCTGCGACTCCACCTTCAGCTGGATCAGGCGGCGATCAAGGCGGTCGAGCACTTCCGGTTTGGAGTCAATCTCCATGCGGATGCGGCTGGCCGCTTCGTCGATCAGGTCAATGGCCTTGTCCGGCAGTTGGCGGTCGGTGATGTAGCGGTGGCTGAGCTTGGCCGCAGCGATGATTGCACCGTCGGTGATGGCCACCTTGTGGTGCACTTCATAGCGCTCTTTCAGGCCACGCAGGATGGCGATGGTGTCTTCCTCGCTCGGCTCCTCGACCAGCACCTTCTGGAAGCGGCGCTCCAGGGCGGCGTCCTTCTCGATGAACTGGCGGTACTCGTTCAGCGTGGTGGCGCCAACGCAATGCAGCTCGCCGCGGGCCAGGGCCGGTTTGAGCATGTTGCCGGCGTCCATGGCGCCCTCGCCCTTGCCGGCGCCGACCATGGTGTGCAGTTCGTCGATGAACAGGATGATCTGGCCTTCTTGCTTGGAAAGCTCGTTCAGCAGGCTTTTCAAGCGCTCTTCGAACTCACCGCGGTACTTGGCACCGGCAATCAGCGCGCCCATGTCCAGCGCCAGCAGGCGCTTGCCTTTGAGGCCGTCAGGCACTTCACCATTGATGATGCGCTGGGCCAGGCCTTCGGCAATGGCGGTTTTACCCACGCCAGGCTCACCGATCAGCACCGGGTTGTTCTTGGTACGGCGTTGCAGCACCTGCACGGTACGGCGGATTTCATCGTCACGGCCAATGACCGGGTCCAGCTTGCCCTCTTCGGCACGCTTGGTCAGGTCGACGGTGTACTTGTCCAGCGCCTGGCGCGATTCCTCAGCGTTGGCGTCATTCACTGCCGCGCCGCCACGCAGGTTGTTGATGGCATTTTCCAGCGCTTTCTTGCTCACGCCCTGGCTCAGCAGCAGCTTGCCGAGCTTGCTGTTTTCGTCCATGGCGGCCAACAGCACCAGCTCGCTGGAGATGAACTGGTCGCCCTTCTGCTGTGCCAGGCGGTCTGCCTGGTTAAGCAGGCGCGCCAAGTCCTGCGACATGTTCACGTCGCCGGTAGGGTTCTGTATTTTCGGCAGTTGGTCGAGCTCTTTCACCAGCCCCTGGCGCAGGCTATTGATGTCGAAGCCTACCTGCATCAGCAGCGGTTTGATGGAGCCGCCCTGCTGTTCGAGCAGCGCCTGTAACAGGTGCACGGGCTCGATGGCAGGGTGGTCCATGCCAACGGCCAAAGACTGGGCATCGGATATTGCAAGTTGCAGCTTGCTGGTTAAACGGTCTATTCGCATGGTGTACCTTCCTTTAAAGGGCAGGTCGGAGCGATGGACAGCGCCTGTTTATAAAGAAACCTGCCTGAGATGACTTTATAGATAAGGCTGATTCTGGAAGATTCAAGCTTAGCGGGGTTGACCGAAGTCAACCTGTTGGATTAATGGGGGCCATTCGCGGGCGTGCTCGCCCCCACAGGTACACCACCGGTTTCAACGTTTGCGGAATCTCTGTGGGAGCGGGCGTGCCCGCGAAGAGGCCGGTACAGGCTAGCGCGGGTCCAGCCAGACCAACGATGCGAAGCGCCCACCCTGCGGGGTACGGCGATAGGAGAAGAACCGCGCATCACTGACCGTGCACAAGCCACCGCCATAAACAGCAGTCACTCCACGGGCAGCCAGGCGAATACGCGCCAGCTCATAGATATCCGCCAACAGCTTGCCTGGCCGTTCGCCATCAACGAATGCCCGAGCTGCTTGCGGGTGCACGGCGGTAAAGGCATCACGCACTTCCAGCCCCACTTCGAACGCTTGCGGGCCGATGGCAGGCCCCAACCACACCAGCACCTCTTCTGGCGGCAGCGCCAGCCGGTCCAGCGTGGCTTCCAGCACGCCACCCGCCAGCCCGCGCCAACCAGCATGCGCCGCCGCCACGCGGGTGCCGGCGCGGTCGCAGAACAGCGCAGGCAGGCAATCGGCGGTCATCACGGTGCAGGCAATGCCAGGCTGGCGGGTCCAGCTGGCATCGGCCTCGGCGACCACAGCCGGGTCGGCATCCGCCACCACCAGGCCATGTACCTGCTTGAGCCAGGCCGGTTGGATGGCGAACTGTTCGCTCAGGCGGCGGCGGTTCTCGGCGACCGCGGCAGGGTCATCCCCAACATGGTCGCCGAGGTTGAAGGTTTCATAGGGCGGCAGGCTGACGCCGCCCTGACGGGTGGTGACACAGGCGCGCACCGAGGCCGGGGCCGGCCAGTCGGGGAACAGCAACGCCTGTGTCAGGCCACTCATCCGATGAAACTCTCGCGGTCCTGGTTCAGCAGCGACAGCAACCAGACGAAGTCATCCGGCAGTGGCGATTCCCACTTCATGACTTCACCGGTAATCGGGTGGGCCAAGGCAAGGAAACGCGCGTGCAGCGCCTGGCGCGGGAAGGTCTTGACCGCTTCGACCATGGTCGGGCTGGCAGCGGGCGGAATACGGAAGCGCCCGCCGTACGTCTGGTCGCCTACCAGCGGGAAACCCACATGGGCCATGTGCACGCGAATCTGGTGGGTACGGCCGGTTTCCAGCTTGACCCGCACATGGGTGTGCGAGCGGAAGCGCTTGAGTACACGGTAGTGGCTGACCGCCGGCTTGCCGCCGTCGGTTACAGCCATGCGCTGGCGCATGCCGCCGTGGCGGCCGATGGGCGCGTCGATCTTGCCACCGGCAGTCACCACGCCGATCACGATGCACTCGTAGATGCGGCTGACCTTGCGGGCCTGCATCTGCTCGACCAGCTTGGTCTGCGCCTGCAGGGTCTTGGCCACCACCATCAGGCCGGTGGTGTCCTTGTCCAGGCGGTGCACGATACCGGCGCGCGGCACGTTGACGATGTCTGGCACATGGTGCAGCAGCGCGTTGAGCAAGGTGCCGCTGGCATGCCCTGCCGCCGGGTGCACAACCAGCCCGGCAGGCTTGTTGATCACCAGGATGTGGTCGTCTTCGTAGACGATATCCAGTTCGATATCTTCTGCGATCCACTCACCCTGGGCCTCTTGCTCGGCCTCCAGGGCAAGCAGAGAACCACCATGAACAAGGTCTCGAGGGCGCACGACTGCACCATCGACCGTCAGGCGGCCCTCTTTGATCCACGAAGTTAGCCGCGAACGCGAGTACTCGGCGAACAATTGGGCGGCGACCTGGTCGAGGCGTTGGCCGCCCAGTTCGGACGGTACCTCTGCGCTAAGTTGAATGATCTCGGACATGCTCGATTCGGCGGGCGCACAGCCTTTGGTTTCGGCTGCGAGCTTGTGGTTAAATACGGCTTCTTTTGTCCCGGGGTTAGCCGGGGCGCTCATCATAACAGGACGGCACCGCCCAAGACAGCGGCCGTCAAAGGGACGCAAGCCGCCATGCAAGTGAAACACCTGCTGCTGATCGCCATCCTCGGACTTACCGCGGCCTGTTCCTCTAATAAAGAGGTCATTGACGAGAACCTCAGCGAGGCCGAACTGTACCAGCAGGCCCAGGCTGATCTGGACAATTCCAGCTACACCAGCGCCGTGAACAAGCTCAAGGCCCTGGAGTCGCGCTACCCGTTCGGCCGCTATGCCGATCAGGCGCAGCTCGAGCTGATCTACGCCAACTACAAAAACTCCGAGCCCGAGGCCGCCAAGTCGGCCGCCGAGCGCTTTATCCGCCTGCACCCGCAGCACCCGAACGTCGATTACGCCTACTACCTCAAAGGCCTGACCTCGTTCGACCAGGACCGCGGCCTGCTGGCGCGCTTCCTGCCGCTGGACATGACCAAGCGTGACCCGGGCGCCGCCCGCGACTCGTATAACGAGTTCGCCCAGCTGACCAGCCGTTTCCCCAACAGCCGCTACGCACCAGACGCCAAGCAGCGCATGATCTACCTGCGCAACCTGCTGGCTTCGTACGAAATTCACGTGGCCGACTACTATCTGGGCCGCCAGGCTTATGTAGCTGCTGCCAACCGTGGCCGCTACGTGGTCGAAAACTTCCAGGAAACCCCGTCCGTCGGTGACGGCCTGGCAGTGATGGTCGAGTCGTACCAGAAGCTGCACCTGGACGAACTGGCCGCCACGAGCCTGGAAACCCTCAAGCTCAACTACCCGGACCACCCGAGCCTGGTCGATGGCGAGTTCCAGCCCAAGCAGACCGAGTCTGACGGCCGCGGCTGGCTGTCCAAGGCCACCTTGGGCCTGATCGAAACCGATACCCCGCTGCCGCCAGGCGAAACCCGCGCCAATCAGGACGTGGTCAAGCAGTTCCAGGACGCGCGCGACGAGATGCCGCGGGAGCTGCTGCCTAAAGACGAGAACGGCGACCCGATCGTGCCGGAAGGCCCGAAAGAAGCCGAGAAAGACCGTTCCTGGTTCAGCTACATGACCTTTGGTCTGTTCGACTGACCTTCGGCGGTGAATGAAAGGGAGGCCTTGGGCCTCCCTTTTTTATTGGCCGCGTCCTAGACTGTCGGCTTCTTCAATCGACAAGCTGGACACCATGGTTCGCCTACTTTTCTGGATCGCCCTGATCGCCGCCGCGTTCTGGCTGTGGCGCAAGTTCAAAGTCAGCCAGCAGTCGCACCCCGAGGCGAAGCTGGATGCGCCGCTGAAGATGGTGCGCTGCGCCCATTGCGGCGTGCACCTGCCCAACGACCGGGCGCTGCAGCAGGGTAATGAGTGGTACTGCAGCCAGGCACACCTGCAGCAGGGCCCTGGCCACAAGGGTTGAGCGCAAAACCCGCGGATGCACACAGAACCCGCTCCCACCGTGGGAGCGGGAAGATGCTCTCAGCCCAAACGCCCTTCTGGCGCATAGGGTGCCGGGTCGATGATCGGCTCGGCACCAGTCAGCAAATCGGTAAACAGCTGGCACGAAGCCGGCGCCAGCACCAGCCCATTGCGATAATGCCCGCAGTTCAGCCACAACCCTTCATGCCCTGGCACAGGCCCAATGTAAGGGATGCCTTCTGGCGACCCCGGCCGTAGTCCCGCCCAGTGCGCCACCACTGTGGCGCCTTCAAGCTCAGGCAACAACTCCACCGCCGATGCCTTCAGGCTTTCCAGCGCATCCCCGGTCGGGGTCTTGTCATACCCGGCGTGTTCCAGCGTGCTCCCCACCAGAATGTGCCCGTCACGTCGCGGAATCGCATAGCGCCCCTTGGCCAGCACCATGCTCGGCAGGAAATCTTCAGCGCACTTGAACAGGATCATCTGGCCCTTCACGGGCTCAACCGGCAGCTCAAGGCCAAGGGTACGCAACAGGTCGCCACTCCAGGCGCCTGCGCTGAGCACAACCTCATCCGCCGCCAGTACGCCATCGGCAGTCTGCACACCGGTCACGCGCCCCTTTTCTTGCTCGAAGCCGGTGATCTGGCAATGTTCGCGCAAGGTCACGTTCGGCAGCGCCAGCAACGCCGCCTTCAGCGACTTGACCAAGCGCGGGTTGCGCACATTGGCCACGCCAGCCATGTAGATGGCGTGCTTGAAGCCCGGGCCCAGCACCGGGACCGCATCGTAGGCCGCCGAAATATCCACGGCACTCAGCGGCCGCTGCTCGCGCGCGGCCCAGGCCAACGCTTCGGCCTCGTCGTCCAGGTCGAGCCAGTACAGCCCGGTGGTGTGAACTTCGGGGTCGACACCGGTGCTGGCGAACAGACGCTCGCCCAGCTGTGGATAAAAGTCCTGCGACCAGTGCGCCAGAGCGGTCACTGCGGCGCTGTAGCGCCACGGGTACAACGGCGAGACAATGCCTCCGCCAGCCCAGGACGACTCTCGGCCAACCTCACCCTGATCGCACACCACCACCTGGCCGACCTTGGCTGCCAGGTTGAATGCCGTCAGCAGGCCGATCACCCCGCCGCCGACCACCACTACTTGCTTGCTCATCTGTCGATCCAACACCTGAAGTAAAACCGCGATGCACCGGGCATCATTGAACCTTCAGCTTCCCCAGCAGTGCGTGCTGTGCTCAACGGCACCCGGATTGCGCTGCATGCCAGCCTGGTCGAGCTGGAAATCGCCACAGCCATCCTGCGCCATCAGCCCATGCGGTAGCCGCCGGGCGCGCAGCGTGAAGGTGTCACTGTCGCGCTGGGCCTGAAGGCTGTAGTAGCGGGTACCTTCGGGCAAGACCAGGTCGCCCTCGGCGTATTGGCCAGTGCGCACGCGGTGGCGCTCCAGGCGCAGGGCGGCATCATGCAGCAGGCCAACCACTTCGCTGCGCGCGGCTCGCCGAAGCTGGTCGCTGTAACTGGGGTAGGCAATGGCTGCCAGAATGCCGGTCACGGCCAGCACAATCAACAACTCGATCAGGCTCAAGCCTTGCTGCATGTCAGTCTCCTCGCAATCTTTGTCGCCAGGTGATGCGTTGGGTTTGATTGCCAGCCACGGCGTAGATCGCTTCCAGCACATGTCGCGAGCGGCTTTGCTTACTGACAGCGGTAACCCGGAACAGACTAACCGGCTGCCCTTCGGGCATGTGCGCGGCACATTTGCTGACACCCAGGTTCTGCACTTGGAAAAAACCGGTCTGGGTACCTTGCCACTGCCCAACCAGATCGTGCGGCTTGGGCGGCGGCAGGCACGCGTTACAAGCGTCAGGGGGCGCCCGTTCAAGTTCGCGTACCCCGGCCAGCAAAGTGGCTTCTGCCTCTTCCAGCGCCAGCAGGCCATCGCTCAGGTAGCCGGTCATCCGTGTTTCCACCAACGCGTCACGCAGGGCAGATGTGGCAAGCAGGCCCAGCAGGACGCTCAGGATCAAGGCCAGTAGAAGAACCACGCCACGCTGGCGAGTCATGAAGCGGGGACCGGGTTGCGAATTGCGACGCTCAGCGCATGGTGCTGCTCAAGCTGCAAGGTCGGCTCATACAATGTCAGCTGAAGATCGATCCGCTCTCCAGCCACCTGCACTACACGCAGTTCGCGCACGTGATCGACCAAGGGCTGATTACGGCCGCGCCGCTCGAAGTAAAGCGTACTTCCAACGTGAACATAGCGATGCCGGCTGACAGGCACAGCCATAAGCGTGTCGCTACCTTGCGCGCGCTCCTTGTGTACCTCCACCGTGTTGATACAGTTTGTCAGCAAGGTCCAGTCGGGGTCGCCGGCATACCCTGGTAACTCAGCGACAACCAGGCTCAAACTTGACGGGCCACTCGCCAAGGGCCGGGCAAAGGCCTGCTCCGCGCCGGGGACCAGAAAGTCGCCTGGGCTCAGACGCAGGCAACCGAACATCCCGGCCATGCGGATATCCTGCGCCATGCGCAGCAATGCAAGCCGCGCAGAATCCTGCATGCGCACTGCCGTACTTTGCAGGCGCCAAGTCTGGTGCGCGGAGACAAAAAGCTGGCTGGCCGCCGCCAGCAGCATCAATCCGATCGCCAGCGCCACCACCATCTCAAGCAAGCCAAGCCCTGCCTGACAGCGCCTCATCGCCGCCTGCGCTCATGTTCGCTGTGCAGCGCCATCGCCGCCTGGCCGTCACGGCGCGCGCTGTCCACAGCCTGCAATGCCTGCAATTGCATCGCAGCCGTTGCGAACAGACCCACGGCCACGACCACAACCGCCAACAACACTTCCAGAAGCGTCATGCCCCCTTGCCTTGCGTGCATCCCTGCACCTCCTGCGACTTTTCCCGTCATTGCTTTCAACTTGGGCGACTGGATCTCTTGTCCAACCGCCAGGAAGCTATAGCCAAGCACGTCCAGGGAGGAATGCACGGTGAAGCAACGCGGCGTAACACTGATACAAATGTTGTCGGCCTTGGCCGTGGCGGTGTTGCTGACGCAGTTCGGCATACCGGCCTACGCCAGAATGAGCGATGACCTTCACAGGGCAGCAGCAGCGCGTGATCTGGCCCAAGCGTTGCGTAGTGCACGCAGCCATGCGCTGTTGCAGGGCCAGCCGGTGCTGGTGCTGGCGCTGGACGGTAATTGGGGGAATGGTTGGCGGGTAGTGCTGGAGCATAACCGGCAGGTGCTGCGTGAGCAGCGGCTGGCAAAGCCCCTGAAAATAGTCAGCAATCGTGGTGAGCAGTTCAAATTCAGTGCGCTGGGCGTGCCAATGACGTCGGGCAACGGCTGGCTGGGTGCAACACTGGAAATGTGCGAACGCTCCTCTGCTCGCAGCCGATATCAAGTGGCGCTGGCATCAAGCGGCAGAGTCAGGTTGGTTACAGAGGACCTGAGCACTGGCCGCTGCTAGGGCGGTCATTGCAGGAGCGGTCTTGTGTCGCGAAAGGGCTGCAAAGCAGCCCCTGCATTGGCGGCGATGCAGCCCCTTAGATCAGCGAGCGAACACGCAGCTCTTTGGGCATTGAAAAGGTGATGTTCTCTTCACGCCCGTCCAGCTCTTCAGCGCCAGTGGCGCCCCAGGCCTTGAGCTGTTCGATCACGCCGCGCACCAGCACTTCGGGTGCCGAAGCACCGGCGGTGATGCCGATCCGCGCGGTTTGCTCAAACCAGCCGCGTTGCAGGTCCTCGGCACCGTCGATCAGGTAGGCCGGGGTGCCCATGCGCTCAGCCAGCTCGCGCAAACGGTTGGAATTGGAACTGTTCGGGCTGCCGACCACCAGCACCACGTCGCTCTCGCCAGCCAATTGCTTGACGGCATCCTGGCGGTTCTGGGTGGCGTAGCAGATGTCGTCCTTGCGCGGGCCGCCGATGTTCGGGAAGCGTGCACGCAGAGCATCGATGACGCGGCTGGTGTCGTCCATCGACAGTGTTGTCTGGGTGACGAAAGCCAGGTGGTCCGGGTCGCGCACCTGCAGGTTGGCAACATCTTCCTCGTCTTCGACAAGGTAGATGGCGCCGCCGTTGCAGGCATCGTACTGGCCCATGGTGCCTTCGACTTCGGGGTGCCCTTCGTGGCCGATGAGAATGCACTCACGACCATCGCGGCTGTACTTGGCCACTTCGATGTGAACCTTGGTCACCAGCGGGCAGGTGGCATCGAACACTTTCAGGCCACGGCCAGCCGCTTCCTGGCGCACGGCCTGGGAAACACCGTGGGCACTGAAGATGACGATGACATCGTCCGGTACCTGGTCCAGCTCTTCGACAAAGATGGCGCCGCGGTTACGCAAGTCTTCCACCACGAACTTGTTGTGCACCACTTCGTGGCGCACATAGATCGGCGGGCCGAAGACTTCCAGCGCGCGGTTGACGATCTCGATCGCCCGGTCGACCCCGGCGCAAAAGCCGCGAGGGTTGGCGAGTTTGATTTGCATGCTCGGCTCCAGGCTTACAGGGCCTTCACCTCGAGGATCTCCACCTCGAAGGTCAGGGTCTTGCCAGCCAGTGGGTGATTGAAGTCGATGGTGACCTGGTCGTCATCGAACGCTTTGACCACCCCCGGCAACTCGGTGTTGGCGGCGTCGTTGAAGATGATCAGCAGCCCTTCGGACAACTCCATGCCTTCGAAGTTGGACCTCGGCATGACCTGCACGTTCTGCGGGTTAGGCTGGCCGAAGGCGTTCTCCGGGGCCACTGCCACGGTTCGCTTGTCGCCGGCCTTGAAGCCGAACAGGGCGTTTTCAAAGCCCGGCAGCAGGTTGCCATCACCCACTTTGAAGGTGGCTGGGGCTTTATCGAATGTGCTGTCGACGGTGTCGCCGTTTTCCAGGTGCAGCGCGAAGTGCAGGGTGACTTCGGTGTTCTGGCCGATACGGGTGTCAGTCATGGACCGGATCCTCGGACTTCTTGCTCTTGAACATATCCAGCGCCAGCATCACCGCACCAACGGTGATGGCGCTGTCGGCCACGTTGAAGGCCGGGAAGTAATGGCGGTTCTGCCAGTGCACCAGGATGAAATCGACCACATGGCCCAGCACGATACGGTCGTACAGGTTGCCAATCGCCCCACCCAGCACCAGCGCCAGCGCCACGGCCAGCCAGGTCTCGTTGCGCCCCAGGCGCTTGAGCCACACCACCAGCACCGCGCTGACCACCACGGCGATCAAGGCGAACAACCAGCGCTGCCAACCTGCACCATCGGCCAGGAAGCTGAACGCGGCACCGGTGTTGTAGGCCAGGGTCCAGCTGAAGTAGTCAGGAATGACCACGATCTGCTGGTACATGGTCAGGGCGTTGTTGAAGTACAGCTTGGTGGCCTGGTCGACGACCAGGACCAGCAAGCTCAGCCACAGCCATGCAAGGCGCCCGAAGCGCCCCGCTGCAGGGTTAGGCATAGTGGCGCACCTCACCCTGGCCGCTCAGGTTGTCGACACAACGGCTGCAGATTTCCGGGTGCTCCGGGTGGCTGCCGACATCGGCGCGGAAGTGCCAGCAACGGCCGCACTTGGCGTGGCCGGACTTGACCACTTTCAGCTTGAGGCCTTCGACTTCGGTGGCGACGGCTTCGGCAGGCGCCTGTGCAAACGGCACCACGCTGGCGGCCGAGGTGATCAGCACGAAGCGCAGCTCGTCGCCCAGCTTGCCCAGGTCGGCACTCAGGCCTTCGTCGGCATACAGGGTAACTTCAGCCTGCAGGTTGCCACCAATGACCTTGGCGGTACGCTGGTTTTCCAGCTCTTTGTTCACCGATGCCTTCACCGCCATCACACGGTCCCAGTAAGCGCGGCCCAGCTCGGTACCTTCCGGCAGCTCGCTCAGGCCTTCGTACCAGCCGTTGAGCATCACCGACTCGTTGCGCTCGCCCGGCAGGTACTGCCAGATTTCGTCGGCGGTGAATGCCAGGATCGGCGCGATCCAGCGCACCAGCGCTTCGCTGATGTGATACAGCGCAGTCTGGCAGGAACGGCGGGCGACACTGTTGGCGCCGGTGGTGTACTGGCGGTCCTTGATGATGTCGAGGTAGAAGCCGCCCAGTTCCTGTACGCAGAAGTTGTGCACTTTGGAGTAGACGTTCCAGAAACGGTACTCGCTGTAGTGCTCTTCCAGCTCGCGTTGCAGCAGCAGCGTACGGTCAACGGCCCAGCGGTCCAGCGCCAGCATGTCTTCCGAGGCCAGCAGGTCGCGGGCCGGGTCGAAACCGGACAGGTTGGACAGCAGGAAGCGGGCGGTATTGCGGATACGCCGGTAGGCGTCGGCACTGCGCTGCAGGATCTGCTCGGAAACCGCCATTTCACCGGAATAGTCGGTGGCCGAAACCCACAGGCGCAGGATATCGGCACCCAGGGTGTTGTTGACCTTCTCCGGCTCGATGGTGTTGCCCAGCGACTTGGACATCTTGCGGCCGTTCTCGTCCACGGTGAAGCCGTGGGTCAGCAGCTCGCGGTACGGCGCGTGGTTGTCGATGGCGCAACCGGTCAGCAAGGACGAGTGGAACCAGCCGCGGTGTTGGTCGGAACCTTCAAGGTACAGGTCAGCGCGCGGGCCGGTGGCGTGGCCAATGTCGTGCGAGCCACGCAACACGTGCCAGTGGGTGGTGCCCGAGTCGAACCACACGTCGAGGGTGTCGGCGATCTTGTCGTACTGCTCGGCTTCAGCGCCCAGCAGTTCGGCGGCGTCCAGCTTGAACCAGGCCTCGATGCCCTGCTGCTCGACACGCTTGGCCACTTCTTCCATCAGCTCGACAGTGCGCGGATGCAGCTCGCCGGTCTGCTTGTGCAGGAAGAACGGGATCGGCACACCCCAGTTGCGCTGACGCGAGATGCACCAGTCCGGGCGGTTGGCGATCATCGCGTGCAGGCGCGCCTGGCCCCAGGCCGGAACGAACTTGGTGTCTTCAATGGCTTTCAGCGCACGCTCACGCAGCGGCTCGCCGGTGGTCGGCTGCTTGTCCATGCCCACGAACCACTGCGCGGTGGCGCGGTAGATCAGCGGGGTCTTGTGGCGCCAGCAGTGCATGTAGCTGTGGCTGATGGTCTCGGTGTGCATCAGCGCACCGACTTCGCTCAGCTTCTCGACGATGGCCGGGTTGGCCTTCCAGATGAACTGGCCGCCGAAGAATGGCAGCGACTCGACATACACGCCGTTGCTCTGCACCGGGGTGAGGATGTCGTCGTTGACCATGCCGTAGCGCTTGCAGGTGACGAAGTCGTCCTCACCGTAGGCTGGCGAGGAGTGCACCACGCCGGTACCGGCGCCCAGTTCGACGTAGTCGGCCAGGTAGATTGGCGACATGCGATCGTAGAACGGATGGCGGAAGTTGATCAGTTCCAGCGCAGAACCTTGGGCGGTGGCAAGGACCGAGCCTTCCAGGTTGTAACGCTTCAGGCACGACTCGACCAGCTCTTCAGCCAGCACCAGCAGGCGCTCGCCGGTGTCGACCAGGGCGTACTTGAATTCCGGGTGGATATTCAGGGCCTGGTTGGCCGGGATGGTCCACGGGGTGGTGGTCCAGATCACGATGGCGGCCGGCTTGGCCAGAGAGGCCAGGCCGAAGGCGGCGGCCAGCTTGGCCTCATCGGCAACCGGGAAGGCCACGTCGATGGTCTGCGACTTCTTGTCGGCGTACTCGACTTCCGCTTCAGCCAGCGCCGAACCGCAGTCAAAACACCAGTTCACCGGCTTCAGGCCCTTGAACACGAAGCCTTGCTTGACCATCTCGGCCAAGGCGCGGATTTCACCGGCCTCGTTGGCAAAGTTCATGGTCTTGTATGGGTTGTCCCAGTCACCCAGCACGCCCAGGCGAATGAACTCGGTCTTCTGCCCTTCAATCTGCTCGGCAGCGTACTCGCGGCACAGCTCGCGGGTACGGTCGGCGGAAAGGTGCTTGCCGTGGGTAACCTCCACCTTGTGCTCGATCGGCAGGCCGTGGCAGTCCCAGCCTGGCACGTACGGCGCATCGAAGCCGGCCAGGGTCTTGGAGCGGACGATCATGTCCTTGAGGATCTTGTTCAGCGCATGACCGATGTGAATCTTGCCGTTGGCATAGGGCGGGCCGTCGTGCAGGACGAACTTGGGACGATCCTTGCCAATTTCGCGCAGCTTCTGGTACAGGCCAATGCTGTCCCAGCGCTGCAGGATCTGCGGTTCGCGCTGAGGCAGGCCGGCCTTCATGGGGAAGGCGGTGTCCGGAAGGTTAAGCGTGGCTTTGTAGTCGGTCATTTCAGGCTCTTCGTTAGCGGTTGAGCGTGCCAATGTGCACGTGCGGCGGCGATATCCGCATCGATCGCCGACTTCAGCGCCTCCAGGGAGGCGAATCGCTGCTCTTCACGCAGCTTGTGGTGGAACTCCACCGTCAGGCGCCGGCCGTAAAGGTCGCCGGCAAAGTCCAGAAGATGAATCTCCAGGTGCGGGCGCCCATCACCGGCAACGGTGGGGCGCACGCCGATATTGCCGACACCCGGCCAAGCCTTGCCGTCGATCACGATGCTGGCCAGGTATACCCCGGACAGCGGCACGCGGCGGCGCTTGAGCTGAATGTTGGCGGTAGGTGTGCCGAGCTGGCGGGCCAGCTTCTGGCCGTGCAGCACGCGGCCTGTAATGCGGTACGGGCGGCCCAGCAGGTGTTCGGCCAGCTCGAAGTTGCCCTCGGACAAGGCCTTGCGCACTTCGGTGCTGCTGACCCGCAGGCCGTCCTGGATTACCGTGTTGGCGGCCTCGACGGTGAAGCCGTACGCCTTGCCGGCCTCGACCAGGAAAGCAAAGTCGCCAGCGCGGTCGCAGCCAAAGCGGAAGTCATCGCCCACTTCGAGGTGACGCACGCCCAGGCCGTCGACCAGGATGGCCTTGACGAAGGCATCGGCACTGAGCTTGCTCAGTCGCTGATTGAAGGCCAGGCACAGCACCCGGTCGATGCCTTCGGTCGCCAACAGCTCAATCTTGTCACGCAGCCGAGCCAGGCGCGCCGGCGCGGTATCAGGTGCGAAGTACTCGCGTGGTTGCGGTTCGAAGATCACCACGCAGGTCGGCAGGCCCAAGGCCTGACCACGCTCGCGCAGGCGCGCCAGGATTGCCTGGTGGCCACGGTGAACCCCGTCGAAGTTGCCAATGGTGGCGACACAGCCCCGGTGCTCGGGGCGCAGGTTGTGAAGACCTCGAACCAGCTGCATAACGCGCTTCTTGCTCATAAAGTGGCCGATTATAACCACACCCGGGCGCTGGTGACAGGCAGCAGCGCCCAAGGGCGGCGTGGAATGCGAAAAACCGACGCCTGACCCGCCAAAAGCCTCAGTGCAAGGCTTTGCGAGCGAAATGCCGGGGCCGGAAGCCGCACAGGTACAGGCAGCCAAAATACGTCACGACGCCCGCCAGGATCAGCGCCCCAAGCCGCAGGAAGCGCTCAAGCATGATGCCCTGTTCCCAGGCCGGCATATAGTGCATGCCCGCCAGCAGTACTGCCGACATCAGCGCCACCGCCAACACAAGCTTGAGCAGGAACACTGCCCAGCCAGGCTGAGGCTCGAACAACCGCTGACTGCGCAGTTTCCAGAACAGCAGGCCGGCATTCAGGCAGGCACCGAGGCTGATCGCCAATGCCAGGCCGGCATGTGCAAGCGGGCCGACCAGGGCAAGGTTGAACAGCTGGGTGCAGACCAGGGTGAAGACTGCAATCTTCACCGGCGTGCGGATATTCTGCTGCGCGTAGAAGCCCGGTGCCAGTACCTTGACCAGAATGATTGCCAGCAAGCCCACGGAATAGGCGATCAGCGCCCGCTGGGTCATGGCCGCATCAAACGCGCTGAACTTGCCATATTGGAACAGCGCGACGGTCAGCGGCTCGGCAAGAATGGCCAAAGCCAGGGTGCATGGCAGCACCAGCAGGAAGCACAGGCGCAGGCCCCAGTCGAGAATCCGCGAGTACTCCTCGCGGTCCTTGTTGGCGTAGGTCTTGGCCAGGGTCGGCAGCAGGATGGTGCCCAGGGCCACGCCCAGCACGCCCGAAGGCAGCTCCATAAGGCGGTCGGCGTAGTACATCCACGACACCGAGCCGGCGACCAGGAAGGAAGCAAAAATGGTGTTGATGATCAGCGAGATCTGGCTCACCGACACCCCCAGGATCGCCGGCAGCATCTGTTTCAGTACCCGCCACACACCCGCGTCCTTGAGGTTCAGACGCGGCAGCACGAGCATGCCGATCTTCTTCAGCGCTGGCAGCTGGTACAGCAACTGCGCCAGGCCACCCGCCAGCACGCCCCAGGCCAACGCCATGATTGGCGGGTTGAAATACGGTGTCAGCAACACGGCGAAGGCGATCATCGCCACGTTCAGCAGGGTGGGCGTGAAGGCCGGCACCGAAAAGCGGTTCCAGGTATTGAGGATCGCGCCGGCCAGGGAAGACAGCGAGATCAGGAATATATAAGGAAACGTCACCCGCAACAGGGCGGTGGTCAGCTCGTATTTTTCGGTGCTGTCGACAAAACCTGGGGCCGTCGCCCACACCACCCAGGGTGCAGCGAGGATGCCGATGGCGGTCACCAGGGCCAGCACCAGGGTCAGAAGGCCACTGATATAGGCGATGAAAGTGCGTGTCGCCTCCTCGCCTTGCTGGGTCTTGTACTCGGCCAGAATCGGCACGAAGGCCTGGGAGAATGCACCCTCGGCAAAAATGCGCCGCAACAGGTTGGGCAGCTTGAACGCGATGAAGAAGGCGTCGGTAGCGACACCAGCACCAAAAATACGGGCCAGGATGGTGTCGCGTACAAAGCCAAGCACCCGCGAAATCATGGTGATCGAGCTTACTGCAGCCAGGGATTTGAGCAGGTTCATCGAAAAGATTCACGCCAATGACAGAGGACGCTGCCAGACAGCGTCCGAATGTGCGATACTCCCGCGCCTTCGCAGGGGAGCCAAAAATTCCCGAGTGTACAGGTCGCGCAGCAGAAAGGAATCTTTCCCGCTTGTTGGCGCACCGCTCGGCGGAACCTTGCAGGTGGCCTTGACATCCGCTCGACT
This sequence comes from Pseudomonas putida, assembly GCA_041879295.1. Lineage (NCBI taxonomy): Bacteria > Pseudomonadati > Pseudomonadota > Gammaproteobacteria > Pseudomonadales > Pseudomonadaceae > Pseudomonas > Pseudomonas putida. The sequence goes on along the minus strand of CP047152.1, from coordinate 692,592 downwards.
GATCGGCATGATTCGCGGCCTATTTTGTTTGCTATTTACCTAAAGTCTTTCGAGGAGCTCGACGGTGGCCAACACACCTTCCGCCAAGAAACGTGCAAAACAGGCTGAGAAGCGTCGCAGCCACAACGCCAGCCTGCGTTCCATGGTCCGCACCTACATCAAGAATGTAGTTAAAGCCATCGACGCAAAAGACGCCGAAAAAGCGCAAGCCGCTTACGTTCTGGCTGTACCTGTAATCGACCGTATGGCCGACAAGGGTATCATCCACAAGAACAAGGCTGCTCGTCACAAAGGCCGTCTGAATGGCCACATCAAGGCGCTGAAAGAAGCTGCAGCTGCCTAAGCGACGCGCTAGTCGAAAAACCGACCCTAGGGTCGGTTTTTTGTTGCCTGCGATTTATACACCGTCACCGATGCGCGTTGCTGCAACCTGCACATGATGACCGATATGCTTTGGGCAGCGCCACAAAGCAGGGGCCGCGCCAGGCGGCCCTACCCTTGCATCACTTGGCTATCTGAATCTTCGGCGCCCATTGCAGCCATTCATCCTCGGCCTTGTCGAACAAGGCAAAGGTCTGCCGCGGCCGTGCCGGGTTACCCATCTGCTCGCCATCTGGCGTTGCGAAGGCGATACCGCCATCAATCAGGGTTTCCACCGACTCGGTACGCACTGTAGCGCCCTTGAACAGCCCCCAGTCGAAACCGAAACCACTGCTGTTCCAGAAGCGGCTACCACTGCGCACCAAGGCGGCATAGCGCGGCTCGATGAGGATATGAATCAGCACGCGATCAGCGTTCTGGCCCAGCTCGAAGCCTGTCACCTTGCCCACCTTGACCTCACGATAGGTAACCGGCACGCCCGGCTTGATCGAGCCGCGGCGTGGCGCACTGAGCGTCAATGGCAGGCCGACCTCTGGCCCTGCGACCTGTGGGGCATCGGCCAAAGCGATGAAATCGCGCTGTGGCCCACGGTCCTTGGCTGCTGGCTGCACCTCCAGGTACTGCCCACCAATCAGGGTATCGAGGTTTTCAGTGCGCACCAGGCCCAGCGCCGGTTTGACCACCCAGAACTGCGTACCGGCACGTGCAATACGATCCGCCGCTTCGGTAATACGCGCCCGCAGCAGTACCGCCTGCAGGTCATCGGTGAGGTCAACGCTCTCGATACTGCCCACATCCAGGCCGCGGAAGCGGATGGCCGTGCCCGGTTTCAAGCCATCGGCACGCTCTACACGGATGGTGATCAACGTACCCGCACGGTTTACCGCTTCCTGACTGTCATGCAGACGGAAGCGTGGAATGTGCCGCTTCAGCGGTACATCGGGTCGTGGCGTATCGAAGGCAATACCGCCGGCCATCAGTGTTTGCAGCGATTCACTCTTGATCTTGATACCCGACAGGCCGCCGGTCAGGGTGATCCCACTGACATTCCAGAAGCGGGACGAACCATTGACCAGTTTCTCGTACTCCTTCTCGATATGCACACCGATCAGGATTCGATTACTGTTACGAGCGAACTGATAGCTCTGCACGCTGCCCACCTTCACCTGGCGGTACATCACCGGGCTGCCGACTTCCAGCGAACCCAAGGTGTCGGCGAACAACACCATGTGCAGGCCCGGCGCCTTGAGGTCGAGTGGCGGCGCCTTGGCACGCGCCTCGAACTCACGCTCTGGCCGTGCGCCCTTCTCACCGGGACGAATGGCGATGTAGTTACCTTTGACCAGCGCTTCCAGGCCAGTGATTCCCGCCAGGGAAATCGACGGCTTGACTACCCAGAACTGGGTCCCGTCTACCAGGTAGTCCTCGGTCAGTGGGTCGAGTGTCAGCTCGGCCGAAGCGCTGGCCAGGTTGTCTTCCATCTTCAGGGCTTTCAGCGAGCCCACCTGGATGCCCTTGTACATGACCGGCGTGCGACCCGCCTGCAGGCCTTCATAATCGCTCAGCTTCACTTTTACCCGGATACCCGCCTGGGCGGCATCGAAGTCCTCGTACAGGCGGAACGGCAGGCTCGGATCGGTGGGCGGGCTGTCCTTGCGGTACTCCGGCGTGGCGAAAGCGATACCACCCGCCACAATGCTCGACAACGACTCACTGCGCACCTTCACACCCGAAAGCGAAGCATCGATGCTGACACCGCTGGCGTTCCAGAAACGTGTGTGCTTGCGCACCAGGCTGGCGTAAGCCGGCTCGATGAAGACTTTTACCTCTACTGTGCTCTGGTCCTCGGACAGGCGGTAGCTTTTCACCCGGCCAACCTGAATCTGCTTGTAGAACACCGGGCTGTCACGGTTGAGCGAGCCCAGCCTGTCGGCCTTCAGGGTCAGGTGCAGGCCTGGCTCAGAGTCCGAGAGCGGTGGTGCCACCTTCAATGCCACAAAGCGTTTGGTACGTTCCCCCTCCCCCGGGCTAACAGCGATGTAGTTACCCGACACCAGTGTTTCAAGGCCGGATATACCGGCCAGGCTGACGCTCGGCTTCACCAGCCAGAAACGCGTGCCTTTGTTCAGATGGGGCTCGGCGGCCTTGTTCATCTCGATGGTAGCGATCACCCCCTGCGTGTCGCCCTTGGCGTCGAGCACCAGGCTTTTCACCTTGCCAACCGGCATGCCCTTGTAGATGACCTCGGTCTTGTTGGCGACGATACCCTCTCCCGACTCGAAGCGGACTTCAATTTCCACGCCAGCGTCGCGGTAGGCCTGCCACGCGAGCCAGCCACCGATCATCAGCGCAATCAAAGGCAGGATCCAGATGGCCGACCAGTTCGAGGCTGGGCGGGTTTTAGCCGTTGGCAGGTCACTCATGGTCGTCATCCGACTCCGTGTTATCCCAAATCAGTCGGGGATCGAAAGTTAAAGCGGCAAGCATTGTCAGGATCACCACAGTTGCGAAGGCGACAGCGCCCAGGTTGGCTTCGACACTGGCTATTCGGCCAAAATTCACCACTGCCACCAAGATGGCAATGACGAAGATATCCAGCATGGACCAGCGCCCAATGAATTCGATGAAGCGGTACATCAGTATCCGCTGCCGGGCTGAAAGCGGTTGCCGCCGCTGAACGGAATACAACAGCAAGCCGATGCCCACCAGCTTGAACGTGGGGACAAGGATACTGGCAATGAACACTACAGCCGCAATGGGCACCATGCCGTGTTTGAGCAGGGTGATGACCCCGGACATGATGGTGTCCGGGCTGCCCTGACCGAGGGTACTCACGGTCATGATCGGCAATATGTTGGCTGGGATGTAGAGGATCGACGCCGCAATCAGCAACGCCCAGGTACGCACGATACTGTTCGGCCGGCGTGCATGCACGATAGCGCCGCAGCGTGTGCAGGTTTGCGAAGTACTGTCAGCCTCTTGCCTGTTCAGTTCGTGACACTCATTGCAGACAAGAATGCCTGCGTCAATCGCCCGCATGCAGGTCCTCCCCCGATAACGCACTCCAGATCTGGTGGGGCGACATCACCACCTCGAGCCATACCTGGATCAATAACAGACTGATGAAACAGAACAGCCCAAGGCCCACGGTCAGCTCGGCCAGATCCACCAGCTTTACGATGGCCACCAGCACCCCCATGAAATAGACCTCGAGCATGCCCCAGTCACGTAGGTGGTGATAGATACGGTAGAAGACCAGGCCGTAGTCACGCCCGAAGTTCAGGCGGATGCTCAACAGGACGACCAGCTGACAGAGCAGTTTCGCCAGTGGAATGACCATGCTACAGAGCAAGACCACCACGGCAACACCGCGCATTCCCGAGTTGTACAGGCCTAGCACGCCACTCCAGACCGTATCGTCTGAAGTCTGACCAAGCAGGTGCAACTGCATGATCGGCAGGAAATTGGCCGGCACGAACAGCAAAAGGGCCGCCAGCACCAAGGCCAGGCTGCGATTGACCACATTGTGCCGGTGGGCATAGAGCTCGTAGCCGCAGCGCGGGCATTGGGCTTTTTCATCATGCTGCAGCACGGGCTTGCGTAGCAGCAGGTCGCATTCATGGCAGGCGACAAGCTCGTCCAACGGCAACTGTGCCAGGGTTTCAGGTTCGACAGAATTGGACATATAGCGCTTCTGAATAGGTGCGTGGGGCTATTCTAGTGTTCTGGCTCGAATTGTGGGAGGCGACGTTGGCCTGGAGGGTATACGCCCCTGCCTGCCGCTGCACCATTCTCTGTAGGAGCGGGTTTACCCGCGATCACCGGCGAAGCCGGTGTCCTCCACCGAGTTGCCTGCTTCACGGCATGCCCACAGTGATTCAAACAAGCCCTGGCTTTTTTGCCCACAAAGACAAAACCCCTACCTGCATGCGCAGATAGGGGTTTTGCGAAATGAATCTTGACGATGACCTACTCTCACATGGGGAAACCCCACACTACCATCGGCGATGCATCGTTTCACTACTGAGTTCGGGATGGGATCAGGTGGTTCCAATGCTCTATGGTCGTCAAGAAATTCTGTAGCCAGAATGTCCAGATGGACAGCCCAGCGAATCCGGATATGCGATATTTGTGGTCTTACGAATTTTCGGGTCTTTCGTCTTCACCACCACAATCTGCGTCAGCAAATTGCTTGGGTGTTATATGGTCAAGCCTCACGGGCAATTAGTATTGGTTAGCTCAACGCCTCACAGCGCTTACACACCCAACCTATCAACGTCGTAGTCTTCGACGGCCCTTTAGGGGATTCAAGATCCCAGTGAGATCTCATCTTGAGGCAAGTTTCCCGCTTAGATGCTTTCAGCGGTTATCTCTTCCGAACATAGCTACCCGGCAATGCCACTGGCGTGACAACCGGAACACCAGAGGTTCGTCCACTCCGGTCCTCTCGTACTAGGAGCAGCCCCTCTCAAATCTCAAACGTCCACGGCAGATAGGGACCGAACTGTCTCACGACGTTCTAAACCCAGCTCGCGTACCACTTTAAATGGCGAACAGCCATACCCTTGGGACCGGCTTCAGCCCCAGGATGTGATGAGCCGACATCGAGGTGCCAAACACCGCCGTCGATATGAACTCTTGGGCGGTATCAGCCTGTTATCCCCGGAGTACCTTTTATCCGTTGAGCGATGGCCCTTCCATACAGAACCAC